>WRFH01000001.1 GCA_009778915.1 Elusimicrobiota bacterium
CCCTTATTTTATTCCCAAAAACTCCAAAAAAGTCAAAAAATAATATTTCAGCGTCACAGGCAAGCGGAATTGTCTCAGACGTAAAAGAACATAGCCTTTTTAGTTATTTTGGATTAAGGTTTTCCCGGTTTATAATATAAGAGTGATTCCAAAATTATTAAGGAGGCTTTTCTATGTCTTTAAGAGTTAAACTCTTTACCCTGTTGTGTCTGCTGTTTGTTGCTTCTTCTGGTTTTTCACAGTACTCGGATGCATATTTAAAATGCCGGTGCGGGCAGGCAAATTACGCTCCTGCGACAATGACGCAATGCTGCGGATACGGAGTTATCCCTCCAGGTCATTCCCAAAGTGAATGTTGTGAGTTTAATTACGGCGGCATCTGTTCATGGGATTGTTTTAATACAAGCAACTATTCTTGTCCCGCCGGATTCTATAACGCCGTAGAAGCTAATGACGACCGGTATCAGCAAGTAATAAGCGGTAAGAGCAAATCGGATTCCTGCTGCGAGAGGCCGACTTGTCTTATGGTATACGGGGACGGACTTTCATATTTCTGCAGCTCAAGCGGATACGACGCGTACAACTATAATCCTGATAATTATTTTGACTCCAGCAAACAAGGTTTCGGGTGCTGTTACTGCATAACCGGTCTTAAGCCCGATGCCAGCGGTAAATGCCCCGCGGGCAGAGGTCTTAAAGTGGGAGCCACCGGATGTTGCGTTTGCGGCGACGGCCGCTTTACTCCTTTACAGATACAAGGGCCGGGTTCGGCATACCAGTGCTGCGCGCCTATTTCGGGCGGGTATGAGTGCGACGGCAATACATATTAGAATAATGACAGTCTGACCTTAATAAAATCCCCGGCTTTGTCCGGGGATTTTTTTATTTTGAAATAATTAGAAGAACGGTCTAGTGTTTTATTGAATATATATCCCAGCCGGCGTTATTTGTCTGTATTTTTATTCCGCCGTACTGATTAACGCAAAAAGGCAGCGTAGAGCCGGTAAGCTGCGCGCAGTATATTACTCCGTTCGAATAAACAAAACCGCACGCGTTAAATTTCCCGGCGTTGCGGACTACTATTACCGCGCCGTTCCAAAAAGAGTTATTTGTCGAATCAATAACATAATCAAAAAAAGGACCGCGCAGCCCGCCGCCGCTCTGATGCGCCAGCCCGCCCGCGGCGGTAGCCGATATCGTGCCCGTGGGCGGCGTAATATCCAGCGCGTCAAAAGTTAGGGCCGGTCCGTCATTGCTCAGTTTATAAATATCTTGCGCGCGGCCGAGCGCGCTTGCCAGCAGAAAGCTTTCCGCGAAACGCGATTTTTCGACGGAGGTCTGATACTGCGGCAGCGCAATGGCGGCCAGCACGCCGATGATTAACACGACGACTAAAAGCTCAATAAGAGTAAAACCGAAATATCCTGTTTTCATAAAAAACAGTATACAGAATTGAGAGGAGCGGGGACAGTATATAGCCTGAGCAATATTTTGTAATATTAAATAATTAGATAAGGCGGCGCGGCCCGTCGGCAGATTTAATTTACAAACCAAAAAAATTCCCCGCCGTTCGGAACGGCGGGGAATTTGCGGATTTAAAATTAATTTTTGTTGTTGCCGTTTACCGCCGTGGAATCCGTTTCGTTGGTGTAAGCGGGCACTTCATACGGCTTCAGATTAGAACAGGTGGATGATACCATCGGGCGGAGAAGGTCTATTGCCCTGTCGTAGCCTTCGGGATTTTGTTTCGCCAGAGCCATATATTTATCTATCAGTCTCTGTTCTTTGTCTTTCCATTTCTTGCGCAGCGCAGAATCATCATTAGCCAGGCCGGGTAACAAGGGCGCGGTGGCGTAATCATGTACTTTTCCTATTTCTTCCGCTTTTTCTCTGAGAATTTTAAAATTTTCTTCCCCGTAAATCTTGTCAAGACCGACAAAAGGTTTCGGCTCCGAATATACCCCGAGCTTTTTTCCCACCCATTTCAAAGCGGACATTACCGCGCCGTCCTCGGATTTATCGGCGGACGGGGCGGCGGCGGTCTTAGCCGTTTGTACTTTAGTGCCGTTAGACGACGGTATATTTTTAGAAAAATTAAAATCATCCGCCGGCATTGTGAAAACGGCGGCGTCAGTTATATTTGACGCGGAATGTGTCTCCGCGGTTATGTTTGAGTTCTTCTGCTGATTCTGTTTGTCGTCAGACGATTTAGCCGTTTTTGAGTTTTGCTGCAGAGCGGTATTTTCCGCCGGAATAGCCGGAGGCCAGCCCGCCGGCTGCTGCGTAAATAACGAATTATAATTTATATTGTTTTTAACTTCCGCGGTTACTGTGTTTTCAGACGGTTGCTTTTTGTCAGACACTTTTGTACTGTTTGAGTTTTGCCGCTGAACGGGATTGTACGCCGTAGGCCAGCCAGGCTGCTGTATCTTAAAAAACGGATTAGAATCAATGCTGTCTTTATTTGCCTGCGCCGTTGCTGGCTGTATATCCGCAGGTTTGTTTTCAGCCGCTTTGGCCGTGTTGGAACTGCGCGCGGGAGCGGTTGTTTTTACCGCCAAGTAAACAGGTTCCGGGTTCATCTGTATTTCCGGCCGGCCGATTATAGTGTTTTTATTTTGCGCAAGCATATAGTCTTGTTGTGCGTTCCGGTAAAAATATTCTTTTGCTTTTTCGGGGGAAACTTCTTTAGCTTTGGCCGTTTCCGTTAAATCTTTATCCGCCTGCTGATAATCCCGGAACGCCAGGGCGGCCTGGGCTTTTGCTAATGAAGATTTACCGCCCATGGAATCAAGCAATCTCCAATATGCATATTTATCCGCGGCCGCCTTTGCTGCGGCTGGCACGGTTTTATATTTTGGCGCCGGAGTATTTTGCGCGGATGTTTTTACAACGGGCCTCTTTGCCGCGCCGGCGGAAGTATAAGAAATTTTAGGCGTATTGGCAACGACGGGCCGTTTTGATTTTATCTCCGTCCCGGTTTTATTCGCGGGGGTATTATACGCGGTAAGATTTTTATTTACTAAAGTTATTGTGTCGGCTGCCGCGGTTGTTGTTATCGCCGTGGTATCGTTTACGACAGTCATAGGAATGAAATTTTTTATAGAGTCGTTTACGCTTGTTGTCACAACATATTTGTCTTCCGCGTCCGGCTGACTTTTTACGAGCTGTTTATTTTCCGACGTTATATTTTTGCTTGTTACTTCTTCTGGAGAAGTCTGTTGAACAGGCTTTACTGCAAGACTTACTTTGCTCCTGTTCATCATTTGCGAAATCTGCGCCGTGTTAATGGTGTCCGCCGGGATAACTATTTTTGCCGGAATGGCGACCAACATATCGGGCGGAATAACGCGGTTTATTCCCGCGCCTTCCGCGGCTGACGCGACGGCTTGTTTTGCCTTAGAGATGTTTACGGATTTTGCGTTTTGAAGTTTATTCCGGGCATATTGCTGCTGCTCTTCCCCGGCAAGAGGCCCGCCTTTTAGGACGTCTATTATGAGGTCGGCGTAAAAAGAATTGTCCGTATATCTTTGGCCGGCGGCTTTTTCAAAAGCGGAATCCGTGACGGATACGCCGTCTTTAGCTTTTTGGTTTAACGCGTTTAAAATTTCTTCACTGTCGCAGCCGGCTTTGTCGCTTGCGTCCATAAGATTAAAAAAGGCTTCTTTATTTTTATTGGCTAAAGCGATGTGAAACGGCGTCTTGCCGTATATATCAGTCTCAATCAGCGCTTTGCATAAGGATTGTTTCGTGCGTTTGTCGTAAGCAAAGTTTTTTAACATTGCTCTTTGGAAAGAGGGCTTTATGTTCTGGGACGCGGTCCTCATGTTTTTTACTTTTTTGTTTTCCGGCGTGTAAATAACGGCCGTGTGGACGGCGTTGTGTTTTGAGTTATCCTGCCCGGCTATAAGGTCGTCCAAATCATCGGGCATAGAATCTTTGGTTTTATCAAGCAGCGCGGTAAATGACTGGGCTTCCTTCGGCAGGAAATAGGCCGTTTCCGCGATAAGATTGAAAAACCTTTCGTTATCTTTTCCGCGGGCTTTAAAACTGAAATTGTTGTTCAGCAAAAATAAAGATAATTTAAATTCTTCGATGCCGGCGGCTTTAAAAGCGGAGTCATCGTTGTTGAGCGCGTTTATACAGTCTTCGCCGTCGGGATTGCCGGCGCAGGCGTCGTTGTAGACCTGCGCGGCGTGTTGCACGATATCCGCGTTAAGTTTATTCTTATACCGCTGCAGGCCGCCCAAGAAAGACGACTGCGCGTGCAGTAACGGAAGTAAAGCCAAAATGACTGCTGTTAGTATCAGTTTCTTATGCATATATAATATAGTGTTATCTTTTTATTTCAAATAACCTTTTTGGGTTTTTTACGTAAAATATAATTTTTGTAAAAAGTCCCCCGGAGGATGCTCCGGGGGTTTTTCCCCTTGAGGAGGGGATAGGGGAAAATTTATTTTGCCGTCAAAGCGTCGGCTATGCGCCTTAAAGAATTTTCCTGTTCCGCTTTAGGGTTTCTCTGCCTTGTGTACACTTCTTGACGGGCGGGGCTGTCAAGCACTACCATTTTCATGTCGCCCAGGGCTAATAGAAATTTAAGGTTCTGTTTCATAACTGCTCCGGTTTATTTTATTTCTACTTAAAGCATACATAAGTTATGAAAAGTAAACCAGGGCCTTTGGACCTATCCGCGCCTGGGCCTTTAGACCTACGGGTAAACCGCTTTAACCGCCTGAGAAAAAACTTTTGTACAATTAAATTGGAACCGGTGTTATCCGTAAATTAAAGGAATGCCCTTATGATTAGAACGTTTACAATTTTATTTTTATTGCTGTGCGCCGCGGCTTTAAGCGCGCAGCAAATCCCGGAGGCCGTGCAGAACCGCAATTTGACCGCCGACGCTGATTTCTCCGCCGCGATGAATTTATTTTCAAAATCCCAGGACAATGAAAATATTTTTGCCGCCGCCGCCGCGCTCGCGGACTGCCCGCCGCCCAAAAGTTATGAAAATAATTTATATGACATTGTAATTTCTTCTGACGAGCACGGCCCGCGGCAGTTCTTCGCGGCGATAATTTTAACGTCGATGAGCGCGGACAATAAAGAACTTCTGCCGAGCCTGCAGGACGCTTACCAGACCGCCAAAGACACTGTGCTGAAAGCCTATGCCGCCGCCGCGGTTTCAATAATAAACCCGGCGGACAAAACAAAATCGGACGACGTTATCAGTCTTTATTCCTATGACAAAATTTTTGCTTTGAAAGCTATAAATTATTTGTATTCCGGCGATGATAAAATAATTTCCGCGCTGAAAAACGCCGCCGGCAGCAAAGACGTTAACGTCAGAAAAGGCGCCGCGCAAATGCTGGGCACTTTCATAAATGAGAAGAGCGCGAAGATTTTATTTAAAATGCTTGACAAGGAAAAAGACGCGGAAGTTTCTTCGGCGATAGCTTTTTCAATAAGCAGAATGCCGCAGTTCGCGTCTGCGGATATTAAAAAATGCCTGAATATAAAATATTCTACGCGGCCGGCTTTTACATGTTCGCTCGCGCTGGGTTTTATGCCGGGAGCCGGCTTTGAAATTCTAAAAGGAAGTTTGTCCGACGCGAATGAAAACGTGCAAATCAACGCTTTGCGCGCCGCCGCGGCGGCGGCGGAAGTTTTAAGCGGCAAGGACACGGCGTCCTATTCGTCCGACGTAAAATTTGACAAACAAAATTTAAAAACGCTTATCCCGCAAATCGCGTCTATGGGCGCGAACTCAAAAAGCGATAAAGTAAAAGAATACGCGGATACCGCCGGAAAATCATTCCAGAAACTTATGTAATTTTTCTCCCCTTATAAGGGGAGTACCGGCGAAGCCGGGGAGGGGTTTTGAGCCGGGGGATAAGCTTTTGTTAATCGGTACTGGATAAAAACCCTTCCCCCGCTTCGCGGGTACTTCCCTTACAAAGGGAAGAAAATTATTATGGATAAGATTGAAGTAAATTGAACGCCCCTCCCGCTTAAAAAAGCGCGGGAGGGGTTTTTATATAATAGGTTACTGCGCGCCTGAAACAGACTGCAAAATATCATTCAGTTTTTCTTGATACGTTTGTTCCAACTGCTCTTCCCCTTTGTTAAAAGAATCCAGCCGTCTGCTGCCGGACGGAAGATTCAGGGCGGCGTTTTGGATATTTTTTGCATCTTGGTTATATGCCGTTTGCAAAGCGGCGACCTGCCCCGCTTCTTTTGTATAACCTTTATCGCTCAGGTATTTTATATTACTGTCAAGACTCTTGTTTACCATCGATATACGGTTAGAAGAGCTGCCTTCGGCGTAGCCCATGTCTTGTAAATCCTTTAACGACGCGATATAATCCTGCTGTATTTTATTCCGGTCTTCGGGGGTTTTCGCATTAAGCAGCTTTTGTTTCGTGTCGTCATTCGCGGCGTTGACTAGCGCCGCGTATTTATTTTTTATGTCCAAACCGAATTTACCCAAATCATTAACGACGGGCTTGGAAGTATCGTCAAGACCTTTTCCCACTTTGTATGAATAATCTTTTTGTTCCTGTTCTTTTTGCCGGTCTATAATAGGCGTGACTTTCCCGACTACGTCTGAAAGCACCGCGCCGGTCTCCTTGTCATACTGTTCCGAAGGCGTGATTATGGAGCCGGGCTTGCCGGTGATTTTACCGTCGGTATCTATGACCGGTTCATATTGCAGTCCTTTTTCTTTTATTGCGCTTAATTTTTGGACGGCGTCATTTTGCATCGCCGTTAAAACGTCGGCCGAGCCGGGCATGGCGCCTTTAAGCCCGTCAAACCATTCGCCGAGTTTTTTTGTCCTGTAATCGTAATCCGTATTTATATAATTTTTCGAATCTTCGGCGAAATAATTTTTTATTAATTGCGTGTAACCCTGTGTAAACGTGTTTACCTGCTGCGGCTTGGCGCCGTATGCCGTTATCAGGTCTTTATACTTCTCGTTTATTTGTTTGTATCTTTCGGCGGCGTCTTTGCCGTACATACTTTCCAGCTTAGGATAATTTTCTTTAAGCGTGTTATCAAGCTGCGCGGCAATCTCTGTGAGTTTATCTTCCGGAATATAGGCCATAGTTTCGCCTCCTCCGCTGCTGCCGGGCCGGCCGCTGCCGCCGGAGGCGGCGCCGGATTGGGACGGATTAGACGATTCCGGCCTTTGGTTTGCCGCTCTCACTGTTTTAATATCATTTTGTATTTTGCTTAAAAAATCCTGCCCGGCAAGTCCGCCCGCGTCGGAAGTTTCTGACGGCAAAGATTTGTAATTATTCAAAAACTCCGGCAGACTTCCGGCCGCTCTAGGCGTTGAAGCGCTGGCCGTGCCGCCTGAAATTCCGTTTCCTCCGCTGAGCGCGGCGGGGTTCGGCAGAGGGCGCAGCGGATTGTTTTGGCGCGCTGGCGCGGTTGGCCCGGCGGGGACATTATTTTTTAATACCGGTCTTTTGACAGGAGTTGGTCCGCCGCTATTATAAGGTTCAACAACTTTCGCGGCGATATCCGGCGGCGTGTTTTGCCGCGCGGCGTATTTGTTTATTATATTTCCAAGATTATTCTGGAAATTATTTCCGGCGTTTTCAACTCTTTTGTAGGCGGAACGCGGATCAGGTGAAGTAAGCGCGCTTTTTATTTCATTCATCATTTGGTCCTGAGCGGTTTTTACTTCGGCCTCGGCCTGCGGGCCGAAAATTTTACCCGCCTGCGCGCGCGCCTGGGCGTTTTTATCTTCCAAATCAGAGATATAAGAATTTGCCGCTCTTTGCTTAACCTGGTTTTGCAGCGCGTTGATTTGCGGGACATATTTGTCGTCCGCGGTTTTTAAGGCGGCATCCCGCGCGGCGGGGTTGTCAAGCAGCAGCGCTTTTTTTATATCGGAATTATAATTGTCTTTCAGATTTTTAAAATTTTGTATTTCGTCCGGCATGCCGTTTCTGTCAAAATATTTATCCAGCGGCAGCATCATGGTGTTGAAATTTTTGTCGGCCTGCACAAACATATCGCGCTGCGCGGCGTTCTGCGGCCGCGGAGTTTTGTCGCAAGCGTAAAGCGGAATAAGACAAAGGAGCAAAATAAGCAGCCGTGTTTTCATGGTTTTAGTATAGCAAAAAATAATGGACTTATTTTTAAAAAAATATGCTACAATAGTAAACATAATCAGAACTAGCAAGTGTTTTGAAACTGTATGCCGGCGCTTCATTAAGCCGTTTACCCGCTATACAAAGCCAAAATATTTTGCTATAATTTGAGAGTAATTTGTTTATACTCGGTAAAAAATTCTGACAAGGGCAAAGTAAATATTTTGCCCTTGGAGGGCTTTTCTACCGTAAATTTTATTTAAAAATCACGTCGTAAATCCTGGGAAGTTTGGCGGGTTTTCCAACCGCATTTAAACATTGCAGGTTACGCAAAACATAAGGAAAAAAATGTCTGAGAAAAACGTTGAAAAGAAAGCCGCAAAACAGCTTATGAGCCAGGAAAGAATACGCATAAAACTCCGCTCCTATGACCACAGAATGCTTGACGCAAGCGTAGCCAGAATCGTTGACACGGCTAAAAAAACCGGCGCCATCGTCGCCGGTCCGGTGCTTTTGCCCGTCAGAATTAAAAAATACACGCTGCTGCGCTCCCCGCATACGGACAAGAAGTCAAGAGAGCAGTTTGAAATGCGCGTTCACAAAAGATTAATTGATTTAAAGAGCCCCACCTCCAAAACGGTTGACGAGTTGATGAAACTTGACCTTCCAGCCGGCGTTGACGTGGCCATAAAATCCAATTAACAATTTACGCGCGGCAACGCGCTTATATATAAGGAAGAAAATAAATGACAGAAAATATGACACCAGCTGCTGACGCCGCTGCTCAAAACGAGCAAGCTAAGGCAGAAACTGTCAAAGAAGCTCCGGCCGCTTTCCGGTTTGTAATCGGCGAAAAAGTGGGCATGACGCAGCTCTTTGATGAAAAAGGCAACCTTCACGCGGTCTCCGTCGTAAAAGCGGGGCCGTGTAAAGTTGTCCGCGTCAGAACCCAGGAAAAAGACGGTTATTCGGCCGTCTGCATCGGTTTTGGCGAAGTTGAAGAAAAAGCTGTAAATAAACCGCAGGCCGGTTATTTCAAAAAGTCCTCTCAGGCTCCCGTTAAATATATGAAAGAGCACCGCTTGGCGGACGTTAAAGGTTTTGAAATCGGCCAGACGGTTTTACTTGAAAAGATTTTTAAACCCGGCGATTACGTCGACGTGCAGGGTAAAACAAAAGGCCGCGGTTTCGCCGGCGCCATGAAAAGGCACGGCTTTAAAGGCCAGGCCGCTTCCCACGGCGCGTCCGACAGAGAAAGAGCTCCCGGCGGTTTAGCTTCCCGCAGGTCGCTCGGCAAAGTGCTTTCCGGCCAGAGAATGGCGGGGCATTACGGCGACGCTACGCAGACCGTGTCCAAGATTGAAGTTATCAAAGTAGACCAGGAAAACCAGCTGCTCTTTTTAAAAGGCTCGGTGCCGGGCGCGAAGGGCTCTTTAGTGTCCGTCTTAGAAACTTCCAAATTTAAAAAACATGTTACGGCTCCTATAGTGAGTGCCGTTTCCGCGTCAAAAGCGGCTAACGTCAAATCCTCCAAAGCCGCGGCTAAGAAGTAGGTAGACAATTATGGAAACAAAAGTTTTTAACATACAAGGGAATGAAGAAGGCAAAGTAAATTTGCCGGAATCATTATTCTCGGCCAAACCGAACGCGACTTTTTTACATGAAGTCGTCACCGCTTATTTAGCCAACCAGCGCAGCGGAACGGCGGACGTTAAGACGCGGGCGGAAGTTTCCGGCACCGGCAAAAAGCCGTGGAAGCAGAAACATACCGGCCGCGCGAGACACGGTTCCATGCGTTCCCCGATTTGGAGAAAAGGCGGCGTGGCCTGGGGCCCGACTCCTCACTCCCGCAGGCAGGATTTGCCGGCGCAGAAACGCCGCGCGGCTCTCTTGCAGGCGTTGTCGGCAAAATACGCGGAGGGAAACGTCGTCGTGTTGAACGACGAAGGCGTTAAAGAAGCGAAGACCAAAACTTTCGCGGGCGCTTTAAAGAAAATCGAAGCGGGCAGAAAGCCGCTCATTTTAACCGCGCCTAAGACGGACGAAAAAGTTTTTATGTCCGCCAGGAACATAAGCGGGCTGGAATTAATCCCCGCGTCCGATATTCACGCTTACGCCGTGCTTAACAGCAGCAAAGTGATTATCATAAAAAATGCCATTGAAACGCTGACTAACACTTTCGCGCAGGAGGCCAAATAATGAAAACCGTATATGAAACCATCAAAAAGCCCTTGCTGACGGAAAAGAGTCTGCTTTTGAGGGACGAGCAAAACCGCTACAGTTTCGTCGTGGCCAAGACGGCCAGCAAAGGCGAAGTCAAAACCGCGGTAGAAAAATTTTTCAACGTTACGGTTGAAGGCGTGAACACTTGCGCTTTGAGAGGCAAAATTCACAAAATGGGCCGCTTTGCCGGAAAGAGAGCGGACTATAAAAAAGCGATAGTAACATTAAAAAAAGGCGATAAAATAGACGTCGTTGAAGCGACGGCTAAATAAGGAGATTTTTTAAATATGCCTATTAAGACATTCCGCCCTTACACTCCTTCCAGAAGAACAATAACGGTTGCCGATTTCTCCGAAATCACGAAAACCGCTCCTGAGAAGAAGCTTGTAAAGGGCATCAGAAAATCCGGCGGGCGCAATAATACCGGTATGGTCATGGTCCGCCACATCGGCGGAGGCCACAAACGCGCTTACAGACAAATTGATTTCAAAAGAGAGAAATACGGCATTCCCGCGAAAGTCGTCTCCGTCGAGTATGATCCGAACAGGAACGCCAGAATCTGTCTCTTAAATTACGCGGACGGCGAGAAACGCTATATCATTCAGCCGGTCGGTTTAAAAGCCGGCGACGAAGTTATGTCCGGCCCGACGGCGGAAGTTAAAACCGGCAACTGTCTTCCTCTTAAAAATATTCCCGACGGTACTTTTATACACGCGTTGGAACTTAAAGCCGGCAAAGGCGCGCAACTTGTCAGAAGCGCCGGTTCTCAGGCGCAGCTTATGGCTAAAGAAAACGATTACGCGCACGTCAAAATGCCGTCGGGCGAAATAAGATTAATCCCGGCAGCCTGCTGCGCGACTATCGGCCAGGTCGGCAACATTGAACACAACAACATCGTTATCGGCAACGCCGGCAGAAAGAGACACCGCGGCGTTAAACCGACGGTGCGCGGCGGCGCGATGAACGCCGTGGACCACCCGATGGGTGGCGGCCGCGGCCACAGCAAAGGCGGCAATATACCGCGCTCTCCGTGGAACCAGCCGTCACGCGGCTTAAAAACCAGACCGAGAAAAGTCTGGGACTGGATGATTGTCAGCGACAGAAGAAAATCTAAGGCGGGTAATTAATTATGGGAAGGTCAACAAAGAAAGGTCCTTTTATAGACGTTAATTTACTGGAAAAGGTTCAGGCGATGAATACTTCCAAAGATAAAAAACCCATCAAAACATGGGCGAGAGCCTGCACCATAGTGCCGGAATTTATAGGGCACACTTTCATGGTGCATAACGGCAAAAAATTTCTTCCCGTATATATCAGCGAAAGAATGGTCGGCCACAAACTGGGCGAATTTTCTTTTACCAGAATATTTAAATCACACGGCGGTATGACTAAAGAGTCAACCGCGCTGAAGTAAGAGGTGCGGCATGGAAGCTAAATCAATAGCGAAATTTCAGAGGTACGGCAGCCGTAAGGTGGGTTTGGTTTTAGACCAAATCAGAGGTAAAAACGTTAAAGCGGCGGAAGGCGTTTTGCCGTTTATCGAGAAGACCACGGCGGAACTTGTTTACAAAACCGTGCACAGCGCGGCCGCCAACCTGGAAGTAAAACTGGGCAAAAAAGTTGACATGGCTAAAGTTTATATTAAAGAAGCCTACGCCAACATCGGCCCTATGGGAAATTTGAGAAGGATTCAGCCCGGCCCGCAGGGAAGGGCAATGCCTTATAAAAAGAGCATGTGCCACCTGACCGTGGTTGTTTCAGACGAAAAGGGAGGACGTTAACTTATGGGACATAAGATTAACCCCAGAGGGCTGAGATTGGGCTACACGCAGGACTGGCAGAGCCGCTGGTTCGCGCCGAAAAATATGCCGGCCTTAATTATCGAAGACAGAAATATCAGAAATCTTATCGAAGAACGCTTTAAAATGGCGGCAATCAGTTTTACCGGCATTGAAAGAGCGGGCGCTTTTTTAAGAGTGAATATCCACACGGCCAGACCGGGCGTGGTAATCGGCAAAAAAGGCGCGGACATCGAGCAGCTCAGAAAAGATTTGGAAAAAATGACGGGCAGCAAAACTTTTGTCAACGTCGTGGAAATCAAAAATCCGGAAACGGACGCGAGCCTTGTCGCGCAGTCCATATGCATGCAGATAGAAAAACGCGCGCACTACGGCGCGGCCATGAAAAAGGCCATTGAAAAGGCTCTTTCCGGCAAAGCGCTGGGCATAAAAATAATGGTTTCCGGCCGCTTGGGCGGCGCGGAAATAGCGCGCACCGAATGGAAACGCGAAGGCAGAGTTCCTCTGCACACGCTCTGCGCGGAAATTGATTACGGGTTTGCGGAGGCCATGACGGTCTCCGGCAAAATAGGCTGCAAAGTTTGGATTTTTAAGAAAACGCATTTCGCGAAATCGCCGAAAGAAATTTTGCACGAACTCAGAAAGCACAGAGAAATGGACGTCGCGACTGCAGCGGGCGTGACGGAAACCATTACTCCGGCGGAGGCTAGATAACCATGTTAATGCCCAAAAGAGTTAAATACAGAAAACCGTTTTCCGCCCCGCGCATAAAAGGCGTAGCCAAAAGAGGCGCGACTGTCGCCTTCGGCGAATACGGCCTTAAGGCGCTTGAGCCGAAATGGGTAACCGCGCGGCAAATCGAATCCGCGCGTATCACAATTTCCCGCTACGCTAAAAAGAAAGGGAAAATGTGGACGAGGATTTTCCCGGACAAAGCCATTACCAAACACCCGGCTGAAACCCGCATGGGTAAAGGCAAAGGCGCGCCGGACCATTGGGTTGCCGTCGTAAAACCCGGGCACATTTTATTTGAAGTGGAAGGGCTTGACCTTGCCACGGCGAAAGAGGCGCTTAAAATGGCGTCTGACAAACTGCCCATCAAAACCAAATTGGTAGCCAGAAGATAATTATGAAAACGAAAGAAAAAGAAAATTTAAAAAAGAAAGGCGCGGCGGAGCTTAAAGATTTGCTCGTCAAAGCGCAGGAAAAGAAATTTGACCTTCTTTTCAAACACAGCACGACACCGCTGTCAAACCCGCAGGAAATTAAATTTATCAGAAAAGAAATTGCTCTTCTGAAAACTTTAATAGCGCAAAAAGAGGAAGCGAAATAATATGGAAAATACAGAAACCCGCGGAAAGAGAAAAATTTTAGCCGGCGTCGTCGTATCGGACAAAGGCGACAAGACCTGCGTCGTGGAAGTGGAAAGGCTTGTAAGGCACGGGCTTTACAGCAAAACGCTGAGAAAAACGGCCAGATACCATGCGCACGACGAAGGGAACGAAGCAAAAACCGGTGACAAAGTTGAAATAATGAGCACCAGGCCTATAAGCAAACTCAAAAGATGGAGAGTTTGCCGCATAGTTGAAAAGGCCGTTAATTAATACGGAGTATAACGTATGATTCAATTGAGAAGTATTATAAACGTGGCGGACAATTCGGGCGCTAGAAAAGTGCAGTGCTTTAAAGTGCGCGGCGGCCACCACCGGGATATTGCGACTTTGGGAGACGTTATTATGTGCTCCGTCAGAGACGCAATCCCTACGTCGTCCATTAAAAAAGGGGACGTGCTGCGCGCGGTAGTCGTGCGCGTCGCGCGCGAAAAGAGAAGAAAAGACGGCTCTTATATCAGATTTGACGAAAACGCCGTCTGCATCGTCAACGAAAACGGGGAACCGAAAGGCACCCGCGTGTTCGGCCCCATCGCAAGGGAATTGAGGGACAAGAATTTCTTAAAAATTATTTCTCTCGCGCCGGAGGTTATATAATGTTGAAAAAAAATGATACGGTAAAAATACTAACCGGCAAAGACAAAGGCAAAACGGGCGAGATTAAAGAAATTATCGCCGCCAAGAACCAGGTTATCGTCACCGGCATAAACATTGTCAGCAAGCACGAGAAACCGGCGGGCAATAAAAAAGGCGGCATTATAAAAAAGGAAGCGCCTCTGCATATTTCAAACGTGGCGGTAGTTTGCAAGAAATGCAAAGAAGCCATGACGCCGAAAATCCATATTTCGGACAAAGGCGTAAAAACCAGAATATGCCGCGCATGCGGGGAAACCGTTAAATAAGGTTAAGTAAAAATGACAACAGAAAAGAAAACCACAAAGGCTTACGAGCCGCGAATAAAAACTTTGTATAACGGCAAAGTTCTGCCCGCGCTTATGAAAGACATGGGCGTAAAAAGCCCTATGGCCGCGCCGAAACTTGAGAAAATAGTCATCAACATAGGCGTGCCCGAAGCAAGGGAAGACATTAAAGTCCTTGACATCTGCAAAGAGGACCTTACGGCCATTTCCGGCCAGGCCCCGCAGGTCAGAAGGGCCAAAAAATCCATTTCAAACTTCAAACTCCGCGAAGGCATGCCCATAGGGCTGCGCGTAACTCTGCGCGGGGACAGAATGTATGATTTTATGGACCGTTTTATTTCCATAGCCGCGCCGCGCATACGCGACTTCCAGGGATTTTCCGAGAAGTGCTTTGACGGCAAAGGCAATTTGAACTTAGGTATAAAAGAGCATTATATTTTTCCGGAAGTCAACGTTGAAAAATCACCTAAGCCGCATGGTATGAACATTACGTTCGTCACCACAGCCAAAAACGACGGCGGCGGATTACTGCTTATGAGTTACTTAGGCCTGCCGTTCAGAAAGAAATAAGGAGTTTTTACAATGGCTACAAAAGCATGGGTTGCAAAAATGGCAAAACCGCAAAAGTTCGCGGTCCGGTACCATAACAGGTGCCAGGTCTGCGGCCGTCCCAGAGGTTATTACAGGGATTTCGGCCTTTGCAGAATATGCCTCAGAAAAATGGCGCACCAGGGTTTAATCCCGGGCTTGCGCAAATCCAGCTGGTAAATTAAAGGAGATTGCCGGTTTAGAAACTAACTCCGCGGCAAAAATTTAAATGCGGAAAGTAGTTTTGAGACGGCAAAAAAGCACATGGACCCAATATCGGATTTCTTAACAAGAATAAGAAACGCAAACGCAAAAAGAAAAGAGAAGGTTGACATACCGTTCTCCAAAATTAAAACTGAAATAGCGCGTGTTTTGAAAGAGGAAGGTTATATTTCAAACTTCAAAGCCGTGCATAACGAAACAAAAGGCGGGGTTGTAAGAGTTTTCTTAAAATATACGCCTGAGAATGACGCCGTAATCAGCGGCCTTAAAAGGCTTTCGCGCCCCGGCCAGAGGGTTTACAGTTCTTACTCTGACATACCCAAGGTGCGCGGCGCTTTCGGCATAACCATTTTATCAACGTCCAAAGGCATAATGACAGACGCGCAGGCTAAGGAAACAAAGCTCGGCGGCGAACTGCTGTGCCAGGTCTGGTAAGCGGGGGATATATGAGCAGAATAGGAAAAAAACCAATAACAATCCCCGCCAAAGTCAAAGTTGAAATTAAAGGCGGCGTTATTAACGCCAACGGCCCGCTCGGCGCGCTAAGCTACAAATTGCCCGCCGGCATTACGGCCGCCGTGGAAAACGGCGTTTTGAATATTAAAATCGAAGACGCTTCAAAAGAAAAACTTTTAAACGCCGTGCACGGCACGACGCGCGCCAACGTCAACAACATTATAAACGGCGTCGAAAAAGGCTTTTCAAAATCTTTGGAAATCATCGGCCTCGGCTACAAAGCCATCGTCGCCGGGCAGAAACTTACGATAGAGGTTGGTTTATCCCACCCGGTAATTTTGGACATTCCCAAAGGTTTGACCGCGGCGTTTGAAATTAAAACCAACACGCTTGAAATTAAAGGAAGCGACAAATTTATGGTGGGCGACTTCGCCGCCAAAATCAGGAACATCAGGCCTCCGGAGCCGTACAAAGGCAGCGGCATTAAATACGTCGGCGAATATATCGCCAGAAAAGCCGGCAAGACGGCCGCGACGGGGAGCAAATAATTATGGCAACCAAGAACGAAAGATACCAGTACCGTAAAGACAGAACCCGCAAACATCTTATCGCGGGCGGCATAAGCAAGCCGCGCCTGTCGGTTTACAGAAGCTTGAAATATATTTACGCGCAGGTTGTCGACGATATCGAAGGTAAAACGCTTGTTTCCGCGACGACTTTGTCAAAAGAACTTGACGGCAAATATGAAAAATCCGGCAAAAGCATAGAAGCGGCCAAAGCGCTGGGCTCCGTTATAGCCAAAAAAGCTTTGGACAAAGGCGTAAAAGAAGTTATGTTTGACCGCGGCGGCAGAATTTACCACGGCAGAATAAAAGCGCTGGCAGACGCGGCGAGAGAAGCCGGTTTAAAGTTTTAAGGATTTAAAATGATTAACACTGAAACCAATAAAAAAGAAAAAAGAGAGCCGAGAGGCAAAAGAGGGGATTTCCCCAAAAGAGAGCAGGAAGGCGCGATGACGGTAGTCAACGTCGCCAGAACCGCGAAAGTGGTAAAAGGCGGAAAGAGATTCGGGTTCCGCGCGTTAGTCGTCGTCGGCAACGGCAGCGGCAAAGTCGGCGCGGCAATCGGCAAAGCCAATCAGGTGCAGCTTGCCATAAACAAAGCTGAGTCTCACGCCAGAAAACATATGATAACTTTCCCGGTCGTCAACGAAACCATTCCGCATGAAACCATCGGTAAATTCGGCGCCAGTTCCGTCTGGATGCAGCCGGCGGCCCCCGGTTCCGGCGTTATAGCCGGCGCGGGCGCGAGGGCCGTGTTTGAGGCGGGCGGCATTAAAAATATTTTATCCAAATCGCTGGGCAGCACAAACGCCTGCAATTTGGTTTACGCGACGTTAGAGGCTTTAAAAACTTTAAAAAGCCGCGCCGCGGTAGAAGCTTTAAAAGGTAAAAACACGCCCGTTCCTGCGGCGGCGGAAACCGCTCCGGCGGAAGTCAAGGGGGCATAAACAATGGTAACTCTAAATAAATTAGCCCCGAAATACGGGTCCAAAAAAGTCAGAAGAAGAATCGGTTTAGGCATAGGCAGCGGCATGGGCCGCAGCTCAACCAAAGGCATGAAAGGCCAGACTTCGCGCTCCGGCAACACGAGAAAAGAGAGCAAAGAAGGCGGCCAGATGCCGTTATACAGAAGGGTGCCGAAAAGCGGTTTCTCCAACGTGGAATTTGCAAAAAGATACGCTTACGTCAACATAGGTTCCCTTGAAAAAGTTTTCAATGCCGGCGCTGAAGTCACGCCCGAAATTTTGAAAAAAGAAGGCTTAGTTAAATGCGTTGAGCGCGTAAAAGTGCTGGGCGACGGCGAACTTAAAAAAGGCTTGAAGGTCAGCGCGCACGGTTTCTCGGCGTCCGCGAAAGCAGCCATCGAAAAAGCCGGCGGCAGCGTAACGGTTCTTGTCAAAAAAGAAGAACCCAAAGTCCCGGCCAAAAAAGCAAAAGCCGTTAAGAAATAAGTTTTATTCGCAGTTCAAAACCCTTCCCCCGCTTCGCGGGTACTTCCCTTAAAAAGGGAAGAAAAAAATATTTTCTCCCCGTGTAAGGGGAGTACCGCCGAAGGCGGGGAGGGGTTTTGAAAAGGGCTTCAAGTGTTAAAGTACAATAAAAATAATAAACATCTGGCCCGGAAGTTAAGAAGTACAATGATGGAAGAAGAAGTTATTTTGTGGTCGGTTTTAAGAGGAAGAAAGGTAAGCTCCGCCAAATTTATAAGACAGAAAAGAATCGGTAATTACATTGTGGATTTTTACTGTATGAAGTCAAATTTAGTAATAGAGTTAGACGGCGGCGGACATTTTACCGATGAGAAAGTAACGCGGGACAGAGCAAGGGACGAATATTTAAAATCACTGGGTTTAAAAATACTCAGGTTTTCGAATTTAGAAATACGCAAACATTTTAACGCCGTTACAGAAGTTATATTTAGAAACATTTAAGAGAATAAACATGAGCGATAACACAATATCCAATATTTTCAACGCGCCGGAACTTAAAAAGAGACTGCTCTTTGTTCTGGTGGCGCTGTTCGTTTTCAGGGTTGCGGCGTCAATTCCGATACCCGGTATAAATACCGACGTTATCCGCCAGATTTTTAATATGCAGCAAAACGGCGTGCTCGGGTTCCTGGACATTTTCTCCGGCGGCGCGATGAGCAGGTTTTCAATACTCGCTCTCGGCATAATGCCTTACATCAACGCGTCCATCATTATCGGCCTCGTGCGCGGCGCGCACTTAATCCCGGCGCTTGACAGAATGCATAAAGAGGGCGAAGCCGGCAGAAGAAAAGAAAACCAGATTACCAGAGTTTTCGCGCTGGTCCTCGCGGCTTTCCAGGGTTTCGGTTTGACTTTCGCGCTCGGCAAAATGTCCGCCCCCGGCGGTATTTCCGCTATCATTGACCCGTCTTTCACTTTTTATCTGGTAACGACGCTGACTCTTACCACCGGTACAATGTTCGTCATGTGGCTCGGCGAACAGATTACGGAAAAAGGCATTGGCAACGGTATTTCATTAATCATCTTCGCGGGTATCGTTGACCGTCTGCCGAACGCTATTTGGAAAGTTATTAAATCCGTGCAGGTGCAGGAAATGTCTATCTTAACCGCGCTGCTGATTTTTGCAATCGTCGCGCTGGTTATGGCGTTCGTCGTCTGGGTGGAAACCGCGCAGCGGCAAATTCCGGTGCAGTACGCAAAACGCCAAATCGGCAACAAAATTTACGGCGGCCAGACCAGCTACCTGCCGCTGAAAATTGACCAGAGCGGCGTTATCGCCGTCATCTTCGCCAGCTCAATTATTTACATGCCGCTGACTATTGCCAATTTTAACCACACGTCCAAATGGGCCGTCGCTCTTAATGACTGGATAGGCCGCGGCCATCCGCTGTATTTCGCGGTTTATATTTTCTTAATTGTTTTCTTCTGTTATTTTTATAATTCCATGACTATAAATCCGGAAGAACTGGCGGATAATATGAAGAAAAACGGCGGCTTTATCCCGGGCATCAGACCGGGCGAACCGACGAAGATTTATATTGACTGGGTGCTTAACAGGATAACTTTATCGGGCGCGCTGTTCATCTGCGTAATCGCGGTGCTTCCTGATTTGCTCAGAATTAAATTTAACGTGCCGTTCCAGTTCGGCGGCACCGCGCTGCTAATCGCTGTCGGCGTTGCTCTTGATACCGCGGGCCAGATACAGGCGCATTTAATGGCCAGAAATTATGATATCCCCATGATGAAAGGGGCTAACAAGCTGGCCGGCCGCAGATGGTTTAACGTAGGAGAATAATGCTTTTTCCTCTCCCTCACAGGGAGAGGGGAGGGTGAGGGTTTTTATAGTCGTTGCTGTTATGATTGTGATTGGTTTTTCACCTTATCGGCCCCGGAAGGGCGATGTCTTGAATAGATTTACGGCAGTATGTTTGTGTTTTAAAACCCTCACCTGTGTCCTCTCCCTGTGAGGGAGAGGAAAAAAAGTTGAGGACGGAGTCTTAATTAATCGTCGGAGAATAAAAATGATAGTTCTTCTTTTAGGCGCGCCGGGCGCGGGCAAAGGCACTCAGGCGGCGTTGATAAATAAAAAGTACGGGTTAAGGCACGTTTCAACCGGTGATTTACTGCGCGCGGAAGTGGCCGCGGGAACGCCCGTCGGCAAATCTGCGGACGCGATTATGAAATCCGGCGCTCTTGTGCCCGACGACATGATTTTAGGTCTTTTAAAAAACGCTTTAAAAACCGCCGGCAAAGGAATAATTTTAGACGGCTATCCGCGCACAAAAGCGCAGACGGAAGAATTAATTAAACTCATTCAAAACATGGGCGAAAAAATTAACGCCGTCATAAATATAAAACTGACCGAGAAAGAAATTGTAGACCGTATCGTCATGAGAAGGCAGTGCAAAAAATGCGGCAATATTTTTAATCTGCGTTTCATCAAAAATTTTGACGGCAAGTGCCCGAAATGCGGCAGCGCGGACGTTTACCAGAGGCCGGACGATAACGAGGCCGCCGCGAAACACCGTCTGGAAGTTTATCACGCGCAGACCGCGCCGGTAGTCGAGTTTTTTAAAGACAAAGATTTTTACAAAGAAGTAGACGGCAGCAAGCCGGTAGAAAAAGTGTTTGAAGAGATTGAAAAAATTATAGGTAAATAATTTTTTCAACCGCCGCAGAGGCGGGCAAAATGATAGAAATAAAAACTAAAGAAGAAATCGCGAAAATGCGCGCGGCGGGAAAAATAGTCGCAGAAGTTTTGGCCGCCGTCGGGAGCATGGCAAAACCCGGTGTTTCAACTTTAGAACTTGACAAAGAAGCGGAAAGAATTATCCGCGCCAGGAAAGCAATACCGTGCTTTCTGGGTTACAACGGTTTCCGCGGGACGATATGCGCGTCTATCAACGACGCCGTCGTGCACGGCATACCGCAAAAAGGTAAGATATTGAAAAGCGGCGACATTATCAGCATAGATACCGGCGCCACGCTTGACGGTTTTTGCGCGGACGCGGCCGTTACCGTCGGAGTAGGCAAAGTTTCTCCATCCGCCCAAAGACTTATGGACTTAACCAAAAAATCTTTGGAACTTGGTCTGGCGCACGTAAGGCCGGGGGCGCATTTGGGGGACGTTTCAAACGCGGTTGAAACTTACGCGATGTTAAACAATTTAGGCATAGTGCGTGAATACTGCGGGCACGGAATAGGGCGTCATTTACACGAAGAGCCGTGCATACCGAATTACGGCGTAAGGGGTTCCGGGCCGCTGTTAAAACCGGGTTACGCGCTGGCAATCGAGCCGATGCTCAATGCCGGCAAGGACGACGTAAAAACATTGTCCGACGGCTGGACGGTTGTCACAAGGGACGGCAGTTTGTCCGCCCATTTTGAGCATACCGTCGCCGTGACGGAAAACGGGTGTGAGATTTTAACAATTTTATAGCAGCGGCCGGTTTAGCCCCGGCCGCGGTAATACAGACAGGAGGTACATTCGGTCGTTTGCGAATATATGAGCGATAAAATAGAAGTGGAAGGCAAAGTTTTGGAAGCTTTGCCAAACGCAATGTTTAAAGTTGAAATTGAAGGCGGCAATATTGTGCTGGGGCATATTTCGGGCAAGATGCGCGTGCACCATATCAGGATTTTGCCGGGCGATAAAGTTAAACTTGAATTATCACCGTATGATTTGACAAAAGGCAGAATTACCTACCGGGAGAAATAAATGAAAGTCAGAGCCAGTGTTAAAAAAATATGTCAAAAATGCAAAGTTATTAAACGTAACGGCGTATTGCGCGTAGTGTGCGACGTTAAAAAGCACAAACAGCGCCAAGGTTAATAAGGGAGTAGAAATCGAATATGGCTAGAGTCGCAGGTATAGATTTACCTAAAAATAAAAGAATTGACGTCGCTCTTGAATACATTTACGGCATAGGCAAACATAACGCCAAAGACGTGCTTGCCAAAACCAACGGGCAGATTGACCCCGCCACAAGAGTTAAAGATATCACCGAAGCGCAGGCGAACCTGCTTAACACAATACTCCAGAAAGAGTATAAAGTGGAGGGTGAGTTAAGGCGCGAAACGGCGCAGAACATACACCGTTATATTGAGACGGGTTCCTACCGCGGCAGCAGGCACCGCAAGAGACTGCCGGTGCGCGGACAAAGAACAAAAACAAACAGCAGAACCAGAAAAGGCAAGAGAAAAACGGTCGGCGCCAAAGCAGCCGCCGCAGCTCCCGCCGCGAAATAATTTTAAAGATTAAGGAATCAAAAAATGGCAGAAGAAAAAAAAGATAAAACAGCTGCTCCGGCTCCCGCTCCAGCGGCGGCCGCTCCGGCGGCAAAAACGGCAAAGAAAAAAAGCGCCAGGCTTCCGGCTTTCGGCACCGCTCATATTTTTTGCTCTTTTAATAACACGATAATTACCATTACCGACGATAAGGGCAACACTCTTATCTGGTCGTCAGCCGGTTCGCACGGTTTTAAAGGCAGCAAGAAAAGCACGCCTTTCGCCGCGCAGATTTGCTGCAGCAAAACGGCAGAAAAAGCGGTTTCCCTCGGCATGAGGGAAGTCAACGTTAAAGTCTGCGGTCCCGGCCAGGGAAGGGAAACCGCGGTGCGCGCGCTTCAGGCCGCGGGGCTTAACGTCGCGTCCATCAAAGACGTGACGCCTATTCCGCATAACGGGTGCAGGCCGCCCAAAGCCAGGAGAGTGTAATTTTTATGTCAAGATATACGGGACCAAGCTGCAAGAAATGCAGAAAATTAGAAACTAAACTTTTTTTAAAAGGCAGCAAGTGCTATTCCAACTGCGTGCTGGATAAAGAAAACACGGGCCGCGGCGGAAAAGGCGGCGGCAAATTTAAGAGGACAAAACTGTCCGAATACGGCGTCAGGCTTTATGAGAAACAGAAAGCGCGCTTCCAGTCCGGAATGTCCGAAATTCCTTTTAAAAATTTATTCGCCAAGGCCGCCAAAATGGAAGGCCAGACAGGCGAACAGTTTTTAAGGCTGATTGAGACGCGTCTTGACAATCTTGTCCGCCGCATAGGTTTTGCGACGAGTTTGAAAACGGCGCGGCAGCTGGTTTTGCACGGGCACGTGTCCGTCAACGGCAAAGCCGTGAAAGTGGCGTCTTACCAGGTTAAAGTCGGGGACAAAATTACGCTTGACGCCGCTCTGACGGAAAGTCCGGTGGTAAAACAAGGGCTTAACGATATTGAAAAACGCAGCCAGCGCCCGAGCTTTCTGGAGTACGACGCTTCAAAACTGACCGGCAAACTTTTACGCATGCCGGACCGGGCGGAAATGTCTTACCCCGTCAACGAACAGTTGATAGTTGAACACTATTCCAAATAGTCGCGGAGGGAAAAATGGCTTTTAATCAGTTAGTATTACCGACAAAAATCCAGTTGGATGAAAAAACGGCAACTCCGTATTACGGCAAGTTTACGGCGGAACCTTATGAAAGCGGTTACGGCCACACGGTCGGCAACGCTCTGCGCAGAATTTTGCTTTCCGGGCTGGACGGCGCTGCCGTCACGGCGGTGCGCGTCAAAGGCGCCGTGCATGAATACAGCACTATTCCCAACGTGCGGGAAGACGTCATCAATATTCTTTTAAATCTTAAAAAATTAAGAATAAAATTAGACGGTAAAAATAAAGAATATATTTATTTAAACGTCTCAAAACCCGGCAAAGTTACGGCTAAAGAAATTGAAGAAGTGACCGGTCTTGAAATAGTAAATAAAGATTTGGAAATCGCCAATCTTGAAACCGGCGGCAGGCTGGAACTTGAAATTGAAGTTTCCCAGGGCAAAGGCTATGTTCCGGCGGAGGATTTGAGCAAAATCCAGCGC
The DNA here is from genome assembly GCA_009778915.1 of Elusimicrobiota bacterium. Classification (GTDB taxonomy): domain Bacteria; phylum Elusimicrobiota; class Elusimicrobia; order Elusimicrobiales; family Elusimicrobiaceae; genus Elusimicrobium. The sequence continues at coordinate 23,609 of WRFH01000001.1, forward strand.
CCGGCGGGTTTTATCCCGGTTGACGCGGTTTTTTCGCCGATATTAAAAGTGCATTATGACGTAGAGCCGGCCCGCGTCGGCCAGAAGACGGACTATGACAGGCTTGTTCTTGAAATCACGACGGACGGCACGCTTGAGCCGGCCAAAGCATTGCACAAATCCGCGGTTTTGCTGTCTCAGTCTCTGCACATTTTTACGATTGAAGGGGAAGAAATTCCCGCTCCCGCCGCTCCCGCGGCTGAGCCGCTGTCTTCGACGGGCAGCGTTTCCGGCGCTTCGGCTGTCAACAGCAAAATGGAAGAACTTTTGAGCCAGTCCGTTGAGTTTATAGAACTTTCTTCGCGCTCGATTAACTGCCTGAAATCCGAAGGCATTGCCACCGTCAGGGATTTGGTAAGCAAAACCGAAGAAGATTTGAAGATGATAAAAAACTTCGGCACGCGCTCGCTCGATGAAGTTAAAGAAAGGCTGGCGGAAATGAAGCTTTCCCTCGGCATGAAGTTTTAGTCCTTTCCCCTCGCCCCACCGGGGGAGAGGGATAGGGTGAGGGGGAATAATGTTGTTGTCTCTCATCGAAGGATAAATTTACAGGAGCAGTTTCAGCATTATGATTAAGAACACAGGACACAGAAAACTCGGCAAAACCGGTTCGCACAAACGCGCGATGTTAAATAACATGGCGACGAGCATAATTTTGCACGAACAGGTTGAAACGACGGTGCAGAAGGCTAAAGAAGTCAGGCGCGTCGTCGACGGTCTTATAACTCTTGCCAAAGACGGGCAGCATCTGCGCGTCAAAGACACTTTGAAAGACAAAGCGGCGTTCAAAAAATTATTTGAAGTGCTCGCGGGCCGCTATTCGTCCAGACCGGGCGGTTTTACAAGAATCTACCGCGCCGGCCGCAGACAAGGCGACAACGCCGAAGTCGCAATTATCAAATTGGTGGAGTAAAAGTTTTTCTCACTCTGTTTGTTTTTACCTCTCCCTGTGAGGGAGAGGGTAGGGTGAGGGTTTTAAAACACAAAATGTACACGGCATATTGATGTGTCGTTCATTAACTTAGGATTTTCACCTTATCGGCCCCGGAAGGGCGGGGCCTTGAATAGATTTACGGCGCATATTTGTGTTTCAAAACCCTCACCTGTGTCCTCTCCCTTTCAGGGAGAGGAAAAAAATTTGAGGACGGAGTACTATTTATGTTAGTAGATTTCTTAGGCGGTCTCTTCTCGTCGGACATGGGTATGGACCTCGGCACGGCCAACTGTCTGATTTACGTCAAAGACAAAGGCGTAGTGCTCCGGGAGCCGTCGGTAGTGGCCGTTGACCGCGAAACCGGCGAAATACGCGCCGTCGGCTCGACAGCCAAACAAATGCTTGGCAGAACGCCCGCGAATATCATCGCCGTGCGCCCTTTGCGCAACGGCGTTATCGCGGATTTTGAAGTCACGCAGGAAATGATTAAATATTTTATCCGCCGCGTGCACAGCCGCAAAAGTTTATTGCGTCCGCGTCTCGTCATAGGCATACCGTCTGACATTACCGGCGTTGAAAAACGCGCGGTGGAAGACGCGGCCAGACAAGCCGGCGCGCGCGACGTATATTTGATTGAAGAACCTATGGCCTCGGCAATGGGCGCCGATTTGCCCATCACCGAACCGCACGCCAGCATGATTGTAGATATCGGCGGCGGCACGACGGAAGTGGCCGTCATAGCGCTGGGCGGCATGGTGGTTACAAAATCCATCGACGTCGCCGGCGATGAACTTACAGACTGCATTGTCCAGTATTTCAGAAAACGCTATAACCTCGTCGTAGGCGAAACCACGGCTGAAGACGTAAAAATAAACATAGGCTCCGTCTATCCTCTTAAAGAAGAAAAAACAATGGAAGTCAAAGGCCGGGACCAGACGCAGGGTTTGCCGCGCACGCTGACGGTTACGTCTGAAGAAATCCGCCAGGCTTTAATGGAGCCGGTGCGTTTAATAATTGACGTCATAAAAAGCACTCTTGAAGAAACGCCGCCGGAGTTGGCGGCGGACCTCGTTGACCGCGGTTTAGTAGTAGCCGGCGGCGGAAGTTTACTGCGTGGAATAACGGATTTAATATATAAAGAAATTGATATCCCGGTACACCGCGCGGCGGACCCGCTGAGCTGCGTAGTTTTGGGCACCGGTAAATTTTTAGAAGAACTGACATCCAAAGGTTCTACGCTGCTACATAAACGCAAATAAGTTAAATTTAAAATAAAAACCGCCGGCGCAATTTGAGCCGGCGGTTTTTATTGTTGAGGCGGAAACAAAGATTTATAATAATTAATACAGAGGGAAATATGAAAATAATCGGATTTAACGCCAGCCCGCGCAAAGACGGCAACACCGCGTGGACAATAAATAAAATACTTGAAGGCGCGCAAGCCAAAGGCGCGGGAACGGAAATCTTTCATTTAAACGAGCTTAACATAAAACCTTGCCAGGGTTGTCTGGGCTGCAAAAAAGGTAACAAGGGTTGTGTTATTAACGACGACATGCAGAAACTTTACGGCGAGATTGAACGCGCCGCCGCTCTTATCCTCGGCACGCCGGTTTATATGGGCCAGATGAGCGCGCAGGCGAAAACATTTGTGGACAGATGGTTCGCGCGAATCTCTCCGCGCTTCTCCCCGCATTTCAACGAAAAAAATATCGTGAACAAAAAAATGATTCTTGTGTTTACGCAGGGCAACCCTAACGCCGAAATGTTCCGTGAATATTTTGATTACACGAAAAAAATGTTTGAACTACTGGAATTTGACGTTAAAGATGTACATGTAATAGCCGGTATGCGGAATACGCCGGCCCATGAAAGAAAAGATTTGGCCGCCGCTATGAAGGAGGCCGGCTCGTCGCTGGTTTAGCAAATAAAGCATTTTCATAAACAACATGGCCGCGCTTTTTTAGCGCGGCCATGTCCGTTATAGCAATGATAAATCCTATAAATTCTTGGTAAAAAACTGCGTCAGTCTGTACTTATATTCTTCGCCGCCTATCTCGGCGCATTGGTTGTGTTTGGCGCCGGGAATTATCCAAAGCTCTTTCGGTTCCCCTGCCTTTTTGAAAAGTTTTGTCGCGTTAACGGCAGGCACAAGGTTGTCCTGCCTGCCGTGTATTATAAACAGCGGCCTGCCGGCCAGCGCGGCAACATTATAAGCGGGGCTGTACTGTTCCGGATCAAAACCCAGACGGCGTTTTATAAAAAAGAGCACCATCGGGATAACCGGGAAGTAAGGCACGCGTTTATTAATCCACGCCCAGCGCGCGACGACGCGGTTGTATGAAAAATACGCGGCCTCGCTGACGACGCACTTTATATTTTTATCTTTCGCGGCGTAATAAACGGCCGCCGCCGCGCCCATGCTTATCCCGTACAGACCTATACTTTCGCAAGCCTGCGGCCGCGTGTTTTTGATGTATTCCACGGCGGCTTCGATATCTCTTGTTTCCAAATATCCTATGCTGCTGACATTGCCGCCGCTTTCGCCCATCGCGCGGAAATCGAAATAGACCAGATTAAATCCCCAGTCGCGCAGATAATATGTGGATTTAAAAATATCTCCCCTGTTCTGGCCCCAGCCGTGCATTAAAAAAATAGTTTTCGCGCTGCCCGGGTACGGGATAAACCAGCCTTTGATTTTAATTTTATCGGCCGTCGTGAAATTTATATTTTCGAACGGAACTTTAAACTGGTCCGGGAAAACTATAAGCGGATGCTTTTTATAGGCGGGGCTCAGAACATGCGCGCTCTGTTTATAAATCCAATAAACGGCCGCGCAGCAAAACGCGACTACAATTCCGAGTATGATGAAAAATATATTCATAATTAGATTCTATAAAATTTGTTTTATAGCCACGCCGATAAATTTGTGCAAGTCAGACGCCAGCACGCTGTAGTTGCTGAATTTCTGCCCGGCAATATCGCCGCAAAGCCCGTGTATATAAACACCGCAGGAGGCGGCGTTAAGCGCGGTTTGTTTTGTTGCTCCGGATTGGGCCCACACCGCGCTAATGAGGCCGGCCAGCACGTCGCCGGTTCCGGCTTTTGCAAGCGCGCTGCCGCCGGTTGTGTTTTGTAAAAAAGTTTTTCCGTCGGTAATAATGGTGCCTTTCCCTTTTAAAACGCAGACGCAGTTATATTTTAACGCAATTTCCGCCGCGGCTTTTTCGCGGTCCGCCGGTATTGCGTTCAAGCCAAGCAGCCGCGCGGCCTCCAGCGGGTGAGGGGTTAAAATAGCCGGCGTTTTAAATTTAAAATTTTTGAAGGTCAGCGCGTTAAGCGCGTCGCCGTCTAAAACAAGCGGTAAATTTAATTTTTGCAAAACCGGCAGAAATTCTTTCGCTCTTTCAACGCCGAGTCCCGGCCCGGCCAAAATTAAAGTATATTTGGCTTTAGAAATATGTTTTTTGATTTGAGAAATTTCTTTGCCGCGCTCAAGCGGCAGAACAACGGCTTCCGGCACCAAATTGAATAAAACGTCTTTTTCATCCGACGGTACGGCGGCGGTAACATAACCGGCTCCGCCGGCAAGAGCCGCTTTTACGGCCAGCACCGCGGCGCCCATCATATCCGTACTTCCGCACAACGCAAAAATTTTGCCAAAACTGCCTTTGTTGGAATTTGTCGGCCGTTTCGGTAAATTATTTTTGACAAAATTCTTTGTAATTTTGAGCATCATTCCACCGTCACGCTTTTTGCAAGATTGCGCGGCTGGTCAATTTCGCGCTTGCGCAGTTTCGCGATATAATATGCAAACAGCTGCACGGCGACGGCGTTTAACACCGGCGTCAAAAACGGCGTGGCCGGCGGTATAACCAAAATATCTGATACTTTGTTTTTTAAAATTTCCGCGCCCTTACTGTCCGTCACCGCTATAACGCGCGCGCCTCTGGCTTTAGTTTCCTCGCAGGCGGAAAGCATTTTTTCAAACAGAGCATCCTTAGGCATTAACGCGATTACAGGCAGATTTTTGTCAATCAGCGCGATAGGCCCGTGTTTAATTTCTCCGCCGGGGAAACCTTCCGCGTGCAGGTAAGAAATTTCTTTAAGTTTAAGCGCGCCCTCAAGCGCCGCCGGATAATTTACGCCTCTTGCCAAAAATACGTATGTTTCCCGCCGGTAAACTTTTTTTGCCAGTTTTTCCACCGCCGGAGCGAGCATTTTTAATGTTTCGTCCAAAAGGCGCGGCAGACTGAAAAACTCTTCGCTGAGGCTTTTAAATCTTTCCTCGGACAACCCGCCGTTTTCCCGTCCCAGAAACAGCGCAAGCCCGTAAAGCGCGGCCAGCTGGCTCGTGTACGCTTTCGTCGACGCGACGCTTATTTCCGGTCCGCATCTGGTGTAAAAAGTATGGTCCGCCATGCGCGTCAGCGTCGAGCCCAGAACGTTGCATATGGCCATAGTTTTAAAGCCCAGGCTTTTTGCTTTTTTAAACGCCGCGTTCGTGTCCGCAGTTTCGCCCGACTGGCTGACAGCTATTACCAGCGTGCCGGCGGCCGGCGGAACGCTGCGGTATTTGTATTCCGACGCGTAGTCGGCGTTAACCGGCACGCCGGCGTACTGTTCGATAAAATATTTTGCCGTCATCGCGGCGTGGTACGCGGTGCCGCAGGCTAAAATCTGTATATTTTTTATTTGCTTGACTTCGTTTTTATCAACGCCGAAAATGGACGGCATATCGTCGGTGCCAAAGCGCAGCGTGTCAGCCACCGCGTCCGGCTGTTCGTAAATTTCTTTTAACATAAAGTGTTCAAAACCGCCCTTTTCGGCCTGAGCGGAACTCCACTTTATTTTTGTAATTTGCGGTTTTTTTTGGCATCCGTCCGCGTCATAAAATTTTGCGCCGGAGGGGGATATCAGCACAATTTCGTCGTCTTCGGGGAAAACAGCTTTTTTGGTGTGTTTTAAAAAAGCGGAGACGTCGGAAGCTATAAAATTTTCATTGTCGCCTAGCCCTACTGCCAGCGGGCTTTGCCTTCGTACGCCCGCGATAATATTCGGCGCGCCGCTCCAGATAACGCCTACGGCGAAAGCGCCCGTAATCCGTTTTACGGTTTTTTGCACGGCGGAGAGCAACCGTTTTTCAGCCGGCGCATTTTTATTTTCTGTTTTCAGATTTTCTTCTATAAGATGGGCTATGACTTCGGTGTCAGTCTCGGAGCGGAAAACGTGGCCTTTCTTTTTCAATTCTTCTTTAAGCGGCAGATAATTTTCGATAATTCCGTTGTGCACGACGGCCAGCGTTCCGCCGCAGTCGGTGTGCGGGTGGGAATTGGCTTCGCACGGTTTGCCGTGCGTGGCCCAACGCGTGTGGCCCAGCGCGGAGACTCCGGTAAAATTTTTTTTGGCCGCCAGTTTTTCAAGCGCGTTTACTTTTCCGGCGGCGCGCAGGCGGAGTAGTTTACCGTCCTGTATAACGGCGATACCGGCGGAATCATAACCGCGGTATTCCAGATTTTTCAGACCTTGGATAATATACGGCGCGGCGGATTTTTTCCCGACGCAGCCTATTATGCCGCACATGTTATTTCCTTATAAGTTCAAGCATTTCCAAAACCGCGCCGGCCAGTCCTATGAAAACTGATTTTGCTATAACCGCGAACCCGATGTTAAGACATTCCATGCCGTCCAAACCGGCGACTGCCGCCGCATTGGAATAACCAAGTCCGTGCCCGGCGTGCACTTTCAGCCCCAGTTCGCGCGCTAAAATTGAGCAGACGGCCAAATCTTCCAATAACGCGGCCTGCTCTTTTTTATTTTTGGCTTCGCTGTACTGCGCCGTGCAGAGTTCCACAATATCCGCGCCGGTATTTTTCGCGGTCCGCACGTCGGCCGCAACAGGATTAATAAACAGGCTTACCGCGATATTTTGTTTGTGTAAATTGGCTATAATCTTTTTAATTCTTGACGTGTTGGCGGCGTTTAAATTAAGGCCGCCGCGCGTTGTTCTCTCGCCTTCAAATTCCGGCACCAGGCAGACCGACGCGGGTTTATATTTAATGGCAACCCGCTCCATCTCCGGCGTGGCCGCGCATTCCAAATGTATTCGGCCGGGGAATAATTTACAAAGTCTTTCGACGTCGGCGTCTTTTATATGCCGTCTGTCGTGGCGCAAGTGAGTGACAATGCTTTCAACTCCCATGCCCAGCGCTACGCGGGCCGCGTCTTCCAGTTTCGGCTCAACTCCGCCGCGCGCGTTGCGCAGCGTGGCCACGTGGTCAATATTTAAACCCAGTTTTACCATATTATTTTACTCTCGCTTTGAAATGTTCTTCCAGTTTCTTTGCGGCGGCGTTGACTTTTTTTGTGTCTTCGCCTTCGACTAAAATTCTCAGTTTCGGCTCCGTGCCCGAATATCTTACGAAAATGCGGCCTTTGCCTTTAAAATCCGCCTCAAGTTTTTCGGTAAGCGCGGAAAACCCTTCCACTTTTTCAAGCGGCGTTTTTTTGGTCACTTTCACCGCCGTCAGCACCGACGGGTATTTGTGCCACAAATCATAAAAATAACTTAGCGGGCGGTTCTGCGTAACCGCCGTTTTTGCCGTCTGCAAAGCGGCCAAAATACCGTCCCCCGTCGGGCTTAAATCATGGAAAATTATATGGCCGGACGTTTCTCCGCCTATGGCCAAACCCTGGCGGTCCAGCGCGTCCGCCACGTATTTGTCGCCTACTCCGGTCAAATCAACGCCTATGCCGCTTTCTTTCAGGAAATTAATCGCGCCAAGGTTTGCCATCACCGTCATAACGACTTTATTTTCTTTAAGTTTTTTATGTTTTTTAAAACAAAGCGCGTTGGCGCAAATCAGATGGTCGCCGTCAAGTTCGCGGCCTTTTTCGTCGGACGCTATCACGCGGTCCCCGTCGCCGTCAAAACTGAAACCGAAATCCGCTTTTTCTTTTAAGACAAGCGCCCTCATTCCTTCCGTATGCAGTGCGCCGACGCCGGCGTTTATATTTTGGCCGTCAGGCGTGTTTGCCATGAGCGTAAGTTTCGCGCCCAGCGCCTCAAAAACCAGCGGCGCTATTTTGGACGTCGCGCCGTTGGCGCAGTCTAAAACTATTTTTTTGTTTTTCAGCAGATTTTCCGGGACGGTGTTTACAAGGAAATTCTGATAGGCCAGCATAAGAGTTTCGTCATACTCAAACTCCCCGTTCGGCGCAGGCAGTTTTTTTACGCCGTCTAAAATTGTTTCAATTTTTTCTTCGGCTTCTTCGCCCATTTTTCTACCGGTACGGTCAAAAAATTTGATGCCGTTAAATTCCGCCGGGTTATGGCTTGCGGAAATTACCGCGCCGAACGCAAAACCCAGTTTTTTAACTAAAAAAGAAACCGCCGGTGTGGGCGCCACGCCGGCGCTTACGACGTTAAAACCCGCAGCGTTTATGCCCGCGCTTAAATATGACATAAGCAAAGCGCCGGACGCGCGGGAATCTTCCGCCACAAGCACGGTTTTTTTCAGCTTTTCCGGCAGATTTTTTTCGGCGTATTTTACGGCGGCGTAACCTAATTTTTGGACAAAATCTTTAGTCAGCGGAAATTCGCCGGCGACGGCTCTTATGCCGTCGGTGCCAAAGTATTTCATAAATCAGCCCTCCTGGACAGTTTCGTCCGCGGGTTTGGATTTTTCCGCAGCTTCTTTTTCTTTTAAAGTTTTCAGTTTCTCTTTGTACGCGGCGGGATTGGCCATGATTTCGTCAATCTCTTTGCCCTCGACAACTTCTATTTCCAGAAGCCTTTCAACCAACGTGTCCAGCGCATCTCTGTTCGCGGTTATGATTTCTTTGGCTCTTTCATAAGCCCCTTTTACAAGGCCGGTTACTTCGGTGTCAATGCTTCTCAAAAGTTCTTCGGAATATTTATGCCTGGCGAGTTCGCGGCCTAAAAACACTTCGTCTTCGTTGGTCTGAACGGATATGGGGCCCAGCTTGTCGCTCATGCCGAGCTCCGCCACCATCTGCCGCGCGTAGGCCGTCGTGCGGGAAAGGTCGTCGTGCGCGCCCGTCGTGATTTCTTTAAAAACAACGGACTCCGCCGCGCGGCCGCCGAGCAGCACGCACAGGCGGTCGATAAGCTCCGAACGCGACGTTAAAAATTTATCCTCAAGCGGCAGCTGCATTGTGTATCCCAGCGCGGGACCGCGCGGGATGACGGAAACTTTGTGCACGGGGTCGCTGTAGTCGGTTTTTTTGGCTATGACTGTGTGGCCGGCTTCGTGGTAGGCGATTATTCTTTTTTCTTTCGGGCTTATAAGCCTGCTGCGGCGCTGCGGGCCGGCGAAAACGCGTTCGACGGCTTCCTCCAAATCACTTTTTGTGACCGCCGGTTTTTCCGTGCGGGCGGCAAGAATGGCGGCTTCATTAACCACGTTCGCCAAATCAGCGCCTACAAAACCCGTTGTGCCTTTGGCTATGTCGCCCAAGTCCACCGACGGGTCCAGTTTAACTTTTCTGGCGTGAACTTCTAAAATTTCTTTTCTGCCTTTCATGTCCGGCGCGGGGACGTTGATATGGCGGTCAAAGCGGCCCGGGCGTATAAGAGCCGGGTCCAGCACGTCGACGCGGTTTGTAGACGCCATTAAAATAATTCCTTCTTTGGATTCAAAACCGTCAAGCTCTATGAGCAGCTGGTTTAAAGTCTGTTCCCTTTCATCGTGCCCGCCGCCTATGCCGGCGCCGCGTCTGCGGCCCACGGCGTCAAGCTCGTCAATATAAATAATAGAAGGCGCCATTTTTTTGGCTTTTTCAAATAAATCGCGCACGCGCGCCGCGCCTACGCCGACGAACATTTCTACAAACTCGGACGCGGAGGCCGAGAAAAACGCCACGCCCGCTTCGCCCGCCACGGCCTTTGCCAGCAGAGTTTTGCCAGTGCCGGGCGCGCCGTAAAGCAGAATGCCTTTGGGCAGTTTGCCGCCCAGTTTTTGGAAACGTTTCGGGTTTTTCAAAAATTTAATAGTGTCTTCAAGCTCTTCTTTGGATTCGTCGCAGCCGGCTACGTCCTTAAACGTGATTCCCTCGTTATTGCCCATTTGCAGTTTGGCTTTTGTGTTGCCGAAACTGAGCGGGTTCCCTTTGCCACCGCCCTGCTGCGGGCGTATTAACAAAAACCACCAGAAAGCGAAAAATAACACTATTAGGCCGACGTTGAGCAGTAGGCTTAGCACCCAGGAATTGTCCGGCATCGCTTTATATTTTATGCCGGCCCTGGTCATGTCAGCCACTAAATCTTTATCGTCGGTAATTCTGACGGTTTCGAATTTTGAGATTTTATCGCCGTCTTTCAGGGAGCCTTCTATAAGGTCTTTTCCTATAACGACGTTGCTTACCGCTCCGGCGGCTACTTTTGCTTTGAAATCCGAATAGTCCAGCTTTACCGTTTTCTGGGCCCCGCGCGTCTGGAAAATGAACGCCAGCACCGCGAAAGCCAGCACCCACAAAATTATCTGCCTGGCGGAAATTATTGTAATATTTGGTCTTTTCTTCATTTCTGTTTAGGGCCGGTTGACGTTATTTACGTGCCTGCGTTGGGCCAATTTTTTGAAAATTTTAATTTTGTTTGTGACGCGCATAGCGGCACCTATGTAAGGAACAAAAAAATTAAAATTTTCAAAAAATTGGCCCAACCCTCCGGGCCGCACTCCTTTTTTGTAAATTTCCACTTTTTTACTTCTCAGATAGGCTTCCGGCTATCATCGTCGTAAAAAAGTGGAAATTTACGAAAAAATGATAGCGGCGCAGGTACGTAAATAGCGTCAACCGGCCCTGTATACTCCTATATATGGTAAATTTCTGTAAAGTTCGTCGCAGTCAAGGCCGTAGCCTATTACAAACTCATTTTTTATTTTAAACCCCGTGTATTTTACCGGCACTTCAACCTTTCTGTTGGACGGTTTGTCCAGCAATGTACATATTTCCACGCTTGCCGCGCCACGGTGCGCCAGGTTTTTTAAAACGTAGTCCAGCGTGAGCCCGGTGTCCACGATATCTTCCACTATAATTACGTGCCTTCCCGCTATACTGCCGCGCAGGTCAAGCAGAAAACGGACCTCGCCGGTGGAGCATGTGCCGCAGTAAGAACTAAGGCACATAAAGTCCAGCGTGCACGGGATTTTGACGTGTTTTAAAAGGTCTCCGTAGAATAAAACGGCGCCGCGCAGCATGCCGACTATTATAGGGTTTTTGTCCGCGTAATCTTTGGTGATTTGGGCGCCTAGTTTTTTGACGCGGGCCGCGATTTTGGCTTCGGAAATGAGCACGCGGTCAACGGCGGCTTCTAGTCTATTCATAATATTATAGGATACCTTTTTTAGAGATTGACGGCAACGGCGGCGGCAAATAAGGGATTGAGTGATTTTCCTGGAAAATCACACTTATATCACAACGCCTTCGGCTGAGGCGCTCTGCGTTCTTTTGCTGCTTCGCTCCCTTCGGTCGCTTGGCCGGGAGATGAAAAATGTTCTTCGGTCTTTACGGTAATTTTGCATTTTTTTCGGGCTAACGTACCGTTTCGTCGCTCCGCTCCTCAACTTCTCAGTACGCCGCGCCCGAAAAAAATGCAAAATTACCGCAAATCCCTGTGAAATTTTTCCTATGGACGGCGGGATACAGCCACTGCCGGACATGGCGTTAGAACCTATTTGTTATACCCAGTTCTACCGTGTTTCTGTTGTAGCTCATGTTCTTTATGTTGGACCTTACGTCGGTGTAGGAATAGTTCAGCGTCGGCGTGAAGCCGTAGATATTGATTTGCCTGTAAAGCAGGCGGACGTCTATGTTGTAGGTCGCGTCCGCGCGGCGCTGCGCGGGCTCAAAAAGCGTGTATATTCTTTTGCCGCGCGCGCGGGAGTCCATGTATGACGGCTCTAAATAAAGTGAAATGCCAAGCGGCAGCTCTATGCCGAAACCCACGGCCATTTTATAGGAATCCATGTCCGACCATTCGTACCGCGTGTTCATAAACTGCGCGGACGGTTTCAGCAAAATATAACTTTTTGACGACGTCGCGTAAGATAAAGTCGGCATTACAAAAAGAGTGCTGCCGGTTAAATATCTGTACATGTCATTGTCATAAGTTGAAAACTTAAAACTGCCGTTCAGGCCGACGTTGACGCGCGGGGACAGGTCATAACTGAACTCCGCCAAAGGACCGGCGTCGTACAAAAGACCTTGGCCGCCGTACCAGACGCGCGTCGTGCTGCCGTACAGCCCGGCAAATCCGCGCGAAAAATTGTACAGCGGGCCGGAGGACGCGCCGACGGAATAAATATTGTACTCGCCGCCCGGATAAGCGGACGCGCCGCCGGTAACCGTCGTTTTCAACCGCAGACTGTGGGACATTCTTAAATAATTTTCCACGCCGCCGAAGCCGCTGATGCCTATTGAAGATTGTTTTGACTGCAGTTGCCTGCACAGCGGCACGCCGAGAAAATCTACGCAGTCCAGCTCCGCGGCGGACGCGTTGTTTATGTTGCTGTTCGGCGTGATGCCCAGGTCAAGATACCCGTTCCATTTTTTCCTGTAACGGATTTGGTAGAGAAAATAAGCGATTTTCTGTTTGACTTCCGGCGGCAAATCCCTGCCGCCCAGCGCGAGACGGAAGTGGTAGTCCGCTTTTGTGTCCCTGCCGGTTTTGAAATATAAAAGCGCCAGCTCAAGGCGTACGCGCGTCAGAGACGGACGGTTTTTTAAAATTCTTCTAAAAACCCACTCCGCCGTTGCGTTGTCGCCTTTGAGCGCGCTGGCCATGCCGATTAAAAATTGGATTTGTGTTTTGTCGTCTTCCGTTTGGGCGGACGGGAAAATGTCTAAGAGAGTTTTCAGCGCGGTTTCATAATTGCCTTCTGATATAAGAGTTTCGCTTTGGGCGGACATATCTCTGACCTGCTGCTGAGTATAAGCAAAACCTTCTGCCGCGCAAAACGCCAAAAAAAAGCAAAAGAGTATTTTGACTAAATACTCTTTTGCTTTTTCATTAAAAACTCTCATGTCTAATGATACATAATCAGCAGTCTTATTGCCATTACAATCATCAGTATGTCGTCGGCGGACTCAACTATTTTTGTAGATATTTTTTTGCTTTCCGGCTTGCCTATCAGGAAACCGACCAGCGACATTATCATTGACACGGCGAACAGTATAAAAATGGGCCAGAACAGGCTGTAATCAACTTTCATAATACGCATGGCAAAACCGAGCATCAGCGTATTGATGGCCAGCAAGGCGGAAGTTTTAATAAGTTTGGAATTTACGTCCGCGTCCGCGACGGAGAAGCTGGGGCTTTTTTCCACCGTCTCAAGCAGCAGCCTTATGCCTATTAAGGTTATAAAAGCAAATGTCACCCAGACGCTTGCCATCCAGTTTCTGGAAGCGGGCCATACAAGCATTGCAATCAAATAACCTAAAATTAAAAATACCACGTGAAAAATTGAAAATGAAAGAGCAATGCGGAGCGACATTCTGCTTCTCACGTCATTATTCTGCGGCTTCATGCCGGACATATTGGCCATGACCATATTATCGACGCATAAGCAGATAAACATTATTATTGCGGCCCAGATTTCCATAGTATACACCTCTCTAGTGTGAATATTAAATTCATTCCATCATTTTTACTTTATACCGTCAAGCAGAATTTTTAGACCGATGCATATAAGAACAACGCCGCCCGCGATTTCCGCCCGTTTGCCGAACTTGGCGCTTAGTCTGCAGCCGAGTTTGAAACCGATAAACGTCGTTATAAAAACGAACAAGGCTATGCTGACAACCGCGAATGTAAAGTTGACAGCCGCGAAGCTGAGGCTGAGGCCGACGGCGAGCGCGTCCATCGACGTGGCCAGTGATATTAAAATTATCTCCCGCGTGTTTTGGAATATGTTAAGGCATTGTTCTTTTTTGGCGGACAACGCCTCTTTGAGCATTTTTCCGCCAATGAATAACAGCAGGAAAAACGCTGCCCAGTGGTCATAGCCGCTGATATATTTGTCCGCCAGTTCGCCGCCGAACCAGCCTATGAAGAACATTATTATATGGGCAAGCGCGAAGAAGCCGCCGCATTTAATTATATCCCGGTTTTTAATCTCCGGCCCGCAGCCGCAGGCCAGAGACACGGCGAAGTTATCCATCGTCAGGCTGAGCGCCACCAGCAGAGTAGTTATATAACCCATAAGCAGTATTCTAACATTTTTGTAATTGAGTGATTTTCCTGGAAAATCACACTTATATCACAACGCCTGCGGCTGAGGCGCTCCGCGTTCTTCTGCCGTTTCGCTCACTTCGTTCGCTTGGCTTGCGGATAGAAAAATGTTCTTCGGTATTTACGGGAAATTTCAATTTTTTTCGGGCTAATGTACCGTTTCGTCGCGTTCACTCCTCAACTTCTCAGTACACCGCGCCCGAAAGAAAATCGAAATTTCCCGTAAATCCCTGTGAAATTTTTCCGACGGACTACGGGTTGCGGCCACGGCCCGACACGGCAACTTAAACTGCCATCATTTTTCTTTAATATGCTATAATTAAAGTATCTAAAAAAGGCAAGAGTAGGTAACACAATGGTAGCCGAAATCGCAGTAAAAACTTCTAAAAAAATTAATTCTGATTTGTGCGTCTTGATACTTGCCGGCGGCAAAGGCACGCGCATGCGTTCCGCTTTGCCAAAACCGCTGCATAAAATCTGCGGCAAACCCATGCTGGCACATATTATGCGGACAGCCCAGACGCTGCGACCGGCGGCTATCGGCATTTTGACCGGGTTTGAGGCCGAAAAAGCGCAGGCTTTGATTAAAGAAAACCTGCCGAATTGGGGTATTTATACAAAAGTCGTGTTTACGTTGCAGCATATTTTAAACGGCTCCGGCACGGCGGTTAAAGATTCCCTTTCCTTCATCAAAAAATATAAAAATGTATTGATTCTGTCCGGCGACGCGCCGCTTGTCCGACCGTCTACGCTGGAAAATATGTACAAAAATTTTTGCAAGACCAAAGCCGCCGCTTTGGTGCTCAGCGTAAACGTTTATAATCCGCGCGGTTACGGCCGCATAATACGCGACGCAAAAGGCAATTTTAAAGAGATTGTTGAAGAAACCGGCGCGACGGCGGAGCAGAAAAAAATTAATGAAATTAATTCCGGCATGTATATTTTCAGCGCCGCGCCGCTGGCCAGAGCGCTTGCCAAACTTACGCCGAAAGGCCCCAAGCGCGAGTATTATTTGACGGACTGTATCGAAATTTTCAGAGCCCAGAACCTGAAAGTCACGGCTTTTAATACGGAAGACGAAACGGAAGCCCTCGGCGTAAACAGCAAAACGCAGCTGGCGGAGGCCGAAGCGGTTTTGAGGGACCGCAAAACAACCGAACTCCTTGAACAGGGGGTGACGATAATAAGGCCGGAGACAGTGGACATTGACGCCGAAGTCACCGCGCAGCCGGACGCGGTTATTTATCCGAACAATTTTATTTACGGCAAAACCAAGATAGCGTCAGGCGTTATTATAGAACCGAATTGTTTTATAGTCGACAGTATTATCGAAGAAGGCGCGAAAATAAAAGCCGGTTCTTATATAGAAAGCGCGGTCATCGGCCCGCAGGCGCAAGTCGGGCCTTACGCGCATTTGCGCTCGGGTTCCGTGCTTAAAGAAAAAGCCAAAGTCGGCAATTACTGCGAAACCAAAAAATCAATCATAGGCCGCGGCTCAAAAGTCAACCACCTCAGTTATATCGGCGACACCGTGATGGGGGAAAAAGTAAACGTCGGCGCGGGCACCATTACCTGCAATTACGACGGCGTTAACAAATTTAAAACGGAAATAGGCGACAATGTTTTTATAGGTTCGAACACGAATTTAGTCGCGCCGGTAAAACTCGGCAGCAACAGCAAAACCGGCGCGGGCTCGACGATAACGGAAGACGTTGAGGACGGTGCGCTCGCCCTGGGCCGCGCCCGGCAGATAAATATAAAAAATAAAGGTGTCAAATGAAAACAGTCAGCGGAGACTTAAAAGTTTTTTCCGGCAATTCAAACAAACCTCTGGCGGTGGAAATATGCCGTCATTTAAATATTGAAATGGGCCGCCTCCACGCCGAACGGTTTGCCGACGGGGAAATTGACGTCCAAATTTTGGAAAGCGTGCGCGGACACGACTGTTATATAGTGCAAAGCACCTGCACTCCGGTTAATGAAAACCTGATGGAACTTTTGGTAATGATAGACGCTTTTAAACGCGCCAGCGCCGGCAAAATAACCGCTGTGCTTCCGTACTTCGGTTACGCCAGGGCGGACAGAAAAGCCTCCGCGCGCGTGCCGATAACGGCAAAGCTTGTCAGCAATCTTATAACAAAAGCCGGCGCGGACAGGCTGATGATGGTTGACCTTCACGCCGGGCAGATACAAGGGTTCTTTGATATCCCCGTCGACCACCTGCAGGCGCGGCCGGTATTTCTAGATTATTTCCAGGATTTACGCAAACGCGACGACGTTGTAGTCGTGTCGCCGGACGTGGGCGGAGTGGAAAGGGCCAGAAAATTTGCCGCGCGCATGGACGCAGGGCTTGTCATCATCGATAAACGCCGGCCTAAACCGAATGAAGCCGTCGTCTACAATATTATCGGCGACGTGCAGGGCAAAACGTGCATTATTTTTGACGATATCGCGGACACGGCGGGCACGCTTGCCGTCGTGTCCAACAAATTAAAAGAAGGCGGCGCCAAGTGCATTTACGCGGTGTGCACGCACGGTATTTTATCCCGCAACGGCGTTGATAAAATCAACAATTCGCCGATAGAGAAACTGATTATCACGGATACGTTACCCGCCAACAGAAATTTAGGCCCGAAAGTGGTTGTTTTGCCCATTTCATACATTCTTGCGGAAGCGATACAGAGAAACCACGACGGTATGTCAATAAGCGATATGTTCAATTAATTTTTTGAAGTAATTCATCGGAGGAAGTAAAATGGAAATAAAAGTAAATGCTGAAGTAAGAGAAAAAGCCGGTATTAAGGGCGTTCTCAGTTCTATAAGAGAAGCCAAAAAAGTCCCGGCTGTCATCTATGGCGGCAATAAGGGGCCGGTAAGCATATCTTTGACGGAAAAAGATTTGCAGACCATCCTTAAAAGCGGGGCTAACGCTATAGTCTCGTTAACGCTGCCTGCAGGCGCGGAAACGGTGATTATAAAAGAAGTCCAGTATCACGTCGTCAAAGATACGCCCAATCACGTAGATTTTCAAAGAATTTCTATGGACAGGAAAATCGAAGTCACCGTGCCCGTCAAGCTCGCCGGCGAATCCGCCGACGTCAAAATATACGGCGCAATGGTCAACCAGGTTATCAGAGAGTTGCGCGTGCGCTGTCTGCCGGGCGATATACCGCATGAAATTGTCGTCGATATAAAGCCTTTGACAATCAATAAACCGGTGACGGTGGCCGATTTGAAGCTGTCTGACAAAATTGAAATCGTCGGCGACGCGGCCAGAAGCATTGTCCAGCTGATGCTGTTTAAAGAAGAAGAGGAAGCGCCCGCAGCCGCCGCAGCGACTGACGCGGCCGCAGCCCCGGCTCAGCCTGAAAGCAGCAGCACCAAAGGCAAGAAGGATGAGGAAGGCAACCTTACCAAAGGTACCGCCGCAGCCCCGGCCGCTGCCCCAGCCGCAAAGGATAAAAAATAATTGTCTATTAAACTGGTTGTCGGGTTAGGTAATCCTGGTCCGGAATATGCGGTAACAAGGCATAACGCGGGATTCATGATTATTGACAATTTGGCGCAAAAGCTCGGCGTAAGTTTGCAAAATTACAAAGGGCTTGCGGAGTACGCCAAAACGGCAATCGGCGGTAATGACATTTATTTGGCAAAACCTCAGAAGTTTATGAACTTGTCCGGACAGGTGGTACAACACCTGTCCGGATTTTTTAAAATAAAACCGTCGGAGATTTTGGTTTGTTTTGACGACGTTTCGCTGGATTTAGGCGCGCTGCGTATCCGCCCGGAAGGTTCTTCCGGCGGTCAAAAAGGCATGCAGAATATTATTGATTTACTGGGAACGCAGGCAATCCCGAGGCTGCGTTTCGGCATAGGCCCGAAGCCGGAAAAGTTTGACACTGCGGATTTTGTGCTGTCCAAATTCCCGAAGTCCGACAATGCTCTTCTAAGCCAAACCGTACTCGCCGCCGTAGACGCCGCGGAGTTTTGCGTCACCGACGGCATAGAAAAAGCGATGAATAAATTTAACAAATAATAATTTTCTTCCCTTTATAAGGGAAGTACCCGCGAAGCGGGGGAAGGGTTTTTAGCCAGTACCGATTAACAAAAGCTAGTCCCCCGGATTAAAACCCCTCCCCGCCTTCGGCGGTACTCCCCTTATAAGGGGAGAAAACGACCGCAGTGTTTTACAACGATAACCCGTTTTGATATAATATTAAAGTTGTAAGAATTTAGGAGTTGTGGTGTAGCCTGGTCAACACGCCCGCCTGTCACGCGGGAGACCGCGGGTTCAAATCCCGTCAACTCCGCCATTTAGTTGTGAAAAAACACCAAAAATCCCCGTCAGGCGTTAAGCCCGACGGGGATTTTTATATTTCCGAACCGATAGCATGAGTTTTGTCCTAATCAGAGCGTTTTTTACCGAAATTTATATGCTTGATGCTCTCTTTCAAACTTTTTTAGTTCACTTTATTTAGTAGTATTTTATAGGGTTATACAAATGACAGAAAACAATACAAAAAATGCCTCTCTCGTGCATAAAGCCGGTAAGTTTCGCATACAAGATAACACTCAAAAAGGTGTAGAAAATATTCATTTTTCTATCTTTATGGAAACTGATATCGGAAGAGAATGGTGGAAGAAAAACAATATTACGAAAAAAGTAGATGCAGAAGAACCGGATTTTCTATTTGAGACCTCCATGGGAAAAGTAATCGGACTGGAAATCACAAATTTCATTGTCAAAACAGATAAATATGAGCCTGCGGTTGCATTGCGAGGAATTGCCAATCAGGTTTGCCAACACTTTAAAAAAACGAAAGGCATCGCTCTATCTTTAACTATAAATTTTTGGGACAAAAGAATGTGGTGTGCATGTACATTTAAAGAATTAATCGCGGCAGCCCATGACCCGGGATTCAAGCGTTTGGAGATGAAAAACAAGGATATAAAACAAGCGATAATAGATGTTTTGCAAGGAGACATTAAGCCCAGGGACCTTGTAAAAAGAAGCATAGAGGTGGGGTCTCAAACATTCAAAATTACTGCAACTAGATGGAATGAGCCATATATTTCGGTGAGTATAGGTAGTGAGGGAATGTGCATAGAAGACTCTTTTGCCGAACTACAAAAAACTATAAGAGATAAAGATGAAAAACATAAAAAGTATAAAGAAAAATGTGAGAAGTGCGACCTGTTGGTAGTTTCCGATGATAGCAGCACGGGGAATTTCGCAGATTTTACAGATCAAATAAAGAGCTATAAATTTTATTCGGCGTTTAAAAATGTTTATTTGCTTGATTTGGGCTTTGATACTAAAGTCATAAAACTAAAAACAAAATTTATATCTTGATTTAAACACTCAACAGATTTTTCTAATAAGTATTTACAAAAGTGGATATGTTGAAAAAAAGATGATATTAGATATTTTGAACCAATTTAATAATAGAGAAAAAGCATTCTTGTTTTGGTGTGTCGTTGCTATATTTTTATTCATTTACGATAAAACTAGACGGGATATAAGTTTTAGAACTTTAGTATCTCTTCTGAATCTTTTGAGAAGCTTTATATTTACTAAAAGAAATACACCTGTCCTTCTGTTGTCATGTTTATATTTTTTCATTGGTGTTCTAATATTACAGAAAATTAATTTTTGGGACTTTTCTTTACTAAAAGATACAGTTATATACGCATCATTTTGTATTGGGATATCTGTAATAAGAATGCCCAATACTATAGATGGATATAAAAGTTTTAAAGAGCAAATCGCGGACAATGTCAAGTTGATAGTTATACTGCAATTCATAATGAATTTTTACTCTTTTTCATTCCCAGTTGAACTAATATTAGGTTTTTTCACTTCCACAAGTATAATATTCCTATATTTTATAGATAGTGCTACAACTATGAAAGATGAGGGCACAAAAACAGTAAAAATATTTTTTAGCGCAGTATTAATCATTGTGAACGCGCCGCTTCTTTTTTATGCTGTTTGGAAAGTTTTCTCAAATTATCACTCAATATTTAATATAGAAAGTATTAAGTCGTTTTTATTACCGATTGTGCTTTTATTGTGGTATCTGCCTCTTATATACTTTTTAACATTACGGGATACATTTCTTACACTTGTAGGGGCATTGGACATCGCGTTGAAAAATATAAAGGAATCTTCTTGGCTTGCATTAAGAATATGTATAAAAAAACGATTTAGTGTAGAAAAAATATCAAAAATTAATAAATATTATATTATGGCTAGATTTTTGAAATTAAGAAATCAAAAAATAATACAAGAGTAAATGAATTGCTAAAAAAACATCTGCACTTTTATTGCTTAGATATTTAGGAATTTTTCCTGTTCTTTCCAATCGTAGATTTTGATGGCTTCTAATTTTTCTATGGTTAGGTCTGCTGGTTGGTTGCCCTCTAGTATGGCAGTTGTGATTTTTGGGGACAGGAAAGATATTTTTAAGAGCCGGTACACGTAGCGGGCCGAGACATTTTCCTTCTTAACGATATCTTCCACGGTGGCGGCACCTCTTAGTAATTCTTTATTCCACCTTTGGCTCTTTAAGACGATGTTTATCAGACTTTTGTTTTTATTCTTGTTGTAGACAGAGCCTACTATAACTTTGCTGCCGTTATCTATAACACCTATTTTGTATTTAATTGCATAAGTTAGTTTTGTTTTCAAATCGTCTGTTTGGAGTTCTTTCGTTTCCCGCTCCTCATGTATGGCTTTTATAAATTCTAAAATTTGTTCCTTGTATAAGGTTAATATTATTTCACTCTCTTTTAGGTCTATTCTGTGGAGTAGAATTCTTTCCATCTCTCGTGAAATACACATATCATGTAATTTTTCTAAAACACTTTTTTGGTCGGACACTTTATATTCCGGTATCAGGGATAGTATGTGTTCTTTTGACGTGAAGTTTCCCGCAAACCAATTATCCACAAAATTTTCTATCGGAGGCAAAGATATTTTGGTGATTTGGCCTGTCTTATCTTTTTCGTGGCGGATAACAGCTTGGCTCACGTAATATCTATACTTTTTGCCTTTTGTCCCTGAACTCCGAACAGGACTCATAATGTTACATTTATCATCAAAAATTTTGCCGGAAAGGAGGCTTTTTTCTGGAGAATATTTTTTACGCTCCACACGGTTTTCAGCCATAATTTCTTGGACATTATTAAAGACTTCCGGCTCAATAATTCCCTCATGTTCGCCCTTATACCAAACACCTTTGTGGCCGACTTCGCCTAGAAAAGCGCGGTTAAGAAGTATAGAGTTTATATTCCCGGCGCTTAAAGATTTATTATTTTGGCTTGTTATTCCGTTATTATCCAGCCAATCTTTTACTTTGGCGACACTTTTTAGTTCTATATATTTATTAAATATCGTGCGGACTCTGGCAGCGTATTCAGAGGGATAAATCTTTTTATCTTTACGGTAATAGCCCATCGGCGGCTTTCCGCCCATCCACATACCCTTTTTCTTGCTGGCGGCGAATTTGTCGCGGATACGCTCGCTTGTAACTTCTCGTTCAAATTGCGCGAAGGATAAAAGCATATTAAGCGTAAGACGGCCCATGCTGGTGCTTGTGTTAAAATGTTGTGTTATGGAGACGAATGAAGTGTTTTGCTTATCCAAGACATCTACAATGCGGCTAAAATCGTGTAAACTTCGGGTAAGACGGTCAATTTTATAAACAACAATGATGTCTACTTGTCCGCTACCGATATCTTTAAGTAATTCTTTCAAAGCAGGGCGTTCAAGCGTTCCGCCGGAGTAGCCGCCGTCATCATACTGTTTATCTATTAAATGCCAACCCTCGTGTTTTTGGCTTTTTATATACGACTCACACGCTTCCCGCTGAGCCTGTAAGCTATTGAATTCAAGTTCTAGGCCTTCCTCCGAGGATTTGCGGGTATAAATTGCGCATTTTATAATCTTTTTATTTTCATCCATTGTTGCCTCTAAAGAATATTTTCCCGTTCCATTGTACGCCTGTTATTTTGCGGGCGATTGCAGAAAGGCTTTTATAAATTTCGCCTTTAAACAAAAAACCCTCTTTTAAAACCTCTACTTCATACTTGGTGCCTTTGTAGGAGCGTATAAACTTTGTGCCGTTTTCGTAGGCAACTTCTACAAGTTTATTTTCTGCATATTCCCTTTCCGTTTTTTCTATTAATTTGAAAAACGGCCTCAGCGGAAACTTATTCTCTTTTGCTTGTTGGTACCAGCAAATATATTTAATAAGGGTATTTTTATTAAGTTGCGGCGCCGGCTTTTTAATATATTTTTGCCAGAGGGCGTGGATTTCGGCTAAATTCATATTCGATATATCAATCATAACGTTCCCTTTTTAAACCTTGTTTCTGACGGTAATTCTCTCCCATACACATTACCGCTTACTATGGGGGGAGAAGTCAAGTCTTTTTTTGATGTATTTCTCCGTCTGGGAAATAAACAAAAGCGGCCTATCTTTTTAAGATAGGCCGCTTTAGTTTGCTTTATATTTATTTGAGTTTGAAAAACACGTAACCGCTTACCGACATACCTACTATATGCACCGCCAAGGCAGATATGCTTTTAAAGGTTTGGCCGTTGTATTCAAAGCCATTTTCAAGCACTTTGACTTTAAGTTCCTCGCCTTTGTATTTCCTTGTTATAACAGTCCCTATGGCCGGTATACGCGGGTCGCGTTCCCTATTTATTTTACTGCTCACTGGGACAGGCTGTTTTTTCTCCGCAGCAGCTTTTGTCAGGTCTTTCGGAAAGCCTTTTTGCTCCGTTTTTATTACTTTTATTTTTGTCTGTTTTTTCTTCATAACTTCCTCCTTGTTTTGCAGCATACACATTGCCGCTTACTATTAGGAGGAAGTCAAGTATTTGTGTAATAAAAAATCTTATTATTCTATGTTCAATTCTGTACGCATTATTTTATCTAATTTCTCTATGATATTTTCCACCGATTGTAAATCCTCTTCAATTTTATGATAGTTGCCTGTAGCAAGAGAGATATCAAGCGTTGTCAAAATTAATGAAACATCGTCATAACATGAAACAATGTCTGTGGAAAAATATATATGGTAAATAGGAACAATATCACTTAATTCTTGTTTACTCTTTTTAAAAGCATCCGACAATTCCTTTGAAATGTTAGGTAGCGGTTTATCTAGAATCTTTTCCTTTATACGGCTTAAACTTATTTTTACATTGTATAATCCCGTCATCATTTTTTGATATGCTTCATGTTTTTTCTCTAACGATAAGGTTGCCTTCTCTTTTTCTATTTCCGTATCCGCTGCAAATACAGGTGTAATGACACCCACCAAAATACCCGCCAATGCAATTAGCGTTCCTGAATCATTTTTCAATGCAAGAATAATTATTGTTACAAGCAATCCGGCAATTACAAATATTTTTAGAGGGCTTTTCATAACCTTTCTAATACGCTCTTTAAAGAAAGTGGCAATACAATTAAAATGTTTTCCATTGTTTTTCATGACCTTATCTCCTATATTAAAAACTCACATAGTTCTTTTTCATTGTACTTTTTTGGATTTAAAAATTCATAACAAATAATTTTATTGGTAGAATGTCATAATAAAGGATTGCTTTATGGATAACCTCACAAAAGAACAGCGCAGAAAAAATATGCAGGCGGTAAAGTCAGACGGGACAGGAATAGAACTTGCGCTGGGAAAAGCCCTGCGGGAAAAAGGTTACCGTTACCGCAAGAATTGTAAAAACATCACCGGCAAGCCGGATTTCGTTTTAAGAAAATATAATTTAATAATATTCTGCGACAGCGAGTTTTGGCACGGCAAAGACTGGAAAAAGACCGTTGCCCGTATCGGAACACATAAAAAATACTGGCATCAAAAAATTGAGAATAATATTAAGCGCGATAAGAAAGTAAACCGCCTTCTTAAAAAAGACGGCTGGAAAGTTTTGAGGTTTTGGGGAACTCAAATAATAAAAGAAACGGACAAATGCATCAAAAAAATAGAAAAAACAATAAACAAATAATTACTTGTCCGTTTTATAGAATATTTTGCCTTCCGGGAATTTAATGTTCGGAAGCCACAGCGGGGACCCTTTCCACCTCTTTTCCGTCTGTCCGATTAAGCGGTACATAGTCAAAATAGGCATATCTGTTATACCTTCGCCCAAGCTGCGGTCATTAGGTGAAAGCATGGTTCCTGTACCTTTCGCGATGTCCCTGTCCCGCCTTATTAAAAGTTTGCATTTTGTCGCGCCGGGCTCTTTGGTAATTTTCCATGCTTTTAAAGCGTTAATAAAGGATTTAGGATTCCAATCAGTATCATTTTCCATCTTGATTTTTTTAAGAATATTGACTGTCGTGTCCACGTCAACCTCATGCAGGCCGTCTGCAAAATCTTTCAATAACTCATCTATTTGCGAAGTGGTTTCTGCCTCTTCTGCTATGTTAAAAGGGAAAAAGTTCACTCCGCCCGGGATAAGGACCAAAGCTGTTTTATCAAGTACGTTTGTTCTCGTAGGTTTGATTTTTGGAGGGTAAATCAAATGTATGCTTTCTAGATTACCGCTGGTAACTTGTTTAATAAGGGCGGTATTTGCTTGGTTTAAATCAGTAAACAATTTCAGAAGTGAACTCGGCGTATAAACTCTCATAAGGGCGCGTTCCCTGTCATAGCCGAACATTCTGCAATGCTGCCAATATGTATCAGCTTGAGGGGCTTTTGCCTGTCTGCAATAATACACAGTTTGAAGCGCGGGAAATGTTACGCCTCTGCCGAGCGTGTTACCGCCGATAATAATATTCAATCCATTTTCAAAATCACTTCTTGACCCGGATAAGGAATTCATTGTTTCTATATTTATTTCCTGGTCCTCAAGAACCTTGCCTAAAAACTTTTTCACTTCGTCCAGCGGTTTTATATCAGGTTTAGTTCTTTGCAAATCAATCCAGGCATTTTTTATGCCGTCTTCTAACTCGTCCATCGAGGCGGCAAACAGAGAGTTTAGGAATTCTTCTATTTTCCTTGCCACGATGCCGTGGTCCGCAATTTTTACGCTCGGATGTATTAAAAAATTGGCCTTTTGGCCGCCGGATAATATTATATCCGCCCCTGTTACAAGAAAAACCATAACAGCTTGTTTAAGTCCTTCCGGTATATACTGGTCTTCCTGCCTGATATTATCAAGTTCGTTTTCGTCAATAATACGAATGCACGACGAAACTGGGTCGGAATAAACAAAATTTCCTCCAATATACCCGTCGCCGGGGTTGAAATAATGTATAAATAAAGGCCTAAAGCCGTTGTTCGTTTGAAGTATTAGAGCCTGCGGAGTTGCCGTTACTTGTATAAATATAGAATCTGCCGAAAGCGCCCTTATATCCTTTAAATGCTTATGTATTTGGCTTAAATCCTGTTTATTAACTTCCGTATTTAAACTTGAAGCGTCGGCCTCGTCGTCAACAATAATAAGCGGCTGTCCTTCGCATATTTTCGATACCGCCAAATATTTTTTCCATTTGCCGAGTACGCTTTTATTTTTCTTAAGGACAATAAGTACCGGCTTTGACAATCCGGCCGCCTGCAAACGTAATTCGTCGTTCTCGCTGCACACCGTAAACGTCGGCAAAGAACTTATGGCCCTTCTGAAAGTCTGTTCTTGAAGGCGTACGTTATCCGTAGTGGTAAGTATAAATATTTTATATCCGGCATCGGCAGCAGCGGCTATCACTCCAAAAATATGCCCTGTTTTTCCGCTTTGAACATTACCCAGCAGTAGGCCCACAGGCTCGGCTGTTTGTGCACGGTTATTTATTTTCGGCAAAACGTTATTGACAGTATTTTCAATGGCGACCCTAAGAGACGGGTATTCTCTTTTTGTGCTTAACGTTCCAAAATAGTCGTTTAAATGAGGCATATTTACCACCCCGCCAGCCAAGTACTGGAGCCGTTATTTATTTTCGTTATTTTTAAAGAGGAATGTCCGAATTTCTGTATGGTGTCTGCCGTTATCAATTCGCGGGGTTTCAACACACCTTTATTTTCCATTTCCCCTTTTATCCAGCGGCCGAGAATCTGAAGGTCATTGGAGGAGCGGAGGTTTTTATAATAATCTCCGCTCGTTTTGCAATCAAATTTCCATCGGTCTTGCGTAATAAGTGTAAAATCGCCTTTAGGATAATTGTTATTTGTTGTTATTTCTTTGGGAACTATTAATTCCACTTCGTACCACGGCCTTGGTATTATCAGACCGTTCTTAGCTTCGCGTCCCTTTCCGAAAAAAGCATTCAGATTGCTTTTCTGTTCCGGCTTTAAAGGAATGTCAAAGGAAATGTCTGTTTTATTAGCGATTAATGCTCTTAAATCGCTGTCTGAAATTTTATCGGAAGAGCCGTAATTTTCTAAAGGAGATGGCAACGGAATGTCTTTTGGGTCAGTCCATTCTGCCAAATCTATGGAGGCTCTTTCTCTTAAGTCTCCCAGCATAGTTCTGACATTGTTCAAAATACCGGTGTCTTCCACTAGAACGTCCACTTCAAAGTTAGGATGTTTTTTGGAAATATTGTTTAGATTTGAAGAACCTATCAGGCAGGCGGAAGGTTTTTTCTCGTCAAAAAAACAATATACTTTGCCGTGAAACTTAAATTGGTTTACTATTCTAATGTTCCCCGCGGAATTTTGCCCTAAAAACATATTTAGAGATTTTAGAGCCTCCAACTGGATTTTGGTTATGCCTTCAAAATAGTGCATCCCCACAAAAAGTTCCAAATGAAGCGCTTTTAAAGCCTCTTTATTTATTTCAAATGTTTCATGCAGTTCTGATATTGAATCCGCCGATATGTATCCTGTAGCTATGACAACTCTTCTGGCCCTGTGCATCAATCCAAAAAAAGTATCCGTAAATCCGTGGTCATACAAACTGGAATTAAGCGGCGGTATTTTTGATGTTAAGAGCATATTATTTGCCTGCCTCTTTAACAATATCGGAAAGCCTCTCTTTGACAGGTTTATTTTTTAATTCTGCAAGCTGCTCCGTAAGATTCACCTTCTTAAATTTCCCTGAAAATAAGGGCTTTAAAGCTTTCGCAACCTCTACAACCCCCTGCGGAGGAACAGCGTTGCCTATTTGTCTTCTAACTTCTGCGATGCTGCCTGAAAAAACAAATTTATCGGGGAAAGATTGTATCCTTGCCCTTTCGCGGTTCGTCAGCGGCCGCGGTTCAGGATAATGGTATCCCCATGTACCTCCGCCTCCGGCTGCAATAATTGTTTTTGCGGGCTGTTTTCTATCAATACGCCTGTAAACGTGGCTTATCATTCCTTTGACGTAAAGAGGGTTATTTTTAGGGATATCAGTAAAATTCCCGCCTTCGAGAATAAGTTTCAATAAATCTACCGTTTTTGGGGCTATGTTGATTTTCTCGTTATTATGCTTGGCTTTTTCTGCACCTTCAAGGGCTGCGCCGGTTGTAACATACGGATTTGCCCTTCCTGGACCGTGTGTCTCCGCCGGATGTTTAAAATCAAATCCTGTATCAACGCGGATGCCGATAATTAATATTCTTTCACGGAACTGAGGAACTCCAAAATCGGCAAAATTATAAAGTTTCGGCTTAACAACGTACCCTGGCGCAATGCTCTCAAAATCTCTTACAATCTGTTCAATAGCTTTCCCGTTATTTGCTGAAAGCAGCCCCTTCACGTTTTCTGCTACGAAAGCTTTTGGCTTTTTCGCGTCAATAAATCTCAAGAAACTTTTATACAGATTACCGCGTTTTCCTTCAAGCCCCGGCCTTTTCCAAATAACCGAAAAGTCCTGGCAGGGGAAACCGCCGGTAATAATATCGCATTCAGGTATGGTTTTATCGGTATAAGGGTCTATGGCGGTTATGTCACCGCATTTTATGACATCGCCAAGGTTTTTCTTAAAGGTCTCGCAGGCATTTTTTTCAAAATCATTTGCCCATACAACCTCATAACCGGCCTCATGAAAGCCCCAGTCTAATCCGCCGCAGCCGGCAAAAAGCGATAAAAGTTTTATTTTCTTTGTCATAAATCCTCTGTTGGTTGTTATCAAATATGAAAAGTCTTTTGTTATATTTCAGAATTGCGATATATTCTGTTTGAAACATAACAATGCATATACTTTTTTTTCTATGATATGGATGCTTGCGGTTTTTTGGCGGGGCAATAAAAAAGCGACCTTTAATTATGGAGTTAGGAAACTCATAAAAAAGGTCGCCAGGACGCCTATGCTCGTGAAAGCATAGGACGCCCTTAAGATGGCGACACTCTTTTTGATGTTCCTAACTCTACTTGTATTTCTACAAATAAGCGAAGGTTTTAACCTTCCACCAAAAAAGCATCAAGTTTTTTTACGTCTTATTTTATATAAATCTCCTTTTAAAATATATTAGAATAACGTCATTAACATAATAAAAACCAGTTCATCTTTTATCAAAAAATCCTTATAGTCTAATTTTAGCATATAACTTTTGCTGTATTTTTTCGCGTGTATTTTTTACGTCATACACATTGAGCATAATTTTTGGAAGAATAGCAACTCACTACTTTTAGTTAAAGAATTTTCTTACCCACGAATCATCTTGCGGAATCTTAAAACAATGGGTGTAAAGAGTTTCCAATGCGTCAGGCCCGTCATCGTGTTTGCCGTTTGGGAATTGCCTTAATTGGTCAAGCAAAATTTTATCTTTTGAATTAAACAGTATTTTGCCGTGAGATATAGGAACTTGCAGGGAGGCTATCCTGTCTATTTTATTAGCAGTGTGCTGAATTTTTTCTATCTGGAGGGGACAGCCGTCAAAATATAATTCTCGGTCAATATCTTGGGCTAATATTTCTTGGAAATTATTTGTTTCTATTAATAGTGCGCTAAGATGATATTCTCTATGTATTTCTTTCACTATATTCACTATTTCGGCTGGTTTGCACCTGACTATATAAGATTTTAATATTCTGAGTACGCCCAGACCGGTATTGTGGCTGCCGACGATAATAGC
Source organism: Elusimicrobiota bacterium (assembly GCA_009778915.1). GTDB lineage: Bacteria > Elusimicrobiota > Elusimicrobia > Elusimicrobiales > Elusimicrobiaceae > Elusimicrobium. The sequence goes on from WRFH01000001.1 coordinate 52,857, forward strand.
TGTATAATCGCCCTTGGAAGTGGAGCGTCCGAGGCTGGGGTCACAAGCGGCAAAAGTATATGAGTAGGAATGTTCAGGCGCATAGTTTTCTTTTTTCTCTTCGTCCCAAAATCTAATATCTTCCATCGTAAAAAGCCCGCTGCCTTTGGTGTTAGGGTCATTTTGCATTTCGCAGTCAAAAGAAAAGTGGCCTTGGTCCTCACGCATACACATGAGGTCATAATATGTAAATTTTTCAGGCCAAAGGATTTTCACGCCTTTAAGCATTATCTCTTTGCGCTCTTCATAAAATCCTTTTGCAGCTTGGGGGCCATGCTGTCCTTTATACTCACTGCGGTTACAATAAATACCGCGCCACTTGTCCCAAAGTTCCTGATGCATAGCTCCTTGAATGATTGATTTATAAATATGTTTTTCCCAGCCGGAGTATTCCTTGGTGTCTGTATATTTTGCAAGGAGCGAGTTGTAGTGGTGTATCGTACCAGTTAGAATAAAATTGGTATTAGCATCACCGGCTTTCAGAATACTTTTTTCAAACCATTGCTGTATTCTGTCTTGGGTTTCTGTTTCTTTGGCCTCGTCTCCTTCAACGTCGTCCAAAACCACAAGTGTCGGGCGATATTGGTTGTTACGCAACCCGCGCAATTGCTGCCCGCTGCCCAAAGCTACGATTTTAATCCTGTTGCGCGTATTTATTTCCCGCTGGGTCTGTTTTAGCGGATTTGGTTTTTTATACTCGCATACGTTTGGAAAATCTGCTATAAGGCGAGGGTTACTTTCAAGCTGTGTCTTTACTTGTGCCAGGAAAGTTGTTGCCTGTTCTTTCGTGTTTGAAATTATTACTACAAACCGTTCCTTTGCATAGCAAAGAGAATAAATAATATATTGAAGCGTGATAATAGTGCTTTTTGCGGAGCCTCTCGGCGCGGCAATAGCCAGCCGCTGTCCGCGCTTGCTTGAAGCAGTTTGCAAGATATTGCCTAATTCAACGTGGAAAGCGGAGCCGGGAATAGTATTATAATCCTTAAAATAATATTCTCTAAACTTGTTAAAATCCAGCCCTGCTTTTCGGCGTTCTTTTGCTATTTTCTCTTCAATCCTGTTTATTTTTATTTCCGGGTTCATGTTCATTCTCCAGTAGTTTAATCTCCGCCTTATGCGCCTCTATTACTTCCGCCGGGAGTATGTTTTTAGACTCTTCCAACTCTTTGTTAATTTCCTCTATCTGTTGTTCCAGCGTTTTGCCGGTGGTAATATTTATATTCCGCGCCGCCTCCGGCAGATAACCGAGGGACTGTAAGATTTTTATACGGTCTTTTAGTATCTGCACGGCATAATATTCCGCTTGCGCGCGTTCTGAAATAGAACCGTCTTTACTCCGTGCCATTCTGACGAGGTTGCCGTAACTCATATTTGTCTTGAGCATAAAATCCCCAACGGCCTTTTGAATAATATCAGGGTCAGGATTTAAAGCGTTTCTATCGGCAATAGCTTCCAAGTCGCGTTTTATAGTTTTCTCGCTGACCTTAAACAACTCAGCCATACTTACAAGTGTCCCGCCCTCAAGAGAAAGCACTTCCACACAGTCTATGCGTGCCTCTTTTTTAACGAAGGAGGCATCAAGGGTTTTGTCTTTTAATCCTTGAATTACTTTATAGACGTGGGTTTCTTCTTTCGGCGTACTCATAAAATCTCCTTATATTTTTCTAAAACTTCTTTTGACGCTTGATAATGTTTGGCGTAGCGGCGGACAATAACGTCGCAATATTTCGGGTCTATTTCCATGCCGGCGCAGCGGCGGCCCAGCTTTTCACAAGCTAAAAGCGTCGAACCGGAGCCAGTAAACAAATCTAAGACGAGGTCATTTCTGACGGTGCTGTTTTTGAGTGCGCGTTCAGCTAGGGCCGTAGGTTTTTGGTTTGGATGGGTATACGCAGCTGTTTTATCTCGCTCAACCTCCCAAAGAGTGCTTTCATTTGTGGGGCCATACCACTTATGGCTTTTGTTTTTATTTTTCCAACCATAGAGGCAAAATTCTGTTTGCGGATTATAATCAGAATAAGACAACGCGAACTTTTCCTTAACCCAAGTTATAACACAAGCCACATTTAGGTTGAGTTCTATAAGCATATCTATCATTGGGCCAAATTGTTTAAATCCATTCCAGAGATAGAAAGAAGCGCCGGGTGCGAGATGCCCTGTAGTGTTTTGTAATATTTGTTTCAGCCAAGCTTCATATTTCTTTTGCGGGAGGTTATCATTTTTGATAACATCAAACTTACCCTTTGTGTTTCCGGGACGTTGCCCCGCGTAAGAAACTGCATAAGGAGGGTCTGTAAATAAAAGATTTACCTTTTGTCCTTTCAAAAGAAATTCCAAATCAGATTTACTGTGGCTGTCCCCGCACATGAGGATGTTCTTTCCAAGACTTATGACGTCGCCAGGTTTTGTAATGGGCTCTTTTATTTTTTCTAGTTCCCGTTCCAAATCAAAATTCTCCTCATCATTGGACACCAGCCCGTCCAAAATTTCAGAAACCTCCGTAAAATCAAATCCGGTCAGACCTATATTTATATCTGGTGTTTGGTTGAGTTCAGACATAAGGCTCTGTAATTTTTGTTCGTCCCAGCTGCCTGAAATTTTATTCATGGCTACGTTGAGAGCCTTTTCTTTTGCAAGTGACAGGTTGACCACGACAACCTCTACCTCTTTATATCCTTCCGCTATCAAAATCTTAAGCCTTTGGTGTCCGCTGACAAGCGTCTTCGTGCGTTTATTCCATATCAACGGCTGGATGTATCCGAAAGTTTGAATACTCTGTTTTATTTTTTCATACTCCGCGTCGCCGGGTTTCAGGTCCATCCTAGGGTTATACGTCGCAACATTTATTTCGTCTACTTTTATTTTTTCTATGTTCATACTGCCTCCTTGTGTACTGCGTATATATTTTGCAATTTTGAACATAAAAAACGACTGCCGACAGATTTGAATTTTTTCATCTGTCGGCAGTAAAAATACTTCAGGGAAATATTATTTGTGTTTAGAGGCTTTTTTCTTAGGTCTTGCGAGTTCTTTTTTGATAAGTTTGTCGGATTCCATAATTCTGTGTATGCGGATTTGGTCAAATCCAGATTCTCGTGGCAGAACCCTATTTATTAATTCGCATGATACACCCGCCATTTCCCAAGCGGAAGTTATGCCGTATTTTTTTAAGTAGGGAATTAAGCTGCGTAAAACATTAACCACTCTTAAAGTATCTGAATATTTAAAATTTTTATAGTAAATCTCTTGTGATTCGGCCGCCAACGCTTTGGCCTTTTCTGTAACCATAAACTTCTTTATAAATTTAACGATGTTACCAATCTCCGGGAGTATATCCGGCAAACGGTAATAAGTCATGTCAATATTATATTGTTCCAATTCTTCCTCAGAAAAGAAATTTGTATGGTATAGCGGAATGATATATTCAATCGTATTTTTTATGAAATCCTGGTAAGTTTTGAGGACATTTTTTCTATTTTTATAAAACTGCTTAAAGGCATAAATATCTTTATAGCAATCCATATCGAGGTCTGCATTAATAAGCATAAGGATATCAAGTATATTCTTATAATTTAAATTAGGATATTTTTTATCAAGAGCAGTCTTTATACGAAGATTTTTTTCTACTTCATCCTCATAAAATCTAAACTCTTTAGGCAGTTGTTTTCTTTTCATCATTATTCCTGGGTTTATTATCTTGATTTTTTATTAAAGTGGTTATTTCCTCAAGCAGCTTCTTTTCAGGATATAGGTCAGGGGCGTCTCCAACATAATGTCGCTTTCCGGTCTTTAAATATTTAAATAAACCGGACAGCATAACCAAATATGTGTCATCTAAGTACTCCTTGTCTTCCAAAGGGGCGAATTCGCCCACATAATTATTCCCGGCGCAAAACTTTTCATTAACAACCGGAGATATGCGCGCCATATCATATGAATCAACCAAGCGCGGGCAGCCAGCCCCGTCTATTATAAGGTAATTATCTTTAAAATCATCTCCATTTTGCAAAACTTTTTTTATTTCTTCCTTTGTAAATATACGCGTGGGATTTTTTTCTTTAAAAAGCTCTATACGCAATGCATAAGGAGGCCAATCCAAGACAAACTTATTTTCAGATAATATCCCTTCTATTGTTTGTTCAATTTGTTTTTCTATTTTTAAAATATCATCAGATGAAATTTTTAGAAAAAGCCGGTCTTTCTCTTTTTTAAGATTTCCAATATCTCCGTCTATTTTTTTAAATTTTCCAGATTCAGAAAGATAATATTTGTCTTTATCTATATCAAAAATACTTCCCGATATGGAGCCCAGTTCTATTGAAAATTTTATATACGGTTCTTTTACTGCCTCATATTGACAGATAATATCCGTAAAATCCCAGCTTTCGCAATTATCTCGCATAAACTTTTTTAGCTTGTCTGAGTCCTCTGGCGATATAACCGTGTTCATAGCTGGGGCTTTATTTTTTCCGCAAAAATCTATATTACATAAGTTACGAAAAAGTTTAAAATCTTTAACGTTAGAACAATAAAAATAAGCATCTCTCATTAGCTTGATATAGTCTCTAAAAGTATCCGAATCCATTACATTGTGAGTACCGCTATATCCCGGGCCTTCCAAATTATATACCGAAAACTTGCCGGTAATAATAAAAGAGCCTGAAAGATATCTCCTTATCCTCCTGGTTCCTTGAGGAAAAAGCGTTTTATCATCATATCGGTTATAATTCTCATATTTGGACCTTACATAATTTCCCGGTTTATCTTCTATCATATATTCAAATTCTTCTTCAGAGTTTTCCGGTGGGAAAATAGGCTTTAATTCGTCCGCTTCCAAACGCAGATAATTGAACATATAGTCTTTGCCAAAATACTCCGCAATAAGACGCCTAGGTTTCAAAATCGTCGAGGTAGAAGCCCCGAAATCCAAAACTATGCAATCCTTTTCCTTGGCAAATTCAGCCTTCTCAAAATCATCTCCTCCACCATCTGGAAAATACGAATGATTAATATTGGGAAGCCTTGCCGTCATATTTAAAACGTTTACAATATCTTTCATGTCTTCAAACACTGCCCGCTGCGGTACGCTGCCTTTAAATAATGATTTATATATAAAACGCCACTGGCTCTGACACATAGCAATATCATCATTTTTTATTTTTATATAATCTTTTAACTTAAGCGCAAATTCGGAAGCATTGGGGCGCTCTTTTTGCGAGTCCAGCGTGGACAGATATAAAACTTCTTCCAATTCCACTAAATGTTGTTTTTTAAAATAATTTGAAAGCCCCATTTCTGAATTTTCAGAGAGGTATGTCCCTTTAAAGCCCATTTTTTTACCTGTTTCATCTGTTAAAAGCAGCCAAAGCGTTTTAGCCAAAGAATATACATCCGCCATCTTCTTGTCAGCCGTTTTAGGATTTGCTTCCATTACAGGGTCCATCGTTTGCCTGTTTCCGACTCTTTCCTTAATACTTGTAATATCTTCTTTACCTTCATAGCTTACCAAACCAAAATCAGCCAAGACGAAACCCCCGTTATAAAAATACAAATTACTTGGTTTTATATCCCGGTGGCAGATACCTTTAGCGTGAAGTTCTGAAAGGCTTTCCGCCAATTCTATAACACACTTGACTTTATTTCCTATATTGTCATCATCTATATTTTTGGAATTTTCAAAATGTTCTTTTATCGGCAACGCAATAGGCATTGCATACCAGTAAGGCGGCTTCTCAAGGGAATAATCCAGAATAGGCAAAACTCCTTTGATTTTATCCTGGATTTCGCGCACCTTAACAACTTCAGTTTTAAATCTTTTCAGTTTTTTTTCAAAATAAGATATTTTATCTTTTAGGATTTTAACGGCAACTTCTTTTCCATCTTTATTTACAGCAAGATACACCCTGGCATTACCACCTGCGCCTAGTTTTTTATGGTAATTTATTTTATATCCTATGACTTGTGGTTTTTTAAAGTTCTTCTTGTATTTTTTCATAAATGATAAAAGTTTTATATTGGATACTAGATATCCTTAATTTATTTTATATTTTGAAACTAAATTAAGGATGAGGGCGTCTTCTTTTGTAATAATTTCTTTGTATACCAATTCTCTTTTAAATTGATTGATAATTATATTACGCTGCTCTTGCGTAAAGACTTGTAATAAAGTATCTAGAAATAACTGAACATCATTCGGAAGAGTAAAACTTTTCTGTAACCCATATAAAATTTGATATATCATAGCTATTGAGGTGCGCATGGGGAGATTTTTAGATATTTCTTTAGTTAATAAATCAAATGTTTCTATATTTTTAGCATATGCGTAAGTTAAATCTCTAAATGATATTGGAAGGCCTTTGTATTTTCTCGAAATTAAATCTATCGTTATCTCGAAATGCTTATCCTGAGAAATTATGTTATTTTTTGTCAAATATTCAATAAAGGGTATCAAATAAGTTAGTTTTAAATTTTTGTCTGACAGGCAGAATAGTCTAGCGGCACTATCATCCGCATATAAAACTATATTTTCTCTAGTAGAAGCTTCTATAAAGCTGTAAGAAGTACAGTGACCAAATTTTTTTGTTAACTCATCTACTTTGTCTTCTTCATATTTTTTCAAACCCTCGCATGGTATTATCTTGCAATTTTGCTCAATCCAATTTTTAAAATCTATTAATTTTTGAAGTTTTTTTGCATCAATTTCTTTATTCCTGTCTTCAAGTATTGGATAGGGCACATCTTTATGAAACCACATTTGCCCTTTCCCTAATTGAGAGGCCTCAGTTATACTGTTTTGTAATGTTAACCAGGATTGGGTTAATATTAAAATATTTTTAAAAGTAGTTAGAAGTTCTTTTTCTAATCCAAGATTAAAGAGATTAAAAAGAGAGATAATATCAATTATGACCTCATTGTCTTTGTTGAAAACATCCTGAGAATAGACTTTTGGCGGATTTAAGTTTATATTGCAGTAAATAGCTTTTGATTGTGCTATATCATAAGTTACGAATATATCTTTTCCCATCAAATCAGAGAATGTTTCTATTGTCAACATTCCGGTATCATATCCAGACAATATAACATCCGTCACTTTGTTAAATTCAAGCATTTGCTTCCGCACCGCATTTAATCCTTCTATAGGGTTACTTAAGTCTACTTTTATTCCATGTATGGCCTTAGTGTGGGGATGTCTCAAATCAAAGTCTTTTAAAATTCCTTTAGTTATTAATATACGCTTTGGAACAATTTCTGTGATGGTATATTCTTCAGGATTAGATAAATCATTTATTGCATAGGTAAATTTATCCCCTACTTGTAATCCCAAAGACAGTTTGCTTAAAGGATAGTTTTTGTCATATACTTCAACAAATGGAATGGTATATGATTTTTCTTCTATAATAAACTCTTTTGTTTCATGCTGTGTTTTTATGATAACACCTGTATTAATATCTACTTTGTTTATTTTCGTAATACCTTGTTCTAACAGAATCCTGATAGCATAGCCTGCTTCTATTACATCATTAGCTTTGCCTTCTTTAATTCTATCCAAAAGTAATTCTAAGGCTTCATTTTTCATATTCAAATACGAATAAATGTTAGCCAAGTTCTTAATATCGTCATTTGTGAGAGAGGATTTTATTAGGAGATTAATTTCGTCAATGATATTCTTAACATCATTATTAAGTATTCTTATTCTGATTTTTTCTACTTTCATCTCAGGATTTAATTTTGAATAGTTTTGTTCAAACATCTCTGATATCTTTTTAAACAGTCCGATTCTAAAATAACATTTATACAATATGGCTATTGTATTTGTATCCTGTTCTGATAAAGGTATGCCTTCGAGGAACTCTAAAGTCTCTCCCATAGGGGCAGTCTTTAGCAATGAGGTTGCATAATCGCAAGCATCAGCAGAAAACGAAGTTCTATCAATAAATTTTTCAAACCATTCTCGTGCTTTTTTATAATCTCCGCAATTCAAAAAAGCATCGGCTAGATAGGTTGAATAGAAATAAGGACTATTTTCGGAAACTAACTTTTCAGCCTCTAATAAATCACTGATATCAGTTGTTTTGTTATTGGTAGTTTTAGATTTTTTGGCTTCATGGTTAGCAATAAGAAATAAAAAATTAGATTTTTCTTTTAAAATATCTAGCATTTTATTTATAGTTTCTTCAGTAGATATTTTCGCCAAATCGCTAATAATGTTTATAATTAATACCAGATTTAATGCGCCATATTTATTTGACTCAATGATATCTTTAAAAATCTCAATAGATTTTTCGGGCAAATTATTTTTTACATAAACTAGGGCAAGAGTAGCCTTAGAGCGGTCATCTAAAAATTCTTTCTTGCTTTCTAAATATATAAGATTTTCAGCATGACGTTTCTTGATATAATATTGCATTGATACAGCATTTATTATATATGGATTATCAGGGTCAAGGTCCTGGATTTCTTTAATGTATTTATCTGTAAGAGTATTATCCTCCATCATCATAGAAATTTCTATGATAGCAAAAGCACAATTTATTAGAAATTTCTTTTCCTGGTCATCTTGTAAGGCATTCCATATTCTTAATAACTTCTCTCTAATTTCACTTAACTTTGAAAAATCTTTCTCTTGTTTTACTCGTACAATAAAGGCCGGATTAATTTTTGCGGCCTCTAGCTCCGTTACAAGGAACTGTACCTTTAATTGTAAATATGTTTCTTTATCTAAATTATTTTTAGCTTTATCTAAATGTTCTTGAGTCTGTTTATATTTTCGTTGTTCTATATATGCCTGTGATATTGTTGTCGCAATTGATATGTCTTCTAAAAGAGATGGAGTCAGTTTGGAAACTACTTTAGCAATGTCTTTTGTTTTTGATAAGTTATAATTTAAAACAAGGTTATTTGCATTAATATTCAGCGGATTTTTCTCTAATGTTTTATTGGCAAACTCTATCATTTTATCGGAATCTTTTAATAAATAATAAGCAGTTGTCATATTGCTGAGAGCGGCTTCATTATTAGATTCATATTTATAACTTTCTAATATTTTGTTTGCTGAGCCAATATGGTCACCTATTGCAAAAAGAGACATCGCCCACTGATTAAGTATTTTAGCCTTTCCTTGATTATCAGTTTTGTCCCAGCTATTTTTAGCCATCTCCTCGATTTTTTTAAGGGCAACTGTAGGGCTTTTTATATCTTTGAATAAATCTACTGCAAAGGAAATGTTAACACCTCGTTCTATTAACAATTCTTTGAAGTATTTACGAAGTATAGAATCGTTTGAATTAATTAAATCTTTTAGTTTCCGCGGACCCCATAATTCTAGAGAAAAAATGTTCTGTTTTTTAAGTTCCTCTCCTTTGAGTTTTAGATATTCTATTGTTGTATCAGATACGTGTACACTTGTTACTATAACATAGTGGCTTAAGGCAGGTTTAAAATTTTTAGCCAATTCAATTTCTTTATCTATCGCTGCTGGCGTAAGTGGTTCATCTCTGTCTATTTCTATTTTTTTGCATTGTAGGCCAATGATTTTTCCGCTGGAAAGAGTTTTATATATGTCTACCCCGTCTTGTTTCCGTTTTTCATTTATAACCGCTCTTTGAATCTCATCCGGCCAAACAATATCAACAAAATCTTTACACATCTTTTCAAAATCTTGCCAGTATGCCGGTTGTGTAAATGGATGATTAAATTTTTCTAATGTAATATCTTTCGTCATATTCGCTGCCTTTTTAATAAAATACAGTTTGTGGAATTTGCGGATTTTTACGTGTATTTTTCTTTGACTTATCAAGCCACTCTTTGGCTTTATTAATATTTTTTTCTACCCCTATCCCCTGATTGTAAAAAAGAGCCAACATATATTGAGCATCGGCTACTCCTTGCTCTGCCGCTTTTGAGGCCCAATAAAAGGCTTTTTTATCGTCTTTTGCCACGCCTTTGCCCAAATAATATAATCTCCCCATATTGCTCTGTGCGTCTATGTTGCCATGTCCCGCTGATTCCTTTGTTAATTCATATGCTTTGTCATAATCTCTAGCAGTTCCTTTACCTAAAAAATAAAGTCCTGCCAAGTTATTCTGCGCGTAAGTGATATCCTGTTGGGCCGCTTTTGTATACCAATATAATGCTTGTTTATAATCTTGTTCTACACCCTTTCCTTTTTCATAAAATACTCCAATATTATATTGTGCGGAAGCATATCCGTTTGTGGCAGATTTTAAAAACCAATCAAAAGCTTTTTTATAATCTTTATCCGTGCCAAGTCCCTGCATATACATTTGGCCTACGCTATATTGTGCCTTTGCAAGATTTTGTTGTGCGGCTTTTAAAAACCAATCAAAACTCATGCCGTAATCTTTAGGAACTTCTTCCCCTTTATAATATAAAATGCCCAAATTATATTGCGCTTCAGCATTTCCGTTGAATGTCGCATTTTTTATAACATCTGTTTTTGTCAAATTATTTTTATTTTCATGCTTTGCCGTAGAAGTGCAGCCGCAAATAAAGACGGAAAACAGACACAGTATCAGTAATTTTTTCATAAATTTACCGTTTTAATAAAACATAACCGTCTCTTGCAAAAGATATGCTGGGAACAAACATTAACAACATAAACGTGAAAGAATTAAAAATTCTGGCCGCCGTCAGCATATGGTCTTCCGGGCATGATGGGACAAAAGGTACTCCTTCAAGTATTCTGTAATCACACAGAATAACGTATTTGCCGCGGGCTATATCATATAGTTCACCCCCTAACAATACCGCCGCTAAGCAGATTAAAAATAAAACAAAAGTTCTTGTGCTGACGATTTTATCAATAAAATTGAAAAATGAGCCGGAGGGTTTCCTCTTGAAAAGCACATACGCGAGTAACACATAAACGCAAAATATGAGATAGGCAAGCCACACGGGAAACGCTCTATAACCCCAAAAATCGGGTCCTCTTAAAACCAGAAGAAACGGATTAAGCGGTATAAAAAGAATAAATTTAACAACGGAATAAATTTTTCTTTTGATGGTCATAAGCTATTCTATCAATATTTAAACTTTAATATACTCATATAATCAGGCAAAATTTATATTTAATAATGCTTTTTTGTATACTGTTGATATTACTAGTAAATATATCAACGGAATTTTTATGAAGAAGATTACTGTCGCAATTATTATGTCTTTATTCTGTCTCACATTTTTAAACGCGCAACCGGACAATAAAAAATCCGCGGATGAGTATTTTAATAAAGCCCAAATATACTTGACCGGACAAGACTATGTAAACGCGCTAAACGCAGTTGATAAAGCTATTGAATTAAACCCAGACGGAGATTTCAGGTATTACAATATAAAAGCCATGCTTTTAATGTTTCTTGATAAAAAGGATGAGGCTTTAAAAGAACTTGATTATGGAGTAAAACATTTCCCCAAAGATAAAGTAAGCGCGCTTGTATTACGTTCCGAGTTGTATAGCGAGCGGGGGCATTACAAAGAATCCTGGGCAGATATAAAAGAAATAGAAAAAATTAACAAAGAAGTTTATTATCAAGCTGTTATAAGTTATTATACTTCCAAACAGGAATATAAAAAAGCTTTGAAAGAAGCAAAAAATTTTTATAAAGAATATCCTTCGGTGTTATCTTCCTGCGGTGTCCCCACTTTATATCTTGTTATAGGAGATTATAAAAAAGCGCTTAAAGCAACTAATACTATGCTGGAAAAATATCCCGGCCAGCCCAGCCTGTATATGCTCAGGTCCGCTATTTATGAGCAAATGAAAGATTATCCAGACGCATTTATGGATTCCCAAAGACTTTATCCTCTTGGTATTGACGCGGTGGCGATAGACAATGCTTATCTCAGGTACAAACTCGGCGCCAAAGATACAGCTTTTAATATGCTTGATACTATGGAGGCAAATCTGGCGGATAAAACCGGTACAAGCGCGGCACTTATTTACCAGGTAAAAACGGAACTTTATATAGAAGAGGGGGATTTGGATAAGGCAGTAGAATGCCTGCGCAAATATATGGCAGTGGAAAAAATATATAAAGACTCGCCGGACAACATAAAAGATTTAAAGGGAAAATTAAAAAAATATAAAGGAGACTCCCGCGCGGACGAGATACTTTCCGCTCTGAATAAAGCCCAGTATAAATTCCCCGTACCGGACGGCGCGACGATAATCCAAATGGCAAATAAATTTTATTGAAAATAATTCAACAGTATCTAATCATGAATTACACTTATATTCTACAATGCGCTGACGGCACTTTGTATACGGGCTGGACAAATAACCTTGAGAAACGCCTGCAAATGCATAACGGCGGCAAAGGGTGTAAATACACTAGGTCGAGGTGTCCGGTGGAATTAGTTTATTTTGAATATTTTGAAACAAAGCAGGAAGCGCAAAGCCGTGAATTTGCTATAAAAAGAATGACCCGTGAAAAAAAGCAAGCATTAATTAAAAACTTGAAGTGATTTGCCTTTGGATTCTAAGATAGATTATTGCAATTTCGTAATAGAGAAAATTGTGCTTGAAACGGTTTTGGCGTAATTAGAAAAACCTTGAAAGTTTTATGTCCGGCACGACGAGCGGGACAAAATATTTTTACTATACAAAAGTTATTTTTTAAGGATAATTTTTTGGACAAATTGGACAGAAAAATCCGTCAAAAACCGACTGAAAATACAAATATTTTGTAAAATTTAACCTGAGAATACAGCTGTCAGACCTGTGCACTCCGTATTTTAGTATCTCCGAACAGAGGAAGTCACCTCTGTTCGGAGATTTTGTTTTAAGTCTTATAGGAGATTTTTAGCATATCAAATCTGAGAGTATTCTCTGTGACGTTTTTGGCGTAAAACACGAGGCAAACAGCTAGAAATTCTCCGTTTGCCTTTTTAGCGGTCTCCCCTGTGCCAAATACCTGCTTTTTTATTTGATAATATTTTATTAAGGATACCAATAATAATGTCTGACAGTACAAAACTTGACGCGGAGCTGGTCAAAATTTCGCTTATTATGCTGCTGGGGATGATTGCTCCGGCTTTGGACGCCACTGTCGTGAATGTTGCCATTAAAACTATTATTACCAAGCTCGGCAGCAATATTTCCACCGCCCAATGGATAACGACGGCGTATATATTTGTCATGGGCATGGCCGTGCCCTTTTCCGGGTGGCTTGTCAACCGGTTTTCCGGAAAAAAACTTTACTTGATTGCACTTGCGGTTTTCGGAGTTGCCTCAGCAGGGGCGGCGCTGTCTTGGAATATCGGGAGTCTTATCGCGTTCAGGATTATTCAAGGCGCGGGCGCCGGAATAATGCTCCCCGTCATGCAGACGGTTTTGGTCCGTTACGCGGGAGAAAAAAAACTGCCAAGTCTGATGTCGATAATCGGCATACCCGCCGCGATTGTCCCGGTTTTAGGCCCTACAATCGGAGGATTAATCGTAAGCTATTTTCCGTGGCAATGGATTTTTATTGTCAACATACCGGTCTGCATCCTTGCGTTTATTCTGGCCGTCGCCAAGCTGCCGCCGACGGACGCCGTTAACAAGGAACAGCCTCTTGATATTGCCGGGCTGCTGTTGCTGTCGTCGGCGTTCTGCGCGTTGATTTTCGGAATCACAAAGCTGCGAAGCGACGCGGTATTAAATACGGCAATCATGTTATTGGCGGCGGGTATTGCGCTTTTGATTTTCTATTGTTTTCACGCGCTCAAAGAAAAAAAAGAACCGCCGCTCAATGTCCGTCTGTTCAAAAACCGCAACTTTTCCTTGTCAATCGCCATGGTTTTTCTTTACGGAATAATTGCGACGGGGACATTGTTTATCCTGCCTCTTTATTTTCAGAAGGTTTATCAGACCACGGCGTTCGCCGCCGGCTTATTGCTCGCCCCGCAGGGGATAGGGATGTTATGCACAAGGTCGGTATCGGCGAAATGCACGGAACAATACGGCGTGCGGCCGGTTTTGTACGCCGGAACAATCTGTACGGTAATCGGCACTGTGCCGCTTGCCTTGTTGCACACGGCAAGCTTGGTTCCGCTGATAGTCTCATTGTTTATTCGCGGGGCCGGGCTGGGTGTTTTGATGGTGCCCGCCATGGTGTCCGTTTACGAAGGCATGGACGACAAGGCCGTGGCGCAGGGGACAACCGCGACAAGGATTTTCCAGCAGATAGGCGGCGCTTTCGGCACGGCGGCGCTCGCGATACTTCTGCAGCACTGGCTTGCCGGCGCCAAAGCGGGGGAAATCACAAGCGCGTTTGATAATGTTTTCTGGTTTTCGGCGGCACTTGCCGCGGTTCTCATTATCCCCGCCATGCTTCGTCAAAAAAAACAGTTAGAAAATAAACCAGAGATTTGAGGAGAACATCAAATGACAAAATTATATTATCAAGGCCACGGGAGTTACCGCATAACGGCGGCGGACGGACGGGTAATGTATATTGACCCGTACGCGGGCGGCGGGTACGAGCCGCCGGCCGATATTGTGCTTATAACGCATCAGCACAGAGACCATAACAAGATAAACCTCATCACGCAAAAACCCGGGTGCGCGGTTATCACTAATAAAGAGGCCCTGGAGGGCGGCCGCTACAATAAATTTTCTGTCGGCGGTATAGAAATAGAAGCGGTTATGGCCAAAAACTTTATGCATAATCCCAAGAAATGCGTCGGTTACCTGATTTTTATAGACGGAGTGAAGATATACGCCGCGGGCGATACGTCAAAAACGGAGCAAATGAAGAATTTTGCGGCGCTTAAACTTGATTACGCCATACTTTGCTGCGACGGCCTGGCCAACATGGGGCTTAAAGAATCAGCGGAATGCGCCGCGCTGATTGGCGCGAAGCACAACATCCCGGTCCACCTTGCGCCGGGCAGACTGTTCAGCGCGAAACGCGCCGCGAAATGGCAAGCTCCCAATCCTCTGATTATTGAGCCGGGAAACGAGGTTGAGTTGAAGCACTCTGAAAGCGTTATATAACCGGTTGATTGAAAGGATTTGCTATATACAAATGGAGGCACAAATGGAAAACAGAGCTTATTGCGGACTGAACTGCGCGGAATGCGACGCTTTTAAAGCGACAAAAAATAATGACGATAAATTGAGGGCTGTCACCGCCAAAAATTGGAGCGCCGCCTACAACGCCGATATAAAACCCGAAAACATCAATTGCACGGGCTGCAAATCCGGCGGGATTAAATTTTCCTATTGCTCAATGTGCAAAATAAGAGCGTGCAATATCGGCAAAAGTATTGCGGACTGCTCCTGCTGCGCCGAGTATCCGTGCGCGGACGAAACTCCCGTAATAACCCACTCCCGAGACGCAAAGGATTTTTTGGAAGCAAAAAGAAAGACAGACAGATAAAATTACTCCGCTTTGCCATTTTATTTGACTACAAAACAACTGTAAATCTGCTGGACAGCAAAAACTTTATTTGGGTATAATAAAAGGACCTCCAGGGGTGATTTTAATCAAGGAGAACAAACATGAAAAAAGTTTTATTTGCGGTATTTGCCGGCGCGGTTTTGCTGGCGGCGTGCTCTACCGCTACCAAAACAACGCAGCCGATAAATAACGAATATACCGGCACCTTTGCCGGCGTGGTGCCGTGCGCGGACTGTGCCGGAATAAACACCGAACTTACGTTAAATCCGGACAGCACTTACCAGCTCAGAGAGACTTATCTGAAAGACGCTCCGCAGACATTCAGCTCTAAAGGCAAATGGATGCAGAGTGATGACCAATCCGTTACATTAAAAGATTCTAAAACCAAAACAAAAAATTATTACGCTTTCAACGGCAAAGACGAACTTAAAAAGCTGGATATGCAAGGTAAACCCATAGACAGTGATTTTAATTATACTCTTAAGAGAAAAACGCAGGATTTTAATTTCGTACAAGGCAAAGTCTGGCAGCTTTCGCAGGTACAGAACGCCGCCGGCCAGATTACTTTTGACTCATCCAAACTGAACAAAGAATTTTTTAATGATATTTATACTATCCAGTTTGACAACGGCCGCGCGTCCGGCAAAGGTTCGCCTAACAGGTATAACGCGCCCTATACTTTGGGGGGCGGCAACAATATGACTTTCCAGCCCGCGGCCGCCACTCTTATGCTGGGCATCAGAGAACCCGAAGGTCTGAACGAGCACGGTTTCTTCCAGCTTCTGTCAAAAGTCTACGGCTGGGATATTATAAAAAACCAGCTGGTCCTTTATACGGTAAATGACAACAATGAAAAGCAAATCATGATATTCGGTGAGTTTGATTATCGTTAAATTTTGTAAGGCAAATAAAAAAGCCGCCGTTTTAAACGGCGGCTTTCTTATCTAAAAATTACCATTTTTCGGAGTGTACTTTCGCGGCGTCATATCGGTCTTCCGGCGCTTTTTCTTCGCCGGCAGTGCCGATTACCGCTACGCCGAGCGGCGTTATATGCGCCGGCAAGCCAAAAGCTTTTTTAATGGCTTCCACTCTTTCTTCGCGCGGGTATACGCCCAGCCACACGCTTCCAAGTCCCATGTCCGTAGCCATAAGCAAAATATTCTGCATGGCCGCCGAACAGTCGCCCGGCCAATAACCCACCGTGTCCTTGTTGGTATTACCGCAGACTATGATGACGCACGGCGCCTCTTTAACCATGCCGGCGTACGGGTGCGCGGCCAGTAGTTTGTCCAAATTTTTCCTGTCCCGCAAAACTAAAAATTCCCACTCCTGCATGTTTCTTGCCGTCGGCGCGGCCATTGCCGCGGAGAGCAGTTTTTTAACCTGTTCGTCGGTAACCGGCACGCCGGGTTTATATTTCCTTATACTGCGTCTTTTATAAATTACCTCAGCTGTTTGCATTGTCTTTTCCCCTTTTCCAGAATTTATTTTTAAATTTGTTTTTAAATTTGAATTTATCTTTAAATTTATTCTTGAAAAATTTGGCCAGCCCGCCGACGGAAGTTTCGCGGTAATCGCTTTTCATGTCCCTGCCCGTCTGCATCATGGTTGCCAAAACTTCGTCATAAGTGACGCGGTGTTCGCCGTCGGAGGCTATAGCGTAAGTCGCGCAGTCCAAAGCGCGCGCGGCGGCAAGCGCGTTGCGCTCAATACACGGAATTTGCACGAGCCCGCCTACGGGGTCACACGTCAGACCGAGGTGGTGTTCAAGCCCCATTTCAGCGGCGTACGCCATGCGTCTGTTGTCTCCCCCTTCTAATTGGCAGGCGGCCGCGGCGGCCATGGCGCACGCTATGCCTATTTCGCCCTGGCATCCGACTTCCGCGCCGGAAATAGACGCGTTAGCTTTTGCCAGATTCCCTACAAGCCCGGCGGTGGCAAGCGCGCGGATAATGGCGGAGTCATGGTACTCAAAAATTTCTTTTGTCAGCCGCAGGACGGACGGCACCACGCCGCAAGAACCGCATGTCGGCGCCGTTACGACTGTTCCTCCGGCGGCGTTTTCTTCGGAACATGCCAGCGCGTAGGAAAATAAAGTGCTCATGCGCTGCACGTAAGGCGGCGCGGTTTCGGCTTTTCTGAAAAATCTTTTGGCTTTGCGTTCAAGGTGCAAATCGCCGGGCAGCACGCCGCGTCTTTCCAGCCCGCGCTCAATGGCTTTCTGCATTTGTTCCCAAATGTAAGCCAGAAACGCCCAAATATCTTTTCCTTCCACGTCTTCCACATATTCCCAAAGAGAGATTTTGTGTTCCGCGCAGTAAGCCAAAATAGCTTCCATATTTTTGTGCGGGTAAATGGAATTGTCCTTTTTATCCGTCCCGTCGGAAATATCGCCGCCGCCTATGCTGTAAACGGTTTGTGAGTTAAGCAGGTTCCCGGCCTCGTCATAAGCTTCAAATTTCATGCCGTTAGGGTGGAACGGCAAAAATATTTTATACTCCCAAATTATTTCCACGGGTTTCGGAGCCAGCCCTTCCGTAACAGCGATATCTGTTAAATGGCCCTTTCCGGTCATGGCAAGTGAGCCGTAAAGATAAACTTTAAATCTGTCCGCGTTTTTATTTTCGGCCAAAAAATTTTCCGCCGCTTTGCGCGGCCCCATAGTGTGACTGCTGGAGGGCCCCATGCCCACCTTGTAAAGTTCGCGAATACTCTTCATAAGAATATTATACCTTTCTATTTGCGTCAGGCGCACCCAGCAGAATATCATTTTTTGCGGAAGTTGTTTTTACGGTTAACAGCGAGCCTGCCTGTACGGGCGGAGTAAAATTTATTCTTAGAAAATTGCCGCTTACGCCGGAAGTGACGCCGTTTTTTGTTTTTTCAGCTAAAACTTCAACCGTTCTGCCAACTTGCGAAGCGGCAAAATTATTGCGCAGGATTTTGTCAAGCGCGCGCAGTTTGTCCGCGCGGTTTTTGATGACGGCGGGCGGCAGTTGCGTCAGTTTTGCGGCGGCCGTCATGGGGCGGGGGGAGAAACTGAAAACGTGCAGACCGCTTAATTTTAAATATGAAATAAAATTATAAGTTTCGTCAAAATTTTCATCCGTTTCCGTCGGATATCCGGCGATAACGTCCGCGTAAATTCCGATATCCGGGAAAATCTTCCGCAGTTCCGCAATCCGCGCGGCGTACTGCGCGGCGGTGTAGCGGCGGTTCATATCTTTTAAAATTTTATCACAACCGCTTTGCAGCGGGATATGGAAATAATTACAAAATTTTCCGCCGCCGCGTTTGGCCGCCGCAACCAGATTGTCTGTCAGCGTGTTAACTTCGATGGAAGAAAATCTCAGGCGGAATTTACCGGGCAGTTTAAAAATTTCTTCCGTCAGTTTTGCAATGTCCGCGCCTGTAACCGGGCATTTGTAATTGCCGATATTAATTCCCGTCAGCACGATTTCATGAAAATTTTTTGAAATTAAATTTTGTATTTCCGCCGTCACGTCCGCCATAGGTTTTGAGATTTTTTTATTACGCGCGAACGGCACAATGCAGTAAGAACAAAAACAATCGCACCCGTCCTGGATTTTGACGAAAGCGCGGCTTCTGCCCTCAGAGCCTGAAACCGTCCAACAGGTATCTTTGCCGAACAGTTCGCGCGCCAGTTCATATTTGTCAATAATCTGCGCTTTGGGGAAATTTTTTTTAATTTTTTCAACGTGCGCGGCGGCGTAGCAGCCGGTAAGCACCAGTTTCGCGCGCGGGTTTCTGGAAAGGATTTGGCGCGTCATTTTTTCAATGTCCGCGTCCGCTTTGGAAGTTACAGTGCAGGTATTTAAGACGGCAATTTGCGCGTCTTCAAAATTTTTAACAAACTCAGAACTCTGCGCCGCGAACATTTCTTTTATCGCCTGTGATTCTACCTGGTTAACGCGGCAGCCGAAAGTTTTTATAAATACTTTCATAAAGAGAGCGCGATTGCGGCGGCGGCGAGGGCCGCTGTTTCCGCACGCATTATGTTTACGCCGAGAGTTGCGGTTTTCGCGCCGCGCCCAAGCGCGAGTTCTATCTCCTGTTCGGTAAATCCCCCGACGGGGCCGGTGAAAATTCTCAGATTTTTTTTGCCGGAAATAATTTTGGGAAGAGGGGTATTTTCTTCTTTTTCATAAGCGATAATATCGCCATCGGCGATTGCATTTTCAAATTTTGCGGGCGGCAGAATTTGCGGGATTAAAGAAGTTTCGCACTGTTTGACGGCGGCGAGCACGACAGCCTGCCAGCGGTCATTTTTGGTATCCCATTTTTTTAAAATATCTTGCTCCGTGCGCTCGGTTATAACGGGCAGAAAAGCGTAAACGCCGAGCTGCGTTCCCTTATCCAAAATTTCTTCGGTCTCCGTTCTGCCGACGGGCGCGAAACATAAAGTCAAATTTCTGGGCGGCAGTCTCAGCGGAATTTCCGCCGTAACGCGGCCTTGCACAAGCGTTTTACCGGCGCTTTCTATGACGGCGGAATATTTTTTAACGCCGTCAAAAATTTTAATGCCGTCGCCGTTCTTCGCGCGCATTACGCCGCTCAAATGGCGCGCCTCGTCGCCTTTGATAATGAATTTTCCGTCGGTAACCTCAGCCAAATACTGCGGCATTATGGTTTTAACTCCTGTAAATTTTCATCTGTTAAACCGTAAAGCACGGCGGTGTCTTTGCCGTCGTATTTCAAAATCGCGTATTTTGCCCGGGAATAAATGCCGGCGTAACCTTCCTGAAAGAAGAATGACGACGGTAAATTATTTTTGAGTTTTATGTCGCACTTCCCGGCTTTAGATTTTAAAATAGCGTCTTTGATTGTTTGGTCAACCTCCGCCTGCCTGTCGGAAAGCAAAGCCTCCGGCGGCACGCTGTCCAGGTCAGCCTTATTGCCGGAATGCCCAATATTTTTTTCATCAAGCGTCAAACAGAGTGAATCTTCGGCGTAACGCAGCGCCATATAATCGCCCTGCATTAAGGAACGCGGATCGACGGGGCGCAGCTGCATATAAAAAGTTTTGCCGCTTTTTAAAACAGATTCTTTTTGCCAGACGGAGTACACCAGCGCGGCGCAGATTAAAAATATAAAAAGTAGAAAAAGTTTAACGCGCATAAATCCTCCGCGCCAGCTGTTGCGCGCCGAACAGGAACAAGCCGCTTGCCATCAGCAGAAGAGATTTTGTCATAAGCGAAACCTGCAGGCTGTAATACAAATAAATAATTCCGCCGCCGAGAGTCGTATAACCCAGAATTTCAACTTTTAAATCATCAAAAAATTTGCCGAGCAGCAGGAAAAATAGGCCGTAAAGAATAGGCAGATTAAAAGGCATAAGCGCGAAAATTAAGACGGCAAAAACAAGATAATCGTTATTTTTAACGCCGGACGTAAATTTTTTATAGGCCAGAAACATCAGGCCGAAATACGCGGCCAGCAATATTTTCTGCCAGTTGAAAATTACGTCTGTATAAGGCGTTTGCATTTGCACGCTCACTCCGCCGCCCAGCCAGCCGGCTCCGGCGGAGAAAAGAGCAAAAGACGCGGGAACCAACGCGGAAGTTATAAGCGCCCACGCGGCGGGATTTAAAAATTTTTTACGCGCCGCGAAAATTATTCCGGAAATGATAAAGAAAATCAAAATTATAAAATCAAAACTTATATATTGGTATCCGCGGTTATCGAACATCATGTAATATTTGGCGTAAACGCACAACGCAAAGAGGAAAACCGCGATAAAGCGGTCTATGAAACTGTCAAAAAATTTATACGGGATTATTGCCATGAGAAAAGTTAAAATAAGAAAACCATTCTCGCGGAAACTCCAGTCCGCCGCCGCGGTGATAATGCACGCGCGGCCGAAAAGCATGGCGACTAACACGCATTGTTCGAAGAAGAATTTTAACATCGGACCGAGGTACGGCAGCACTAATTTTTTAAGCGTTACCGCCGCGCCCATGCTGATTATGCCGAGTACCAAATAAGCCGCGCCTTCGCGCATTGTAAAAGCGACGCCGCCGACCGCGCCGAAAAACAGGCAGGACGACACAAACGCGCCGATACCCAGAATTATTTTTATTATTACCGGAATATCATCGGTGCCGCCGCCGCGCATAATTTCCATCGCGGAGGATTTTTGAGCTTCGGGGACGTATTTTAAAATTTCTTCGTCAGTCATTTTTCGCCCCCTTGAATTTCGCGTTAATTTTGACAAGGGTAAAACCTATCAGGCCGGAAATAATTAAAATAATCATCCCCATTCCCCAGAGGCCGTTAACGGCGTCAACATTTGAAAGTTTGACAACCGCCCAATATCCGGCCAAACCCAGAGAGAGACCGAGAAAATAAATATTTTTACGTCTGAAAAAATAAATAGAAAATAAAACCGCCGCCCAAACCAGCGGCAGCCAAGCGCGCATATTTTCCCAATGGTCAACCGAGTCTATGACCGCCAATACGGTAATATAAGTATTAATTAGGTATTCAAAATACGGTTGTTGTTTAACAATTTTAAAAGGCAGCAGCGTGACAAGTAAAAACGCGAAATTAACAAGACAGAAAATCCATATTGCCGGATTTAACGGGGACAGCGCCAAAGTCACGTTAACCAAAATTACAAACAAAACCCAGCCGGATGTTTTGTTCATACAGAGCGCGAGCGGCAGCGTCATTACGGTCCACATTAAAAACAAATCATAAGCGTTTGCGCCGGTCTGATAAATTTGGCCGAACACAGCCAGAAACGCGCCGACGAAAACTGCCGCAGCAGTGCCCGCCGCCTGACCAGAGTAAGAGTCAAAACCTTTGACAAACGCGGCGGCCGCGCTTGCTAAAATCAAGGCCATGCAGACTGCCAGTTTTACAAATTTTGGTATTAAAAACCAGTTGAACGCGAAGAAAAATATTACGCCGGCGACAAAAAGCGCGGCGCCCAGGAAAAGCAAAACCTTGTCCGCCCACGGCGCAAAAGTTTGCGCGGCGTTTTGGCGGCATATTTTTGCCAATGCGCCGTAGGTTATAATATTTTTGTTATATAGTTCGTCAACTTTTTTCATTTAAATAATTTTTCAAAAAAACTTTTGTCTTCGGAATTTTCTTTTTCAAAAGCTTCAAGCAATTCGCGCTGTTTTGAAGTCAGGTTTTTCGGTACGTCTATCAAGATTATAACTTTTAAATCGCCGAATCCGCGCTTACCCAGTTTCGGCATGCCCGCGCCGGAGATTTTTACCGCGGTGCCGTGCTGCGTGCCTTTGGCGACGGTCACTTCCAAAGTTTCTTTCAAAATATTCGGCACTTTTAT
The DNA here is from genome assembly GCA_009778915.1 of Elusimicrobiota bacterium. GTDB lineage: Bacteria > Elusimicrobiota > Elusimicrobia > Elusimicrobiales > Elusimicrobiaceae > Elusimicrobium. The sequence goes on from WRFH01000001.1 coordinate 75,621, forward strand.
TTTGCCGCCTAGAGCGGCCGTCGGGAAAGAGACAGGGACTTCCAAAACCAAATCTTCCTCTTCGCGCGTAAAAATTTTATGTTTTTTGACGTGCACTTCAATATATAAATCGCCGTACCCTCCGCCTTTTAAACCCAAATCACCGGCGTTGGGCACGCGCAGCGTCATGCCTTCGCGTATGCCGGCGGGTACTTTTACCGTGATATTTTTTTTAGTTTTTTGGCGGCCGTTGCCGCGGCATTTTTTGCACGGGTGTTCCAAAACCGTGCCCTGCCCGGCGCAGTCCGGGCACATTTGACGCATGCTGAAGAAACCCTGGCTGAACTGCACTACGCCGGAGCCCCGGCACGTCGGGCAGGTTTTTGAATGAGTTCCCGGCTGAGCGCCTGTGCCGCCGCATTCCTGACAAGAGTCCATAGCGTCATATTGTACCGGAGTGTCCAAACCCGTAAAAGCTTCTTCCAAAGTGATTTCGATATCCAATTTTAAATCGGAGCCGCGCTGGGCGCCGCTTCTTGCCCTGCCGCCGAACGCGCCGCTGAAACTGCCGCCGAAAACGTCCCCGAACACGGAATTGAAAATATCGTTGATATCGGCAAAGCCGCCGCCGTGGAAATTGCCCGCGCCGCTTACGCCTTCATGACCGTACGCGTCGTACATTCGGCGTTTTTCTTCGTCGGATAAAACCGAGAACGCCTCATTTACGCTTTTAAATTTTTCTTCGGATTCTTTATTTCCCGGGTTTCTGTCCGGGTGGTATTTCATGGCAAGGCGGCGGTAGCTGGATTTAATTTCCGCGCCGCTTGCGTTTTTGGCCACTTCTAAAGTTTTGTAATAGTCTTCTTTTTCCGGCATTAAATTTTTCCTTAAAAAAGTTTTGTCCTTATTTTAACAGAGGTTTACCCCTCACCCCAACCCCTCTCCCGCAAGGGGCGAGGGGAAAGATACGGCAATTCCTTATAAAAGTATGGCCCTCACAACAAAGGTGTTGTTTTCTCCCCTTTTAAGGGGAGTACCGCCGAAGGCGGGGAGGGGTTTTGAACCGGTGGACAAACTATATTAATCGGTGCTGGTTCAAAACCCTTCCCCCGCTTCGCGGGTACTTCCCTTATAAAGGGAAGAAAGTTATATTGTTGTAAAAAATTATCTCAGGTCAAATATAGTGTTGTCGTTAGTGTTAATTTTCCCGCCCATCGCGGCGCAGACGCGCGCGCCTTTTGTGGCGTTGGCGTTACTGTCGACAATGCACTGTTTCGTCTCGTTTTGAACGTCAAAAGTTAAATAGTAATTTTCCAAACCGCTGGTTTGTATCAGGTTGTTGGAGGGGCCGGAAAGCTTTATTGTAAATTTACCGAAATCCATAGTATCCGTGCCGGATAACGTCGCCGACGGGAACCGCACGTCTAGCGTGTTGAAATTATTTGTGAACGTATGATTGTTCTCCAAATAAAAACGCATTTGGGCGGTATAAATTGTCTGCATGCTGTCATACGCGCGTTTGCCCAGCGCGATGTCTACCGTGTCAATATATTTCGGCAGCGCGATGGCTACCAGTATTGAAATAATTACGATAACCATCAAAATTTCAATAAGCGTAAAACCTTTTTTTAATATTTTATTCATAGAAGCTCCTGATGACTTTACAGACTCTTTGAACCTGCTCCTCCGTCATTTCCGGGAACATCGGTATGGACACCACTTCTCTGGCCGCGCGCTCCGCGTGAGGGTAATCTTCCGCTTTAAAATTCAGCTCTTTATAAACAGGCTGTTTATATAAAGGCACAGGGTAATAAACCGCGCAGCCGATATTATTTTTCTTCAAGTGCTCCATCAACGCGTCGCGTTTTTCGGCGCGGATGGTGTAGACGTAAAAGGACTGGCTCCAGCCGGCCGGCGTCTGCGGCGGCGGAGTTATGGGGATACCTCTTAAATTTTTGGCGTATAACGCGGCAACGCGGTTGCGGTTTTCCGTCCACTGTTTCAAGTGCCGCATTTTGACGCGCAGGATTGCCGCCTGCACTTCGTCCATGCGTAGGGTGGAGCCTTCATGGTCATATTCATAAGCTTTATCTTTCGCGCGGCCGCTGTGGCGCAGGCTGCGGCAAAGGTCAGCGATATGTTCGTCGTTAGTCGTAACAGCGCCGGCGTCTCCGCACGCGCCTAAATTTTTGCTCGGGTAAAAACTGAAAGCGCCGGCGTTGCTTATCGCGCCGGTCATAACGCCGCCGCACATCGCAAGGTGGCTCTGCGCGCAGTCTTCTATGACTTTTAAATTGTGCTCTTTCGCGATTTTCATTATTTCAGGCATGTCCGCAGGATAACCGTAAAGGTGCACGGGAAGAATTGCTTTTGTTTTTTTGGCGATTTTGCGTTTGATGTCTTTAGCGTCAATGTTGTAAGTCGCCGGGTTAATATCCGCAAAAATAAAATTCGCGCCGGTCAGGCTTACGGAAGTCGTCGTCGCCACAAAAGTAAAAGGAGTCGTGATAACCTCGTCGCCTTTGCCTATGCCTGCCGCCGCCAGCGCTATTTGTATCGCGCTCGCGCCGCTTGAGCAGGAGACGGCATATTTTGTGCCTATCATCTGCGCGAATTCTTTTTCAAAAGCTTCAGTCTCAGGCCCCAAAAGCCATTTCATGGAGTTTAACGCTTTAACCGCGGCGTCATTAATTTCCTGTTTAAGGCTGTCATGCTGCTCGGCCAAATTAAATAACGGCACTGATTGTTCTGTCATATTTACCTCGTCAAATCTTTTATTTCCGGCATTTCAAAAAGCTCTTTTGTGATTCTTTCAAATTCGTGGCCCGTGAAAGTGGCGACTATATTAACCGTAAAATAGCCGTTTTCTTTTAACACTTTTCTTTTAATAATTTCCACACCGTATTTTTCCATAGCCGCGGAAATTTTTTGCACTATTTTCCAGCTGGGCTCGCAGATAATGTGCAGCGTTTCATAACGGCGCACTTTATCAAGCAGTTTCATTGATTTGCGCAGGATTAACTGCACTATTAAAACTATGGCGGACGCGGCGAAAGCTATGCCGTAATAGCCGTATCCCAAAGCCATGCCGACGGCCGCTACCAGCCATACGCAGGCGGCGGTGGTTAAGCCGGAAATTTTATTGCCGTCCCGCAGTATGGAGCCCGCGCCCAAAAAACCCACGCCCGCTATAATCTGCGCGGAAATCCTGGCCGGGTCCGCCCCCAAAGCGGCGGAGTATAAGGACACCAGCGTAAACGCCGTGGAGCCGACGCAAATCAGCGTCAGCGTCGCAAATCCCGCCGGTTTGTCGTGATACTGCCTTTCCAGTCCTATTAAGCCGCCGAGAAGAAGAGACAGCAAAAGCCTTTGAACAACAATCATTTCATCCATGCGGTCACCGCCATCATCAGACGTTTATTATATATAACAAATTATATCATTTACTTTATTTATAAAAGCAGTTTAAGCAGTTGTCTGCGGAGACCTTCAATTTGCAGGGAATCTATAAGGCCGGCGGTAAGCGGTTGTCCGTTATCAAGGAATAAAGTACCGTCTTTGCCGATTTTGCCTAGGGTAATCTGGCGGAAGATTTTTTCAAAATCGTTTTTGGGTTCGGTTTTTGCCGCCTGAACTTCTATGGCGTGGTAACAAAACGGATTTTCGCCGGTGCCGCCTGTAACGCCGTGCGAAACGTTTGAACAGCCCGCAAGGCAGACCAAGCCATATTCGCAGTCCGCGCAAAAGCCTTTCAGCGTTTTAAATTTTTTGAGCCTGTGATTCCACGCACAGAAGTTTTTGTTATTGATAATATCCGAGAGCGGCTCTTTACGCAAATCGCCTTGCGCGAATTTGTCCTCGTACATTGACAGGCAGCCCGTGACTTTTCCGTCGCTGCGTAGGCCCAGCACTTTTCCGCCCGCCGGGCAGCCGCGCCAGGCGAAAAAACTTTTTTGAGACGGAATCAGTTTTGAATAATAACCGAAATCATGCATTCTGAAAACTTCAAAATTTTCTTTTAATTTTCTTCTTTCAGTCTGCGCCGCGAAAATGCCCGCGATATAATATTCATAAGCATCGAGCATAATTTCTTCGGCCATTCTGCCGTAAGGCACGGCCATTTGCAACTGCCAGCCGCGGAAATTTGCGGCGGGGATTTTTTCTTTGAGAATATCCAGCTCAAGAATATTTTTTTTGCTTAAAGTGGTAATCGCCACCGCCGGCAGTTTAAGTTCGCCGGCATATTTTATGGTTTTAAAAATTTTGTCAAACAGGCCGGGCACGCGGCGTATGCCGTCGTGCGTTTGGGGTGTGCCGCCGTCAATACTTATGCCCAGCGCGGCGATATTTTGTTCTTTTAAAAAATCTAAATTTTCTTTTGTGAGAAGTATCGCGTTTGTGATTACTGAAGTCCGCACGCCGAGGAAATTAAATTTTTTGATAATTTCTTTCCAGTGCGGGTACAAAAAAACTTCCCCGCCGATGAGGTTAACGTAACGGCAGCCGGTTTCGGCAATTTGTTCACATATATTGAGAGATTCTTCAAGTGTAAGTTCATTTTCGCGCAGTTTCCCGGCGGAAGAACCGCAATGTATACAATTAGCGTTACACTGAAGCGTAAGTTCCCATACGACGCTTTCAATCTCTTTATTGAACATGTTTATTTGTCGCGCTGTCTAGGTACGCCTACGCCGTATCTGACGCCGCTGTTCTGATACTTTGTATTGGGTATTTGTTCTTTTTGGTCCGGAACGGATATGCCGTACAAAGGCACCACGGTATAGTCCGGCGAATGATATTCCTTGGCCGGTTCAAAAAATTCAGGTCTGAAAATTCTAAGCGCCAAAAAAGCCGACGCCATCAAAGCTATGGCGGCGAAAATTAAGAATATTATAATTTTATAAGCTTTTTTCATTTTTTATTTCAACTGTTCCACGCCGCCCAGTCCGTATTTTGTCTGAATTGTTTCAGAAAGTCCGGGTATAAATATTTTAACCGCCAAAAAAACAATTGCCGCAGTTATAGCAAAAATTAAAAATATAATAATTTTTTTTATTGTTTTTTTACTCATAATTATTTATATCAAAATCAACTGCGGTTGTAATATATTCTCAGTCCAAGAAATTATATCATTTACACTTTATAACTGTTAAAATAGTTCTATGGATATAAATATCACTTTGGCCGTATTTGTAATAGGGTTTATTCTGGTGTTGGGCGAATTGTTTTCCGTAACTTTCCAAAAAACGCGCGTGCCGGATATTCTGCCGCTGATGATACTGGGTTTTATTCTCGGTCCGGTGCTGAAACTTGTCACGCCGGATACTTTTGGCCAGATGGGTAATATTTTTACAGAAATAGTGCTTATTCTGGTAATGTTTAAAACCGGTTTTGAGTTCCGGCTTTCTTATCTGAGAGACTCTTTTCTGCCCGGCCTTATTTTCAGCGTGGTTTATATAATAGTTATAGTTGCCGCCTCTACGCTTGTGGGCGCGCAGTTTTTAAAGCTGCCGTTTATTTACGCGCTGGCGTTCGGTTTTGTGCTGGCGGATAATTCTATTGTAATTATTGTTCCGCTGCTCACTAAACTGAATATCACGCAAAATCTGCGGACTATTTTAACCGTGGAAACCACTATGGGCAAAATAATAAACGTCATAGTAGTTTTTGCGCTTTTGGATATGGCGCGGCAGCAAAGCGGCGCGGAGACGACTATTGTCTTCGGTCAAATACTTTATACGTTTTTAATGGCCGCGGTGGTAGGTCTTATAAGCGGCATATTCTGGACGGCTATTTTAAGCCGCGTGCGCCTGTTTGACAACGGCATGACGCTTACATTCGCTTTTATTCTGATGGTTTACAGCATAAGCGCGGCAGTGGGTTCAAAAGGCGCGGTAGGCGTTTTGATGCTGGGCATAGTGATGGGGAATATCAGGGTGCTGCAGCATTTGTGGGGGAAAAAGGTGGAAATCAGCACCGCCTCGATGAAAGGGAATGAGAAAGATTTTTTTATAGAAATTGAATTTGCTTTTAAAACTTTATTTTTTGTTTTTATGGGGACGACTTTGTATTTAAAAGACATTTATTATATAACGCTGGGCGTGATTCTGGCGGCGGTAAAATTTCTCGTGCGCGTGCCGGTCGTCAATTTCGCGCTTTCCAAAAATATTGACAGGAGAGATTGCGCCGTCGCGTTTTCAATGGTGCCAAACGGCCTTGTCAGCGCCGTGCTTTGCGCGGTAGTCGTGCGGCAGTACGGAAATACAGGCGGCATTGCCGACGTGGTTTACTCGGTTATATTTTTCACGGTGATTATGTCGTCGGTGCTGTCGTTCATAATAGAGAAAGGCTGGTTTACCAAAACCGCCGACAGATTTTTCAAACGCCACGTTCCTTATGTCCCGAAGCCGGAAACTCTTCCGGCGGAGGAACCTTCTATTAATGGATAAGAGCGCCGTTTTCTCCCTTTCGTAAAGGGAGTACCTGCGGCAGCCTTTGCCCTTTCACGCCGGTTATCCGGCGTGCCGCAGGGGAGGGATTTATTGGATGTAAAACTTTTGTTACGCACGGCATTTTACAACAATCCTTATTAATCCGCTCCTAACGTCGCTGATATTAAATCCCTCCCCCGCTTCGCGGGTACGCCCTTTACAAAAGGGAGAAAATTTATAATATTATATTGCGTGTCCGCGTTCTGAATAATGCCTCCGTAGGAAAATCAAATTTTGTAGATGAAGGACATAATGCAGTCTTTCGTGTGGTCGCGGCGGTAGGAAAAAAATTTTTCTTTGTTATGGTACGTGCAGGAGCACGGCGTGTGAATATTTTCCTGTTGCAAACCTTCCGCAGTTAACTGCAGTCTTATTTCATTCCGCAGGCTGACAAATATTTTCCCGTCGCGATGTTCGATTGAAGATTTGTCAAATTTCCCGACGATGTCGTCTTTAATTTCAAAACAACATTCCTGTATATGCGGCCCGGCGAAAGCGTATAATTTTTTTCCGCCGCGTTTTTTGAGCATCCGCGCCGCTTTCGCGGGAATTCCGGCGACGATTCCGCGCCAGCCGGCGTGTATCAAAGCGACGTGTTCGGCTTTCTCATCCCATATATAAAGCGGCACGCAGTCTGCCGTCAAAATCACCGCGCCGACGCCGGAAGTATTCAGAAGCCAGCCGTCGGCCTCAGCCAGATTTTTTTTATAATATTCAATATCTTGCGCGTTGTTTATTTCAATAATTTCCGCGCTGTGCGTTTGTTTGAATTTGAGGAAATTTTCCGGCGGCAGGTCCAGACGCTCAAAAAACGCGTCCTGGTTTTTATATTCGCGCATATTGCCGAAATCCCGCGTCGTCGTTCCGTTGATTACGCCGAGGGAGAGCAGCCTTTCGTCGCCGAAAATGTTCATAATTTTTTGAGGTTTACTTTGCCGGTTTTACGGCCCAGGATTTGCGCGGCTTTTTGTTCGAATGATTCCGCGTCGTCGCTTACGTAAAAGACGGTGTTTGACGCGCCGGTTTTTTTGAGAATATTTTTTGACTGCAAAACTTTTTTTACCTGTTTCGCTATTTCTTCTGCGGAATCAATTAAATGGACGCTGCCCATAATTTTTTTAATCAGCGGTTTCATGATGGGATAATGCGTGCAGCCCAGAATAAGCGTATCCGCGCCGCTTTTTTTGACGGTATCAAGATACGCGCGCGCTATGATTTCCGCCGCTTTTGTTTTATGCCAGCCCTCTTCGATAACCGGCACAAAAAGCGGGCACGCGATTTGCGCCACTTTGATATTTTTATCAATAACGTTTAAAAGTTTTTTGTAAGCCGAACTTTTTACCGTGCCGTGCGTTCCTATGACGGCGATTTTTTTATTTTTCGTCTTATGAACGGCCGCGCAGCAGCCGGCCTCTATAACGCCGAACACCGGCACTTTGATATTTTTGACAAGCGTGTCCAGCGCCAAAGCGGACGCCGTGTTGCACGCCACCACCAGAAATTTTATGTTCTGCTTTTCCAGAAATTTCGCTATCTGCAAAGAATAATTCGTGACGGTCTGCGGGCTTTTGGAGCCGTAAGGCACGTGCGCCGTGTCGCCGAAATAAATAAAATTTTCCGACGGCATGGCTTTTTCAAGCCCGCGCAAAATAGTAAGCCCGCCGAGGCCGGAATCAAATATCCCTATAGGTTTATTCATAATTAAAGTATACATTATTGTACTCCGTCCTCCGAATGACTTTCCTCTCCCCTTGCGGGAGAGGACACAGGTGAGGGGTTATGAACACATAATGTACACAAATATACCGCCGTAACAAACCTGGAAACACTCGGCCAAATTATGGAACTTTCTTCCCCGCACCAAACTTACCCCTCACCCCAACCCCTCTCCCGCAAGGGGCGAGGGGAAAATAAAAAACCCCCGGCGCAAAAATTGCGCCGGGGGTTTTTTATATTTATTTTTTATTTATTTCTCTTAAACGTCGTTCTCAAAAATTCCTCCACCAAATCTTTCGCGCCCAGGCCGACGGCGATTGCGAAAGCCAGTCCCATTGAAGACAGCAGAATCATTATTACGTTGTTGACAAGCCTTGTCGCCATGCCCAGATTTTCCAGCGCGACGAGGGCGGCAAAAAGCACCACAAACATATCCACCGCGCGCGCCATTATAACTCCGCCGGGCAGATTGTTCGCCTTTGAAGAATTTTCAATAATATTGCCTATAAATTTGCCGAACACAAGACCAGCGAACAGTATAAGTATGGCGATAAATATTTTCGGCAGGAACGCGAGAAAGCGCGCCAATAAATCTTCTATTTCGGTAAGATTCAACGCTTTCGCGGCGTAAATAATGGCGATTATCATTACAACCCATGACAAAATGAACGCTATAATATGCGTCGGGCTTTTGCCGAAACCGAAGCGCACGCACATTTCGTTAATGCCGACTTTTGAGGTGGTGTTGTCAAAATCAATTTTAGTCAAAACTTTTTTGACAAAAGTATTTACCAGACGCGAAATATAAAGCCCCAGCACCAGAGCGAAAATAGCAAGACAGATGTGAGCGAAAACCGTAACCAAATCCGTGCCCGCGCTTTTGACTACCGGCGTAATCTGGTCAATAAAAGAGGACCATGTATTCATATAAATCTCCTTTTTGAGGATTTAGAGCGTGCCGGCATATATAACACGCTTGCGTTTGGGCAAAACAATGCCAATTCCGTCGTTGCGGCTCCTAACAATAGGTTCCGCCATTGCGGCGTCGCCGCGCCTAGGACTGGGCATTGTTTTGCCCAAACCCCTCCGGGGCTGCGGCAGCTTTTTTGTAAATTTTCATTTTTTTATTCCTTACATAGCCAACGCTATGCGCGTCATAAAAAAATGAAAATTTACTAAAAAATCTGAGCAGCGCAAGCGTGTTATATATGCCGGCACGCTCTATAGTACTATATTTTAACCGCGGCATAAATCCGCATATTTATTTATATATTCTTCAAGCCCTAAGCGTTTGGTAATTTCCGCCGCGTTTTTGGCAAACTGCGCGCGCTTGTCTTCATGCTCTATTAAAAAATTTATGCCGCCGGCAAGTTCGGACGCCGTCTGCTCGTTTAACAGCACGCCGCTGTGATTGTTTTTGATAATGTCCGACGGGCCGGTCTCGCAGTCAAAAGCCACCGGCGGCGCGCCCCAGGCCATAGCCTCGCACAACGCCAGCGGGAAACCTTCCTGCCTTGACGATAAAATAAAAATATCCGCGTTCTTATAAACGTTCGCAATGTCTTTGTACTGGCCGGCCAAAGTCACGCTGCCGTCTAATTTATTTTCTTTTATTAAATCTTCCAGGTTGCTTTTCAGCGGGCCGTCCCCCACTATCGACAAATGCCAGTCCTCGTGTTTTTTAGCGACTTTTTTCCACGCGCGTATTAAAATATCAAAACCTTTCTCCGGCACCAGTCTGCCGACGGCGACGGCGTTTTTTCCGGGTTTTAAAAATTCCGGTTTTTTATCGGTGAGCGGCGCCAGTTTTACCGCCGGGTTTTGTATCACCCGCGGCGCGCTTTTGAAACGGTGCTTTTTAAAATACCGCTCGTCATTTCCGGACAGGAAAACGCTGTAAGCGGCTTTATTTAAAACAAATTTTTTCTGCAGACCGATATCCGTTTTATCAAGCTGCATGTGTTCCGCGAAAATTGTTTTTATTTTCAGCAGGATTGACAGCGCGGCGACGTTTACCATCATATTTGAAATAACCACGTCGGGCTTCATTTCTTTAAAAGTTTTATAAAGCGTTCTCAGACTTTTAATTTTGCCTAAAATATTTTTTCTCGCGTGGTGCAGGTTCAGCGCCAGTCTTTTAACGCCTTTGGGCACGGTATAAAAATCCTGCGCTTTATAGACGGTGAGCAGAGTGACGTCAAAACCTTTCCGCGCGAGGCCTTCGGCCTGCGTCACGCTCATTTTTTCCGCGCCGCCCATTCTGAGGTCGGGTATCGTAATTATCACTTTCATATATTCCATTATACTTTTTAACGGGCCTATATTTGTTATAGGTCTTTTGGCCCTTGCGTGTTTGCGCGGCTTTGTAATAATATTTAAGCATGAAGATATTAATAGCTACCACAAACTTAAATAAAGTAAAAGAATTAAAGGCGATACTGCCGACTGCCCTAAAAGGGGAAAAAATAGAATATCTGACGCTTAAAGATTTCCCGGGTTTTACTCAGCCCGAAGAAACGGGCCGCACGTTAAAAGCAAACGCCGTCTTAAAAGCGCTTGCCGCCGCCAGATTCGCGGACATGCCGGCGCTGGCCGATGATACCGGCCTTGAAGTGGACGCTCTGCGCGGCGCGCCGGGCGTAAAAAGCGCGCGTTACGCCGGCCCGGACTGCGACACGGATGAAAATAACCGCAAACTTTTAGCCGCGCTCGACGGCCTTTTTCTTGGCCAGAGAACGGCAAAATTTAAGACGGTGGCGTGTTACGCCGTTCCGTCGGGTGAAACCGTTACGACGGAAGGAGTGATTGAAGGTTTTATAGGTTTTGGATACCGCGGCGAAAACGGTTTCGGCTACGACCCTCTTTTCATAGTAAAAGGCACCGGCAAAACTTTGGCGGAAATGACGGAAGAAGAAAAAAATAAAATCAGCCACCGCAAACTGGCGTTTGAGAAAATTATTCAGGAAGCAGTTTACAAATAGTCGGAGTTTGTTTAAATATCACATAAAAAATATTTTATTAAAAAATAAAGGGCAGAGATATAGATTTTATCTGCCCTTTGTATGTGTTACTTATCGACTAATATTCTAAATGCTTTCAAACCATAATCTGAAGCATATAAAACCCTGCCGCACTTCAGCCGAATGGTCTTAGTATACTTGTACATAGGTTACCTCCTTTCTGAGAGCATAACCTATATAAAATTTGATAAACTGTTCTTGTCGGATTAGTTTATCTGGGTTAAACTCTCAGATAAATTAAAGGTGCGGTAAGGCTCAAACTTACTGCACCTCTTTTATATTTTTTGCAAAATCTGTTTGGAAATCACTAAAGTCTTGTTGCTTTCTGTGTTCGGCAAACCCAAAGGATAAATCGTTTTTCTCTTCCGTAGCAATATTTTCAATTAAGCCCAGGTCACTAAGCCTTTTGGATAAACTCTGCGCAGAAACATGAGAAAAGAAGTTGGTTATTTGCGCGGCTACTTCCCAACAATATTCCTTAAAACTACGTATATAACGAGGACGTTTATTGATATATTGGTCCCCAGTACCCCTAAATGTCATTACCTCTTCTTTGAAGAACTCTTTAAATTTAAGTTTTACAAATTTTTTCGGCATTAACAAATGTACTGCAAACAGGTCAGCATCTTTTTCTAAAATTTCTCTTTCAGCCTCGTCTACATCATAAAAATTTAGATTTTGACAGTAATCAATAACATGTTTAAATTCATGCGCAAGCGTGAAAGAAAATCTGGAATTATCTTTAAGTTGTTCATCAAGAACGATTACCCTACCAATTGGATCTGTAAAAGCCCATGTTTCTTTTCCATCTTTATCCATTTCATATATATCGCCATAAATCAGTCTGAATTCTCCGTATTGGGGATATATAACCTCTTCATAAATACCATTGACATCAATACACGGTTTTGCGTCATCACTTCCCAATTTAAGATAACCATAGGAGATTTTTTCTGCAAGTACAATAATTTCGTTAGGTCGCAATATATTCATCGCGTTCCCTTTTTTGTTTTTCTGTAGAAGACTAAAGCGTCATCATATTTCGCTTCAAGTTTGATTTTCAAGTCTTCAATCTTTTCTTGCTTAGCCAAATCAAGTAATTCTTTTTCATTTTTACCAAAAGCTTCGGCCAATTTAAAAACAATATTTGGTTTGGGTATTTCGTTATATATCTCGACCTTTGATATATAACTTAAAGATAATGGTCTGCCATCAACAGGTCCGATTTTGTTTATAAGTTCTTGTACTGTCCAGTTATTCTCTCTTCTTAAACGCTGTATCAGACGTCCGAAGTTCCCTTTTATTATCATAAAAAACACTCCATAAACATACATTACACTAATTTAGTGTAACATAATTTCGTGATCCAGTCAAGTATTATTAAAATGATAAGAATATTTTTTTTTGGGGGGGGGGGGGGTATAAGATGTATGAACTTTACTATTTAATTTGGTTTTGGCGCAGCGCTTCGAACAGTACTATCGCGGCGCTGGAGGAGAGATTTAGGGAGCGCACGGGGCCTGTCATCGGGATTTTGTACAGGCGGTCTTTGTAAGTTTCGTAAATTTCTTTGGGGAATCCGGCGGACTCGCTGCCGAAAACGAGATAACTGTCCGCCGGATATTTTATGTCCCAAAAACTTTTTTGGCCTTTGGTCGAGAAGAAAAAAATATTTTCCGGCCGTTCTACCGTCCCCAAAAATTCGTCAAAATCTTTGTAGAGTTTGTAATTCAGGTTAACCCAGTAATCCAGCCCGCTGCGCCGTATTTCCTTATCCGAAATTTTGAACCCGAGTTTGCCGACAAGGTGCAGCATAGTGCCGGTTGCCACGCAGGTCCGCCCGATATTACCGGTATTAAAAGGAATTTCAGGGTTAATAAGAACGATGTTCATAATTTAGTTTTTCCCTCTCCGCTTTTAGGGGGGAGGGCGACGGAGCGGAAGCTCCGTCAGGGTGAGGTGTGAATGGCCTTTGTTATCATTACGTATACGCCTTCCATATTTCTGTCTATATCAATATTCCAGAGTCTTAATATTTTATAGCCTTTGGATTTTAAAAATTCGTCCCTTTCTTTATCAACTTCCGAGTTGTGCTGCCCGCCGTCGCATTCTATGATTAAATTTTTTTCAATACAAATGAAATCAACTATATAATTACCGACTTTGTGCTGCCGGCGGAATTTATAACCCACAACGCGGTTTTTTAAAAGGTTCCAGATTTTATGTTCTTGTTTTGTGGGGTTTTTTCTGTTTGCTCTGGCAAATGTTATAAGCTTTTTGCTCATAAAAATTCCTACCTCACCAAGCCCGCCTTCGGCGTTGGCCTCCTCTCCCCCAAAGGCGGAGAGGAAAAAATAAATCAGACCAGTGTCCGCTTACAATAACTTTTTTATTAACTTTCCCAGCGGATGAACAGCGGGGTGAACGGGTGGGGGATATCTTTCAGCTCCGGTATAATTCTGACGGCATAATCTTTGCGGCCGCTGTTAACCGGTTTGTACGACACTTCATAAATATACGCGTCCCCTTCTTTGCCGGTATTCTTCATCGTTATAAATTCTTCGCTTATAATATCGCCCGCTATTCCGCGCGTGCCGGCCAAAACTTCCACTCTTACCAGTTCCGGCGGCAGGTTGCCTAAAAATACGCGGGCTTTAAAATTCAGCGTGTCGCCGATTTTTACCGCCTGGTCAATCCTCGGCGAAATATCGGTTACCGCCACGCGGTACCAATTGGTTGCCAAAGTCGCGCGTTTCGCGGCCAAATCTTCTATGCGGTCTTTTTGGGAGTAAATATTATTGTAATGATTCGCTTTCGTATAAAAACGCGAATAATATTCACGTACCATGCGGTGCGTGTTAAAAACCGGCGCTATGGTTTTGACGGACTGCTTCATCAGCGCTATCCATTTGTCCGGAACGTTTTTCTCGTTCCTCGTGTAATAAAGCTGCGCGATTTCCTGTTCGATAATATTGTAAATGGCGTTAGATTCCACCAAATCTCTTTCAGACTCGGTTTTATAATCAATGCCGCCGATGGACCAGCTGAAATCGCACGGGCCGACTTCGTCCCACCAGCCGTCTAAGACGGATAAAGTCAAAGCGCCGTTCAGACACGCTTTCATGCCGCTGGTGCCGCTCGCTTCAAGCGGTCTGATGGGAGTGTTGAGCCAGATGTCCACGCCCTGCACAAGATAGCGCGCGACATTCATGTTGTAGTCTTCGACGAAAATAATTTTGCCTGTAAACCGCGTGTCCGTCTGAATATTGCAGATATATTTGATAAATTCTTTACCCGCGGTGTCCGCCGGGTGCGCTTTTCCGGCGAAAACAAATTGCACCGGCCGTGCGGGATTGTTGACGATTTGGTCCAGTCTGTCCAAATCTTTAAAAAGTAAATTCGCGCGCTTGTAAGTCGCGAACCGGCGGGCGAAACCTATGGTCAGCACGTCGGGTTTCAGCACTTTGCTGGCTTTATTTAAGTAAGTGGCGTCCGCGCCCTGCCTTTTCAGCTGGACTTTCAGGCGCAGGCGGACCATGTTTATAAGTTTGTCTTTCCTTATATTATGTACTTCCCAAAATTCTTCGTTGGGAATATTGTCAATGCCTGCCCAGTTTTCGGGTTTGGTTATGTCGACGTTATTAATGTCCGCGCCGTTAAAACTGTATTTTGAATAAATTTCGCCGTGCTCATGGCTTAGCCAGCTGGCCGAATGTATGCCGTTGGTTATGCTGGTTATAGGTATTTCATTAATGGGAAGAGACGGCCAGACTTTCTGCCACATTTCGCGCGAAACGTGGCCGTGCAGTTTTGATACGCCGTTAAGGAAAGCCGCCAGTTTTAAAGCTACCACCGTCATGCAGTATGTCGGCGAAGTAAAATCTTCTTTTCCTATGGCTACAAATTCGTCCCAGCTAAGGCCCATCTTCTGCGCGTAAACTTCCATATATTTGCGGACGAGGGCCGGGTCAAAATGTTCATTGCCGGCTATTACCGGAGTATGCGTCGTAAATATCGTCGTGGCCCAAATATATTCGCATGCCTGTTGGAAAGTTAATTTCCTATCCTGCATGGCGTCAATAATACGCTGGAAAAGCAGGAACGCGGAGTGGCCCTCGTTAATATGATAGACGGAAGGGTTAATCCCCATAGCTTTCAAAGCCTTTATGCCGCCTATGCCCAGCACGACCTCCTGCCTTATTCTGTTCTCTCTGTCACCGCCGTAAAGCTGCTCGGAAATGACGCGCTGCTCAGGCGTGTTTTCCTGCAGGTTTGTGTCCAACAGATACAGTTTCGTTTTGCCGACGTTTACAAGCCAGAGAGAGGCGTAAATAACCTCTTTCCCCAATTCTATGGAAATTTTTAAAGTATGCCCGTCGGCGGTATAGACGCGCTCCACCGGCATATGCGCCCAGTCGTTTTCCGGGTAAGCTTCGTTCTGCCAGCCGTCGCGGTTTAAAATCTGCTGGACGTAACCGCGCTGGTAAAAAAGGCCCATGCCGATAAGCGGCAGTCCCAAATCGCTTGCGCTTTTAATATGGTCGCCGGCCAGCATGCCGAGACCGCCGGAATATATCGGCAGCCCTTCGCCAATGCCGTATTCCATTGAAAAATACGCGACTAAAAATTTGTCCTCTCCGGGAAATTTGTTTTGCGCGTACCAGGAATTTTGGTTATTTTTGTAGGCGTAATAAAGTTCTTTGACGTGATTTAAGTGGGCGACGAAATCCGTGTCTTTGCTTATTTCTTCAAACCTTGACTGCGGGACGGAGCCCAAAAACCATTTCGGGTTGCGTCTGCTTTTGTTCCACTGCAGCGGGTCTATTTTAAAGAAAAGCAAAATGGCCTGCCAGTTCCAGCTGAACCACATATTTCCGGCCAGTTCTTCCAGAAATTTTATATTTTCCGGCAGATTAGGCTGTACGTTAAAAGAATGAATTTTCATAAAGTCCCCTTATATCCCCAAAACTTGTTTTTATTATATAAAATTTAAGGCCGGTTCACGGCGTTTCATCATTATTTTGATTATTATATCTTTTTAACTGAATATAAAATCAAAACCTGTTATGAATAATATTGTTCTAATCGTTTTAGATAATAAAAATATAGCCGGACTATATACCGCCCATCTGTGCGTTAATTTTGTATACTGCTTACATGATTGAAAAAAAAGAAGGTTTTACGCTTATTGAATTATTGGTTGTGGTGCTTATTATCGGCATACTCGCCGCAATCGCGCTGCCTATGTATAACAGGTCCGTTGAGAAATCAAAATGGATGGAAGCGGTGGTTTTTCAAAAAGCGTTAAAAGATTCAGAGGACAGATACTTGCTGGAAACCGGGGCGTACGCGACTGACTTTTCTCTTCTTGATATAGACTTGTCTTCCATGAAAAATTTTACCTATGTGTTTCACACCACTCCTCTTCCGCATATAGAGGCTCAGAGAATCGGATACAACAGATGGCTGACAAATTTTTTTAACGGTAATTTATACTGCGGCGTCGCGACTTCCGATACCGCGGGGAAAGCTTTCTGTTCGTATTTCACGGGCAGCCCCGATGAGCCGTGCCCGGAATCCGGTTATACCTGCTATAAAATCAAATGACGTTTTTCTTCCGCCAAAATTTACGTCTGTATCTTTTTTGTTGAATAATATTGTTCTAATTATTTTAGATAATAAAAATGTAGCCGGAGTATATACTGTCTCTCTGAGCGTTAATTTTGTATACTGCTTACATGATTGAAAGAAAAACTGGTTTTACGCTTATTGAATTATTAGTTGTTGTCCTTATAATAGGTATATTGGCCGCAATCGCGCTGCCTATGTATAACAGGTCCGTTGAGAAATCAAAATGGATGGAAGGAGTGGTTTTTCAAAAGGCGTTAAAAGATTCAGAAGACAGATATATGCTGGAAAACGGAGAATACGCCACGGACCTTACTTTGCTTGATATAGGCATACCCGCTCCCAAAAATTTTACCTACAGTTTTCACGGTTCTCCGTTAGCGCATATACAGGCGTCCAGAAACGGAACCAATCCTGTCAGGTGGCTTGTAAATTATTTTAACGGGTTTCTGAGCTGCACGGTGTCAACCACTGATACCGCCGGTAAAGCTTTCTGCTCGTATTTTACGGGAAGTCCCGAACAGCCGTGCCCGGAACCCAATTACACCTGTTATCAACTCAAATAATGTTTTTCTTCCTTACCCAGCAGTTAGTCAAATGGTCATTGACATAGCCCACGGCCTGTAAATGCGCGTAACAAATAACGGTGCCGAAAAATTTAAAGCCGCGCTTTTTCATGTCTTTGCTAATTGCGTCGGACAGGGCGGTGCGCGGCGGGATTTGGCTGAGGCTCGTCCATTTATTTATGACGGGCCTGCCGTTTGGCAGAAAAGTTTTAAGGTAATTTCTAAAACTGCCGAACTCCTTTTGCACTTCTATAAATCTTTTCGCGTTGCTTACCGCGGCCTCTATTTTAAGGCGGTTCCTTATTATGCCGGCGTCTTTCATAAGCCTCTCGGTATCCTTTTTGGTAAACGCGGCGACTTTTTTTACGTCATAATTTGCAAAAGCTTTTTTGTAAGCGGCGCGGCGTTTTAAAATTGTCAGCCAGGACAGGCCGGCCTGCGCGGCCTCAAGCGTGATAAACTCAAACATTTTTTTGTCGGTTTTCACTTCGCGGCCCCACTCCTCGTCATGGTATTTAAGGTAAACGGGGTCCGACGTACTCCACCCGCAGCGCGTTTTATTCCGCATAAAAATATCTCCGCCGTAACATTTAATTCTGACGACAGAAAAAGTATAACATATTTGTCAGCCGCCGGCGGTCTGCAAGCCTTTTCATTTTTTTAGTATAATTTAAAAATAGATTTTGTAATAAAGCTCAGTTGGCGCGGCGGAAAGCCTGACAAGCCTGTCAGGCGTATCAATTAGTAAGCGCTGCCGCCGGCGGGTGACGGTTAAAGCGCAAGAGATTTCTAGAGATTATAAGCAACGCAGATTTAAAGCCCAGTTGGCGCAGCGGTAGCGCGTTCCCTTGACATGGGAAAGGTCAGAGGTTCAATCCCTCTACTGGGCATTTTTTCATATCCGCAAGCCCTCTGAATGGTTTATTCCATGTCAAAAATAATATTTATGTTCTGCCTGTTATGCTGCGCCGCGTTTTGCGCCGCGCAGGATTTTGACGGGTATACGATAAATGAAATTCATATCACCACCACGCGCATGCGGGCGGATGTTTTGCGTAATAAATTCAAACTTAAACCCGGCGACACGTTTACCGCCGCAGCGTATGAAGACGCCCAGCAGGCTTTGCACGACATGCGTCTGTGCAAGGAACTTAATTTTACCGTCACTCCGAGACCGGATAATAAAGTTGATATAAATATAGATTCCAAAGACGGCTACTTTTTCTTTCCTTTATTTTTTGTCTCAGGCGGCGGCAGCAACGCCGTGTCAGTGTCCGTGGCTGAGGGAAACTTTTTTAAACAGGGGGAAACGGCTTACGCGACAACCGCGTTCTCCCGCGACGGCGGTATGGGCGGCTTGGGAGTGGCTGTGGGCAACAGCTCATATAATCTGCGGTTTTCCAGGCTTGATATAGAACAGCGCTTTTACCCCGGCGGCTGGAGCAGCAATTACGGCATTTTTTCCACGGCCGCGGATGAAAATAGATTCGGTACGCCGCTTGAGCAGATAGACACCAAAAAAACTGATTTCACTTTTGCCTATTCTTATAAAATCGACCGTCTTACTTTGTCCGTCGAACCTGAACTGCAGGATATTTCTTTCAAAACCGCCGCGCCGGAACTGGACCCCGGCAACCACAATAAAATCACCGTCGGCGCCAACTATGCAAAAAATATGCCGCAGGGCGTGAATATGGGCGCAGTTTTCGGCTACGGATTAACTGATAAGAAACGCGCGCTGCGGCCGTTGACTGTTGACAAGCTTGGTTATAATTTCGGCGCTTCGTACACCGGGGGCGGCGGCTGGACCGGCGCGGATTATGACATAAATAAATTTTCCGCCGGCGCGTCTTTCCTGACGGAGTTTAAACAGCACAATGTCTTTCTGGTATCGCTGCGCGCGCAGCAGAGCGTGAACGCGGTATTCAGCGAACAAGTGCGCTCCGTGGATTTGCTTGACAGAAACGGACGCTACGACCGCCAGATTCTCGGCGACAGGGGAATCGGTTTAAGCGCGTCTTACACCTATTATTTATCGCGCGGCGACACAGGGCTTCTGGCGGTGGAACCTTTTTACCAGCTGGCTTATGTTGACCAGGACGGATATAAAGACCACAGCGGCATAGGCGCAAGTTTGTTTTATAAATTTTGGCGTTTTCCGTTTCCGCTCGGTTTAAACTACACGCACAACCTGAGCGACGGCAGCGACAAAGTGGCTTTTTACGCCGGGATAATGTAGAGGATTTGCTGGACAAAAAGAAAGGGGCCTTTTTCAAGGTCCCTTTTTTATTTATCTGATTTTATTGAGGTTGTACAGGCTGTGCGGCCGGAGCTTGTTTAGCTTTTTTGCCGTGTTTCTTATGCTGTTTTCTTTCTTTAGTCGGTTTGGCCGGTTTATCAGCTGTCGGGGCCGGAGCCGGGGCAGCTACAGGCGCCGGGGCCGGAGCAGGCGCCTGGGGGGCGGTCTGCGCCATGGAAAGAGCGGCGAAACAGAAAATTACGGACATCATTATTGCAAGTTTCTTCATACTATTTCTCCCTTAACTTCTTTTACATCTTCTGCAGGGCTAAAGTCTAGCCCGCTGGCAATATAACGTACACCCATATATTTTTATTGCACACCATATTATATATAACTTTTAATATGAATACAGTATGCCGGAAATAATAAAAAAAGAGCCTTTTTCAAGGCTCTTTTTGGTTTTATCTGCTGAAGTTTCTGTTGAAGTTATTGTTTTTATAAACGCCGCCTTTTTGTCCGCCTCTGTCAAATCTTTTGAAGTGTTTGAACTGTCCTCTTTTACATGATTTGCCGGGTTTGTACATTTTGGACGAAGCTTTTACTCTGCCGGGTTCCGAAGTCGAAGACCACGGCCTTTGCGCGTTCGCGAACATCGCAAAGCAGAAAACCATAGACATTATCATCGCAATTTTTTTCATATAATCCTCCGTTGTTTATGTTGCTGTAACCTGCTGGAAATATAACGCGCCGGAACATATTATTATTGCGGATTGCCGCGCAAAATATTAAACTTTATGTATAATGTTTTATATATTGCGTTACGGAGATATTATGAAAAACATAAAAGTAATATCGTTAATATTTGTATCGGGTTTATTTGCGGCGGGCTGCAACAGTATAAGCGAACCGCCTGTATCCGCGCAGGTGTTTAACATTTTAACCGCGCAGAGCGCGCAGGTTACGGCGGCGACGCCGACCACGCCGGCCGTCACAATTTCTTCCGTTGACGCGGCGTCGTCTTCGGACGGTCTTGGCGGTATAACGGTTACCGGCACAAACAGCGGCGACTTAACCTTCGGGGCTTCTGATTTGACTAATGTAAGAAACGACGCTTACATTCTTGCAAAACCGGCTGACACAAGCGTCCCCGGTTTTACGACGAGCGAAAAACTTGTCGTCGGCGGCGCGAGGAACAATTTAAAGTACGGCGATTACGGTTACTGGATGGAAACCATCACCGCAGCCGACACAAGCGTAAGCCCCGTCTACAACTGGGCGTCGTTCACTCTTTTTGATCCGGCGAACGCGTCCCAGAGTATTCCGACGAACGACTCCACGAATTACGCTTACTCAGGCAAAATGCTTGGCGGGCTTAATCTTTATGACGTAGACAACAATCTTGTCGAAGTGGACGAGGTTACCGGTAATATCACGCTTAACGCGAACTTCTTCAACAACTCCTTGAGCGGCACGATGAATTTTATGGTTGGCAACACGCCGTGGTATAACGGCACTATAACCAGCACCGGCGGCGCGCAGGCGGACGGTTCTTTTACCGGCACTATAACATTAGATAACAGCTACAGCGGCAAATTCGCGCTGACAAGCGGCGCGGGCGCTGGATATGTAACTACTTTAAGCGGCCAGTTTCTGGGCCCCGCCACCAAAATACCGGCTGAGGCCGTTGGCCAGTTCAGCATTATCTGCAACCCCGGCTCCGTCAATAATTACGGCGGCACCGGCAAAGGCTACAGGCCGGAAGTTTACGGTTCCTTCGGCGTGAAAAAATAAAAATATTTAATAAAAAAGGCGCTCCGCCGGGGGCGCCTTTTCCAAGATTAAAGAACACTTCCAGCCTGCCGTGCGTTTGCCAAAATCGGCAAACCCTGCGGGCTTTGTAATTTTCAGAAAATTTTAATTTTTTTGCTCCTTACGCAGGCTCCGCTTGTCAACTGCGCGCGTCGCAAAGAAAATTAAAATTTTCTGAAAATTACTTTGCGCACGGCAGGCTGGAAGTGTTCTTTAATCTTATTTGGCAAAATTAGTATAATACCAAAGGTATGTCCCATATATTTATAAGCCCTCTTGACGGCCGATATTACAACAAACTCAAAAACCTTCCGCATATGATTGGGGAGAACGCGCTCACTCAAAACCGCGTTAAAGCAGAGTTGGAATATTTTAAAGCGCTGGCCGGTCTCGGTTTAAAAAATTTCCCAAATCTTACGGTGAAAGAAATACAAATTTTAGACGGCGTTTTACCGCTGTCGGACAAAGATTTCCAAATCATAAAAGATATTGAATTTAAAGGTTATAAAAATATAAAACCGACTAACCACGACGTAAAAGCCATAGAATATTTTTTGAAGGACAAACTCGCGGGCACGCCGCTGGACAATCGGCTTGAGTGGATACATTTTGGTCTTACGTCGGAGGATATCAACAGTATTGCCTACGCGCTTATGCTGCAGGGCGGCCTTGAAAATTCTCTGTTGCCGGAACTCAAAAATATAAGAAAAATTTTAGACGCAACGAGCAAAAAATACGCGGGAACCGCGATTCTCGCGCGCACGCACGGCCAGCCGGCGGTGCCGACGACGTTCGGCAAAGAGTTCCGCGTTTTTGAGTACCGTCTCAGTCGGCAGATTGAGCAATTAAACAAAACGGAAATTTCATGTAAACTAGGCGGCGCGGTCGGCAATTTTAACGCGCACGCGGCGGCTTTTGAAAAAGTTAACTGGCAGAAATTCGCGCAAAAATTTATAAATTCGTTCAACAAAAACCGCAAAATAAAAATATTTTTAAATGAAGTTTCCACGCAGATTGATTCGCACGACACTTACGCCGAACTTTTTGACAATCTGCGCCGCGCAAACACAATTTTGCTTGATTTCAGCCAGGACGTCTGGCGTTATATCAGCGACGATATGCTTAAACAGCGGACGGTGGACGGAGAGGTAGGCTCGTCGACAATGCCGCAGAAAGTCAATCCCATTGATTTTGAAAACGCTGAGGGGAATATCGGCCTCGCGAACGCGCTGTTCGGGTTTTTCTCGTCGAAACTGCCGGTGTCGCGGCTGCAGAGGGATTTGTCCGATTCGACGGTGTGCCGCAATTTCGCGACCGCGTTCGGCTACTGCATGACTGCTTACGCCGCGTTGCAAAAAGGGTTGTCAAAAATAGAAGTCAACAAAGAAAAATGCGAAGAAATGCTTAACGCGCACCCGGAAGTTCTGGCCGAAGGCATACAAACAATTTTACGCGCCGAAAATGTTAAAAATCCTTATGAAAAATTAAAATCTTTGACGCGCGGCAAAAAAATTGACACGACCGCCATAAAAAATTTTATAGAAAATTTAGATGTGTCCACGGAAGTAAAAAATAAACTTAAAAAACTTACGGTCAAAAATTATTTAGGAATTGCTGAATTTCTGGCCAGGGGGAAAAAATGATAGACATAGTGAGCGGCGGCCAGGCCGGCGACGAAGGCAAAGGCAAAATTTCCGCCTGGCTTTCTTACAAAGGCAAATATTCTTACTGCGTGCGCGTCGGCGGCCCCAACGCCGGGCACACAGTCATTTTTAACGGCAAAAAATATACTTTAAAAAATATTCCGTCCGGCTTTTTAAACCCGAAAACAAAATTGGTTCTGGGCCCCGGCGCGTATACAAAACTTGAGTGGTTTTTGACGGAAGTAGAAGTCACCGGCGTTAAAGACAGAATTATAGTGGACCCTTACGCGGTGCTTATTAACGACGAGCAGACGAAGGCCGAAAAAGAAAACGCCCACTTTATGCAGGCCATCGGCAGCGTCGGCACCGGCTTAGGGCAGGCCATACGCGACCGCATTGAAAGACGCCAAATTACTTTTGCAAAAGATGAGCCCAAACTTAAAGATTTCATCCAAGAAACGCCGGAACTTCTGAACAAAGCGCTAGTTAAAAATGAGGACATTCTGCTTGAAGGCACTCAGGGCATCAAACTGTCGCTGTTGCACGGCGAATATCCGTACGTCACGTCGCGCGACACTACGGCGTGCACGTTTTTGGCGGAGGCCGGCCTAGGCCCCAAAGCCGTGCGGGACGTTTACGTAATTTTCAAACCGTATGTCAGCCGCGTCGGCCCCGGTCCGTTAAAAGGCGAAATAACCGAGCAGGAAGATTTGGAAGTTTATCACACCAAAGGCGGGGAAATCGGCAGCGTCAGCAAACGCCTGCGCCGCATAGGTGATTTTGAGCCGTATTTCGCAAAGCGCGCCGTCGCCGTGAACAACGCTACCAAGCTTGCCATTACTCATATAGATATGTTTAAAGGTAACGACAATATAAAAAGTTACAAAGATTTCACGCCCGAAGCCAAAAAGTTTATAGAAAACCTGAACGATATGATGAAAGACGTCTACCCGTTCCCGAAAGTGGACCTGGTCTCCTACGGCGCGGAACTGGAAGACGTAATCAAACTGTAGCCGCGCTTGCATTATGCCGCAAATTTTGTTATCATAAAAATACAGGAAAAAGCAGGCCCGGGCTTCAGGTGCGATACGGCCCAAAATTGCTTAGTACGCTCCGAGCGGTAACCGAAGGAAGGTTGCCTCTCCGGGGTTTTTTTATCTGCAGTTGATTATAAATAAAGAAGAAAAGGTATATGAGAACTTACGAAACAGTAACAATAGTCAAACCCCAGCTCTCCGACGGCGAAGTGGTTGAGCTTATAAACTCCGTCAAAGAGTTCATAAATAAGGCGGGCGGCGAAATTGTGTCCGAGGAAAAATTAGGCAGACGCAAATTTTCGCATGAAATAGACCATGTCCGCGACGGATTTTACGTTTACGTTAAATTCCGCGCCGAACCGGCGTTTATCAAAACCTGGGACGAAATGGCCAAACTCAATGAAAATATCCTGCGCTCCATCGTCATGCTTTCCGTTGAGATAAAAGCTAAACCCGCCCCGGCGGCAAAATAGGAAATTTTTATGGCAGCCCAAATAAGATTACCTGAAGTAAACATGGTCGTTTTAAGCGGCAGATTAACGCGGGACGCGTTTAACGCCGTCACGCAGAAAGGACAGGCTTACAGCAAGTTTGACATAGCCGTCAACCGCAGATATATGGACGCGGCCGGCACTTGGCAGGACGAAGTGGCCTACGTCCCCGTTTCCTTATGGGGTCCGGCGGCGGAGCGCTCTAAAGACAGGCTCAAAAAAGGCGTGCCGGTTATGGTTGAAGGCCGGCTTGTGCTTAACGAATTCAGCACCAAAGACGGCCAGCAGCGCAAAGAGCTTGTTGTAAACACGCGCCGCGTGCAGATTTTGCAGTCTCAGTTTGACGGCGCGCAGTCAGCCCCGTCGGACAACGGTTCGCAAATAAATAATAACGACAGCGAGCCCGCCGTAGATGACGACGTACCCTTTTAATTTAGTAAAGAGAGATAAAAATGTCAGAAATTGAAAAAACAGAAGCAGCCGCCCCCGCTCCCGCGGCGGACGGAGCAAAAACGGAAAAAACCGCAAGAGTGCCTTTTGCCAAAAAGCGTTTTGAGAGCAGAAGAAAAGTCTGCAAACTCTGCGCCGATAAAATGGACCATGTCGATTATAAAAATTTCCAGTTTATCAAGACGTTCACAATGGAAAGCGGCAAAATTTTGTCCCGCCGCATAACCGGCACCTGCGCCAAACACCAGCGCCAGATAGCCGCTGCAATCAAGAGAGACAGAAATTTGGCTATCTTGCCTTATTCCTTGCCAAAGAAATAATTTGACGCTTGCAAAACAGCGTCTAATCCAACAGGAGACAGATTAATGAAAGTTATACTCAGAAAAGACGTAAAAAATTTAGGCATAGTCGGGGATATCGTCGAAGTTAAACCCGGCTACGGCAGAAATTTCCTGGTCCCGCAGGGCCTGGCCGAAATCGCCACCGAAGGCGCCATTAAAAACTGGGCCTTGGGCGCCGAAAAAAGAGCCAAAAAAATTGAGGCTGATTTGAAAGAGGCCAAAGCCGCCGCCGCCAAACTTAAAGACGTCGTGCTGTCTTTTAACAAAAGCGTAAACGCCGAAGGGGTAGTGTTCGGCTCCGTCAACAAGGCGGATGTTTATAAAGCGCTTAAAGAAAAAGGTCTTGAAGTGGCCAAAGAAAATATTGAACTCGAAATGCCCATCAAAAAAATAGGCGAAACAGAGGTCAGCATTTATTTTAAGCCCACGGTTTCGGCGGTCATAAAAGTAAAAATTGAACCGGTAGTTGTAGAAACCAAATAAAGTTTGTTTAGATAAAAAGCAGGCGGCGCTAAATTCAGCGCCGCCTGCTTTTTTTGTCAAAAACCGCCTTTAAATTACCCTCGCCCCACCGGGGGAGAGGGATAGGGTGAGGGGGTGTGCACACATCATGTACACAAATATATCGCCGCAGAGCCAAAACGGAATAACTAATTTTATAACAACCCCATTTTGTGTGCAGTCCCCCTCACCCCGACACTCTCCCCCGGCGGGGAGAGGGAGATAAAAGTCAAAATAATTTTCTTCCCTTTATAAGGGAAGTACCCGCGAAGCGGGGGAAGGGTTTTAATCCACTCTAAATATAAAGCAGTCAGTCCCCCGGTTAAAAACCCCTCCCCGCCTGCGGCGGTACTCCCCTTATAAAGGGGAGAAAATTGAAAAAATCATGTAATCCTATTATCAGCCTTCCCCGATTTTCGCTAAAATTTTCTCGTCTGAGGCCAGCATAGTCTTTTTAGTTATATTGGATTAGCATTTTTTTGGTTTAAAATATATGTAACGCAGTTATATTAAACCCAAAGGAGTCGCTATGAAAAAATTGTTGCCCGCAGTCTTGCTTTTGTTATTTGTCCCTCTGTTAATTCACGCGCAAAATTCGCTTGACCAGGCCAAAAATCTGAACAACGCGCTAAATTCCGGCGGTGACGGTTCCGCCGGATATATACAAGACCAATATTTAAACGGTAACAATAACAACGGAAATAACGCCGCTTCGGATAATGGGAGCGGCGGCAGTCTGCCCGGGGGAGGAGCCGCAATCGGCAGTACCACGACCGGAAAAGGCAGCGGCATAGTAGCCGGAGATACAGCCGCCGTCGGCACGGAAACGCAGAATCCGCTTGCCTCTTTACAGGCCGAGGCAAATTTAAGGGCAAAAAGGCAGAAGGCTTTAACTTTATATTGTCTGTCCGTGCTGGCCGCCGCTATAGCCGCGTCGCTGTTGGTGCAATTTATGCCGCCTTTGGCAAAGGCCGCCGCCTTAGCCGTTTTCGCGGGTTTGGTAATAGCCGGGCTGGCTATGGTATTCAAAGGCTATTCCGACGGGGTTAACCCGTCGGCCGACACAAAAATAATATGCACTCTTATGCTGGCCTCGGTTCCGCTGTTGTTGATAAATACGCTGGCCGGGATACCCGCGCTTGCGCTGGGTTTATTCAGTTTGACTCAAAATAAACAACTGGCGGATTTTGCGACATCTCATAAATCCTCAGGCTCTTCCAATAAAAATCCGAACGGGACAGGCGGCGTGGCGCAAGGCGCCGGCGGCTCGGGGGCAAATGGCCCTACACCGGATACCCCGGATACTACTCCGTCCGACGGGGACGGTACGGGCGATTCCTCCGGCGGCGATACTCCGTCCGATGGCGCGGGAACAGGCGACGCTCCGGCTGACGGCGGCAGCGCGGCGGGGGGCGAATAATGAAAAACAAATTTATCCGCATTTTTATAGTTATTATATTCGCGGCGTTAAGCGCGCTTTTATTTGTTTCATACCAGTCAAATAAAAAAGAAACCGCCGCTGCGGAAGAAACTTATTCCGCGGCGCTTAAAGCTGAGCAGTCCAAATCAAAACACCGCGTCAAGGTTGTTGAAATTGACGGTATGGATATGCCTTCCGACAGCATAGATTTAGTAAACAAGAAAAAATAAACCCGGCGCTCAATAAAAATCCCCCGGCTTCGCCGGGGGATTTTTTATTTTCTCCCCTTATAAGGGGAGTACCGCCGCAGGCGGGGAGGGGTTTTGAATCGGGGTAAGAACTATATTAACCGGTACAGGCTCAAAACCCTTCCCCCGCTCCGCGGGTACTTCCCTTAAAAAGGGAAGAAAATTATACGGCTTTTTTGCGGACAAATTATCCGAAATTTTGTCAAAAAACCGCGTTTTTATTTTTAGGGCTTCCCGATTTTCGCAAAATTTTTCTCGTCTGAGGCCGGCATAGTCTTTTTAGTTATATTGGATTAGCGTTTTTTTGGTTTAAAATATATGTAATGCCTGAACCAAAAATAAAGGAGTTTCTATGAGAAAAATATTGCCGTTTGTTTTTCTTTTGCTGCTTGCCCCCGCGCTTGTCCGCGCGGCAAATTCGCTTGACGAAGCCAATGATATCCGCGGCAGTATGAATAACCCGGACGGTTCCGCCGACTATATTCAGCAGCAGTATTTAAGCGGCTCCAATACCGGCGGAGTTAGGAGCACCACGGCAAACCAGCCAGCCTCGATGCCCAATGCGTCGATGAATAACCCGAACAACACCAGCGGCGTAAGTATAGACGCGGTCGCCGCCTCCAATCCGAACCAGATTGATGACGGCCGCGACCTTTTACAGTCAGAACAAGATTTACAGGCGTCAAGAGAAAAGAGTTTGATGTCTTATTGCATGACACTGGTTATTTCATGGGTTGCCATGATATTTGTTTATCATACCCTTCGTTTGGTTAGCCCCCAAGCGGCAGTAATTTTTCTTCTTGCGTCAGCTTTAGCGCTTACGGCTGCAGCTATTGTCGGCTTAACCAAGGTATTTCACAATTATCCTGATGGAATTAATCCGTCAAACGGCATAAAAACAGTTTGCGCTTTAATTTTGGGTACAGTTCTTATGAACATGTGGTTCTTCAATGTAGGCATAATCCCTCTTATAGCTTTTCTTGCCGTAGGTTTTAGCATGATAAAAGGCGGCGGGAATAAAAAGCTGGCAGGAGAACTGGTATCAGGCAAGCAGGAAACCGCCGCGGATATAGAGGCCCGCGCCAAACAATATAGAGGAGAAAACTGATGAAGAAAAAAATTTTGTTAATTTCCCTAGCCGTAGTTTTTGCGGCTCTTGCCATCGTGTCTTTTAATTGGCATCTCTCTAATCAAAAGAAACTTAAGGCCGCGGAAAAAGCTTATATGGCGGCGCTTCAAAAAGAGCAGGCCAAACCAAAGCACCGCGTCAAAATGGTTGATGTGGGCGAGGTGGACAGTCCCGTCAATACTATTGATTTGGCGAAAAAACAGAAATAAAATTAATACTTTCAAGCGGGTCCGCAATGATGCGGGCCCGCTTTTTTTACGGCCAAATTATCCTCAATTTTTGCAAAACTCTGCATTTCAATTTTTGAGGCCTTCCAATTTTCGCAAAAATTTTTACGTCTGAGATGAATATAGCCTATTTAATTATATTAGATTAGTATTTTTGGTTTAAAATATATATATAATATATGCATATTTAGTAAAGGAGCCTCTATGAAAAAATTGCTACCTGTTATTTTTCTTTTGTTGCTTGCCCCTGCGTTTGTCTGCGCTGCAAATTCGCTTGACGAAGCCAACAATGTCCGCAACAATATGAGTAACCCGGACGGTTCTGCCGACTATATTCAGCAGCAGTATTTAAACGGCTCCAATGCCAGCGGAGTGAGAAGCACAACGGCAAACCAGCCAGCCTCGTTACCCAATTCGTCCATTAATAATCCGAGCGGCACCAGCAACGTAAGCATAAATGACGTCGCCGCCCT
Organism: Elusimicrobiota bacterium; assembly: GCA_009778915.1. Lineage (GTDB taxonomy): Bacteria > Elusimicrobiota > Elusimicrobia > Elusimicrobiales > Elusimicrobiaceae > Elusimicrobium. The sequence continues at coordinate 105,032 of WRFH01000001.1, forward strand.
TAATGCGACACAGATGGACGACGGCCGCGAAATGCTGCAGGCTGAACAAGATTTAAGAAACTCCAGGGAAAGAAGCTTAATCGGCTATTGCACGACTGTGCTTACCATAACTGTGGCTCTGGTGGCTTTATGGTCAGTTCTCAAAGCTACCCCGATAAGCGGTTATTTTGCTCTTGCCGTTACATTAGCCGTGCTTACCATGGTTACCATTGGTTTTGTAAAAATATTAAAAACTTATCCTGACGGCATGAATCCGTCCGGAGGCGTTAAAACAGTCTGCTCTATTATGATGGCCGCAGCGCTTGCGTCGCTGTTTGTGCCTTTCGGCGGAATAGGTTCGACTATTGCTTACCTTGCCGTCGGTTTTGGTTTTATTTTTGGCGGTAATAAATTGGCTAAATCTTTGGTTTCAAAACCTTCTACCTCCACAACCTCCGCCCCGCAGGAAACCGCTGCGGACATAGAGGCCAAGTACAACCAGTATAAGGGAGGGAACTGATGAAAAAAAAGATTTTGTTAATTTCTCTTGCCGTGATTTTTGCGGCTCTCGCCGTTGTATCTTTTATGTGGCAAATCTCTAATCAGAAGAAACTTGAAACGGCGGAAGCGGCTTATATGACGGCGCTTAAAAAAGAGCAGGCCAAACCGCAGCGCCGCGTCAAAATGGTCGACGTGGGCGAGGTTGACAGCCCCGTCAATACCATTGATTTGGCCAAAAACCAGAAATAAAGTTAATACCTTCGGCGGGCCCGTGTCATTACGGGCCCGCTTTTTTATTCGGGAAAAAGGCAAAGGTTGAAATAAATATATTTAAATGTTAATCTGTTAATAATAAGAGGAACAAACGTGACTAACTCCGTATCAAAACTCCTAAGAACGCCGTTATATGAATCCTGCGTCGCCGCCGGCGGAAAAATGGTTGACTTCCACGGATGGGAACTGCCGGTACAGTTTGAAGGAATTTTGGCCGAACATAAAGCGGTAAGAGAATCCGCCGGAATGTTTGACGTTTCCCATATGGGCCGCCTTATTATGACGGGCTCAAAAGTCCATGCTTTTTTGGAATATACAACCTCTAATAAAATTTCCGACGCGCCCGGCCGCGGGACTTACAGCCACATTCTCAATGAAAACGGCGGAGTTGTTGACGACATTATAGCTTTCTGCGCCGGCAAAGATAAATATCTTGTGGTGGTAAACAGCGCGACGACGGACAAAGATTTAGACTGGTTCGCCGCGCACAACAAAAATTTTGACGTAAAAATAGAAGACATCAGCAGCCATTTCGCAATGCTGGCCGTCCAGGGCCCCGACGCAATACAAATCGCGCAGGGCATTGACAAACATTTGGCGGACCTGCCGCGTTTCTGCATAAAAGAAATAGTATATTTCGGCCAGCTTTGTTATATTTGCAGAACGGGATACACCGGCGAGGACGGCGTGGAAATTATGGTATCGCCGCCATATGCCGCGCAGATGTGGCAATTTTTTCTGGATAAGGGCGTAAAGCCGTGCGGCCTCGGCGTGCGCGACGTGCTGCGCGTGGAGGCGGGATATCTGCTTTACGGTTCGGACGTGACTGAAAAATACACGTCTTATGAAGCTGACTGCGGCTGGGTTGTCAAACTTGATAAAAAAGATTTTATAGGCAAGGCCGCGCTGGTCAAGCAAAAAGCAGAAGGCGTAAAAATAAAACTTACGTCGTTTAAATTGAAAGGACAAGGCGTTCCGCGCGAAGGAAACGAAGTAAAATACGAAGGCCGGGAAATAGGCTTTTTAACCAGCGGCACTTATTCGCCGTTGTTTAAAGGAATAGGAAAGGGGTACGTGGTAAATGTTTTAAAAGAGGGGGACGAGGTTGAAATAATCTCAGGCGGCCGCAGTATGCGCGCCGAAGTCGTAAAAAGTTTCTACAAAAACAGAGTTTAGGAGAGAGTATGTATAACCAGGAAAAATGTAAATTTTTAAAATCGCACGAATGGGCTTTTGTCGACGGCAGCGAGGCCGTTACGGGTATCAGCGACCACGCGCAGCATGAAATAGGCGACATTGTTTTTGTCGAATTGCCCAAAGTCGGCACAAAGCTTGAGGCCGGCAAACGCGCCGGCGTTATAGAATCCGTAAAAAGCGCGTCTGACATTTACGCGCCGGTAAGCGGCGAAGTTACGGCGGTAAATACCGCGGTCTCGGCGGACCCGGGCGCCATAAACAAAGACCCGCACGGCGCCGGCTGGCTTTATAAAATTAAAATTGCCGATAAGAAAGAAATTGACGCTCTTCTCACTTTCGAGCAATATAAAGACACTTTAAAATAGTTAAACGCGCTCCGGAAATATTTACGGAGCGCATTTTATTTCCCTCGCCCCGCCGGGGGAGAGGGCCGGGGTGGGGGTATGAACACAACATATTTTTGTTCATCAACTTAGGTTTTTCACCTTATCGGCCCCGGAAGGGCGATGTCTTGAATAAATTTACAAACTTACGGCGTATGTTGTGTAACCACCCCCTCACCTGTGTCCTCTCCCCCGGGGGGAGAGGGAAAAAATTTGAGGACGAAGTCTTAATAATCGGAGTATTAATAATGTTCATCTCAAACAGCGGCGACCAGAAAAAGGAAATGCTGGAAGCTTTAAACTGCAAAAATATTTCAGATTTAATTAATTCCGCCGCGCCCGGCTTGCCGCCGGTAAAATTTAATCTGCCGCCGGCGATGACCGAAGTAGAGCTTTTCGCCCACATAAAAACTCTGGCCGCCAAAAATAAAAAAGTTTTAAATTTTACAGGCGCCGGGGCGTATGAACATTTTATACCCGCGGCCGTTAACGCGCTCAGTTCGCGCGGAGAATTTTTGACTGCTTACACTCCTTATCAGGCGGAGGCCAGCCAGGGCACATTGCAGGCTATTTACGAATACCAAAGCTGCGTCTGCGCTTTGTTTGACATGGACATTTCAAACGCGTCCCACTACGACGGCGCGACCGCGCTGGCGGAAGCCGTTATCGCCGCCGTAAAAATAAAAAATAAAAACACCGTTTTAATTCCCGCCGCGCTGCACCCGCATTACAAAGAAACTTTAAACACTTATTACAAATACGCCGGAATAAAATTTGAAGAAATTTCCTGCGCGTCCGGCGGCATGGATATCGCGGATTTAAAAAATAAATTGAAAGACGGCGTAGCCGCCGTAGTCCTTGCCAACCCGAATTTTTACGGAGTTATAGAAGACGTTGACGCAATCAGTGCGGCGGTTAAAGAAGCCGGCGCGCTGCTTATAGCGTCCGTCAATCCGCTGTCTCTGGGAGTACTCAGAACGCCGGGTTCATACGGCGCGGATTTTGCCGTCGGGGAAGGCCAGCCGCTCGGCAACGCGCTTAATTTCGGCGGGCCGGAGCTCGGAATTTTTACCTGCAAAAAGGAATTTGTCAGAAGTCTGCCGGGCCGCGTCGTAGGTATTGCGAAAGACAAAGACGGCAACCGTTCTTTCGTCTTAACTTTGCAGGCGCGGGAACAGCATATACGGCGCGAACGTTCCGCGTCTAACATTTGTTCTAACGAGGCTCTGTGCGCTTTAAACGCGGCAATATATTTGACGCTGCTGGGGCCTGCGGGACTGGAAGAAGTTTGCGCGATTAACCTTGAAAACGCGAATTATCTTAAAGAAAAAATTTCTAAACTTAAAAATTTCCGCGTCAAATATGACAGGGAATTTTTTAATGAGTTCGTAATTGAATGTCCGAAGCCGTCGGCGGAAATTATAAAAAAACTGGCCGCGAAAAATATCGCTGCGGGTTTTGATTTGGGCGAGCACGATTTGCTTGTCTGCGCGACAGAAACAAAATCTAAGGCGGAAATAGACGCTTTTACCGCCGCGCTGGGGGGGATTTGATTATGACATTCAATACTCTTTCAATAGAAAAATCGGTCCCCGGCAAAAGAGGAATAAAATTCCCGTCGGCGCAAAAGCCGTCAAAATATTTAAAAGCGTCTTCCATGCGCCAAAAAACGCCTAACCTGCCGCAGCTGAGCGAGTTCGACGTTATACGCCATTTCACAAATTTGTCACGTCTGAATTATTCTCTGGACACGCATTTTTACCCGCTGGGTTCATGCACGATGAAATATAATCCGCGCGCGTATGAAGTTTTGGCCGGTCTTGAAAATTTCACGTCTCTGCACCCGTTTGCCGACGTAAGCTGCGCGCAGGGCACGCTGGAAATCATGTATAACCTGGAAAGGACGCTGAGCGAACTTTGCGGTTTTGAAGAATTTACGCTTCAACCGGCCGCCGGGGCGCACGGCGAATGGACGGGAGTTCTTGTCGCGAAAGCTTTTCACGCCGCGAACAAAGACGCGGCGCGAACGGAAGTAATTGTGCCGGATACCGCTCACGGCACTAATCCCGCCACGGCCAACATGGGCGGTTTAAGCGTAATCAATATAAAATCAGGTCCTGACGGCTGCGTTGATTTGGATGAGTTAAAAAAACATCTAAGTCCCAAAACCGCGCTTGTCATGTTAACCGTACCGAACACAGCCGGCCTTTTTGAAAAAGATATAAAAAAAATCGCGGAAGTTGTTCACGCCGCCGGCGCGCTGCTTTATATGGACGGCGCAAATTTCAACGCGCTTATAGGTTTGGCAAAACCGGGCGATTGGGGCGTGGATATTCTGCATCTTAATATGCACAAAACGTTTTCAACGCCGCACGGCGGCGGCGGCCCGGGCGCGGGAGCTGTCGGCGTAACAAAAAATTTAGCTAAATTTCTGCCTTGTCCGAAAGTTGTTAAAGACGGCGCAGGATTTAAATTCGCTTATGACAAAAATTCCATAGGGCGCGTTAAAGCCTTTTACGGCAACGCGGCGGTTTTAGTCAAAGCATACTGCTACGTCAGGCAGCATGACGAAAATACGTTTAAAGAAATTTCCGAAAACGCCGTCCTGAACGCCAATTATATAAGAGAAAAATTAAAAGAAATTTTCCCGGCGTATTTTGACAAAACCTGTATGCACGAATGTGTGTTGACAATCGATAAAGAAAAATTGAGAGGCGTAAAAACTTTGGATGTCGCCAAACGTCTGCTCGACTACGGCTTTTACGCGCCGACTATTTATTTCCCGCTGATAGTGCCGGAAGCAATGATGATAGAGCCCACGGAAACCGAGTCAAAAGACACTCTCGACAAATTTATAGAAGCCATGAAACAAATTTTTATGGAAGCATTACAGACGCCGGCTTTGCCGGCGGACGCGCCGCGCTGCACTCCGGTCAAACGCATTGACGAAGTTTCGGCCGCGCGCGAACCTAATCTAAGGTGGTAGAGTAAAATGGAAAGTTTGAAAATATACGCTCCCGTATCAGGCAAAGTAACTTCTCTTACGGAGGTACCGGACCCGGCTTTTTCGCAGGCTATGCTGGGCGACGGTATCGCGGTAAAGCCCGATACCGGTCTTGTAGTCGCCCCCTTTGACGGTACTGTCACGACGCTGCATAAAAATCTGCATGCGGTAACTTTGTCCGACGGTAATTCCGAAATTTTAATACATATAGGCGTTGAAACCGTCGCGCTGGGCGGCAAAGGGTTTGAGGCTTTTGTAAAACCCGGCGCCAAAGTAAAACGCGGGGATAAATTAATAAAGTTTGACGTCGCTTACGTGGCGGCGCACGCGGACAGCGATTTGGTCGTCGTAATAGTCACAAACCCGCTGCAAAGCAATTTGATTAAAACAAAAGATTCAACGGTTAAAGCCGGAGAAAGTTTTTTGCTTGGTTTAGGCGCGGCCGGCGTTGAAGCCGAAATAGCGGAGTGCGGCGAAACTATCGTTTCTTCGCCCATAAAAATTTTAAACGCGCACGGTCTGCACGCGCGGCCCGCCGGCGTTTTGGCGAACGCGGCGGCAAAATATAAATCCCGCGTGGAAATTGAATTTAACGGCGCGCGCGCCAACGCCAAAAGCATAGTGGCGATAATGGGCCTCGGCCTTGATAAAGGCAGCGTAATAACTTTATACGCGTCCGGGGAAGACGCGTCCGCGGCTTTGGCTTATTTAACGTCTGAAATCAGCCGCGGTTTGGGAGAGGAAACGGACCGGCGCGTCTATACCAGCACGGCAGCCGCGCCCGAGGAAAATATTGATTTCACCAAAACCGCGACGCTGAAATCCGTCAGCGCCGCGCCGGGCACGGTCATAGGAAAAGCGTTTGTAATAACCGAAGAAAAACTTGTAATCCCGGCGGGGAGCAGGGGCGTAGAAGAAGAAACAAAAGCTTTGGTCAGCGCGCTCGCCGTCGCCAAAGAAAATATTGAAGACACTATTTTGTTTCACAAAGACAAAAAAGTTTATAAAGAAATTCTGACGGCGCACATTACCATTTTGGAAGACCCTTATCTTATCGAAACCGCCAAAACTTTTATAACGCAGGGCGAAAACGCGGCCAGCGCATTCTCCGGCGCGGTGGAAAAAAGCATAACCATTCTGGCCGGCGGCGCAAACGCGCTTATTAAAGAGCGCATAGCGGATTATAAAGATATAAACAGAAAAGTTTTTAATATTTTAACCGGCGTAAAACCAACTCCGCCGGACATTAAACCCGGCTCCGTTTTAATTACCGGCGAACTGCTGCCCAACGACGTGCTTACGCTGCACCCGAACGTGGCGGGCGTAATTTGCGCGGAAGGTTCCGCCACGTCGCACGCGTCGATAATGCTTAAAAATATCGGCATGCCGTCGATAGTAAGCGCGGGCGCGCGCGTTTTAAAATGCCCGCAGGGGACGGATATTATTTTGGACGCGGCAAAAGGCGCGGCCGTTTTCAACCCCGACGGGAAAACCTTATCCGCCGCGAAAGAGCAGTATGAAAAAACCAAAAAAACGCATGAGGAAAACAAAAAACACGCTTTTGAGCCGGCCGTAACGCGCGACGGCGTCAGAATAAAAGTTGAGGGCAACGTGGGCAGCGCGGAAGAAGCCGCCGGAGCGAAGGCCGCGGGAGCGGAAGGCATTGGTCTTGTCAGAACGGAGTTTATGTTCAGGAACCGCGCCGAAACGCCGGACGCGGAGGAACAGTATCAAAGTTACAAAGAACTGGCGAGAGCCGCCGGCGGGCCGGTGACTTTCAGGACCTTTGACGTCGGGGGCGACAAGCCGCTTCCGTTCATGCTTATACCGCAGGAGGAAAATCCCATACTAGGCCTGCGCGGCGTGAGAAATTACGGTTTGAACAGACAGCTTATATGGGACCAGACGCGCGCGTTCGCCCGCCTGTCGGCGGAAACTAAAATACTTGTAATGGTTCCGATGGTCGGGTTTTTGGACGAGTTTGAAAAAGTTAAAGACATGTTCGGCGCGGCGCGCAAAGAGTACGGAATAAAAGAGCACGTGCCCGTCGGGATTACCGTGGAGATACCGTCGGTGGCCCTGATGGCGGATAAGTTTATAGAAACGGCGGACTTTTTCTCTTTAGGCACAAATGATTTGACGCAGTATACTTTGGCCATAGACCGCGGGCACAGCCAGCTCAGCGCGGCCGCGAGTTCTCTTAATCCGGCGGTATTAAAACTTATTGAGCTTACGTCGAAAACCGCGCTTAAAGCCGGCAAAGGTTCTGCGGTGTGCGGCGGCATGGCCAGCGAACTTTATAACGCGCCGCTTTTAATAGGTTTAGGCGTAAGAGAGCTTGCCGTTTCGTCTTCGGCGATAGCGGATATCAAAGCCGTTATCAGAACACTTGATATGAAGAAGTGTGAAGACGCCGCCGCCCGCGCGCTGAAACTGAGCACCGCGGACCAGGTGCGCGAATTAATTAAAAAAGAATTCGGATTATAACGCCTTTCCCCTCGCCCCTTGCGGGAGAGGGGCAGGGGTGAGGGGTAAGCGTTGACAGTGGAAAAAAAGTTCCAGAATTGCGCCGAGTTTTCCGGCTGGAACTGCACATTTTGTGTACATGTTATGTTCAAAACCCTCACCTGTGTCCTCTCCCTGTCAGGGAGAGGAAAAAAATTGGAGGACGGAGTCTAAATAATCATGAAACAATTTTTAACTGTCGTTACAAAATCTTTTGTTACTTTGGGCAAAGCGCTGATGCTGCCCATCGCCGTTCTGCCGATAGCCGGCATTTTACTGCGTTTCGGCCAGCCGGACTTGTTAAATATAACGTTTCTCGCCAAATCGGGCGAAGCCGTTTTTTCTAACCTGCCGGCGATATTCGCGCTCGGCGTAGCCATAGGTTTTGCAAAAGACAATCACGGCGCGGCGCCGCTTTCGGCTTACGTCGGCTATGTCGTGCTTACCGGCGGCCTTAAAGTTTTGAACCCGAACGTCGACATGGGCGTTTTCGCCGGCATAATAATGGGTATCACGGCCGGCCTGTTTTACAATAAATACCATGATATAAATCTGCCGTCGTACCTCGCGTTTTTCGGCGGTAAAAGATTTGTGCCCATAGTGACGGGCATAACCGCGGTTATTATAGCTCTGGCCGCGTCGGTTGTGTGGCCGCCGGTGCAGGGCGCGATAGACGCCCTCGGCAAATGGATTTTAAGTTCGGAGATAGTCGGCCTTTTTATTTACGGCGTCGCGAACAGGCTGTTAATCCCGCTCGGCCTGCACCACGTTCTTAACAATCTTGTTTGGTTTATTTTCGGCAATTTCCAGTCCGGCGGTACTACTTACCAGGGCGATATCGCAAGATTTTTCGCCGGGGACCCGACGGCGGGCATGTTTATGAGCGGGTTTTTCCCGGTAATGATGTTCGGCCTTCCGGCGGCGTGCGCCGCCATGTGGGCTACCGCCAAAAGTTATAAAAGGAAAGCGGCGGCCGGCATTTTATTTTCAATGGCTTTTACAAGTTTTCTGACGGGGATTACGGAGCCGGTGGAGTTCAGTTTTATGTTCCTGGCTTTCCCGCTTTACGTTATACACGCTATTTTGACCGGCATTTCAATGGTGGCTATGGACCTGATTCACGTCAAACTAGGCTTCACTTTTTCCGCCGGAGCGTTTGACTATATTTTAAACTGGGGCAAAGCGACTCATCCGGCAAGGCTTTTAATAGCCGGACCAATATACGCCGTCATATATTTCGTAATTTTTTACTACGCGATAAAATTATGGGATTTAAAAACGCCGGGCCGCGAGGAAGACGTTATCGAAGTTGATTTGACAAAAAAAGAATCTTCGGAAATCGCCGCGGATTTGAAAAAAGAAGCCGCCGCCGTCGTCAAACATACGCGCGGCGCAAAATATCTGGCGGCTTTGGGCGGCAAAGAAAATATAAAAGTGGTGGATGCCTGCGCGACGCGCCTCCGCCTTGAAGTCGTGGATAATTCCAAAGTCAAAGACAGCGTTTTAAAAAGTCTTGGCGCGCGCGGCATTATGCGGCCCGGCGAAGGGTTAGTGCAGGTAATAATCGGGCCGGAGGCCGACGTTATCGCCACCGAAGTCAGGAGGGAAATGTAAATGCGTTTAATTGTCCCGCAAATCAGCGTAGGAAAATACGCGGCCGCGCTGTTTAAAGAAAGATTTAACAAAAAGAAAAACCTTGTCCTCGCGCTGCCGACGGGGGAGACCGCGGTTGAAATGTACGCGGGTTTTGTAAAAATGCATAAAAACGGGGACGTCAGTTTTAAAAACATCAAATCTTTTAATCTGGACGAATACGTCGGCGTGGAGGCCTGCCATCCGCAGTCTTACTGTTCATTCATGCAGAATAATCTTTACAACCACGTCGACATAAAAAAAGAAAATATTTTTATGCCGGACGGCACTGCGGAAGACATTGAAAAAGAGTGTCTTGATTATGAACGGAAAATTAAAAACGCCGGAGGCATAGATTTGCTTTTTGGCGGCGTGGGCCAGAACGGGCATTTGGGTTTTAACGAGCCTTATTCCGCGCTCCGCAGCAGGACACATAAAGTTTTTCTGACTAAAAATACCATTGCCGCCAACTCCCGTTTTTTCACGCCTCCGCAGACGCCGCCCGATACGGCGATTACAATGGGCGTCGGCACAATATTGGACGCTAACGAAATTGTGATTTTGGCCTCAGGTTTTAAAAAAGCGGAGGCTCTGCGCGCCGCCGTCGAAGGCCCGGTCTGCGCCAAGTGGGTAATTTCCGCTTTGCAGATTCACCCCAAGGCGGTTATAGTGGCGGACGCCGCCGCGTGCAGCAACCTTGAGCCGGCCACTTTTGAATATTTCAAAAATTTAAAAGACGAATATTCGGAAATAGAAAAGTTATGTTTATAAAAAACGCCAAAATTATTTCGCCCGACGGTATTTCAGAAGGCAATCTGCTTATCGAAAACGGTAAAATTAAAACCGGCGTTGTCCATTTTCCCGCCGGCGCGGAGATTTTTGACGCCGGCGGCGCGTATATCGCGCCCGGGTTTATAGATTTACATATTCACGGCTACGGCGGGCGCGGGACGGAAGAGTGCAGCGCGGACGCGGTTTTGGAAATGTCAACTCTTCTCGCCAAACGCGGAGTAACGGGTTTTTGCCCGGCGCTTTATCCGGGCGGTAAAGAACAGATGCTTAAAAATTTAAGCTCTCTGGCCGCGGCGTTCGGCAAAGAAAAAGGCGCGAAAATTTTGGGTTTGCATCTTGAGGGCCCGTTCATATCGCCCCAAAAACCCGGCGTAATGAGACCGCAGGATATTTTGCCTATTGACGTAAAATTCGCGCAAAAACTTTATGACGCGTCCGAAGGCCGTTTGAAAATAATGACGTTCGCGCCGGAACTTTCCGGCGCGGACGAGTTTATAAAATTCGCGCGAAAAAATAATATCTTGCTTCAGGCCGGCCACACAAACGCGACTTATGAGGAAATGCTCTCAGTTCTCAAAAAAGGCGTAACCCACGTCACGCATATTTTTAACGCGATGTCCCCTTTTAACCACCGCGCGCCCGGCGCCGCCGGTGCCGCGCTGATGGAAGATTTTTCCGCAGAAATTGTCGCGGACGGCGTTCACGTGCACCCGGCGGTAATATCTTTTTTGGGCCGCGTTAAAGCGCCTGAAAAAATAGTTTTGGTAACCGACGCCCTGCGCCCCACCGCGCAATCCGCCGGCGAAAAACTTGCAAATAATGAGCGCGTTGATTTTAAAGACGGCGCTTTCCGCCGCGTTACGGACGGCGTTATCGCGGGTTCCGCGCTTACTATGATTGACGGCGTAAAAAATTTGGTTTCTTACGGTTTTAAACTGCAAAACGCCGTCGCCGCCGCGTCAATAAATCCTGCGTCGCTTATAGGTTTAAAAAATCACGCGGTTAAAAACGGCGCGCCGGCTGACATTGTCATTTTTGACTCCTCTTTTAATATAAAAGCGGTTTTTATTGACGGAAAACCGGTTTAAATTGAAGCGTATTTCAAATTTTGATATCATATACAAATACCAGCCGAGGTAGCTCAGTGGTAGAGCACTGGTCTGAAAAACCAGGTGTCGTCAGTTCGATCCTGACCCTCGGCAAAGTTGTTTTAAAAATAGCGGCGGCCCTTTTGGGGCCGCCGCTATTTTTAAAACAACTTATCCCCAAATCTTTGGCCGAATTTCAATTTTTAATGATGAGAGCACACACCGTGTCCGCGCGGTAATAGCTCCGCGCTACCCGCACCAGTGTGCCCGTCATCATTAAAAATTGAAATTCGGCTCAAATCTTCGGGGCCCCAAAAAAATTTTGCAAAAATGGCGCGCATAAAATTTTTAACGGCATGACGGCGGGACGGCATTAAATTTTGTAGAATGAAATCATTGCGGGCGTAGTTCAATGGCAGAATGAAAGCTTCCCAAGCTTTAGACGTGGGTTCGATTCCCATCGCCCGCTTTTGAAAAAAGCGGCGAAGCAATGCCAACTGCTTTGCGTTGCGTTGGGAAGCGAAAGGCCGGAGCGATGTTTTTGTTTGTATTTTGCGTAGCAAAATACAAGGCAAAAACCGCGAGGCCCGGCCCGGAGGAAAATTCCGTCAGGAATTTTACCGGAGGGGATTCCCACCGCCCGCTTGTACTTTCTAATTGATACTCTCGCAGGGAGGGCAAAATGGCTGCTGAAGATTTTGAAAAAGAATTAGACGGCGGGACCAAAAAGTCAAAAGATTTTTGGCTGTTTTTGATTTTTATCGATATCATAGCTTTGGTCTTTTTCGGTTTTCTGATATATCAGTCTTTATCGGCAAAATTTACGGCGCCCGCGCCCGGCAGAAACAACGCTCCCGTCAGAGAAAGCGCCGCTAGAACGGCCCGGCAGCCTGAAATGCAGCCGCAGGAAATTACTTCCGCGCCTGAAATAACTTCGCCGGCCGCGCCGGTTCCCGTCCAGCAAAATTTACCGCCGGCTCCGCCGCCGGTCGTTCAGACTCAGCCTGCTCCGCAGCCGGCGCCCCAGCCGCAGCCTCAGGTCCAGCAAAAGCAGCAGAGCGTGTTTGTCGAACCTACTAAAGGCAAAGGCAGAAAAGTCACTTTTAAATATTTTGGCGCGGCGAAGAGCGTCAGCATAGTCAGCGGTTTTACCATGACAAAACCGCAGGCTCTTAAAAAAATCGACGGCGTTTGGCAGGGCTCGTTTGTAATTTACCCCGGCGAATATAAATATTTATTTATAGTCAACGGCGTTAAAACGCTGGACCCTAATACTGAAGAATCCGACGGGCGCTCCGTCGTAACAATACCTTAGAGTGCGTCGATACATATTACGCACTTGCGCTGCTAGGATTTTTTAGTAAATTTTCATTTTTTTATGACGAGCATAGCGTTGGCTATGTAAGGAATAAAAAAATAAAAATTTACAAAAAAGCTGGCGCAGCCCCGTAGGGGTTTGGCGCAGCCAAACGCAAGTACGTAATATGTATCGACGCACTCTGGAGGGGAAAAAAGTATGGAAAAGTTTGTATGGTCCGAAGGGATAGAAAATTATATTAACGCGCTTTCGTCCGGCAGTTCTGTGCCCGGCGGCGGCAGCGCGGCTGCGGCTGTCGCGGCGTTCGGCTGCGGGCTGGCGCTTATGGCCATTGCGACGACGCTTAAGTTAAAATCCACAAATCCGGCGTTTATAGCGCCGCTGCAAAATGTTGAAAACGCGCTGAAAACTTCTTTGGAAAAATTAAAAAATTTCGTGACTGAAGACAGCGCCGTCTACCAAAAATATCTTGAAACAAAAAAAGCGGCGAAGGCGGACCCTTCGGTTTCAATTAATCCGGCGCTTAAAGAAATTGCCGTAGTGCCCATCAACTGCGCTTTGGAGTGCATGGCCGTTATGAAAGAAACGGAGAAAGTTAAAAGCGGCATTTCGCCGGTAATTATTTCTGACATGAACTGCGCGGACCACATGCTGCGCGCCGCTTTAAAATGCTGCGTCGAGAATATGAAAATAAATCTGCCTTACGTCAAAGAAGCGGCCGTCGAAGAAATGCTTAAACAGACTATTGAGCAGGCCGTCAAAGCCGCGGAGGTTCTCTGATGCCGCCCGTGGAAATCACGCCGGAAACGGCGCGGGAAACAAACTTTTTGGACGCCGTGGCGGCCGCCCTGCCGGGCGCTTCGGTTCCGTCCGTTCAGCAAATCGCAGCGGTTTATGAAGGTAAAACCGCGCCTGAAAAACTGGCGGAACGCATAAAACAAATCAAAGAAAATCTTATATTCAACACGTCTGAGACCGACGCCTGCGCCGCAGATATACTGCTTGATAAAACCACGCGGGCCGCAGCAATAACACGCCTCAGAATCGCAAAAAACAAAGAGGCCGTAGAAAAATTTTGGGCCGCGCTCCGCTTCAGCGCGCGGACAAAAGAAACGCTAGTTTCTTTCTACGCGTCTCCCTCCGCGGAAATGTTTTTTGACGCCGAAATCGCGGCTGTTTTAGGTTCTCCCGCGGACCAGGAAAATTCTTACAACGCGATAAAAAACCTTGAGGAAAAAGCCGAAAATTTGAAAACCCAAAACAAAGCGCAGAATAATTTGGAAGATATTAAAGAATATACTTTAAAATACGGTTTTCCCATGTCGGCGACCTTGACGCTTGCCGGATATTTCAATACCCTGGGCGCGAGAAATTTTAAAGAATATTTTGACGGCGTTTTCGGCAAACTTCAAACTATCGCGGACAACGAAAAACTTAATATTTTTCTGACGTTAAAAACTTTAACCGGTTTTCTGACGGAGAACGACGCGGCCGCGTTTGCGTCTCTCGCCAAAGCAATCCCGTACCCGCTGCACGAGGCGGACATTTTTACGCTGGGCTGCCGTTATATGCCGGCCAAAACGCCGGCGGAAGTCGCGGCCACGCTTGACGCGGTTTTGGCAAGGCTGCCTTTTATGGAAATAAAAGAGGAAAATCTCGGCATGGCGGTAAAAGTGCTGACGGAAGCGTCTTCCGAATATTTGGAAAGCACGACGGCCGCCGCGCAGAAAAATAAAGATTTGGCGCAGTTCCGCAAAGCGCTTGCCAAATATGATTTTTTTGAAAATTTTTCTTATGATATAGCCAAGAAATTTTCCGGCGATATGACGGCGCGCGAAGTTGTAGAAAAATTTGAAAATATTTTGAAAAAATTTATTTACTGCAGCAGCAAAAGTGAAAATAACGATTTGGCGTGTAAAGTACTGCTCGGCAAAATTACCGAGGAAGAAGCGCTGACACAGGCCGCCTACCGCCGGGATTTAAAAGCCAAAAGCCTGACAAAAGGCCTGGCGCCGGAGGTTTTAAAAAAATATCTTGGCACAATGTCCCCGGACGAGATTGTGCTGTTTTTTGAAAAACACATTTTGAAATATTCTTTCTGGAAAACCGACAGCGCCAAACATGTTTACGCGCTTGAAGCGCTGGTGGCGGAGCTTAACGGCACGTCCAGCAGGGAAATTTCCCGCTTTGTTTTTAACGCGCTTGAGGAAGGGTATGAACTTTCCGCCGTCTCCGGTCTGCTTGAGACGATTACGCCCAAAGAAAAACTTAAAATAACGGAAAACGACCTTAAAAAAAGTCTTCCCTACCTGCAAAGAACGCAGGAAGACAGGGAAAATCTGTCCTCGATTTTTGACGCGTGAATAGTACTCCGTCCTCCGAATTTGTCCCTCGCCCTGAAAGGGAGAGGGGACGGGTGAGGGTTTTGAAACACAAAATGCGCTTTTAATTTATTCAAGACATCGCCTTTCCGGGGCCGATAAGGTGAAAATCCTAAGTTGATTAACAACAATATGTTGTGTACATATCGTGTTCAGAACCCTCACCCTGCCCTCTCCCTTTCAGGGAGAGGAGAAAAATCCAGCTGGAAAAACTCACCCCAAAATATTTCTAAAATTTGCTATGCTAGTTGTATATATACATTTAAATTCATTATAAAGGGATAATGTTTATGAGATATTGGGTTTACATAGACGACAAAGTGACGGGACCGTTTGAAGAAAATAAAATTTCCGCGCTTGAGGGTTTTACGCCGGATACTCTTATATGTTCAGAAATTATTGAAGAAGGCGCCGCGCAGGAATGGGTGCCCGCCAGTTCGGTGATGCATATACCGGACATTTTGACGGACAATGTTTCCGAAAGACATTTGGACACCGGCATTTCGACTAATACCTACGTCGCGGCCAAAGAAGTGGATATTAAAGAGATAGAAAAACCAAAGCACGCCGCCGAAGTTAAGGCGGAGTCAGCGGCACCCGCCAGCCGCGAAGATGTGCTGTATGATAAAATTTTGCAGTTGTCCAAAGAAATAGAAAACCTGCGCGCGGAAGTCAAAAAACTGGCGGAAAAATCCGCCGCGCAGCCCGCGCCTATTGAGGACCCTCTTGATAAAATATTGACTGAAGCGGGCGTCGCGTCTGCCGGCAAAATCCTTACGCATGAAGAAATTGAAGAGCAAGAAGCCATAAAAACCGAAGTCAAAAGCATAGCCGAAGATAATACTCCGCCGCAGATGGACGTTATTCCCGTCGACGGCCAGCCCGCGCCGCAGCAGGCCGCCGTTCCGCAGCCCGTCCCGCAGCCGGAGCCGGAGCAGGCGCCGCCGCTGAAGAAACCTGAAATAGAAGAAATTTTTAGAGAGGAAAAAATCGTTGATTCTTTTCCCGCGTCTTCAGTTCTGCCCGAATTAAACGAGACTTTAAACGCCAAACCAGAAGAAAAATTAGACGTCACGCCGTCCCAGAGCATAGACAACGCGCTGGACAGTCTGTTTGAACCGGTTAAACTGCAGCCTTTAGTTCTTGAAGAGATTAACAACGGCAAAGACAATCCATCTTTAACGCAGACGCTTACCGGGCCGATGAACGCCTCGACGGAAGAAGAGTCCGCGATAGTGTCTTCCGCGCTGGATTCTCTTTACAGAACGCCGCAGGCTGCGCCGGAACCCGTCAAAGAAGATAAAATTGATTTTGAGGACCTTATTAAAAAGAGCGAGCCTGAACCTGCTCCGGCCCCGAAACCCGCCTCTGCTCCTAACGTGGCCGCCGCTCCGGCTCCGGCACCGGCGCCGTCTCTGTCTATTAAAGAAGATACAAAACCTAAGCCGGAACCTGCCAAAGAAGCCCCCGTGGTTACGCAGCTGGGCAACACTATGTCCGAGATACAGCTGGGCAATGAAAAGACTTCTTTGATTTCTGACTTTATACCTCCGTCCGGCATGGAAGAGCAGAATAAGAAAAAAGAAGACTCCGGCGTGCAGGAAATAGTTGCTAATTTCGCGGACACAAGCATCAGCGCCGGGGACCCGACGCTGCACCAGGCGCCTGTCATAAAACGCGTTAAACCGGCGGATATTAAAACAAACCCGCTTATTTCCGCGTCAAAAGCCGCGGCCGCCGCGCCGGATACCACGGAAAAAATAAATTTTATGGACCAGCTTGGCACAGAGGAAGAAACCACCATTGCGCCTAAAACCGGCATGATGAAAAAAGTTATGATTGCCGTAATGGCGGTTATCCTGCTGGTGATAATAGCTTTAGGCCTTATGTTTACCGTAAAAAGTTTTGACGTGTTCGGTTTATTTACGCCTAAGCAGCCGGCGGAAACCGCAGACGCCGGTCCGCTGCCTCCCCGGCCGCAGCCGTCTAACCCTTCCGCGCCGGCGGCGCCTTCTATGCCGCAGCCCGCGGCCCCGGCCCCGTTGTCAGGCAATGACAGCCAGATTCTTATTGACGCGCAAAATTATGTTCTGCCAAATGGGATGACGCTTATAGGCGCCGTAGCCGCCAAGAATCCTATGCAGGCAAGCGGGGTGGACTGGTCTATTAAACAGTACGACGCGGCAAATTATATAGTAAGCGCGAAAGTCCCGCCGGTAAATGATACAAGCCTTATGACGATTTACCGCTTTAATTATATGCCCTCTACAAGGGAACTGAAACCGCTTACGTCGGACTCAAAAAATCTGCTGGGCATGCAGTAAAAGTTTTTGTGCAAAAGCCCGCCGCGTTTATACGGCGGGCTTTTTTTGTATATTTTTATATAATAGATATATGAAAATCCTGCGCGGATATATTTTGTTGTTTGCCTGTGCCGTTATGCTTGGCGGCTGCGGCTTGGATATCGGCCAGATATATATACAGATAAAGAAGGCCGGCGGCTGGCAGCAGGTCGCGGAAGACATACAGGAAGCCCGGCAGACGCGGTATAGTACCGAGGTGCTGAACTCCGCTAACTCTGTCGTGACGCAGCCCTCTTCCAGCCAGAACGCGCTTGGCCAGCTGGATGACTCACAGAAAACGCGGGTTGATATAATAAGAAATATCTACGGCGACGCCGCCGCAGGCGAGGCCGCGGCCGAATATGCCGCAGAGAACGCCGAATTTAAAGCGGCCGCGGTAAGCGCTAAAAACGATAAAGATTTTTATACGAAACAGCAGCAAATAATCAGTAAACATAACGCGAATGTAAATGCAATCACTTTGAAATACCGCAAGTAGGAGATAATGAAATGAAAAAAATATTAGTTTTAGCAGCGGCCGCTTTTGTTGTTGCTGCTTGCGCGGCAAGCGGCACGAATATTGAGATGTTAAGCAAAAGCACCGTCGGCGGAATGACCACGAATGACGTCGCCGCCTATTACAGAGACAGCAACCAGAAACTGCTTGACCAGCTGGTTTTTGACAACGGCTCCCAGAATTATGATAATTATGTAAACGTCTTTAACAATATGGACGGGGATTTGACCGCGATGTCTACCGTCAAAACGTCCAAAGACGATTATTACCAGAAACTTAAAACCGTAGTAAACAAATACCGCGCGCAAATCAAGCAGCTAAAATAAATATTTGCAAAAAAACAACCCCGCCGCCGGCGGGGTTGTTTTTTATTTAAACAAAACTTTTTTGAGCTCGTCCTTTTTATCGGTTTGTTCCCACGGGAACTCTTTGCGGCCGAAGTGCCCGTACGCGGCGGTCTGTTTATATATGGGGCGTCTGAGACGGAAATACTCAATAATCCCGCGCGGCGTAAGCGGGAAAATTTTAAGCGCGGCCGCCGTAATTTTCTCGTCGCTGACGGCTCCCGTGCAGTGAGTATCGACGTAAAAACCTACCGGGTCCGCCTTCCCGATGGCGTAAGCTATTTGCACCGTGCACTCTTTTGCTATTTTTGAAGCCACGATATTTTTAGCGATATAGCGGGCCATATACGAGGCGCTGCGGTCAACTTTAGTCGGGTCCTTTCCGGAAAACGCGCCGCCGCCGTGCTCGGCCCTGCCGCCGTAAGTGTCCACTATAATTTTGCGGCCCGTCATGCCGGTATCCGACTGCGGGCCCCCGGTTACGAATTTTCCCGTCGGGTTAACTAAAATTTTTGTATTTTTGTCCGTCCATTTTTTTGTCAGCGGCGTGACAATAACGTCAATAATTTTTTTCTTCGCCGCGTCCGTCATAAATTTGCCGGTTTTATCAAGCACGTCTTCAGTATGCTGGACGGAAACTACGACGGTATCTATCCGTTTTGGTTTGCCGTCTACGTATTCAAAAGTAATCTGGCTTTTGCAGTCCGGCCCGATGAACGGAATTTTTTTGGTTCTCCGCGCGTCCGCCAGCGCGGCGACTATTTTATTGGCAAGCACTAAAGTAATCGGCAGAAATTCAGGTGTTTCGTCCACGGCGTAGCCGACCATTAAACCCTGGTCTCCGGCGCCGCCGATATCAACGCCTTGGCTGATATCCGGCGACTGGCGGCCTATAACGTTTAAAATAGCGCAGGTGTCCGCGTTAAAACCGTATTTCGGGTCCGTATAACCTATGCGCTTAATTTCTTCGCGCGCGATAGCATCAATATCCACCCACGTATTCGTGGTAATTTCGCCGCCTATGACGACGAGGCCGCGCGTCACATATGTCTCGCACGCCACGCGCGCCGCTTTATCTTTGGCTAAAATGGCGTCTAAAACGGCGTCGGAAACCGCGTCGCACATTTTGTCCGGGTGGCCTTCGCCCACGGATTCGGACGTGAATAAGCACTTGCCTTTTTGTATCATATAGTTATTATAACATTTATGACAAAACGCTTTATATCTTGGAACGTAAACGGCCTGCGCGCGATAGAAAAAAAAGGGTTTTCCGCGTGGTTTAAAAAAGAAAGCCCGGACATTCTGGCTTTGCAGGAAACAAAATCCGCGCCGGAGCAGCTGAGCGCCGCCCTGCGCGAGCCGCCGGGATATTTTGCTTATTTCAGCGTCGCTGGGAAAAAAGGTTACAGCGGCACGGCGGTATACACAAAAGAAAAACCGTTAAGCGTCAGCGAATCTATCGGCGACAAAAATTTAGACGGTGAGGGCAGAACCCTGGTCTTAGAATTTGAAACTTTTTATTTCTTAAATATTTATTATCCCAACGGCGGACAGGGGCCGCACAGGATAGATTATAAACTGCGTTTTTACGCGCAGTTTTTAAAACTGGCCAAAGAACTGATGAAGAAAAAAACCGTGGTAATCTGCGGCGACGTCAACACCGCGCATAAGGAAATTGATTTGGCGAGGCCGAAAGAAAACGAGAAAAACACCGGCTTTCTGCCGGAAGAGCGCGCGTGGCTGGACAAATTTTTTACCAACGGGCTGACGGACACTTTCCGCCTGTTTAACGCGGACGGCGGCAATTATACCTGGTGGGATTACAAAACAAAAGCGCGGGAAAGGAACGTCGGCTGGAGAATAGATTATTTTTTCGTGGATACCGCGTCCGAGAAAAAAGTAAAAAAATCTTATATCATGCCGGACGTGCAGGGTTCGGACCATTGTCCGATAGCGTTAGAGATTAATTTATGACGATATCAGTAATAATGATAACCAAAAACGAAGAGCGCAATATCGCCGCGGCGCTGGACAGCGTCAAAGGTTTTGCCGACGAGATTGTCATAGTTGACGGCTATTCGACGGATAAAACGGTTGAAATCGCCCGCGGTTACGGCGCGAAAATAACGGAGAAAACTTTTGTCTCTTTTAAAGACCAAAAAGGAGCCGCTCTTGCCGCCGCGACTAAAGACTGGGTGCTAAATTTAGACGCCGACGAAACATTGGGAGACGCGCTTAAAGCGGAAATTTTGGAAACAATAAAAGATACAAAATACAACGGTTTTTATCTGCCGTCTTCAAATATTTTTTTAGGCCGGCGCATGAAATGGGGTTCGCTTAGGGGGGATTATAAACTGCGTCTTGCGCGGCGCGCTGCCGCTTCTTATGAGGGAGGCAAAGTGCATGAGGTGCTGAGCGTCCCCGGCGTTACGCCGAAACTCAAAAACCCGCTCAGCCATACTCCTTACCGCGACATACGCCATTATTTTGAAAAGTTTAATTCTTACACTTCTCTAGGCGCGGAAAGCATGCATGAAAAAGGCAAAAAATTTAATCCTCTTCAAATGCTGCGCCCGTTTTGGGAATTTTTCAGATTATATATAATACGCCTGGGTTTTTTAGACGGATACCAGGGTTTTTTGTGGGCGTCGTTTTCCAGTTTTTACCCTTTTGTAAAGTACGCCAAACTTTGGGAGCTTAACAGAAAACGCTAAAGTTTTTCCACTTCGTCGGCTATAATCTGCGCGGATTTAAGCGGGTCCGGCAGTTCCAAAACCTCAAACCCGCGTTCCATAAATTCCAGAATATTTTTATTCTTCGCCACGCCGGAAATGTAGTCGTATAACTGCGAAGAAAGATTTTCGTTTTCAATAAAAAGTTCCGCGCAGCCGGCTTTTTTCAGCACGGTGCCGTTATAATACTGGTGATTATCCGCAGCGTAAGGATAGGGCACCAGAACCGCCGGTTTGCGGCACGCGTAAAGTTCCGCGATAGTGCTCGCGCCGCTCCTGCAAACCACAAAATCCGCCGCGTGCATTAAAAAATAAATGTCGTGGCAGTAGGCAAACAGACGTATATTCCTGAAACCGCGGTATTCCTGTTTTAACCTTTCATAACCCTTGTCGCCGCTTATGTGGACAAACTGCACGGTATTATTTTTTCTGACGATTTTTTTTGCGGCTTTGCTCACCGCGATATTTAACTGCTTGCTGCCCTGCGAACCGCCGAAAACAAGAATTGTCGCCAGTTTAGCGTCCAGCCCGCGGCCGGCCAGAATTTCGGCTTTATTATAAGGCAGGCCGAACTCAGGACGTATAGGAGTGCCGACGAGTTTTGTGTTTCTGATATTGTCCGACGTCGGTAACCCGAGCAAAAACAGATTTGTGAATTTAGAACAAACTTTGTTCGCAAGGCCGATTTTGGTATTTGAATCATGGACGGCGCTTTTAATTCCTTTGAGCCGCGCCCAAAGAATAAGCGGGAAAGAAATGTATCCGCCCATGCCGACGCAGACGTCCGGCTTAAAATTTTTGATTATGACGGCGGTCTGTACCATCGAGATGCACAGCTTGCAGCCGAAAATAAAATATTTGAAAGGATTTAAAGAGCGCGGCAGCCCGGTGAAATTTATTTGTTTGTAACTAAAACCGTTTCTTTCAAGCGTTTTTATCGCGAGGTCGCCTTTTCTGACGATAAATAAAACTTCATGCCCTCTTTTCCGCAGTTCTTTACCGAGTGAGAACCCCGGATAAAAGTGGCCGCCCGTTCCGCCGGAAGCTATTATAAATCTCTTCATTTCATTAAACCCTCTCTTTCAAGTTTGCCTTCTCAACAGCGGAAATGTTAAACAGAATTCCCATCATTGCCATAGTCACCAGCACCGAGGAACCGCCGTAAGAAAAAAACGGCAGCGGCAGACCTTTTGTCGGCAGCAGGCCGACGGCCACGCCCATATTTAAAAAGGCCTGCAGCGTTATAGTCAGCGTTATGCCGAGCGCGAGCATTGAGTTAAAAGTATTTTTCGCGCGCCGCGCGACTTTTATCCCGCGTATCAGCATCCACGCGAAAAGCGCCACTATTATCAACGCGCCGAACATGCCGGCTTCTTCGGCGATAATCGCGAAAATAAAATCAGTATGCGCGGCCGGCAGATACTGCAGTTTAAGTTCAGAATTACCCAAACCTTTGCCGAACCACCCGCCGGAACCTATCGCTAAAAAAGACTGGAAAAGCTGGTACCCGCTGGAATCCGACGCGGTTTCCGGCGACAGAAAAGAAAACAGACGTTTCATTCTGTAGGAATAAAATATCATCTGGTGCAGCGCCACCGGTATGGCGCAGGCCAGAATTAAAAGCAGATGTTTTAAACGCGCGCCCGCCGTGTAAAGCATTAAAAACACGACGGCGAACAAAAGCGCCGGCGTGCCGAGTTCCGGCGCCAGCATCATAAGGCCCAGCGTCACGGCGGTCAAGACAAGCGGGGGGACGATTACGTTAAAAGATTTGCTTATGCTTGCGGAAATATTGTCCAGATAATACGCTATATAAATAATGAGCGCGGGTTTCGCGACTTCCGACGGCTGCAGATTGAAAAACCCCAGATTTATCCACCGGTGGACGTTGGCGACTTTAGGTGTAAAAAGCACAAACACCAGCAAAAACCACGCGCCGTATAAAATAAACATGGGATTAATTTTTTTTTGCAGCCGCAGATAATACTGGCTTAAAAACGCCGCGGCTATAAGCCCCA
Source organism: Elusimicrobiota bacterium (assembly GCA_009778915.1). Taxonomy (GTDB): domain Bacteria; phylum Elusimicrobiota; class Elusimicrobia; order Elusimicrobiales; family Elusimicrobiaceae; genus Elusimicrobium. Next base: position 128,038 of record WRFH01000001.1, read on the forward strand.
GGCCGCCGAAAATAAGCTGCCTTTTAAATAACGCGCCGGACTCAAACGCGCTGGAAGAATAAGTAAACACAAGGCCGAAAAGCATCAGCGTGAACATTATAATCAGCAGATTTCTATCCGGCATAAGAAAGCGCGTCTTGGGCGGCGCCTCAGTATTTTTTTTGGGCGCTTTGACGGGTTTGAGAAGGTAAACTTTATCTTTTGTCATCTGATTTTAAGGGACGCCAGAGACAACAGCGTAAGCATTATTCCTATAATCCAAAAACGGACGGTGACTTTCGGCTCCGCCCAGCCTTTAAGTTCAAAATGGTGGTGCAGAGGAGCCATTTTAAAAAGCCTTTTGCCGCCGGTCGCGCGGAAATATAACATTTGCAGCATCACCGACAAAGTTTCCGCGACGAAAATTCCGCCGGCCAGAGGCAGCAAAAGTTCCTGCTTGACGCATAAAGCGGAAACGCCCAAAACGCCGCCTAAAAAAAGCGAGCTGGTATCCCCCATAAAAACCTGCGCCGGATAAGTGTTGTACCACAAAAACCCTAAACACGCGCCCAAAAGCGCGCACAGAAATACGGTTATTTCGCCGGCGCCCGGTACGTAAATTATTTTAAGATATTCGGCAAAATTTATGTTGCCGGCAAGATAAGCGAAAATAGCGTAAGTGCCGGCGCATAAAATCATGGAACCCGCCGCCAGCCCGTCCAGTCCGTCGGTAAGATTGGTCGCGTTTGAGGAGCCGACTATCAAAAGCATTGCGAAAATCAGATAAAAAAATGACAGGTTTATAAAAAGCTGGTTAAAAAACGGCACGCTTAATTTAGAAATATAGGCCGCGTTCGGCGGATACATAGTCAGAAAAAACACGACGACAAATGACGTCAAAATCTGTAAAGTAAATTTAACCCACGACGGCGCGCCCTGCGGATTTTTTTTAACAAGTTTCGTATAATCGTCCGCGATTCCGGCGGCGGAAAGCATGACTGTCGTAAAAGAAAGCAGCCATATATAACGGCTGTCCAGCCGCGCCCACAGCAGCACCGTTACCAGCAGCGAAACAAGTATCATAACGCCGCCCATAGTCGGCGTGCCTTGTTTGCTGAGGTGGGACGCCGGCCCGTCGGCGCGCTGGTACTGCTGAATTTTGTAGGATGAAAGTTTTCTGATTACCGCCGGGCCTATAAATAAAACTAAGATAAGCGCCGTAAAAATAGCTCCGCCCGCGCGGAAAGTGATATAGCTGAAAAGATTTAAAAAACTTATATCGTGTTTGAGAAGAGACAAATAATATAGCATCTAGAACTCCTTAAAAATATTTTCAAAATTCATCGAGCGCGACGCTTTTACAAGGCATGTCCCGCCGTTTTTAAGCGCGTTTTTTAAATCCGCCAGCCAGTCTTTGTAATATAAAGAATATTTTACATTTATATTCGGGTGTTTTGCGCGCAGAATTTCCGCCGCCGCCGCCATTTCCGGGCCGGACAGGAAAACAGTTTCAATTTTATTTTCCGCCAGCTGCTCCGCCGCCGCCGCGTGGTATTTGGCGGAGTGCGCGCCCAGTTCTTTCATGTCGCCCAGCACGGCGATAAGCGGCTTGGTTTTTTCTTTAGCAAGCAGCGTTATGGCGTTTTCCATAGACGCGGGATTAGCGTTATAACAGTCTAAAATAAAAGTCGCTCCGCCGTGTTTTACGCGCTGCATACGCATGGGCATAGGTTCGTAATTTTTAAGCCCGCGTTCAAGATTGTCTTTGAACAAACCCAGCGCTATCGCACCCGCGCAGGCCGCGGCCGCGTTTAATTTATTGTGGCGTTCAAAGTTCAGGCCGAAAGAAAAAACTTCGTCTTTATAAATAAATTCAAAATTTTCTTTGTCCGATATTTTCAAATCCGCGCCGTCGGAAAATCCAAAAGTTATCGCGCGGCCTTTGTAAGTGTTTTTTAAATTTTTAAGCATGTCGTCGTCAAGATTGTAAACCAATGTACCGCCTGGGTTTAGCGCGGCGGCAAGCTCGGTTTTTGTGTCATAAACTGTTTGTAAATTTTTAAAAAATTCAAGGTGCGCGGCGGAAATATTTGTAATTATGCCGACGTCGGGCGCCGCCGGCGCCGCTATTTCCGCGATATCGCCTTTTTTGGACGCGCCCAGTTCGAACACGCCGTATTTATCGTCCGGCGTAATTTCCAAAAGCGAAAAAGGCAGACCGAACTGATTGTTTAAATTGCCCATATTCGCGCGGGTTTGCCCGGCGGTTTTGCATATGGACAGCAGCATTTGTTTCGTCGTGCTTTTGCCGTTTGAGCCGGTTATCGCGGCAAGCTTTAAATTCATTTCCCGGCGGTGCCAGCCGGCGACAGTTTGCAGAGCGGCAAGAGCGTTTGACACTTTGACAAAAGCCGTATTTTTAAAATCCAGATTTTCCGCGCGCTCGGCCACGACGGCGGCGGCGCCTTTGTTAATGACATCCTGCAAAAAATCATTGGCGTCAAATTTTCCGCCTTTTAACGCCCAGAAATTCTGCCCGGCGGTTAAGACGCGGCTGTCAGTCGCGAAAGTTTTAAAAGGCGTCTTCGGGTTTCCGTTAACAATTTTACCGCCGGTAATTTTAGCCAAATGTTCCAAAGTCAAATTTAAATTCATACAATCTCCGTTATTTTAAAGACGCGGGGTCATCAGGTTCCACGCCGTAAAAAGAAACTAGTTAGACGCGATTTCCGCAAACGCCGGCGCCGCGCTCGACGCGCCGAAAATAGGTTTTTCCGGCTGGTCCAATACTATCAAAATAGTAAACGCCGGGCGCGACGCCGGCAAAAACCCGCAGAAAGAAACTATGTGGCTGGCCTTGGCGTAACCGTCGCTTCCCAGTTTTTCCGCCGTGCCAGTTTTACCGGCGACGGTATACCCCGGCACGGCGGCTTTTTTGCCCGTGCCTTTTGTCACGACGTTCTGCAAAAGCCCGTTCATTAATTTAACCGTCTGCGGTTTGATGACGGTTCTTATTTTATTGGGTTTGGCCGTGTAAGTCGGCTCGCCGTCAGGCTCCGTGATTTTGCTTATTATATGCGGCTGCATCAAAAAACCGCCGTTGGCGATAGCGCTGTAGGCGTTGACAAGCTGTATTCCCGTCAGAGAAATGCCGTAGCCGTAGCCGGCGGTCGCCGTGTCAACCTTTGTCCATTTATCATACGGGCGCACGGTGCCCCTCGCCTCGCCCTGAAAGCCCACGTCCGTCTTTGTCCCGAAACCGTACGCGCGTATATAATAGAAAAAATCTTTAGCGCCAAGATTTACCGCTAACCGCGCTGCGCCGCGGTTGGAAGACACTTCAAGCATCTGGCTTATCGTCATAGATTTGGTTTTCAAATGCGGGTCCTTAACTGTAAAACCAGGGGCGACGGCCCACGTATTATCATCATCAAAAGTCAAATAGTCGTCCGGTTTTGCGGAGCCGCTGTCCAGCGCAGATGACGTGGTGATTGCTTTGAACGTCGAGCCCGGCTCATACGTAAACTGGAAAGGCAGCGACTGGCCGTCCTGCACCGGGTAAGACGCGGCGGCTATTATAAAACCCGTATTCGGGTCCTGCACAATGGCCATGCCGCGCTGCGCGCCGTTGGTGACGACGTATCTCTTCAAAATGTCTTCCATATAATACTGAATGGCGGAATTTATCGTCAGATACACGTCTGAAATATGTTCTTCTTCTTTCATTCCGCGCTCGTAAATTATCTGGCCTCTGCGCGCGCGCATAGCGCGCTTACGGCCGATGTCCTGGCTGAGTTCTTTGTTAAAAAGCTGCTCTATGCCGGATAAACCCATATTTTTTGAATTCGCCGCGCCTATTAAATCTAAAGCCATGTCGCCGTAAGGACGTATTCTGTCATACTCCGGGCTGAGTTCTATGCCGGTCAGATTATTTTTCTGTATCGCTTCCGTAAGTTCCGTGTAAACGGCGGGTTTAATTTTTTTGTCGACGTAAAAAAAGTTGTCTTTGGTTTTCCAGTCTTTTAAAATATCGTTTTTTGGAATTTTTAAGACGGAGGACAAAACGCTGACGGCCGCGTCTTTGTCGTTGACGTATTTTTTAAGCACCGCGCAAGAGTGGGTGCGCAGGCTTTCGGCCAGAATATTCCCGTTTACGTCTAAAATATTGCCGCGGATTCTGTCCTCCGCCAGATAAGCGTAAATGGATTTTTCCGTTTTTTCCGTCAGTTCCTCATGCTTAAAAGTCTGCAGATAAAAAAGCCGCGACGCCACGAAGAGCGCCGGCAGCAGGCACAGCGCGCCGCATATTTTAAGACGCATTTTTGTGTTATAAGAAAACTCAGTCATCATCTTTAATTACCGCTATGTTTTTAACCGGCGTCAGCTGCATATTAAGTTTTTCCCGCGCGGCGGTATCTATGGCCGCGGGCGAAGTTAAAACGTTTATTCTGTATCTCAGGTACTGGTTTTGCGCTTCTTTGAGGGAAACTTCCTGTTCCAGCCGCGCGACTTCTATGCCGAGCCGCCTCTCTTCGACGCGCTGCACGGCGAGTATCAGACAAAATAAAGCCGTTATGAATAACCAAATAAATATTCTCATATTTTTTCTATAACTCTCAGTTTCGCGCTTCTGCTGCGGCGGTTATTTTTAACTTCTTCAAAACACGGTTCGTAGACGTGTTTGTTCACAAGTTTTATTTTTCCGTCCGCCGCCATTTGTTTAAAAACGTTTTTTACAATTCTGTCTTCAAGAGAATGAAACGTTAAAACCGCCGCGCGGCCGCCGGGATTAAGAATGTCCGGCAGAAATTTAAGGCTTCGTTCAACAGTACCCAGTTCGTCGTTAACCGCTATTCTCAGCGCCTGAAAAACGCGCGTGGCCGGGTGCGTTTTGCCGCGGCGCGGCACCGCCTCATTTATTACGGACGCAAGTTCCGCCGTTGTCTCCAAAGGTTTGATACGGCGGGCGTTAAAAATCGCCATCGCTATTTTCGCGGCGGACGGTTCTTCACCGTAATCAATAAAAATTTTTTCCAAATCCCTGACAGCATAGTTATTGACGATATCCCGCGCGGTAAGTTTCGCGCCGGTGTCAAAACGCATGTCAAGCGGCCCGCCGGACTGGAAACTGAAGCCGCGCCGCGCGTCGTCCAGCTGGTAAGAACTTACGCCCAAATCAAGCAGCACGCCGTCAACGCCCGCCAGCCCGAGCTCAGCCAGCACCTGCGGTATAAATTCATAACTTTTATTAAACGCCGTCAGACGCTGGTCATTGACGTTTTTAGTCGCCATTTCAACGGCGTTAATATCTTTGTCAAACCCGAGAATACGCGCGCCGCTGTCCAGCAGGCTGAGAAAATATTTCGTATGCCCGCCGAGGCCCAGCGTGCCGTCGACGTATACTCCATCCTTTTTAACCAGCAGCAGTTCAGCTGTTTTCATTCCCATGACGGGCAGGTGCACCCAGTTATTGTCTTGCATTGTTCCCTTTTTGCAAATCATGCAGCCATACTTTTTCAAGCACGTCAAAATCCGTAAAAGGCAGACCGTACGCGCGGTACAGCGCCTGGTGGCGCGGCATGCCGTTTTTTAAATTTACGCAAAACTGGTAAAACTCATTGCGCGTTCTCATGTTCAGCATATAATTGACAATGCCGTAAGCCTGCGCGTACCAGAGTTCCGCCTGGCCGGACGAATAACTTTGCAGCGTCTGCGCGTCCAAAAACGGTTCCAGCGGCAAAGTGTTGCCCTGTCTGAATTTTTCCGTCGAGCGCGTGAGCCAGACTAACGGAGATTTTTCGGCTTTAGACTGCATATAAACCGCCATGCCTTCGGACAGCCACAGAGGGTTAATCTGCGGCAGGAAAAACCCGTCAAAATATAAATGCGTCAACTCATGGACGGTAAGCGGGTAAAAGCCGGAATTTTCTATGACGAAAAGCGTGCCGCTCGCCAAATTGGACGACGCGCCGGACCACGGCGGCCTTTGAGTAAAACTTGAATAGCTTTGCGGGTTGTTAAAGAGCATTATTAAAATTTTATCCGGCGGAGTTACCATTGTAAAAGGCAAAAGGTCCAGCACCAGATTGCCTTGTATAGTATCAAGCACTTTTGTTATTTTCGGCGTTACCCGCGCTTGTTCGCGGTAAATCATAAAACGGTAAGCCGTCCCGGTAAAAAAGCCGAACGGCGGCCCTATCCACCTTACTCGGTTTGACACGGGCTGCCTTACGGAAAGAGAAGGAACGCCGGGCGTTATTTCGTCCGGATTCTTCTCAAATGCCGCGTAATTTTCAAGGCCGGTAATCCGCTGGGAAATATCCGTAATCTGCGCGGCTTCCTGCGGCGTAGGCGCGGGCCTGCCGGACGGCGGCGTTTGCGGCGGCGGAACCGCCGGCGTTATACCGAAAACCTGCTCCACATACTCCGGTTTTAATTCAGTACCCTGCTGCGGCTCAGGCGGCGGCAGAAATAAAATTTTACGCAACGCGGCGTCGTACGAAATGCCAAAATGGTCCAGCAGCGGCATGGAAATAAGTACCGCCGTAAGCACCCATAAAACCAACTGTAACTTCTTAATTATGTCCATTGGTTATTATTAAAAACCTCGGCTTATTCTCGCCGGGCAAAAAATATTTCTCCGCCGTAAAACCTGTAATATCTCCGCTCTGAAACGCTATAAATTTTCCGTCCGGTTTGACGTAGCTTAAAACCACGGGCAAAACGTCTTCAAATTTTCCCATGGCGCGCTCAAGCGCGTAGTCATATTTTTCATTAACGCCCGCGCGCGCGCGTTCATTTAAAATACTAACATTTTTAAGCCCCAGTTTAACCGTAACCCAGCGCAAAAAAGCGCACCGTTTTTCAAGGCTTTCAATTAAAGTAATTTTCATCTCCGGCAGCGCGGCGGCGATTGTGAGCCCGATATATCCCGCCCCGGCGCCGATATCCGCCGCGGTTTTTCCGTCTGTGCCGGATTTTTTTATAAACCGCGCGGCGGACAAGCCGTCGGCGATATGCCTGTTCCAGATTTCCCGTTTGTCGGATACGCTTGTTAAATTCATTTCGTCTTTTTTCTGCCAGATTAAATCAACATACGCGCCCAGCGTCTGCATCTGTGCGGACGACAGATTCAAATCTTTAAAAAATTCATTTATTTCTTTCATTTCTGAACCGTTCAATGTGTATCATTAAAAGATTAATATCCGCCGGCGTTACGCCCGGAATGCGGCTTGCCGCGCCAAGCGTTTTCGGTTTAATTTTTTTAAGTTTTTGCGCGCTTTCTATTAAAATGCCTTTTACTTCCGACGGCTCAAAACCTTCCGGTATGACGATATTGTCCGCCAGCGCAAGTTTTTCCGCGTCCTTTTTAAAACGGTCATAATAGGCGGCGTAAAGTTTGTCAATCGCGGCGGTTTTGCGCGCGTTTTCTACGCGCCATGGCGACATATCGCCGTAATCCCCGTCAGGGTTTTTAACGACGGCTTTATATTTTTCAAAATTTTCTTTATAACGCTCCGGCACGCTGCCCAGCGCGATGCCGATGTCCGTCAGACGTAAATCCGCGTTATCCGTCCGCAGCATTATGCGGTATTCCGCGCGGGATGTGAACATTCTGTAAGGCTCGTTAACGCCTTTGGTGACAAGGTCGTCTATCATAACTCCGGCGTAAGCTTGGTCGCGTCTTAAAATAAACGGCTCTTTATTTTTTATTTTAAGCGCGGCGTTAAGGCCGGCGATAAGCCCCTGCGCGCCGGCTTCTTCATAACCCGTGGTTCCGTTGAGCTGTCCGGCGTGAAAGAGATTGGGAATTTTTTTGGTCTCAAGCGTCGTGTAAAGTTCCAACGGGTCCACAAAATCGTATTCTATGGCGTAACCCGGCCGCGTAAGCGACGCTTTTTCAAGCCCCGGGACCGAAAGCAAAAGTTCCCGCTGCACGTCCTCCGGCATGCTTGTGGAAAAACCTTGTATATAATATTCCTGGGTTTTAAAACCTTCCGGCTCCAAAAATATCGGGTGGGACTCCGCGCCGCTGAATTTTACGATTTTATCTTCCACCGATGGGCAGTACCGCGGCCCCAGCGCTTTTATCTGTCCGGAATAAAGCGCGGAACGCCGCATATTCTGCTTTAAAATTTCATGTGTTTTAGCGGTTGTCCGCGTGATGTAACACGTCAGGAAATCACGTTTGAACGGAGCCGTGAAAATTGACATAGGCTCAAAAGGGTCGTCGGACGGCTGCGGGATGAAAAGCGAAAAATCAACGTGTTTCGCGTTAATACGCATGGGAGTGCCCGTCTTAAAACGCAACACGTTTAAGCCGAGCGCGGCTAAATTTTTTGTAAGAAAATTGCTGGCCGCGTCGCCGTATCTGCCGCCGGGCATAGTGACATTGCCTATATGTATAACGCCGCCAAGAAACGTGCCGGTGGTCAAAATTACCGTCTTGGAAATATATTTTGTGCCGCGTAGAGTGAGCACGCCGTTAAGTTTTGAACCGTCAAAAGAAAGTTCAGTAACTTCGTCCTGAATAATATCCAGATTTTCCTGTTTTTCAAGAGTGTGTTTATATGTAAACTGGTAAATTTTTTTGTCGCACTGCACGCGCGGCGAGTGCACGGCCGGGCCTTTGCCGGTGTTCAGCATATGATAGTGCAAAGCCGCCGCGTCCGCCACCTTTCCCATAGCGCCGCCGAGCGCGTCAATTTCTCTTACAATCTGCCCTTTCGCAAGGCCGCCTATCGACGGGTTGCAGGACATTTGCGCTATTGTATCCAGATTCTGCGTTATGAGCAAAGTTTTTACGCCGAGCCGCGCGGCGGCGAGCGCGGCCTCGCAGCCAGCGTGCCCGCCTCCGACGACAATGACGTCATATTCGGTTTTGTATGTAAACATAAATTGGTATAGCGTTATAAAATAAAGTTTTGTTTTTTATCCTATCGGCCCTGGAAAGGCGGGGCCTTGAATAAATTTACAACACATGTTGTGTATAAAACCCTCACCTGTGTCCTCTCCCTTTTTAGGGAGAGGAAAAAAATTTGAGGACGGAGTACTATTTTCCTACGCAAAATTTTGAGAAAATTATTCCTAAAATGTCGTCGGCGTAAACCTCGCCTATGATTTCCCTTAAATTCCGCAGCGCGCGGCGTATGTGTTCGGCCGTCAGTTCGAGGCCCGCGTCGAGGGCGACGGATTCTTTCGCTTTTTCAATTTCGTCAAAAGCTTTTGTCAGCATGTCATAATGCACGGCGGAAGTTATGATATTTGACCGCGCGTCGACGGTATCCAGATTCGCCAGGTTTATAATTTGCTCTTTAAGTTCCGGCACGCCCTCGCCAGTTTTAGCTGATATTTTTACGACGGCGTCCGCTTGACTCTCAAAGCCGGAGGGGGAATAATTTATGTCCGATTTATTTTCCGCCAATATAACTTTTTTGCCGAGTTTTTTTATTTCATTCCAAAGTTCCGCGTCCTGCGCCGGAACGGAAATATCCTGCGTAAAAATAATAATATCCGCCGCGCGCGCCGCCGCCTGACTGCGCTCAACGCCTTCCCGCTCCGCCGCGTTAAGCGCGTGCGAGCGTATGCCGGCGGTGTCAGTCAAAATTATTTTGCGGCCTTTGTAATCAAAAGCGTCTTCAATGGTGTCCCGCGTAGTGCCGGCGTCTTCGGACACTATCGCGCGGCCAAAACCCAGCAGCGCGTTTAAAAGGCTGCTTTTCCCGGCGTTCGGCGCGCCGACTATGCTTACTTTTACGCCGTCTTTTATATATTTTCCCGTGCGGAAAGTATCCGTCAAATTTTTGATTTCCGTTGCCGCGCGGCCAAGCGCTTCCAAAGAATAATCGGTATCCATCGCGTCCATTTCGTCGTCCACGTCGTCAAGGCGGGCCTCAATTTGCGCCAGAAGTTCTGACAAAATATCTTTGATAAGCTGGAATTTTTCAGACAGATGACCTTCCATGCTGTTCATGGCGGCGCCGTGGGCGGCGGCGTTATCGGCGGCTATTAAATCGCAAAGTCCCTGCGCCTGCGTTAAATCCATTTTGCCGTTTAAAAAAGCGCGCATGGAAAACTCGCCGTTTTTCGCGGGGCGTACGTTTTTGCCCGCCAGAATTTCCAGCAGCCTGCCTTTTATGTACGGCGAACCGTGGCAGGAGATTTCAACTACGTCCTCGCCGGTAAAACTGTGCGGAGCTTTAAAAAACGTGACAAGCGATTTATCCAGCAAATCACCGCCGTCAAAAATGTCCAAATAATAAACCTGACGCGGTTCCGGGCTGAAATCCTGGCGTTTGGAAAGTTCAATAACCGCGGACCAAGCGTCCGGCCCGCTCAGCCGCAGCACCGAAACCGCGCCGGAACAGGAACCTGTAATAACCGCGCAAATAGTATCGTTCATATGTATACATTTTATCATTATGGTAACGGCGCAGGGTAAATAAAAACCCTCCGGCGTCCGCGCCAAAGGGTTTTATATAAAAAACCGGAACAGTTTTGTCAGCGTATGCCCGAAACTATCAAAAACAGGAACACAAGCCCCCATACCGCCAGCACGCCGGAGAGGGCGCACGTTATCCTAAGCGCAGGCCAGCCGGTATCTATTTTAATTTTATATTTGCCGGTTTTTTTGAGCCACATGCCGCCCACGCTCCAGATAAAAGCGCGTACGGCGTAAATGGAAGATATGGTATAAAGTACCGTAGCCAGCGGAGGAGCATACGAAAACAACATGAAACCTGTCACGCCTGAAACAAGACTTACCATACATAAACTTATTAATACGTCTTTAGGTTTCTCCATAAACCCTCCATATTTTTAAATTTTTATTTGCTTGAGGTAGTTCAGCGCGTCTTCTTTGGTTTTGATTTTGCCGTCGACCTGCGCCAGCGTGACTTTTTCAAGCAGTTCGCCAACGCGCGGGCCGGGAGGGATTTGCAGAGTTGCCATAACGTCGCTCCCGTTAATTAATTTCGGCGGGTTGATTTTTGGGGAGGCCGCGAAATATTTTTTGAACATGAAGTTTAACACCTGCATATGGCGCAGCGTTTTGCTGACATTGCTTTGGGCCTTTGCTTCGTCGATAGTCATTACGGGTTTGAAAGAAAGCGGCATAATTTTTTTAAGCTGCGCGTCGGTCACGTAACTCGCGTAGTCCGCCCAGCAAAGCAGCAGAAGCGGCACCGCTGCGTCGCCCATGTCGCGGAAAAATTTGAAAAGCCCGCGGTCAGTAATCACGTCGTTGCTTGCAAGATTGCTCGGGCGCAGGTGGTGGCGTATCATCGCGCAAATCAGGCGTATTTCGAAAGTGCTGTAACGCAGATTTTTTAAAATTTCCTCGGCCATACGCGCGCCTTTTTCTTCATGGAAGAAGAAACGCAGACGTCCGCCGGTTTTTTTCGCGGTTATCGGTTTAGCGATATCGTGCAACAGCGCGGTCATTTTATAAAGCGCGGCGTCTTTGGCGTAAGGTATGATTTTTTTATAATAAGAGGGATAAACGGTTTTTAAATTTTCCAGCAGATATTCCATGCGCGCGGCTGTCATCAGCGTATGCTCAAAAACTCCGCCTTTGCCGTAATAAACGCGCGCGCATTTTTTCTGGTCTTTTAAGACGGGAAATAACGCGTTAAGCAGACCGACGGCGTCCATAATTTCCAAATTTTTTTTGATGTTCGGACAGTTGAAAACGCGGACCAGTTCTTCCCGTATGCGCTCGGGAGCGCTTTGGGTTATAAGGCCGGAATATTTTTTTACCTGCGCCAAAGTTTTTTTGTCTATTTTAAAATTTAATTCGGCGGACGTGCGCAGCGCGCGCAAAGCGCGCAGAGCGTCGTCCTCAAAAACTTTTGCGCCGTTGGAACGCACGGTTTTTGCTCTTAAATCTTTTAAACCGCCGCACAAATCAATGATTTCTTTCGGTTTTGCAGACAACAGAAAATAATTTTTACCGCCGGTATTTTTGATTTTTATTTTAGGTTTTGCGGTTACGGGGACGGCCAGGGAATTTATTGTAAAATCTCTGCGCGTTAAATCTTCTTCCAGACTTTTACCCTGTAACGCGGTTAAATCAATTTGCAGTTTTTCTTTTTTGGTGATTATTCGCCAAACGCCGAACCGCGCGTCCATTTCAAAAACGTTTGCGTCCAGTTTTCTGGCAAGAGAAAGCGCTTCCGCCTTAATATTTTCACCCGGCAGCGCGATATCAATATCCGCGCTCGGCCGTTTCAAAATACCGTCCCGCACGCAGCCGCCGACGTAAAAAGCGTCTTTTATACCGGCCAGCGCGGCCGCGATACCGGCCGTCAAATTTCATCCTCCGCCGCGCGGCTGCCGCGTGCGGTAAGTTTGGCCAGCGCGTCTTTGCGCAGTTCGCGCTTTAAAATTTTGCGCAGCGAATTTTTGGGAAGTTCCGCCATAAACTCAATATCGCGCGGGCGTTTGTAGCTGTCTAAATTCTGTTTTAAAAATTTTCTGAACGCGGCCTCGTCAAAATCCGCGTTTGCGGCTTTGACGGCGTAAAGTTTAATGAACTCTCCGCCCCTGCCGTCGGGCACGCCCACTAGCGCGCATTCTTCGAGGCCGGGATATTCCATAATTTTCGCTTCGACCTGCGCGGAAAAAACTTTTAAACCTTTTATTATAATCATGTCTTTTTTGCGGTCTTTGATGGAGAGAAAACCTTCTTCATCCACCAAACCTATGTCACCGGTTTTAAACCAGCCGTCGCGCGTAAAAGCTTCTTTAGTCTCTTCCGGATTATTGAAATAGGAATTGAAAACATTAGGGCCTTTTACGCAGATTTCGCCCTCAACGCCGCGCGGCAAATCGCGCTCGTCGTCGTCTTTGATTGCGATTTTCACGCCGGGCAGCGCCGGGCCTACCGTGCCTTTTTTATCCATATGTTCAAGATTTACGCTGACTATCGGGCTGCATTCGGTAAGCCCGTAACCTTCCAAAAGCGGGATGCCTAAATTTTTCTCAAAATGCTGCTGTGCGTCTTTGCTTAAAGGCGCGGCGCCGGAAATGCAAAAACGTATTTTTCTGAAAGCCCAGTACTGCAGGTAAAGCCTTTTCAGCCCCCGCGCTTCTTTTGCCAGCACAGAGAAAAGCTGCGGGATGGCGATAAAAATGGTCACTTTTTCTAGCCCCATCAAATGCAGCCAGCCGGCGGGCGGCGTGATATTCGCGGTGATAACCGTTTTCATGCCGAGATAAATCGGCAGCACGGCGCACACCGTCCATCCGAAAGTGTGGAACATAGGCAGCAGGCAGATTAGAGTGTCTTCCGGCGTTATGTTAAAAACCTGCGCGCCGGCTATAATGTTTGAGGCCAGATTGCCGTGGGTAATCACCGCGCCCTTCGGCTGACCCGTTGTGCCGGACGTGTACAGGATAAAAGCGTCGTCGTCAAGTTTTGCAAGCGGCTCTATAATCTCCGGCTGCACTTTGCTTTTTCTTATTTCGTTTATGAAATCTTTGACGGAGGCGTCCGGGTCCGTCTGCGCCGGCAGGTCTGAGCAGAAAATATGTTTGAGCGACGGCACTTCGGCTTTGACTTTTAAATATGTTTTTAGAAATTCGTTCTGCGTTACTACTATTTTTGCGCCGCTGTCTTCGAGAATAAATTTGATTTCGTCAACTTTAGAAATCATAAAGTTGACTGGCACCGCGGCGGCGCCTATTTTATAAAGGGCGAAATTCGCGACGACAAACCATATGGAATTTTTATGGGCTATGGCGGCTTTGTCGCCTTTTCTTAAGCCGCAGGCCCAAAACAGGTCCGCGCATTTGTCGACGAGAATCTGCAATTCGTGATAAGAGTATCTTACGCCTTCAAAGACGGCGGCGGTGTTTTCGGGGTAACGGTAAGCGCTGTCTGCAAGCGCGGTGTACAGGTCTTTTTTTCTAATCATAACAGTATTATATTATTATATCAAGATTGGCGCGGGTCCAAAATGTCGCGCAGAGCGTCCCCCAGCAAATTCCAGCCGAGCACGAATAAAAATAACGCGCCGCCGGGTATCAGTATCGCGTGAGCGTAGGCGAGGGGGTTCTGCGCGGTCCCCAAAATCCAGTTGCGCGACATTGCCACCAGCTGCCCCCAGTCCGCCGTTCCCGGCGGCGAACCCAGGCCGAGAAAACTGAGCGAACTTGCCGTCAGCACGATATAGCCGATATCCAGACTTGCGACGATTATCGACGGATAAATTGAGTTTGGCAAAATATGTTTTAAAAATATTCTTGGCCCGCTTGCGCCGTAAACGCGCGCGGCGGCGACAAAATCCCGCTGCTTTACCGACAAAATATCGCCGCGTATAAGCCTTGCGTAACTTGGCCACGAGACGGCTGTCAGCGCGATAATCATATTTTTAATTTCCGGACCGAGAAGCGCGGCTATAACCATAGCCAGCACCATGCCGGGGATAGCAAAAATAATATCGGTAATACGCATTAAAATTTCGTCAACCCATCCGCCGGCGTAAGCCGCCGTGCCGCCTATAATTATGCCTAAAACCAGCGCGAAAAATACGACGCTTATTCCGACTTTAAACGCCATCCTTGCGCCCCAGACCACGGCGTAAAAAATATCATACTGAGACTCCGTGGTGCCGAAAATATTTTGCGCGTTCGGCGGCACCGGGGCGACGTTATAACCTGCCTGAGGAACCTGGTAAGGATTATAATTTTGCGGCGGGCATATGACGGGAGTAAGCGCGGCCACGGCGGCAAAAAATATTACCAGCGTAAGGCCGGCAAGCGCGCTTCTGCTTCTTAAAATTTTGGCGAAGATAGTTTTATTCATAACGTATCCTAGGGTCAAAAAAAGTGTAAAGGATATCCGCCGCCAGGTTACCCAGCACGAACAAAAACGCTACGACGCAGGCAAAACCCAGAATACCCGCTATATCAAGCTGCTGCGCGCAGTTTACGCCGAAACTGCCTATGCCCGGAAAATTAAAAATAGTTTCGACGATAACCGTCCCGCCCAGCAGTCTCACAAATTGTATGCCCGATAAAGTTATGACGGGAATTATCGCGTTTTTCCCGGCGTGTTTAAACGTGACGGCGCTTTCTTTAAGACCTTTAGCGCGGGCGGCGCGCACATAATCTTTGCCTAATTCTTCAAGCATGCTTGAGCGCATGACGCGTATCATTAACGCGAAAGAACCGGCGCATAAAGTTATCGCCGGCAGAACCAAATGCCTGAGCGCGTCAAAAAAAACGTAAAAATTTAAGTTGAGGAGTGAATCTATAACCAGCAGCCCGGTATAATTTGTAAATCCCGGCCCGTGTATTATAATGTCGGACGTAAAAGAGTAACGCCCGGGCGCGAACCAGCCCAGCTTGCCGTAAAAAAACATAAGCAATACTAGCCCCAGCACAAAAATAGGTATTGAAAATGTTGACACACTGAACAGTCTTATCAGGTAATCCTGCCACCTGCTTTTGTTGACAGCGGCGAGCACTCCCAACCATATACCGAAAAAAATTACCAGCGCCATTGTGACGACGGCGAGTTCAATCGTCGCCGGAAGATATTGTTTTACCGCGTCCGCGACGGGCATGTTCGCCGTCGGACTGTAACCCAGTTCGCCTTTGAAAGCGTTTCCCAGCCAGCGCGAATATTGTTTAAAAACGGAATCGTTTAAACCGTATTTTTGAATAACTTCGTCAAGCGAACCCATTTGGCGCGGGTCCTCAATATATAAAGCCGCGCGGCGCACGGGGCTTAACGTCTGCGTCAGCGCGAAAAGCAAAAATGTCGCGCCCAGCATGACAAGCGGCAGCAGCATAAGACGGCGGAGTATGAATTTAAGCATATGCAGACTCCGTCCTCCGATTTTGTCCCTCTCCCTTCCAAGGGAGAGGGGACGGGTGAGGGTGTATGAACACAAAATACGCCGTTGCCATAAATCTGTCCAAGGCCCCTCCTTTCCGGGGCCGATAAGGTAAAGAACCTAAGTTGATGAACAACGTTATGTTTGTATGCATATTGTGTTCTAAACCCTCACCCTGCCCTCTCCCTTTCAGGGAGAGGAGAAAATATGCGCGGCACGGCGGCCAACAGCGTTTTGGTATACTGCGTCTGAGGGTTTTCCAGCACGGAGTTTGCAGGCCCGTGCTCCACAATTTGGCCATGCTGCATGACCGCGATATCGCCGCACAAAAAGCGCGCGGCGTTTATATCGTGCGAAATAAATAAAATGCTTAACTCAAATTTTTCCTGTATATCTTTGAGTAAATTTAGGACCTGGGCCTGGACGGAGACGTCAAGCGCGCTCGTCGGTTCGTCGGCAATCAGAATTTTCGGTTTCAGCGCAAGCGCGCGCGCGACGGCCACCCTCTGCCGCTGTCCGCCGGAAAACTGGTGCGGATATCTGTCAAGATATTCTTTGCTTAAACCTACGGAAGTTAAAAGTTTTATGCTTTCTTTTTCAATTTCATCTTTAGTTTTTAACACGCCGTGGACGAGAAACGGCTCCGCGATAATTCTCCGCGCCGTCATGCGCGGGTCCAAACTGGAATAAGTGTCCTGAAAAACCGCGCTCAGCGTTTTTTTTATATCTTTTTTATCCGCGGCGTCCGCGTTAAAAATATTTTTCCCGTTAATAAAAACTTCGCCGTTGTCCGCCGGCTCAAGCCCCAAAATAATTTTTGCCAAAGTAGTTTTGCCGCAGCCGGATTCTCCGACTAGCCCCAGTACGCCGCGCCGCGTGAGCGTCAAGTTTACGCCGTCCAGCGCGCGCGCGGAAACTTCGCGCCGGAAAAACCCGCGCTTGTAATAATTTTTGGATAAATTTTTAATTTCCAGAATATTATTCATATAAAAAACACCGGACGGAACTTGCGCCGGCTTTAAAAACCGGCGGGTTTTTTTGGGAGCATATTTTCATGCGTTTTGGGCAGCGCGGTTCAAAAGGACAGCCGGGAAATATTTCGCCGGCAGCCGGCGGCGCGCCTTCTATTACCGGCAGTCTTTTAAGGCCCGGTTTAACGTCCGCGCCGGCGATAAGCCCCTGCGTGTAAGGGTGTTTAGGCGTGTTAAAAATATCTTTCGCTTCGGCTTCTTCGGCGTTTTGCCCGGCGTAAAGCACTAGCACCCGGCCGCCAAGTTCGCCGGCAACGGCAAGGTTATGCGTTATAAAAATTAAAGCCATACCGCGTTTTTTTTGCAGGTTTTTGAGAAGGGAAATTATCTGTTTTTGGATAGTCACGTCAAGCGCGGTCGTCGGTTCGTCGGCTATTAAAATTTCCGGCTCGCAGGCAAGCGCCTGCGCTATCATTATTCTCTGGCGCTGTCCTCCGGAAAACTCATGCGGATAGCGGTTTATTTTATTTGCTCCGTCTTCTATTTCAACGGTTTTCAAAAGTTCCAGCGTTTTAGCGCGCCAGGTCTTTTTGTCCGCCTTATTATGCGCGAGCAGCGTTTCGCCGATTTGTTCTCCGACGGTGAATACCGGGTTAAGACTGCTCATAGAGTCCTGGAAAATCATGGAAATTCTGCGGCCGCGCATGCCGCGCATTTTTTCTTCGTTAAATTTTAAAATGTTTTCGCCTTTAAAAAGGACCTCTCCTTCTGTCCGCGCGGTTTTGCCCAGCAGACGCATTAACGCCAGCGCGTGCACGGTTTTGCCGCAGCCGGACTCCCCCGCTATCGACAAAGTTTCGCCGGCGCGCAGGTTATAGCTTAAACTTTTTAATACTTTAGTCTTGTAAAATGAGACGGACAGGTTTTTAATTTCAAGCAGCTGCGTCATAGGCGGCTCTCAAACTACTCAATATAATTTGAAATGGGTTCGTTCGGCACCGTAAAGTTATAAACTGAGTTGAAAAAGAATTGGAGCTGTTTGGAAAATGAGTCTTCTTCTATATACTCGTCCGGGCTGTGCGGGCGGCCTTCGTCAACGCCGTTTGCCGGCGCGCCTATGCCGTAGGTTGTTACGCCCGCGCGCCGCAAAAATTCGCTGTCGCTGGACGCCGGCGTCATGCCCAGCAGCACGGACGGGTTTTCAAAAACCGTGTTGGCGGCTTTGGTTATAGACGTAAAAAGCTCGTCGGCGCCGGAGGAAGGCTGCGGAAACGGAAAATCCGGTTTATCCAAAACTTCGATTAAAATGGTGTCGTCGCCTTCAAAAAGTTTTGTGATTCTCTGCACAAAAACGTCCGGGTTAGTAGACGGCAGCAGGCGGCAGTTTAAGATTGCGCTGGCCTCGCCCGCAGTTACGTTTGCTTCCGCGCCGGAGGTCAGCACGGTGGGCGTAAGCGTGTCCTGCAGCTGGGTTTTAAAAAACGGGTCTTCCGCCGCTATATCCGCCGCCATCACGCTTTCCGCCGGCGTGCCGCTAAGCATAATGTTTATCGTGGTTTTTGCGTCTTCATCCTGCGCCGGCAAAACGGAACGGAAAAAGTTTTTTACAAACGGCGTCAGCTCATAAGGCATTTTTAATTTTTCTATTTTGGACAAAGCCTGCGTCAAATTGTACACGGCGTTGTTGTTGCCGCCGCCGACGTCCGACGAGTGCCCCGCCGCGCCGTAGGCCGTGATTTTTATGTCCATATACATTTTTGTGGCGGCCTCTACAAAAACAACCGGCGGTTTGCCGTCTTCAAGAATAACGCTGCCGCCTTCGTTTAACGCAAAACCAGGTTTCAGGTTTTTCCAGTATTCGCTGTTGATAAGCCACTTTAAACCCTTGACGCTGCCGGCTTCTTCGTCGGCGGTGGCCAGGAAAATAATATCGCGCTCGGGCGTGATGTTATTTTTTTTGAGCCAGGTTATTAAGGTAAGATAAATTGCCGTGTTATTTTTATCGTCGCTGGAGCCCAGGCCGTATATTTTGCCGTCTTCAACTGTCGCCTTAAAAGGCATTTTTGTCCAGTCCGTGCCGGGGGAAACCGTGTCAAGATGGCTGAGCAGCATAAGAGGCTCTTTCTTATGGTCGCTGCCTTTTATGACGGCGGAAATTGACGCGCGGTTTTTTTCCGGCTGGTAAATTTCCCAGTCAATATTGTAGTCGTTTAATACCTTATATATATAACGCACGGAGCCAAGCTCGTTGCCGTCCGGCTGCGAGGTGTTTATGGCGAGAAGATTTTCCAAATGCGTTTCTGCCGTTTTTTCAATATCCGCCCACGCTGTTTTTTGCGCGGCGGCAAAAACGGTCGTCAGCATAAAAATTAAAAAAACGGCGTATTTTTTAGTCATTAAAATTCCAATTTATCGCCGACGGCTAAATTATTTTTCTTTGCTATGCCGGCTCCTATTTCCAAAACGTACATGCTGTTCTCGCAGCCGAAAGTGGCCACCTCATTATCTTGGGTAAACGCGGTGGAGCGCGGGATATTTTGGCCTATGCACTTAATTGTTTTATCGGCGCCCATAAAAACCATATCCAAATCAATAAAAGTATTTTTCATCCAGAACATCAGAGGCTGCTCGCCGTCAAAAATAAAAAGCATGCCTTTATTTTCGTCCAGATTGTCGCGGTACATAAGGCCTCTTTCGCGCTCCGCGTCGGTTACGGCGACTTCGGCTTTTATTATTTTTCCGTTTGGCAGGGTTATATTTTTTACAGGCAATGTTGTGCCGCCACAGCCGGCGATAAAAATAAGGGTTAAAAATACAAATTTTTTCATATATTATAAGTCTACAAAAAATAAGGGCCGCGCACGCGCGGCCCTTGGTAATTTAAATTGTTACATACGGTAAACTCTGTAGCCGCCTGATTCTGTATAGTTGTCATTGGTGCTTAAACCGGCGCATACTTTAACCGCGTCCGTATCCTGCGCCGCGGAACAATACATGACGCCTTCGTCCGCCGCCGCGCGGGAAACCGTGAAAAAATAATCGCCGAAAGAGTCTGACGGCGGAAAGCGCTGGCCTTCTACGCTGTCCGCGTTAATCGTGAACTGGGCATAGTCGTTTGTAAATTGCAGAGGAGCGTTGTCAGGCACTACGCCGCGCAGTTCGATATCCAAATCGGTAAAGCTGGCGGGGCTTGCGCCGTTGTTGCGGAAGGAATATCTTTCCACCGCGTTATAAATATCCCTGCTGAGTTTAACGACCTCCGTTGCCTTGCCTTTTTCTATGGTTATCATATATAAAGGAACGGCTATGGCCACCAAAATGGCTATGACCAGCACCACTATTAAAAGTTCTATTAAAGTAAAACCTTTCTTCATTATAAACCTCCGGGCCGCAAAAGCGGGCCGATAATTTTAGTACAATCATAGTATATGAAAAAGATTTTGAACTTACAATGCATAAACTGCGGAAGAGAATATAAAACAAACGAAGTTCACTTCCTGTGTTCGTCCTGCGGCGGTAACCTTGAAGTAAATTACGATTACAAATTGATAGCCAAACGTTTCAGGGTTGACGAATTTTGCGATAACCGTAACTACGACATGTGGCGTTATATGGACCTGCTGCCGATTAACGACCATGAAAAAGTGCCTAACGTCCACGTAGGCTGGACGCCGGTTTACGACAATAAAATAATAGCCAAAGAACTGGGCATTTCCAAACTTTTAATTAAAGACGAAGGCAGGAATCCGACCGGCTCCATTAAAGACCGCGGCAGCGCGGTTGCCGTCGCGCGCGCGCTGGAACTGGGCGTAAAAGTAATCGCGGACGCGTCCACCGGCAACGCCAGCGACTCCGTGGCGTGCCTCACCGCCAGCCTGCCGATACGGACGGTGGTTTTTACGACGAAAGACGCGCCGTTCCCGAAAATCACGCAGCTTTTAATCTACGGCGCGGAAGTGTTTACCGTGGACGGTTCTTATGACGACGCTTTTGAACTTTGCAAAAAAGCGGTTGAAGAGTACGGCTGGTATTCCCGCGCGGCCGGTTTTAACCCTTTCCCGCGCGAAGGCAAAAAAACCTGCGCTTTTGAGCTTTGCGAATATTTGGGCTGGGAAGCGCCGGATAAAGTGGTCTGCGCCGTCGGCGACGGGACCGTTATAAGCGGTTTGTGGAAAGGTTTTGTGGATTTCCAGAAACTCGGCATTTTGGAAAAAATGCCGCAGATGATAGCAATACAGGCGGAAGGCAGCGCGGCCATAAAAAACGCTTTTGAAAATAACGGCGTTGTGACGCCGGTTAAAGCAAAAACCGTGGCGGACAGCCTTTTGGTGAATTACCCGCGCGACGCGCAGTTTGCATTGCAGGCGCTGCAGGAATCAAAAGGTACGGCTCTTACGGTCACCGACGCGGAAATTATAGCCGCTATTCCGGAACTCGCGCGTAAGGCAAATATTTTCGCGGAGCCCGCCGGCGCGGCCGTTTACGCCGGTCTTAAAAAACTTGCGGCGGCCGGGCTGATAGAGCAGGACGAAACGGTGGCCATAATAGTCGGCGGCAACGGGCTTAAAGATACTTTTACGGCCAAACAAATATTGCAGAAGCCGGACATTATACCGGCGGATTTTGAGTCATTTAAAAAAACAGCAAAAAGCAAAGGGCTTATAAAATAGTTATGGGTAAAAGAAGATTGGCGCGCGAATACGCTTTGCAGACTTTGTATTTTGCGGACTCCGGCAAAGTAACGGCCGCGGACATTGAGCAGTATGAAAAAGATTTTGAGGACAAACTTGACGCGGACAGTTTCGCTTTTTGCGGCGCTCTGGTTTCCGGCGCGCTTGAAAATATTAAAACGCTCGACGGAATTATCGCGAAATACGCCAAAAACTGGAGCGTCACGCGCATGAGCGTCGTGGACCGCGCTATATTACGCATGGCCGCGTATGAAATGCTTTTTTCCAAAGAAGACACGCCGGTGCCGGCGGTTATCGACGAAGCCATTGAACTTGCCAAAAAGTTTTCAACCGAAAATTCCAGCCGCTTTATCAACGGTCTTTTAGACCAAATCAAAAAAGAGCGCGAAAATGGACAAAATCAAACAGGAAATTGAAGATTTAAAACGGCTGCTCGAGCGCCACAACAATCTCTACTACAATTTGGACAAGCCCGAAATTTCCGACGCAGAGTATGACGCTCTTTACGCCCGCCTTAAAAATCTGGAAGAGTTAAACCCGCGGTATAAAACCGCCGACTCCCCGACGGTAAAAGTAGGCGGCGCCGCTTCCCGCGCTTTCGCGCCGGTCACCCATCTTACGCAAATGATGTCCCTTGACAACACGTATTCCGAAGAAGAAGTCTTGGACTGGCATACGAGATGCCTTAAAAGTTTAAACGCAGAAAAATTTGACATGACCGTCGAGCCTAAAATCGACGGCGTATCCTGTTCTCTGACGTATGAGGACGGCGCGCTTGTCATAGCGTCCACGCGCGGTGACGGCAAAACTGGCGAAGACGTTGCCGCAAACGTAAAAACAATTAAAGATATTCCGCATAAAATCACGCTTAAAAATAAAATAGAAATACGCGGCGAAGTTTATATAAGCAAAAAAGATTTGGAAATTTTAAACGCGCGCCAGGAAAGCGAAGGAGAAAATATTTTCGCGAACACAAGAAATGCCGCCGCCGGTTCTCTTCGCCAGAAAGACAGCGCGATAAGCGCGAACAGGCCGCTGAGATTTTTCGCGCACTCATTCGGTTACGGCGACGTGCATGAAAAAACATTTTCCGGGTTTATCGCCGAGTGCGAAAAGTGGGGCTTTAAAGTCTGCCCCCACAGAATGAAGACCGATGACATTAACGAAGTATTAAAATTTTACAGAGATTTTGAGACGGTGCGCCACAATCTGCATTTTGACGTGGACGGCATTGTCATAAAAACCGACAGCTTTGAACTGCAGCGCGTTTTGGGCGTCACGGCCAAAAGCCCGCGCTGGGCGATAGCTTTCAAATATCCGGCGCCGAAGGCGGAAACTGTCGTTGAAAACATAGAATTTTCCGTCGGCAGAACCGGCGTAATAACGCCTGTGGCAAATTTAAAACCTGTGCCCGTGGCCGGCGTAATAATTTCAAACGCGACTCTGCATAATTTTGACGAAATTGAAAGGCTGGGCGTGAGTTCCGGGGACACTGTTTTGATTGAGCGCGCCGGCGAGGTTATCCCGAAAGTCGTCCGCGTTATAAAAAAAGGGCACGGCGTGAAAGTAGAGCCGCCGCATAACTGCCCGTCGTGCGGCGCGGAAATTTATAAAGACGCGGAAGAAGTGGCTTACCGCTGCATAAACCCTTCGTGCCCGGCGCAGTTAAAGGGGCGGCTGCTGCACTTTGTATCCCGCGCGGCAATGGACATCGACGGGTTCGGAGACGCGGTGGTTGAGCAGGTTACCGCCAAAAATTACGTCAGAGATTTTGCCGATATTTATGAATTAAAGACCGAACAGTTAATGACGCTGGAACTTTTCAAAGACAAAAAAGCGGCTAATTTAATTAACGCGATAGCCGCCAGCAAAACGCGTCCGTTAAGCCGCGTTTTATACGGTTTCGGCATACGGCATATAGGCCAAAAGACGGCGGAAATTATCGCGAATACTTTTGAAAATATTGACGCTTTGTTAAACGCGAAACTTGAAGATTTTGAGCGCGTAAACGAAATCGGCCCGATAGTCGGCCAGAGTTTATTTGACTTCATGCAGTCCGCCCGCGCGAGAAGCGAAATTGAAAAATTAAAAAAACACGGCGTAAATTTTACCCAGCCCAAAACGCGGGTTGAAGGCAGCTCGCTGGCCGGCAAAACGCTGGTGTTCACCGGCGAACTAAGCATGCCCAGAACGCAGGCTGAAAGCATGGCCAAATCCTACGGCGCGAAAGTATCCGGCTCAGTCTCCGCCAAAACAAGCTATGTAGTCGCGGGCGCGGACGCCGGAAGCAAATTGAAAAAAGCGCAGTCTCTTAACGTTCCGGTTCTCACCGAAGAAGAATTTCTGAAATTATTAAAATAAAATTCCGTAAATATAACTAATTTAGATAAGAAAAAAGTAATTTGCCTATTATCTTTTTCCGTCCGCGCAAATTTTTTATACTTTTTATATGTTTAAAAATATAAAAAATTATGGTTTTACGCTTATTGAACTGCTGGTTGTCGTCCTCATCATCGGCATACTTGCCGCGATAGCTTTGCCGCAGTACCAGAGGAGCGTATGGAAAAGCCGCGCGGCGCAGCTTAGGCTTTCCGTAAGAGATTTGGCGCTGGCGCAGGAAAGATATTTTTTGGAAACCGGCGGCTACGCGGCAAGTTTTGACAGTTTAGATATTCAATTTCCGGATATGACTAACACTTCATTTTCGGCCTATACATGGACTATTAGTTCAAAGATAGGCAACGATAAGTTTGGTCTAATGATTGACGCGAATGCCGCATACGGCAGAGTTTTTTCATTATTTTTAAACGGGACATATGAGGGCGGCGCCATTGTATATTTTTTGAAAAACGGCACTGGCAGCATAGGCACGATTCAAAGAGGCCAGACGTATTGCGCGGAAACAATCTCTTCGCCCGCGTACCAGCAGAATTTTTGTAACAAGATTATGGGTACGTCCGCCGCGTCCATCACGTTGTCCAACGGCAGATATTATCCGCTTCCGTAAATTCATCAGCAGCCGTCTATCTATCCACAAACCGGCAATAATTAGTAGAATTAATATATATGATTTTATTACAACTGGCCATTTTAATTTTTTCTATAGTGGCGCATGAGGTTTCGCACGGGTATATCGCCTACCGCCGGGGGGACGATACAGCCTATCTCATGGGCCGTCTTACGCTTAATCCTATTCACCATATTGACCCGGTGGGCTCAATACTTGTCCCCGCGTTTTGCTATGTCTCCGGCATGCCGATATTCGGCTGGGCCAAACCCGTTCCTATAAATCCTACAAGGCTGGATAAACCGCGCGCGGATATGGGCAAAGTGGCGCTTGCCGGGCCGGTTACAAATTTTACGCTGGCAATAATCTGCGTCGCCGCCATGAGGATATACGCGCTTTCTCCGTCGGCCGCGCCCGGCGCGCTGGCTGATTCTTTAAATTACGGCGCGCAGATTAATTTGCTGCTGTGTATTTTTAATCTTATTCCTATACCGCCGCTTGACGGCAGCAAGGTAGTTTATTCGCTGCTGCCTTATAACGCGGCGGATAAATACGCGCGCGTCTTTGGGCGTTACGGTATGTGGATTGTCATAGCTTTCATTTTTCTGGGCGGCGCGCGGTACGTTTTGTTTCCGATTGTAACAGTTATTTACAAATTGCTTATTACGGCGTTTTTTTGGATATAGTTATGAATAAAGAAATTATAGTTTCAGGCATGAGGCCGACGGGGAGACTGCATCTCGGCAATTACCACGGCGCGCTTAAAAACTGGGTTGCGCTGCAGGATAAATACAAATGCTTTTTCTTTGTGGCGGATTTGCACGCGCTGACGACCGCTTATGACAGGACGGAAAATATCGCGGACAACGGCCTTGAGATGGTTATTGACTGGCTTACCGCCGGGCTTGAACCTGAAAAATGCACAATGTTTATACAGTCCCGCGTGTCGGAAGTAAGCGAATTAACCTTGCTGCTGGGCATGTTCACGCCGCTGGGCTGGCTGCTCAGAAATCCGTCTTATAAAGAGCAGCTTGTTGAAATTTTTAAGAAAAAGTACGCCGGCAGCAAAGACTTGGACGGCTCCCTTACCGAAAAAATGGCGGAACTATCGGAGGCGGAACTGTCGGAACTTTCTTCTTTCGGTTTTCTGGGATATCCGGTTTTGATGGCTACTGATATTCTGATACATAAAGCTTTATACGTCCCCGTCGGGCAGGACCAGGTGGCGCATCTTGAAATAGCGCGGGATATCGCCCGCAAGTTTAAAGATATTTATAACGCCGATATTTTTGTGGAACCTAAACCGCTGCTTACCAACGTACCCAGAGTGCCGGGGCTGGACGGGCGCAAAATGTCCAAATCTTATAACAACACGATTGAACTGGGCGAAGACGTTGAGGCGGTGCGTAAAAAAATTATGACCATGTTTACGGACCCGAATAAGAAAAAAGCCACTGACGCGGGCAACCCGGAAGGCTGCGTGGTTTACGCGTTTCACAAGATTTATAATCCCGATTATGAGACGAGGAACAAAGAATGCCGCGCCGGCGCCCTGGGCTGCGTGGCGTGCAAAAAGCATTTATTCGAACTTATGGAGCCGGAACTTAAAAAATTTAACGAACGCCGCAAAATTTTTGCCGCGGACAAAGGCGCCGTTGAAAAAATTTTAAACCCGGGCGCGGAAAAAGCCCGCGCCAGCGCTAAGATAACTCTTGCCGAAGTAAAAAAGGCCATGAGGCTCATATGATAGAAACCGCCGGCATAAATATTCATATAGACGTTTTTGAAGGGCCTATGGACCTTTTGCTGCACCTTATCAAAAAGGACAATTTGAATATTTATGACGTGAATATTTCGGACATAACAAAGCAGTATCTTGAATATCTTGAAATAATGAAAAGCCTTAACCTTGAGGTGGCGGGCGAGTTTCTGGTAATGGCCAGCACGCTTATGCAGATTAAGGCCAAGCAGCTTCTGCCGTCCCAGGCGCCGACGACGGAGGAGGACGGCCCCAACCCGGCGCAGGACCTGCTTAACAAAATAATGGAGTACCAGAAATTTAAAGAAGCGGGCAAATTTTTAGACGGCAAGTTTGAAGAGTTTAAAGACAATTTTTATAAGTCGGCGCCGATTTTTGACAACGGCGAGCGCGTGCTTAATTTGCAGATGTTTGACCTGCTTTCCGCCGTGAAACGCGCTTTTGACAAACTTGACGAACGCGCGCGCGTCCAGATGCTTGAAACGGAAGAATTTCCGATAGAAACAAAGCTTGAAAAGATTATTGAAATGCTGTCCGCCAAACCGTGGGTGCTCTTAGACGATATTTTTACCGGCGAGACTAAAAAGCGCGGCGTAATCACCTGTTTTCTGGCGCTTTTGGAACTTATGAAAATAAGAAAGGTGATGGCGCGGCAAGATAAAAAAGCCGGCGAAATAAGAGTTTATTTAAACCCGGAAACAAAAGATTTAGACTATAAAGAACTTTTTAAACAGCAAGAGGCATCCGCAAATGGAAAATAACGAAACCGAACTTTTAAGAAGCGAAGACGCCAAAAAAATTATAGAAAATTTGCTTTTTATCACAGACAGGCCGCTTACTCCCAAACGGCTTGCCGAAGTGGTTGACGGCGTCAGCGCCGCGGCCGCTATGGATATAATTACCGAACTGCAAAAAGAATATTTCGACACACGTCGCGCGGTGCGGATTATTGAAATAGGCGGCGGTTTCCAAATGGCCACAAAGCCGGAATACGGCCGCTGGGTAAGAAAACTTTACAACGAAAAAATGACGGCTAAGCTGTCAAACGCCGCGCTGGAAACGCTGGCGATTATCGCCTACAAACAGCCGGTGACGCGCGCGGAAGTAGAGGCCATACGCGGCGTTGACATAGGCGCGCCGCTTGAGAAACTTTTGGAGCGCGGGCTTGTAAAAATCGCCGGTAAACGGGATACCATCGGCAGGCCGATGGTCTACGGCACGACGGAAGAATTTTTACGGCTGTTCGGTTTAAACAAAGTTTCGGAGCTGCCGGATTTGGATATTTTCGCGGCCAAAACCGCGCCGCGCGACGAGCAGGGGAATTTACCGTTTGAAGACACTTCAAACGCCGCGATAATCCCGCTGGAAGACGGCGAGCTGGACGCGTTAACGGTTGCTCCCGCGGATAAAGATTTTGTTGAAGAAGAATTAGAAACCGCTAAGGAAGAAATCTGAGGACGGAGTTTTAATAATGAATATCGTAATGGCTGCCAGCGAGGCTTTTCCTTTTTGTAAGACGGGCGGGCTGGCCGACGTCGTCGGTTCGCTTGCCAAAGAACTTGCTAAATACAAAGGCAATAAAGTCATTTTATTCCTGCCGCATTACAGGGAAGTCAACCGCGTCTCTACCCTTAAAGTGGTGCCGGGCACTTTTTTAATTCCCGTCGGGGACAGGTTAGAAAGCGCGTCGCTTTCGTACATTCACTGGGGTTCCGTTCTGGTATTTTTTATCAGCAGCACGAAATATTTTGACCGCGCCGGTTTTTACCGTACGGCGACGGGCGATTTTTTTGATAACGACGAGCGGTTTATTTTCTATTCGCGCGCGGTTTTGGAAAGCTGCAAATTTATAGGTTTCAGGCCGGACATTATCCACGCGCACGACTGGCAGGCCGGGCTTATACCGGCGTATATTAAAACCGTTTATAAGACGGACGCGTTTTTTACGCGCACGCGCAGTTTGTTTACAATTCACAATATGGCTTACCAGGGGCAGTACCCGTATTCCAGTTTTGTAAAGGCCGGTTTCCATACGGTTGATTATGTGCCGGAAAGATTTGAGTATTACGGCGGCATAAGTTTTCTTAAAAGCGGCATAGTGTACGCTGATTTCGTTAACACGGTAAGCCCGAATTACGCCAAAGAAGTTACCGTTGACGAAAAAATGGGTTTCGGCATGGAAGGGCTGCTGCGCCAGCGCGGATATACTTTTAAAGGCATAGTAAACGGGCTGGATATCGGAGTATGGGACCCGGAGACGGACCCGCTGATTCCGTTCGCGTATGAAAGTTCTTCGCCTGTAAAAGGC
Organism: Elusimicrobiota bacterium; assembly: GCA_009778915.1. Lineage (GTDB taxonomy): Bacteria > Elusimicrobiota > Elusimicrobia > Elusimicrobiales > Elusimicrobiaceae > Elusimicrobium. Next base: position 156,595 of record WRFH01000001.1, read on the forward strand.
AAGGCGTCATGCAAACAATTTTTGCAAAATATGACCGGGCTTGAAGAGAACCCGCTGAAACCGCTCGTCGGCGTGGTATCCCGCATGGATTACCAGAAAGGTCTGGACTTACTGCCGGGCGTTATAGAAAAACTTAAAGACAAAGTGCAGTTTGTCGTCGTGGGCACCGGGGACGCGGGCATGGAGCGCGCGTTCGCGGCGGTGGCCAAAAACAATGTAGGTAAAGCCGCTTACATTGATAAAGTGGACGAAGAAACGGCGCACAAAATTTACGCCGGCGCGGATATGTTTTTAATGCCGTCCCGTTTTGAGCCTTGCGGTTTAAGCCAGATGATAGCCATGCGCTACGGCACCGTGCCGGTGGTGTCGCGCGTCGGCGGGCTTATTGACACGGTGACGGGTTTTGACGGGCGGAACTCAAACGCCGACGGGTTTTTTATTCTGAAATTCAGCGAGCAGGGCATTTCCGACGCCGTTACCTACGCGCTTAAATATTTTCAGGATAAGCGCGCCTGGGGAATACTTGTTAAGAACGGCATGGAAAAAGACTTTTCATGGTCCATAAGCGCGCAGCGGTACCAAGATTTATACAAGGAGATTATTTCAAAATAACTTATGAAAAAGATATTAATCGTCTGCTTTGTTTTATTGTTCGCGGCCTCCGCGCAATGCGAGAAGGCCAAAAATATAATTTTGGTAATTTCAGACGGCGGCGGGCCGGAGACTGTCGGCCTGATGGCGCAGTACGCGCGTTACGCGCCGAACAGCCCGTATCCGGACAGAACGTCGAATATAGAAAAATTTTTTAATAAATCAACTGTCGCGTCCGTTCTTACTAACACTTATTCGACTTTGGTGACGGACTCCGCCGCTTCAGGCACGCAGTTCGCTACGGGCGCTTTCAGCCTTCCCGGCCAAATCGGCGTTGATTATAGCGGTAAACCTGTAAAAACAATTTTGGAATACGCGCGGGACGCCGGCAAAAGCACCGGCCTTATAACTACGGTTTATCTGCAGGACGCGACGCCCGCCGTTTTTGCCGCGCACGAAGCCAGCCGCGGCGAAAAAGAAGACATAGCGGCGGACATGTTTAACTCAAACGTCGACGTACTGCTAGGCGGCGGCGCAAAATATTTCGCGCCGTTTGAAGATAAATTTAAAGCTAAAGGTTATATTGTAGCGCATACAAAGGACGAACTTGCGGGCGTGCAAGCCGGCAAAAACGTAAAACTTTTAGGCACTTTCGCGGACCTTGAAATGCCTTTTGATATTTATAAAAGAACCGATATGCCATCGCTGGCGGACATGACGGCGAAAGCTTTGGATATTCTGAGCCAGAATAAAAAAGGTTTTTTTATTATGGTTGAAGCCGGCCGCGTGGACTGGGCTCTTCACGCGAATGACGCCGCCGCGACTTTGCAGGAAATGCTGGAATTGGATAACACTCTGGGTTACCTTTTGAAATGGGCTGCGAACCGCAAAGATACTCTTGTAATTCTGACGGCGGACCATGATACGGGCGGTTTCGGTTTCAATTATCACCACCTTGACGGTCCGGCGGTGGAGAGAGCAAAGGCGAATAACGAGGTTATTTACGAAGGACAGATAGATTACGTAAATCCGATAATTTTTGACAAACTTACGGCGCAGAAAGGCATGTTCTATGACGCGCAGAAAGAGTTTGACGCGCTTCCGGCTAAACAGCAGACAAACCAAGCGCTTGCCGATATTTTTTCAAAGACCGTAGGCGGGCCGGTTGACTCCTCTTTATATAAAAACGCCAAAACGATTGAAGATATTAAAAAGAATTATGACGCCGCGCTGGGCATAGTGTGGTCCACGGAGTCCCACTTATCCACGCCGGTGCCGCTGGCCGCCTGGGGAGTCACGCAGCAAAATTACGGCGGGCTTTACCACATGACGGATTTAAATAAAAAAATGATGAAAAGTTTCGGGTTTGAGGTATCAAAATGACGGATGAGATTGTAAAACCCGCGGAAGAAACTCCAGCCGCCGTCAAGCCGCGGCAAAAAGTTGTTCCGGGGTACGGAAGATTATTTTTTATCACGCTGTTTATCGCCTTGCTGCTGCAGAGTTTTTGTTTTTTTTATTTTCAGGCGCGGGAAATCAGCGGCGCGCTGCACAGGGATTTTAAAATTATTCTTACGCTTAACGCCGCCGCGCCGGACCGCGTTAATGAAATAGGCAAAACGCTTTCCGCCAACGCCGACGTGCTTAGTCTTAAATTTATCTCCGCTGAAGACGGCTTTGAAATGCTTAAACAGCAGAACCCCGGTCTTGCGGAAAATTTTGTGTTTCTGGGCCGCAGGCCGATGGCGGATTATTTTGAACTTACGGTAAGCGACGCCGCGCTTGCGGATATTGACGCGTGGGTTAAGACAAATATTACTCCTATTTCCGACGCGCAGGTTTTTTATAAAAAAGACGCCGCGGCGGCGGCGGCTTACGGCGCGGACCTGATTAAATTTTTAAATCTTATCGCCGGCATTTTGCTTGTAGTTCTTTTTTCTTTTGTATTTTTTGTGGAAGGCAGCAGCGTAAAACCCGCTGAGCCGCGCGCGCCGGCGGTTCTTATCGCGCTGGTTGCGTACGGCGTTTCATACGGCATTTTTTATTTTTTGCTTGAGCCGCTTCAGAAAACCGGCGGAAGTTTTTTTGTCGTTACCGCGCTTGAAGTGCAGTGCATAATAATTTTTATAACGGCCGTCTCAGGCTGGGTGTTTGCGAAATGGAAAAGATTTTAACTCTTTTTACGGTTCTGTTTTTTGCGTCACTCTGTATGGCGGAGCCCAGCAAGAGCGAGCTTGACGCTTTGCAGGACAAGGCCAAAGCAAAAGAAGAGGAAGTTAAAAAATATAAAGATGAGGAAAATAAAATTTCAAAACAGCTTTCCGCGATAGAGCAGAAACAGGTTGCGGCTGAGCAGACGATTAATAAAATCGAGTTTGACATGAGCCTTGTCGAACAGAATAAAATAACCGCGGCAAATAAAAAAGAGGCGCTGGAACGCTCTCTGCCCGTCTGGGAAGATTCGCTTGAAAAAGAAGCGTCCGCGTTTCTGGTAAATAAAATGTCCGACACTCAGTATTATGACAGCGGTTCGCTGCTTATGAATATTTTGTTAAACCGCGCGCTGGAACATAAATCGTTATTCGCCGCCGGGCTGCAAAAGGAAAACCAGGCCGCCGCGGAAAAGATAGAAGGGTTTGAGCAAAAAAACCGCGATTTGCAGGAGGCCACCAGCAAGGCCGAAGAGCAGAGGGCCATTATAACCAAAGATTTCCAGCGCGTAAAAGTGGACCTTAACGCGGCGAAGAAAAAACATGAGGCCGCGCAGCAGGAACTGGACGAGATTAACAAATCCGCCGAGGAAATGAAAAACATTCTCTCCGCGGCCGAAACAAAGCGCAAAAAAGCCGCCGAGAAAGAGGCAAAAGGAACCGGCGGCACCCAGTCGATGGCTGAAATCAACGTCCGCGCCCGTTCGCTTCCGCATCCCGTCAGCGGGGAAATTATCAGCAGGTTCGGCAAAGAATATAACCCGGACTTAAATATTTCAATTTTCCGCGACGGCATTAAAATGGCGGCCAGGCCGGGCGAAGCGGTTTACAGCGTCGACGAAGGCACCGTTATTTACAGCGGCAATTTCAGAAGTTACGGAAACGTCGTGATTATCGACCACGGCAAAGGATTTTTTACGATTTACGGCTATCTGAGCAGGATTGACGTGCAAAAAGGAGACAGCGTCGGCAGAAGGACGCCGATAGGAATTGTCGGCGTGGATAATTTACAGGGCAGCATAGGCAGCGGCCGCACGGCGCTGTACTTTGAAATAAGAAAAGGGACAACTGCGGTGGACCCAGAACTGTGGCTGGAATAATTGACAAAAACGCCGCGCTTTGTGTTTTTCCCTCTCCCTGAAAGGGAGAGGGCAGGGTGAGGGTTCTGAACACAATATGTACACAACATATTGTTGTTCATTAACTTAGGTTTTTTACCTTATCGGCCCCGGAAAGGCGATGTCTTGAATAGATTTACGGCAGTATATTTGTGTTTTAAAACCCTCACCTGTGTCCTCTCCCTTTCAGGGAGAGGAAAAAGATTTGAGGACGGAGTCTTAATAATGAAAAAAATAAATAAAAATGCAATTTTGCTGACGGTAGTTTTCTTTTTGGGGACATTGTTCCCTTACGCTTATTCGGCGGTGGACAGCGGGCTTAACAAACTGAAAACGCTTATCGACGTTATGCAGTACGTCAAAGAAAATTACGTCGAAGAAACCAAAACCGAAGATTTGGTTACCGGCGCGATAACGGGTTTAATGGACAGCCTTGATATGTTCTCCGAATATCTGCCGCCTAAAGATTATAAAGCTTTAAAGACGGAAACTAAAGGCGAATTCGGCGGCATAGGCCTGCGTCTGACGCAGGGGGACGGATTTTTGGAAGTAACTTCGCCCATGCCCGGCACGCCGGCTTTTGAGGCTAAAATTATGCCTAAGGACCGCATTATCGCGATTGACGGCGCTGACGTTAAAGACATGCTTTTAGACGACGCCGTTGAAAAAATGCGCGGCAAACCCGGCACCAAAGTGCGTCTTACGCTGCAGCGCAAAAAAGAGAATTCCGCGGATTTTGAAACGCTGCCGGAGCTCACTTTAAAACGCGCCAACATTGTGCCGGAAGTGGTTTTCTCCCGCATGATAACGGACGATATCGGTTACCTTTACGTCGTGGATTTTTCCGGCCATACCATGGAAAAAGTTAACGCAGCGCTTAAAGATTTGAAAAAGCAGGGCATGCAAAAACTGGTGCTTGATTTGCGTTTTGACCCGGGCGGGCTGCTCGGCTCCGCCGTGGATTTGGCCAGCGCGTTTTTGGGCGACGAAAAGATGATAGTCTACACCAAAGGCCGCAAGCCGGAATATTACCAGGAATATAAAGCGCCGATGAAAGCGGATTATAAAGATATCCCTATGGTGCTTTTGGTAAACGAAGCGTCCGCGTCCGGCAGTGAAATTGTCGCCGGCGCGCTGCAGGACCATAAGCGCGCGGCGCTCGTCGGCGCGAGGACGTTCGGCAAAGCCAGCGTGCAGCAGCTGCAGCCGCTCGGCGACGGTTCCGCCATACGTCTTACGATAGCGTATTATTACACGCCGCTGGGCCGCCTGATACACAGAAATCATAAAGATCCTAAGACGGCGGGAACCGGCGGCATTATGCCGGACGTCGTCGTAAATCCGAAAAAGGAAGACATGGTGCAAATTTATACCTTATATAATATGGCCATTTACACGCCCGGCAAAAAAACGGAATATCCGCAAATCCACGACGAAGCGCTTGACATCGCCAAAGATTTGCTGAACAACCCGGACAAGTACGCGCTTGCTTTGCAAGGCAAATACGAGGCGCCGAAAACAGAAGAAAAAAAGGACGATAAAAAACCAACGGAAACTAAAAAATAATGGAAAAAGATTTTACCATACTGGGTATTGAGACGACGTGCGATGAAACTTCCGCCGCGCTGCTTCGCGCGGACGGGACGCTTGTGTCTAACGTCGTGCACACTCAGATTGATATTCACAAAAAATATTGCGGCGTAGTGCCGGAACTGGCCAGCCGCGCGCACGCCGTCAAAGTTGCGGAAGTGGTTAAAGAGGCTTTAGGCGACAACAAAATTGACGCCGTAGCTTTTGCCAGCGGGCCCGGTTTGCCCGGCGGCCTCATGGTCGGCAGGATAGCGGCGGAGGCCGCGGCCGCGCTGCGTAACGTGCCGGTCTACGGCGTAAACCACCTTGAAGGCCATATGTTCGCGTGCGAGTTTGATAAGGTTGAAGATAAATTTAAAGCAGTAAAAACGCTTGAATTTCCGTTAATTACATTGATAGTAAGCGGCGGACACACGGAACTTTGGCACGTAAAAAATTACGGGCAGTATAAAATTTTGGGCCGTACGCGGGACGACGCGGCCGGCGAAGCGTTTGATAAAGTGTCCAAACTTTTGGGCTTGGGTTACCCGGGAGGCCCGCCGGTGTCCAGAGAAGCGCTTAACGGAAATCCGGCGGCAATAAAATTCCCGCGTCCTATGATGCCGGGGACTTTTGAATTTTCTTTCAGCGGGATAAAGACGGCCGTCAGTTATTATCTGCGGGACCACAAAGATATTAATAAGGCGGATGTTTGCGCCGGTTTTCAGGCGGCGGTAGTTGAGACGCTGGTAGCCAAAACTTTTGAAGCCGTTAAGAAATATAAAGCCAAAAATATCGCCGTCGGCGGCGGAGTTGCGGCCAACGATATGCTGCGGCAAATGATGACGGCGCGCGGCGTTGAAGAAAACGTTAAAGTAAATTTTGTTCCCCGTGCTCTTTCGGCGGACAACGGCGCGATGATAGCGCTCGCGGCGCTCAGAAAAATTATGTACGCCGGCAAAGCGGACGCGAATAAAAAAATTAACCCGAACATGAAAGTAAAGAGTTGGTAAATTTTCTTCCCTTTTTAAGGGAAGTACCGGCGAAGCCGGGGAAGGGTTTTATGCGTGTTTAAAAACCCTTCGGCCCTGTGGGCCACTCCCCTTATAAGGGGAGAAAATGATATGCATATTTTTTTATAGGAACAATAGGATTGAAATAGACTAATGTTATTTTGGATGATGCCCGACTCCGGGCCTAACACAAAACAGGATTTGGAAAATTTTCTGGCGGCTTACCGCAAAGACCGCCCGAAAGAGGACATACGCGTCGAATATTTCACGCGCGATAATCTGTGGCGCAAACTTTTTCTCATGCGGTTTGAAGACGATATCTCCGGCCTGCCGGATTTAATCCAGGTTCCTCATTCGTGGACGCCGTTTTTAACGGCGACGAACAGCATTGAAAATCTGTCCGCCATGGACCCGTCTTTAAATTTGAATTCTTTTTTGTCGCCGCTGGTTCCGCACTGCTACCGCAACGGCACAAAAGATATTTACGGCCTGCCGTGGTGGATGGACGTTATGGCGCTGCACTACCGCGAAGACCACCTTAAAAAAGTCAGCCAAAACCCGGAGGAAGATTTAAAAACCTGGCGCGGTTTTCTGGAAATCTGCGATAAATTAAAAAAAGAATTTAAGACGGACCATAGTTATTTTCCGATACAAAACAGCGACTGGCGCGGCAGCATTTCCATACGCTATATTTTCCCGTGCATATGGAGCCGCGGGAGCGACCTTTTTGACGAAGCCGGCAAAAAAAGCTGTTTTAACGACGACGCTTTTGTCGCCGGCCTTGAGGATTATATAACTTTGGCGCAGCGGGAATTTCTGCCGATACTGCGCGAACGCGGCTCTCTGGGCACAATGCTTTCCGGCCGCGCCAGCATTTTTATGACGAGAAGGCAGGGGTTAAGTATGTTTGAGGCGCACAAAAGCGCGTTTGAGGCTAAGACGGTGGCGGTGCCCGCGTCCGGCGAAAAACAGGTTTCGTTTTTGTCCGGCGTAAATTTGGTTATAAATAAAAGAAGCGAAAAAAAGGAACAGAGTTTTGAACTTATCAAATGGCTGACTAAAAGGGAAAACCAGCTTAAATACGCGGCGCTGATGGAAGTTTTTCCGGCGGAAGAGAGCAGTTTTGAAGAGTTCATTTTTTCTTCCACCGCGCGCATGAAAACTTACGCGAAAATCGTGGCCGGCGCGAGGACGCTGTCAACAAATATGGTTGCGTCCACGGCGGGGGAGATGTTGAATGAAGTGCTTGACCGCGTGTCTTTGGAAATTATAAAAGGCTCTTACCGGCGTGAAATTCTGCTGGGCGAACTTGACCGCGCGTCAAAAGAAGCGGATTATCTTTTGAATTTGTACGGGGATTATTAATGCCTGAAAATATAATGAAAGCGCAGCTTTATTATTTTCACAAAGAATTAAACCGTTCTTTTAACGACACGGTGTCCCTTCTCAACGCCGCGCTGCCGAATTTGCAAAAAATTTTAAAACTTGACAGGATTTATTTTTTCAACTGGTCCAAAACGCAGGAAATTATCGCGCTTACGATGGTTTGCAAAGATGGGTACTGCATGGACATGCAGGAAAATATTTCCACCGTCGGCAAACTCAGTTTGATAAAAGCGCTTTTGTCAAAAGGTTACAGCATTTCGCACGATTTAAGTTATCCGGCGGTTTACGTGATGCTGCGCTGGAAAGCGCCCGCGCCTTACGCGAAAGACGGCGGAAATTCGGCGATGGAAGACCGCGTCGGCGTGCTGAGGCTTGAGCGTTTTTCAAAAGCTAAAAAATTCACGCAGAAAGATATTGAGCTTATTTTGGAACTGGCGAACGAACTTTCGCACAACATGGTTAACACGGAAATCGACCAGGACAACGTCGAGCGTCTGCGTCTGGCCAACACGCTTAACGGTTTGACGGAAGTTTTTGCAAGTTCGCTGCGGTTTAACGACGCCATCGAAGTTATTTTAAAAGGCGTGCAGAAAACTTTTAAATTTGACCGCGTGCGAATGTATTTGTTTGATTACAAAGGCGCGCGCGTGCGCGCGGCGCTCAGCACGGATATTTCCGGCCGCGTGCTGCGGCGCGAAGGGGAAATCCCGGCCACCGAAATTAAAGCGGTTTCCGACGCTGAGAGTTCTTTCAACTCACGCGTTTTGAACCTGCCGCTGAACGTCGGCGGAAAGCGCGTCGGGATTTTAATTTTTGACAATTTGCTTTCGCGCCGCAATATTACTTATCTGGATTTTCTTCACGTCAAACAATTTTCTTCGCAAATTGCGCTGGCCATTGACAACGCGGTGTTGTTTGAGCGCGTGCAGGATTTGTATAACTATGACGATTTGACAAAACTTCCCGTCCGACGTTATTTTAACGAAAAACTGGCGGAAGAAATTTACAGGTCCAAGCGTTTTGATTTGACGATGTCCATAATTATTATCGACATTGATTTTTTCAAAAATATCAACGACACTTTCGGGCATTATACCGGCGATTTGGTTTTAAAACAGGTCAGCGACGTTATTTTAAAAAGCCTCCGCCAGACGGATTTCCCGTGCCGTTACGGCGGGGACGAAATTATGATAATGCTGCCGCGCACCAACGGCAACGAGGCAAAATATATCGCAAAACGTTTGTCCGATAAAATCAGAAATATTAAACTGCCTACGGAGCATACCGGCGGAAAAGATTTGCAGCTCAGCATTACGCAGGGCCTGGCGGTTTTCCCGCAGGATTCGCGCGACGCGGTGGATTTATTTAATAAAGCCGACGCCGCGCTGTATTACGCTAAGCAGACCGAGCGCGGCACCTATGCCCTCTACAACGAAATCCCGCCCGAAAAACGCATAAAAACGCTTGAAGACTAGTTTTATTTGGGCGGGTTCTATTCCCTCTCCCTCAATGGACGGGGGAATATATGAAAAATCTTCGGCTGTGCCATGTTTTATGCCCGGCACATTCCTATAAATATCATTAATATAATTATAATTTACAATTCTGTTGACAACAGCGTAAAAAGTTGTCAAAATTTAGTATTAGTGTACGGCGCTTTATGCGCCGGCGTTTTTTGTCATATTAATGTAACTGTAATTTTTATTTGTAATGTTTTAACGTTTGCGCGGCGCGCCGTCACGGCGCGCGGTAATTTAAATAATTGTTAACGGTAGATAAAATGAGCATAATAAAAAACCAAACTCTCTCAATTTTCCGGAAAAACTTACTTGTGAAAGTGCTTTTTTCCCTGATATTTTTAGCGTTGTTCACAATCTCCCGCGCGCAAACCGCGACGATTTCAGACATGCAAGTCGCTTATCCGACTGCTTCTGACGCTATCATCCAGCCCGGCTCAAATTATTGGTGCAACACTTCTACGCAAACGACGCCGAGGAGTTTCTACGGGTCAAATACAATTGCTCCGGTTAGCACATATGACCCGGTGGTAAACTCCGCGCAGATACAATTTGACCAGCCGTATCTTTGGTATACGAATGAGGATGGTACTGCTACAGGTGCAACGGGCCTAACCCGCTATCCAAACCACTGCTTACAGATTTGTATTAAAGTGCAGTGCACATCGTACCTTGGTTCTTCACCGTCTCCGGCGTTTCCGATACAGTTCGTACAGTTTGAGATTTTTAAATTTTTAGAGCAGTCTAACCCGCTGGACCCGAAAGCCACACCGCCAATAAGGACAATACAGCTTTATCCGACGGACGGCATTTATAAATGCGCCGGTTACAAATATAACGCTTCCGTAACTACTGATACTACTTTGGGTACTAATAGTACTATCGCTACTATTTTATGTGATACAAAAGGCACGCCCTGTGACCCTTCTCTTACCGGTGGTGCTTCCGACTCATGCGGTTGTATCGATGGTAACACAGCCGCGACCATCAGCTCTGGCGGCCTTAGTCCTAACCCCCCTGTTAATTTTGTTCATGACTCCGAGAACACCCTCACTTTCTGCGGGGCTTGGGACGGCAGTTATAATTTTGACAGCGAGTTTGCCAAGACTAACGGTACTTTTGGTTACAGAGCGACTATACAAACTGAAGGTTACCAGCCTGACCCCAATTTGTCTGCTGTCAACGTTAACTTAACGACCGCTTATCCCGGCCAAAACCAGATGCCGATTACCGTTGACCTTGTGGACGTGCACTCTGTCCGCACGAGCCCTACTGTCGTCGGCCTTTTGGACGTAGTTGCCGCACAGCCGTATAACGTAAAATACCGTCTGAGCAAAGACGCTAACGTTAATATAGATATTTTTGACGCGAGCCCGATTCCAAATCTTCCTATGGATAATTTGGCAACGGATTTTTATACGGGCGCCGCTTTAAGTTCCGACACTTACAAAAATTACATTGTAAGAAAACTGATAAACAGTGAGCCGCGTTTAGGCGAAGGTTCGCCCGACGGCGGACAGCTTGTGACTAACCCTAACGCTACAGCTCTTACGGAAGTTGAACCGTGGGACGGACGCGACGACCAGGGCCGCCTTTTGCCGCGCGGCAACTATGTAGTAAACATAACCGCCAACGCTACCGACCAATGGGGTAATGATACATCCAGACCTAAGCAATACCAAATGTCTTTAGACCCTTTAAAACTTACTGACCTCGTGGTTACCGGTCTTAACAAACAGTCTACCGCTTATGCGTCTATCTCTTATATGTTGACCGAAGCGGCAACTGTGTACTTCCGCGTTTATTCCCCGGGTACGACTTTTACCGCGCCGGCTGGTTCGTTGGCTATGTATACGCCTAACGGCGGTCTGGGCCTTCCGCCGGAATTAGTTCCGGGCGCTGGTTTTAAAGGCACCCTTATTTATGATTCAAAAGAACAAAAACCCGGAAGAACAGTTAATCCGGAAGTATTTAGCAAATGGGACGGCAGGTGTAATCAGGTTAACGGCTGTAATTTCAGCGGAGCTACCTACGCCAACGGCGAATATGTGCCCGACGGGGATTATGTTTATGTAATTTGGGCGGAAATACCTTATCAGAATGCTGACGGAAGCCCTGACCAATATGTAAATAAAGCCTGTTATATTAACAACAGCGGCAGTTTTGTTACCACGCCTGTCGGTACTGACGGTATTAACGGCTGCGAAAAATTTGACGCCGTAAAAACAAGAATGTATAACAACGGCATTATTCCCGTTAACCGCGGGCAGGTGGATATTACCATACAGCCCGTCGGGTATTCCACAATGGGCTCAAGCCCTATCGCTTACGGGCTGGACCCGTTTGTGTTCCGTTATTCGATTTCGCGCGAAGCGCCGGTTATCGCGCGTATTAAAAACACGGGAAATGTCGTCGTAAAAACTTTGGTTAATAATGAAGTGCAGGTTGCACAGCAGATGAACCAGTATACATGGGACGGTAAGGATGACTACGGCCGTTTTGTCGGCCCCGGCACTTATACTTTTGAAGTTATTACGAAGGACCCTATTGATCCTACGATACAGTACAGCCAGACGGCGTTATTCCCTATAGATATTTTCAGAATAGTCGACGTGTCCGACACGCCGCTGCTGGACCAGACCAATTCGGAAGCGCAGCTGACGTACGCGCTTACCAAGACAATGGACACCAGTATATTTATATATGATAAGGGCGTAGTCATACCAAATGACAAAACGCAGCCCTGGCCGCCGGTTATGGGCACTGACGCCAGCGGCCTGCTTAACGGCATACTGACGAATATTATTGACCCCAATACCGGCCAGCCGGCAGTGCCTATTAAAACTTTCCGCGGCATTAAACCCGGCGAAGGTTTGGCAAACCAGGAATCATGGGACGGCACGAGACAGTCGGACAACAGTTATGTCTCTGACGGCCAGTATCCTTATATAATAATAGGTAAAGCCGTTGACCCGGCTACATTTTATTATGATACCGACGCTACGCCGTCGCTTATGAATACGCCTGACTGCAGCGCGGCTTTTGTGCCGTCGACCACTGTCGGTACCGGCACGGTGTGCACCAGCCCGGATTGTACGACCGGCACGGCCGGCTCATCCGTAGGTACGGGCGATTCAAAGTGCGGTTATAAAACACTTTACGCGTCTGACCACGTTACGGGCCTTATTAACGTAACCCGCGGGCCGGTGTATTTCCTTGCGAACAGCATTATAATTTCACCTACTAACCCGAAAATGTTCCACTCGACGGAAACCGTAAAAGTCCCGGCGTACACTATTCAGTTCACGCCGTCCAGAACCGCGCAGATTGATATATCCATAATATCGCGCGACGGAAAAGACTGCTATGGCAATACTCTGCCGACAGACGCGTTAGGCAATCTGCTGGCTCCGCAGCCTGTCTGCCGCGTGTTAAAGAACACAAGTTTCGGCCCGTTCGGTTATCAGAATATTTATACCGGCAATATTGCTTCCAGAGTATTCTGGGACGGTAAGGACGACAATGGCCGCTACTGCGCTAACGGCGCTTATACGGTATTGCTGCAGGCTAACGGGTATCCTCTTAATGTTAACAGCCAGTGGTCTTATCAGGGAACGCAGATTGTCTGTACAGCAACGGGCGTAGGCAGCGCCAACACGTGCTCGCCCGGACAGCTTAGCGGCGCGGTGAAATGGGTATGCCAGGACGGCTCAACCGGTATACCTAACGCAACTGCCGGCAATATAACCTGTCCGTCCGTGTATGAAGCCACGGAAACAAGACTTTTGGAAGGTAATCTGTTCCAGGTGTTTGACACGTTTATACAGGATATACAGCAAAGAAATCAGAATGGGACGATAGCCTATCAGATTTCAGTCCCGATGAAAGTGGCCATACAAATATTTAAGCCTGGAACCTATATAACAAATTACCAGACCGGCGTAGTCAGCAACGGCTCGCTAAATTACATACTCTGCCAGGAAACGGCGTCGCAGAGCGTAAAAGCGTGTACTACCCAGCTGACTGCCGCGAATTACGGGTGTCCGTCGGGAGAAACCGGCAATATAGCCGGCGCGTCGCCGAACAGGACTATAACGTGCACGAACCCCAACGCTTCCGGCTCCAACGAGCGCCAACTGCTGGTTAAAGCTATCACCGGCATGAGGACGCCTAATACGGACATTGAGGAAACATGGGACGGCAAAGATTTTGCCATGCAGGACGTGCCGGACGGTATTTATCCGTTCAGGATAGTGACTGCTCTGCAAAATAATTCCAGCCACATAGACTCTTTCTACGGTGATATCGACGACATAGGCTACGTCGCGGACTGGACGAGCTACGGTAACTTCGTCGGCGAGTTTGTGGTGGCAAGGGGCGACGGGCAGTTTGTCTGCCCCGACTGGCAGAAGACGGTTATCTTCTACCCCAATCCTCTAAAAGCCGCCAGCGGCAAATTTGAAGTAACCAAAACGCCGGTGCCCGGACAGATGTCAATTAAGATTTACAACATAGCCGGTGACCTTGTAAGGGAACAGGGCTACACGTGCATTGACCAGAACGGGAACCAGACCACTATGGGCAGCAGTCTTGCCATACAGCCTGACAATAACATAGGCAGCACGCTGCAGCCGGGCGTAAATCAGCCGACGATACAGACGACGGAACCTAACCTGCGCAACGCGGCGGTCCGCTGCGAATGGAATAAACAAAACGACCACGGCAAAACCGTGGCAAGGGGCGTTTATTTAGGCTTGGTTGACTTTAAGGCAACGGGCGGAGGCAGAGAACATTGCCAGAAAGTTGTCAAAATTGTAATACCATAGGTATAAAACATGAATAAATTCAAAATATTAACAGTTCTGACGCTTACGGCATTAACCCCTTACGCTTTCGCCGACGGTGACCCCAGCGCGGGCACCAGCGCGAGCGCGTTTTTAAAAATACCGGCGGGCTCCCCGCGCGCGCAGGCTTTGGGCAACGCTTATGTTTCTCTGGCCGACGGCGCGGACGCGATTTACTGGAACCCGGCCGGCCTCTCCACGGCCACCAATAAAGAAATACACGTTTCTTATTTGCAGTGGATAGGCGATTATACGGCCAGAACTCTTGCCTACGTCCAGCCTATGGGCAAAACGATATTGGCGGTAAGCGGCAATTATATGGATATCAGCGGCCTTGACAGAAGGGACGAGTTCGGCGTTCCGCAGTCGCAGGGCAATGATATTAACGTCAGGAACTTTGTCGGCACCGTGTCACTTGCCCGCGGGTTTTTTGACAATTTTCTGCAAATAGGCGGCACGTTCAAATATATTAATGAAAATTTGGACACCAATACCTATAACAACATAGCGTTTGACGTCGGCGGCAAACTTGATTTCGGCGTATTTGGTTTGGGCGCGGCCATGATAAATATAGGAGACACCAATGAAGTCCCGACGGGCTTACGCGGCGGCGCGCATATTAAAACCAAATATTACACGCTTATAGGCGAAGCTATTAAATATACCGATTACCGTCTGCAATACGGCGCTGGCATTGAAATACATATACCGGAAGATTTATTACAGGTTGCCCGCTTTGATTTGCGCGCCGGCTATTATTCGCGCGACCAGGCAGGCACGAACGAGAGCAGCTGGACGTCTAAAGTCGGTCTTGATAAAACTTCAAACGTCTCTTTCGGTTTCGGATTATACAGCGACGAAGTTTTCGGCTACGGTACGACTATAGATTTTGCCATGACGCCTTACGGCGCGTTCGGCACCGTCTATAATATAGCGGTGGGCGTGCAGTTTTAGTTTGCAAGGAAGTAACGTATGAATTTGAAAAATAAAAAAGGGCAGACCACCGTTGAATATATTATTACGACGGCAATGTTGTTTTTTCTGCTCTTGGGATTTTATATTTCATACTCAAGGATAGTGCCTTTGCAGTTTGAGCAGGGCGCGAAATTAATTTTAACGGTGTACGACGCTAAATAAAATTCAAAAGACGGTTTTAAAAACGGAGGACGTAAAAAATGAAATATTACATAAAAATGCAGATGGCTTTGAACGACATTAAAGCGCGGCTTCAAGACAAAAAAGGCCAGGGAACTGTCGAGTACCTGCTGATGCTGGGCGTTATTATTGTCGTCGCGGTAGCCGCGGGCGCTTTATTTAAAAGTTTCATGCCTGATTTGTTTGACAAAATCAAAACCAAAATCTTCGGCGGCGTGCAGAGCATGTAGTTTTAGCGTATGATACGCGGGCGCGGGGGGCAGACTACAGTAGAATTATTGATGATATTACCCTTTTTCATGCTGATGCTTTTTTCCGTATTGGAATTGGGTAACATAGCTTATCATACAATACTCGCCCACCACGCCGCGTATGAGATGGCCAGGGTTGCCGGCATGGTGGGCGTAACAAAGATGGGCGGCCCGACGGACAAGAGTCTGATAGACAGCAAACTCCGCGACCAGGCGGACCTGATGTTTGCCGGCCGCAACGACAGGCTGACGTTTACGACAAGGCTTGAGACGACGAGCTATGACGCGCAGAACCCGACGCATGTTAACGAAGACGTTATTGTGGAAGTGACTTACCCGGTGCGGCTGATTTTCCCGGGCACCAGCTGGCTGCTGGCGGACCAGCCTAAATATTTAGGCATGAAATATTTGAAAGCCGCCGTAAGAATGCCGGTGGAAAGACCGTTGATAAACTGAGCCGGAGCCTAAAAAAGGTTTTCCTCTCCCTCTGAGGGAGAGGGAGAATGAAAAAGACGTAATAAAATTTTTGATTTATTATTTTCGGTTTTACAGGAGTCAAAATGAAGAAGAGCGTACTTATTCCCCTTGTCGTCGCCATAATTGCGGCGGTAATATATATGTTAATTTTATCTTCTAACCAGAGCAAATTCCAGGAAAGCAGCAGGCTTGAGTGGGCCGTCGTCGCTAAGCGCGACCTGCCCGAAAGAAAAGTGCTTGACAGCAATGACCTGTACAGGGTGCAGATTCCCGCCCAATTTTTGCAGAAAGATTATTTGCCCGCGTCCAAAGACTCCGATATTACCAAACTCCAGAATAATTTTGTGACGAAAATAGCCATCCCGCGCGGCAACCAGATTACCAAAGCCGCTTTGACGACGTTAAGCCCGGACGCGGGCTTAAGTTCCCGCGTTACTCCCGGTTGGAGGGGTTTTGTTCTGACGGACGTTCCGTCCGCCGTGGCCAATTTGTTGAAGCCGGATGATTTAATCGACGTTCTTCTTACGTTTGAAGCCGTTATGAAAAGCACCGGCAATAAAGAAAGAATCACGGCGACTATTTTACAGAAAGTAAGAGTTTTAGGCGTAGGCAACGACCTTGGCCAGGGCATAAGCGCGGACCAGGCTAAGGCGAACAATCAGGTAAGCGCGAACAGTTTTAACGATAATACGGCGGTCAGCCTTGCTTTGGCGCCGAAAGACGCGCAGTATCTGGCGCTTGCGAAAGAAGAGGGAACCATAACTTTGGTTGTAAGAAGACGCGACGACCTTAACG
This sequence comes from Elusimicrobiota bacterium, assembly GCA_009778915.1. Lineage (GTDB taxonomy): Bacteria > Elusimicrobiota > Elusimicrobia > Elusimicrobiales > Elusimicrobiaceae > Elusimicrobium. The sequence goes on from WRFH01000001.1 coordinate 173,521, forward strand.
CCGGCCCGGTTCAGGTGGCAAGTATTGCGGAATTATTCAGATAACAGGAAATTATGATGAAAAAATTAAAATTTACCACGAGAATTTTGTCGGCAATCCTGCTTACGGCGGCGCTGACTCCAGCTTTGCACGCGCGTAACACGGATATGGTTTCCGTCAGCGCCGATATAGTTGAAATCAGCGGCACGCTGCAAAGCACGGTAGGTTTTTCCTGGTTCAACATTATAGACTTTGCCGAAAAAGATATTCCGGGCATATTGGAACTCGGTCAGTTTGAGAGGAAAACGGCTCTCACCACGCGCCTGAGCCTTATGGAAACCGAAGGCAAAGCGCAAATACTTTCCAACCCGAAAATAGTAACCAAAAGCGGCACCAGCGCGAATATCACCGTCGGCGGCCAGGTGCCTCTGCCGGAAGTGGGACCTACAGGCGCCATAGGCACGCAGATGAACGATTACGGTATTATTTTAAGCGTGATGCCTACCATTATAAGAGAGCGCGGCAATATAATAAATCTGCAGGTAAACCTTGAAGTTTCCGCGCCGGATTATTCGAGGGTTGTCGTCGTGGGTACTTCGACTGTCCCGTCGTTTACCAAAAGAAAAATCGAGACGCAGGTTGAGCTTAACAGCGGCGAGACGCTGGTAATAGGCGGTTTAAAAAGTTCGACGCGCAACGTCGCCGTCGGCAGAATTCCGTTCATCGGCAAACTGCCGCTTATAGGCGGGCTTTTCAGCACGAAGGACGTGGTTGAGCAGCAGAGTTCGCTGTTCCTGTTTGTCACAGTCGAGATAGTGGAGTAAATTAATGGACGATTTAACATCCACCGCAGCAAAACCTGAGGGCAAAATAATAGCGTTCTCCGGCCCTAAAGAGGGCGCGGGGCGCACTACTTTGCTTCTTAATCTTGCGGTTTTGTGGGCCGGGCAGCAGAAGAGGCCCGTTCTCATAGTGCCGCTGGATCCTTTGGCGCGGCAGGAACATACTTTTTATCTGGACATCAGAACGCCGGTAACCGTTGCGGACATTGTTAAAAGTTTGGGCTCCACCACCATTGCCGTCGCGGGCGGCCTTTTGCGCGGCAAGATTTCAATGTCGCAGTACGGCGTAGGCGTAATGCCGCTGGGCAACAACAGGGCGCAGGTCGCGGCCATAAGCCCTAAACTTTTAATGCCTATTTTATCCCGCCTGTCGCAGACTTTTGACATATTTTTGGATATTGATTCTTCTTTCCCCATGCAGTCCTTTGCTTTTGACATAGCGGACAAAATTTTCTGGGTAACGCAGGCCACGCGCAACCATTTAAACACGACGGTTAAAATGTTTAACGATTATAAAGATATGAGTTACCCGCTGGAGCGCGTGGAAGTCATTTGCAATATGTACGACATGCCCGGCTCCATACCGTACGAAGAAGTTGACAAATTTTTTATAAGTTTAGGCAAAGAAATTTCCGTTTTCCTGCCGTGGGACGACAGCGTTATGGCGGCCTCCAACCGCCGCGAAATAGAGGCTTTGAGCAACCCGCAGTCGCAGTGGGTTTCGGAAGGCCTTAAAGTGCTTATGGACAGAATTTCGGCAGTTACGCCGTCGATGCGGGACTGGATGACGAGTGTGTCCGACGAGGAATTTACCCAGGCTTCCAAAGAAGTCTGGAACGCGGTTGTCGGCGGGGTGACCGGCGGCGCGGCGCCTACGTTCAAACATGAAGCGACGGAAGAAGACAACGCCAAAATTTCTTTCTGGGACGAACTTAAGCAAAGAGTGCATAAAGACGTTATCAGAACTCTTGAAACCGAACGCATTGTAATAAGCGATGAATCAAACAGCGAACAGACCAGAAAAAGAGTGTCTGAGATTATTGAAGAAATTTTACAGCGCCAGCCGAACCTGCAGTTTTCAAGAGACCAGAGGTTAAGATTTTCGACGGAACTGCTGGACGAAATTTTAGGCTTAGGTCCGCTGGAAGGTTTGATGAGGGACCCGGGCGTAACGGAAATCATGGTTAACGCGTTTGACAAAATTTTTATAGAACAAAAAGGCAAACTGACGCTGACAAAATACAGATTTAGAAATAACGACCAGGTCTTGCAGGTAATCAAACGCATAGTCGCCCCGCTGGGAAGACGCATTGACGAGTCTGTTCCTTTGGTGGACGCCCGTCTTAAAGACGGTTCCCGCGTTAACGCTATTATAGCGCCGCTTGCCGTCTCCGGCCCTACGCTGACTATCAGAAGATTTTCGCAAAAACCTTTCGGGCCGGAAGATTATTTCAGATTCGGCACCATAAGCAGGGAGTGCATGGAATTTCTGGAGCAGTGCGTCAGGATAAGAAAAAACGTGATAATCTCCGGCGGCACCGGCACCGGTAAAACTACATTTTTAAACGCTTTGTCAAGTTATATTCCGGCGACGGAGCGCATTGTCACCGTCGAAGACACGGCGGAACTGCGGCTGCAGCAGGTGCACTGGGTTTCTCTAGAAAGCAGACCTGCGAACATTGAAGGCAAAGGCGAAATTACAATCAGAGATTTGGTAAGAAACTGCCTGCGTATGAGGCCGGACCGCATTGTGGTAGGCGAGTGCCGCGGCTCCGAAGCGCTGGACATGTTGCAGGCGATGAACACCGGCCATGACGGTTCTCTGGCCACTATCCACGCCAATAATCCTAAAGACAGTCTTACGCGTCTTGAAGCCATGTGCATGATGGCCAGCGCGGACCTGCCTATATGGGCCATACGCGAAATGGTGTCTTCCGCCGTTAACCTCATAGTCCAGCTGTCAAGGTTTTCAGACGGTACCAGAAAAGTTACCTATATAACTGAAATAGCCGGGCAGACCGACGGGCATATAGTGACTAATGACCTTTTCCGTTACACGCAGACCGGCATTGACGAAAATACCGGCAAAGTAAACGGCTATTTCGCGGCCACCGGCAGGCTGCCGATATTTTTTGACGAATTTAAATCAAAGGGCATTAAACTGCCGGAAACTCTTTTTGCGCCGGCCGTACCCGAGGGTGCGCCTTTACCCCCTAACCCGCCGCAGCAGGAAGGTAAGTAATGAAGAAGTTTTTTCTTATTCTGTCCATAGCGTTTTTAGCCGCGCCTGTTTTTGCGGAGCCTTTCAGCGCCTCGGAAAAACAGATGATAAGCTGCGCCATGGAAAGAGTAAGAATACTGTGGAATTTTACAGACTCTAACACCGTTAACACTCCGCAGACATTATCCGCAGCGTGTTCGCCTACCGGCGCGGCGCAGACTATAACCCCGCCGCAGTGGCTGCTTGACGAACTTCCTAAAATGAACCAGCGCTCCGTCGTATATGACCCAGTCAGCAAACAGACTTTGACGGAAGCGACGGTCTGGCACACCGCTCTTGCGAATATCTACGAATTTTTAAATTACACGCAAAAAATGTATGACGGTGACCTTTCGGGGACGGCCTCAAGCGCGCTGTCTACAAATTATATTACCATCAAAGTAAATTTTTTAATTTCGATAGACCGTCTTAACACGCCAATCAGAGTCGGCGACAAACTTTACAGCGCGAGGGACTCTTTCGGCGGCCGCGCCAGAAGTCTGCTGCCGACGTTTGACCTTATTAATTCCCAGATGGAAAGCGCCGTGGCGTCATTTAACGGCCAGGCCGTCGAGCGCGAGGATAAATTCAGAAAAGCGGCTGACGGCGTCGCGCTTTTGTCAAACGGTTTTTTTGAACAGTTTTTCGGCGAGCCGGTGCCTTTCGCGGCGGATTCCAAAACTCTTAACGCCGCGACGCAGCCGAATATGGCCGCGTGGATTTTGATTTTTGTCGGAACTTTCGCGGTTTTCTTCGGCGTGTTTTTTACTATAGTAAACATGGAGGACGATATTTCCGGTTCTTTCGCCAAATATGTAAAACGGAGCAATGACTGGGCGGAAGATTTTAACCGGCAGTTTATAACCTGGAACGTTAAATATATAGTTGTTGGTACGGTGGCGTTCTTCATGCTTATAGGCGCGCTGTTCGGGTTCGCGATGGGCGGTTTTTCTGGTCTTCTGGCTTTTGCGATTATATCGTTTTTCGGCGTAATGGCCGCCAGGAGCGTGCCCGGTGTTTTCCTGAGGACTTTAAAGCGCTGGCGCGGGGAGCGAATTAATTCGCAGCTTATGGACGCGCTTATTCTGCTTTCCAACTCTCTTAAAGCGGGCATGGACATTGTGCAGGCTTTTGAAATGGTCGCCAAAGACATGCGCCCGCCGATAGCGGACGAATTTTCGCTTGTCATTAAAAATTACCGCCTGGGCGCCAGTTTTGAGAGCGCGCTCTCGGGCATGGAAGACAGGCTTGACAACCGTCTTTTGTCTTATATGATAAAAGCTATAGTCTTGCAGCGCCAGGTCGGCGGCAATCTGACTAAAATTTTTGAGCGCATAGTCGAAACCATCCGCGAAGAAAGTAAGCTTGAAGATAAACTGCAGACTATGACGGCGCAGCAGAGGATACAGTCCGTCGTCGTCGCCATAATGCCGTGGCTTATGGTATTTGTAGTGTTTATATTCCGGCCGGCGACGATGATAAATTTTTATACCACCGGCCTGGGTTTTTTCGTATTGGTGTTCTGCATATTCTGGATTTTCCTGGGAATAAGATGGGTTGGCAAATTAGGGGAGATAAAGGTCTGATATGTCAAACGGCGTGACGGTATTTTTGCAGATAGTTTTAATTTTAGGCAGCCTCTGCGTGTTTGCCGCGGTGCTTGCTTTGCTTACGCCCGAGGAACAGGGCATGGCCGTGTCGGACATAGAAGCGCGGCGCGTAAAAGCGTCTTCCAGTTTTGCCAGGCTGGACCAGAAAACTTTGTGGGGCAGGTTCTGCCTCTATATTCTGGAAGCTTTTAAACTTGAAAAAACTCTTGAAGGACAGCATCTTTTGCTGGGCAGCCCGGAAAAGCCGCTGCCGGTGGACTTGCTTGTTGAAAGGATTATCTGGGCTTTTGTGATGCCTGTAATATTTTTTCTTCTTTTCAGGATGTGGACGTGGACGCCCGTAATATCTATAATATTTTTAATAATTCTGATGCTGATTGCTTTTTATGTGCCGTCGTGGCTGATACAATCAAGGATAGAAAAAAGACAGCGGGACATGCTGGGTAACTTTTCCACGACGGTGGATTTGACGGCGTTAATCATAGAATCCGGCCTTGACTATATGACGGCGTTTGACAGAATTATAAAAATAGCGAAAGAGAAAACAATTTTGGAAGAGGAAATAGGCAAAATGTTAAATGACGTCAAACTAGGCTATTCCCGCCGCGAAGCGCTTGAAAGAATGGCGTCGCGCACGGGTGTGCAGGAAATACGCTCTTTCGTCAGCCTGATAGTGCAGTCGGACGAACTGGGCACAAGCCTGGTTGATTTACTCCGTAATTTTTCAATTGACCTGCGCGTGCGCCGCATGAACAAAGCCGAAAAGCTTGCCGCGCAGGCAAGCACAAAAATGTTAATCCCTCTGTTTTTCTGTATTTTTCCGACGGTATTTATTTTGATTATGGCGCCTATGGTGAAGGATATTATGTCCAGCGGAGGATTGGGATTTTAGCTTTTTCCCTCGCCCTGAAAGGGAGAGGGCAGGGTGAGGGTTCTGAACACAATATGTACACAACATATTGTTGTTCATCAACTTAGGATTTTTACCTTATCGGCCCAGGAAAGGCGGGGCCTTGAATAGATTTACGGCACATGTTGTGTATAAAACCCTCACCTGTCTCCTCTCCCTTTCAGGGAGAGGAAAAAGATTTGAGGACGGAGTACTATAATGAATAAAAAAATAATAATAACAGCTTTAATAACCCTTTTAACCGCCGCCGCTTTCGGTCAGGACCGCATCAGAAACCGCGGCAAAGAGCCCGGCATGATGCTTGATTTGAGCAAATTCTCCATGGGCACAATGAACAAAGTCGAAGATAAAAAACAATATCTTTCGACGATACAGCTTGAAAAGCAGAGAATACAAAATTACACGCTCGGTATAGTTTATGAAAACGCTTACCTGTTTTATAAACGCGGGGACTTCCAGCGCGCGCAGGAGCTTGCTCAGTCTATTTTGGAAATAGATCCGGAATTTAAAAACGCACGCACCCTCGCGGACCAGGCGCACCGCATGGGCACGTACGGCACCGTAAGCGAAGCTGAAATTTTGTCCGCCAAAAAGACCGACGCGCAGAGTTTATATTCGTCCGGCCGTCTTATAGAAGCGCAGGACAAATATAAAGAAGTTCTGGCCATACGCCCGACTGACCAGGACGCCAGAAACTGGGTTGCCAAAATCGACAAAGAAATAGCGACGGAATATGACCGCCGCGGGGACGCGTCTTATTCCCAGCAGGATTACCAGACGGCTTTGGACCAGTGGTATAACGCGCTGCTTATAAGAAAAGACGACGGCGCGCTCGTCTCAAAAATAACAAAGGCGGAAAAACAGGTTAAAGACGCGGACCTGCAGGCTGCCATGAAAGAAGGGGTTGAAAATTATACAAACGGCAATCTGCTGGCGTCTTATGATTCTTTCCAGAAAGCTTTAAAAATACAGCCGGGCGAACCTAAAGCGGCCCAATATTCCGCCCAGCTCAGGGACGCGATAGGCAAAGGTTACGTCAGCTCCGGCAATAAAGCCTATACCGCCGGCAAATATGACAACGCCATAGCCAACTGGCAGGAAGCCAAAAACTGGGGTTATGACAGCGGCACGCTTGACGCCGCTATAAAGAAAGCGAACGCGGCCAAAAACGCTCCTCCGCCGGCAAAGACAACAACCGGTGCGGGAACCGGCGCAGCCGGTACTGCGGGTACGGAAGGATACGGCGCGGGTTTCACGCCGCCTACCGAGCAGGCTACTTTCCAGACCACGCTGCCGACGGTTGATTCCGGCCGCGTGTCGGAGGAAAACAAACGCCTTTCCCAGGAAGCTTACCAGAGAGGCATAAAAGCTTATAACGACGAAGATTATGAAACCGCCCGCAAAGAGTGGACTACCGCCAAACAGCTGGACCCGGGCAATACCGAGGCGGCGACCGGTCTTAGAAAAATAGAGGAGACTTTAGCGTTTTAGGGTGTGTAGATATACATAACACGCCCGCGCTGCTCAGATTTTTGAGGAAATTTTTATTTTTTTGTGACGAGCATAGCGTTGGCTATGTAAGGAACAAAAAAATAAAAATTTACCAAAAATCTGTTGCAGCCCGAAGGGTTTGGCGAAGCCAAACGCGGGCGTGTTATGTATATCTACACACCCTGGTGCGGAGGTAATTAAATGAGGCTCAGCTTAAAATGGTTTGTAGCTTACGCGGCGACGGCGCTTTATGTAGCCATCGTCGGCGGTATATTCTTTTTCAATATGTTCAAATTTGTGTTTGACGAAAAACTTCAGCAGGAAATCTCCGAAGAAGTGCGCGCCCGCGCGCCGGTTATGATTGCGGCGCTGGCGGCCAACAAACCCAGCGTAACTTTTAACGAAGTCCAGATGATGAATAACTGGCTAAGTTCCGACGACAGAATACAGAGCATTATATATTTGAACAGGGACGCGTCCGTGCGCTGGCATAAAGTCGGGGACTATATGGGACTGAGTTATGACGACGCGCGCTCACAGGACGTTTTCGCGACTAACGCCGTCGCCCAGGCTTATATGAAACAGATGCCCAGGGTTGTAATGTACGGCAGCAGCATGTATTATGACATGGCTTTCCCGCTGCGCGCCGCGCAGGACGAGGTGGTCGGCATAGTCAACCTGCAGGTATCGCGCCAGTCGGCCAAAGAACTGATAAGCAGCGCTATGGTCCGCTACGCCTCCAGCTGCGTGGTAATATTTATCATAATGGGCCTAATCCTGTATATATTTATTTATGTAAAAGTGGTAAGCCCGCTCAACAACCTGGCGGGGGCCGTGGATTCGATTTCGCTTAAAGATTTAAAACTTAATTATAAAGAGCGTAACGACGAAATAGGCGGCGTGGCCGAATCCGTGTCCGGGTTTCTGGCGCGCATTAAAAAAGAATTTAAAGGCCAGGAAGCGCAGACCAAAAAGAAAGAGGAAACTGAACAGCTCTGGTGGAAAGCGCTGCTGGCTGCGGCGATATCAAAAGGTTCGCGCGCCGTCGTCGTGGATAACGACAACAATATTATGTTCGCCAATTTTGAGATAAACGTTAAAAAAGACGGCCCGCTGCATTTGCTGGATATTTTTGACGGCCAGCAGTCAGAGGTTATCACGATAATAGGCAAAGCGATGGACACTCCGGGAAAAGTTTTTAGAGGCGAGACTTCCGTCGGCAACACGAAATATATAATTAAAGCCGTGCAGCTGCCCGCGCAGGAAGAAGAGCTGAGGACAATGATAGTTCTTGAGCCCGATAAATAAAAAAGGTATTATAAAATTTAGGAGAAAACTATGAGAATAGAAATTAAAAAGATAAGTATAGTGTCGCTGCTCACTTCCGCGTTTGCGCCGGCTGTTTTTATAATAATGCTGATAAGCAGCCTGTCCATGATTTTCACTCCGTCTGACAGTCCGTTTTTTAACGTTCTTATGCAGGCGGTTTTTATAGCGATAGTAAAAACTTTAATAATTATGATATGCGCGGTAATAGGAGCTTTTGTATATAATTTTCTCTGCGCCGTCGGCATGAAAGGCCTGAAACTGGATTTGGAAGACGTAAAATAAACAGGAGAGTATTGAAATGAAAAAATTAAGTTTATTTGTCGCCGTAGCGGCGATGATTGCGTTTGCGGCCGGTTGCTGCAAATGCGGAAAAGACGAAGCAAAAAAACCGGTAACCTTTGACATGGTAATCATTCAAACGACCGCCGCGCCGGGCACCGGCGTGGAAGATCCGGGGCTTACGCAGGGGCTTACGCAATTTATACAGAAAACGCTGCCGGACGCGAAAGCGAACGTGAAGAAAATTGACGTTGCCGACGCGAAAGGCAAACCTGAATTTTCAGGCATTGACATGAGTTATATGCCGGTTTACCTCATCAAAAAGACGGATGATATGATAAAAGTATTCGGCCAGCATATTCAATCCGGCTTTATCCAGACCGTCGGGGATTATATAGTTTTTGCAAAACAGACTCGCCAGGGTTTATATATGGACAAGCCTGTGCAGAAAAACCAGCTTGACCTTTTTGTAATGTCCCACTGTCCGTTCGGCGTTATGGCGGAGAACAAAATTATTGAGGCCAAAAACAAGAATAAGTTTCCTAAAGACGTTACCGTTAACGTGCACTTTATCGTCAGCGATACGGGGAACGGGACATTCCAGAGCCTCCACGGCCAGGCCGAAGTGGACGAAGACATAATCCAGGCGGTTATACAGAATAAGTTCCCGGCGAAATTCTGGAAATATCTTGAAGAGAGAAACAAAGACCTGAACGTCAGCTGGGAAACCGCGGCCAAAAAAGCGGGCATTGACACGGCTGTTGTCAAAAGCAATAAGCAGCTCGGCATTAGCATTCTTCAGAAAGACGCCGTTTACGGCTCTCAGTTCGGCGTAAACGCTTCCCCGACGATAGTCTGGCAGGGCCAATCTGTAATGGATTTTGGTTCTTTAGCCGCGAACGTTCCGGGTTTTGAGTATTTCGGCCAGCCGGCGGCGCCCGGCGCAGCTCCCGTCCCGCAAGGCGGTTGTTAAGTTCAGTTTTAGAAATAAAAAAACCCGCGCTAAACAGCGCGGGTTTTTTTATTCTAAAAACTGATTAACGGCTCCCAAATCTTTGGCCGACATTCGCGCCCGCCAGCTTATTTTACTTTTATAGTAAATTAGGTAAAGATACTAAACTATTTTACCTAAACTGATATAATATCGTTATGAAAAAAATCCTAATATTCTCTCTAGTTTTTTTAGCCGCCTCGCTGTCGTATGCGGCTGACACGCAGGAACGGGTTATATCTTTTAACTCCGCTCTTCAGGTAAACAAAAACGCCTCCGTAGATGTGTCTGAACAGATAACCGTAAACGCCCAAGGCCAAAAAATACGCCGCGGCATTGTGCGCGTTTTGCCTTCTGACAGCAAAAAACTGGTAATAGTAACTTCTCTTGAAATGGACGGCAAGCCCCACCCGTATTTTATTGAACACTCCGGCGGTAATATTGAAATTAATTTCGGCAACGATAATTTTTTAACCCACGGCATCCACACATATAAACTTTCTTATACGATGGGAAACGTCGTCGGTTTTTTTGATGATTACGACGAGGTTTACTGGAACGTAACCGGTTCTGACTGGGATTTTGTCATAGATAACGCGTCAATAAAAATAACTCTGCCCGAAGGGGCAAACGCGATACAGGGTAAAATATCCACCTACACGGGCCGCGAGGGAAGCAAAACAACAATGGCCGCGACAACCGGCCCTTTAGAATTTGAAACCACCCGTCCTCTTATGCCAGGCGAGGGTTTTACCGTCGCGGTGCCGTGGCAGAAAGGCGTGGTAGTAAAACCGGCGAAAGCGGCTGTTGAAAAGCCTAAGTATGATACCGTGTATACAAAAGCCGCGTACATACTTTTATTCCTGGCGCTTGTAATATACAGCTTTATTAAATGGAAAAAAATCTGTAAAAATCCCTATGAGACTGTTGTCGCCGAATACGCGCCGCCGAAAGATGTTTCGCCCGCTTTTATGCGCACGGTAATACGCAAAAATCCGGACCAAAAGGCGTTCTGCGCCGCAATGATAAGCCTTGCCATGAAAGGCAAAATAACGATAACGCAGAATAAGATGGATTTTCTCCAGTCTACAGACACTTTTCTCAACAAAGTGGATGATAATACGGATAATATGTTCCCGGAAGAACGCGGCATAATGGAAATGATAAACAGCAGTCCTTTTAAAATATCGGAGGCGAATTACGGTTTAATATCAAAAGCAATGAGCGCCGTGGAAAAATATCTTAAGGAAGGTCTTAAACCATATGTCACAAAAAACGCAAAGCCCATTATCGTTCACGCTTCAATAATATTATGCATGCTTTTGCCTATATTTTTTCTTAACCCGATATTTTTTGCCGCAACAGTTATCGGTTTAGCGCTGTGGTCTTATTTATATTTGTTTGTAAATAAACTTTTAGGCTGTATATTAATTATATTTTTCGGGCCTCTGTGGTTAATGTTAATATCCGGGATTGCTTATATGGCGACTATGCTGGGTTTTGTTCCCCCGGTAATAACTGTACTTTCAATTATTTGTTTTATAATTTACGGCTCCGTTATAATGAATATTTACACGGAACCTGGCCGCGTTCTTGTAAACCAGATAAACGGCTTCAAACTATATATGTCAACGGCGGAGGAAGGCCGCGTGGCTGTTTCCGACCCTACGGACGCGGAGCGTATTTTTGCGGATTATCTGCCCTATGCTTTCGCGCTTGATATGGAAAACCAATGGTTTAAAAAGTTTGAAGGCATAGTATCCGCCGCCGCTATAGAACAAACCGTAGCAAAAGCCGGCGGACGGGATTTTGTAAGAAGCGCGGCGCTTATCCACGCCATAAACTCTGCCGCGCCTGTACAAAGAAGTTCCGGCGGCGGCGGGCACAGCGGCTCCGGCGGGGGCGGGTTTTCAGGAGGAGGTTCCGGCGGAGGCGGCGGGCACGGACGGTAAAAAATTTCTAAAATATATTATGGAAAAAGTTTTTATTGTCAGTCTCGGGTGCAGCAAAAATCTTGCCGACGCGGAAGAAATGCTCGGGCTGTTGGCTCATAAAAAGTTTAAAATTGTTCCGTCGGAAAAAGAAGCCGACGTTATTTTAATCAACACATGCGCTTTCATAAAACCCGCGCGGGTTGAGGCTGGCCGGGAAATAAGACGCGCCGCCCGCCTTAAAGCCGCCGGAAAAATTAAAAAAATAATAGTTTCCGGGTGCCTGACGCAGAAAGAAGGAGCAATCCTGCCGCGCAAATATCCGGCCGTGGACGCGTTTATCGGCCTCAGCGAAATAGATAAAATTGACCGGATTATAAGAACACCGGTACACTGTTTCAACCCGGTTCCGCGCATGCTGAAAGCGCCAAAGTATAAAATGCGGCTTACCGCGCCGCACAGCGCCTATTTAAAAGTTGCCGACGGCTGCAGCAATTGCTGCGCTTACTGTACAATCCCGTCGATACGCGGCCCTTTCCGCTCAAAACCGGTTAAAGATATTGTGGCGGAAGCCCGCGCGCTTGCCTCTTCCGGCGTAAAAGAAATTTCGCTTATCGCGCAGGATACTACCGCCTACGGGCAGGATATTTACGGCAAGCCGTCGCTTGTAAAACTATTGCGTGAGCTTGTAAAAATAAAGCCGGTAAAATGGTGGCGCATAATGTACGCCTACCCGGAAACCGTAACGGAAGATTTGCTTAAATTTATAGCAACACACAAAAGCATAGCGCGTTATATCGACATGCCGTTGCAGCATATTTCAGATGATATTTTGAAAGCGATGAACAGAAGAAGCGGCAGCGCGGAAATCAAACAAAAAATCGCGATGCTCCGCCGTTACGTTCCGGACATGGGCCTTCGCACAAATTTTATAGCCGGCTTTCCCGGCGAGACTGATGAAGATTTTGAAAAACTTAAAAAATTTATTGCGGAAATAAAATTTAATAACGTCGGAGTTTTTGCTTACAGCAAAGAAGACGGCACCGCCGCCGCGTCGATAAAAAACCAGATTCCGCAAAAAATAAAACTCGCGCGCGCCGCGGAACTAACCGCCGCGCAAAGCCGCGTCGTTGACGGGATTAACAAAAAACTGAAAAATAAAACCGTCAGCATAATGCTTGACGCGCGGGAAAGCGGACGCATGGAATACGACGCGCCGGACATCGACGGCCGCGTGCGCATAATAAATAACAAAAAATATAAACCGGGCGACATTGTAAAAGCTAAAATAATTTCCGCCGCAGGTTATCAGCGCACTGCTAAAATATTGCCGTAATTTCCATGCCAAAGTTAAACTGCGCTGTATCTTTTCCGCCGTTATAAGCAGGAAATGTTCCCCATGAATATCTGGCTTCCGGTCTGACATAAAACCATTCAGCCGGTTTATAAGTTATATTCGCGGTCGCCGCGTAACTGTTTTTATTTTCATGGTAATAAGCGGTCCATTCCGCGCGCAGCCCGCCTGAAAAAGCTTGGTTTATTTTATATACCGCGTACTCCGTGGCGCCGTAAATATTATTAACCGGCAATCCGCCGGAGGGGGAATGGTTGTCTTGGTTATAATAAGCCTCTGTCACCAGACGCAAATTCTTTGCCGGCATAAACTGGAAAAGCAGATTATGAAAATAGACAAACGCGCCAGCCGGCACAAATATACGCGCGCCGCCGTCTGTATTGCCTCCGTACCGCCCGCCGATAAACGAATAAGAAATAGTTGTATTTTTGCCGGTGTTTATATTTGCGGCGCCTGAAAAAAAGTAGTCTTTATAAGGATTATCAAACCCGCTGTCCAGGCCGGAATAAGCCGCGGCCGTAAAATCAAAAGGCCCGAAACTTTTTTGAAGCATACTTCCGGTGGCGGAAGACGGCAGCGACAGCGTATAAAAAGTTTTGGAATAGAAATTATTCTGAGTCGCGTCCACGCTTTCATAACCAACGAACGAAAAAAAGCGGCCGGCCGTGAGTTTCCATTTATAGTAAGCTATTTCAATATATGTCTGCGGCAGGGCAAGCCCGTAAATGCCCGGAGAAGGATAACCGCCGCGGAAAAAATTTGAATCCCAGTATTTTTTTACGCTGCCGTCCTGCCGCAGATAATCACTGTTATTTGCGGAGGCAAAAAAAGCGTCGGTGCCGTAAAAAGCGTCCAGACGGAAACCGAAATCAAAATCATTTGTTTCGGTCCGCGCGTCTTTTCCTAACCAAATCCACGCCTGATTAACGTTGAAATCCGGGTTTGTCATAAACCCCAAATCACCGTTGCCCTGCGCGCCGCGAGCGCCGTGGTCATTAGGGTAAAGCCCGGCCTGTATATGCGCGCCGAAATCCATAAAGCCGAGTGAGTGTCCTTCCTGCGCGTAAACCGGCGCCGCGAACAGCAAGATTAAAAATAAATTTTTTATTTTTAACATATTAAAAGTTTAACAAAAAAACCCCGTGTTTTGAACACGGGGTTTTTAAATTTCAAAAATACTTATCTCGCGGCGGTTCTGAAGAAGTTGCCTCTTGTCGAAACCATTTGCGGTTTGCCGGTCATTTTGTCCGCGTTTAAAACAATGTCTTTTGAATTAAGCGCGTAAGTACCGGCCGTGGAACCGAAAATATCGCCGGTTTTCAGCACGCCAAGGTTGCCGTGGTTGTTAATCTGCACTTCAAGTTTGACGTTGCCGTCAACCTCGCCCACCAGCAAATCTTTGGAACCTATTTTGAACTGCAGCGGGAAAACGGGGTTAATAACGCGTTGGATAGCTATAGGCACGTCGGCCTCGTTTTTAACTATTATAGAACACGTATTGTTCTGCGCCTGCGCCACGGTAAGCAGTCTCTCGGGCACGGTCACGGTGCCGGAAAGAGAAAATTTATTCTCCACGGTTTTATTGTAATAAGTATAAGCGCAGAAAACTAAAGCGCCTAAAACTAACAGTGAGAAAAAGTTTTTCATGTTTTTATAACCCGCCTAATTAATATTTATACAACTTTATTTTACGGCCGGAGCCCATACATTGGCGCCGTAAACCCAGCCCTGGCAAACGGGATCGCCTGTCTTCTCAGGCCAGTCGGACACATTTAACCATCCGTTGCTTTTTGACAAAAACTTGAACGCGTAACCTTTTTCCACCGAACAGGCCACTTCCCCTGTCGAGGAAGCGGTTTTACGCACGTTTAAATCAGTCTTTGCGGCAACGCCTTTTGTTTTGCTCAGCGAAGTGTAATAAATCCACCCCGTATGTCCCGCGAAGTCTTTAATCTGCACCCATTTTTTGTCTTTGCTGACGGCGGTCATGGCGACGGGCGTGTATTTCCACGCTTTCCATTTCACCGCGCATTTGGTGCCGCCGCAGGAGCGGATGTTTGCTTCAGCTATTCCGATGCTGGCATATTTTGCCGCCAATGCCGGAGCGGAAACTAAGGCTAAAAAAAAGATAATTGACAATAATCTCTTCATTTGTCTCACCTTTTACTAAAGTATAATCAAAATTCCAATAATTACAATATACAATAATGATATCAAATTTTCACGAATGTTTTAAGGCCAGCAGGAACAAATATCTGCTGAGCCTGTTTATAAAGCGCAAAATATCAGCGTCCTGCAAAGGCAGTTCCGCGATATAAGTTTCCGCCAAACGGCATTTTGCGCGGGCTATGTGCAGCGCGGTCTCGGCCTCGTTTTTGCCGCTCAGGATAAAATGGCCGGGCGTTTTGTATTTCTTTTCAAGCGCGGCGGTCTTTTTCTCAATAAATTTTATGGTTTCAGGCGCCAATTCCGCCTGGCTGCCGGCCACTATGCCGCAGACCGCTGTTAAAAAATTTTGCAGTTTTTCCAAATCCGCTTCTTTGCTTTTTAATTTTGCATAGCCCAGCGCGGCCGTTAAATCATCCAAATGCGCAAGCGTTCTTACGCGCAAATCGCTCTTTTTTACGCTGGTCTCGCTTATTAAATCCGTCAGCCCGACGTCCCCTTTTCTCATACTCTCCTCAAAATACTATAATATAATATACCACAAAAAAGAGGACAAAACATGAAAGAAAAAGTTGAAAAAGTTATAAACTCAATACGCCCGATTTTGCAGGCTGACGGCGGGGATTTGGAACTTGTCGGCGTTGACGAAAAAACCGGCACGGTCCAAGTGTCGTTACGCGGCCGCTGCGGGTGCTGCCCGGCGTCCCAGATGACTTTAAAAGCGGTTGTCGAAAGCAAAATTAAACAGGAAGTGCCCGAAGTTAAAACCGTGGAACGCGTTTAATGCCGCTCATTGACCTTCACACGCATTCAAGATATTCCGACGGCATGACAAAGCCGTCGGAAGTCGTTGTCGAAAGCGCGAAGCGCGCCGTTTTGCTTTACGCGCTGACGGACCATGACACCACCGAAGGCGTTGAAGAAGCGCGCGCACGCGCCGCGAAATGCGCGATGAAATTTCTGCCCGGCGTGGAAGTAAGCACGTGCGAGCACGAGCATTTGCATTTTTTGGGTTTAGGTATAGATTTGCAAAACTCCGCTTTCCAAAAATTTTTAAAAGATAATTCCGAAGCGCGTATTATAAGAATAAAACGCATAATACAAAAACTTGCCGCCGCCGGCGTGGATATAACGGAGGAAGATGTTTTCGGCCGAGTGAGAGGTATAGTTTCCCGCGCGCACGTTGCGGACGCGCTCAGGCAAAAGGGCTTGGCGCAAAACCGGCAGGAAGGTTTCAGGAAATTTTTAGTAAAAGGCGCGCCGGGGTATGAGGCGCCTATCGGTGCCAGCGCCTGCGAAGCCATAGAAAAAATAAAATCCGCCGGCGGAAAAGCCGTCATCGCGCACTCCGGTATAGTTAAGGATATTTGGGATTTTGATAAATGGGTTAAGTGCGGCCTTGACGGAATTGAGGTTTTTTATCCGTCGCATAATGAAGAAATGATACAGACTCTTTTGGATATTTCCGCGCGTTATAATTTATTCGTAACCGCCGGCTCCGACAACCACGGCCCCGGCAGCGGCAGAACTGCAAAACCCGGTATGGAAATCCCGGCAGCGCATTATGAATGGCTGCTAAAAATTTTTAATTTATGAAAATAATAGCGCACCGGGGCGCGCCTTTTTTTGCGCCGGAGAATACGATTAAATCCTTTTTGCTCGCGCAAAATTTGGGGTGCGGTATTTTTGAGACGGACGTGCACATGTCGTCGGACGGCGCGCTTTTTATTTGCCACGACGAAAATTTGAAAAGAACGTACGGCGTTGACGCGGAAATAAAAACGGCTCCTGCCGCCGCGCTCAGAAAATACGACGTGCCGGAACTAAGAGACCTGCTGGCGGTTTTGTCATCGCGCGCGGTGCTTAACGTGGAAATTAAGACGGACATTATTGATTATCCCGGAATTGAAAAAGTGGTGTTAAAAGAAATTTCCGCGCGGAAAGAAAATATTATAATTTCATCTTTTAATTTTAATACGCTTAAAAACGTGCGCGCTTTAGACGGTAAAATTAAAATAGGTTATTTGACGCGTGAGTTTGACGAAGCGCGGGCGCTGGATATTAAGCCGTTCTCTTTAAACATGAATTACAAAAGGATTACACCTGAAATTGTGCGCCGCGCAAAAAAACTGGGACTCGAAGTCTGGGCATACACCGTCAATGATTTTGAAATTTTGAAGAGTTTGGAAAGCATGGACGTTGACGCGGTGTTTTCTGATAATCCTTACGTCGCGCAGCCGCACGCTTTGGCGGACGGGGGAGTAAAATGACTTTTGAATTCTCCGTCGCTCTCAGATATCTCAACGCAAAAAAGAAGGGTTTGTTTGCGCTGCTCACCACTATTATTGCCATCGCCGGCGTTTCCATCGGGGTGGCTACTCTTATTACCGCGATGGCCGTCATAAGCGGTTTTGAAACTACAATCAAAGAAAAGATTTTGGGTTCGCAGAGCCACATCATGGTCTTCGGGTATATGACGGAAGAAATTTATAAAGAAAAGCTGGCCGCTATTCTCGCGCTGCCGCAGGTCAAAGCCGCGTCCGCGGATATTTACGGGCAGGCGATAATCACAAAATCAGGTTCTTCGTCCGGCGTGATGCTGCGCGGGGTTAACCCGGAAACAGAAAAAAATGTCAGTAATATAATGGACTCTTTTGTGCAGGGTTCTTTTGAAAATACAGTGGGCGGCGCGCCGCCGCTGGTCGTCGGCTACGGTCTGGCGGAGAAATTAAATTTGAAAGTGGGCGACGACGTTGTGTTAATATCGCCGACGTCCGTCAAAACCAGCGCGGGCTCAATACCCAAAATGAAAAAATTTAAAGTTACCGGTATTATCAAAACGGGTTATTACCAGTTTGATTATACCGTCGGTTATACTGACCTTGCCGCGGCCAGCGATTTTTTAAATATGCAGGGCGGCGTAAACAGCATTGGCGTAAAACTTAACAATTTAAACGATTTGGGCGTCGTCGTCGATAAGATGCGCGGTTTTCTCAACGGTTACGCCGTCAGGACTTACGCGCAAATCAACAGCACTTTTTACGCTTCTTTGAAATTGCAGAAAGTGGTAATGTTTATAATTTTATCTCTTATAATTTTAGTCGCCGCGCTTAACATAGCGTCAAATTTGATTTTGCTAGGCAAGGAAAAATTAAAAGAAATAGGCATAATGCGCGCCATGGGCGCCGCGCCGAAAAGCATAAGCCGCATATTTTTATGGGAAGGCATGATGATATGCACCGCCGGCATTTTGCTGGGCACGCTGCTGGCTTTCGCGCTTTGCTGGGTTATAAGCAGTTTTAATCTTATAAATCTGCCGCAGGATATGTATATGCTAAGCCGCGTGCCCGTCGATATAAGCGCGCGGGACGTGCTGAGCGTTATCGCCGGCAGTTATATATTATGTTTCGCGACGGCGCTGTATCCGGCGTTTCGCGCGGGGAAAGTAAAACCCATAGACGCTATCCGTTACGGTTAAAAAACGGCAACGGCTCCCAAATCTTTGGCGGATTTTGAATTTTTCCCCTCTCCCTAGAAGGGAGAGGGCGGGGTGAGGGTTTGGAACACAATATATACACGGCATATTGATGTGTCGTTCATCAACTTAGGATTTTCATCTTATCGGCCCCGGAAGGGCGGGGCCTTGAACAAATTAAAAATACATTTTGTGTTTCAAAACCCTCACCTGTGTCCTCTCCCTGTCAGGGAGAGGAAAAAAATCGGATAATATTCTACTTAATTTTATTTTAAAATTAAGTAGAATATTTCTATATATGCCCGTCAAATCTAAAAGTCTTTTTTACGCCATCGTAAAAGTGCTGCTGCTGGCCGCGTTGATTCCGGCCGCGGTTTCCGGCTTTTATATGATGGAAATGGATTCGCGCATAATAAAAACCGAACTTATCGACAAACAGAGTTTTATGAATATTACCGTCGAAAATTCGGTCCGCAGTTATCTTGGCAGAAAGCGCGGCATGCTGCGCTCTTTTTTAAGTCTCTATGAAATTTTCGCAAACGACCGACAGGGCGGCATAGTAAAAAAAGATTTGGCGGCCATAACCAGAATTAATCCCGATATCATCGCCATAGGTTTTATGGACGCGAACGGAGTTATGAAAGCGTCCGAAGGCACGCTTGATTTAAGCCCGGGCCGCAGCGGCGAACTTAACGCCGTCAAATACCTGTGCATAAACAAAGGGGAAGATTATATAGGCGTCATAAAAGACGACGGCGCGGTCAGGAGCATGATTATTGCCGTTCCGTATAAAGTTAAAGACGCCGTAAAAGGCGCGCTTGTGGCGCGTTTTGATATCGCCGAAATGTTTGAAAGTATTTCGGAAAATTTTACCGGGGACGTTTTTTACGGCCTTTTCACGCAGGACGGTAAAGTTTTAACTTCGTCCCAGCCCGTCACTGAAGATATTAAAAACGCTTTTGTGAAAATGCAGGGCAGAAGCAGCAGGGAATTCAGATTTTCGGACGGCAAAAAATATATAGTCACCGTCAGCATGATAAGCGCGACGGGCTGGGTGGTTTACGTGCAGCAGCGGTCCGTGCCGAGGAGCGCGCTGTTTTTTAAAAACTATTACGCCATGCTTATTGCGGCGGCAATGATAATTTTTGTAATTATTTTTGTTTTAATTCTGAGTAAAATAGCGATAAAGCCCATAGTCGAGCCGGTTAAAATGCTTGAAGAAGCGGCGGATAAAATAAGCCGCGGCAAATATGATTCTCTGCCGGAGCCCGAACAAATGTCCGACAACGAAGTGGGCGACTTGGGCCGCGCTTTTATAAAAATGGCCGCGTCTCTTAAAGCGCAGAGCGAAGAAATTCATGTGGCCAAAGAAGAACTGGCCGACGAAAACACCGTTTTGGAAAAACGTGTTGACGAACGCACGCGCCAGCTCGCGCATACGACGGATGCGCTGGTTAAAAGGGAGCGTCTGGCCGCGATAGGCGAAATGGCGTCTATAATCAGCCATGAAATAAGGAACCCGCTTGCCGTCATCAGCAATTCCGCGAAACTTATTAAAGCGCTTTGCAACAGCAGCAACCCGAAACTTGCAAAACAGTTTGAAATTATTGACAGCGAAATTAAACAGGCTAACAGAATCGTCGAAGAAGTGCTGGGTTACGCGCGGGACAGGAAACAGATTTTAAGCGAAGTCGGCATAAATTCGTATATTAAAGACATTCTTTCGATACAGTCGCTGCCGGAAAAAATTAAAGTGGAAACCGCTTACGATGAAGTTGACGCTCCCGTCCGCATAGATTTGGAAGAAATGAAACAGGCCGTCATCAACCTTCTCAACAACGCCGTAGACGCTATGAACGGTTCCGGCACGCTGGGCATAGGCACGAAAGTCGGCAAAACGGCGGTCTGCGTTTACGTGTGCGACGAAGGCGCCGGCATGGGCGCGGACACGCTGATGAAAATTTTTACGCCGTTTTTTACGATGAAGGCGCGCGGCACCGGCCTCGGCCTCGCCGTGGTAAAAAAAGCCGTCGCTAACAACCGCGGCAAACTTTTTGTGGAAAGCGTTAAAGGCAAAGGCTCAAAATTTATGATATTTTTAAGGAAATCCGAAAATGGAAAAACAAGCCAAAATATTAATAGTTGACGACGACAATAATCTGAGGGAAACGCTGTCCGACCTTCTGGAAATGGAAGGTTACAGCGTTTACCAGGCCGGTTCCAGCGCGGAGTGTCTGGACCTTGTGGCGACGGATTTTTTTAACGTTATAATTATGGATTATAATTTGCCGGACGCTTCCGGCCTGGATATTATCAAGCAAATCAGGACGTTCAACACCGAAACGCAGATTTTAATGGTTACCGCCCACGCGTCTCTTAACGCTATGATAGGAGCCATGCAGGAAAGCGTTTATGATTTTCTTTTAAAACCGGTGGATTTCGATTATCTTAAACGTACAATCAAACGCGCGCTTGAAAGATTTTACCTTGAACAGAGCAACAGGGAACTGCTTGAGCAGCTTAAAAAAAGCAATGAGGATTTAAAGCGTCTGGACAATATGAAATCCCGTTTTTTCTCAATAGTTTCGCATGACCTTTCTAACTCTCTTATGACGTTAAAAATGAGTTATGACATGTTCAGGAAAAACCTTACCGTAGACGCGGACAAAGCCAAAAAACTCAGTTTCATGCAGGAGAGCATGGGCCAGATTGAGCTTTTGATAAGAGACCTTGTTGACTGGGCTGCGATAGAAAAAGGCAAACTGAGAATAGAAAAAACCAATTTTGATTTAAGCGTTATTATAAAAAACATAACGGAAGTTTTTAAAGAAAAGGGGCTAGCAAAGGGGATAACGCTTACTTTTGAATCTTTCGGCCAGTGCAATGTCAGTGCGGATGAAAAGAGAATCCGCCAGGTAATTTCCAATTTGCTGGAAAACGCTTTAAGACATTCAAACGACAACAGCAGGATAGAGGTAAAAATAACAAAAATCGACCAAAAAAATGCTAAAGTATCGGTACGGGACTTCGGCGACGGCATTGACGCCAAAAACGCCGGCATTCTTTTTGACAGTTTTTCGCAGATAGGCGAGAAAGGCAAAGTGGGCAGGCTTGGCCTGGGCCTTTCTATAGCAAAAGATATTATTGTAAACCACGGCGGCAGGATTTGGGCGGAGAGCGAGGGGCTTGGCAAAGGCGCGACATTTTTATTTACCATACCGCTGTCAAATACGTAAAAACCTCAGGAGCTTATTATGGCAGAGAAAAAGAAAAAAGTCAGAATTGTCATTGTTGACGACCAGACGCTTTTCCGTGAAGGCATTAAGGACGTTCTTACCGGCGAGAAATGGATAGAAGTCGTCGGCGAGGGGGAAGACGGGGAGGCGGCCGTCGCGCTGGCTAAAAAGCTTAAACCCGACGTTATTTTAATGGACATTAAACTGCCGAAATTAGACGGCATTTCCGCCACGCGCCTGATACGCAAGGAAAACGCGGATATCAACGTTCTCATGCTGTCAAGTTTTGAGGACGAGGCCCATGTGCTTGAGGCCATACAGGCGGGCGCCAACGGCTATCTTTCAAAAATGCTTCCGGCGTCCGAACTTTTAAATTCAATAAAAACTTTTACCAGCGAAGGTTTGATGATACCGCAGCAGCTGATGGGAAAGCTGCTTCACGGGCTGCGCAAGATGGGGGACGGCGGCGCGCCGTCGCAGGCGCTGCTTACGAAAACTGAGGTTAAAGTTATAGACCTGCTGGGCAAAGGTTTGAGCAATAAAGAGCTGGCAGTCGAGCTTAGCTGCAGCGTGAAGACGGTTAAAAATCATTTGAACAGCGCGTTTCATAAGCTGGGCGTCAGCAGCAGGACTGAGGCCGTAGTTAAAGCCATAGAAAAAGGTCTGATTTCAGCCGAGGACAGCAGGGTGCCGACAGAGGAGTAAGTCTCACAGGGGTACGTCCAGCGCGGGGCGGTGGCATTAATTCTATGCAAAAAAAAATATTTAATAAAAAAGGCCAGGCCAGCGTGGAGTTTATGCTTATGATGGGCACCATTATAACTATTCTGCTCACGTTCATGGTTTTGTTCCATGAAAAGCTGGCCGGAATATTTTTTTATCTGGTGGGGGGCATACTTGGTTAATTTTTTTTCCAAAACCCTTAAAATGTTCCGCGCGGCCGCGTATTCCAGACGCGGCCAGTTCCTTTTGCCGTCCGTGCTGCTGGTCCCTATAGTCCTTCTTGTCATATATCTGATTTACGAAACCGCCAAACTGTCGCGCGAAAAAATACGCCAGCAGTTCGCGGTTGACGCGGCCGCGTTCGTCGAGCTGCAGCCGGCGGCCACATATTTAAACGCGTCGGCATATATCAACGCCGCCTTTCCTTACAGGGTTTTCCGCGACAATATGAACACGCCGCTTAAATTTTCAAACCGCGGCGGGCAGGACGAACGTTTGACGGTCTATGACTGGTTTTACCGCGGCGGCGCTTTCCCGGGCTCTGTTGACAGAAATGACGAAAACGCGTGGAACCCTAAAGATACCGACCTTGAATGGAATTTAAAATATTCGGCGGACCCGGACGCTGACCCAGTCCGTTCCCGCTGGGAGGTAGAATCTCCGCAGTCGGCGGGCAGCGCGCCGGTGACGCTGATGTCTAAAACCGTGGCGGACCATTATGAAGCGGACGAAACGCTGCTTTATGATTCGTTGTGGTTTTACGTTACGGTTTACGGTTTGTTCGGCGATATTTTTGACAAGCAGGGCGCCATTTACAATAAAATAAGCACCGGCGGCATGTTCTTTAAAAAGTCATATTATTTAAACACCGGCACCTGCAATGAAGACGAATGCGGCAGGGAAGGCGCGCAGGCTTTTTCGGGGCTGTCAATCAAACTCACTCCTTTTTATATAAGAACAATGAAACTTGTTTATTCTGATTTTTTCTACGGCGGTTCCCAGCGCTACCAGACCGGCACGCAGTCTCTTAGCATGCCCGTTGAAAAACTTGTCACCGGCGGTAATTTATTCCAGTTCGCGTATCTTGACTCAGGCTCGCGCAGGACGCTGGGTAAACTTAAAAGCGGTATTGAAGTAACCCAGCCTTTCACGCCGCCGGACAATTATTTTAACGTTGACCTGCGCGGTTATACCCCGCACGTACACGCCACGGTTTCGCTTGAGTGCCCGGCGGCAAGCAATAACTGCGTCTGGCCGAAAGCGACGTCTAAATACCAGGTCAGGATGGAACCATGAAAATTAATAAAATTTTAAACAGGCGCGGACAGGCGACCACCGAAGTGGTTCTGCTGTTCCCGCTGTTTCTTATTTTTATTATTTTTATGACAAAGATTTTCGGCCTTCTGGTGCTGGTGCAGAAAATGGAAATAGCGTCCGTATACGCCGCCAAACGCTGGCAGCTGGAGTCCCACACCACGGCGTCTTTCGCCACCGGCTGGGACGTCAGTTTTTTGCAGAGAGACATTGAACAGCGCGTGTCAGATTATATAGGTTTTAACAATGCCGCCACGCGGAATTTTTTGAGCCTCAGCCGCATGGAAGTGAATATTGAAAGAACGCAGGTGTGGAACGAAGTCCGGGTTACCGTCTATACCGATCCGCCGAAGCTGGGTATTTTGTGCAACTATAATAAACTTATCGTCTGTGATGATTACAGAATAAGGGAAAACTGCCTTAAAGGGTACAGCTATATCTGCGAATCCGGCGGCAAACTTGAAGTCAAAAAATTCGTGCCGAACAGAGACCGCCCGATACCGTTTGTCTTGCCGCTCGGCACCAGCGGCAAGGGGAAGCCTTCATAAAATATGAAAATGTTTACGCAGACAGAACTAGAAAAATACGCGCAGATACTTGTCTGGGCGCTGAGAGAAGCCAGAACGCGGGAATTTAAAAAATACGATACCGTGCTCGTGAATTATGATATCGCCGCGCTGGATTTGGCCGAAAAAGTTTATGAAATTTTGCTTAAAGAGCGGTTGAATCCCGTCTTACAGGCACAGAGCTCGGAAAACTCCGCAAAATCATTCTACAGTTTGTCCGACGACGCGCAGCTCAAATTTACGCCTCAGTGGTTTGAACAGCTGCACAAAAGCGTGAACGGCTTGATTTCTATCCGCGCGCCGCAAAGCCTTACGCATTTAAAAGATATTGAACCAAAAAAAATAGCGCTGTCCGCGCTAAGCAAAAAGCCTTTCAGGGATATTCTGAACGCGCGTGAAGCGGCCGGGGAGTTCGGCTGGACTTTATGCAGTTATCCGACTCAGGCTCTTGCCGACGGCGCGAAAATGACCGCGGCGGATTACGCCGGGCAGATTAAAAAGGCCTGCTATCTTAAAGTTCAAAACCCGGTTAAAAAATGGCGGGAAATTTATAAAGACATGAATGAAATCGCCGCATGGCTTTACGGTTTAAAAATTGACACTATTAATACGCGGACAAAAAGTATGGATTTGACGGTAAAACTGGGCGACAAACGCAAATTTCTGTGCGCGCGCGGCTGCAATATACCGTCGTTTGAAATTTTTACTTCGCCGGACTGGCGCGGCACTAACGGAACTTATTACGCAAATATGCAGGCGCTCAGAAGCGGAAATATTGTCGAAGATATCAGGATTGAATTTAAGGACGGCCGCGTAGTGAAGTCCGGCGCCGGCAAAGGGGAAAACTACCTCAAAAAAATGCTCGAAATGGACAAGGGAGCGGCGCAAGTGGGGGAATATTCTCTGACGGATAAAAGGTTTTCCAAGATAGACCGTTTTATGGCGGACACTTTGTTTGACGAAAATTTCGGCGGGCTGCACGGCAACTGCCATATAGCGCTGGGCTCAAGTTACGCGGACACTTATACCGGCAACGTCGCAAGGCTGACTAAAGAGAAAAAAACCGCGCTGGGTTACAATGATTCTTCGCTTCACTGGGATATTATTAACACCGAAGATAAGGTTGTCAAAGCAAAACTGAAAAACGGCAAAATTGTGACCATCTACGAGAAGGGACAGTTTAAATTTTGAAATAAAAAAAAGCGGCCCGTAAGGGCCGCTTTTTTAATCTTGTTTCTTTCTGAATTTTGCTAGAGCCGTTACTGCGCAAAAGATTTTTCCCCATGTGCCGTTAAGCGTGTTCGTGATATTTTCAATGAGTTCAAAAGTTTTGCTGGTTCTTTCCACCTGCTGGTTGGCGTTTAAAACCAAAAGTTCGACGGACATTGCCGTTGTTCTTGCCTGTATTAAAAACCTGACCAGATAAATGACCAGTATGACAAAAGCAACGGTAATTACCCCGGCGCAAATCTGATAGACTAACATAATTCCCCTCCTGTAAAATCCTATAAATATTAAACAAGTTTAAGCGCGCGTAGTCAATAACAAAAAAACCGGCCGTTTAAGGGCCGGCCTTCGAACAAAGCGTAAATCCCAGTTAAATTTTTTCTCTGCGGATTTTCAAAACCGGCTTAACCGCGACCGGCTGGCACTCCTGCAGGACAAAGCGGTCTTTCTCAGGCAGCGTTTTGGTAATGACGTCAATATCTTCTTTTTTCAAAATAGACTTGTCATACGTCGTCCTGAATTCATAATCCGCGCCGGAGGATACTATCAGCGCCATACTTTTGGAAATATTGTGGAGGTTGACTTTGCCGCCGGCCGCTTCTTCATATTTGCCAAACGGTGCTTTTATATCCATAGCTACGCTGTCCGCCAGTTTAAGCTCGAATATTTTTTCAAGCACGTCCGGCATGGAACCGTTTGTGTCAAGTTTTATTTTATAGCCCATGCTTTTGATTTTAGCCATAAAATCAACCAAATCAGGCTGCACCGTCGGCTCTCCGCCGGTGATGACGACGCCGTCCAGCGACGATTTTCTTTTGGCAAGAAAATTAAGCACCGCTTTTTCATCGTACGCGTCCAGCAGCATGTCCGGGTAAACAAGCTCCGGATTATGGCAATAAGGGCAACGCATGTTGCAGCCCTGCGTAAAAATTACCGCAGAAACGCAACCCGGGTAGTCAACCAAGGAAGTTTTTATAAGCCCGCCTATCTTCATTGTTTAAACCTTTTTGTAGAACTGCCGATTTTTAGGAAATTATTTGTCTTCCGAGACCGACATAAGTTTCCTCATGCCGAATTCCTCTTTTTTGCCGTTATTCCAGTTGGATATCGGGCGGAGGTAGCCGCATACTCTCGAATAAACTTCGCACTTTGAGCCGCTGACTTCCTGCTTTTTGCTGTTAAGGTCAGCAAGTTCCTTTTCTAAAATTGTTCTTTCCTGTGCGGTCATAATCCCCTCCGTTTTTTTGCAGCTGTATTAATTCTATACTTTTTGCCGGTTATGTTCAACTGGTTTTTTTGGATTAGAAAAAATTAATCCAAATTACCTCTTGCCATAAGCTTAAGAATTTACTTTCACGTCTGAGAACAGCTGCTCCTCAACGGCCTTTATTCTGCGCTCGATATCTTCCACGGCGTCCGCTTTGCATTTTGGGCACTCTTTATGTTCGCCTTCAAGATATCCGCATTTCGGGCAGACGCTGAAAGTGGGCGTGATTGAAAAATACGGCAGGCCGTAATTGCTGCATACTTTTTTGATAAATTTTTTGAGCGCTTTTATGTCTTTAACTTTTTCGCCCATGTAAATATGCATGACGGTGCCGCCGGTGTATTTGGCCTGCAGCGAATCCTGCAAGTCAAGCAGTTCAAAAACGTCGTCGGTGTAATTGACCGGCAGCTGGCTGGAGTTTGTGTAAAACGGCGCGCGGCCTGCTTTGAATTGAGCTTCGTCGGCGCAGATTATGTCCGGGTATTCCTGCTTGTCGATTTTCGCGAGACGGTAGGAAGTTCCTTCCGCCGGCGTGGCTTCCAGATTATAATTATTGCCGGTTTCTTCCTGGAATTTTATAAGTTTTTCTCTCATAAAAGTCAGCACTTTTTCGCCGAACTGTTTGCCGCGCGTCGTGCCTATATCTTCGCCCAGCAGATTTACACACGCTTCGTTAAGCCCGACGAGGCCGATTGTCGAAAAATGGTTTTTCCAATACTGGTTAAAACGTTCCTTGACGGCGCGCAGATAAAAACGCATGTACGGGTACAAATTGCCTTCTGTAAATCTTTCAATGACTTTGCGTTTTATTTCAAGGCTGGTTTTGGAAAGTTCCATAATATCTTCAAGCCGTTTAAAAAAATCTTCTTCGTCTTTAGCCAGAAAACCGAGCCGCGGCATGTTGACTGTTACCACGCCTATTGAGCCGGTCAACGGCGCGCTGCCGAATAAACCGCCGCCGCGTTTGATAAGTTCGCGGTTGTCAATTCTCAGACGGCAGCACATGGAGCGCGCGTCTTCCGGGCTCATGTCGGAATTAATAAAATTCGCGAAATACGGTATGCCGTATTTGGCCGTAATTTCCCACAGCGGGACAAGCTCTTTATTATCCCAGTCAAAATCTTTTGTAATATTGTACGTCGGAATGGGGAAAGTAAAAACGCGGCCTTTGGCGTCGCCCTGCAGCATAAGTTCGAGAAAAGCTTTGTTAAGCAAATCCATTTCTTTCTGGAAGTCGCCGTAAGTCTTATCCATATATTTACCGCCGATAATCGCAGGCTGCGTTTTGAAATAAGACGGCACGTTGAGGTCCATAGTCAGATTTGTAAACGGCGTCTGGAAACCGACGCGCGTCGGCACGTTTACGTTAAACAAAAATTCCTGCAAAGCCTGTTTTACGTCGTCGTAAGAAAGTTTGTCGTAATAAATGAACGGCGCGAGCAGCGTGTCAAAATTGCTGAACGCCTGCGCGCCGGCGCTTTCGCCCTGCAGCGTGTAAAAAAAGTTTACCACCTGGCCAAGCGCGGTGCGGAAATGTTTTGCCGGGCTGCTTTCCGCCTTGCCGCTGACGCCTTTAAACCCGCTGATTAATAAATCCTGCAAATCCCAGCCGACGCAATATGAACCCAGCAGGCCGAGGTCGTGTATATGCACGGCGCCTTCGAGGTGCGCCTTGCGGACATTCTCCGGATAAATTTTGTTAAGCCAGTAAGTTTTGCTGATTTCAGACGATATATAATTGTTAAGCCCTTGCAGCGAATAACTCATATTGCTGTTTTCATTAACCTGCCAGTCCATTTTTTTAAGATACTGGTCGACGAGGTCAACGTTGAATTTCGACGATATTTCCCTGATTTTAGCGCGCTGGTCGCGGTAGAGGATATAAGCTTTGGCTGTTTTGTGATTGTTGGATGTCAACAGTACGTCTTCGACAATGTCCTGCACGTTTTCGACGGTAGGCATCGTATCGGAGTACAGCTGCTGTATTATATTTACCGCGCGTATCGTCAGTTTGTCCGCCGTTTCTTTGCTAAATTCACTGGTGGCTTCGCCGGCTTTTAAAATGGCGGCGGTAATTTTTTTTGAATCAAAATTCTGGGCGGTCCCGTCTCTTTTGATAATTTTTGTAATGATTTCGTTTGGCATAACTATGTTTCCTTTCGGACTTAATGAATATTTAAATTCTGGCAAATATGCCCGCGAAATGCAAATCAGCAATACAACGCGCCGCGCGCGTTTGCGGGGTTTTGTGTATTTCCCGTCGGAGACTGCATATTTTTAAGTATTTCAAAAATAGGCAAAAAGGCCTATCCGCGCTTAGGCCTTTTGGCCCTTGTTTTTTTCGTGTCATTTTTTATATTCTTATTATATAGCCCTTAAAGGAGAATTGTTATGAAAAAATTTTTGATACTGACATGCGCGATATTATTTGCCGGCGCAGCTTTCGCTTTTGAACCCAGTGTGAACGATATAAACAATGCCGTTAAAGCCAAAGAGAATGAGAAACAAGGCTTTGTTGAAAAAGCTAAAAGTGCTGCCAAGAGTGCCACCTTAGCAACTCTTAAATTCTTTTTCGGCGGAGACGATTCGGCGATTTATCTTAACCCTGATAAGGTAGATATCACGCATCTGCGTGAACTGTTTGATTATATGACGATGGATAATGAATTTTTGCAGGAGGCATGCCAGCAGGCGGCGGCATTCGACCAAAAGACAAGGGAACAGTGCGTTAAAGGAGCGGAGCCTTTGAAAGATTATATTTCGCAAATGCACACAAACGCTTATAATCAAAAATTCGATGCCAAGCTCTTTGATGACTACCGCGATTTTTGGAATAGCTATCAGAGTATGGTGTTTTCCGTATATGACAGCTATTATAGTTCTCTTACGGTAAAGGCGGACTATTTTAAGAAAAAATTGGAAGAAATAAAATCGGTAATTCAATTTTCTAATGACAGGTATTCAGAAATAGACAAAATGGTCGGAATAGATAAAAACGCCGACTCTGCCGCCAAAAAATAAAGATATATAAAATAAACCCCCCGGCGCGTAACTTTGCGCCGGGGGGTTTATTTTTATCCGCCGCCGGGTAATTTTCATAATAAATTATGATAAGTAAGAATAGGCCAAAAGACCTATGCGCGCTTAGGCCTTTTGGCCCTTGTTTATCTGCGGCTCTTTTTATATTCTTATTATATAGCCCGAAAAAGGAGAATTGTTATGAAGAAGTTTTTGATACTGACATGCACAATTTTATTTGCCGGTGCCGTTTTCGCTTTTGAACCTGATATGCGGCTGGTAACCGACACCGTTAAAGCCAAAGAGAGCGGGAAACCGGGCTTTTATGAAATTCTTAAATCTATTTTCGGCGGGAAGGAGGAACCTGTCAACAAAAACCTGATAGTTCTTGATCCTGATAAAGTAGATATAATACATCTGCGTGAACTTTTTGACGATATGACGAAGGATAATGCGTATTTTCAGTCGCAATGCCAGATTGCAAAAGAACAAAAAATAAAGGATATCTGCATTACCGGAACCAAACCTTTACAAGATTTTATTAAGGAAATGGATACAAACGCTTATAATAAGCAATTTGATACCGAGCTCTTTATCAGATACAGCAGGTTTTCGAATAACTATCAGACTATGACTCTTGCCATATATCAAGACTATTATAATAACCTTACAATAAAAGCGGAATATTTTAAGAAAAATTTGGATAGTATAAAATTGATGATTAAATATTCTAACGACAGGTTGTCACAAATAGCCGAAATGGTCGGGATGGATAAAACCGCTCTAACGGTCGCTAATAAATAAAAATATATAAAATAAACCCCCGGCGCGTAACTTTTGCGCCGGGGGTTTTTGTTGTTTAAGTTATTTATATTCAAGTTTTAAAAGTTTATATTTCTTTTTTCCTTTTGGAAGTACGGCCTCAAACTCCGCGCCTTCTTTTTTGCCGAGCACGGCTCCGGCAAGCGGCGAACTTACGGAAAGCAAACCTTTTTCCGGATTGGATTCCATTGAACCCACAAGGGTATAAGTAAAATCAATATCCGCGTCCAAATCTTTCATCGTGACTGTGGCGCCGATGCGCGCTTCGCTTTTGTCCACCTGCAAATCGTCGGTAATCTGGGCGTTTCTTAAATTAAGTTCCAAATCCTGTATTTTAATCAAAGTCTCTTCCTGGCGGCTTTTGGCGGCGGCGTATTCGGCGTTTTCTTTCAAATCGCCCTGCTGCGCGGCCTCTCCTATTTCCTGCGACAGTTTTGCTTTGATTTCTTTTAAGGCCGCAAGGTCGTCCCTCATTTTCTCATAATTTTTGCGGCTGATATAAAATTTTTCCGCCATAAACAACTCCTCTGACAGGGATAAAAAAAACACAAGCGTATTTTACAATACGCTCCCTGTTGTTCCAAAAGTATAGCAAATTTTAAGACTTAGTCAACCCGGCAGCCAAATATATATATTAAAAAACACAAGCTGTCATTCTGAGGAGCGCAGCGACGTAAGAATCTCAAATGGAACTTGAACATTGGTTTCGCGCTTGAGATTCTTACGCCTGCTTCGCAGGCTCAGAATGACGATACCTTTTGTAACTTTGCGGCTAAATCAACGATATTTTCGATTTGCAGTAACGCGATATCTTTCTCTTTAATATTTTCTTTGCCGAGCGGCGCGGTAAAAAATCTTTTGAACCCGAGCCGCGCAGCCTCCGCCGCCCGGCGGTCTGCAAGCGGCACCTTGGCAAGCGGGCCCAGAATACCGACTTCCGCCGCGAAGGCGTCTGTATTAGAAACCGGAATATCTTTTGCGGAACTTATGACGGCCGCGCAAAGCGCCAAATCAAGCGCCTGGTCCTTTATTTTAAGGCCGCCGGCGAGACTTATATAAACGTCTTTATTATCCAGATTTATGCCCGCGTTTTTTTCAAGGCTGGCCAGCAAAACCTGACACTTATTAAAATCCATTCCCGTCGCCACGCGGCGCGGAAAAGGGTAGCGCGTCGGCGTGACAAGCGCCTGGACTTCGGTTAAAATCGGCCTGCTGCCTTCAAGCGCTATCGAATAAGCGCGTCCGATAAGCGGCCTGCTCCGCGCGCCGGAAGCGAAATACGCGCCGGCGTCTTCCACGGGCAATAAACCGGCGGAGGTCATTTCAAACAATCCTATTTCGTGCGTGGAGCCGAATCTGTTTTTATGCGGCCGCAGCAGCCGCAGAACATTATCTTTTTCCGTATCAAAATAGAGCACGGTGTCCACCATATGTTCAAGCACTTTAGGTCCGGCCAGTTCGCCGTCTTTGGTAACGTGGCCGAGGATAAAAAGTATGGCGCCTTTAGGTTTGCACAGCCGCAGAAGTTCCGCCGCGCATTCGCGCACCTGCCCTATCGTGCCGGCGGAAGACGAGAAAGCCGGGTGGTAAACCGTCTGAATGGAGTCAATTATCAGAACGTCCGGTTTAACGTTATCAAGCGCGGCTATAATATTTTCAATATTTGTCTCAGACTGCAGGAAAATATTTTTTCCGTCGACTTCCAGTCTGCGCGCGCGGGAGGAAATTTGGTTAAGGCTTTCTTCGCCGGAAATATAAAGAACTTTTTTTGTTTTGGACAGACTGGCCGCCGCCTGCAGCATAAGCGTTGATTTGCCTATGCCCGGCGCGCCGGCGAGTAAAATCATCTGGCCTTTGACAAGCCCGCCGCCGAGCAGCCTGTCCATCTCCGGAATGCCGGTGAGCTGGCGTTCTTCTTTCAAAGTTTTTGTGTCGGCGAGATTAATTATTTCAGAAGAGAACTCCGTAAACGCGCGGGATTTGGAGGCTGTTTTAGTCGGCTCCTGCACAACTTCTTCGACCATTGTATTCCACGCGGAACAATCGGGGCATTGTCCCATCCATTTAGGCGCTTTATATCCGCAGTTCTGGCAAATAAAAACGGTTTTTAATTTCATTGTTCTACGCTGACCTTAGTGTGCAGGTTGTCTTTTGCGACGGCGGTAATTTTATAGTTGTCGCCGCCCGGACATGCGTCTAACTTCGGGCACATTCCTTTTGCTACGGCGGCGGCTTTATATTTGTCGCCGCTGACGCCTATTAAAAACCCTTGTCGTCTTAAATTGGCCTGCATGTCGCGCCGGAACTGTACCGCGTCTCCGCTGATTAAACCCAGGCGCACGATGTCCTGCGTATATCTGCCGTATTTCTGTTTATGGATTTCCTGTAAAAACGCGAGTTTTGCCACCTGAATCCGCGCCCTGTTAACCAGCTCTTTCTGGTAAGCCGGCTGCGCTTTAAAAATATAAAACCCCATCATCGCTACCAGCCCGCCGGCGATAATCGCGGCCATAAACATTACCACCAGAGACTGCGCTTCGGTTTTTTCTCTTGTGCTTATCACGACGCTGCCGGCCATATAATCCTGCAGCGCGCGTTTGTCTTTTGTGATATAAGCCAGCGCGAAACCGGTAAAAGACAATACAAGTCCTATAAGGTAACCGAGGGAGCGCATTACTCCCCTGACGATATTCAAATCATTTCCGTCCGTCGTTACCACTTTAAGGCCCATCAGCCATTTGCCCAGCGTCAGCCGGTTTCCGGAATTAAAAACCGCCGCGTAAACAAAAAATAAAATTTGGCAAACCGCCAAAACGCCCAGCAGCGTGTTGTAAGATAAAAAAACGTCTTTAAGAAAAGTTGTTATAAACCATATTACCGCCGCCGGCACGATAAAAAACGGAAGATAATCAATTATAAAAGCAAGCAGCCTGTCGGACACCGGGGCGATTGTATAAGATTTTTCCATAGGTTCTATAACGGGTTCTGTATCTTGCATAAATTCACCTCTGATTTTATTTCATATAATATTATATATAACAAATTATGAGTATCGACACAATTTCACCGCTTGAAGAACCCGGACAGAGTATTAGCAGAAATCCTTTCCGGGGCAGAAGTTTACAGGCGGTTCTTTTCAGGTTTTCCGGGCCGGCGGTAACCGGTATCTTAGTCAGCGCTATGTATAACGTGGCGGACAGAGCTTTCATCGGCCACAGCGCCGGGCCGGACGGAATAGCGGCCGTCACCGTCACGTTTCCTCTTTCAATTTTTATAATGGCGTGCGGCATTCTGGCCGGCGTGGGCGGCAGCGTTCTGTTTTCTATAAGCCTGGGCCGCAAAGATTATAATAAAGCGGAACATGTTTTGGGTAATACGGTGACGATGGTTTTTATTCTTACCGCCGGCGTGGCTTTCGCGTGGAGAATGTTTTTAACGCCGCTGCTGGTTTTGCTCGGCGCAAGCGGAAACGTGCTGCCGCTGGCAAGAGATTATATGAACGTGCTGCTTATCGGCGCGCCTATTCAGGGTATGGCGATGGGCATGAACAATATGCTGCGCGCGACGGGCAAACCGAAGCTTGCCATGCTGACCATGATAATCGGCGCGGTAATGAACTGCATTCTCGGTCCGCTTTTTATTTTCGGTTTCAAGTGGGGAATGAAAGGCGCCGCGCTGGGCGTGGTATTATCCCAGACGGTTTCCATGACGTGGACGCTGGCGAATTTCCTTTCCCCGTCGTCGCGTTACAGGATACGCGTAAAATATTTGATGCCCGTCTTTAAACTAGTCAAACAAATCGCCGCGATAGGCTCGTCGCAGTTTGTAATGAACTCCGCCATCTGCGCGCTTAATATAATTTTAAATCTAACGCTTGTCCATTACGGCGGTGATTTGGCTATATCGGCTATGGGCATAGTAACCAGCGTCAACACTCTTGTCATAATGCCCGTCATAGGGATAGCGCAGGGTTTGCAGCCGATTTTGGGTTATTACTACGGCGCGCGTTATCACAAACGCATGCTCCAGTTTTTGCAAACCGGAATAAACTGGGCCACCGTAATTACCTGTGGGAGTTTTGTTTTGATTATGCTGTTCGCGCGCCAGATGGCGCAAGTATTCAGCGGAGACGACGCGCTTATAAAACTGGCGTCTCACGCGCTGAGAACTTTTAATATGTTTGTTCCTCTCGTCGGTTTTCAGGTTGTCGGGGGAACGTTTTTCCAGGCGACGGCGCAGCCGGCCAAGGCTCTGATTTTAGTTTTATCAAGACAGATTTTGGTTTTACTACCTCTTGTAATAATACTGCCGCTTTTTATGGGACTTAACGGCGTTTTTATCGCCGGCCCCGTTGCGGACGCGACAGTATCCGCCGTAACCTTTGTGCTTTTACGCAGGGAAATCAAAAAATATATTAAATAATTTTCTATAATGTATGTATTATCATACTGATACAGCAAAAGGGGGCGCGGTTATGTCTGAAAAAATTATTTATATCGTGGACGTTACCAACAGGGACGGCGTGCAGACTTCGCGCCTCGGCCTTGCCAAACTGCAAAAAACTCTTGTCAATATTTATCTGGACGAAATGGGCGTCACGCAGTCAGAGTTCGGTTTCCCGACGACTAAACATGAAATAAATTACCTTAACGCCAATCTTGAACTTGCGGCGCGCGGCGCCATTAAAAGGACAAAATTGAGCGGCTGGATGCGCGCGCTTGAAAGCGACGTAATTGAATCTTTTAAAAATGTGCCCGGCCTGAAAATCGTAAACCTTTCCGTTTCAACGTCCGACCAGATGATACGTGGCAAATTCGGCGGCCGGAAAACCAAACATGATATTATTAACGATACCGTCAAAGCCGTTAAAACGGCTTACAAATGCGGGGCGGAAATTGTCGGCGTAAACGCGGAAGACGCGTCAAGGACAGACCAGGAATTTCTGGTGAAGCTAGGCCTTGCCGTAAAAAAAGCCGGAGCAAAAAGGCTGCGCTACTGCGACACGCTCGGTTATGACTCTCCCGTCGTGGCCTATGAACGGCTTAAAGATTTGGCCCGCCGCGTCGGGCTGGATTTGGAAATGCATTTTCATAATGACCTCGGCATGGCGGTGGCAAATTCCG
This sequence comes from Elusimicrobiota bacterium, assembly GCA_009778915.1. Taxonomy (GTDB): domain Bacteria; phylum Elusimicrobiota; class Elusimicrobia; order Elusimicrobiales; family Elusimicrobiaceae; genus Elusimicrobium. The sequence continues at coordinate 209,434 of WRFH01000001.1, forward strand.
TGCGCGGCGCGCAAGGAGCGATAGACGGCGGCGTTGACGCTTACATTAATACGGCGGTAAACGGCATGGGCGAACGCGCCGGCAACGCGGATTTGGCGTGCTGCGTTCTGGCGATTTTAAAATCAAGCGGTTTTGCCGGCAAATATAAAATTGATTCCAATATTGATATTTCAAAAATCTGGCAGCTTGCAAAATATACGTCTTACGCTTTCGGCGTGCCGATACCGATTAACTACCCGGCCGTAGGCGGAAACGCGTTCGCGCACGAGTCCGGCATACACGCGGACGGCGCGCTTAAAGATCGCCGCAATTATGAGCTTTATGATTTTGAAGAGCTCGGCCGCGGCGGGCCGGAGATTGTCGAGACCGGCCGCATGATAACCACCGGCGAATACGGCGGCATAAAAGGTTTCCGCGACGTATACGAAAAAATGTCCATTGAATTTAAAGACGATACCGAGGCGCATAATATTCTTGAACTTGCCCGCTACGCCAACGTGCACACGCAGTTCCCGCTGGTGGAAAGCGAACTTAAATTTATTTACCACCACCCGGACCTCGCCGCCAAAATAATGACGGTGGTCCCGTTCTTCCAGCCGTCGGAAGATTTAAAAAATCGCATAAAAAAAAACCGCGGTAAAACAATACATTAATTTTTCTCCCTCGCCCCTCCTGGGGAGAGGGCCGGGGTGAGGGGGAATAATGTTTTTATCAAATAAAGAGGTTCTACATGCCACAAACAATCGCAGAAAAAATAATTTCCGCCCACTGCGGCCATACAGTTAAGGCCGGGGAATTTGTTATAGCTAACGTGGACGTTACCGCCGTTCAGGACGGTACCGGCCCGCTGACCGTGGCCGAACTTAAAAAGGCCGGTTTTACAAAAGTGGTAAACCCGAACCGCACGATTTTATTCATAGACCACGCCGCGCCCAGCCCGAGGAGCGAACTGTCTAATTCCCAAATAGTTTTGCGTAATTTCGCCAAAGAAACCGGCGCGATTTTATCTGAAATCGGCGAAGGCGTCTGCCACCAGCTGCTTGCAGAAAAATATGTAAACCCGGGCGAAATTTTAATCGGCGCGGATTCACATACGTGCACGGGGGGCGCGTTGGGCGCTTTTGCCACCGGCATGGGTTCTACCGACGTGGCTATCGGCATGGCGCTTGGCAAAACATGGCTTAAGGTGCCGGAGACTTTTAAAATTGAAGTTAACGGAAAATTTAAAAATGGCGTGGGCGCGAAAGATTTAATTTTGCATTTAATCGGTATGGTCGGCGCCGACGGCGCAACATATAAAGCTCTTGAATTTCACGGCGGCACTATTAAAAATATGAATATGGCGGACCGTTTTACTTTGGCCAATATGGCCGTGGAAGCCGGCGCGAAAGCCGGGCTTTTTGAGACGGACGGTGCCACGCGCAAATATCTTAAAGAACACGGCCGCAAGGACAAATTTAAATTAATAAAAGCGGACGACGGCGCTCAATATGAGCGCGTTATAAAAATAGACGCGTCAAAACTGGAGCCGGTTGTTTCGTGCCCGCACACCGTCGACAACGTTAAACCGGCGGCGCAGCTTATAAACGTTAAAGTAAACCAGATTTTTATAGGCACCTGCACTAACGGCCGTATTGAAGATTTAAGAATCGCCGCCAAAATTTTAAAAGGTAAAAAAGTTCATAAAGACACGAGAACTTTTATAACGCCCGTGTCGCGCGATGTCCTGCTGGCGGCTTTAAAGGAAGGGCTTATAGAAATTTTTGTCGAGGCCGGCGCCAGCGTGCAGACTCCCGGCTGCGGCCCGTGCGTCGGCGTGCACGGCGGCATTTTGGGAGACGGGGAGATTTGTCTTTCAACGCAGAACCGCAATTTTCAGGGCCGCATGGGGAACCCTAAAGGGAGCATTTATTTATGTTCACCCGCGACGGCCGCTTACAGCGCGGTAACCGGGTATATCTCTGACCCGCGGGAGGTTTTATGATGAAAGGGAAAGCCTGGAAATTCGGCGACGATATCAGCACTGACCACATTGCGCCTGGCCGCCTGTTCCACCTGCGCAGCAATTTGCCTGAAATGGCTAAACACGTTTTGGAAGACGCGGACGCGCAGTTTGCGTCAAAGATGAGCAAAGGCGATTTTGTGGTGGCGGGAAATAATTTCGGCCTGGGTTCCAGCCGCGAACACGCGCCGACCATCATTAAACTTGCCGGCGTAAGCGCCGTGCTTGCCAAAAGTTTTGCGAGAATATTTTTCCGTAACGCCATAAACATCGGCCTTCTGCTTGTTGAGTGCGATACGGATAAAATTAACGCCGGCGACGAAATAGAGCTTGACGTTAAACAAGGCTTTGTTAAAAATTTAACGACGGGCGAAAATATTAAAATCACGCCGCTGCCTGACGTCATGCTCAAAATTTTGGACGACGGCGGCCTTATGGCGCACATTAAAAAACACGGAAAATTTGATTTAGTATAAAAAATGCCGTCATTCTGAGCCGCGCGGCGGCGTAAGAATCTCAAGCGCGTTTCCGACGGCAGTTTAATCATTGTTTGAGATTCTCACGTCGCCTGCGGCTCCTCAGAATGACGGCAAAAGGTTATTTATGGCTAGAATAAAAGTAAAAAAACCGCTGGTTGAAATGGACGGGGACGAGATGACGCGCGTCATCTGGGCAAGCATTAAAGAAAAATTAATTTTGCCTTACCTTGATATTGATTTAAAATATTTTGACCTTGGTTTAAAACACAGAAATGAGACAGACGACAAAGTGACGCTTGACGCGGCGAAGGCCGTGGCGGAGTACGGCGTCGGCGTAAAATGCGCGACGATTACGCCCGATAACGAGCGCATGACGGAATATAATTTGAAAAAAATGTGGCCGAGTCCCAACGCGCAGATACGCGGTTTTCTGGACGGTACGGTTTTCAGAAAACCGATTATCGTAAAAAATATAAAACCCGCGGTGCGGGCATGGAAGAAGCCGATTACCGTCGCGCGTCACGCTTACGGGGACATTTATAAAGCGCAGGAAATAGTGACGGCTCAACCGGGCAAAGCGGAACTTATTTTTACCGCGTCCGACGGCCAGACTTCCAAAGTGACCGTGGCGGACCTTAAAGGCCCGGGCGTTTTCATGGGCATGCATAACACGATTGTGTCGATACAGTCTTTCGCGCGAGCGTGTATTCAGTACGCTCTGACGGAGAAAATTGATATCTGGTTTTCCGCCAAAGACACGATTTCCAAAAAGTACGACGGAAAATTTAAAGAAATTTTCGCGGCGGAAATTGCGGCGGCCAAAACTAAGCTGGACGCGGCCGGCGTAAATTACCGTTATTTTTTGATTGACGACGCCGTTGCCCAGATTATGAAAAATGAAGGCGGCATGCTGTGGGCTATGAAAAATTACGACGGAGACGTTCTGTCGGATATGATAGCCGCGGGTTTCGGCTCTCTGGGCATGATGACGTCCGTTCTGGTTTCGCCCGACGGTAAATTTGAATTTGAAGCCGCGCACGGCACCGTTAAACGCCACTATTATAAATATTTAAAAGGCGAAGAAACTTCCACAAATTCCGTCGCGTCGATTTTCGCCTGGACCGGCGCAATTAAAAAACGCGGCGCGCTTGATAATACGCCGGACGCGGTAAAATTCGCGGAAAAACTGGAAACCGCCGTGATAAGCTGCATTGAAAACGGCTGCGTGACTAAAGATTTGGTGCCGCTTATGGACGCTCCGCCTAAAAAAATCTACAACACGGACGAATTTATTGATGAAGTCGCTTCAAGATTATAAAAAAACCGGCATTTCAAATGCCGGTTTTTTGTTTCTCCAGTTAAAATATTACTGCGGAACGGCTACCGCCGCGTTTACGTTATTCTGAGCCTGCGTTGCGACTGCAGCACCCTGGTCTTGCGCCGCTTTCATTTGTTTCTTGGCGGCTCTCTTGGCGGATTTGGCCTGGGTTTTGCCCTGGGCTTTTGCGTCTTTGGCTTGCTGGCGGGCGGCGTCTCTTTTGGCTTTAAGAGCCGCTTTGTCAGCGTCACTCAATTTATCATATTGGGCTTTTTTATCGGCCATTTTCTGTTTCATGGCTTGTTTATCAGCGTCTGACATATTGGCCATGTTGGCCTTTTTCTGTTCCCAAGCCTGTTTGTTGGCGTTTACGTCCTGCGTTACCGCGGCCTGCGTGCTGTTGACGGCGTTAGCCGTGTTTGAAACTACCTGCGCGCTGACGGCGGAAGCCGCCGCGAGCGCTAATACTGCAACTAATAACTTTTTCATTTTCTATCCCTCACTATAATTAATACTGCCTATATATGCTACAACTTATTAACGTTACAGACAAATATTTTATTGCATTATACCGGCGTGTATAGACAAAAAAAGACAGGCGTATGCCTGTCTGTAAAAAGTGGACCCGAACGGGATCGAACCGATGACCTCCTGCATGCCATGCAGGCGCTCTCCCAGCTGAGCTACGGGCCCTTCTTACACATATTATATAATATAAAAAACGGATTTGTTAAATGTCACCTTATATATACGCATGGTTTTCTGATTTAAGTTTCGGCCTCGGCGCGCAGATTTTTACGCGGTTCTCCCGCAGAATTTCACCGGTGTGGATGACGGTTTTGAAGGGTTCGCTCGGCGCCGTTTTCTTTTTTATAACCGTTATTTGTACCGGCGGTTTTTCGGCGGTGAGCCCGAAATATATCGGCGCGTTTTTAGCGTCGGGGTTCGTCGGCCTCGGTCTGGCGGATTTTTTGCTGTTAAAAAGTTTCGCGGACCTCGGGCCCGCGCGCACCATTTTACTTTTCGGTTTCCAGCCGCTTGTGGTGGGCGTTTTCGGTTTTTTCCTCTTCGGGCAGACGGTGCCGTTAATCAAAATCTTCAGCATAATATTTTTCTTAATCTGCGTTTTTATTTTCGCGCTGGAAAATTTCCGCCGCAGCGGGCGGTGGAGCGTGAAGGCAATGGGCGTCGCGTTTTTGGCGATGGTGTTGGACTCCGTCGGCATTTTGATAACGCGTTACTCTTTTGACGGCAGCGGTTTAAGCGCGCTGCAGGGCAATTTTTACCGCGCGCTCGGCGCGGTAATATGTTTTTTTATCGTATGCATGTTTTGGAAAATAAATTTCTGGAACACTCTTTTTAAGATGAAAAAGAGGGCAATTTCTCTGGCCGCGCTCGGCTCTTTCCTCGGCGTTTATTTAAGTCTTGTTTTTTATCTTACCGCCATAAAATACGGCAATCTGGCGACGGTGACGGCCATAACTTCCACCGGAGTCGTCTTTGCCGCTATATTTGAAAGTCTGTTTGAGCGCAAATGGCCTTCCAAATATCTGCTGACCGCCTTTGTATTTTTCGCGGCGGGTATGTATCTTCTTTTAATATAATATAGATATGAATAAGGATTACGGCGTCGTCACCGCCAAATCGGCCGGTTTTTGCCCGGGCGTTAAAAAAGCCATTGACAAAGTGCTTGAGCTTGAAAGCGCCGGCAAAAAACCTATTTATACTTTAGGTCCGCTGATACATAATAAACAGGTCATAGAAGCTTTTGAAAGCAAAGGTATAACGGCGATAGACAATCCGTCGCAGGCTAAAGACAGAAGCGGCGTTTTGGTAATCCGCGCGCACGGCGTAACGCCGCAGTTCCAGGCGGAAATTGAAGCCTGCGGCATGGAAACGGCGGACGCCACCTGCCCGCTTGTCAAACACGTTCACAATATTATTTCTAAATACGCGGCGCAGGGGTACAGCACGGTTATAGTCGGGGACGCCGGCCACGCGGAAGTTATAGGCCTGCTGGGTTATACGCATGGCAACGGTTTTGTCGTCGCGGATGAAACAGAGGCGGAAAAACTGCCGGCCTTTGACAAAGTAAATATAGTCGCGCAGACTACGCAGAAAGAAGAAACTTTTTATAAAGCCGCCGAAGTTATTAAGAAAAAAGCGAAGGAGGCCGTCGTCTCAAATACGATTTGCGAACCTACAAAATCCCGTCAGAGCGAAACTATCGAACTTGCGAAAAACGCGGGGCTTGTTATAGTCGTCGGCGGCAAAAACAGCGCGAATACCGCGCGTCTTGCAAAACTTTGCGCCACGCTAGCGCCGGAAGTCGTGCACGTTGAGACGTTCAAAGATTTGGAAGGGACGGATTTGGTTTCGCCGAAAACGATTTTTATTACCGCCGGCGCGTCTACTCCTAACTGGGTTATAGACGATGTAAGCGCGGCGGTCAAAGACATAAGACGCAAAAAAACTTTGCCGGGCTTATTGACGGATTTGTGGGCGTTCGCCGTCAACAGTTCGCTCTATACCGCTTTCGCGGCGACGGCGCTGACTTATGTCTGCATGCGTTTGCAGGGGACGCGGTTTCACCCGAAACTGCTGGCTTTATCATGGCTTTTTGTTTTCAGTCTTACGGTTATAAACAGGGGCGTTTCAGGCCCTTATAAAAATAAAAAGCTGCCGGTGATTTTCGGCGTTATAGCCGGCGCGGGCGCGATGTTTTTAGCGTTCGGTTTTAATTTTAAAATTTTCGCGGCGACGTTGTTTTTCTGGCTGGCAGGCGTAATGTACCCGTTCCGGTATATGCTGAAAGTCAAGAGATTTACGTCGCTGCCGGCGACAAAAGATATTCTGACCGCGTTCGGCTGGGCTTTTGTATGCGCGTATATTCCGGCGTTCGCGATGGGGCTTGCTTTTACAAAAGCTAATTATCTGGCGGTTTTTTACGCCGTGCTTCTTGTGTTCATACGCTCGGTTACTCTCGGCATAGGCGCGGCGCATAAAGATATTATGATAGGACGTGAAAGTTTTTATAAAGCTTTCGGTATGAGCGTAACCCGCGCGGCGATTATGGCTATAATAGCCGCGTTGACGGTTGTTTTGGGCGCGCTTATAATGATGGGCTGGAAAATAAAACTTGTTATAATGCTGCTATTAGGTAATATTTATATAACCTTTGTGGCGGCGTATTATTACCGGAAACAAAAACCAAAAAATATAACGGAGGAAATTTTGGCGGACGGGCAGTTTTTTGTTCTTGCGGGACTGGCTTTCTTGTCAAGATTTATTTAAATGAAAAAAATAAAAAGAATAGGTATTTTAACGGCGGGCGGCGACTGCCCGGGGCTTAACGCCGTCGTGCGCGCCGTCTCAAAAAACGCTTTACGAAACGATATTGAAGTTCTGGGTTTTAAAAACGGTTTTGACGGCCTCGTCAGAAACGAATATATGAATATAGACGCGGCCGCCGTGACCGGCATTTTGACGAGGGGCGGCACGATACTGGGCACAAGCAACATAGCAAACCCTTTTAAATATACTCTGCCGCCTTTCGGCAGCCCGGAGGAGCCGAAGGATTTGTCCAAAGTGGCCATGCATAATTTCCAGATTAATAATTTGGACGCGCTGGTCACCGTCGGCGGGGACGGCACGCTGAGTATGTCAAAACAGTTTGTTGATTTGGGCGTGCCGATAGTCGGCGTTCCGAAAACTATTGATAATGATTTGTCCGCCACGGACCAGACTTTCGGGTTTGATTCCGCCCTGTCCATCTGCACGGAAGCCATTGACCGGCTGCATACGACCGCCCAGTCCCACCACCGCGTTATGATTGTGGAGACTATGGGCCGTTACGCCGGGTGGCTTGCGCTGCGCAGCGGCATTGCCGGCGGCGGAGATATTATTTTGATACCCGAAATCCCGTATAACGAAGACGTCATTTGCGAAGCTATTGAAAACCGTAAACGCAGAGGAAAAACGTTCAGCATAATAGTCTGCTCCGAAGGCGCTAGAAATGAAAAAGGCGAAATGGTTATAGCCAAAAAAGTCGCCGAGTCGACGGACGCCGTGCGTCTTGGCGGCGTAAGCAATTATATAGGCTCCGTGGTTGAAGAAAAGTGCCATACGGAGGCGCGCGTCTGCATTCTGGGCCATGTCCAGCGCGGCGGCACGCCGACGGCGTATGACAGGCTTCTTTCCACGCGCTACGGCGCGAAAGCGCTGGATTTAATTTTGGAAGGCAAGCACAAACACATGGTTTCACTACAAGGTCCGCAGATTAAAGAAGTGCTTATCGAGGACGCGGTTTCAAAATTAAAACTTGTGGACCCTCATGGAGAGGAAGTGCAGACTGCGCTGCGCGTCGGCACAAGTTTCGGTTCGACGGAGATTAAATAATGGCTGAACTTGAAATAGTTTACGGCGTTCACGCCGTCGGCGAAGTTTTGAGAAGTAAAAAACGCCGCGTCGAACAAATTTACGTACTTGACGGCAAAGCCGGCCACCGCGGGATAGAAGATATTATCGCGCTGGCCAAACGCTCTAACGTAAAAATTGACCGCATGGACGCGAAGCAGATGGATATTCTTACCAAAAAGGCCAATCACCAGGGCATCGCCGCGAAAGTCGAAGCCGTAAAATTTATGCGGCTGACTACGGCGCTCGACGCCGCGCGCGGCAATAAAAAAGAGTTGTGGCTCGCTGTCGATGAAATGACGGACCCGCAGAATTTGGGCTCTATAATCCGCAGCGCGGCGTTCCTCGGTTTCAGCACAATTTTACTGCCGACGCGCCGCACCGTCGGCCTGTCGCCCGCCGTCTACAAAGTAGCCTCCGGCGCGGTTGAGCGCGTTAATATCGTCGAAGTGGTTAATCTTAATACCGCGCTTTTGGATTTGAAGGACGCCGGTTTCTGGCTCTACGGCGCGGACATGGCCGGCAAGCCGATTAATAAAGTTAATTATACCGGCCCAGCGGCGCTGGTCATAGGTTCGGAAGGCACTGGCCTGCGGCAGAAAACGGCCGAGCACTGCGATGAAATTATCAGCATACCGCAGTCCCAGGGCGAAAGTCTGAACGCCGCCGCCGCCGCGTCGATAATCATGTATGATATGCGCGTTAAAATCCAATTAATTTAAATGATATAATTAATACATGTATCTTAAAGCTATTGAAATTATCGGTTTCAAATCTTTCGCGGACCGTCAGAGGCTTGATTTTGAGCAGGGCATAACCTGCGTTGTAGGTCCTAACGGATGCGGAAAATCTAACGTGGTGGACTCCGTCCGCTGGGCCATAGGCGAGATGAGCTGGAAAAGTTTACGCTCTTCGTCGATGGTAGACATAATTTTTAACGGCACCGCGAAGCGTTCTTCCCTTAACCTGGCCCAGGTTAATATGATTTTTGATAATTCCAGCCGCAAACTTCCTCTTGATTTTAACGAAATTACCGTTTCCCGCAAAATTTTCCGCTCCGGCGAAAGCGAATATTTTTTAAACAAAGTCCAGTGCCGTCTGCGCGATATACGCGATTTATTTTTGGACACCGGTATAGGCGGAGAAGGTTACGCCATAATAGACCAGGGCGGAGTCGAGAGCGTTCTGTCCGCCAACCCCGAACAGCGGCGCGAGATGTTTGAAGAAGTCGCCGGCGTGTCAAAATATAAAGCCAAGCGCGAGGAAGCCATACGCCGTCTTGAGCGCGTGGATTTGGATATTGCCAGACTGTCGGACACCGTGGCTCTGCTTGACGAGCAAATCAAAAAATTAGATGCCGAAGCCAAAAAAGCCCGTCTTTACCAAAAATACCGCGAGGAACTCAAAGAGAGCGAAATTGCCATTTCGCTGCAGTCCATACGCGAATTTGACGCGAACATAGTAAAAGATTCCGAAGTTCTGGCGCCTCTTCTAAAACAAATCGAAGACGTGGAGACAAACACTTCCGCCGTCGAAGGCGCGGCGTCCGCGCTGGATTTAAATTTAACTCATAAACAAAAACAGTTAAGCGAATTTAACGAGCGTATTTCCGCAGTCCGCTACCAAATCGGCGTTTTGGAAGGGGCGGTGAAAAACTGCGATAACCTTACGTCCGAACTTTCGGCGCAAATAAAATATTCCGCCGCCGAGGGGGAAAGAGGGCAGAACAGGCTTAAAGAGCTAGGCCCCGTCATAGAAAATTTAAAGGAAAAATTGAACGCCTGCGCGGCTGAGCTTGCGCCTTTGCAGCAGAATTATAACGACAAATTCGCGCAGGTCCAAAAAAACGAAGAAGAACTGAAAGCGGCGGACACTCTTAACCAGCAGTTAAACGCCAGGCTGATGACGTCGGTCCAGTCGGAAATGGAACTGTCAAATAAAATCGCGCTGGAAGAAACATCCGCTTCTCACGAGCAGGAAAATTTAATAACGCTTGAAAAACGCGGGCAGGGCAGCAGCGTAAATCTTGACGCGCTCAAAAACGCGCTTGAAACTTTATCCCATAAAATTTCTGAAAAAACGGCCGCTCTTGAAGGCGTTAAAAACCAGCTGGTTAACGCCGAAGAAGCCGCGCGCTCAGTTTCCCGCGCAAGGACGGTGTTGGCGGACCAGAACAGCGCGGCCAAAGCAAACCGCGCCGCGCTGGAAGCGCGTCTTGAGATGATACAAAGCCAGGGTAAAAATGACCCTTACTGGGTTGGCGCTAAACTGGCCGCGGAAAGCAATTTGCCCGGCGTAAAAGGGACATTGCGTAAGAATATAAAATTTGACGCTGCGCATAATCTGCTGATTGAAGAAACGTTCGGCAAGTTTCTGGATTCCGTAATCTGCGACAGTTTTGAGACGGCGCAAAAAGCGCTGGACCTTCTTAAACAGAATGGCCGCGCGCGCGGAAAATTTATAGTTTTAAGCGCCGTTCCGACGGGGACTGCGGCGGGCAGCATAAAAGATTTAATCAAATATCCGGCCGAACTTGAAAATTTGATAGCCCACTTGTCCGGCGGAGTGAACATTGAAAACGCGGCCGCGAAAGGCGGGTTCTGGATTTCCGGCGGCGCGGAAAATATTAAAACGCCGGAAGCTTACTGGGGCGAAGAAGAGACGGTAAAAGACGAAATCACCGCCGCAGAAAAAACGGAGACTGCGCTGACGGCGCAGCTGCAAAAAAATACCGAAGAAGCCTCCGTCGCAGAGAATAATTTAAAAACGCTGCGCGCGCGTTATCAGGATGAAAGCATAGCGTTAAATTCCCTCAAAAACGATTTGGCGGCAAGACAGCGCGAAATAAAAAATATCGAAGATTCAATTTCCGATATTTCCAAAAATAAAGAAACTCTGCTCAGCAAAGTCGAGTCCCGCAAAAACACGGCGCGCGAGTTAAAAAACCAGCTTGAAGAAATTAAACACGCGCAGACAACCGTCAAACAGGAAATGGAAACCGCCAGAAACGCGCGTATAAAAATTGTCCAGCAGGGCGAAACGCTGCGTACTGAAATCGCCGGCGTTAACGCGGCGCTGTACGACGGGAAACTGAAGAAAAACAATATTGAGGTTGACCTGCGCGGAACTGAATTTGAATATAATAATATTCTGGAAGCGGACAAAAAACGCCAGGAAGCCGTCACGCAGAGCAATGAGAGAATAAAAACTCTGGCGCAGGAAAAATTGTCCGCTCAGGCGGAGCTTTCCACGCGGCGCGAAGAACTGGCCGCGCTTGAAATTGACCAGAGCAAACTTGCCGGCGAACTTACCGCGCTCAAAAAAGATTTTGACGAAAAAACGGCTCAGCTTAACGAATACAAAAAAACGCTTGCGGATTTGCATTTAAAAGCGCATGATTTTGAAAACTCTCTGACAAATTACCGCCGGCAGCGCACCGCCATTGTCAACCACCTGCTTGAATCGTGGAATATAACCGTCGAAGAAGCGGCGATGAAATTTGACGTTAAAGAAATCGACCATGAGCGCGTCAAAATGATGCGCAAAAGAATTGAAAACATGGGCGCAGTAAACATGACCGCGCCGGAAGAATACGACGCGCTTAACGAGCGCAACGCTTTTCTTAAAAAACAGATTGAAGATTTGGGCGCGGCCAAGACGGACCTCAAAACGGCTATCGCCAAAATCAACGCGACGACGAAAGAAAATTTCAAATACACTTTTGAACACGTGCGCGGCCATTTTAAAAATATTTACTCCACGCTTTTCAGAGGCGGGGAAGCTGATTTGGTGCTTACTGAACCTGAAAATCTGCTTGAGACAGGCATAGAAATTTTCGCGTCTCCGCCGGGCAAAAAACTGCTTAACATATCGTCGATGTCCGGCGGGGAAAAGACGCTTACGGCGCTGTCTCTTCTGTTCGCGTTTTTCACGCACAATCCGTCACCGTTCTGCATTATGGACGAAGCGGACGCCGCGCTTGACGAGGCCAACGTCGAACGTTTTGTCAATCTTATCAAAGAGTTCTCTAAAACCACGCAGTTTGTCGTCGTAACGCACAATAAGCGCACTATGGAAGCGGCCCGCACTCTGTACGGGATAACAATGGAAGAGAGCGGCGTGTCAAAAGTAATGTCTGTCAACCTCAAAGAAGAAGGGGAAAAGATAGAAGAACTGGTCGGCGTATGAGATACGGCGTTTTTTCGGACGCGCACGCGAACCTGGAAGCGCTGCGCGCCGTTTTGGTTGAACTTGAGAAGGAAAAAGTACAGGGTTATATTTTCTGCGGGGATATGATAGGCTACGGCCCTCAGCCGGACGGGTGCGTTGAAATTATTAAAAAACTGCCGAACCTTGCCGCCGTTATGGGCAACCACGACAGCGCTTTGAAAGACACCTCGCTTTTAAATTTTTTCAGTCCGGATTCTCTGCCGCCCATAAGACTTGCAAACGAAGAACTGAGCAAAGAAAATTTTAAATTTGTTTCCGAGCTGCCGCATACTTATTCGGGCGGGCATTTTCACGTCGTGCACGGCAGTTTTATGGACCCTATTAAAGAGTATTGGATAACAAAATCCCAGTACAGGGTTAATTATGATTTGTGGAAGGGGTTGGTCTGTTTCGTCGGGCACACTCATATACCGTTTATAATGCATTCAAAGGATAATAAAGAAATACGCATTGATTTATTTACGCAGGAAGGGGAAATAATCCCGCTTGACAAAAACTCGCGTTACGTTATAAATCCCGGTTCCGTCGGCCAGCCGCGGGACGGGGATAACCGCGCGGCCGCCGGAGTTTACGACAGCGAAAAAAATACTTTTAAAATTATCCGCGCGGAATATGATATAGAGCGCACGCAGTATGATATGGCCGCGAAAGGTTTTGCGGCGAGGATTATTGAGCGCCTCAGCACAGGTATTTAACAAATGACCGCAGTAAAAAATAAAATAGAAAATATGCAGAATAACAGGCGCGTTTTGGCGTGGCTTGTGGCGGTGGCTTTTTTTATGCAGATGCTGGACGGCACCATTTTAAACACCGGGCTGCCGGCGATAGCGCGGTCTCTGGGCGCAAACCCGCTGCGCATGCAGTCGGTGGTAATTTCTTATATGTTAACTGTCGCGTTTTTGATTCCGGTGTCCGGCTGGCTGGCGGACTTTTTCGGCACCAAAAGAGTTTTTATAAGCGCGATATTTATTTTTACTTTGGGTTCTTTAGCCTGCGCGATGAGCCAGTCCCTCTGGCAGCTTGTGCTGGCCCGTATTTTTCAGGGCGTGGGCGGCGCGCTTATGGTGCCCGTCGGCAGGCTGGCGGTAATGCGCGTGTTTCCGCAGAAGGAGATGGTCAGCGCGCTCAGTTTTATAACCATCCCCGGCCTTGTCGGCCCGCTTGTCGGTCCTATACTCGGCGGCATAATAGTTTATTACCTGAACTGGCACTGGATTTTTTTAATTAACCTGCCCATAGGCGTTATCTGCGCTTTGCTGACGCGCTACTTTATGCCTAAAGTCAAGCCTATGAAAATGGCTTTTGACTGGCCCGGCTATTTTTTCTTCAGCGCCGCGGTAATTTTGATGTCCCTTTCTCTTGCCAGCGCGGAGGGCGTTAACATAAGCACGCGCATGACGGTTTTTATGTTTCTTGCCGGCCTGTTTTTTATGCTGGCGTACGCGCGGTTTTCGTTCACGCGGCCGTGGAGGGCGCTTTTTAAGCCGCGGTTGTTTTACGAGCGCAGTTTTGCAGTCGGCATAATAGCTAATATTTTTCTGCGTTTTGCCGCCGGCGCGCTGCCGTTTCTTGGGCCGCTTATGCTGCAAGTCGGGTTAGGGTTTTCGGCGTTAAAAGCCGGGCTTACCATGATACCCATGGGCATAACTTCAATATGGGCCAAGACTATGATTGAGGGAAACCTTAACAGATTCGGTTATAAAAAATTTATGATAGTAAACACGGTGATTATCGGCGCGCTTATCAGCTGCTATGCTTTGATTAACGTTGACTCAAGCTATATTTTTATTCTGGCGCTGTTCGGCGTGCTGGGCATTTTTAACTCTATGCAGTTTACGGCGTTAAACACTCTTACGCTTATCGCCGTGCCTAAGCGGGATTTGAGCCAGGCAAACAGCCTGCTTTCCGCCATCATGCAGCTGTCCATCAGCTTAGGCGTCGGCGTGGCGGGCGCGGCGCTTGCGTTTTTTAACGCGCATAATTATTATGCCCAGGGCTCCTCCAGGCTTATGTACGCGTTTCACGCCACTTATCTGTCCGTGGGTATTTTCACCATAGTGGCCGCCAGTCTTTTCCTTATGCCGTTTGCAAAAAACATAGTCGACCGGCCTAATAAACTGCAATAAAACCTCAGGCGAAAGCGTTTTAAAACATAGGTCCAAAGACCTAGAAGCGTATAGGTCTTAAGGCCCTTGTCGCTTACACCGGTTATTCCTATAATAATAGTGTCGAAGATTAAAAAAGGAGTATTACAAATGAAAAAACTTATGTTATTAGCGGCGGTAATCGCAAGCGCGTTATTTGCCGCGTCCTCGGCGAAAGCCCAGGTTAATGTCAGCATAAACCCGCAAAACGGAATTTATACTGACGCGAACGCCGGTCAGATGACCTTTAAGGTTGACGACGCTTCGTCCACCCAGGCGGTAATTTATGTTCTGCCGCCAAGCGTAACTGACCTTAATAAATACATCTTTGCTTTCCCCGCCGGTTCTACGATTAACGGGGTAGCGACGTCTTTGTCAGGTTTTACCAGCTCAAGCGGCCTGACGATGGTCCCGCCTTATTCCAGCTCTAATATCAGCTACAGCCCTTACTTCAATAGTAATAAGGCGCTGTTAAACTCTTATATCTGGCAGGCGCCCGACGGCAATTATTATCTTAAAGCCGTCAACAACTATAATGTTATTTTAGCTTCCGTAGCGAACGGCAAAACCACGACTAAAACGGGGACTATGACCGTTAAATGGGACGCTACTAACGGCGGCGGCAACGGCGGAGGTAATTCCGGCGGCGGCTCGCTCCCGGGCAGCGGCGGCGGCAACAACGGTGGTAATGGCGGCGGCAACGGCGGTGGTGGTAACAATGGCGGCGGTAACGACACGCTTCCCGGCACAGGCAGCAATAATACCGGTAACGGCACGGCTAGTTTGATTGGTAACGGTACTGTCAGTATAAACCCGCCCAATGGTATTTTTACCGACCAGAACGGCAACCAGGTAAATTTAAAAGCTGATCCGAACGCAACGGACTCTGCGGCTTATGTTGCTAAATCAGACGGTACCTATTGTTTAATGTACCCGAACGGTTCCAGCATGAACGGACAGACCGTCAATCTTAAAAACGGAATTACGACCGGCATACCTTTCTCTTATACTGCCAGCAACGTATTCCCCGGCACATCCGCGACGAACTGCGGAACTTTAGGCAGCGACGGCAAATATTATCTTAACCCGGGTTCTTATAACCTGGCCGTAGCGTCTATTGTAAACGGTAATCTCGTGTGGAATACGGTTCCGTTTACGGTCGCGTATAATGCTACCGGCAACGGCGGCGGCAGCGACGTTCTCCCCGGCACAGGCAACGGCGGCGGCGATACGCTCCCCGGTACTGACGGCAACGGCAATACTAACCAGGATAGTAATCAAAATAATAATAATACCGTTACTTCCGGCACTAAAGTCAGCATTAATCCGCAGGCCAATCCGCCGATTTATGTCGACCAGAATAACAGCCAGGTATTCGCGCAGGCTGCCCTTAACTCAACCGCTTCAGCCGTTTACGTTACTCAGCAGGGGACAAACAAAATATGCGCTGTTTTCCCTGACGGCTCAAGCATGAACGGGCAGACTCTCAACCTTAAAAACGGCATTGTGACAAATACGCCTTATTCATATCCTGCGGGTAATGTGTTCCCCGGCTCCAACTGTGCAACTCAGGGCAGCGACGGTAAATATTACCTTAACCCGGGCAATTATAACTTAGTCGTAGCCTCTATTGTAAACGGTAAACTCACGCAGAAAGCTGGTCCGTTTACGGTTGCGTGGGACGCTAAAAATACTAACACCGGCATTGAGAACACTAACGCTTCTAATAAACAGGTCTATATGTCCAACGGCGTTATGTACGTAAAAAGCTGCCAGGGCACCACGTGCTCTGTTTACACGACCGACGGCAGAAAAGTTTACGGCAAAGCCATAAACAATGTTGAAGAACAAATCAACAATCTTCCTAAAGGTATATTAATATACAAAGGCAGCGACGGTACGACCTCAAAAGTAATTAATCAGTAAAAGTTTAAAAAAACCGCCCGTAGTAATACGGGCGTTTTTTTTGCCGCTTGATTTTAAGCTGTTTTATAATATATTAGAGGTATCAAGACTTATGGACAGGAGAGTGATATGAGAAAATTGTTTGCAGCGCTTTTGCTGTTATTGCCGATTGCCTGTGTCGCGCAGACTTGGCCGCCGACGATAATGATGTATCCGCCGGCTAATACTTTGTACGCGCAGCCGGATTTGAATTTAGTTTTGCGCCCGGTTACGGCGCAGATGAATTTTAATAACGTCGTCCCGTGGGACAAGGCAGAAATGTTTGTCTGCCCTCCGGGCGGTTATACCGTCGGGGACGACGGCGCGCCGAGTAAATTTTATTCCAGAACGCCGCTTGATATTGAAACTTGTCTTAACGGCACCTGCAATCTTTATTTTAACACGCCGATTAACTGGAACGGACAGGGCAGCCCGACATTGCTCACGCCGTCTGATAAATATCCGACGGGTTTTGAAAAACTTTTGCCGCAAGGTGACTACGACGTTGTCTGGCGCATTCAAAGAATCCCCGACGGCGCCACCCAGCCGGACGGCTCCATGGCGGTAAAAGCCGGCACTTTTACGATAAAAGGCATTGACGGCATGACGCCCGGCACCGACGACAGCGACGTTGAAATTAAAAACAACAACACTGTTTTCATCTACCCGCCGCAGGGTATTTTTGACGACTTGGGCAACTCAGAAATTTATATAAAACTTAATAAAGACGTCACGAACGCGGCGGTGTTTATCGGCGGCAAAGGAGCTGATTTGAAAGACAGCCTTTTTGCGGCTTCCTCAAATGACGCCGGCGCGCAGATAAAAGAAGTTCCCGTTGCGCTTGACGCTTTAAAAAGCGGCGTGGAAATTCCGCCGCCGTCATATGTAACAACGCTGGATAACAGAGGTCTGCCGATATACCGCAATCAAATGCTGTTAAACCAGTATACGAATTTCCATGACAGCTGTATGGATATCGTTTTAAACGAGGGCCAGTTTGCCGTCACCGTCGTTTACATGATAGGCGACAATGTTTATTTTAAATCCGCGATATATAACGTCAAGTACAGCACCGACGTTACGACGGGTATTACTCCAGTTAACGCCGCAGACGTTAAAATTTACTTAAACGCCGCCAATAATTTGAATATTGACGGCAAAAACGTAAAGGAAGTAAAAGTTTTCGGTCTTAACGGCGCCGGCGTTTATAAAGGCAATTCGCAGTACGTTAACGCAAGCGGCTGGCCGGCCGGCGTTTATATCGTCACGGTTACGACGACCGACGGACGCGGCGCGGTGCAGAAAGTTATTAAGAAATAAATTATTTAAAAAAACCGCCGCCGGCAATTTGCCGGCGGCGGTTTCTTATATCTGTCGAAAATTCTTGAATAATTTTCTTCCCTTTATAAGGGAAGTGCCCGGAGGGCGAAGGGTTTTAATCCTGTTAAAAACCCCTCCCCGGCTTTGCCGGGACTCCCCTTAAAAGGGGAGAAAATATGTCGGCATTTTTTTTATTCGTCGGAATAGTCTTTGAGCATTTTGGTTCTGCTCGGGTGGCGCAGTTTGCGTATGGCTTTGGCTTCAATCTGCCTGACGCGCTCTCTCGTTACATTAAACATTTTCCCAACTTCTTCCAGCGTGCGCGGATAGCCGGAATCTATACCGAAACGCAGGCGTATTATTTTCGCCTCGCGCTCGGACAGCGTGTTTAAAACTTCCGACACTTCCTGTTTCCTGAGGAAATCGGAGGCTGTTATCGTCGGATTGGCGCCGTTTTTATCTTCGATAAAATCTTCAAGGTTGCTATCTTCGTCTTCGCCCACCGGCGTGGAAAGAGAGATGGGATCCTGCATGATTTTGAGGACGCCTTTTACTTTTTCCATAGACAGACGCAGAGATTTTGAATAATCTTCAAGGCTCGGCTCGCGGCCGTGTTCCTGACGGAATTTGTTGGTGACTTTTGTCAGCTTTGAAACCAGCTCTTTCATGTGCACCGGTATGCGGATGGTGTTCGCCTGGTCCGCGATGGCGCGGTTAATGGACTGGCGTATCCACCACGTCGCGTAAGTCGAGAATTTAAAGCCGCGTTTATATTCAAATTTTTCGACGGCTTTCATTAAACCCAGGCCGCCCTCCTGTATTAAATCCGACAGTTCAAGATTAGAATTAACGTGCTTTTTCGCGATGGATACGACGAGACGCAGGTTGGCCTTAATGAGTTTCAGCTTATCCTGCAAAATCATATCTTCAAAAAACACAATGCGGTCGTTGAAAGCGATAAATTCTTTTTCGCTCATCGGCAGAGTGTTAACGATTTTCTCGTGTCTGGAGCGCACGCCGTCTATGTTTGCCACCGCTTTTTCCAGTTCTTCGTAGGTAAATCCCGTCCTTTTTTTAAGGTCGGCATGTGTTGTTTTACCTTTTTGCGCGGCGGTAAATTCTTTTTTAATTTTGTCGTAAGGGCCGAAGTATTCGTCAAATCTTTCCATATCCGTGCGGGATTCGGATATTCTCTGCGCCAGGCTTTTTATTCTGTTCGTCAGACGTTTGATTTTATTTTGGTTTAAATTAAGTTTTATAATCGCGTCGACGACTTCTTTTTGTTTTTTCTCCAGCGCTTCCGTATTTTTGTTAAGCGTTTTGTCCGTGACGCCCGGCGCGCGGAGGCTTTTCATAAGCGCGGTGATTTCCTGCTCGCGTTTGCCTATAAAACGCGCCGCGTCTTTAAGTTTTTTGCGCATGTTGTTGAGCTCGCGCGTGGTTCTTTTACCGCGCGGCATCAGTTCCTTCGTCGTCATTTCTTCCTGGTCTACAAGTTCTTCCCAGTTGCAGATTTCGCGCATTGTGATGGGGGATTCAAGAACCAGTTTGCGCAGTTCTCTTTCACGTTCGCGCACGTTGCGGGCCAGCGTAATTTCCTCGTCGCGCGAAAGCAGCGGCACTTTGCCCATTTCTGACAGGTACATGCGTATTGAATTTGAAATGTCCGGGTTCGCGATAAATTCTTCGGTGTAAGCTTCTTTATCCGCCATGGCGACGGCTTTATATTTTTTGCGGTCCACGACTTGTATTCCCAAATCTTCAAGCGTGCCCATCAGGCCGTCAATATCTTCGGCGCTCATCGAACTTGACGTCAGAGAACGGTTAATTTCGTCAAGTGTCAAAAAACCGTTTTCCTTTCCCACTTCAACTAAATCTTTAAACGCTTTATTCGCGACGTTTGCCATATTAAACCTCTTTTAAGATTACAGAACGTTATTAACCCGTCGCGCGTTTGCCAAAAAGCAGGCAAACCCTGCGGGCTGTGTAATTTTTAGAAAATTTTAATTTTTTTGCTCCTTACGTAGGCTCCGCTTGTCAGCTACGCGCGTCGCAAAGAAAATTAAAATTTTCAAAAAATTACTTTGCGCGCGACGGGTTAATAACGTTCTGTAATCCTATTGTTTAAGTTGTTTTTGTAATTCGTTTTGCGCTTTTAAAAGCGCCGCCGGCACGGTGCCGACAGGCATTTTTTTAATCTCCGCTTTCAAAGCGGCCAGACTTTTTGCCAAATAGGATTTTTCCATTCTTTTAACGCATTCTTTAATGTCGCGCGCCGGACTGAATTCTTTCGGCGCAGGGAAAACCGAAAGTTTTATAATAAGGTTCTCCCGCTGCGGCAGCTGCGCGATTAAAGCCTGGGTTATGTCCGCCGTGCTCGGCGTGTTTTTCATAATTTCAGACAGCGCGTTTATAATTTCAAATATTGCCGCGTTTACAAATTTGTTTTCGCTTAAATGTTCCGCTTCAGTTATATATGCCGGCGATTTGAGCAGCCAGGCGGCCAAATCGCGCTCTTCCACCGGGATATTTTCCGCCGCCGGCTGCGCGCTCGGCGCCGTCTTCGCCGGCGCGGCCGAGCTGCGCGGAGTTTTTAAAAGGTTTTGCTCAATATCCAGTTTTTCGGCTACTATTTTAATCCACTCCGCCTTGACAATCGAGTCCGGCTGCAGCGCGACTATTTCCATAAGTTCCGCCGCCGCCGCGGTTTTGTTCTGCGGCGTTAAACTGCCGCCGTATTTGTTGATTAAAACTTCCGCCTGAAAATCTATAATGTCGACGGCGGACTTTAAAACGTTTTCAAATTTTTCTTTACCGTATTTATTTATAAATTCGTCCGGGTCCAAGCCTTCGCTGCCAAGACTGGCCACTTTTACAAACAAACCCTGCGAAATCAAAATCAGCGAAGTACGCAGACTTGCTTTAACGCCGGCGGCGTCGGGGTCAAAAAGAACCGTGACGTTCTGCGTATAGCGTTTTAAAAGTTTGGCGTGCTCTTCGTTAAAACTGGTGCCGAGCGGCGCCACGCAGTTTTCCACGCCGGCGGCCATTACGCCGATAACGTCCATATATCCTTCAAGTAAAACGGCGTTATCCGCCTTTCTTATTGCAGGCCCGGCGAAATTTAAACCGTAAAGTACGCGGCTTTTGGAAAACAGCGCGGTCTCCGGCGAATTTAAATATTTGGGTTCGCCGTCGCCGAAAATGCGCCCGCCGAAACCTACGGTTTCTCCCCGCTGGTTAATTATGGGGAACATTATCCGGCTTCTGAAATAATCCCTTACGCCGTACTGCCCCTGCGCGCCGAGGCCGGCGGCGTAAATTTCTTCCGGCTTAAAACCGCGGTTCAGCGCGGCCTTTGAAAAAACGTCAAACCCTTCCGGCGTAAAACCCAGTTCAAATTTTTCCGCCGTTTCTTTGGTTATTTCTCTTTTTTTAAGATATTCCCGCGCGGCGGTTCCCGCCGGACTTAAAAGCGTTTTGTGATAAAAAGTTTTGGCGTAATCAACCAAAGTCCGCAGGCGGACTTTCTGTTTGTCCGCGTCGGACATATTTTCTTCTTTTTTCCATTCCACACCGGCGCGGGCCGCCAGTTTTCTGGCCGCTTCGGTAAAAGACAGGTTTTCTATCTTCATCAGAAACGCAAAAATATCACCGCCCGTCTGGCAGCCGAAACAATAAAACAAACCTTTGTCCGGGCTGACGGTAAAAGACGGCGTTTTTTCCTGGTGGAACGGGCAGCAGCCCTTGTAAGTTTTGCCCGCTTTTTTTAGGCCGGGCACATACTCTTTTACAAGTTCCGCTATATCCAGTTTTTCCCTGATAATTTCTATTGTATCTTCTGGCATGCGGGATTTTAAAATGAAGAAAACAATAGCCTCGTGTTACAGAGGCTATTGTTTCTTTTTTATTCTTTAAAAGCGTTTACGCTTTGTGCGTCTCATTCTTCTCTGCGCTTCCTGAGACTTTAATTTTCTTTTTACGCTGGGCGGCATATAGGTTTCGCGTCTTTTGATTTCTTTGAGTATGCCGTTTTTCTCGCACTCTCTTTTAAACCTTTTAAGCGCTTCTTCCAAATGTTCCGCGTCTCTTACTTTAACAAAGACCATTTACTTTCACCACCTTCAACTATTGAGTATAAGATTATTTTAAAAATTTACAAGAGGTAATTTTCAACCCGGCGGCCACAACATTCTGCGGCCTGAAAGCAGGTGGTAGTGCAAATGCTCCACGCTCTGCCCCGCGCCTTTGCCGCAGTTGGTTACCAGGCGGAAATCCTTTAAATCCAAATCTTTGGCGATTTTTACCGCGGCCAGCTGCATCATGCCCAGCAACTCCAAATCTTCCTCCGCGGCCTGCGACAGGGAAGAAATATGCTTTTTAGGTATTATAAGTATATGCGTGGGCGCCTGCGGGTTCAAATCTTTAAAGGCCAGAAGAAATTCGTCTTCATAAACAATTCTAGTTTCAATTTCTCCGGACGCTATGCCGCAAAATATACAATCTGCCATAACAAATTATATAATATTTTGATGACTGAAATAGAAACCACGTTGTCGGACATAAAACTCTTTATAGAGTCATTAAAAACGGAAATGCCGGAAGTTTTTTCCAAAGACGCGCCGGCGCAGGACGTTTCCGGCAAAGTGCTTTATATGGGCGGGTTATACGACGCCGTGGTTAACGCGGAGCCTGATTGTACTCCGTCTGTCAAACTTGAAGACGGCAGAATAATAATCACCATAAAAGACGAAAACGCCGACGCCGGCCAAATGGCAGAGGACTGGTTGCGCGCCCAGGCAGAAACAATTTTAAAAGAGCGCACCGCCGCCTGGGCTAAGAAAATGGGCGTTGAATTTAATTCAATTTATATTAAAGACCAGCGCACCATGTGGGGCAGCTGTTCGGACAAGAAAAATATAAACTATTCTTACCGCATAGTAAAAATGCCGTCCGTCATAATGGACTATTTAATAGTGCACGAACTGGCGCACCTTGTGCATATGAACCACGCGGAGCAGTATTGGACGCTTGTCGCCGCGCACTGCCCGGATTATGACAAACACAGAAAATGGCTAAGCGGCAACCGCGCGCATATTATGGCGGATACAAAAATAAAATATTCCAAACCCGCGGCGGAAATTACAAATGAACAAAATTAAACTGACGCTCGCGTTTCTGGTTCTGCCGCTTTTGTGCGCTGCCGCGAAGACGGAAACAACAAAATTTGCGGAACGTATTTTTATCGACGGCAACGAAGCCGCATACTCGGCGTTTCCGTCGTCTTATGTCAGTCCGCGCATGGTGCGTTTTGTGACGCCGAAGGATTATAAGAAAAATTCCAAAACATATCCCGTCGTATACGTGCTCGGCGAAAGCAAGAATAAAAAAGTAGTTGACTCGCCGGACGCGGTTTTTATTTTTGTCCCTCTTGCCACAGGGATAGATACCAAGGAAAACATTTCCAAATTTTTAACTAATGAACTTATGCCGTACGCGGAAACAAACTACCGCGTTTCAGATGAGCCGCGTTACCGGCTGCTTGCCGCCAGAGGCGTTTACTGCGACTATGCAGCTGATGTTTTTAACTTGCAGCGCAAAATTAATAACCTTGCGCTTATTGACGTATCGGCCATTGACGTAAATTTTCCTGCGCGCGGAAGGATTTGGCTTGCCGGAAGCAAAAAAAATATTCTTGCGGTTAATGAAAAATTAAAAGCCGCCGGATTTCTCTTCGGAAAAAATATGCTTTACAGTTTTACCGAAGATTCAACGTTTAACGATTTGCCTTTGACACTGATTTTCGGCGCAAAATATCTACCGGAAGATTTTAATTTTACCGCGGCGGTTGATATGCCGGCGGTTCCCATTGCTTATGACGGGCCGATTGTACTAAGCGCGAAATTGGGTTTAAAAAACGGCGTTTCCGTCGATTATATTATTGATAAAGTAGCTTTCAGCAAAGACGCTTTCACGTGGATGCCGGGAAATCAGGTGTTTTTTATCAAAAACGGCGCTGAAAAAGGCAGTTATACGGCAAAAGTCGCTTTTGGCGGCAAAAACGCGGCGGCTAAGTTAAAATTATATTGAAAAATGCCTCTGAAAAGCCAAAAATATCAACAAAATTTTGAATTTGTCAACAAATTTTTATGATAATTTTTAGTTATGTTGCCTAAACGTCATTTGTATTGCAGGGCACGTCGGGGATATTTGAACTGTCAACAAGGTTTTTGCTATAGGAAAACGGCGTTTATAGTTGAGTTATCCACAGTTTTGCGCGGTTATCCACAGCTTTTCAGGCTTTAAAAACTAGAAATATTTTAAAAATGCGGATTTTGCACAGTAAAAATAAGGCTTAGCCGCTTTATAAACAAGTTATCAACAGCCTGTTGATAAGTGTTGATAAACCTAGTATAATAAAGCACGGGAGATTTTTATGAAACGCTTTAACATTTTTTTGCTGGCGTTTGTTTTGGTTTTTACCGCGTGCTCAAGCGGCAATCAGAATACCAAAAACACGCCGCAGGACCCCGTCATAAAAAGGGAACAGAAGAAAAACGCGAAATGGGCCAAACAATCTTCCGCCGAAATGCTGCGCTCCGGCCATATTCCCACCGTGGAGTTTGAGTTTGATTCAATACGCCTTGCGGCCAGCGCTTACCCGATTTTGGATAAAGTAGCCGCTTTTATGGTGCCTAAGCCGGATATTAAACTTATTGTAGAAGGGCATACGGATTATATAGGCTCCGACGAGTATAATGATTGGCTGAGCGCGTCGCGCGCGATGGCTATTAAGAGTTATCTTGTCAGCCGCGGCGTTTATCCCGATTCCATAAAAGTTTACGGCTACGGCAAGCGCCGCCCGTTGACTTTGGACGGCAGTCCCGCCGGACGGCAGACAAACCGCCGCGTTGAATTTACGATTACCAACAGAAACTGGGAAGCTGTTTATTAAAATTTAAGATAAAAAACGCCGCCCGGCAACGGGCGGCATTTTTTTTAGGTATGGAGAACATTAGGAATTAAAATTACTGTGCAGCTATCTGTGCCGCCAGAGTGTTATACGGTTTTGCGGTAGAATTATTTAAGTTGACCAACCATACGCCGCAGTCTATCGGGTAATCTTTTAAAGTGTTTTGCGTTTTGCCAAGTTTTGATTTTGACGTGCAGTTTACCAAAAAATTATTGTTCTGCGGGACTACTTTCCACTCTTTCTCGGCGTTAATCAATACGTATCCTTTTTTGCGCTGCGCCAAATCCAGATTATAAAGATATTTGTCAATGGCTTGTCCGTAAATTCTTTTTACATAATCAACGCTTCTGTTTTTATCAGCTTCATAAGTCAGGCGTTTTGTCTCTGCGGCTTCCTGCGTTTTCTGCTGCTGCGCTTGCTGCGCGGCAATATTGGCCTGCGCAGTCGCGGCTTCCTGCAGTTCAGCCTGCCGCGCGGCCGCGCGCGCCAGCACCGCGGGATTAGTTTCCTCTTTATATTTTAATTTGATGGTGCCGTCGCGTTTTATCGCGCCGGCGGGCGTTACTTTTGCGGTGATTAGCCCTAGAAGGCCGGAATATTTTATTTTTATTCTTATTTTGTCCGGCGTAAAAAGTCTTGCGGTGCCATTTTCTTCGAGTTCTTTTTTAAAGCCGGCGTTGAAGTCCAAAACTACTTCCGGCGTGCTGCCGCGCCAGCAGCATTCGTTAATGCAGTTGAAATTATTGTTTACGCGCGCGGCCGCGTCCTGCGGCAGGAATTTAAAATTAAATTTGTAACAGGAATCAACCTGGTTCCCCTGCCAGTCTTTTTTATCGGTTACAACTTCCAGCCAGTTTTTGTTGGATGCGTAGGCGGAATCATACGTCAGCGGATTACCGCAGCCGGCGGCCAGAAGAGCGCAGATAACCAAAAAAATCTTTTTCATATTTTCGATTATATAATATAATAAAACTATGGTACTTGTTTTAAAACTTTTTACAATTTTGGACACGCCGGCAAAATACGCGGTAATTTTTTCAAAACTTATCAGCCTGATAATTTTTCTGCTGGTTTTGTGGTTCGTCGGTTATTTGTGCCGGCTGGTTTCCGAGAAATACATAATAGATAAAATTTTTAAAGGCCGTTTTGAAAAATGGCACGCCGCGCTGCGCGCTGGAAATTTCTTTGCCGCCGTCGGGTATTTGGCGGCCGGTCTTATCATAGGGACGTTCATAAGTTTCTTTTTCCCGGAACAGTATACGAAATTCAGCGCATTGGGCGCTAAGCTGTTAAACGCTTACATTCAAATTTGCATACTGATAATGATTAATAAAGTTTTAACCATTATCACGCATTTTTACGGCAATAATCCGAACATGCCGGTAAAAGGCCTGATACAGGCTTTAAAAATTTTAATCAATTTCTTCGGCATACTGATTATAGTTGCGTCGTTTTTCGGCAAAGAGCCGATGTTCTTTATAGCTTCTCTTGGCGTCATAGCTTCCGTGCTGATGCTTGTGTTTAAGGACCCTATTCTAGGTCTTACCGCCAGTTTCCAGCTTTCTATGAACGACATGCTCCGCATAGGCGACTGGGTTGAAGTGCCGCAGCACGGCGCGGACGGGGACGTCATTGACATTTCGCTTACGACGGTACGCGTGCAAAACTGGGATAAGACCATTGTAAGCGTGCCGGCGTATGATTTAATTTCGTCATCTTTCAAAAACTGGCGCGGCATGAGCGAATCCGGCGGCCGCCGCATTAAACGCGCCATCAATATTGATTTGCAGACTATAAAATTTGTCGACGCGGAAATGTTAAAAAGACTTAAAAAAATAGAACTTTTGTCAGATTACCTTGAATCTAAAGAAAAAGAAATCCTCGAATATAATTCCCATCACAACGTTACGGAAGCAATTATTAACGGCCGCAACCTGACAAATATAGGTACGTTCCGCGCCTACTGCGCTGCGTATATTCAGAGCAGGGATTATATACATAAAAAATTTACCGCCATGGTCCGCCAGCTTGAACCGGGGCCGCAAGGTTTGCCGCTTGAAATTTACTGTTTTACAAACACCGTCGTCTGGGTGGATTATGAAATTTACCAGAGCGATTTGTTTGACCATCTTCTTTCCGCCATGAAAGATTTCGATTTAAGGCCTTTCCAGAACCCGAGCAGTGCGGACATCAGTTCTCTTGCAGCTAAAACCACGTTAAAGATTTAATATAATATAAAAATGAACACTAAATTAATTTTGATGGCGGTTCTGGCTGTTGTAAGCTATTTTTTGGGCGGCATACCGTCCGGCTATCTTATAACGCGCAAAGTGCTGGGCGTGGACATACGCACTATGGGTTCCGGCAATCCTGGCGCGGCTAACGTTTACCGCACGGTAGGCGCTAGGGCCGGGTGGGCCACTTTTATCATAGACTCTCTTAAAGGTTTTATCTGCGTTAAACTCGCTTTTTACTTTTTCCCGGGAAACTACACTATCGCGGCGGTCTGCGGAATGCTGGCCATAGTCGGACATATGTGGACTTTGTTTTTAAAATTCCGCGGCGGCAAAGGAGTGGCGACGGCTGCCGGCGTCTTCGGCGCGCTGCTGCCCATACCCACGATTATAGCTTTTGCCGTTTTCGCTCTCGCGGTTTGGTACAGCG
This sequence comes from Elusimicrobiota bacterium, assembly GCA_009778915.1. Taxonomy (GTDB): domain Bacteria; phylum Elusimicrobiota; class Elusimicrobia; order Elusimicrobiales; family Elusimicrobiaceae; genus Elusimicrobium. The sequence continues at coordinate 236,924 of WRFH01000001.1, forward strand.
GCCACATTTCAGTGGGTTCTATTACGGCGGCTTTTGTTCTGCCGTTGTGTTCATATTTTATAGGCCATCAGCCTATGGCGGTTAATATTGTGGCGACGGTGGTCGGGCTCGTGGTAATCTATAAACATATTCCGAATATGAAACGTCTTATGCAGCATAAAGAACTTAATTTTGAAGACGGCTCCAAAAAAAGGCAAAATGAAAATAAATAATATAACGGTTTTCGGCGCGGGCATATGGGGCAGCGTTATTGCTCAGCATTTGGCCGGCAAGGGTTATAAAATTACGCTGTGGGAATATTATAAAGAGCTGTTTGACAAGCTTTTTACCACGCGCGTACATCCGCATATAGAAAATTTTAAACTGCACGAAAATATTAAGCTTGAACGCGATTTGGGCGCGGCCGTTAAACACGCGGACATGCTTGTTTTTGTAATTTCGTCCAAAAGCGTAAGGCATTTCTGCGAACAGTTAAAACCGGTGCTGGGCGGCCGTAAAGTGCTTGTCGTCAGCGCGTCAAAGGGCATAGAAGACAAAACTTTTAAAACAATCTGCGAAGTGATTGAAGAAGAACTGCCGCATTTGAAAGACCGCGTGATGGCGTTCAGCGGCCCCAGTTTCGCGCTGGAAGTAGCGCGCGGAATACCGACAAAGATTTTAGTCGCCGGCCCGGACCAGGCTCTTGTAAAAGAAACGGCGGCGGTCTTTAACGGCGGGCCGGTTGTGACGGTTCCGTCGGACGACAGGAGAGGCGTGGAGTACGGCGGCGCAATCAAAAACGTCGTCGCCATAGGCTGCGGCATTTTGGACGGCATCGGCGACGGCGCCAACACAAAAGCCGCGCTCATTACTCAGGCCATGCAGGAAATGGCTACAATCACTATGGTTCAGGGCGGCAAAGTGGAAAGCATTTATAATTTGTCCGGTTTGGGGGACGCTATTTTGACCGGCATGTCTTCAATTTCCAGAAACCGCCGGTTAGGAGAAAAACTCGGCCAGGGTTTAAGCCTTGACAAAGCGCGCGAACAAGTCGGGACCATCGCCGAGGGGGCGGACAGCGTAAGCAGCGTTTACCATCTTGCCCGCCAGCACGGTTTGACGACGCCCGTTTTAGACGCGGTCTGGCAGATTTTAATGCAGGGCGCGGACAAAAAAGTTTTGCTTAAAGCGTTAGGTTTTTAGTATGAAGAAAGAAGATATAGTTAATAAATTATCTCTCAGCCTGCTTGACAAAAAACAGGCTGCGCAGGCTTTTGAAAAAGTTTTTGAGATTATTAAAGAAGGTCTCGAAAGAGACGGTAAAGTGATTATAAGCAACTTCGGCGTTTTTACAAAAGTAAGAACAAAACCCGTCACGCGCCATAACCCGAAAACTCTTGAAAAAGTAGACGTGCCGTCAAAAATAAAAGTCCGTTTCAAATCCTCCCCGGCAATTTTACAAAAATAAAACCCAACAACTTTTTCCTCTCCCTTTCAGGGAGAGGGCAGGGTGAGGGTTTTGAACACAGAATATACACAAAATTTTTTTGTGCGTTGTTGTGACGCTAAGTTTGGTTTTTAACCTTATCGGCCCCTGAAGGGGAGAGGAAAAAAATTGGAGGACGGAGTCTTATTTTATGCGGCTATTTTTGATTTTTCCAAAACTTCCACCGCGCGTTCCGTGTCGTTTACTACGATTATAAGCCGCGGCGCGTATTGTTCGCCGACGGAGCCGTATATCGCGGTTATGTTAATACCTTCATTGCCCAAAATAGCGCCTACGTCTCTTATCATTCCTATGCGGTTTTTAGCTATTATGCAAATCGCGTCCGTTTTTACGCTTGTAAAACCGGCTTTTGTTATAGCGCGGCTTATCTCGTCCGAATCATTGTCTATGGCGAGCCTCACGACGGCGGAGTCATAACGCACGTCCTGCGATATGGCTATAATGTCTACGTTTTCCCGCACAAACAGGTCCGTAAACGCTTTCAAAGCGCCGGGCTGGTTTGCAAGAAAAATACTGTACTGTTTTATTAAAGTTATCGGCATAAAAAAATGTACCCTTTTATATAAATCTGCAATAATTATAGCAAATACTTTTAATCATTATTATATAATGTAAATATGAAAATTTTCGGCAGGACCTCTGGGTTAATATTTTTTATTTTGACGGCTGTTTTTTCTTACGCTGCGGTTTTTACTTCGTCTGACGGACAGTTCTCCATTGATATGCCGGCTGGCTGGGCAACCGCGAAAACAACCGTTGAAAATTCCGTGCTCAGCATCACAAAAGGCGCCAGCAGAATAGATTTCAAAATCCGTCCGGACTGCGCGAACGAAGACTGCATTACGCAGAAAATGAACGACGACCTTCTTGACGTAAAATCCCGCAAAATGACGGTTCTGGCCAACACTTACACCGGCGAGGAAATAAAAAACGTTGAGTTTTCCACCGGCGAGCCTTTTCTATATATCAATTTTTCAACGCCGAAAACGGATTACAGCGCCGGTTATTTTATGATAAACAAGCGCGCCTATTCCGTGCTGGCGCAAAACGTGACTTACGCGGAATCCGATTTATATTTTTCCTACATTTCCCCGAAAGCGGACAAAGGCGGCTATGACACTTACGCGCTGCCGCAGGTGCAGGAAGAAAATATTAAAGATTTCAAAAATCCGCAGACGGATACCGCCGCCGCGCCGCAGGCTTCCGCGCCGTCCGCTGTCCCGGCCGCGAACACAGCGCCCGCGCCGGCAGTTTCCGCGAGACCGAAAATATCCAGACATGACATACATAAAAAACTAAAAGAAATTTTTGAAACTCATAAAAATTTTACTTTTGTAAGCAAAAACATGCCGCCGTCCGTGCGTTCGCTGGGGAGGATTTTTGATGTCGCTGTGCTGGTTTTTATAATTTACGCCGCGCTGTTATTTTTATTTTTGCTTCTCAGGGTTTTTGTCCGCGGACGCGCGCCGGAGCTGGTTGTCAACCCCGCGTCTCCTTACCCGATAAAATTTAAAAGGCTTTACGGCACGCCGTCGCTGATTTTCCGCGCGCGGGACAACCAGGGCGCAGCTTTTCTTTCTTTTACGACGAGGTGGGGAGGAGTATTCCAGTTTTTCGGCGCGGCGTTTATTATTCTTTGCGTGTTGTTTATGTGCGCGGCAAGCTTTAACGAAACTTTTGATTTAATAAAAATCAATCCGGCCCGCTATATGACGGTATATTCCGTTTCCGCGTTAATTTTGGCGATAGGTATTTTTGTCTGGGCGCTCGGTGCCGTTATATCGCTTGTCACTCTGCGGGAATTTACGCTTTACAATAAAAACGGCAAAAAATCCGTCTACGTTTTGCAAAAAGGCTACGGCATAACAAAAGAAGTTTACACCGTCTATTACGCGCATACGAAAGAGACTATGACTTTTGAGCGCGCCAAATTTTCGTTCAAACGCAAATGGCGGATGTTTGACAGCCAGGGCGACGAAATGGCGGTCATTGAGGAAACTTCCGCGCTGCGGTCTTTATGCAGAAAAATATTCGGACATATGTGGGGCCTGTTCAGGGCAAGTTATAAAGTCAGCGGCGTTTTGGACAGCACCGGTTTTATTTATAACCACCATACGGTGTTTGACGAGTTTACGGCGAATATCGACAAGCCGCAGGCGCTTGACGCGCTTGACCTGCTGGTCGCCGCGCTTATAATAAATATAAGGGACCAGGATTTCTGGCACCCGTCTATAAATTAAATGAAAAAAATATTTTTTATCTTTTCCATGTTTCTTTCAGTCTGCGCGGCGGCGGAGTGCTTATCTGCTGACTTTTTTTCAAACACTTATCATTACGTCATAAATAAATACGACATAAACAAAGGCGTCTTAAATTTCGGCTGCCACGCGGTGCGGCTTAACAATGATTGGTTTTTGACCGCCGCGCACTGCTTTCTTGCCGTCGGGGACGGGGAGCAAAAAATTTCTTTTAACGGCGCGCCTGAGGTAAAAGCGGAAGTTTTTGTAAAAGACGCTTTTAAAAACGGCTTTAACAACGCGGACGATATAGCGCTTATAAAGACGGACGGGGGAGTACCGGGTTTAGCAAAAAACGTAACGCTTATCACCGTCGGGGACGATTATTATGATATTCAAGGCATGTTTTCCGCGGCTTTAGTCACACAGAAAGGGGCCGAAGTTTCCTGCGCCGAGGGCGGCAAATATATGGCCGGCAGCAAAGACGGCATGATAGAAAATCTTTATATCGGCGAAGGATTTTCCGGCGGCGGTATTTGGGACGAGAACGGAAATCTGCTGGGTATAATTTCAGGCGGAGTAAATTTGACTTCCGGATTTGCCGCTTTTAACGCGGACAATCTGGCATTTATAAAATCTCATATTCCCGGTCTGAAAACGAAACCGGCAAAAAATGCGGCTGTTACGCCGTAAATTTGAAGTTTACTTCTCTTCCTTCCCACAAAATATCGACGGTTACCGGGTGGTCAAGTTTTTTATCTTTTACCGCGCCCCAGGCCATTGCCATGCGCTCTAACTGGTCCTGCGCGCCGTAGGTGCCGGAAACGCCTAAAATAATTTTGTCCGCGTTAGCTTCCGTGGCAACTTGGCTAAGCGCGTAATAAGGATCATTAGATTCAACCATCAGCGGGATTACGGCGTGGCCGTATTGTTCCGCTATCAAAATTACGTTTGAAAATATTTTTTTGTCGTCCAGCGGCGCGGCTTTCAGGGAGCCTTTGCCGAACATCGTGTCCGGCGACGGCCTTGCGTAAAGCACTATAATATCAAAACTGTCGTCCTTCATATTTTTTAAAAACTGTTCCAGGTGATACATATTTTCAGGGTCTTTAACGCCTATGACGACGCGGTTTTTATGCGTCAGTTCCGCCCGCATTGCCTCGCCCAGAGTAGACATTGTCGTCGTGTTAATCTCTTCCCTGTGTCCTTCTTCAAACATTATGTTCGCTTTTTTGGCGTTAAATCTTTCGGAAATATAAAATACCGAAAATAAGAACGCCGTGAACGCAAGACCGGAGATTGTAGCCACTTTTTTTGTTATAAGATTAATTGAAGCCACCGAGAAAAAGAATAAAAATATAACCGACGCGCCGACGGGCAAGCTGTAGTTTTTGTAACGTATGTTAAACGGCACCAGAAAAGTCCGCGCGTGCGGGCGTTTTACGCGCAGCAGTATCGTGGACAGCGTTTGCAGCACTATGCTCCACAGAACGCCGAATGCGTACGCCTCTCCCAGCACGTAAACTTTGCCGTGCGAAATAAAAATTACGGCCAGTTGTATGAAAACTATAAAGTTAATCATACGATAAGTGGTGCCGTATTTTTTATGTATTTTTCTGAACCTGTCAGTCAAAATGCCGTCTTCGGCCACGCGGTTTAAGACGGCGTTAGAGCCTATGATGGCCGTGTTGACCGCGCCGGCAAGCATAACCGCGCCGCAAAGCACCAGCGCGCCCTGCATGATAATTCTTAAAATTTCAGGCCCGTAAAGTTCCATGGCAAGGCCGGCAAGCAGGTTCTCATAATATTTCGTGGCCACAAGTTCGGACGGTATTATGATTGAAGCAAGAAACGTAAGCCCGCCGGTAAAAAGCAGAGAGAACAGAAAAACCGTCAGCGCGGCTTTCTTTAAATTTGCTATTTTGGGATATTCGATTTCGCGGTAAACCTGCGCCAGCGTTTCCAGGCCGCTCAAAGCCAGAACGCTGTGGCCGACTGCCATCAGCACGCCCAGCAGGCCGACGGCTTTAAACCAGTCAAAATTTTTGCTCCAGCCAAGAGCGTAAGGCGCAAAATCAGGTTTGAACGGCGGCAGTTTGACATGGCCTCTTATGAGAATGGTAAGCAGCGCCCACAGCGCGAGTATTATGGCGACGAGCATTGAAATAATAACTATTTTTGCGCTTTTGTCCGCGCTTTCTGAAATGCCTTTTATGTTCTGCCGCCAGAAATAAAGGGTAACCAAAACGGCGAAAGCCACGGCGAAAACATTGTCCGGCACAGGGAAAGTCAGGTCCATATAAGAGAATACCGACTGTATGAACCCGGACAAATAATGTCCGGCGGAAACGGCGCTTATCGGCCCGGTAAGCACAAAATCAAAAATTATGGCTGACACGGCGATTTTCGCCATTCTGTTGCCGAGTCCCTCTTTGACAACCTTATAAATACCGCCGCGCACGAATAAAGAGCTGGATTCTATATAAACCAAAAGCAGCGGCCCCGCTCCCAGCATTACTATTAATATATACCACGGGAACGCCGGCCCGAAAGCGCGCATGGCGATACCGCCGGCGTAGAAAGCGCTGGAGCCGAAATCGCATAACACTACCGCCGCCGCTTTCCAAAAAGGGATAAACGTCAGAACGGCGGTGGTGATAATCATCACTTTTTTGACGCCCAGAGGGCTTTTGGTAGTTTTTTGAGGGTTGTCTGGCATTATTGTTTTACGATTTTAAGAACTTCGTCGGCGGTTTTGGCCTGCGTCAGCCGTGTTACAAAGCTGTCTTTAAATTTCTCCGACAACTGGGCCAGTATTTGCAGATGTGTCTGGAAAAACGACGGGTTTGACGGGGAAATAAACAAGAACATTACCTTGATGTCTATATTATCCGCCATAGAGTCCTTAATGCCGTCTTTTACTACGGCCATGGCGGCGCGGCAGACGGATATTCCGTCAACCCTGCAATGCGGTATGCTTAAGCCCGTGTCTAAAGTGGTGGTTATACTTTCCTCGCGTTTAAGCACGCGGTCTAGAATATCAGCGGTGTCAACGTTAGCCAACCCCGCGCAGGCCAGGTTTACAAGCTGCTTAATAAGCTCCCCTTTCTGCATGTCCGCTTTTTCAATTAAAAGCGTGTTCTTTTCATTTAACAAACTGCTTATTGAAACCGTTTCCTGTTGCATACTAACATTATATCACAAAATTTTAACGCCGGTTCGCGGGAACGGCTGATTATGGATAAAAAACGGCCCGCTCTGTCAAGTGTTTTGCCGGGCGGTTGTTCAAAACCCGCGCTAAATTTAATATCATTAATGTATAACCATTTAAGGAGTATGTTAATGTCAAATAAAAATTTGGAGCCTATAGCCATCATAGGTATAGGCGCAATAATGCCCGAAGCGCCGGACAAAGACATTTTTTGGCAAAACATTATAAACGGCAAGAACTGCATAACCGAAGTATCTAAAGAAACCCACTGGGACCCCGCCCTGTTCTACAGCCCGGACCATAGCGCGCCGGACAAAACTTATTCCAAAATAGGCGGTTTCATACGCGGTTTTAAATTTGACTCCCTTAAATACAGAATACCGCCGCAGGTGGCAAAACAGATGGATATGGTCCAGTGTCTGGCGGTTGAAGCAACGGCTATGGCCCTTAAAGACAGCGGCTATGACGCTAAAGAATTTGACCGTACCCGCACGGCCGTTATCATAGGCAACGCCATGGGCGGCATGAAAGGCGAAATGTCCAACACCCGCGCCAACGCCCCGCTTTTCAATGAAATCATAAAGAAAACCAAAACCTTTGCCTCTTTAACTCCGGCCCAGGCCGAGAGTCTGATTAACGAAATCCGCGCCGGAGTGGACGAAGTTTTCCTGCCGATAACCGAAGACACAATGCCCGGCGAACTTTCAAACGTAATAGCCGGCCGCGTGGCGAACGTTTTTAACCTTAACGGCACCAATTTTACGGTGGACGCCGCGTGCGCCACGTCAATAGCCGCGCTGGACCAGGCCGTCAACGGCCTCAGAATGGGTAATTACGACATGGCCGTCTGCGGCGGCGTTGACCAGATGATGAGCCCGAGCGCGTATATAAAATTCTGTAAAATAGGAGCTTTATCGGCGGACGGTTCTTATTCTTTTGACAAACGCGCGAACGGTTTTGTAATGGCCGAGGGCGCCGGCATAGTCATAGTAAAACGCCTGTCCGACGCTGTCCGGGACGGTGATAAAATTTACTGCGTTGTCCGCGCCGTGGGCGCCAGCAGCGACGGCAAAGGCAAAGGCATTACCGCGCCCAACCCTAAAGGCCAGAAACTTGCCGTTGAAAAAACTTTTGAGCAGCTTGACTACGGGTACGGCGACATAGGGCTTATAGAAGCCCACGGCACTGCAACCGTGGTTGGCGACGCGGTTGAAGTCACCGCGCTTAACGAATGTTTCGGCTCTAACGCGGCGCACGCGTCGATAGGCTTAGGCTCCATAAAATCGCAGATAGGCCACGCGAAAGCGGCGGCGGGCGCGGCGTCTTTAATCAAAACGGCTTTGGCTCTGTATAATAAAGTGCTGCCGCCGTCAATTAATTTTGTTGAACCCAACCCGCGCATTGACTGGGCGAACAGCCCTTTCCGCGTTATAACTAAAACCGAACCGTGGAACGCGGATAAAATCCGCAGGGCTAATATTTCGTCTTTCGGTTTCGGCGGAACCAATTTTCATGTTGCTTTGGAAGAGATGCACCCAGGTCTTACAGTAAAAAAAGAAGTTAAAACCGCCGCGTGCAGCATGCCGTCGGCGGCCCCCGTTAAGGAGACTTTAATGAACACCAGGTACGAACTCTTAGTTGAAGGTGACAAACTGCAGGGGGAAATGTTAACTTTCTCCGGCGCTACAAAGCAGGAACTTATTAACGAATTACAGCGCGCGGTCAAAGAATCACACTCCAATCCTTTATATATACCACAGACTGCCTATAAAAACCATCTCGCTCCTCAAAAACATTATGCTGTTGTAATAAATGTAGAAAACGCCGGCAAATTTAAAGAGAAAATTGAATTTTTTATAAAAATTTCTTCGACGATGGACGTCTGGACGCAGGATTCGCTGCATTTAAAGATGAAAGGTATTTATCCTTTTAATCCGTCAAAGCACACGCCCAAAGTCTGTTTTATGTTTCCCGGCCAGGGCTCCCAGTACGTCGACATGATGAAAGATTTATCCAGCAAATATAAAGTCGTAAAAGACACTTTTGACGAAGCCGACAAAATTTTAAAATCCTTAATAGACACGACGTTAACCGAAGTAATCTGGTCCAAACCCGGCGAAAGCAAAGAAGACTACGCCCGCCGCGAAGAGGCCATTAAACAGACGCAGATGACGCAGCCGGCGGTAATGACGGCCGACGTGGCAATGATGCGCCTTTTATCCTCTTTCGGCATAAAACCGGAGGTTGTAATGGGCCACAGTCTTGGCGAATACGCGGCCGCTGTCGGCGCCGGTATTTTTGATTTTGAAAACGGTTTAAGGTCCGTCACGACGCGCGCCAAATCAATGGCCAATATAAAGGTTGAGGACCCGGGCGCGATGGCGTCAATTTCCGCGCCGGTGGAAACTGTTGAGCCGGAACTTAACAAAATCAGCGGTTATATCGCGATAGCAAATAAAAACTGTCCTTCCCAGACGGTAATCGCCGGCGAAAAGAAATCGATTAACGAAGCCGTAAAAATGTTTACCGATATGGGCATACAGTCGGTTCTGGTGCCGGTGTCCGCCGCTTTCCATTCGCAGATTATTAAACCCGCCGAAGCGTCTTACAGAGAGTTTTTGAATACGCTTACCGTCGGCGTGCCGCGCATCCCGATAACCTCTAACGTCACGGCGGACTTTTATCCGTCGGACCCAGAGAAAATTAAAGATTTGCTGGTTGAACAGCTTGTAAGTTCTGTAGAATGGATAGAGCAGCTTAAGCGCACCTATGATTCCGGCGTAAGACTGTTTGTAGAATGCGGCCCGAAACGCGTTTTAAGCGCGTTCGCCGCCAGCACGCTGGACGATAAAAAAGATATAAAAGTGCTCGCGTCAAACCACCCGAAGAAAGGCGGCATAAGCGAGTTTAACGACTTACTGGCAAACCTGACCGCCAGCGGCATACCGCTTGACTGGGGCGGGACTGATTTAAACGACGCGGGCGATATTTTAAACCCGGCCTACAGGACCTGGGCGCTTGGCGGGAAAGCGGAAAGTTCAGCCGAACAAACCGTAACTCCCGCACCGGAGGAAGTTAAAATGACAAGCTGTAATAATAAATCTGTCGTCATCAGCGGCATAGCCGCCGGCACGCCCGGCAGCTGGGAAAAAGTTTTCCGGGACGGCGCGCTTGACGAAATTTTGCAGGGCCGCAACTTTATAGAGCCCATACCGGCGGACTGGCAGCAGAAACAGATTGATAAAAATGTCGAATACGTTATAAAGTCCAAAGACGGCAATCACAGGGTTGAAAAACTGACGGACATTTCCCAGGCCATCAAACTCAGCGCCCGCGCCGGCGCGTTTGACGTTGAAAAAGAATTCGGCCTGCCGGAAAAATGGGTTGCGTCAATGGACGCTACTTTTAAACTTTCCATAGCCGCCGGCATTTTGGCTCTTAAAGACGCGGGCATACCTCTTGTGCTTTACTATAAACCGACGACGGCAGGCGGTTATCTGCCGGACCGCTGGGGGCTGCCTGCCGAGATGATTGAAAACACCGGCATCATTTTTACGTCTGCGTTTCCTAATATCAATTCGATTATTTCCGAAGTATCGCGCTCTTTAAAAAGTTCCCTCGCCGGCAAAAGCAAAGACGACGTTTATAAATTTTATGAAACTTTAATTTCCAAAATTACGGACCCCGCCTTAAAGAAAGAAATTACGCAGTGGTTCGCCAACACCTACGCGTCGTACGGCGAAGAAAAAGAAATTTTCGCGCAGGATTTCCTTTTAAAAACAATTCCGATAGCGCACAGCCATATGGCGCAGTGGATAAGAGCCCGCGGCCCGGCGACCATGCTCTCCGGCGCGTGCGCGTCCACCGCCCAGGCGGTTGCGGTGGCCAGCGATTGGATTAAACTTGGCCGCGCGAAACGCGTTATAGTCATCAGCGCGGACGATATCACAAACTCGAATATCCAGGAGTGGCTGATAGCCGCCTTTTTAGCTTCCGGCGCGGCTACGACGGAGGCTGACGTTGCCAAAGCCGCCGTTCCTTTTGACAAAAGAAGAAACGGCATGATTGTCGGCATGGGCGCTGCGGCGCTTGTGGTTGAAGAGGAGCAGGAAGTTTTTAACCGCGGCATGAAACCGCTTGTCCGCGTGCTTGAAACGGAAATCAGAAACAGCGGCTTCCACCCGACGAGGCTTGACGTTGCACACGTGGCCGATATTATGAATGAAATGGTCACCCGCGCGGAGCAGGATTATAATATAAACCGTTCCGATATAGCCAAAAATTTAGTTTTTATTTCGCATGAAACTTATACTCCGGCGCGCGGCGGCAGCGCCAGCGCGGAAGTGCACGCTTTAAAACGCACCTTCGGGCCGGACGTTGAAAAAGTGATTGTCAGCAACACCAAAGGTTTTACCGGCCACGCTATGGGCGCCGGCATTGAAGACGTTATAGCGGTCCGCAGCCTTAACACGGGCATTATTCCGCCGGTGGCCAATTATCAAGAACCTGATCCTGAACTTGCCGGCATAACGCTGAGCAAAGGCGGCAAATATAATTTTAAATATTCGCTGCGTCTGGGCGCGGGTTTCGGCTCGCAGGTAGGCATGACGCTGATGGAAAAAATCTGGTCAGAAGGCGAACCCAGAGTTTTTGACGCTGCCAAACACGGCGCGTGGATGCAGAATATTTCCGGCCAGAAAAACCCGCAGCTTGAAATAGTCCAGAATACTTTAAGGATAAAAGACAATTTTGTCCCCGGCCAAAAACCGGCGCTTATAATGGAAGGCTCTCAGGCTTTTGTAGATAAAGTGGCAAAACCCGCCGCGCAGCCGGCGGCGCCAGCGCCTAAGCCCGTTCCCGTGCCAGCCGCTCCCAAACCGGCTGTAGTTGCCGCCGCCAAGAAGCTAGACAGAGCGACAGTCCAGACGGAAATTATTAATTTAATATCAGAAAAAACCGGCTACCCGCAGGATATGCTTGAGTTAGATTTAGACATGGAAGCGGACCTGGGCATAGACACGGTAAAACAGGCTGAACTTTTCGCCGCTATCCGCGAACAATATTCCATACCGCAGGTTGAAGGCTCTGGCATACAATTAAAAGATTATCCGACGATAAATCACGTAATAGGTTTTGTTCTTAACGGTCAGTCATCCGTTGCCGCTCCTGCGCCAGCCGCCGTACCCGCTCCGACACCCGCGCCGCAGCCGGTAAAAACCGTTCAGGCATCCGCCGTTCCGACGGCAAAACTTGATAAAGCCGCTGTAACAAAAGAAATCGTCAATTTGATTTCAGAAAAAACCGGATATCCGCAGGACATGTTAGAACTTGATTTGGATATGGAAGCTGACCTGGGCATAGACACGGTAAAACAGGCTGAACTCTTCGCCGCAATCCGCGAAAAATATTCCATTCCGCAGGTTGAAGGTACCGGCATACAATTAAAAGATTATCCGACGATAAACCATGTAATCAGTTTCGTCCTAAACGGCGCGTCAGGCGGCGCGGCACAGAAGACAGTTCCCGCTCCGGCGGCCGCAAAACCTGTACAGGCACCCGCACCCCAGCTTAAACCAGCGCCTGCGGCCCCAAAAGCTGATTTAAATGAGTCTCAGGTCACATCTGAAATAGTCAATTTGATTTCAGAAAAAACAGGTTACCCGCAGGATATGCTTGAGCTTGATTTAGACATGGAAGCGGACCTGGGCATAGACACAGTAAAACAGGCGGAACTTTTCGCCGCAATCCGCGAAAAATATTCGATACCACAGGTTGAAGGCACTGGTATACAGTTAAAAGATTATCCGACAATCCGCAGCGTAATAGGTTTTGTCATGAACGGCCAAACGGCCAAACCTGCCGCAGCTGTAGCGTCCGCTCCCGCTGTAACGCCCGCGCCGGTTGCTGCTCCAGTAGTCGCCAAGGCAGTTGCTCCCGCTCCGGCGGCCAAACCGTCCGGCAAATTTGACGAAGTGCAGGTAACAAAAGAAATAGTCAATTTGATATCAGAAAAAACCGGCTACCCGCAGGACATGCTTGAGTTAGATTTGGATATGGAAGCTGACCTGGGCATAGACACGGTAAAACAGGCGGAACTTTTCGCCGCCATCCGCGAAAAATATTCCATTCCGCAGGTAGAAGGCAGCGGCATACAATTAAAAGATTATCCGACAATCCGGCACGTAGTGGGTTTTGTAATAAACGGCCCTGTTGTGGCTCCCGCTCCGGCGGTTGAAACTCCGGCCCCGGCGCCCGTTGCCGTTGAACCAGTAACGCCAGCGCCGACACCTGCGGCCCCTGCACCGAAACCGGCCGTCGAAGAAAAATCTTATCACGGCGAAAATTATCAGGACAAAAAATTAAGATATGTCCCTACTTTGGTCGACGCGCCGCTTACCGAAGAAAGCGAAAGGCGGCTTTCGACTGAGCGTCCCGTCTTAATTTTCGCGGACAGCGCGCCGCTTATCAAGGCTTACCAGGAATGGTTTAAAGAGCGCAATATTCCGACGCACGTGTTTACCACTCTTAAAGCGCGCAGCAAAAATACTACGATAGTAAACTGGGACAGCACCGACGAAACGGAAGCCGTCCTCCGCGAATACCAGCGGGAAAACCCCGGTATGCAGGGTATAGTTTATCTGCTAGGCGCCGTGCTGAAAAAGTTTGACAAGAAAAATAATCCGCACGCGGAACTTGTAAAACACGTGATGCCGCTGTTTCTGGCGCTGAAAGTTTTCGCGCCGGATTTGTCCAAACGGGACGATGCGGACACGTTTTTCGCGGTTAATATTAAATTGGACGCTTCGTTCGGTTACTTTACCAAAGAGGCTATTAACCCGACGGCTGGCTCTCTGTCCGGCGCGGTGCAGTGTTTCCGCAAAGATATGTTTGAAGTCACCGGCGGCTGCTTAAGCAAATTTTTGGATTTTGAGCCGGAAGACACGCCGGAAGAAATGGCGAACCGCACAATGTTTGAAATTTTGCGCGGCGACATGCGCTTTATGATTTCCTATAAAGACGGCCGGCGCTCGACGATACTTTCCATCCCGACGCGCCTTGACCGCCGCGCCAAAAATTTTGATTTGTCCGGCAAAACGATAGCTTTCACCGGCTGCGGCCGCGGCATAGGCGCGCTGCTCAGCCAGAAAATAGCGGCGCAGTATAAGAGCAAAATTATAGTACTTGATATTATAGGCATATCGGAGAAGACGCCGCTTTGGGCCAGCATGAACGAGACGGAACTTGCCGCGCTCAAAAACCAAATCTGGGTAGATTTGAAAGCGAATCCTGAAATCAAAGCCACGCCCGTTCTTTTAGACCGTGAGTTTGGCAAAATAAAAGACTCCATAACCTTATACAGAAACCTTGAAAAATTAAGAGAACTGGGCAGCGAGGTTGAGTACTACCAGTGCGACGTTATGAACGGCACTCAGATGAAAGAGGTTGTGACCAAAATCAAAGCCAAAGGCGGCAGAGTGGACGGCTTAATCCATTTCGCCGGTCTTGAGAGAAGCAAACTGGTGACGGACAAAACGCTTGAAGAATTTTTCAGAATCTTTGACGTTAAAGCCACCAGCGGCGCGGCTTTCCTCGCGCTTAATCTGGTTAAAGACAGCGGGTTATACGCCTGCGCCACGTCTATCGCCGGCAAATACGGCAACCTCGGGCAGAGCGATTACGGCAGCGCGAATGAATACCTTTCCAAACTCTGCGCGTCGCTGCACAACCAAGGCCAGCGCGCTATCAGTATATCAATGAGCGCGTTTTCAAATATCGGCATGGGCATAAGACCGGGCGTGGAAACTTTCCTCAAATCCAACGGCGTTGAGTTTGTGGACCCGCAGGACGGCATGCAGATGTTCCTTGACGAAATTGTCTACGGGAAGATACCGGAAATTATTATGACGGACGTGCTAGGTAAACTTGACTGGGACAGACAGGTTAAAACGGACTGGGAAGAGATTGTCGAGGATAGCGGTAATACTCCGCCGCCGGCAGCTCCCGCGCCGGAACCGGCTGAAGTTCCGCCGGCGCCGCCGCAGCACCACCATTCGCCCGCGCCGAAGGCCGTCGTTAAAGAAGAAGAGGGGAATTTAAAAGAAAATCATTTCCTCGGTGAAATAAAAAAATTAACGCCCGGTGAAAGTATTGAAACGGAAAAAGAATATTCGCTTGAGTCAGACCACTATCTGGCGGACCACTCCATTGAAGGCACTCCGTACGTTCCCGGCGTGATGGGCCTTGAGACTTTTATGGAGGCGGCGTCAAATATGCTCGGCAAAACGCCGAAAGGTTTGGAAGACGTCCACTATTTTCTCCCCATAAAACTGCTGCGTAACAGGCCGCAGAAAGTGGCGGTAAAAGGAGCAATCATCAACGGTTCCGCCGGGTTTGAAATAGAGTCTGATTTTATTAACAGCAAAGGCGTAAAAATGGGGGACACGCGCCGCCATTTCACGGCCCGCGTTCTTTCAAAGGCCGAGTCAAAATGGGCGGCCGTGCGCGACAATATTAAATTGACAAATAAAATCATAGTTCCAAAAGAAGAAATTTATAAAAGATATTTTCACGGCCCAAGTTTCCAGGTTTTGGGCGGCGTTTTGGACGTGGCGGAAAATACCGTACTGGCCCTTTACAAAAGGCCGGAGGTTTCGCTGTTTACCGACGGGCCTAAAAAATTAATCGGCTATCCTTTGCTTGTAGAAGCCGCTTTCCAGGCGTGCGGGTACAGAGATTTGAGCGTTGACAACCGCATGAACCTGCCGGACAGTATCGGAAAATATATCGTCCACGGCAAAGGCCAAAGCCCGGAAACTTTATATTTATACGGCATGTATAAAGGGCTGAGCATTGAAGGCAAAAGCATTTACGACGCGTTTGTTTTCGACGAAGAGATGAATCTGTGGATAGAGCTGTCGGACTATTACGGCATCGGGCAGTAATTTTTAATGTACAAATTTTTAACGGTCGCTTACTCTGAAATGCCGGCGGTTGAAAGTTTTTTTA
Source organism: Elusimicrobiota bacterium (assembly GCA_009778915.1). Lineage (GTDB taxonomy): Bacteria > Elusimicrobiota > Elusimicrobia > Elusimicrobiales > Elusimicrobiaceae > Elusimicrobium. The sequence goes on from WRFH01000001.1 coordinate 252,864, forward strand.
CCGACGGAGAGCGGACTTACTTTGATACTTTGAAAATTGAAAAACGCAGGCGTGATTACGCGCTCGGGCGTTACGCTTTAAAAAAACTGATAGCGGAAAATTTTGTAAAAACCAGCTTGAAAAATATTGAGGTTTTAAAAAGCGCAGACGGTTACCCGAACCTCAGCATTAACGGCGCGCCAAGCAAAATTTACGTCTCAATATCGCACAGCAACGGTTACGGCGCGGCGTGCGCGTCGGAAACAAATAAAGTAGGAATTGACATTGAACTTATTGAAGAAAGAAGCAAAGCCTGGGCGGAAATGTGTTTCACAAAGACGGAGATTGCTCTCGGCAGCAGCGCGGAATATCTGACGGAGTTGTGGGCCAAAAAAGAGGCGGTTTTAAAAGTGTTAAACGTCGGCCTGACCGCCGCGATGCACCAGATAGAATTTGACGGAAACAAAATAAATTTTTACGGTAAACTGGCGGGAACGGACGGGATTAAAGTAGAGACAAACAAAGGTTTAAAAAACTTCATAACGGCGATATCTTTTAAAACCGGAGGCATTTTATGATGGATATGTTAGGCAGACCTGAGCATGACGACCAGCAGGAAGCGAAACTGAAAAAAAGCCGCACGCTGACCAAAAACATGCAAAAATTTAAAAAGATTTACGCTTCTGCCGTCTCCGGCGGCACGGAGGAGCGCGTCAAAGCGCAGAAAGCCAAAGGCAAATTTCTGGCGCGAGAAAGGATTAATTATCTAGTCGACCAAGGCAGTTTTTATGAAATAAAAACGCTCGTCGAAAGCAACTGCACGGATTTCGGCATTAAAGACAAACATATTCAAGGCGACGGCGTGATTACCGGTTTTGCGCGTATAGCCGGCAAAGACGTGGCCATTTTCGCGCAGGATTTTACGCAGCTCGGCGGTTCGCTGGGCAAAGCGCACGCGCATAAAATCGCGACGCTGATGGACATGGCGCTGGAAGCCAAAGTGCCGGTTGTCGGCCTGCTTGATTCCGGCGGCGCGAGGATACAGGAAGGTGTTGAAAGCTTGGATGGTTACGGCGATATTTTTTACCGCAACGTCAAAGCCTCCGGCGTAATACCGCAGATTTCCGTTATACTAGGGCCCTGCGCCGGCGGCGCGGTTTATTCGCCGGCTCTTACGGATTTTATTTTTATGGTGGAAGGAATAAGCCATATGTTCGTCACCGGACCGAGCGTCGTAAAAAGCGCGACCGGCGAAGAAGTTGATTTTGACACACTCGGCGGCAGCGTCGCGCACGGCGAAAAAAGCGGTGTCTGCCATTTTGTGGCAAAAAGCGAACAGGATTGCTTCCGCCAGGTGCGCGAACTGCTGGATTTTCTTCCGCAAAACTGTTTTGAAAAGCCGGCGGCCACGACGACGCAGGACCCGGCCACCAGAAGAACAAAAGTTTTGGAAAGCATTTGTGAAATTGAGCCCGGCAAAAGTTTCCGCGTGCAGCACGTCATCTGGCGTCTTGCGGATAATTATGAATTTTTTGAAGTGCATCAGAACTACGCGAAAAATATTACCGTCGGTTTTATTCGCATGGGCGGCGAAGTTGTCGGAGTTGTCGCAAATAATCCGGCGTATCTCGGCGGCGCGCTGGACATTAACGCCAGCGACAAGGCTGCGCGTTTTGTCCGTTTTTTAAATGATTTTAATATTCCCATACTGACGCTTGTCGACATCGGCGGTTATCTTCCGGGCGTGGAGCAGGAGCACGGCGGCATTATCCGCCACGGCGCAAAACTTCTGTACGCTTATTCTGAGGCGACTGTACCGAAAATAACTCTGGTGCTCCGCAAAGCTTACGGCGGCGCGTATATCGCGATGAGTTCAAAATATCTGGGAGGCGATTTTAATTTCGCGTTCCCCAGCGCGGAGATTGCCGTCATGGGCCCGCGCGGCGCGGTGGAAATTTTGTATTCCAAAGAATTAAAAAATACTCCTGAGGATAAAGCCGAAGAACTGCGCGAAAAACTGACGGCGGAGTACCGGGAAAAATTCGCAAGCCCGTACCAGACGGCGCTGACAGGTTCTATCGATGAGGTTATTGAGCCGGCTTCCGCGCGCGAAAAAATTATCCGCGCTCTGCGCATTTTAAAAAATAAACGGGACCCGAAGGAAAATCCGAAGAAAGGGAACATCCCGCTTTAGCTGTTTTACCGGCGGGCCGTTTGCGTAATTTTTTACGCAAACGGCCCGCCTTATATTTTATTTAAGCGAGAAAAAAATGGACATCAGTAAATATCTTGAAGAATTTAAAACTTTAGAGGCGGAAATGTCGGCGGGCAATCTGTCCGGCGCGGATTTGCAGAAAAAATCCAAACGCCACGCTTTTCTGCGCCCCATCGTCGAAAAAGGCGTTGAACTTGAAAACGTTTTAAAGGGAATTAAAGACGCGCAGGAAATTATTAAAGACGACACCGACAAAGAAATGGCGCAAATGGCCGTCGAAGAAATTGAACAACTGCAGGCCAAAGCGTCGCGGCTTGAGGCAGAGCTGCGCGTCCTAGTCATCCCGCCGGACGCTAATGACTACAAAAATATTTATCTTGAAATACGCCCCGGCGCCGGCGGCGATGAAAGCGCCATTTTTGCAAGCGAGATGCTGCGCGTTTACCAGCGTTTTGCCGAAAGCAAAGGCTGGAAAACGGAAATTTTGGAATATACTCCGACGGGAATGAAAGGCTGCAAATACGCAAGTATGTTTATAAAAGGCGATGGCGCGTACTCATGGCTGCGGGACGAGGCCGGCACCCACCGCGTCCAGCGCGTGCCGGACACCGAGGCCAGCGGCCGTGTCCATACGTCGACGGTTACCGTCGCTATAATGCCCGAGGCCGAGGAAGTTGACATTCAAATCAACCCCGCGGATTTGGAACTTGAAACGTGCCGTTCCGGCGGCGCCGGCGGGCAGAACGTCAACAAAGTTGAAACCGCGGTGCGCATTATCCATAAGCCGACGGGCGTCGTGGTAAGTTGCCGCGAGGAGCGCAGCCAGGGCGCAAACCGCGAAAAAGCGATGAACATGCTGCGCGCCAAACTTTACCAGATGGAAGAAGAAAAAAGAAATAAAGAAATTTACGACGCGCGCAAAAGCCAGGTCGGCACCGGCGACAGAAGCGAAAAAATACGCACCTACAATTTCCCGCAGTCCCGCGTGACAGACCACCGCACGGACAAAAATTACCACAATTTGACAGAAATTATGGAAGGCAAAATAGACGTAATTTTAGAAGATTTGCGCAAACTGCGCCTTGAAGAAAAACTGAAAAATTTAAATATTTAATATTTCTGTTTTGAGTTTAAATATTCTTCGTTTTCCCGTCTGAGCCGGCGGCGCTGGGAGCGCTCTTTGATTTTTAAAATATTCTTTTTTATCCAGCCTATAAATATATAATAAAACAGAGATTTGATTAGGACTTTTTTGACGGAAGCCGGGCTTTCGCTTATATATTCGCCAAGGCACTCCAGCGCGCATTCCCGCTGCTGCGGCGTAACAGTTTTAGACGGGCCCGTATTAAACAAATCATAAGCGGCTTTATATCTTGGCAAAACTTCTATAAAATTTATTTTCCCTTTATACTGCGTGTCGCCGTGGTAATGCAAAACAGGCGGTCTGCCGAATATAAAAAATGGCGTGCCCATTTCCGCCGCGTACATTGTATGGGAACCTATTCCGTCGGACGCCGCGTATTTGAAGCGTCTCAGCATATCGTAAAATCTGTCAGGGAAATCTTTGTGGTACTCATGTCCCGCCGTAAAAACCGGCACGCCTTTTTCTAAAAACTTCAGGTGTATGCCTTTTTCCACGTCGTGCATATGGACGGATACGGCCAGCGGATAAAACTCTTGTGGAATATTTTTAAAACTTTCTATAAACTCTTCGACGCTTTTGTCATGTTCGGTAGTGCCTATGGTATGTGAGAAAAACAGTAGCGTGCCTTTTGCGTCAGAGTTTTGGGTAATATTATGTTTCCGACGGTAAGATACAAAAGGCGCCAGCAGGCCGTAGGTGCGGGTTTTTGAATATTTTGGATATTCGTCAAGAGTATATTTGTACCAGAAAAAAACGGCGTAAGCGGGCGCGTTTATCTCAATATTTAAAGGTTTTTCGTTAAATACCACGCCGTGCTGCATTTCTACGGTTATAGGAAACCAGGACGGAAGACCGGCAAACTCTCTTATACATTTGCTGAAGCCGTACTTTTTTACCGTCGGCAAATCAAAAGGGAGCTGGCTGCCTTTGTCAAAACACATCTGCTCGATTTGTTCTCGGCTGAAGCCTTTGATTTCATTTTGGCTCATAAGAAGTTTCGCCGCAGATTTTATTTACTATTTCCCGCACGGCTCCTCTCCCGCCGCGCGCGGCGGTAACGTATTTCGCCGCGGCTTTGGCAGCCGGCTGGGCGTCGGCCACGCTGCAGCCTAACCCGGCCGCTTTTATAACTTCAACGTCGTTGATATCGTCCCCGACGTAAACTAGTCCGCTTAGAGGGATTTTATATTTTTTACAAATTTCTTTTACGGCGGACAGTTTGTCTTTAACGCCCATTTTAAGTTCATCAGCTTTTATTTTTGCCGCGCGGTTTTTGACGGCGTCTGAAATTTCGCCCGTGATAATGCCGGTTATAAAACCCGCTTTTCTTAAAATCTCAAAGGCCATGCCGTCTTTGGTGTTAAATTTTTTTAGTTCTCTGCCGTCATTGCCGTAATACATGCCGCCGTCGGTAAGCACGCCGTCACAGTCGGTGAGGAACATTTTATATTTATGTTTAACCGGAGCCGCGTGCGCGCGCATAAGCGTTTCAGCCGTGATAAAATCATGCGGCTCGTCAATTTCAACGGCGGTATACTCAGGCATTTCATAAACGGAAATTTTGCCGGATAGTCTGTTTTTATCTCTCAAAATATTGCCTGCGCGGTTTATGTAAAGCGCGCCGTTTTCCATCATCATGCCTTTAAAGTCCTGGCGTCTGGGGCGGGCGCGGTAGTCATAATTTACGGGTTTGCCGTCTTCTGTCCAAAAAAATCTTTTGCTGCGTACACATGTGAGCAGGCTGTCCGCTTTATCGAGTTGCATTTTGCTGAAAGCGGCTTCAATATGTTCCGTTTTCAGAAGAGGGGACGTTGCCTGTATAAGAAAAAAATTATCTGACGGTTTCAGTTTTGCTTTTTTGATATATTCAAGCATTACGGATTCGGTGGATGACGCGTCTTGCGCGTTTTGCGGTTCCCTGTCGTAAATTTCAACTTTTTTCAGATTGAAGTTTTTGACGGCGTCTTTTATTTTCCTGTCATCAGTCGCGATTATAACTTTATTAATGCATTTTGCCGCGTCAGCCGCCGCCGCCGTCCAGTAGACAAGCGGCCGGCCGGCAAGTTCTTTAATATTTTTCAGCGGTATAGATTTTGAACCGCCTCTGACGGGTATAAAAGCTATATTCATATTTTCCTTTTAAGCTTTTTCCTTTGCACTTTTTCTACGTCCAGAATATCTTCTTTTTTATAGGTTAACGCTTTGTCCGCGTTTCTTAAATCGCGCGCAAGAGTCATAAGGCCTCTGGGCTCAAGGCTGGCGGCGTGGTCAGTGCCTTTCCATGTTCTGTCAAGCGTAAAGTGCCGCTCAAAATATCTCGCGCCCAGCGCAAGCGCGGCCACGTCGACCGCTATACCCAGGTGGTGGCCGGAAAAACCTATCGCTTTTACGTCTTTGCCGAAAGTTTTTTTAAGCCGCGCGATTTCCAACAGGCAAATGTCTTCGAAGGCCACCGGATAGCCCGATGTGCAGGCATAAATAACTAAATCTTTCGCGCGATTTTTTTCTTTAAAAAAATTGACTATTTTTTTCTCTTCCGCATGGGTAGTCATGCCGAAAGATACGTGTACTTCTCCTTTGTATTTGTCCCGCAGAAAGCGGAGCAGGTCAAAATCCAAATTGCAGGCGGAGGGAACTTTTATCATCTCAGGTTTTAGAGAGACTATTTCTTTTGCCGCCGTCAAATCCCATACGGACGTGGAATAAGTCAATCCCTCGTCTTCGCACCATTTTTTTAACTGCGCATGCTGTTTTAGGTTAAATTCTAACGCCTCGCGGTGTTCCCCGTATGTCGCGCCGTAGCTGTTGGCGGGGTTAGGGTGCGGCGCGTTGTATTCTTCCGGAGAAAGCAATTCTTTATTTGTTCTTTTCTGGAATTTTACGACGTCTATCGAGCTTTGGGGATTCATTATTTTAAAGACTCCCAAAAGTTTTATCATTTTATGGGCCGTATTCAGTTCGCCGCGGTGGTTACAACCTATTTCAGCCATTACAATAGGATTTTTCATATTCCCTCTAAATATACTATATTAGTATATATTCTAATACAAAACAACGGAGTATACAATGAAAAAGAAAGCCGTTTTTCTGGCTACTAACGAACGCTTTGTTTTTGCCGTGGGCACGCTGCTTTTGAGTTTGAAAAAGACTTCGCCGAAAACAGTGGAAAACTGCGATATTTTAATCTACGTTCAGGATGTCTCGGATAAAAGCAAAGAAATTTTAAACAAAATTCTGCCTTGTAAATTTACCGAATACAAATTTGCCGTGGACACGGATTTTGACGATATAAATTTTAAAAACTTTTCCCAGCTGACTTTTGCGCGCTATGAAATTTTTGACCTGCTAAATACATATGAAAAAGTGCTTTATATGGACGCGGATATTATGATTGGCAAGGAGCTTTACCCCGTTTTTGATTACGGGGAAAGCGGCCTTGCCATGGCAAAAGACGTGCAGAAAGGGCTTAATCTGATTACCAAAAATTTTGTTGAACCTGTGCCGGGTTATGATATGACCGTGCCGAATTTCAACGCCGGCGTAACGCTTTTTACAAATAAACTGCCGAAAATAAACGAACTCAAAATGTACTGTTATCACAAAACCGCGGCCATGCTGAAAAATCTGGTCTGCCCGGACCAGGGCGTCATAAATCTGATGATGCAGGATTATAATATTAAGACGGAAACGATGAACCCTATGTTTAACTGTCTCGTTTCCCTGCCGCAGTATTTTGACAAAAAACATAATGACGTTTACGTCTATCACTGCGCCGGCGGCGGTCTGCGTTTCTGGGGTTATACTTATTTTAAGATGTGGGAAGAATATTATCAGCAGTGGCTTTCGCTCGGCGGGCAGGCGCACAGGGAACCGCAGTCCGGCTGGTATAAATTTGTAAAAAAACACGGGCTTTATAAATATTCTTTTTTTGACCGCTGCCCGAACCCTGTCATGCATCCGGCAAGATTTTTGAAATATGTTTTTCTTAAAGGCTGGTAGTTATTTTTTAATGCGGCAGATATTTTGTGCTGCGAGTATGTCGGCCGGGTAGGTTATTTTTATATTTTTTTCGTCGCCGGGGACTACGTAAACCGGCGCAAGTTTAAAGTGCAGCACAAGGCCGCAGTCGTCGGTTGCGGCGGCAAGATTTTTTTTAAGCGCAAACTCATGCGCTTTTTTTATTGTCTTAAGTTTAAAAGCCTGCGGCGTCTGGCAGCGCATTAGAGAGCCGCGCTCAAGCACACTGTCGACCGTCATATTTTTATTGACTTTTATAATCGTATCCGCGCTTGGTACGGCGGTGCCGGCGGCTTTATATTTTTTCAGCGCGTTTATGCAGCCCGTAATAATGCGTTCAGTTACAAAAGGACGCGCCGCGTCGTGGATTAAAACGTTTTCCGCGTTTCCCGCCGCGGAAATGCCGGCATAAGCGCTTTGTTGCCGCGTCTGTCCGCCGGGGATTATTTTGGCAACTTTTTTATACTTATTTTTTAAAATTATTTTTTTACATTTTTCTAAATATTTCGGCGCGGATACCAAAATGATTTCATTGATTTCCGGGTGACTTTCAAACGCGTCAATGCTGCGCTCCAGCACAGTGCGTCCGTCCACGACGGCAAATTGTTTAGGTATTTTAAGCCCGCTTCTCTTGCCGGTACCGGAGGCCAGAATAACCGCGCAGTTATTGATTGTTTTCATCAGCTTCCCTGAAGGCGGAAATCATATTTTGCGCGCTTATAAAAAAACGGTTGAACGGCGCGTTTTTCCTCATGCACTCATCGTTAGACAGCTGTCTGGCGTATAAACGGTTTTTAGCAACCGCGAAAAAAGTGGTGTTAAAAAGTTTTGCCGGCGGCAATGTCCTGACTACATCCATGCGGGGGGAAATTTTCGCGGCCGCTTCCAGCATGGCTTTTAAAGGCGGGTGCAGCGTTTCTTTGTCCGGCGTGCCAAGAAAACCGCCGATGCCGCTCGGCGAATTGTTTTCAAAGTACATGCTTGCGTCTTTTAACGTGGAGCCTGCTATAAAAATATTTTTTATTACGTTATTTCCGTCGGACATGCAAAATTCTATGCCGGCTATTGAAATCTGGTTTTCGCCCAGGGCGGGAAAATCCGCCTTAGTGTCCGTGATAGTATCATAAAGCCAAAAATGTCTCATATTTCTGTAAGCGGTATTCATACTGGTACCTCTCTTATTTATATATTATAAAATAATCATATGAAAAATACGGTGGCTGATGTTCTGGGTTCCGGCGCACAAAAACTGTCCGCCGCGCATATTGACGAAGCGCAGGCAAACGCGGAGTTTTTGCTCTGCGCCGTGTTAAACCGCGCACGCACGTGGCTTGGCTTTAACGGCGCCGTACAAATGCGCGACGAAGAAATAAACCGTTATAACGCCGTCGTAGACTTACGTATTTCCGGCGTACCGCTTGCTTATATCACCGGAACGCAGGATTTCTGCGGACACACCTTTATTATTGATGAGGATGTCCTTATTCCGCGGCCAGAGACGGAAGAACTGGTTGAAAAAACGATTAAACAATTAAAAAATCCGCGCCGGCTGCTTGATATGTGTACCGGCAGCGGCGTAATAGCATGTACTCTTGCAATGAAGTACCACTCTGCGGAAGTCATAGGCACGGATAATTCGCCCGCCGCGCTTCTTACCGCGCAGAAAAACGCGGATAAATTTAAGCTGCCGGTGCAGTTTATTTACGGCGATTTATTTGAAAATATTTTCGGCGTTTTTGATGCGATTATTTCAAACCCGCCGTATATCCCGTCCGCTGAAATTGACGGTTTAAGCGAAGAAGTAAAACGAGAACCGCGCGCCGCGCTTGACGGCGGGGAAACGGGGCTTGACGTCATAACCCAAATCATTTTATACGCGCCTGATTTTCTTGAGTCCGGCGGTCTGCTCGCGCTTGAGTTCGGGCAAAATCAGGAGGAGCAAATAAAAGCAATTTTTGACACAAATATTTGGGATAATATAGTTATAGAAAAAGATTTTGCCGGCATAAACCGTTTTATTTTCGCGAGGAAAAGATAACTCATGGACAGATTTATAATTAAAGGCCCCGTCAGACTTAAAGGAGAAGTGGAAATAAGCGGTTCCAAAAACGCGTCTCTGCCGATACTGATGGCGACATTGCTTACCGATGAGCCGTGCGTTCTAACCCGCGTGCCGGACCTGCGCGACGTGCGGACAACTTTCAAACTGCTTACGGAACTAGGCAAAAACGTTTCTTACGACGGTAATATGGCCGTCGTCACCAATGCCGGCCCGTTAAAGGGCAGCGTTTCCTATGATTTGGTAAAACAAATGCGCGCCAGTTTCTGGGTTGCCGGCCCGTTGCTCGCCCGTCTTAAACACGCGCAAATCCCGCTGCCCGGCGGCTGCGCCATCGGCGTGCGGCCCGTCGACATACACCTTAAAGGGTTTGAAAAACTGGGCGCCGTCTGCACCACTTTAAAAGGGGACATTTTGATTAAAGCCGGCGAACTTAAACCGGCAAAAATAGTTTTGCGTTTCCCGAGCGTCGGCGCGACGATAAATATTATGATGTGCGCCGTTCTTATCCCCGGCCAGACAATAATAGAAAACGCCGCCAAAGAACCTGAGGTTGATGATTTAATCGCCGCTTTAAAATCAATGGGCGCCGATATTACCGTCGACGCGCAGGGCCGCGTTATTATAGAAGGCAAAGCCGCGCTGGGCCCGATGAAGCACGCGGTAGTCGCCGACAGGATTGAGACCGGCACCTTTGTTATTGCCGCGGCCGCGACGCGCGGCGACGTTATTATAAAAAACTGTGTGCCCTCGCATAATGAAATTCTGGTTGAAAATTTGGTTGAGTCCGGATTTGAAGTTGTCACCGGTGACGGACGTATACATATTAAATACAAGGAAGGTGTGCAGCTGAAACCCGTCGGCATACGAACAATGCCGTACCCCGGTTTCGCGACTGATTTACAGGCGCCTTATATGTCTCTGTTATGCACGCTGCCCGGCGCAAGCGATATTACGGAAGATATTTTTGAAAACCGCTACATGCATGCGCCGGAACTAGTTCGCATGGGCGCCGATATCACTATAGAAAAAACTATGGCGAAAATAAAAGGCGGCGCGCCGCTTTCCGGCGCCAAAGTCATGGCGTCGGACCTGCGCGGCGGGGTAGCGCTGGTAATTGCCGCCCTCTGCGCCGGCGGCGAAAGTTCGATAGACCGCGTTTACCACATAGACCGCGGTTATGAAAACATAGAACAAAAATTCGCAGGCTTAGGCGCGGTTATCAAAAGATTTAACCCGGAAAAACAGTAAATATGTCCTTTGAAACGCTTCACAACACAATTCTAAAAAGACATTACACCATTAAAAAAGAGCAGAATTTGGACGCTATAAAAGCTGCTCTTTTTGCTTTAGGCAATCCGCAGAATGATTTTAAGACCATACACGTTACCGGCACAAACGGCAAGGGTTCGACATGCGTGATGATGGCGAATATTTTGGCCGCCGCCGGTTATAAAACTGGCCTTTTTACGTCGCCGCATTTAATAAGTCCTTGCGAAAGAATCCAGATAAACGGTAAAAATATTTCCGCGCGCAAGTTTGAAGGAGCCATAAAAAAAATTTTGCGCGCGGAGTGCACGCCGCTTAATTATTTTGAAATTTTAACCGCCGCGGCGTTTTATTATTTTCGAAAAAATAAAGTGGATTATGCGGTTATAGAAGTCGGCATAGGCGGCCTATTGGACGCTACTAATGTAATAACCCCGTCGGTAAGCATAATAACCTCCGTTGACTATGACCACAAAGATGTTTTGGGAAACACATTGCAAAAAATAGCCGCGCAAAAGGCGGGCATAATAAAACCCGGCGTTCCGTGCGTATGCGGAGTTTTGCCAAAAACCGCGCAAGAAGTTATCAAAAAAACCGCGCGCGCGGCAAAATCCCCGCTGTATTTTATCTCAAAACCGCAAAATATCAGGTTTATTCCTAATAAAAATTTAATGCATTTTAGTGCCGGCGGTGAGACGTATGAAAGCGGAATCTGCGGCGCAAAACAGCCGTTAAACGCCGCCATGTGCATACAAACGGTCAAACTATTGCCTGTCAAATCTGCGGCAGTAAAAAAAGGAATTAGAACAGCGCGCCTGAACGCCAGATTTGAAATAATAAAAACGCCGAAATCAACTCTTATTATAGACGGCGCGCATAACCCGCAGGCCATGCGCGGCGTTGTTGAAAATATTAATTTGACCGGCTATAATCCGGCGGTGGTTTTTGCCGCCATGAAAGACAAAGATTACAAAAAAATGCTACAAATCCTGCGCGCGCGTTTCAAAAAAATAATTTTTGCCAAGCTGGACAACCCGCGCGCCGCCGTTTTCCCAAACGCCATCCCTGTGCCGGAGTTAATAAAACAAGCCATGTCTGGAGCACTTGGAAAAATTGTGCTTCTCACAGGCTCATTTTATTTAGCTGGCGAAGTTATTAAATATTTACAAGAGATATAAATCAAACCGCGCGGCTAAAATGCCGCGCGGCGGTTTTAAACTAATTGATTATACTATTGCAAAGAAATCACGTCATAATCTTTGTCGCCGTAAGTAAATTTGACTTTATTATCTCCTATATCCCGTATTGTCAAACGCTTTTCCGCAATAGAGCCAATCTCCAATTTATCTTTTTCACCTGTATCAAAAGAACTTTCAACGATTGTTATCTTATGGGGACCGTCCTTCTCCTTCACCAATACCAGCCCCTGAACAATCTTGTCATTTCTTCTGACCGGGCTAGGCACAAAATAAAATCCGTTATCTAGCATTTTACTAAACGTATTTAAATCCACATCAAGCGAATCGCCGAAAGTTGTTTTAAGGTCATTTAAAAAAACCTCCGCTAATGAGTTTCCTGTTGCCGTAAAATTGAAATTAAAATCCCCATAAGGGGCTACGCCGGCAGCTGCCGTTATTGCTTTTTGGAATAATAAAGCAAAAATGAAATATTCTTTTTCAATATTATCAGCATTAAAATCCACGCCGTTATACTTAGAATATTCAACAGTTCCGTTATTATTCCATGCAGTAAAAACTTCAACCTTCTTGCCGTACAATGTAAAAAATAAATACACGTTGTTTGGAAATGCTAAACCAAAACCGATGCATCCTGGGCAAACGTAATTTCCGCCTTGTATTTTATTATAAGCGAAATCATTTGTATTACCTCTGTATTTTTCCCCGTTATGCGGAGGATTTTTTAAATAATCTTTTAGCTGGTCTTCCGTAAGATTTGTTCCGATAATTTCTTTCTCAGGTTTTATTTTGGAAGGTTTATTCTTAGCTATTGAAGCGACATCAATGTCTAATATACCGTTGTTACTGGCAAAGGCTATGCTTGCGCATAACATTATTAGGATAACACTCAATTTTTTCATAAAAATATCCTCGCTTTACTTTTTAGATTAGATCCGTTAGATATTACTATTTAATATGATACTACTCTTTACAAAAAAATCAAGGGTAAAGAGATTTATTTTTTGAATATATCTTATATATTCTTTTTAGATTGGATAAACTAGTCATGGGAGCGTATTCGGATGTCAGCGCCGTTGACATATTCCGCCTATTAAGGTTTAATAATATTATATATGTAATGGGGAATTTTATGGATATGGAAAGCAACGAAAATCTGCCGTCTGATATATCGCAGTTTTTAGACCAGTTTGAGAAGGAAAATTCAGAACTTGAACGGGCTTTTACAGCCGGCAAGATGAATTTTTATACTGCTCTTGACCCGCAGGACCGCGGTTCCGCGCCCAAAAATACGGATAAAGAAAAAGAGCAGCCGTTTAAAAAGCTTGAAGAAAAAATAGTAGAGCTTGAGAAAAAATTTGAAAATTCTATGCGCGAAAAAGAGTTTTTGCTTACCGAATTGTCCAAAACCAAAAACGAAACCGAAAAAGACAAAGGGCGTGAAGAGTTTTTTAATAATATCGCGATGACAATCGCTAATTTGAGAGACAGCATTGACCGGCTTAACCGCGCGCAGGCCGCTCCGCAGCGCCCTGTTTTTATGCCGCAGACGGAAATTTACGGACAGGGTTATTATTACGGCGCGCCGATAGACCAAGCCTCCAAAATCGGCCAGGAAGAAATTTTTAAAGCCCGCCAGGAAGTCCAGAAATATAAAGACGAACTTTCCGTTAAACAAACCACTATCGAAAGTCAGGAACGCGAACTTTCCGCCCGCAAGGAAACTGAAGTCCGGCAGGTGCGGGAACTTTCCGCCAAGCAGAGCGTTATTGACAGGCAGAAAAATGAAATAGCGCTGCAAAACCAGACCATAGCCGCGCAGAAAACCGAAATCACGCAGCAGAAAATAGACAAAGAAGAAAAAGAGCGTTTTTTAGAAGGGCTTAAAGAAAAAACTTCCCGCCTGAAAGCCGTTAACACCGCGCTTGAAAAAGAGTTTAAACGCGTGCAGGAAGAAAAACTCGGCGCGCTTAAAAAATCCGCGGAACAGGCCAAAGAAATTTTGTCGCTGCGCGAGCAGCTGACTAAGGCGGAAGAAGGTTTTAAATCTTTTGATTTTGAAGGCCGCGTAATCTCCATAAAAAACCAGTACCAGCAAAAAGTCAGCAAACTGGAAACGCAGCTGCAGGAAGTCTCCGCCGTCTGCATGCGGCAGGTGGAAGAGATTGAAAATTTAAAAACAGAACGCTCATACTTCAAGCATTTTGAGGAAGAAACCGCCGCGCTGCAAAGCCAGCTTGAAAGCAAAAATAAAGAAATAGCTTTACTTAAAGCGGAAGTTGAAAGCGTGTCCAAAAATTCGCGCGAAGTGTTGCTAAACATCAGCACGTCTTCGTCTTCGGAGTTTAACGACAGAATACGCCAGGCGCAGGATATTGTAAACGCGCGGCTTGAGGCTGCCAAAAACGCTTTCAAACAAAAAGAAATGGAGTCCGAGAAAGCGGCTTCCGCCAAAATTAAAGCGGTTGAATTAAAAGCTGAAGAAGTTGAAAAAGCCGCCGCCGCCCGCATAAGAGAAATTGCCCAAAAAGCCGGCAAAATGGAACATGAAGCGGCCGAGCGCGTTAAAGACATTACGCAAAAGGCTAATGATGAAATCTCCGCGCTTAACGCCCGTCTGTCAACGCTGCAGGGCGAGCGCGACGGTATCTCCACCCGTCTGAAAACTCTTTCCGCCGGCGCGGCAGAAAACGCGGCTGAAAAAAGCGAAATGCAGAACACTTTTAACGCGCTGAAGTCTAAAATCAAAGAAAACGACGCCGTGATAGAAGAGCTTAAAAAGAAAATTGACGTTTTGGACAGCGAAAATAAAAATTTAAGAAAAAGAACGCATACCGATTATCTTGAAAAAAAGGCCGCTATGGAAGCCGTCCCGGTTGCCGCCGCGACGACGGAACTTGCTTACCCGGACCCGGCGGCGCGAAACGCAAGGCAAACGCGCGCGAAAGCGGCCGTGCTCGGAAACGTTGACGGGAAAAAAGACTTTCTTGAAGACACTCAGACGTTTTTCGGCCGCATGAAGTGGTCACTTCTCAAAGATGACTAAATGCTGGCGGGGACCAGTTTAAAAAGCCTGATAGCAAATATCAGGCTTTTATTTTAGAGGTTTTATGGACATAAAGAATTTAACGGTCGCTGTCGTATACGGCGGGAAAAGCGTGGAGCATGAAGTTTCTGTCCACTCCGCCGGCGACGTTTGTCAAATTTTGTCCTCCAAATGTAATATTCTCCCTATTTTTATTGATAAAAAAGGCCACTGGTTTTTGCAAAAAAAATGCGGTTTTGCTTCCGCTTCGGACGTCAGGGTAACCACTGTCGCCGGCGGCGAGTACCCGTTGCAGACATCAGAAGGAAAAGGAATAGACGTCGATGTATTTTTCCCGGTTCTGCACGGCACGAAAGGGGAAGACGGCACCATACAAGGTCTTTTTGAAATGATGGAAGTCCCGTACTGCGGCTGCTGCGTTTTAACGTCCGCCGTTGGCATGGATAAGGTTATAACCAAAATTATCGCCGGCGTAAACGGCGTGCCGGTGTTGCCCCAAGTGCAGTTAAGCGCCGGGGAAAAACCGGAAAGCAGGCTTGCGGAAATAAAAAAATTAGGACTTCCTTTATTTGTAAAACCGGTAAGCCTCGGTTCTTCCGTCGGCGTGACAAAGGTTAAGGATTTGGCCGATTTACAAGCCGCGGTAAATTTCGCGTTTAAATTTGACGTAAACATTATGATAGAGCGCGGCGTTGACCGCGCGCGGGAAATTTTTTGCGGCGTCTACGGCGACGGCCAAAACGCGCAGGCGTCCCCGTGCGGGGAGTTGGTGCCGAGCGGCCACGAGTTTTTTGATTACCACGCGAAATATATTGACCCGAAAGGCTGCATCGCAAAAGCGCCCGCCGTTGTGCCGGAGGAGACAGAAAAAGCCATGCGGGAATATTCACTGACGCTTTTTAAAGCTTTGCGCGGCGACGGCCTTGCCCGTGTGGATTTTTTACTGGGCGGCGACGGCAAATTTTATTTTTCCGAGATTAATACTTTGCCCGGTCTTTCAAACGCCAGCCTGTTCCCGCAGCTTTGGCGCGCGGCGGGTAAAGATTACGGTAAAATTCTTGAAGATATTATCATCGCCGCCGTAAAGCGCGCGAAAACTCTTAAAAAACTGCAAACGGATAAAGAGTGAAAAAACTTATACAAAATTTTAAAAAACTAAATATTTACCTGAAAATAATCCTATTTTTTACCGTCATAGGTTTTGGTAAAAACGTTTACCTGTTTTTCACGCAGGGGGCGGATGTTATCGACGGTTACCGTCTGTACGGCGGCTTTGCGCTGATATTCGGCAGCCAGATTTTATTTTTACTGCTGCGGGATTGGCGCGCTTCCATTTTCAGCGCCGCGCAGTGCTTTTTCGCTTTGTTTCTATATGAAGATTTTACGTTTCTTCCCGTTGTAAAACCTATTTTTTATTTTTTTATGTACGCGATACCGGACGTTAATTTTGAACAAATTTCTTCTTTGCAGTATATTATGACCGCGCTGCTTTTCAGTCTTGAAGTTTTAAAAACCTATCTGATTTATGATTTTTTGACGGTTACCAGACATGAAAAAAAACGCTGAATCCGTTCCGGCGGAGTTTTCTCCCGCCATATTTTTGCGCCGCGCCGCGGCTTACTGCGCCGGCGCCGGCGCGTTGCTGGTGTCTGTTTCTTTTTATATAAGAACATATGACAGCGCGGCGGTAAAAATAGTTTTTTGTATCGCCGCGTTTACGCTTCTGCTCGCGCTGTTTGCCGTCTTACAGGTTACTTTGAAAGGCAATATCACGCGCGAAAAAATAATTTATGTTTTTCCGTTTTTGGTTTTTGCCGGCTGGCTGGCGGTCTCTTTTTTATTTAATCCGTTCAAAATCGCGACCGTTCAGGAATTTATAAAAAGTTTAATTTTCGCGCTGACGCCGCTTATTTTATTTTTTTCCGTAGACAAAGACGGCGTTATCATAATTAATAAATTTTTTATCGTAACCGCGGGTTTGTGTTTTGCATACGGCCTGATTCAGGCGGCGGATTTGTATTTGCTGCCGGGTTTGGATATTATGCCGTGGCGCGGGTTTTTCGGCATGCGCGTTTTCGGCACTCATGCTAATCCTAACTTTTTCGCGGATTTTGTAATATGTTCAATGTTTATAGTTCTTGCCGCGTATCTTAAAAATTTTGAAAAAAAGTATTTGATTCTGCTAGCCGCCGGCGTGGTTAATTTATATTTTACGGAGTCTAAAGGCGCGTGGCTCGCTCTCGCCGCCGCGGGAATATTTTTTATTTTTTTATATTCTTCATTTTCGCCCGCCGTAAGAAAATATTCCAAAATTATAAATGCCGCTGTAATAACTGCGGCGGCCGTGGCCGTTTTGTTGACGGTGATATTTTCTTTCAAGAGAATGCAGTCTGTTGATTTCCGTCTGGTAACGTGGCGCGGCGCATGGGATATGGCAATGTCGGCGCCTGTAACGGGCAATGGCACCGGCAGTTTTGCCGCGCTGTATCCGAAGTTCAAACGTCCGGAAATTTTTTATATTGAAAATCTGCATAACGTTGAAACGCAGCATGCCGAAAATGAGTATTTGGAAATTTTGTCCGACAACGGCATTATAGGCCTATCAATATTTTTGTGGATTATTATATACCTTTTTATTATAACGCGTAAAAAAATTCTGGAGGGCGGGGATAATTACGCGCTGCTCGGTTTTACGACGGCGGCAGCGGCTGTTTTGGCGCACAATTTTTTTGATATAAGCATGCGCCTGGTATCAGGCGGTTTTATCTTCTATCTTTTAACAGGCCTTATTTTGGCGCAGTGTTATGACGGGCCCGCGCCGCAGAACAGGGAATTTAAAAATAAAGGCGTGTGGTTTAATATTTTTAAAATTGCCGCTTTCTGCGCTATTCTGCTGACGCTTGGTTTTATAATTTACAATTTTAATGAAATCGCAGGGAGTTTTGATGAAAATTATGCTTTGGGCCGCGGCCTGCTGCTCGTAGTCGCCTGGGGCGTCGCGCTTGCCGTTTGTGGCGGCATTATTTATATTTATTTCAAAATACTGCGTTTTACAAAAAGTGTCTGGGCTGTTATATTTATTCTGCTGTCTCTGCCGCTTTTCTTTGCCGCTCAGCGTTATTTGCAGGCGGATTTTTATACAAGCATGGCCAATTATTTTGCGAAACAGCAAAACTGGGACGCTGCGCTTGGCTTTTATAATAAATCATTTCACTCTAATCCTCTGGATAAAGAAGTTTTAAGTTTCCGCGCCGGCATGGCTTTGAACAGATGGCAGGAGTATAAAAGTTATAGCCCTTCCGACGGCGACGCGGATAATATTCAAAGAAATGATTTTGACCGTGCCTTGCAGGATTACGACGCTGTTCTGCGTATTGCGCCGTATGAGCCGATGCTGCGCCACCACCGGGGGGAAATGTTTTTGAAATCCGCGCTTAGTTTTTATTATGACAATAATTATCAGGAATCTCAAAAATATTTTGAGTCGGCCGAAAAAGAGTTTAAGGCTTCCCTGGTACTTGACCCGGTTAACGCGGACACTTATTTTTATCTGTCGGACATAGCGCTTGCGCGGGGGGATTTTAAGGCGGCCACCCAATGGCTTGACGAGTATGAGGCCGGTCCTTCCTTTGTAAAAAATCCTGAGTACCTGGCGGTTAACAAAAATAATCCGGCGCTGCAGGCTCGTCGTGAAAAGGTCGCAAAGTATGCAAAATAAAATTTTAAATTTTGTGTCCCGGCTGTCATTATTCTTCGCACTGCTGAGCCCGCTTATATTTTTTACGGACCTGACTTTAAACCCTTTTCAGGCGCAGATAATAATTTTAAATATTTCGCTTTTTGTTTTTTGTCTTTGTAATTACGAACGCGCGCAGTATAATAAAATTGACACGGTTTTTTTTATTTTTACCG
Organism: Elusimicrobiota bacterium; assembly: GCA_009778915.1. Lineage (GTDB taxonomy): Bacteria > Elusimicrobiota > Elusimicrobia > Elusimicrobiales > Elusimicrobiaceae > Elusimicrobium. The sequence continues at coordinate 271,701 of WRFH01000001.1, forward strand.
CTGTTTTGTTTGCAACGTGGCTTTTGTCTCTTTGCTTTGGCGGTGAGTACAGACTTAATATTTTTTATAATTTTTTTGGTTACGGCAGTATTTTATTTACATGGTTTCTTGCTTATGCCGTGGGAAGGAGTTTGGGGGAGAAGCGGTTCCTGCCGGCTATGAACATTTTGCTTATCGTCGGGGCCGCTGCGGCTGCTTACGGCATTTTGCAGGCTTGCGGCATTGAATTTATCTGGCCGCAGTCATATAACGCCGGCGTCATAAGCACTTTCGGGAATCCTAATTTTCTGTCCGGTTTTTTGCTTCTGCTGGTTTTCCCTCTTATATATTATTCTTTGCAGGACACAAAATATAAATATTTTTACCTGGCAGGATTAATTATTTATCTTTTGTTTATCCTGATAAGCGGCGCGCGTTCTTCGATAGCCGCTTTTGTGTTGGGCTGTGCTGTAATGTTATTTTATAAACCGTTACGCGCACAGCTTTTAAAAAATAAAAAAACTATTCTTATTGGTTTGCTTTTATTCATTTTCATATTCTTGGTTCTGCCGTCTAAATCAAAGGGCGTATTAATTTCAAAAACAGAAGAGCAGGTAAAAATTATACAGGGCGATAAAAACCCGCAGTCCTATGCCCAGCGTAAAATGTTATGGATAAGCGCTGTTAATATTTTCAAATCTTCGCCGTTAGTAGGCAAAGGTTTCGGCAATTTCGCTTTGTATTACGGTTTTGAGCAGGGGAAAATGATTTTTGATAATCCCGCGCTTCAGCAGTACCGCGTGCAGAGTTATAATACGCATAATTTTATTTTACAGCTGGCGGCGGAAAGCGGCGTTTTTGGTCTGCTCAGTTTTGCCGCTTTGTTTTCGATTTTCTTTTATTATTTTAAGAAATATTTCAGAAGTAAAGAAAAGAAAGATATAGTATTTTTTCTCATGCTGTCCTTGCTTGCCTTCATGGCGGATAATATGCTTAACATAACGATTTTTGTAGCCGCGCCGGCGTTTGTGTTTTATTTTTTTGCCGGCATATCGTCGTCGGAAATTTTGCGGAACCGGCAAACTCCGCTTAACGTATATTTCAAAAAAGGTTTCATTATTTTATTCGGAACTTTTGTGGTCGTAATCATAAAAATATTTTTTTCGTCCGCGTATCAGCTTGACGGTTATAAACTGTATCTTTCTAAAAATTTTTACGCGGCGGAGCAGGATATAAGCAAATCCGTCAGAGCTTATAAAGGCAATTATGAGGGCTGGTTTTTAAAGGGAAATAATGAAACTGCGCTTGGCGATACTATCACTGCTTTTGAAAGTTACGCTCGTGCCGCGCGCCTTAATCCCAGTTATGACGAACCAGTCTTTAACGCCGCGGTAATTGCCTCCGCTTTGCAAAATTACCCGGATGCGGAAAAATACGCCGTTGCCGCGCTGCGTTTAAATCCCGGCAGGGAACTTTCATATATGATTTTGGCTGACGCCGTCTCAAAAACCGCTTCCATGACGGCGGATGATAAAAAATATCTTCTTCACGGGCTGTCATTATTCGGCAGTGATATGACGCTGTGCCAAAACACCGGCGATGCTTTTGTTCAGACGGACAAAAATAAAGCCGTTGAAATTTTAGAGTCCTGCGTCGCGGCGGACACTCTTGATAAGGCGGTACTTTCTAAACTGGCGGAACTTTCGCCGTCCAGCAAAATTATCACGCAGGCTTCTTTGGCGCAGTCTATCTATATGCTGCTTTCAACAGAAGGCCGCCCGTCGGAAAATGCTATTTCCGGAGCGGAACTTTACGCGCGGCAATATCCGCAGGATCCTAATGCGGCGCTCATACTCGCGCGTGCTGCCTATAATGCCGGGGATTATGACGCCGCCATTGAAATATTATCCGCCGCCGTCTCAAAATATCCGCAAAACAAAAGTCTGGAAATCGCGCTTGAAAATACAACTCGCAAAAATTTGACAAAAAATAACAACCTGTGATATACTAAACGCCGGAGAGTCGTCAAAATCATAAGGGCAATGCCCTTAGGGGTTTGGATGACTCTTATTTTTTTATCATACGGCAGAACCTGCCGGCCTTCGTCCAAGCCTTCCAAAAGGAGTTTTTAAATGGACGAAATAATGCACTCCATCAAAGAATTAAGAAAAACTTTAGAAAGCAAAATTGATTCCTGCATCACTAAAGAAAAAGCGGAAAATATTGTATCCGATATCATCAACAATCTGCACCCGGCGCAGAGACAAGCCGTCGTGCCTTCTACGACGGACGAAGTCTTGGAACGTTTCGCGCAGTTTTCAAAATCTTCCAAAAACGCGCCTGAAACGCCGTGGACAAGCGAATACGGCAGAAAATTCGGCGGCATGAAAAACTTTTTGCTCGCCGCGAAAGACAGAAATTTTTTCGCCGAAAACGGAAAAGCAGTTCTTTCAGAAAGCGGCGTCAGCGGCGGCGGTTATCTGGTTCCGACGGATTTTTCAAATAACGTCGCCCGCATTATGGGAGAAATTTCTCCTATCATGCAGATAGCAAACGTCATGCCTATGGGTTCCTGGAAACGCCAGCTGCCTAAACAGACGGCAAATCTTACCGTCGGCTGGGTGGCGGAAAACGGAATACGCGGCGTGGCAAATCCCGCGTTCGGACAGATTGAACAGGTCGCCAAAGTGCTAGCCACCGTCATAAAATGCACGGACGAACTTATAAGGGACAGCGCGGTAAATTTAACGCAGTTCCTATCGGAATTAGTGGCGGAAGCTATGGCGCTGGAAATTGAACGCGTGGCTCTTGTCGGCGATACTGCCGCGGGGGACCCGTTCAAAGGCGTTTACAATACCGCCGGTTTGAACAATGTCGATATGGCGGGCACGGCAGTTTCTTTTGACGATATCGCCAATTTAATTTTTAAACTAAGCGACGCAAACGCCGCGGGCAGCGTGCTGGTTCTTTCCCGCACGGGGCTGAGCAAGCTTTTAAAATTAAAAGATTCAAACGGCAATTATCTGTGGCAGCCGCCGGCGGCTTCGGGCGTGCAGCCGACAATCTGGAACACTCCCTACGTCGTAAGCTCAAAAATACCTAATGATATTGACGGCGACAAAACCATCGCGCTATTTGGGCGCTTCAACAGACACTTGTTAATTTCCCCCAGACAGGAAATGACCGTAAAAGTCTCGCAGGACGCTTCTTCATGGAACACCGACACGAGTTCCGCGGACAGCGCTTTTATGTTAGACCAGACATGGCTGCGTTTTACACAGGCCTTGTCCATAGACGTAACTTTCGGTGAAGCTTTCAGCTGTCTTACATTTAAATAAACCTTAAAGGTTTGGCGGCGGGCGTAATACCCGCCGCCCGGGGGAAATATGGCAACATTAATTACGTTGGAAGAAGTCAAGCAATATTTTGAGACGGAAGACAACGCGCGGGACGGGATATTGAACGCTTTAATACAAAGCGTAAGCAGCGCGGCGGAAGTTTTTACCGGCCGATTTATAATAAACCGCGTTATAGACGAAGAACTGCATTTTTTTGAGCGTGCTGAACGGTCATTGCGGCTTAATTTTTATCCTGTAAAACAAATAATAAAAATAATCCAAAACGGACAGGAAGTAGATATCGCGCAAATTACCGCGGATAAAGAAAGCGGTATTTTAAGACGCCACTATGATTCTTTTTCCGGCGCGGTTTTAGTAACTTATGAGGCCGGTCTGTCCGGCGATACCGCCGGCGTGCCTCAGGATATAAAACTTGCCTGCGCGCAGTGGATAAAATATTTTCTTTCGTCTGATGCGGCGGTAAAAAGTGAAAGTCTGGGTGATTATTCCGTCTCATACGCGGAACTTTGCGGCGGAATGCCGGCACAGGCTGCCGCGGTCTTGGAAAAATATAAGAGGTATAACGTATGAGCTTTTCATCTCTTTTAAACCGCCACTGCACTGTGGAAACAGCGGTCAAAACACAAAACCAGGTTACCGGGGAAACAATAATGCAGTGGGCGCCGCTTTACCAGAACGTAAAATGCCGGATAAGAACTCGCACGGCGGAAGAAAGAAAAAACTCTTCTTCGGAATATAAAGTTTCCACGCACGCGATGTATCTTGAATATTTAAAACTGGAAGACGCGCTTACGCGGATAATCTGCGACGGTAAAACTTACCGCGTAACCGGCCAGTTGAATATGGGCGGCGGACATGAATATCTTTGCCTGTATCTGGAGGTTAAAGAATAATGCTTAATTACCATGCTTCGTCCGGCAAATATTCCGGATTTAAAAATCTTTTTTTGCTGCTTAAAGAAAAACTGAGGAGGGGTTATGATATTAAAAGATATTTATAATTTTTTAGCCGCGGACGCCGGACTAAAAAATTTACTGTCTTCGTCTGAAAAAGACAGCAAAATTTACCCGAATATCGCCAAAATTATGAGCGCGCCGCCTTTTCTTGTCTACCGCAGTTCAAACCCCGGCGGCACGCAGAATGAAATTTTGAGCGAGGAAATATTAGACATAATCATAACCGCGCAAAATTTTGAAACTGTCTGTCTTATCACCGGGCGCTTAACGGAACTTTTAGACGGCGTAACGGATATTCCTTCCGCTGATTTTAATATATATTACAGCAAAAAAACCGGCGGCTCGGATTACGCGGACGAACTTTACAGAAACGTGCGCGTATTAAATTTTAATTTAAAATTCAGAAGTAAACAGGAGATTTTATGACGACAAATATAGTAGTAGGTTTGCAGACTCAGAATACAATCAGCCTGGCCCCTTACGGCGCGGCCGAAGATGTCGGAGCGTTGCTGGGCCTTGTTAAAGGTGGCATCAGCATTGAGCATGACACGACGGCGCAGGAAATTATGGTGGACCAGTATCTGGGGCCGATTGACATTATAACCACGGCTGAAAGTCTGACAATAAAAACGACTTTGGCGGAAGCGACGCTGGCCAATCTTGCCGCCGCGTTTGGCGCCCAGGCGCCTGAGCAGGATGTATTAAATCTGACTACGGCGGCGGATAATTTTTACACGCTTTACATAAACGTAAAAGGCGCGCAGAGCAAAAAACGCAAGTATACTTTTTGGAAGTGTAAAGTAAAAGGTAAAACCAGCCAGGCATATAAACGCGACGGGGAAACCGTGGCGGATATTGAATTTAACGTGCTTGTTGACACATCAAAAAGCGCAGACAGCAGGTTTGGCAAAGTTGAAGATTTAGATTAACCCGGGGGAACCATGACGCCGTTTACTGAGAAAAAAGTACGCATTTCCATAGTCGGGCGGGAGATTGAAATAAAACCGCTGACGCTTAAACAAACTATCATGCTGGGCACAATGTTCGGCAGGATTTATCAGGAAATAAACAAAACGCGTGACGATAACGAAAACTTTATCTTTAAAATAATTTCCGGCGCGCGCCCGGAAGACGCTGACGATATTATAAATATTCTCAGTAATTTTTCTTTTGAAGATTTTACAAATATTTCGGAGAAAATATCTCTGGAAGAGACCGCGGCGCTGGCCCGCGCGGTGGCTGAGGTTAATGATTTTGAGGGGATAAGCGCAAATTTCAAATCGGCGTTCGGAAAGATGAAAATTTAGACGCAATTTCGGGCGCCGTCGGGCTGATAGCGTCGGTATTCGGTTACGGGACGGAGTATATTTTGGAGCACTCTCTGGCGTGGTTTTTATGGGCGCTGCGCGCGGCGGCCAAGGAACGCGGGGATTTTATAGCCGGTTTTTTCGGCCGGCAGGAATGTTCTGCCGATGAAACAAAAGAAAATTTAACAAAAATCGGAATTAAATATGAATGAAAATAAAACAGGAAATTTTTTTGTCGAGCTTGGGGCCGTTTTTAACCCCCAGGGTTTTGACGAAGCGGACGAACGCACAAACCAGACCGCGGCCAATGTCAGCAAATCGTTTGATAATTTAAATACAAAAACTTCAAACTATGGTACAAATATGTCGCGGGTTATAGGCAGCGGAAGCAAAATTTCCGCCGGATATATGCAAAGTTTTTTTGACAGTTCTTCCAAAGGTTTTTTAAATCTGGAAACTCTTACAAAAAATGTTTTTAGCAGTATGCTGGGCTCTTTTACCGGCATGATTACGCAGATGATGACAAACGCCGCGCTGAGCGGCGCGGCAAGTTTGTTCGGCGGCGGCGGTTTGCTGGGCGGGCTTCTGGGTTCGCGGAAAACCGGCGGGCCGATAGCGGAGACCGGGGCCTATCTTCTGCACGCGGGCGAATATGTCCTGCCAAGCGACGTTGTGTCTTCTATAAAACAAGGCGCGGCGCCGGCAGGCCCGGGCGGCGGAAATGTTTTTGCCGGCGGCGCGGTAAATATAACTTTAAATACTCCCGTTACGGTTAACGGTTCAGCGTCTCAGACGGACGCGCGCGAACTGGCGGAACAAATATCGGCCGCCGTCAGGCGCGGCGCGGCGTGGGCTGTGGAACACGCTAAAATAAATTACAAAGTAGGCCAGCAGAAAAGCGGGGAGGTTTCTTTATGAGCCGTTCACCGATAATAATATACGAAGATATGGCCGTCAGATATGCGCCGTCTTTTATTTTGCCTTATGAAACAGACCAAAGCACGGCGAATTTTGGTGTAGAGTTTACAGAAGAAATAAATTTTGACGCCGTTTATTTTTCCGCAAGCGGGTTAAAAAAAATAACGGTTTCTTCTGATGGTAATATTTTATTTGAGCAGGATAATATCACTCAGCCCGCTAACTTCGGGAAAATTAACGCGTCCGATGTGAGTAACGTTACTATCGCACTTGAAGCGCAGGAAAATAATATCCAAATTGACGCGTTTAAACTGCTGCGTTCCGCCGTAAATCTCGGCGTATGCGCGGTTGATTTTACGCGCTCTGATTATGCAAAACAGGGATACTATTATTTAAACGACGGCTCCCTGCTGGCGTGGAAAGAATATCAGAAAGCCGGCGGCCGCATGAATATTACAAACTGCTCTTTTGGCGTAAAAAATAAAATACTTAAAGCTTTTGAAGAAAATTCTTTTTTGTCTTTCCAGTTAAATCCCGATATTGACGCGGCCGCGCTTTACGATTTCGCGCTTGTAAAAGCGCCTACGGAAAAGTTTGACATTAAGACAGGTCTTTTTGAACTGGAACTTAATTTGGCGCAGAGGTAATATGCAGACAATCAGCGATGAATTTAAAAATCAATTATCTTCCCAAAACCCGCGTTATATAAAACAGGTTTTTTTGACGTCCAGAAAATTTGAGAACGGCGTTGAAGTTTACGGGCCGGCGGCGGATATTTCGGACCGCGTGATTGAAATAGCGCCGATAAAATGGAAGCTGGATAATGAAGGTTATTCCGTCTGGAATACGCCGAACACCGTCATAACTCTGGCCGATACCGACGGCGCTTTCGCGCGCGGCGGAGCGCTTTTCCCGCCCGGGTTTGATATTTATAAGAGTAAAATTACTATTTATGCCGGCGTAATAAACGGCGCGGCGGTTGAAAAATTGCCTATGTTCGAGGGATATATTTTAGATTCTCCCGTCTATCAGCCTGAGGAAAAAACCGTGGGAATAACCGCGCTCGGCCGCTTTGCCGTTCTTGCCGAGACGGACGCGGAAAAAATATCGTTGTCCGCGGACGACGTACAGGCTGTGGCCGTCGATGCGCGTACTTTTAATACGCCCGGCACGGCGCTGAGCCGCGTGACGAGCGTCAAAAAAGGTCTGAGTTTTGACAGCGCGGGAACGCTTGTTGAAAATTATGATTACACCGTAGCGGATTTAAATTTATATAAAAAACCGGCGGTAATAAATTTAAAATCTGATATTGCGGCGGGCGAAAATATCTGGCTGACTTATTCACAATGGTATGAAGACAAAGAAATAGACTGGATAGCCGCCGCTGTCGCGGACGCGGCTGGCATTGAGGACAGATATATCGAGCCCGTCGAATTCGAACGCAGCGTATCGAACAGTTTTATGGAAGGCGGCGGCAGTTCTTTTGCCGGCACATGCAGCGACACCGAAATAAAAAATAACGCCGTTACGCTTAGCAGTACTTTCCCGCAGCCGGTAAACCTCGAATGGACTTCCGTTGAAAAACCGACGGGCACGACCTGGACTTTTGCGCCGGACAGCGCCCTTGTCGCCGGAACTCTTACGACATACGCCAGCGCAAAAGCCGCGCAGACGCTTGCCTACGGAACCTGGGAATTCAGCATGGACCCTATTTGGGACGGACAGAAATGTTACTACCATTTTATAAGCGATAACGGCACAAGAACAACGTCAAAAGGCTACGCGTTCAGTATTGAAAGAACGACGACGGGTTATCTGTACCTGCGCATTTACAGGGTTGACAGCGGCACGCTTAAAAGCTTGGTGCAGGCGACGGTGCTTTTCGGCCCGGTAGTTTCACAGGCTTACATAAGAATAACGCGGTTTACAAACGGCGATTTTCAAATGCAGTGCCACCCGACGGCGCCGCTGGTCATAGAGTGGCGGGAACTGGGCGTTGTCTGTAATGATAACACTTATACGACGTCGGCTTACCAGATTGCCGTGTTTTACGCTTACGGGACCGGCAACAATATTTCCCATATAAAAATTTCTGATAAAACGGCGACGGTTTATACCGCCGTTTCGCCGGAAGGCGATTATACCAGCCCGGTGATTTTCGGCGGCGATACTTTTAAGGAATGGGGCGGTTTTGAAGCGGTGCAAAGTCTTCCGCAGGGTTGTACAAGTAATTTTTTTATAAGAGTAAAAAACGGTGAGCAGGCCGCATTTTCCGATTGGCAGAACATAACTGACGGTTTTATACCGGATAGAAATTTTAGATATGTCCAGCTCAAGTGGAACGGCGCGGCTAATCCGGACGACAGCCAAAACCTTCCAGTTTTGATTTCGTGGAATTTACCGTGGTATACCGGCAGCACGACGATAGCAGTCGTAAACACTTACGGCCTTAACGGGCAGGACGTTATTCAGGCGCTTGCCGCGTTCAGCACTTTTGAGACGGGTTTTGACAGAAACGGCAAATTTCTGTTCCGCGCCAGAAATAAAAATACCGACGGCGCGGAAAATATTCGGCCGCGGGATATTTATAAGATAGAAAGCGTCAGTTCCGGGCTTGATTATGTTTATAACCATATAAACGCGGAATTAGGAGCGCATAAAGTCGGTATAGATTCTTATACACTGGGCGAGCCCAGCCCGAACTCAATAGACGTTAACGGGCGCAGGGAGATGACGCTGGAATCGTCTGCATTTCTGCCGCCGGAAAGCGTGGACATGGCCGGCACTTTGGCGGCTACCGTTTATTATTATTTGTATAAACCGCGCCGCCGCGCCGCGGTAGTTACAAGGTTCATGCCGCAGCTGGATTTGGGCGATATAGTAAAAATAAACTGCGGCCCGTCACGGAAATACCCGCAGTATTTAGACGGTATTTTTGCGACGGTTGAAGGCCTGGAGTTTGACCTTGAGAACTGGACTACGCGCATGGACCTTGCGGAGGTTATATGAATGGCGATATTACTTTAAGTCCTCCGCCCAATTTCAATTTTCCGAAAGATATTTTTTTAATAATTGCGGCGCTCATATCATTCTCTTTGTGGCTGGCTTCGACGGTGAATACTCCGCACAAGATTGAAGACCTTGAAGTCCGCATGCAGCACGCGGAGCATAATTACGCGGCTCTGGAAGCGCAGATTAACTCCGCGTCGCAGGATATAAGAGACATAAAAAATTTCCTTATGAGAGGCCAGAAATGACGGATTTTTATTTAAGCGAGAATTTTACTTTTTTTGAACTTACCGCGACTTCCGAAAGAGAATTGCTGGACTTTAACCGGGCGGAGGGGATAAATTTTATAATCCCGCTCAGCGTTCTGTGCGAAGAAATTCTGGAGAAAGTTTATAAAATGTACGGCGTAAAACCGGCGGTAACTTCCGCTTTCCGCTGCAAGATTTTAAACGATAAATTACGCGGTTCCGCGGACAGCCAGCATTTGAAGGGGGAAGCGGCGGATTTTGTTTTGCCTGGTATAAGCTGCGCGGAAGTTTTTGAGAAAATAAAAAATTCCGGCCTTGCTTACGGCCAGCTTATTTTGGAAAAAGCCGGCGGCAAAAGATGGGTTCACATAAGTCTTGGCGTGCCGTACCGCCCCGCGGAAAAGTGCGGGCAAAATTTAATTTTATGATTGATTTATTAAAAAAATTAATGGGGTACGGTATATCTTTTACCGTGTATTTCCGCTGGACGGGATATAAAACCCCAAAGGAGAATAAATGATAAAAACAGTTGTATCAAAAGTAATAGGTTTTTTAGTGCCGAGCAAAGTCACGAATATTTTTACCGGCTTGCAGTCTTTTCTTTCGGGCAAAAAAACATATTTGGCGGCCACTATTATGCTGCTTCAGGCTGTAAGTATGCTGGTGGACCAGTTTACTGGTCTTAACGGCGTGGGCGGCTTATACGGCATGATAAAAAACTTAACTTCGGGGGAAGGTTTTACAAGACTTGCGGAGGCGCTTGCCGTTTTCGGCCTGCGCTCCGCGATACCGTCCTCTGACGGGGAATAAAAAAACGGGCGGAATTTCCGCCCGTTTTTTTATTTTTTAAATACTGAAAATTATATGCGCGGAGAAGGCTATCGCCGTCGCCAGTATGAAAGTCAGCGCGATTATTTTCAGGCTGTCTTTCACGCCGGTTTCTTTAAACATAATGAAACATGTGGCCGCGCACGGGGCGTACATCGTCATAAAAATACATGCGGTTACAAGCTGCGGCGCGGTTAAATTAAAAGGAACGAGCAGCGCGACGGACACGTCTTTTCTGAGAAAGCCAAGCAGCATAACCGAAGCGGTTTCACCCGGCAGCCCGAAGAGAGAAACCATAAACGGCCTGAACACACGCGTTATAAAATCAAGCGCGCCGGTAATCTGGGCCAGGTTTATTATAAGCACGCCGGCAATTATCACGGGCACGGCCTCTTTCAAATATTCTTTAATTCTGAAGCGGACTTTTGACAGCCATTCTTTTAGTTTCGGGACTTGCCACGCGGGTATTTCCATAAACATTTCAGGCGGGTTGCCTTTCATAATTTTATTTAAAACATATCCGGCGGCGATGCCCGTCAGCAGCAGCGTGCCGAAAACCATTAAAATATATTTCAGCCCGTGGGGGGACAGAACGCTTATTATCATCGCGCTCTGCGATATGCACGGCGCGATTATCAAAAGCAGAACTGTGGCGATAATTTTTTCCCGTTTGCTTTCAAGCGTCCGCACGCCCATTACCGCCGGCACTTTGCAGCCGAGGCCCATCATTATCGGTATCGCGCCGTAGCCGTGGATGCCTATTTTGTGCAGCATGGAATCAAGCAAAACCGATAAGCGCGGCAGATAACCCAGGTCCGCCAGAAATTCCAAAACCGCGTAAAAAACTATTACGTAAGACATAACGTCAATAAGCGAAATACGCAGAGCGTCCGTCAGTATGCCGAAAGCGTTTACCGTCCCGCCGCCGAGCAGTATTGTTGAAATTATTCCGTGGCCTTCAAAAATTTTTGTGACCGCGGGCAGGTAAAAATATTCATATACCGGCGTAAGCAGGCTGATAATCCCTTCGCCGGCGCGCATGATTATAAAGAAACACGAAATCAGCACGATAACCGCAATCGGCAACCCGGTAAGCGGACGGGTGCAGAGTTCCGCCAGCCGCTCAAGCGGCGACGGATGTTTGTGTTTCAGAACCTGCGCGGTTTTTGAAATTTCGCCTATAAGTTTCCATTTTTCTTCGTCGGTCTGCGGTATTTCGCGCGGTATAAAAAGTTTTACAAAATGGACCATGCGGTTAATAACGCGCTCCGCTTTTTTAAACCCTTCGCCCGTCAGCGCCTCAACCGCCACGGCCGGTATGCCGAGCGTGCGGTGAAGCATTTTCGCGTCGACGGCGATGCCGTTTGTTTTTGCGGTCTGCGTTTTGTTTACCAAAAGTATAATGGGTTTATTAAGGCTCATCATTTCAAGCGCCATAAACAGCGAGCGCTCAAGGTGCATAGCGTCCAGCACGCAGACGATAAGGTCATAATCTTTGCTTTTAATTACTTCGAGAGCCGCTTTATCCGCCGCGCTGTTTTCCTGCAGACTGTAGACGCCGGGAACGTCGTAGACTACAAAATTTCTGTCCCCTATTTTAGACACGCTTTGTTTGAGTTCGACGGTTGTCCCCGGGAAATTTGACGACACGGCTTTAACGCCGGTAAGACGCGAAAATACCGCGCTTTTGCCGACGTTCGGATTACCTACCAGAACTATTTTTTTAACTTCAAATTTTACTTCTATCAAAGCGGCCATGTTTTTGCCGAGCGCGACGTCAGTACCCGCGACCTCCAAAATCACGGGGTTGCCGGCCTTTTTTACGCGGATAAACGCGCCGGCGACGAAGCCGAGCGAAGAAAGTTTTTTTATCGTTTTAGCGTCATCAGTTTTTATTTTAGAAACGACGCAAACGTCGGAATTTTTTAATTGGGACAGCGTTTTTATGATATGCGCGCCGTGAAGGTCGTCCATAGTTAATATCCGTTGATAAAGTTAATGAAGGTAAATAAAGTAAGCCAAGCCTAACTTAATTATAACATAAAAGCCGCCCGCTATAAAAGCGGGCGGCTTTAAATGGTTTTTTACTGCGGGCTGATGCAGCTGACCGGGCAGCTGGAAACACAGGCGCCGCAGTCAATGCAGACGGCGGGGTCGATTACTCTTTTGCCGTTTTTTTCAGATATCGCGCTGACTGGGCAAGTCCCTTCGCAGGCGCCGCAGTTAATACAAGCGTCGGCGTTAATTTTATGTGCCATAAATCCCTCCCTAAGTGGATATATTTATATTATAACAAAAATAAAAGTTGTTCCCAAGCAGCACCGAAAATGCGACGCAACGTTGTTACCCCGCTTCCAGATTTGAGCGAAGTTTGAATTTTCTCCGGCCCGACCAAGTACTTAAGAGCGAAGCGTACGGGGAGGGCCGGAAAAATTCAAAATTCGCCAAATGTGGAAGCCGCAACTTCTCGATTACAGCCGGGCGCGCATTCACAGCGCGCATAAAATCAGCCATAAATTAAGGGCCGGAGGGGGTAAGTTCCGGCCCTTATATAGATCCCTTCGGGGGGTAAAAAACGAAGGGTCTGTGGGTAAAATAATGATAAAATCTTTCTATAATTATAGTATCAAACTAGAAAAATAAAAGGGTATTATATTATTTATTATAATTAGGTAGTACATTTAGACTATTTGTATAGTTTGCTATAATGGTTCATAGATGTACGGAAAGGAGAAACCTTGATGAAAAATATTATATTTATTTGTTTATTTCTTGCTGCCGTGTCCGCGGCGGCGCAGAATTTGGCAACGCCTAACAGCGGCGTGCCCCTGGCGCAGACAGGCGCTAACAATGACTATCTCACCGCCACGGCCGGCGTTAAAAACGGACAGCAGGGCAAATACGTTTATGACACGTCTTTAATGCGCGCCGTCAAAGCGCAGGACGCGGACAGCGTGCAGACGCTGCTGCGCGCGCACGTTGACCCCAATGAAAAAAATTATGAAGGCCTGGCCCCGCTTTACAAAGCGGCTGAGCTTGGCAACCTGGCCATAGTAAAATTACTTGTCGAGGCGGGGGCCAAGCCCAAGATTAACGAACCCGGCAATTTTGGGATAACGCCGTTGATGGCCGCGAGCGCAGGCGGACACGCGGACGTTGTTAAATATCTGCTTGAAAACGGCGCGGACGTTACTATGAGGGACGAGCTTAACAAAACCGCTATTTTGCACGCCGGCGCCGGAGGGACTCCTTTAACCTTTAAATATCTGCTTCAGGCGGACGCGAATATGGAGGATACCGATAAGTACGGCGAGACGCCGCTTGTCATCGCTTTGAAAGCCAAAAATGACGCCGGCGCTGCGGACCTTATTTCCCGCGGGGCCAATCTTTCCGCGACGAGCGTAGACGGGATGACCGCGCAGGTTCTTGCCAACGCTTACGGCGCTAAAACTTTAACCAAAAAAGCGCTTGATAAGAGGCTGAAACAGGAAGGCAAAGGCACTTTTAATCCGCGCACGGAACCAGTCATAATACAGAGCAGGGGTTCGTCGTCATCCTCCGCCGCAAGGCCGGTTTCGGGTACGCCGGTTAAACCGGTGGTTTATGGTAATTCCGGCGTAAATATGCAGACAAATACCGACACGCAAAACGCGCCGGTGCCGGCCCCGGATTTGATTATCGAGCACAAATAGTTTGATGAAAAAGACGGGAATATTTTTAATTTTTGTTGCGGCGGCCGTTCTTATGGGCGGCTGCCGCGGCGTTTACCGGGATAAAGAAGATTTAAGCCTTATAGCGGGCGCTAACTATGAACCCGGCGAAATTTTTGCCGCCGGCGGCAAAATTTATATGCAGTATTCTTACGGCGGCGTAAATTTCTGGCTGGCCGCCAAACTGCCTAAAGACGGCAAAGAAAATAAAAAGAAAAACCAGACGCTTGAGGCGGAAGTTTTAAAGAAAATCCCGGTCTTTAAAAAAAGCGCTAAAGAGGAAATTTATCTTGTAAAAGATGTTTTAGACCGCGCGTTGAGCGAAGAAGCCGCGGCCATAGCCCCGCGGGAAAACGGCACAGGCTTTGTAATAGGCACGTTTTTTAAGGATATGGTTTTCTACCGCGGCAAGGACGGAACGTTGAATTTTGTCGAGCCCGGCGCCGTGCCCGCCGGCATAAAAATTTTAAACCGCACCAGCAAAAAAACGCTGCGCGCCGGAACGGTGCAGCGCGTGGCGAAACTGCTGGCCAAAGAATACCCCGGCGAAACAAAATTTATTTTTCCGCTTCAAAAGGTGCCGCGGGTGCCGTATCTCTATTTTGACGCGAAGAAAAATTTTATATCCGCTATAAAACTGCCGGATTTTTATGACGTTAAAAAAGATATTTCGCCAATAACTTTCGGCGCGGACCTTGCCTATTCTTTTTTTATAAAAAGCCACGTGTTCGCCGTGGCCAAAGCGCCGTTTACTTCGGCCCACAGGCTTGTTTCGGACATGTATTCTTTCACGGCGATATTCTTCCGCCCGGGCGTGAACAATCTGGCTTACGGAGCGCCGCCGTTAAATACGTCGGGCGAGATGATGGACCTTGACGATTTTAATAAATATCTTGACAAAAAAATCCGTAAAAACGTTTATAAAGGCAGCGTAAAAATTTTAATCGACGGGGACGACTTTTTCCAGCGCTTTATAGAAACCGCGCAGAACGCGCAGAAATATATTGATATGCGCCTGTATATTTATAAGACGGACCCGTATACGCTGAGTATATCGGACCTGCTAAAAAAGAAGTCTAACGAAGGCGTAAGCGTACGTATGATTCTTGATGACATTAACACGGTTCTTAACTGGGCCAAAACACCGGAGTCTCCGGCCGGGCAGGATTATATTATGCCGGGCGTTAAAAAATATCTGCGCCATAATTCAAAAATAAAAGTGCGCACGCACCCTAATACTTGGGCGACGGCGGACCACGCCAAAGTTATAATTGTAGACGGAAAAACGGCGTACACCGGCGGTATGAATTTCGGCGAAGAATACAGATATTTGTGGCATGACATGATGCTTGAGCTGCGCGGGCCGATAGTGCACAAATTGCAGAATAATTTTGAAGAAGCGTGGGCCTTTGCCGGCGCGGCGGGCGATTTTAACGCGGCCGCAGTTATGGCGAACGAAGACTGCGATGAGTGTTTTAAAAGCGATTACGACGGCGGTATGATAGACATTCGCCCGCTTTACACAAAACCCAGCCGACCAGATATTTTTAAAGCGCAGTTGGAAGCGATACGCCGCGCGAAAAGCAGGATTTATATCCAGAACGCCTATTTTTCGGATAACCGCATAGTAAGAGCGCTGATTGACGCGAGGCAGAGAGGCGTGGACGTGCGGGTTATTTTGCCGTCTCAGAATGACATAGGCGTAATGGACTCTAACAACAAAGTTAAGACGAACGTTATGCTGGCCAACGGGATAAGAGTTTATTTTTATCCTAAAATGTCCCACATAAAAGCGGCGTTGTACGACGGGTGGGCTTGCGTAGGCTCCGCAAATTTTGACAGAATGAGTTTATTCGTAAACGGCGAGATGAGTCTGGGAATTTCGGACAAAAATTTCGCGGAAGAGTTAAACGAAAAACTTTTTAAGCGCGATTTCGCGGATTCCGAGGAAATTACAAAACCTTTAAAAGTTGACGCGGCGGATTATTTGCTGACAATGCTTTCCGCCCACGTGTGAAACTTACCGCGTCGCAGCGGAGTGAAGACAGGAATGGAAAAATACGAGATAATTATAATAGGAGCCGGCGCCGCCGGGCTTGCCTGCGCGGCGAAATTAAAAGGCAGAAATTTTGCGCTGCTTGAAGCGCAGGCGCAGTGCGCGCGCAAAGTTTTGGCCAGCGGCAACGGCCGCTGCAACGTCACGAATAAAAATTTATCGCCGGCGTTTTACAACGGCAATAAAAAAATTGTCGGGAGCGTGCTGTCGCGTTTTGGCACGGCAGAATGTATTAAATTTTTTGGGACGCTGGGCGTAATGTTACGCGAAGAAGACGGCGGCAGATATTTCCCCGTCACCGGCAAAGCTACCGCCGTCGCCGGCGCTTTGGCGGCCGCCAGCGCGGGCCGCGTTATTTACGGCGCGCGCGTTATAAAAATTGAAAAAAAAGATTTGTTTGAGCTGCCCGCCGCGGACGGCAGAATTTTTGCAGCGGAAAAA
This sequence comes from Elusimicrobiota bacterium, assembly GCA_009778915.1. Lineage (GTDB taxonomy): Bacteria > Elusimicrobiota > Elusimicrobia > Elusimicrobiales > Elusimicrobiaceae > Elusimicrobium. The sequence goes on from WRFH01000001.1 coordinate 288,512, forward strand.
GTTGTTCTGGCCTGCGGCTCGCCCGCTTATCCGCAGTTGGGCGGCAACCCGTCCGGTTATGAACTCGCCGCTATGCTGGGGCATAAAATTGTCACGCCGTTTCCGTCGTTGACAAGCATAAATTTGAGAAACGCGCCGCTTAAAAAAATGCAGGGCGTACGCGCGCGGGCCGCAATCAGTTTTGACGGGCAGACAGAGAAGGGGGAAGTTATGTTTACCGCCGCCGGAATAAGCGGCCTGCCTGTGCAGAATTTGAGCCGCGCCGTCAATAAAACGCTGCCGGCGCGCGCGGAAATAAGCATAAATTTTTTCCCGGAATTTACGGCGGCGGAGTTTAAAAAGATTATGTTAAAACGGCGAGAAAACTTCGGAGAAAGGAAACTGGCGGATTTTTTTACTGGCATACTGCATGAAGATATCGCGGCGGCTCTGCTTGAAAATTTAAAAATAGAGCCTACTGTTTTGGCCGGCCGCATGAAAGCGGAAGATTTTAACCGTCTGACCGCCGCGTTGCAAAACTGGATTTTGGAGGCCGGCCCGGCGCGGGACTGGCAGGACAGCTTTTGCGCGGCCGGCGGCGTGGACTGCGCGGAAATTGACGCGCAAACATTACAGTCCAAAAAATGCCCCGGGTTATATATAATAGGAGAAGAGTTAGACGCGGACGGCAAAAGCGGCGGTTATAATTTGCACTTTGCGTTCGGCTGCGGATACTTGGCGGCGGAGGAAATTTAAATGGACGAGAAAATTGTTATCAGAAAACTTACCCCGCTAGGGGGAGATAAAAAAGGCTACCGGCGCGAATATTTTTTTGAGAACAAAAAAATAGCGACGGAAATTTTAAACGAGACCATGGACACGCTGAGTTTTGAAGGTAAAATACCCGACAGCGTGGTTTTTGAGGTTTACGAAAGCGGAAAAACTTATTTTGAATGTCCGTATAAAAACGGCGTCAGGAACGGCGTCAGCCGCACGTATATGGAAAACGGCGTGATTACCGTCGAGAAAGAATATAAAGACGGGCTGCTTAACGGCCTTGTGCGCGTTTATTACCCGACGGGCACGCTGCAAAAAGAAATTTTTTATAAGGGTGATATCCAGCACGGCCGCCAGACAAAATATTACGCCGCCGGCAGGCTTATGGAACTTTCATATTATAAAGAAGGGCTGCTTGACGGCGATTTTATAACTTACGCCGAAAACGGCGCCGTGCACAGCCGCGCGTTCTACCGCGACGAAAGAATTGAAGGCGACAAAATTTTATACCACGATAACGGCGCGGTGGCGCTTGTATCGCCGTACAAAAACGGCAAAACGCACGGCATGACCAAAAAATATGACGACGAAGGCGGACTGACCGAAGAATGGTATTTTGAAGACGGCACGCTGCTGTTCAAAAAAGAATACGCCAAAGTTTGATATGAAAAAATATATTTGTCTGGCGTTTAGTTTAATAATCTTCACATGTGCCTACGGAAATAAAACATTTTCGCCGGACCTTAATCTTGTTCAGACATATGAGGCGGCGGACCAGTCTTATAAAGCGGAACATTCTAATCCTTATATGGCGGTTTTCAGGAAAGATGGTAAAACGCTAATATATCTTGCTTCAAAACACCGTTATAATGAAACTAACGCTTTCGCGGATTATGTTTTTAAAAGATATAAACCGCAGGTCGCCGTTATAGAGATAGAAATAACGGGCAGACAGTTCAATCCTTACGACGATGAGATGTGGGAGGGCAATCATACGGCTGTGTTGTCGGCTAAAAACAAAATACCTGTAGTCAGAGCCGATTTAAGCTTAGACGGCAAATGGGAAAAGATATCCAAATCCACGGATAAGTATTCTTATCTGGATTTTCAGGCGTTCTGGATTATAATGGGAATGATGAGCCCCAGCAGCCCTGGCCGGAGCACGGCTGTAAACGAAGTAAAATATAATAACAGGTGTAATGTAAACTTCGGACCGTGTATAACTGCGGACCAGTTAAATGACTGGACTAAAAAGAATTTCGGCGTAAAATTTGACGATATGGATTTTTCAGATAAGAAATACAAAGACATTACCTGGCCGGTAACGTCCCCGAACTATATAACAAATCAAATCGCAATAGTTGAGGATAAGCAGAGAGACCTTTTTATGCTTGAAAATATTACCGCCGCGTTAAATAAGTACAAGACTGTTTTTGCGGTATTTGGCGAAGGGCATTATGTTGACCAGAGGCAAGCTCTTGAAAACATGCTCGGCAAGCCGGAATATATTTGGGAAGTACCTTTTGAAGTAAAAGAAGAGGTTTTGGTGCCGCAGTGATATGCGCAGCAAAATTCCCTGTTGCAATTTGCATTGTTTATGCTATAATTTATATAAGGCTTGAAATATCAGCCTATAATGCATCAATAAAAGGAAGTAACTGAAACATATGGCAAAAGGAAAAGTAAAATGGTTTAACGACCAAAAAGGTTATGGCTTCATAACCCCCGAAGATGGCTCAAAAGACCTCTTTGTTCACTATCAGGAGATTAAAGGCGAAGGTTTCAAAACCCTCTCTGAAGGTCAGGAAGTTGAATTTGACATCGTGGAATCTGAAAAAGGTCCCAAGGCCGTCAACGTTAGAAAATAATTTAACTTTTACTCTGATTAGCCTTGCGCCCTAACCGGCGCAAGGCTTTATTTTTTTATAATACACAAAAGTTGCCGCACTTCGTTTTTCCCTCTCCCTGTCAGGGAGAGGGCGGGGTGAGGGTTTTGGAACACATCATTTACGCAACAATATTGATGTGTCGTTAATCAACTTAGGGTTTTCATCTTATCGGCCCCGGAAAGGCGGGGCCTTGGATAGATTTTACGGCAACAGCCCATATTTGTGTTCAAAAACCCTCACCTGTGTCCTCTCCCTTTCAGGGAGAGGACACAATTCTGAGGACGGAGTCTTATTGATGCAGACAGATTTGGAAAATCATACTTCAATTAAAGAACTTTGGCAGATATCTTATCCGCTGATTGTGACTAACGCGTGCATTTTCTTTATGCACCTGGCTGACAGGGTTTTCCTTTCCTGGCACTCGCCGGCGGCGCTGGCGGCCAGCGTGCCGGGCGGTTCTTTATCGTTTACTTTTGTTTCTTTATTTATGGGCCTTGCAATGTACACAGGCGTTTTTGTGGCGCAGTACCACGGCCAGAATAAAAAAGCCAGCATCTCAATTTCTCTGTGGCAGGGAATAATAGTTTCCGTGATTTCCGGCGTAATTATGGCGCTTTGCACGCCGGCGGGTTTATGGCTGATAGATTTATTTAAACACGCGCCCGAAGTGGTTGTGCTGGAAAAACAGTATTTCGGCATTATGAATTACGGCGGCGGATTTATTATTTTAAACAGCGCGCTGGCGGCGTTTTTTATAGGCCGCGGCAAAACGCGCGTGCCTATGTTTATCAGCGTTTTCGGCAATCTGATTAATATAGTACTTGCGTATATTCTGATTTTCGGCGGTCTCGGTCTGCCGGGTTACGGCATAAAAGGCGCGGCGTGGGCGGTAATAATCAGCAATATTATTATGATTATTACTTATATTTCTTTTATTTTTACCGCGCAGAACAGAAAGAAATACCGCGTGCTGCGGCTGGCCGGTTTTTATAAGCCGGCGTTTTTCAAACTGCTGCGCTTCGGCGTGCCGAACGGTTTTAGTTTTTTTATGGACATATTATCTTTCAGCATGTTCACTTTTATGATGGGGCATTTAGACATGCTGTCGCTCAGCGCAAGCAATATTGTGCTTACTATGCAGATGATGTCTTTTATGCCCGTGATGGGCCTTAGTATAGGCGTGCAGATTTTGACTGGCCGCTACGTCGGCATGAAAAGGCGTGAGCAGGTTTACGGCGTCGTCAAAAACGCCTGCAAACTGGGTTTTTCATACGCCGGCGCGCTGGCGTTAATGTTTTGTGTGATACCCGGGTTTTTTATCGGTTTATTTTTGCAGCCCGGCGAACAGTTCGCCGGCGAAATTACGCGGATTGCCATGCCGCTTATGAAAATAGTCGCGCTCTTTATACTAGGGGACTGCACTTATTTAATGTTCGGGGAAGCGATACGCGGCGCGGGGGACACCAAAGCCCACATGCTGATAATATCCAGCGCGTGGCTTGCTGTTATACCTGCCACATATTATATAGTTTATATTCTTCAAAAAGATATAATTACCATCTGGCTCTGGTTTACGCTCTATTCGTTCCTGACGGCGGCGCTTATGGCCGGCCGTTTCCTGCAGGGCCGGTGGAAGAAGATAGATATTACGGCTTAAAGCCGCTAAAAACGATAGTAATCCGCCCAAGCATCCGTATCCGGAACGCCGCCTATCGCTATGCAGATTTGTCTTGAAAAATCATTATTGCGCGCTACGCGTACCACGCACCATCGCCTGTCCGCCAGCCACGACCAGTTGCTGTTATGGTGCATACAAAATTCAAAACGCGGCATATTCGGATTACCGGAGTTGGCGTCACAAGAATTGACTCCGCAGGCAAACGTATAATCATTGGGCTTAACAGGGGTATCAAATGCTCCTATAAGGTCTGCGGGCACGGTTATATCCAGTTCTCCTAAGTCGGAGGTGTAAGTATCGTTTGCAAGATAATATCTTTCCTCCGCCTGTATTAAGGCTTTTAACATAATTACGGCTTGCGAGGTCTTGGACCTGATTACGGCTTTATTATATTGCGGCACGGCGACGGCCGCGAGTATGCCTATGATAAGAACCACTACCAATAATTCTATAAGAGTAAACCCTTGTTTCATAAAAATAACTCCTTTTTTAAAATATATAAAATCCGCTCTACGCAGACAATACGATAGACAAAGTATTATTTTTTAATCTTAAATAATTAGCCAGGACAAAAGGAGGGGCAATTTGTTTCATATGAGAAAGGCAAGTTGACAAGATTTTAATAGTCTTGTATTCTATATAATAAGGGGGACATATGAGCGAAATTAATCTGACTGATGAAAATTTTGAAACCGAAGTTATAAATTATAAAGGCGTGGCGATGGTGGATTTCTGGGCGTCGTGGTGCGGCCCGTGCAAAATGTTTGCGCCGACGGTGGCGGAAATCGCGCAGGAATACGCCGGCAAGGCAAAAGTCTGCAAACTTAATACGGACGAAGGCATGCAGACAAGTTCCGCGTTCCGCATTTCTTCTATTCCGACGGTGCTGTTTTTCAAAAACGGCAAGCCGGTGGCGCAGATGGTCGGCGCGCACAGCAAGGCCGACGTTAAAAAACAGCTTGACGCGATTTTATAATCCTGCTACTATATATATGTAAGTTATTTTGCCGGTCTTTAAAAGGCCGGCAAAATATAAACCAAAAAAGTCTTACCCGTAACACAATCCAAAAAATTTTATGCATGGCGATAAAAAAACCATCTATATAATAGACGCGCATAATTTCCTGCACAGAAACTATCACGCTTTGCCGAAACTGACAACTTCCGAGGGGCTGGAGGTGGGCGCGCTGTATGGTTTTGTCCGCTGGCTGGCCAAACTGTCGGAGGAAAAACAGCCGGAATATGTCGCAGTCTGTTTTGACAGCGCCGGCGGCAGCGCCAAACGCAAAGAGATGTTTCACGATTATAAAGCTCACCGTAAGCCTGTGGAAGACGCGCTTGTGGCGCAGCTTAAACTGGCGCGGGAAATTGTCGCCAAACTAGGTTTCAAAGTTTTTGCTTTGCAGGGCATTGAGGCGGACGATATTATAGGTTTTATAGCCAAACGCGCGCAGGCCGAGAATGCGGACAGCATTATAGCAACGTCTGACAAAGACTCTTTGCAGCTGCTTAACGAGTATGTCAAACTGTGGCCGTCCGGCAAAGAAGACTTAAAGGGGCCGGAATACGTGAAAGAAAAATTTGGCGTCGAACAAAAATATCTGGTTGATTATCTGGCGATAACCGGCGACAGTTCAGACAATGTGCCTGGCGTGGCCGGCATGGGGCCGAAGACGGCGGCGGAGCTTATCAATACTTTCGGCCACCTGGAAAATATTTTGGAAGCCGCAAAACGCGGTGATGAAAAAATTAAACCTACAACCGCAAAAAAAATCATCGCCGGCGAAAACGACGCTAAAATGTCCAAAGAACTTATCATGCTAAACCTTGACCTGCCGCTTGAATTTAAACTTGAAGACGCGCGCGTCACGCCGCCGGACGCTAAAGAACTTGCCGCGCTGTTTGCCAAATATGAATTTAAAAACATGTTGCATGCCTTCGGCGTTAACGCTCCGTCGGCGCGCCATCATGAAGAAACCAGCATGTTTACCGCCGCGCCGCAGGGCGCGGAACTGGCGGAAGTAAAGTCCAAAATCAAAGACAGTTTTTTTATTATGGCGGATGAAAATTTTGTTCTTCTGGGCGCGGACGACAAAACTTTTTTTATCAAAGAATTTGATTCTCTGACGGAAGAAGAAAATAAAACCGTCAAAGCGTTGTGCGCGGACAAACGGATTTTGAAAATCAGTTACGACGTAAAATTTACTTTCCGCGCGCTGGGTTTATGGCCGGAAGAATTTATAAACTGTTTTGACCTGCGGCTTGCCGCTTATATGTTAAACCCCGGCGCGGACCTGGGTTTTACGGCGCTTGCCGCGCAGTTTTTAAATATTAAGACAGAGACTGGCAGCGAGGGGGAATTTTTAATAACCCAAAACAGTCTTGCCCACCATCTGAAAGAAACTCTTGAGACGGAACTTAAATCAAAAGACCAGTTTAAAGTTTATAACGAAATGGAAATCCCGCTTGTTTCCGTTTTGCTTTTTATGGAAATGACAGGCGTACTGGTGGACGCGCCGTGGCTGAAAACTTTTTCAAAAACTCTGGAAAGCGAAATTGCGGTTTTGCAGTCTGAAATCGACAAACTGGCAGGTTATGAGATTAATGTAAATTCGCCGAAACAGCTGGGCACGCTTTTGTTTGAGCATTTAAAATTGCCGTCGCTTAAAAAGACCAAAACGGGTTTTTCGACGGACGAGGAAAGCCTGCAGTCGCTCAAAAACCTGCACCCCGTCGTCCCAAAAATTCTGGAATACCGCGCGAACACGAAAATTAAATCAACCTATGTAGATAATCTGATAGCGCTGGCCGACGACGAATCCCGCGTGCACACTTACCTTGACCAGACTGGTACCGTTACGGGCCGTCTTTCCAGTTCCAGCCCGAATCTCCAAAATATTCCCATCCGCACGCCGAAGGGCCGCATGCTGCGCCGCGCTTTTATAGCGGATTCGGGGAACGTTATTTTAAGCGCGGACTATTCGCAGATTGACCTCCGCATTTTGGCGCACGAAGCGCAGGACGAGGCGTTAATCCACGCCTTCAAAGAAGGCGGCGATATACACACTAAGACGGCGGCGGAAGTTTTCCACGTTATGCGGGAAATGGTGTCTGATGAAATGCGTTCGTCGGCCAAAGCCATTAATTTCGGCATAATTTACGGCCAGGGGCCTATGGGTTTGTCGCAGGCTTTGGGCATTTCAATGAGAGAGGCCAAAGAATATATCGACGGTTATTTTGCCGTCTATAAAGGGCTGCGGGAATGGATTGACAAAAATATTATTCTTGCCCGCGAACGCGGTTACGTTAAGACGCTGATGGGCCATATCAGATATCTGCCGGAATTTACTATGGGCAGCGCGCAAATGTCCTCTTTCGCGCAACGGGCCGCCATTAATACGATAGTGCAAGGCGGCAGCGCGGATATTATTAAGGCCGCGATGAATGATATTTACAAACATTATTACGGCACGCCGGTTAAACTTTTGCTACAAATTCACGACGAGCTTATTTTTGAAATGCCAAAGCATATGCTTGAAAAAGAAGCCCTTGTCATAAAACATAAAATGGAAAACGCCGCGCTGTTAAGAGTGCCGCTGATAGCGGAGGCCAAGGCCGGCATTAATTTGTATGAACTTGAAAAGCTAAAATTATGAAAAAAATTATAGGTTTAACCGGCGGAATGCTGAGCGGCAAAACGGAAGTTTTGAAAATTTTCCGCAGACTGGGCGCCGGCGTTTTGAGCGCGGACGAAATTGTGGCCGCTCTTCTTCAAACCGCAGCCGTACAGAAAATTTTAATTAGAGAGTTCGGTGTCAGTGATAAAGAAAGTCTTAAAAAAATTCTGTGTAGTCCCGCGTCCAGAAAAAAACTCGAAAATATCCTTCACCCGCTTGTCCGCCGCGAAGGCGCAAAAATTATAAAATCAATGCGCGCGGGCGTTATAGTTTATGAGGTGCCGCTGCTTTTTGAAGCCGGCTGGGCTGAAGATTTTGATTTGACTTTGTGCATGATTTCCGACGGTGAAAACCGGGCCGCGCGGCTTAAAAAGCGCGGAATTGACAATAAAGATTTTGAAGTAAGAAGCAAAGCGCAAATGCCGCCCGCCCAAAAAGCCGCGCTTGCGGATATAGTTGTAATCAATGGCGGCAGTCTTAAAGATTTGGAAGCAAAAATTAAGAAATTCTATAAATTCATAACGGAGAAATAAATGCAAGAAGAAACTAACGAAGTAAAAGAAACCAAAGAAAATAAAGAGCCTAAAAAATATACGCGCCCGGCCTCCGCGCCTAACGGCCAGAACGGTGCTCCTGTGCAGCGTAATCCCAACGGTGGCAAAGTGCTGGACGCGCGCGATTTAAATAAATTAAGCATAGCGGAGTTGACAAAGCTTGCCGTCAATTTAAACGTCGAGGAGATTTCCGGTCTGCGCAAGCAGGAATTAATAGGGAAAATTATCGCTGTGCAGGCTAAGCAGAACGGCTCAATTTACGGCGGAGGGGTTTTGGAAATTCTGCCTGACGGCTTTGGTTTTCTGCGCTCGGAAGAAAACAATTATCTTGCCGGGCCGGAGGATATTTATGTTTCCCCGTCTCAAATCAAGCGTTTCGGCCTGCGCAAAGGGGACAGCATCGAAGGTCTTATCCGCCCGCCGAAAGAAGGGGAAAGATTTTTTGCCATGCTGCAGGTTCAGAAAGTAAATGACTTGGAAGTAGAAAAAGTTTACAGCCGTTCTTTCTTCGACAACCTTACTCCGCTGCATCCTAACAAAAGATTTACCCTTGAGCTTGATAAAAACGCGCTTACGCAGCGCATAATTGACCTGATGGCGCCCATAGGCCGCGGCCAGCGCGCGCTTATAGTCGCGCCGCCTAAGACGGGCAAAACCATGATGATGCAGGCCATAGCCAACTCAATTACCGAAAATTATAAAGACGTAAAACTTATGGTTTTGCTGATTGACGAACGCCCGGAAGAAGTTACCGACATGAGCCGCACCGTCAAAGGCGAAGTTATCGCGTCTACTTTTGACGAAGCGCCGGACCGCCACGTGCAGGTGGCCGAAATGGTTCTTGAACGCGCCAAGAGGCTCGTGGAGCAGGGCATTGATGTTGTGATTTTGCTTGACTCCATTACGCGCCTCGCGCGCGCTTATAATACGGTTACGCCGTCGAGCGGACGCGTGCTTACCGGCGGTCTTGAAGCCACTTCACTGCAGCGCCCGAAGAAATTTTTAGGCGCCGCGAGAAATATGGAAGAAGGCGGTTCTCTGACGATAATCGCCACCGCGCTCATAGAAACCGGCAGCAGAATGGACGAGGTTATTTTTGAAGAGTTCAAAGGCACCGGCAACAGCGAAATTTGTCTTGACAGAAAACTGTCCGACCGCCGCCTGTTCCCGGCCATTGACCTCAACCGTTCGTCTACCAGAAAAGAGGATTTGCTTCTTACCGAAGACGAGCTTAATAAAGTGTGGATTATCCGAAAAGTGCTTGCGCCGCTGACCAGTGTCGACGCTATGACGCTGTTGAGAGACAAAATTGTTGCCAGTAAATCCAACAAGGATTTCCTGAAACAAATGGAAGTTTCCAGTTTGTAAATAGTTCCCGCAGTTCAAAAAAATATCCCGCGGCATACGGCCGCGGGATATTTTTTTGTTTTAAAATTTTTATATCTGTTTCAGCGGAATCTGGAACCAGAACGTCGCGCCTTGTCCTAAGCCGCTGCTTACGGCTTCTATCTCTCCGTTATGGGCGCGGATAATCTCCGACGATATCGCGAGGCCCAAACCCCAGCCCTGCTTTCTCTGTCTTTTTTCAAGGCTGTCGCTCTGGTGGAATTTTTCAAAAACTTTTTGCAGGTCGGAATGTTTTATGCCGGGGCCGTTATCTTTAACAAAAGCTTTGACGTAAACACCTTCTATAAAATAACGTATCTCAACGCGCCCGCCCTGCGGCGCGAATTTTATCGAATTACTGAGAAGGTTATTTAATACCTGCGAAATTCTGAACCTGTCCGCCCAGACCATAACAGGTTCCGGGTAATCGTAAAGCACGACGCTGATTCCGCGCTTTTGCGCGTTAATCTGCTGCAGCGCGTGAACGTCGCTGATAAGGCTGTTAAATTCAAACTCCTTAAAATCCATTTTAAATCTGCCGGCTTCAATCATGCTGATGTCCATAAGGTCGCTCATCAGCAGGTTCATATTGTCTGTCGCTTTTAAAATATTATTGAGCGCGGTCTGGTCTCCCACTCCGCCGCCGGCGGCGTTTGTGTCCAGCATTAACACCGACGTCAAACCCTGTATAGAAGAAAGCGGCTGGCGCAAATCATGCGCGACGACGGACATAAATTTTGATTTTATTTCATTTAACCGGTTGAGTTCTTGGTTAGACAACGTCAATTTTTCAACCATATTTTCAAGCATGCCAACTTTTGCCGAAAGCTGCGTCTGCAGGCTGGCAATCTGCTGCTGGTAATTGTGTTCCGCCTTCATTATAGTGCGGTTCATTTTCTGAAGGCCTATGCGGCGCATAAAAAGCGCGGTGAGCAGTATGGCAAAACCCACTAGGACAAAAACGAGCACGACAACAGTTAACATTTCTTCAGACATAGTTAAATAGTAACATTTTTTAAGATATTTAGAATTTCGGTTTCGCTTACGGCGCCGGCGCGGAAAATTTTAAACGGCTCCGGCTGCATCACGGTAGACGGCGTGCCGTGCGGCGTGCCGCCCAGAAAAATATAATCAACTACGCCGTCAAACTGCGCCAGGATTTCTTCCTCGGTATTTGCCGGCGGGCGGCCGTGGATATTTGCGCTGCTTGTCGCGAAAACGCCGTTGTAAATTTTTAAAAGCCGAAGCGCAAAGTCATTATCCGGCACGCGGATGCCGACGGTGTCAAACCCGCGCGCCACGGTTTTGCCGGCTTCTGTCGGCGGAAGAACAAGCGTTATGCCGCCGGGCCAGAATTTTTGCGCGAGCGCGTCGGCGGCGGGAGAGAAGACAGCAAATTTTTTGGCGCTTTCCACGCCGTCCGCCAAATATTGCAGCGGCACGTTATGTGGTTTTTGTTTTATATTGCACATTTTTTCAACGGCCGCCGGGTTGTCCGCCGCGGCGGAGATGCCGTATACGGTTTCCGTCGGCAAAACGATTATCGCCCCGTTTTTCATTGCGGCGGCGGTTTGGTTAAAAATATCCGGCGTGACGGCGGATATTTTAAAAATTTCCGTTTTCATTATCTGGCTCCTGCACGGCGGGGCGGTTAATTATTATTACAAACTCGCCCAGTATTTTATTTCTCTTTTTTAAATTTTCTAAAGCAACACTTACCGGCGCGGCAAAACGCTCCTCAAAAACTTTTGTAAGTTCGCGGAAAATTATTACCGGCGTATCCGGCCCCAGCGCGGCGGAAATTATTTCCAAAAGTTTTATGACGCGGTAAGGGGACTCATAAATTACGACGGGCTTTTCAAGCGCGTAAGCGGCCTCCAGCATTTTATTTATTTTGCCGGTTTTGCGCGGCAAGAACCCCAAAAATGTGAACGCGCCGCCAGTTATTCCGGCGGCGGACAGAGCGCAGGTCAGTGCGCTTGGGCCCGGCAGCGCGGTTACTTTTACTGCGGCGGCGTAACAGTCCCGCGCAAGTTTCCAGCCCGGGTCAGAAATGCACGGCGTGCCGCCGTCGCATACCAAAGCGCATGTTTTGGTTTTGCAAAGATTAAGGCAGTGCGCGGCGGAGCGCTCGTCATTTTCATTATAGCGGACTATGGGTTTGTCTATTAAAAAGTGAGTAAGCAGAGTTTTGGTGCGGCGCGTGTCTTCCGCCAGAACAATATCCGCGGTTTTTAAAATTTCAAGCGCGCGCAGCGTGATATCCTGCAAATTTCCTATAGGCGTCGGGACGATGTATAGCATACTGATATTATAGCAGACTAAGTTAATATCAATCCATTTCTCAATCTTTGCTTTTCGGTAAATTTTAATTTTTTTATTCCTTACATAGTCAACGCTATGCTCGTCATAAAAAAATAAAAATTTACTCAAAAATCAAAGCCGATAAATGGATTGATATTAACTTAGTCTGCTATTAAAAAAGCCGCCCTTGCGGGCGGCTTAAATATTTTGTTACTTAGAAGCTGAGAGCGCTTTTCCAGGCGTCGGCTTCTGATTGGGCCTGTGTTTTTACGCCGGAAACAGCCTGATTGGCAACGTCTTTAACGGCCTGCGTCGCGCTTGTGCTTCCGCTGGCGGCGGAGTTAACCGTCTGGGCGGTGGTATAGGTTGCCTTGGCGTCCGTTACTTTTTGTCTTAAATCCTGTGATTCCTGCTGCAGGTTCGCCAGCGTTGTGGTGGCGGAGTTTGTAGTATTGGTTGCCGTTGTGTTGGCGGCGGTATTGGCAGAGTCCGCAGTGGCGCACGCGGCAAGAGCAAAGGTTGAAGATAATGCGGCTAATAATAAGACTTTATTCATATTAATTTCTCCTTATAAACTTACTATTAAATTTTATAATTATGAGAAACAAGTGTCAAATTGCTATAATATAAATAACAGCCAGGGGGCCGCCGCGCCGCAAAGCGCGGAGGAACTTCCGGACTCCGAAGGACAGCGCGCCGTCTGAAAAGACGGGGGTTTGGGCTAAAATCCAAATCACGGAAAGTGCAACAGAAAATACACCGCCCGTTATACGGGTAAGGGTGAAAGGGTGCGGTAAGAGCGCACCGCGCGGCGGGCAACCGCCGCGGCTATGTAAACCCCGCGCGGAGCAAGGCCAAATATGCGCGCGGACTGTCCGTCCAAGCCGCAGAGTAGGCCGCAAAGAGTAATGGTCCCCGCCGTTACGGCGTAAGCCGCAGCGGAACAGAATCCGGGGTATAAGCTGTTAAAAAATGAAGGCCGCGCACCGTAAAAGTGCGCGGCCTTCGCTGTTAGATTAATATTATTTTTGGGCGTTATCTGCAAGTTCGTCAATCTTTTCCAGTTTGGATTGTATATTGTTCAGTTCGTTTGTGTTTATGAGTTTTTTACCGGAAGCGATAATTTTTAACATTTCATTGTTATATGTTTCAAGATATGAAACCAATTTTACAGTCTTTATTCTGTCCTCTTCATTGTAAACTCCTAAAATAAAATTCTCTTTCTCATAATTAATTTGATTTAAATTTTTTTCTTTATTGAAATTTGTTTTCAAAGAGAATCTGTTTGCTAAGATTTTGGAAAATGCAGAGTAATAAGCAGTGGGACCAATATTGTTTACTAAGTTATCTGCGGAAGCAATATATGTTCCGAAGTCTCCTTTTGTTTGTATCCTCATCTTTTCAAATAACTCAGCAGACAGCTGATTAATAAGCTTTTGCACTGCTTCACCGTGGGCTTGGTCTTTGCCTTCAGATAATGTTTTATCCGATAACAATTCTTTCATAAGCTGCGTTTCCAGCTGAAACAAAATTTTGTTAACATTATCGTCAATAACCCTGCTTATATCACTTCTGGACATACTGGAATATATGCTTGTTCCGGGATTTTCTACAATGGCTTTATTTATAGCATAAGACTGGGCGTTTAAGCTAGAACCCAGACCTGCAAATAAAAATAATATTATTAATTTTTTCATATAATTTTCTCCTATACAAAGCTAAGACATATTAATAGGATAAGATTATTATAATGATATATCAATGGTCTATACAGAATATTTTTTTATGATTTCTTCTTTGATTTCTTTAAAATTGCCGTCTTTGATTGACTGGCGCACTTGTTCCATGGTGCGCGTCAGGAATCTTATATTATGCATGGAAAGCAGACGGTGGCTGGTCAGTTCGTTAGAGCGGAAGAGGTGGGATAAATACGCGCGGGAGTATTTTTTACAGACCATGCAGTCGCAGTTTTCGTCAAGCGGTTTATCCGACGCGCGGTGTTCGTTATTTTTTATATTGACTTTGCCGCCGCTTGTCATGGCCTGGCCGTTGCGCGCGACGCGCGTCGGCCACACGCAGTCAAACATATCAACGCCGCGCTCAATGCAGTTTAACATTTCTATCGGCGTGCCGAGGCCCATCAGGTAGCGCGGTTTATTTTCCGGCAGGTTAGGAATTGTCGCTTCAACGGCGGCGTTCATTTCTTCCAAAGTTTCGCCGACGCTTAAACCGCCTATGCAAAAACCGTGGACGTTCTGCTCGGCCATATGCCGCGCCGCTTCCGCGCGCAGGTCAGCGTAAATTGAACCCTGAATTATGCCGAATAACAGGCTGTTGCCGACGGTAAAGCAGCCGTCGTCATTTTGCTTTATTTTTTGTTCCGGTACAATTTTGGCGTAGTGCGCGGCCGCTCTTTCCGCCCAGCGTTTGGTGGTGCCCAGCGCTTTTCTCAAATCGTTTTTGTGCGCGGAGTTTGGCATAAGCACGTCAAGACATGTCCAGATGTCAGAACCTGTGGCCGCCTGGGATTCAATAACGTTTTCCGGCGTGAAAAAATGTTTGCTGCCGTCGTGGTGGCTTTTGAACCATACGCCGTCCTCGGTAATTTTTCGCAGGTGGGAAAGGCTGTGTACTTGAAACCCGCCGGAGTCCGTCAAAATACTTCTGTCCCAGCACATAAATTTATGTATGCCGCCAATTTTTTGTAATATTTCCGTTCCCGGGCGCAGATATAAGTGATAAGTGTTTGAAAGCAGACATTCGGCGCCGACGGCGCGCAGGTCTTCGTCATTGAGCGCTTTGACGCAGGCCTGCGTTGCCACCGGCATAAAAACTGGCGTTTGCACTGCCCCGTGTTTTGTATAAAGCACGCCGGCGCGGGCGGAAGAATTTTTGTCTTTGGCGATAATTTTGAAAGGTGAAATCATAAAATTAACATTGAATCTCCGAAGGAATAGAAACGGTAGTTATTTGCGACCGCTTCGCTGTACGCCTTGTAAATAAAATCTTCGTCGGCGAACGCAACCGCCATGCACAGCGGCGTGGAATCCGGGAAATGAAAATTTGTTATAAGCGCGTCGATTGCTTTAAATTTGTAACCCGGATATATGAACAAATCCGTCCACTTTTGGCCGGCGGCGGTTTTACCGTTTTCGGTAAAACTTTCCAGTGTGCGCGTACTTGTCGTGCCGACGGAAAATACGCGTTTCCCGGCCGCGCGCGCGGCGTTAATTTGAGCGGCCGTGCCGGCGGAAATTTCGGCCAGTTCGGGCAGCATTTGGTGTTTTTCCGGCGCGGTTTTTAAAGGTTTAAAAGTACCCCAGCCGACGTGCAAAGTAATGCGCACAACGCTTACGCCGCCGTCTTCAATTTTTTTCAAAAGTTCCGGCGTAAAATGGAACCCTGCAGTCGGCGCGGCTATTGAGCCCTCATGCCGCGCGTATACCGTCTGGTAACGCTCTTTATCGGTTTCTATGGCGGCGGTCATACCGTCGTGTTTACGCGCTTTTTCAATATACTGCGGCAGCGGCATAAGACCGCGGGCATTTGCGTAACTGAGCACGTCGTCACTGTTAAATTTTAAAATAACTTCGTTGTTTCCCGTCACAGACTGTGCAGTTGCTTTTAAGCCGTCGTCAAAAATAAGTTCCATACCGGGTTTAAAATCGCGCATCAATGCCGTCCACTCGGACGGATTTTGCAGCGGGCGCACGAGCAGTACTTCAACTTTGCCGCCCGTAGGTTTTTTTGCAAAAAGTTTTGCGGGGAAAACTTTGGTGTCGTTTATAATCAGACAGTCGCCCGGCTTAAAATACGACGGAATATCACGGAAAATTTTGTGCTCAATGGTTTTTGCCGCGCGGTTTAATACCATTAATTTCGCGCTGTCGCGCGGCGTTGCCGGCGTGCGGGCGATATTGATTTTCAGGTTATGGAAGCGTTCAAACATAGTTATAGTTTTGCCAATTTTGCGCCGGGGTAGAAAGTTTTTAGAATCTCTTTATAGTCGTCTCCGCGTTCGGCCATTAGTTTGGCGCTTTCCTGGCTCATGCCGGTGCCGTGGCCGTAGCCTTTGCCCGCGAAATCAAAACCTCTGGACGTCTTTTTTATTTTTGTCAGCATGCAGCTTTTGAATTTCGTGGAGCCTATCGCTACGCGGAAATCATTACAGGAAATTTTTCTGTTGTCGTTTTTTGTCCTGACAATCAGCTGCGTCGCGCGGCCGCCGGAAGTTTTTTTAGATACAGAGATTCCCGTTATTTTTCCTTTAAGACCGCTTTTTGCCGCGGCGGCGGAAACCTCGGCGTTGGTGAAAGCATGGTTCCATTTCGCGCCTGGAGTATTATCCGAATAAGGGCATTTCACGCCCATTAACGGTTTGATATTTCCGTCGGGACTTTTCCACGGCAGAGGGTCCGTATGGCCGCCGCAGTTGGCGTGGTAATAGGCGTAAAAAAGCTTGTCGTCGAATTTTAAAACTTGGCTGCGGGTTGCCTCAACCGCGTCTTTTACCGGCGGATAAACTATGCCGGAGCCTTTGTACATCTGGCTGCGCACGTCGGCGTATAAATCAAAATTTTGGTTTGCCGTGTCTTGCAGAGCCCGCGCGGTGTACGTGCGCGCGGCGACGGCCTGCGCTTTTAGCGCCTCCGCCGGCCAAGAATAACTCATCTCATACGGCAGCACGCCGTACAGATATTCTTCAATGTCTGTTTCTTCGATAATGTTGAAATTATTTTTGGACGGAGTTATCGTCAAAACGCCGGTGTACGTACTTCCGGATATATCAAAAGGAGTCTCTTTTGAAGGAGTTAGAATGATATTTCCGTCGGCCTCCAGAGAGCCCGCTTTTATTTTGCCATTTTTAAGCAGCGAGACCGTGAATTTGCCTCCTTCTTTAAGTTTATATTTTTTGCCTGTTTTTGCGACGGTAATCGTAAAAGGTCCGCCGGCGTTTATTTGCTGTTTCTGCGCGTTTTCGACAATTAAAACCCTGAGCGCGAAAACATTCGCGCTCAGAAGAGATATCGTTAAAAATAAAAGTAGTTTTTTCAAAACAGCATGCCCTCCGGCGTGCGCTTACCAAGATGGTCGTATGCCTTTTTGGCGGCGACGCGCCCGCGCGGCGTGCGCGCTATGAAACCGGCTTTGATGAGATAAGGTTCGATAACGTCGGTCAGCGTGTCCGTACTTTCGGAGACCGCTATGGCGAGGTTGTCCACGCCGACGGGGCCGCCGCCGAATTTGTCTATCAAAGCTTCCAAAATTCTTTTATCCATTGAGTCAAGGCCGTGCGCGTCAATATCTAATGACTCCATCGCGATATCGGCGATTTCAGACGTAATTATTCCCTTGCCTTTAACCTGCGCGAAATCGCGCGCGCGGCGCAGCAGGCGGTTTGCTATGCGCGGCGTGCCGCGCGAACGCGCGGCCAGAGCCTCTAAACCCTGCCTGTCAGCCTTGATATTTAAAAGTTTCGCGGAGCGTTCCAAAATATCCGCTATCTCTTTTACTTCATAAAAGTTCAGGTTAAAAACTATGCCGAACCTGTCCCGCAGCGGGCCGGTAAGCAGGCCGCTGCGCGTCGTCGCGCCGACGAGCGTGAAACGCGGCACCGAAAGTTTTAACGTAGTGGAGCCGGCGCCTTTGCCGGTGTTTATAAAAAAATTAAAATCTTCCATCGCCGGGTAAAGCGCTTCTTCTACGGCGGGGTTTAAGCGGTGTATTTCGTCAACAAACAAAATGTCGCCGTCGGAAATTTCAGTGGTCAGCATGGCGGCCAAATCGCCGGGGCGCGATAAGACCGGGCCGGAAGTCGTTTTAATATTGACGCCCATTTCTTTGGCCAGAATATTCGCAAGCGTCGTCTTGCCTAGGCCGGGCGGCGAATAAAAAAGGGTATGGTCCAGCGCTTCGCCGCGTTTTTTGGCGGCGGCCAGAAAGACGCGCAGGTTTTCTTTAAGGCTGTCCTGCCCGACGAACTCGTCCAGGCTTAACGGGCGCAGCGCGGCGTCTAAATTATTTTTTTCGTCCGAGGTCGGAGCCAGATTAAGGGTTTCGTTATAGCTGGTCATTTTTTGAGTATCCTTAACGCGCTTCTTAAAATGTCTTCGACGTTGCCATTTGCGGTTTGTCCGGTTGAGTATAACTGCTCGAACGCTTTGCGGCTTTCAAGCGGGCTGTAGCCGAGGGCGGCGAGCGCGGCGGTGACTTCGCTCATAAGAGGAGTTTCTTCAAACAGCTTGATTTTTGGCGCGCCCTGGACTGTCACGGCGTCCATTTTGCCGTCAAGCGAGTGTATTAATTTTTCCGCCGTTTTGGAAGTAAAGCCGAAGATGGCCGTTAAAATTTTAGGGTCCTTTTTTATAATGGCGTTATGGAAATCCGCCACGCTGCGTAACGCTTTATTTAAATATTCGAGCGCTTTTTTCGCGCCGGTGTTGGGGATAGCGTCCCGGAAAAGGGACCACAGCTGTTTGTCTTCTTTGGTCAAGAAACCGTACAACACAGTGCCGTCGTAGGGGGAAATGGATTCGGCTACATAAAGCGCGGCTTCTTTGCCGCTTTCCAGCGCGGTGAGACTGGCCGGCGCGCAGTTAATTTCATAACCTATGCCGCCGGACAGAAGGACCACGCTGTCTTCCCTAAGCTCAAAAACCGTGCCCTGAATATATGAAATCATGATATCATTATACGTTTTATTTCTGCTTTTTGGCTATAAGGTAAACAGGTATGCCGGCAATGAAGAAGAGCAGCGCGATGAACAGATATTTTATGTTGGCCGCGTAGATGAGCCAGACGGCGTAAAGCGCGCCGGCGGCGGCGCTCAGGCGCGCGCGGTTTATGTTTACGTTAAAACTATTCGGGAATTGTTTTTTATTGGCAATTTTCAGAAGATAAAGCGGCGTGATTAAATAAACCGGCATTATCATGACGGCGGTTATGGTCAGCAATGTCTGAAAAGCGTTTTGCGAAACGAAGCCTATGAACAGCAGCGCCTGGGCGGTGAGCGTTGTGACCATCAGAGAAAACACGGGCACGAAATTTTTATTTTCTTTGGTAAATTGTCTCGGGAAAGATTTGTCTTTCGCCGCGGCAAAAGGAACTTCGGACGTGATTGTCGTCATGGACAGCGTCGCGAAAAACACCGACACTATCATGCCCGCGTTCATTATTATTCCGCCTGCGCGGCCTATGATGTATTCCAAAACGCCCGCCGTGGACGGGTTTGGCAGAAGCGCGATTTGCGCGCGGGTTAACACGCCGAACGGTAAAATTGAAACACAGATATAAAGTATTATGCAAAGTAAAAACGCCGTCATCAGCGCGGCGGAAACCGTTTTGCCGCCTTTGGCGCGGCCGGCCAGCACGACGGTGGTCTCAATTCCTATAAACGCCCAGAGCGTGATTATCATGGCGTTTTTGATTTGGCCGGAAAAACTTACGTCCGGCACCGCGGCTTTTTGCGCGAAGGCGGTTTTGAGGGCGGGCAGTTTTACCGTCAGGAATAAAATTACTATAAATAAAAAAATGGGGAACAATTTAAATATTGTTCCCAGTAAATTTATAAAAGCCGTTTCTTTAATGCCCTTTGATATCAGAAAATAAAAACACCAGATGACGACGCTTGAAAGAATAATCGAATTTAAATTGTTGCCGCCGGTAAACACGCCGGGGAAAAAGTAGTTCAGGCTTTCCATAAGCACGACGAGGAACGCGCTTACGGCACACGTATTTGAAAACCAGTAACCCCAGGCGGTGAAAAAACCGGCCGTTTCGCCGAAACCCTCTTTGGCGTAAGCGTAAAGCCCGGAAGTTAAATCCGGCCTGACGGTGGAAAGTACGCGGAAAGTATCCGTCAAAAAATACATTCCCACGCCCGTTATAACCCACGCGGCCAGCACGGCGGCCGCGCCCGCGCCGTCCGCCATATTTTGCGGCAGAGCGAAAACGCCGGAGCCTACCGTCGCGCTGATAACCAGTCCGGTTAAACCGAAAAAACCTAATTTTATGGAATTGTTCATTGTATTAGTGTATTAGTACGTTGGTATAACTAATATAATATTATAACATATTTTGATAATTGCTATTTACATCTTTATCGACGGAGAAAATTTTAAATATAGGTATAAGGACCTAGTACGGTATAGGTCTTTTGGCCCTTGTATATTATACCTGTAAACTTATAAAATTATATAAATAGCATATATGAAAGGAGAAAATAGTATGAAAAACGTATATATATTAATATCAGCAATTTTATTATGCTCGCTCTGCTCTTTCGCGCGGGCTCAAGAAAACTTTAGGCAGATGCTTGACAGTTTGTATCAGACTCAAAATCGTATATATAATCCGGAGTTTATAAAAAATAATCAAAAGTTTTTGGCCAAGCAGCCTGAGTTTAAGGCCGGGGAGCAGGCAGTTGAAAAAGCTTTCTCGGATTTTGCCGGCAGGAAAGATGAGCACAAAAAAGAATATTATAAAGTGCTTGCCGATTATTTATTAGAAAATATGGGAGCGGGTATTTCAAAGGACGATATTTCCTTTATGGACGGAGAAGAATTTGCCCAGAAATTTAAAAACTACGAATTTTATAGGCGCAATAAAACAGAGGAATATCAAACAAATGATGTTAAAGACCGTGTTCTGCTTGTAATGAATAAGGGAAACTGGCCTGTATGGACTATCTCAACTGCCGCGCCGAAAAACGTTGGGGTATTAATTGAAGACACTATAGAGTTGGATAAATGGGCCATAGGGGTAAGATTTGACGATAAGGAAAAAGTCAGTAAAAACTTACTAGTGTCTGAGGATATTTCCCCGGCAAACATTGATGAAGTTCTAAAACCAAAGATGAAAAAGGCCGGATTTAAATTTAATTCTTATGATGCCCGGTAAATAAATCAAATAGTTCATAGGATTGGTATAGACAAAAAAGTCCTCCGGCGGATAAGCCGGAGGACTTTCTTTGTAAGGTTTATTTACAGGTGAATCAATTTTTCTTTTTCTGTTAACTGCTCGTAGGAATCAAAGGCTTTGAAGTAGGCTATTGATTTTTCCAGGTTCGTCAGCAGAGAGCAGTTACATTTGACTGCCATTTTACGTATGGCGGAGTTAAATTCAAGCTCGTCAAGTTCAAGGCTTTTGTGGACGTTTACGACGAAATCCACTTTGCGCTGTTTGATAATGTCCACCGGCTTCGGATCATGATGGTAAAAAACGGCGGTAGCCTCATAGCCGCGTTTTTTAAGATATTCCGCGGTGCCGTACGTCGCGTACACCGGCACGCCGAGTTTGTAAACGCGGTCAATGACTTCCATAAAACGCACTTTGTCGCGCTCACGGCCGGTGCTTAACAAAATACCTTTTTTGGGCACGCGGATTTGAGTGGATTCCATTGCCAGCAGCATGGCTTCGTTAAAGTTTTTGCCTATGCAGCCCACTTCGCCGGTGGACGCCATTTCAACACCCAAAATAGGGTCCGCGCCGTCTAGCCGCTGAAAGCTGAACATGCTGGCTTTGACGCCGGTGAATGGAATTTCAGACTCATCCGGCAGCATTTTATTTATCGGTTTCCCATACATAACTTTACAGGCGATTTCGGCCAGATTGTAGCCGGAAACTTTTGATATGAACGGGAAAGAACGCGACGCGCGCGCGTTGCACTCAATAACTTTTACGTCGTTGTCTTTCGCGATAAACTGAATGTTGAACGGTCCGTTGAGGCCGAGCCCTTTTGCAATTTTACGTACAATTCCGTGTATCGTGTTCGCGGTTTTCGTATATATTTTTTCCGCCGGGAAAACAAGAGTAGCGTCGCCGCTGTGGACGCCGGCGTTTTCAACGTGTTCGGAAATAAAAGAAATCATAACTTCGCCGTTTTTGGCGACTCCGTCGCATTCCAACTCTTTCGCGTCTAAAATAAATTTAGACAGCACGACGGGGAAATCAGCCGATATGTCTTTAGTCAGCGATAAATAATAGTCCAGGCTTTTCTGGTCGTTGGCGACGTTCATCAGCGTGCCGGATAGGACAAAGCTCGGGCGTATTAAAACCGGAAAGCCGACTTCTTTTACGAAAGCGTCAATTTCTTTTCTTGAGACGGCGGACGTCCACTTGGGCTGGTCCACGCCCAGCGAATCCAAAATGGCCGAAAACTTTGTTCTGTTCTCCGCTTTGTCGACGGTTTCATAACTGTGGCCCATGATTTTTACGCCGGCGCGGCTTAAGTACGGCGTAAGATTATTCGGGTTCTGTCCGCCCATGCAGGCGACCACGCCGCGCGGATTTTCAATATCAATAATATCCATGACGCGCTCAAAAGACAACTCTTCAAAATAAAGCCTGTCCGACGTGTTAAAGTCCGTAGACACCGTTTCCGGATTGCAGTTTATGATAATGCTGTCGTCTTTCTGCTCTTTAAAATATTTGCTGGTCATGACGGAGCACCAGTCAAATTCCAGACTGCTGCCTATGCGGTAACTTCCGCTGCCGAGCGTGACTATGCTTTTATTTTTCTTTGTGACTTTCACGTCGTTAAAATAGCCGTCGTACGTCAGGTACAGGTAGTTGGATTTTGTCGCGTATTCGGCGGACGTCGTGTCAATTTGTTTTACCACCGGCGTGATTTTTAACGTCTTTCTTAAATCCCGCAGGCCCATTGACAGAGCGTTGATTTCTCTGACGGTAAATTTATGTTTAGGGCTGACACAGGACAGATACATTTTTGTCAGCTGGTAATCCGAAAACCCGCGGGATTTGAGGCGGCGTATATATTCCGCGTCAATATTTGAAAACGCTTTTCTGACTTCCGCCGCAGTGATTTTTGCCGGCGCTTTGAAATCTTTAAAATATGCGCGCACTTCCGTTTCCAGACGGACGAGATAAACTATGTGGCTTATAAACCACGGGTCTATCATTGTTCTTTTCTGGACGCTCTCCGGCGTAAAACCGCGTTTTAAAAATTCATAAATCGCGAAAATACGCATGTTGGTCGGGTTGGAAAGTTCCAGCAGCAGTTCTTTGTTGGAAGCGTGCGAAAAAACCTCTTTCGTGATGCCTTCTTCGTCCTCCTGAACCATGCGTATGGATTTTTGTATAACTTCGCAGAAATTGCGGCCCAGCGCCATAACCTCGCCGACGGATTTCATCTGCGTTCCCAAAAGTTTAGACACGCCGGAAAATTTTTTCAAATCCCAGCGCGGCATTTTGAGAGACACGTAATCCAGCGAAGGTTCGTAAAACGCCGACGTCGTGCCCGTGACGGGGTTTTTAAGTTCCAGAAGCTCAAAGCCGCAAACTACCTTCGCGGCTACGAAAGCTATCGGATAACCCGTCGCTTTGCTGGCCAGCGCCGACGAGCGGGAAAGACGCGCGTTGACTTCTATGACGTAATATTCAAACGTGAACGGGCTTAAAGCGAACTGTACGTTGCACTCTCCGACGACGCCTATGCTTTTGACTATATTCAACGCCGCGTCGCGCAGCAAATTATTTTCCCTGTTATTGAGCGTCTGCACCGGCGCTATGACGATGGAGTCCCCGGTGTGTATGCCCATAGGGTCCAGGTTTTCCATGTTGCAAATCGTTATGCAGTTGCCGGCGCTGTCCCTCATTACTTCGTACTCAATCTCTTTCCAGCCGTGAAGGGATTTTTCAATTAAAATCTGCGGGCTGGAAGTTAAAGCCGATGACGCCAGCCTTTCCAAATCCGCCGGAGTTTTTGCCAAACCGCTGCCGAGGCCGCCCAGCGCGTAAGCTGAGCGCGTGATGACGGGGTACCCTATCTGCTCCGCCGTTTTCAGCGCGTCTTCAACAGTTTCCACGGCGTGGCTTTTCGGTATCGGGACGCCTATTTTATTCATCTGCTTTGCGAACAAATCCCTGTCTTCGGTCATTTCTAACGACGGCACGGGCGTGCCCAAAACTTTAACGCCGTACTTTTTTAACACGCCGGAATTTTCCAGCGCCATAGTGCAGTTCAGCGCGGTCTGGCCGCCGAAGCCGGAAATTATCGCGGCCGGATGTTCTTCCTGAATAATTTTCTCAATCCAGAACGGCGTTACCGGGTAAAGATAAACTTTTTTATTCGGCGCCGGGTTGGTTTGCACGGAGGCGATGTTCGGGTTCATGACGATAACTTCAAGGTTTTCTTCTTCCAAAGCCTTTATCGCCTGCGAACCGGAATAATCAAACTCTCCCGCCTGTCCTATCGACAGCGCGCCGGAGCCCAGCAGCAAAACTTTTTGCTTTTTACCGTTTTTCGGTTTTAAGAAATCTAATATTGGCATTTTTACCTCTTAATCAGTGCGACGAAATCTTTGATAATCCACGCGGTATCATTCGGCCCGCCGGACGCTTCGGGGTGGAACTGCGTCGACATAAAAGGTTTGGTTTTATGTCTTATTCCCTCGATGGTAAAATCATTGGCGTTTTCAAACCAGACTTCCCAGCCGGACGGCAGGAACTTTTTGTCAACCGCAAAACTGTGGTTCTGGCTTGTTATAAAAGCTTTGCGCGTTTTGACGTTAAAAACCGGCTGGTTTAAGCTGCGGTGGCCGCGTATCATGCGCATTGTTTTTGCGCCGGCGGCAAGCGCCAGAATCTGGTGGCCGAGGCAGATGCCCAACACCGGCTTACTGCCTTTAAGCAGCGTTTTGACGCGGGCGATACTGTCGCCGGACTGCTTCGGGTCCCCGGGGCCGTTGCTTAAAACCCAGGCGTCGGCGTCGACTTTAGTAACGTCGGTATCCCACGGATAGACGGTTACCGTGCAGCCGTGGTTTTGCAATATTCTTATAATGTTTCTCTTTACGCCGAAGTCAAGAAGCGCGATTTTTTTATTTCCGCCTTCAAACACAATAGGCTCTTTAACCGAAGCGGACGGCAGAAGATTATACTTGGACGGGTCCACAAATTCTTTGCGCGAGAAATTTTTAAGGAACTCAAACCTGTCATTAATATAAGGTACGTTTTTGCCTTCCGGCACTATGCGGCCGAACAGCGGTTTTTTGCTGTCCCTTATCATCTGCGTCAGGCGGCGCGTGTCTATGCCCGCTATGCCGGGCACGCCGTTTTCTTCAAGCCATTTTTGTATGCTTTCGCTTTTTTCGTAGTGGAAAGCGTTATAAAAAATGTCAGACACTATTATGCCCTGCGTTTTTATGCCGGCGCTTTCATGGCCGGGGGGCATAAAAAAATCCCCTTCTTTAAAAGAGGGGATTCCGTAGTTTCCAATTAATGAAAAACTGAAAACCAAAATTTGGCCGAGATAGGAAGGGTCCGTCATGGCTTCGCTGTAAGCAATCATGCCCGTCGTAAAAACCATTTCTCCGCTGCTGACTACGTTTGCGCCTATAAGGCGGCCTTCCATCTTAACGCCGTTGGAAAGTTCCAGAACGGCTTTGTGATACTCTTTTTTAAGTTGTTTCATAAACTTACTTATTATAACATTTTTTTATTTTATTTTTCAGCACGACGATAAAAATATGTTATATTTAAAAAATATAAACCTGAAAGGAATTTATTGTGGAAACTTTTACAAAATATGCTGTTATTTTTGCGCTTGTTATCATAGGTCTGAATGTTGCCTGCGGTTTGAGGTCTGATTTAATAGACAGGAATATAATAAAAAATTTTCAGGCGGCGCAGGACCGCTATTACGCGCAAAACCATGTTTACGCCGACAGTTTTAAAAAACTGAATTTTGCTTTTCACAGAGGCGAGCAGTCTGACGACTGTGAATTTGATAAAAAATATCAGGATTGTATGGACGAAATTCCTCCCTTTCCGTTAAACAGGATAACAAGAATAGTTTACCTTGATATCAGCGACGCGAAAGAGGGTTACAGCATAATAGTAAACCACGGCTGCGACCGATACCGCTACGTCGGTACTCAGACTAAGACTGATTTTAAAATAAGCAAAGAAAGATATTAGTGTTTTCCGGTGCTGCCGAAACCGCCTTGGCCGCGTTTGGTTTCTGACAGTTCAGACGCTTCTTCGAACGACGGGTATAGCGTGGGCAGCACGACGAGCTGCGCTATTTTCTGGCCGGGTTCAAAAATAAATTCCTTTTCGTTTAAATTGTACATGCAGACCAGGATTTCGCCTCTGTACGGGTGGTCTATAAGGCCCGCCATCGCTTTTATTCCTTTGCTTTCCACGGAACTTTTTCCCCAAATTATGCCGGAAGTATTGTCCGGCAGTTCAACGGCAATTCCTGTCCGCACGTTTGTGACGGCGCGCGGCGGGAGGGTTGTGCGTTCTAAGGCGAATAAATCCGCGCCTGAATCCGTCTCGTGCGCGCGGTGGGGGAGTTTAGCGTCCGGGTGTAATTTCTTTACTTTGATATTGTTCATGCGTCCATTATATTATATATTGAAAGTATGTTCTTCAATAAACCCTTTCATGAGATAAATTTTAATGACGTCGTTGAATTTTGCAAGCTTAATATGCCTGAGGGCAAACAGCTTGACTATAAATATTTTCTGCCTAAAAATAATGAGAAATTCGCAAAGACTATAGCGTCGTTTGCCAACGCGCTGGGCGGGACGATTATAGTCGGCGTTAAAGACGATAAAAACGACCGCCCCACCCCGCCGTTCGAAGGCATACCTTTCCAGTATAAAATAAGGAATAAAATCGAAGATATTATACAGACTTATATCGACCCTATAGTTTTCGTCGACATAAGCGTCTGCGGCAACGAGCGCGGGCAGATGTTCGTCGTCATAAATATACCGCAGAGCAATTTGACGCCCCACCTTGTCGGCAAAATGAAACGGGCTTACATACGCACAGGGCAGAGTTCGCGCCCGGAGATTTTGGTCCACCCGGACAAACTGCCTTGGCTGCTGGACCACCGCCGCAAATCCGAAAGCCTGCGCCATATTTTATTGGATAAGTCGGACAGACATTTTGAAAATTATCTGCACTCAAAAAATTTAAGAATGAATGAGCAGCGCGCCGTGTTGTCCGCCTCTCTCATTCCGCTTTATCCGGAGGAGCCGCTGCTCGATTACCACGCTTTGCGGCCCGTCATGGACCGCCTTTTCCCCGGCGCGGAGACTAAGACGGTGCAGGACGGTATTACAAAACTCGGCGCGGACGCCGTGGATATGGCGGAATTAAATTCCTACGGACTGGTTTATTATAAGACGGCGCTTGCGGATATAGGCGGGAATCTGGATTTTGCAAAAGTCGCCGCCGCGGTGCGGGAATTTTTTTATATCGCTTTAAAATTCCACAAAAAAATATATTTCGGCGGGCCGCTTTATTTCCGGTTCACTATTAACAACGCGCGCGGCGTAAATGTTTTTTACGGCGGTAAAAAAACGACGGTGCTGGAAGATTTTTTGAGGGCGGATAATATTTTCAGCATCTCACAGGTGGAGAGCGGCCTCAACGGAATTTTGGCCCAGACGCTGAGCCAGGCCGCGTGGGCGCTGGGTTTTGACCTCGGCGGCAACGACATTAAGAGCATGTTGAAATAATTAAGCATACTCCTTCTTAAAATTATAAAATAGTAAATGGTGAAAGTTGAAGTTTTTATATTTTTAAGGAAAGGAAAATGCCTAACAAATTAGGGTTTTGTAAGATAGTCGCCACGCTGGGGCCTGATACCAGCACGGCGGAGATGATTGACAAATTGGTTGCTGCCGGGGTATCGGTTTTCCGTTTTAACTGCAGTCACGGTTCCGTGGAAGAATATACGCAAAGAATTGAGGGTATAAGAGCGGCTGAAAAAAAATATAACCGCTCCATCGGCATTTTGTTTGATTTGCAGGGGCCAAAACTGCGCATAGGGCTGTTCAAAGATGATAAAATTATTTTGAAAGAGGGCGATAAATTTAATCTGGACTTATCGACTGAACCCGGCGACCAAACCCGCGTCGGCCTTCCGCATCCGGAAATTTTTAAAGTAATGCAGCCCGGGCTGGAACTTTTGCTTAACGACGGCATTGTGCGCCTGAGAGTCGACAGTTTTACCAAAGACAGCGCGAGCACGACGGTTACCGTTGGCGGAGAACTTTACAGCCGCAAAGGCGTTAACGTTCCCGGCGTAAAAGTGCCTATTTCTGCGCTTACCGAAAAAGATTTGAAAGATTTAAAAACGGCGGAAGATTTGGGCGCGGATTTTATCGCGCTTTCTTTTGTCCAGCATCCGGAAGATATTACGCTTGCCAGAAGTTTAATGCGCTCCCAGGCGGGAATAGTCGCCAAAATTGAAAAGCCGAGCGCCGTCGAGCATTTACAGGAAATCATAAACGTGTCTGACGTAATTATGGTGGCAAGGGGCGATTTGGGCGTTGAGCTTAGCACGGAGATGGTGCCGGTCGTCCAGAAGAAAATCGTCGCGTCGTGCCGGGCGGCGGGGAAACCCGTCATCGTCGCCACGCAGATGCTTGAATCTATGGTAAACAACGTCACTCCTACGCGGGCCGAAGCGTCCGACGTGGCCACCGCCGTTTATGACGGCGCGGACGCCGTAATGTTATCGGCTGAAACCGCGCAGGGGCATTACCCGGTGGAGACGGTCACGACGATGCGCCGCATTATTACGACCGTGGAAAACGACGCCAGGTTTAAAGAAAACATGCGCGTTACGACGGTGCAGAACGCCTGCAGCGCCGAAAGCGCGATAATTTCCGCCGCCAGCATGGCCGCGAAATCAATGAGTTCGTCAAATCTGATAATAAATTTCACGGACTCCGGCGCAACGACGATGAAAACCGCCAAAGAGCGCCCGTGCGTGTCCATTTTATCCCTTACGCCCTATGAAAAAACGGCGCGGAAAATGGCGCTGGCGTGGGGAGTGACGTCGGTAGTGGTAAACAATTTGAAAACGTTTGACGATATTTTGCAGGAAGCGCGCAATGCCGCGCTTACACACAATATGGCCAGGCAGGGAGACAAGGCCGTAATCACCGCGGGCATACCTTTCGGCCGCAGCGGCGAAACGAACCTGCTCTACATAGTTTCAATATAGAGGACAATATGAATATCAAGGCCAAGATGGGCGGCGTACCTAAATGGGTTGTAAGTTACGTCTCTTTTTTCGCGGTGTGCTGGGTAGTATTTTTTTTCATGCGGTTTGTGTTTTTGTTTGTATACCGCGCGGGGATAACGGCGGCGGTTAAACCTTACCTGCTGCAGGCCCTTTATATCGGCGCTAAGTTTGATATGCGTCTGGCCGCGTTTCTGGCCATACCGCTTGGTTTGTTTGTTTTTATCGGCAGCTTTTTTAGAAAAGTTCCCAAAATATTAAAAATCATTCTCGGGGTTTTATATACGGTTATTCTGACGGTGGTCTGCCTTTCTTACGCGGCGGATTTCGGGCAATATTCATATCTTGCGATAAGGGTAAACTCGTCTATATTCACGTATCTTGAAAACGCTGCTATTTCTTTTCAAATGGTCTGGGAGACTTACCCCGTTGTGTGGGTAATTATAGGTTTTATCGTTCTTATTTTCCTTATATATAAGTTCGCGTCGTTTTTTATTAATATGGGCTTTGACGGGAAAAAGGACGGCTGGAAGAAAAAAACCGCGTGGGGCGCCGGGCTGCTTGTGCTTACTTTCGCCGCGTGCTGGGGCGCGCTTGGGCAGTATCCGCTGCGGTGGAGCAACGCTTATTTTACCAGCAATAATTTTGTTTCCAATCTGGCGTTAAACCCGATGCTTAATGTCATAGACACTTACAGTTTTGCCAGAGAAGTTCCTTACGATATTGAGAAAGTCAAAAAATATTATCCGATGATGGCGGACTTTCTGGGCGTAGATAAACCGGATATCAATACTTTAAATTTTGAGCGCGTGCGCCCGGGCAAAGATTTGGGCAAAAAATATAACGTGGTTTTAATTTTTATGGAAAGTTTCGCGTGGAACAAATCCTCTTTTACAAACGACGGCAAATTTGACGCTACGCCGAACGCCAAAAAACTGGCGGCGGATTCCCTGCTGTTTTCGCAGTATTACTCGCCGACGTCGGCCACGGCCAGAAGCGTGTTTGCCGCGCTTGCCAGCATACCGGACGTGACTTCGTTCCAGACCAGTTCCCGCAACCCGCTTATCGTTAACCAAAATATGATTGCGAACAGTTATGACGGCTATGAAAAAATGTATTTTATCGGCGGCAGCGCCAGCTGGGGGAACATACGCGGTTTACTTTCCCACAATCTTGACGGTCTGCGTTTGTATGAGGAAGGGGATTATACTTCACCGCGTAACGACGTATGGGGCATTTCGGACTGGGATTTGTTCCATGAGGCGGACGCCGTTTTAAAGAAAGAAACCAAACCTTTCTTTGCCGTCATACAAACGGCGGGCTATCACAGGCCTTATACGATTCCGCAAAACCACGGCGATTTTCAGGAAGTCACAGGTTTGACGCAGGACGAACTGACGGACCACAGTTTTAATTCCATAGAGGAATTTAATTCGCTGCGTTTTTCAGACTACGCGCTGGGCGAGTTTATAAGACTTGCAAAACAAAGCCCTTATTATAAAGATACGGTGTTTGTCATTTACGGGGACCACGGTCTTGCGGCGGCGAAATCCGTCAACATGCCGCGCGGATACGTGGAATACAATTTAATCAACCAGCAGGTGCCGCTGATAATCCACGCGCCGGCGCTTGTAAAGCCGGCGGTAATAGACAGAACGGCCAGCGAGGTTGATATTATGCCGACGGTCTCCGCTTTAATAGGCCAGCCGTACCGCACGGCGGCGCTGGGGCGCGACATACTGGACCCGGCTTTTAAAAACAAAGCCGGCGCGCTGGTATTCGGCTGGTCCTCATACCCGCCGATAATCGCTTATGTTTCCGGCGATGACTTTTATTTTGACAAAGCTGGTTCCGAAGGTTTATACAAATTCGAGGACCCGAAGAATTATAATGTTAACCTGCAGACTCAAAATAAAGTATTATTTGATAAAATGAATGACATGGCGCACGCTCTGTACGAGACTTCACGCTATATGTTATACAACAACAAGAAAATTGAGGAGAAAAAATGATAACCATAATCGTAATCGCCGTAGTAGTCATTTTAGCCGTTTATTTCGCCGCGTCTTATAACGGTTTTGTGACGCTGCGCAACCGCGTCAGAGAAGCGTGGAGCGATATTGACGTGCAGATGAAACGCCGCTATGACCTAATCCCCAATTTGGTTGAAACGGTTAAAGGCTACGCCGCGCATGAAAGCGGCACCTTTGAAAAAGTCATCCAGGCGCGCAATATGGCCATGAACGGCCCGCGGGACCCGGAAACGCTGGCTAAGAATGAAAATATTCTGTCCGGCACGCTGAAAAGCATTTTCGCTTTGCAGGAATCTTACCCGGACCTTAAAGCTAACCAGAACTTTTTAAAACTGCAGGACGAACTGAGAGACACCGAAGATAAAATCCAGTCCGCCCGCAGGTTTTATAACGGCAACGTGCTTTCGCTTAACACCAAAGTGGAGCAGTTCCCGAGCAATATTATAGCCAACATGTTCAGTTTCCAGAAAGAGAAATTTTTCGAGCTGGACGACGCGGCCGCCAGACAAGCTGTTCAGGTTAAGTTCTAATTTTTTATCTTTTCCCTCTCCCTGAAAGGGAGAGGGGAGGGTGAGGGTTCTGAACACAATATGTACACAAAATGGTGTCGTGTTGTTATAAAATAAAGTTTGGTTTTTTACCTTATCGGCCCCGGAATGGCGATGTCTTGAATAGATTTACGGCGTATATTGTGTATAAAACCCTCACCTGTGTCCTCTCCCTTTCAGGGAGAGGAAAGCCAATAGGACTAAAATCTCTATGACGCCCAAAACCACATACGAATTTATCGGTGAGAATAAACGCAAAACGGTTTTAATCGTTTTGCTGTTTCCGCTTTTGTTCGCCGCGCTGGCTTACGTTACCATACTGCTTATAACGCCTTTTATAATGGAGGCGGAACACGGCGGCGCGCTTTACAATCAAACCACGGTGGCTTACGCAAATTATTTTTCCGCTTTTATTATTCCGGCGGCCGTAGGTCTGCTGGTCGTGTGGCTGGTCATAAGTTACTTTACCGGCGGGAACATGATTTTGTCCTCGGCTGGCGCCGTTGAAATTACCCGCGCCAATTATCCTGACATTTACAATTTGGCTGATTCCGTCGCCATAGCCGCCGGTCTTCCCACGCCGAAAATTTATTTGATGCAGGACAGTTCGCTGAACGCTTTCGCCACCGGTCGGGACCCGGAGCACGCCGCTATCGCGCTTACGTCCGGCATAATTGAAAAACTTAACCGGCAGGAACTTGAGACGGTAATCGGTCATGAGATGGCGCATATCGGCAACCGCGACATCAGGCTTATGGTCATAGTTGTTTCCGGTATAGCGTTTTTTACTTTCGCGGGGTGGATGATTTTGCGTTTCGGCCGCGTCCGTGCCAAAAAGCAGGCCGCGCTTATAATTTTTGCCGCCGGCATGGTCTGCCTGATATACGGTTATCTTGTAGCGCCGTTAATAAGGCTGGCGTTATCGCGCCGGCGGGAATTTCAGGCGGACGCCACGTCCGCTCTTTTAACGCGCAACCCTGCCGCGCTGGCCTCCGCGCTTGAAAAAATTTCCGGGAACAGCATTGTGGAAGAACTTAAGGAGCACGAGGCCGTTTCCGCCATGTGCATAGAGGACCCGCTTCACAAGCAGGGCATATTTTCCTTCTTAAGCGGCATGTACGCCACCCACCCGCCGGCAGAGGCCCGCATAGCCGCGCTGCGCGAAATGGACGGCAAAATCTAAATCCGATTAATTTTATATGGGCCTAAAGACCTAGGGATAGTAGGTCTTTAGGCCCTTGTGTATATTTACAATAATCTTATACTATTAGAGTAGGTAGTTACTAAGAGGAAGATTATTATGAAAAAAATTATTTCATTGTTCATATGTATTTTTATGGCCGCGGCCGCTTTCGCGTGGACGGATTTTAGCGCCGTTGAGCAGCAAATCCAACAGCTAAAGCAAAATCCCAACCCCAACCCGGTTGGAGACACCGTGAAACTTTATTATTTTACTTTTGAAAAATGCCCGTGGTGCAAGTTATTTGAAAAGAGTTTTTTTAATGATTTTTATGCAACCTATAAAGAAACTTACAAAGGCAAACTTGAGATTATAAAGGTAGATATATTGGAAGGCTGCAACGGGGAAGTTTATAAAAATGCCTTGCTGTTATATGCTCCGGGCAAGCTCGCCGGAGTACCGGCGATTATAGTGGGCGGTACTTATATATTAGGCCCCGACCACGATGGAAAGGACGTAACCGCCGCGATTGACAAAGCCATCAAAAATCACGAACAAACAAAAGTATCCCTTAACGCGGAATGCGAAAAAGATTTACCGCCGTTGATACGAGCCGTCAAAGAGAGCGACTTGGCAAAAGTGAAAACCGAGTACGCCAAAGCGCCGCAGAGCCTTGCTCTGACGGACGAAACAGGCCAAACCGCTTTAATGTGGGCTGTATTGTCCGGCAATCATGAAATAGCTAAATTTCTTATATCGGTAACGCCTAAAGAAAATATTGACCAGGCTGATAAGTACGGTGAAACCGCGCTTCTTTGTACGGTAAAGGGCAACGGCGATAATATCGAGATTGCCAAACTGCTTATCGCAAAGGGAGCAAGCATGAAAGGACTTTTAGACGGGGCGACAACCTATCCGGGCAATGAGGAAATTTTTGACATCGCCATTCAATCCGTCACTGCGGAAGAGATGGCGGAACTGAACGTGCCATCTGAAAAAAAACACTGGAACATACTCCTGTCCGCTGCTAACACCAGCCAGCTTTATAAAGCTAAAAAACTTATTGAAGCCGGCGCCGTGGTTTATGAATCCCAGAGAGAAACAATTGATGAAGCTACGAAAAACTCCCCGGAAATGAAAGCGTTGTTACTTTCAGTCATACAGCCTGATCCTGTAAAGCAGGATTGAAGGACGATATTTTTTAAACCCGCGCGGCTTAAAATGCCGCGCGGGTTTTTGTATCGTTAATTTTTTCTTATATCTTTTAATTCCGTGCCGGGGTAATAGTGAAGGATAATATCTTCATATTTTTGGCCTTCGTCGGCGCGGCCCGCCGCGCCGGTCTGGCAGAAACCCACGCCGTGGCCCCAGCCGCCGCCGAAAAATACGAACTCTTTTAATTCCTTGTTAACATACACCGGCTGCACTATAAAATACGTGCTGCGCAGCATGCCCAGCGCCAGGTTATGTCTTATGTTGTTTTCTTTTTCCAGCGTGACCGTGCCCTTTTCGCCGGTTACTAAAACTTTGCTGACGTAGCCGCTAATGCTTCTCTCCGCCGGAACAATGCTCAAAATTTTGCCGATATCTTTTTTATTTTTTTTGATGATATCGCGCAAATCGCTTTCCTGCACAACTCGGGCCCAGCGGTATGACGCCGGGCTTAAAAAGCGCGTAAATTTGCTGTAAGCGTCCTGCGGGTACTGCAGCAGTTCTTTAAACTGGTACGGCTGCAGGTTTTCAAAATCAAAATTTTTATAATCGCTCGTCGGCACAAGATAAGGAGAGTCGGACCAGCCGGCGTCTTTCGAGCTCTGCGTAAACCCGCCGCAGTTGGATGAAAACACGGCGTCCGCCGGTTTGCCTTTATAATCCAACGTCATGCCTTCGGTGGCTCTGACGGCTTCCGTCGCGGTCTCTGATTCCGCTTGGACGCCGCCGTAAACCTGGCAGTTCTGCGTGTCGCACAAGTCATAGCCGTATTTTTTGTGGCGGCCAAGATGTCGCAGCGCGTAAGTGCGCGCGAGGACGGCCTGCGCCCGCAGCGCTTCCGGCGGGAATCGCGTCGGCATTTCCGAGGCCAACACCCCGGCGACGTAATCTTCAATATTCACGTGGTTTATTATGACAAGCGTTTTCAGGCGGCGGTTGTATGTTACTTCAATGTCGCCGCGGTATTCTTTGTCGTCCACGCTGGCCCATGTCATGGCCGCGCCGGTCATTATTTTTCTTAAAATTATCGTCGGGATATGTACGTCTGTTGCAACGGGTTTTATTGTTACTCCCGACGTGAAAAGTATTTGCGGCTTTTTCGGCGGGATTATATAGGTTTTTCCTTTTATTATTTTTATTTCCCAGTCTCCGCCTTTGCTTCCGGCGGCGACTGCCGCGCCGGTTTTTGAATCTGCTATTTTAAAATCGCCGTTGACGTTAAAAATAAGATTATCCCGCGCGGACGGGCTGCCGTCCGCTTTTGCGCCTATGCCTACTTTTATGACGGGCAGACTGCTTTCATCCACCGCTATTTGTTTTACGATTGTGTGCGCGGAAATTTCTTTAGGCTGCAAAATTTCCTGCTGGGTTTTGGTGAGTTTCGGCGTTAATTCGTCCATCGCTTTTTTTGCGGTTTCAATATTTTTATCCGCCGTGTAAACTGTGCGGTACTGCTTCCACGCTTCGTTTATATTTTGCAGTTTTTCCAAAACGCCGGCGTAACGCAGCCGCGCCTCCAGAAACTGGCTGTCGTAATTTACGGCTTTAAGGTAATACTTTGCGGCGGAAGAATAATCCTTTTTATCCTCGTAAAGCGTGCCGAGCATATAATTGGAATATGAAACCAGCGTTTCTCCTTTCGCCGCGGTTTCAAGGCTGGCCGCCGCCGCGTCCGTTTCACCCAGACCTAATTGGCTGCGCGCGAGGTCAATATAATATAAATCTTTTTTATTTTGCTCGAGCATCGCCGAAAATATTTTTTCGGACGCTAAAAACTGTCCGTCGGAAAGATACGCTTCGCCGAGATATTCCAGCAGTTCCGCGTCTTTCTGGTAAATTTTCAGCGCGGCGTTTACGATGTCCGTACAATCGCGCGGGCGGCCGAGTTCCATTGCGATAAACGCCGCGTTTAAAAACGCGTCTTTGTTTTGGTTTTTCTTGGAAATATTTTTATAAGTTTCCAGCGCGGCTTCATGTTCCCCGGCGAAATATTGGTTTTTAGCTTCATTCAAAAGCGCGGCGGCGTCGTCCTGCGCGAACAGGCACGTGGGTAGCAAAATAAGTAAAAATAAAAATTTTTTCATATTTACTATAATTTTACTTAATATGATACCTGGTTGGCTAAAAGATATGGTGGCAAAAAATAAAACGGCGCTGCATGACGGCAGCACGGCGTGCGTTGACCGCGCTTTGCAAGACGGCGGATTGCATACCGTCTGCCATTCCGCCAAGTGCCCGAACCGCGGAGAATGTTTTGCCGCCGGCGAAACCACTATTATGATTTTAGGCGACATTTGCACGCGCGGTTGCAAATTTTGCGCCGTCAGCCGCGCATGTCCTAAACCCATTGACGCGGACGAACCGCGCCGCGTCGCCCATGCCGTGAAAAAAATGGGAATAAAATACGTCGTGTTAACTTCGCCGACGCGCGATGATTTAAAGGACGGCGGCGCGCGGCATTTTTACAACGTGATTACCGAGATTAAAAATCAAAACCCTGGTGTTTTGGTTGAACCGCTTGTGCCGGATTTCGCCGGGAATTTTGAAAGTCTGAAAACTGTTTTGGCCGCCAGGCCAGCAGTGTTGGCGCATAATATTGAGACGGTGTCCGCACTCTACGACGAAGTCCGCGCCGGAGCGGATTACCGGCGGTCGCTTAATCTGCTAAAAGAAAGCAAAAAAATTGCGCCTGAAATTTTGACGAAAAGCGGAATCATGCTCGGCCTTGGCGAAACTGAGGACCAGCTGCGCGCCGTCATAAAAGATTTGGCGGAACACGGCGTTGATATTTTGACTTTGGGCCAGTATCTGGCGCCTTCGCCCGCGCATAACGCCGTCAAACGCTACGCGGAGCCGGAAGAATATAAACGGCTGGAAGATTTCGCGCTATCCGTCGGTTTCAAAGCCGTCGCCGCCGGGCCGCTGGTGCGCAGCTCTTACAAAGCCGGAGAGTTATATAAGCGTGCTAAAAAAAGGTAAAATATCAGTATGAAATTTTTGGGAAGAATTTTTTTAATTATTTTTGCCGCCGCCGTACTGGCCGCGTGCGAGGGGGAACAGCCGCCGCACTGGTGGGACCCGAGCGGCAAATATTCTAATCTTACTCCGCCGCAGCAGGTAATCGCGCCGCAGGCGCAGCCGGCGGCCGCGCAGCCCGCGCAAACCGTACAATCTCCCGCGCCAGAGCCGCAGGCGGAAGAAACTTTTACGCCGGTAAAATCCGCGTCCGTAGAAGTTGACGACCTTCCCGTCCCCAGCGTTTTAGATGGGCAAAATTAGAGGAGTAACTTTATGAAACACATTGTTGAAAGTTTTAACATAGACCATACGAAAGTCACCGCTCCTTTTATAAGGCGGGCGGACGAAATAATGTCGCCGAAAGGGGATATTGTCACAAAGTTAGACGTCCGCTTTACGCAGCCCAATAAAGAATTTATGGATATGGCCGCCATGCATACGCTGGAGCATTTGCTGGCCACTTTTTTAAGGGAAGGCAAGTATCAGATTATAGATTTTTCGCCGATGGGCTGCCAGACCGGGTTTTATCTGACTATGTTCGGCAGGACGGACCTTATGGAATTTAAAGTTTTTTTTGAAAACTGTCTTAAAAAAGTTTTGGCGTATGACGGCGACGTAATCGGCGCAAAGGAAAAGGAGTGCGGGAACTATAAAAATCACTCTCTTGTGTCCGCCAAAAATTTTGCAAGGAAGTTTTTAGACGGAAAAGCTACGATAATATAATTTTTTAGATTTAACGTCCCGCCGGCAATATTTTATTGCCGGCGGGATTTTTTTGCCGCGGGAGGAATTTAGGCCTATGCGCGCCGTAGGTCTTTTGGCCCTTGCGGGGCCTGTCAATCTTTCTTATTCTTTTAAATAAGGATATATTATGAAAAAACTTATTTTTATTATTGTCGTATTATGTTTTGCCGCCGGCGCGCAGGCGACGAATTCTGATACTTTCAAACAAATCAGTCAACAGAAATCTGACAGTTTAAAGGCCGCGAAAAAGAAAATCAATGACGAAGCGATTGAAAGTTGTTTCGTGCCCGAAACAGCCGATGCCGCTAAGGTATTAGCATATTGTAATCGCAATGAAGCGACATTTGAACACGAGCGTGAAGAACTTTCTTCCATTACCGGGTATATAGACCAGTTTGAACAAAATGTTTACATGAAACAACCTGTTGCCAAAATTACTGTTGAATATATGGACAAGCTGCTCAAAGACGCGGCCGCGATACTCCAGGATAAAGACCACAATCCTTTTTATGCACAGTATCATTTTGAAAAAGCGCAGTCCGCGGAAAAGACGGCTTCTTCTACGTATAAGACGCTTATTCAGGATTACAATGTCGTCCTTGAAGGAGCCGTAAAGGTTTTACAGGACCAGGTTAATGATTTGAACGGCAGGATTGAAAATTTAAAGAAAGTAAGCCGGTAAACTTTTCAGACTTGCAAAAACAGGGCGGTTTTATTATCCTGTAATAAAGGAGATTGTATGAAAAAATTATTTTTGTTATTTGCCGCTTTATCTTTTGCCGCCGGCGCGGGGGCGATGGATTATGTCCAGTTTGATTTTAACGCGCAGGCGCAGTATATGAATTTATTAAAGGCGGGACAGCAGGCCAGGCCGAAAGCGGACCGGCCGACGGGCGGCAGCACCCATATCTATTCCTCCGATGAGATTAAAAGCATAAACGCGATGCTTGCGCAGAACGAGAAAGCTTTTAAATATTACTGGCAGCAAATTACCGGGATTACGCAAACCGTTGACGCCGCGGTCAACCCGCAAACTCTGGAAGAACAGAAAACCAAAGCGCAGGATTTGGATAAAATACTTATGAGTAACTCAGATAAAGTCAATTATTTTATGGAATTTGCGAACGGCGCGCCCGATTATAATAAGGTTGTGAAGGAAAACATACAATTTTTCCATAAGCAGCTTGTTGAGCTGGACAATCAAATAAGCGGTATGGAAGAACAGCTTCAAAACCCGCCGGACGAACAGAATATATCGGTAAATCATCAGACAGAAATCCCCCAATAACCCGGGGGATTTTTTATTTTGTATAATATATTTGAAGTAAAATAACTAAAAAGGAGAAAGGCGGACGCGCGCTTGGTTTTCCGTTTTGAAGTCGGCAGCAAGCGGGGAAAACTCGGTCAGCGTTATCAGCCTTAAGAGAATAATAAGATGGTATTATCAGTAAACGACAGAAAGGACATCATAAGCAAGTTTCAGACGTCCGAGAACGACACCGGCAGCGCCGGAGTGCAGGTCGCGCTTATCACGGAAAGAATCAAATATTTATCAGACCACCTGAAAGCCAATCCCAAAGATTACGCGGGCGAGAGAGGCCTGTCCAAATTAGTGGGCCAGAGAAAAAGACTTTTAGCTTACCTGAAAAAATCTGATTTTGCGGCTTATACCAAAATCACAAAAGAACTTAATTTAAGGAAATAATAAATGAATCCTAATACAACAAAACTTGACATAAACGTCGGGGGAAAGACTTTGTCCGTAGAAACGGGCTGGGTGGCCAAACAGGCAGACGGAAGCGTAATAGCTAGAATGGGTGACACTATGGTGCTTTCCACCGCAGTGTCGGACAAGGTGCAAAAACCTGGCATTTCGGACTTTGTGCCTTTGACCGTTAACTATAAAGAAAGAACTTACGCCGCCGGCAAAATACCGGGCGGTTTTTTCAAAAGAGAATCCAGAGCCAGCAAAAAAGAAACGCTGGCCAGCCGTATTATTGACCGCTCCCTTCGCCCGCTGTTTCCCGCCGGTTTTACGGCAGAGGTTAACGTTACGGCGATGGTGCTGTCCTCAGACGGGGTTTATGACTCGGAAATTCTGGCGGTAATGGCTTCTTCAACCGCTTTAATCATTTCGTCAATTCCGTTTTTCACGCCGGTTGCCGCCGTCAGAATCGGCAGGCTTAACGGTAATTATATAGTTAACCCGACGCTGGCCGAACAGAAAGAGTGCGATATGGACCTTGTTATCGCGGGTTCTCTGGAAGGCATGCTGATGACCGAAGGCGGCGCCAAAGAAGTCGGCGAAGCCGACCTTATTAAAGCTCTGGAAGTCGCCAAACCGGAAATTGAAACTCTATGCCGCGCGCAGCTTGAACTTAAAGCGAAAGCGGGCAAAGAAAAATTCCTTTTCACGCCGGAAACGGTGCCGCAGGAAGTAATTTCAATCGCCAACAATAAATATCGCGGCGAAGTGGCAACGCTTTTAAACGCTTTCCTTGACAAACAGACGAGGGACGTTAAAATAGCGCAGCTTAAAACCGCTTTCGCGGAAGAACTTAAAACGACTTACGGCGACAACGCCTCAGTTTACGCCGGCATCTGCATGGAAACTTTATCCTATGAAGAGTCCCGCAGACTGGTGCTTGAAAAAGGCGTCCGCGTCGACGGCAGAAAGACGGACGAAATACGCCAGTTAAACAGTATGGTAGGTTTTTTGCCGAGGGCGCACGGTTCCGCGTTGTTCACCCGCGGGCAGACGCAGGGTTTGGTTACCTGCACGCTGGGCACGTCGGGCGACGCGCAGATGGTCGAAGGCCTCGAAGAGACTTACGACGAAACTTTTATGCTTCACTACAACTTCCCCGGTTTTGCGACCGGCGAATGTAAACCTGACAGAGCGCCGGGCAGACGCGAAATCGGCCACGGCGAACTTGCCAGACGCGCTTTAATGCCGCTGATTCCTGACGCCGATAAATTCCCGTACACCATCAGAGTCGTCTCCGATATTATGGAGTCAAACGGTTCTTCTTCGATGGCCAGCGTTTGCGGCGGCTCACTGAGTTTGTTTGACGCAGGCGTGCCTATGAAGGCCGCGTGTTCCGGCATAGCGATGGGCCTTATTAAAGAGGGCGAAAAATACGCCGTTCTGTCTGACATCATGGGTTTGGAAGACCATCTTGGCGACATGGATTTTAAATTAACCGGTTCCCGCAAGGGCATTACCGCTTTCCAGATGGACGTTAAACTGGCCGGCGGCATTTCAATAGACATTTTGCGCCAGGCCGTCGCGCAGGCGACGAAGGGCAGAATGTTTATTATGGACCATATGGACAGCGTTATCAGCGAACCGCGCAAGAGTATTTCTCCTAACGCGCCGGCGATAGTCAGCATGAAAATCCCCGTGGACAAAATAGGCGCGCTTATCGGCCCGGGCGGCAAAAATATTAAGAGAATATGCGAAGAATCCGGCTGCAAAATAGATGTCAACGACGACGGCGTTGTCCAAATCGCCGCCATCAACGGCTCCAAGATGGAAATAGCCA
Source organism: Elusimicrobiota bacterium (assembly GCA_009778915.1). Lineage (GTDB taxonomy): Bacteria > Elusimicrobiota > Elusimicrobia > Elusimicrobiales > Elusimicrobiaceae > Elusimicrobium. The sequence continues at coordinate 330,044 of WRFH01000001.1, forward strand.
AAGCGGAAATCGAGATGCTTACCGCGGAAATAGAGCTTAACAAAGTCTATAAGGGTAAAGTCGTTTCAATACAGCCCTTCGGCGCTTTTGTAGAGCTTATTCCCGGCAAGGACGGCCTGCTGCATATTTCGGAGATAGACAAAAAACGCATCAACAAAGTTGAAGACGTTTTGCATATGGGCGATATTGTTGAGGTTAAAGTAGTAGAAATTGACAACAACGGCAAAGTCCGCCTGTCCAGAAAAGCATTGCTGTAATTTTAGTAGATAAAAAAAGCCCGCTCCGTTATGGAGCGGGCTTTTTTTATCTACTAAAATTACAGCTCTCCAAATTCGGCTTAAATCTTTGGGGCCTCAAATATTTAGATTATTTTGTAGGTAATAGTCTTTATTTAGAACATTTAATAAGTTTTTATTAGCGGAATATTATATAATTTTTCATAAAAGAAGCCGAATCTTTGGAAAATGCGGAGGATTTATTTTTATGCGCAAAGGTTTTACTCTGATAGAGTTGTTAATTGTAGTCCTGATAATCGGAATACTGGCTGCCGTCGCCGTGCCGAAATACCAGAAAACCGTAGAAAAGTCTCACGCCGCGGAAGGCATGACGATAGTGTCAACTCTTGCGAAAGCGGGTAAAATGTACACTTTGGAAACCGGCGACCAATATGTTGACGCGGCAAAATGGTCCGACCTTAACATAAACTATGATATGGCGCAGCCGGACCAGAGCGCTTCGACGGCGCAGACTATAAGCGGGAACTGGAGCTGCCGCTTTTATGATTCTTACGTAGGATGCGGCAGGCAAGGCGGAAATATAAGCTATGAACTTGACTATTGGATGAGTACTAATCTTTTAAGTTGTATGTCCAGCACTGATGACGGAAAAGCATTCTGTAAAATTTTAGGCTGCCAATTTGCGGGTACGCTCGCCGGCACTCCTGCATACACCTATAACTGTAACCAACCCGGTTCCGGGGCGGTCGAACAGCCGTATACTCCGCCTCCGCCGTGCACGCCGCAGTGTATTGAGATATGTCCGCCGGTACAGCCTTGTGACTGCCCGCCGCCCCCGCCCCCCTGTACGCCTGAGACAGTATGCCCGGCTTGTGATACGCCGCCTTGTCCATGTTACACGACTGCATGTCCGATGCCGATGCCTTGTGCATGTCCCGCTCCTCCGCCATGTAATATTCAATGTACCACATGCCCTTTATATACCACGTAAAATACGCACCGGCGTATCAAATATAAAATCCCCGCTCCGCAGTTATACCGCGGGAGGGGTTTTTATAAAGATTATTTGCCGGCTTCCGCGGCTTTTTGAAGGGCTTTGTTTTTTATGTCGCCGGATTTTTTTTCGGTTTCTGATTTCAGCTTGTCCCACGGCTGCTCATTCTTTTTTCCGGCTATTAAATTGTCTACTTCCGTGTTTACAAGCGCTGTTTTATTTTTTTCCTGGTTATCCAAAGTCGCGGACCATGTTTTCAGTTTTTCCTGCTGGCGCGCAATTTCGTCGCGTTCTCTTTTTATGCGCGCTTCTTCCTGTGCTGTCATTTTTTGGGTAAGCTGGGCTTTGATATTCTTTTTGTCCGTATCCGTTGTTGCGGCTTTATATTTTTCAAGCAGAGCGTCTATTTCTTTTTGCTGTTTGTCTTTATCTTTTTGCACCGCGCCTAACGCCGAAGGATCTATTCCTATACCGGGTTTTTTCTGCGCGGTGTCCTGGCAATAAGCGGCGGACGTGAAAATTAATACTGAAAACAGTATGAATAATATTTTCTTCATTTATTTCTCCTTGTCTGCTTGTCTGAAACCTTCGGCGCGTAATTTACAGGCGTCGCATTTTCCGCACGGCGTTTTGCCGCCGTTGTAGCAACTCCAAGTTTTTTCCAGCGGCGCGTTTAAAGCGCGGCCCAGTTTTATGATTTCCGCTTTGCTTAATTTGATGAGCGGTGTTAAAAGTTTAAAGTTTTTGCCCAGCCTAGTGCCTTTTTTTAACGCCCGCGCAAGCGGCGCGTAGAACTGCGGCGTGCAGTCCGGGTATCCCGAAAAATCGACGGCGTTCGGGCCCAGCACAATAGCTTCCGCGCCGATACTGTCCGCCAGCGACGCGGCCAGTGAGACAAAGAGCAAATTACGCGCCGGAACGTATGTTGACGGTAATTTCCGGCCTATTTCTTTCAGGTTTTGCGACGGTATTTTTTTCCCGCCGACTAACGATGTCGCGCCCGCAAGCCACGGCATATCTAACTTTATAAAATGCGTTTCCGCGCCGGCTTTTTCCGCCAAAGCGCGGGCGACGGCGACTTCTTTCAGATGTTTCTGTCCGTACGAAATTGTCAGAGTATGGCACTCATATCCCTGCGCCATAGCCCAGTAAAGACAGACGGTTGAATCCATTCCGCCGGAAAAAAGTATAACGGCTTTCCTGAGCGGCGCGGCGTTTATCACGCCGCTGTTTCCGTTTAATTTTATTTGCGGAATTAGCGGCAAAGAATTTTCCGTCAGGCAAATTTTCGCGTCTTGCGCGGCGGTGGACGGGCCTTCGGTTAAAAATTTTTTGAACCGCGCGCTTTGTTTTATTTTTTTTACGGCCGCCGCGCAGTCCGGCGCGCCGCCCGTCAGCGCGCGTTTTAAACTTTGCGCGCATAAATCATCTTCCAGATGTTCTTTGTGCGCGATAATGTTTGACGGGACAAGCAACACCGGCTCATCAAGTTTTTTTAAGTGCGCGGCCAGCGCGGCAAAGTTGCAAAAACCGCCCATAAAAATATTTTTCGTTTTTTTCAGCGTCATCACCGCCGGAGTGCCGGCCGTGGTTACTACGGCGGCCTGCGGCGACGGCTTGCTATTTAAGGCGGTAAAGGGGGAATTATCTTTATGTTTTATGTCGGCTGGGAACTCAAGTTCGGAGAAAATTTCAAGCGCGGGATTTTTGCGTTTCGCGGCGGCGGCTAAATTTTTATCGCCGTACAAAATGATATTTTTTTTATTGGCCGACAGCAGCGCGCTGACTGTTGTGGAACTGCGCAGCACGTCAATAACCGCCGCGTTATGCGCCCACGCGGCGCAGTCTTTGACGGAGGCCGCGATTTTTACTTTCATTTTTTATAATCGTCCACTACGCCTATCAGGTTAAATTCGTCAATGGCTTTTTGGTCTTCCGGCGTAACGGAGTCTTTGTATTTAATGGGGTAGCCTACTATCATAACCGTGCCGGTTGTCCCGTCGCCTTCAGGTTCCTGCGCTACAAGCATGCCGGTCGCGCCTTTTGTCGCGGCGAATTTTGTCATAGTGTCAATGGAGTCTTTGATATCTTTCTCTTTTTTTGGCACGCCTCTGAGCCGCGCCATGCCGAGATTGCCGTAAGGTTTGGTTATTTGTTTAGGGTCGGAAAATAAATCGACTTTCCCTTTATAAGGGGCGAAAGCCGGCCCGGCGGGAATCCAGTCAGGCTCCTTCACCAGAAAGCCCGTGCAGGCGGCTAAAAAAACGGACAGAATTGTTAACATTATTAGTTTTTTCATGTTGTTTCCTCTTTATTTTGCGGCCAGCTGGCCGCAGGCGGCGGAAATATCGTTGCCTAAACTTTTTCTTATGCTTACGCTTATGTTCATGCCCTGCAAACCCTTGGCGAAAAGTTTTACTGTTTTTTCCGGCGTAACTTCGCCGCGGGCTTTATTACAGGCTATCAAATTTACATGCACAAGATAATTGTCTTTTATGCCGGAAATCCATTTGCCGAGTCTGCGTATATGCTCCGGCCGGTCATTAACTCCGTCGACAACGGTATACTCTATAAATACCTGCCGGCCGGTCATGGCGATATATTCCGTCAGCGCTTTTTGCAAAGTTTCTAAATTAAATTTACGGTTTAACGGGACTATTTTATTTCTTTCCTCGTCGTCCGCGCTGTGCAGCGAAAGTGCCAGATTAACCTGCGGCAAATCAACCGCCAGGTTGTGAAATTTGTCCGCCACGCCGGAAGTGGAAATTGAAATATGCCTCATGCCGACGGCCAGCCTGTCGGGATTTGAAATTTCTTTGACGGCTTTGACGGTGCTTACATAATTTAACAGTGGCTCGCCCATGCCCATGAAAACGACGTTGCTTATACGCTCCGCTAGATTTTCTTTTTTTACGTATTGCAGCCAGAAAAGCACCTGGTCGGAAATTTCTTCCCACGTTAAATCGCGTTTAAATTTCATGCGGCCGGTGAAACAAAAACTGCAGCCCACCGCGCAGCCGATTTGCGTGGAAACGCAGACAGTCCAACTGCCGCCCATGTTCATTAAAACGGTTTCTATTTTAAGGCCGTCTTCCAGTTTTAAAAGCGCTTTTGCCGCGCGGTCTTTTTTTGAATGCTGTATTTTATTAAGCGTAAAAGTGAGCAGCGGAAAATTTTTTTTAAGTTTTTCTTTGAGGTCCGCCGGAAGAGTGGTGGCTTCATCCCACGCTGAGACGGCATTTTTATAGACGGCGTCTTTCACCTGCGCGGCGCGGTAGGCGGGCAGATTGCTGTCTTTTATAAACTGTTTTACGCTGTCAAAATTCATAAGTATATTTTAGCATTTTGTATAATAGTGAAATGAAAGTAATCATCAACGTTGACGGCGGTTCGCGCGGAAATCCGGGCTTTGGGGCGGCGGGGTTTGTCATTAAAGACTGCGCCGGCAAAACTCTGCGCGCGGAAGGTAAATTTTTGGGCGTCTGCACAAATAACCACGCGGAATTTACCGCGCTGCTGCTTGCGTTAAAAGCCGCGAAAAATTTACGCGCGCTGGAACTGCAAATTTACGCGGATTCGCTTTTGTTAGTCAAGCAATTTTTGGGCGAGTATAAAATTAAAAGCCCGAACCTCAAAGATTTAATGGCGGAAATAAGGACGGCCGCGCGCTGTTTTCAGACGGTAAATATCGCCCACGTCCCGCGTGAAAAAAATAAAGAGGCGGATAAGTTGGTTAATACCGCGCTTGACGCGGAACTGAAATCCGCCGTCGCCAAAATGAAAAAAGAGGCCGGAATATCGGTGAAAAAAGCCGCTCCGAAAGGGGAGCAGCTAGAGTTGTTCTGAGAGATAAAATTAATCTTCAAAACATTTTCTGCATCTGGCTTCATATACTCCCGCGGCGCCTACCAGCACGCGGGATTTGTTTTTTGTAATTCTCTTCGAACGGCTGGCCGGGCTGCCGCATTTGGTGCAGACTGCCAGTTTTTTCGTCACAAATTCCGCCCGCGCCATAAGCTGCGCCACGACTTCAAAAGGTTTGCCGGTATAATCCAAATCCACGCCGGCCACGATTACGCGCATGCCGCGGCGGGCCAGTTCTTCGCACACTTCCGGCAGCGCGGCGTCAAACAGGTTGGCCTCGTCTATGCCGACTACCCGCGTGCCTGGTTTAACTTTCTTCAAAATTTCTTTCGCGGTTTTGACCGGCGCGCTTTTCATGCTCAGTCTGGCGTGGGAGGTTATCTGCCCTTTGCCATAGCGAGTGTCTAAGGAAGAGTTGAAAATCTGCGTTTTCTGCCGCGCTATTTTCGCGCGTTTAAGGCGTTCGATAAGTTCTTCGCTTTTGCCGGAAAACATGCAGCCGCACAGAACTTCTATCCACCCTTGTTTTGTTGTATAAGCGTCCATCTGTTTATTATATATAAAATTGTACATCACAACTCTGTTCACGAGATAAAGATACTTGCTGATATTATGAAATAGATTAGGATAAATAATTGTAATTATTTATGTTTATCGTATACTAAAATATGCTATAGTATTTTTGTATCTTTAATCTAGTTAAGGAGGTTTTTCTGTGAGAAAAATAATAAAAAATATGTTAGCCGTTGTTTTTGTGTTGACCGCGGGGACAGCCGTAGCTTACGCTTACAGCAGTTATAACGAGTGCAGATGTAACCAAGCCTCTCTTGGCAGCGTTACCGCATATACTTGCTGTGTGGGCGGCTGGGGGGGATACGGCGGCAGCGGAGACTCACGCTGCTGTAGCAGCGTCGGTTCCACCTATGTCTGGGATAGCGCTAATAAAAAATGTTGCGGTTGGGCTCAGTCGACCGCTAGCAGTGCACAAAAGTATTGCACTCCTACGTCTGGTTCCACCAAATGTACTATGGAATACAATAATACTACTCAGCCTACCTGTAATTACGCAAACAGAAACATTACTTGGACAAATTACACAGGCGGAACCTGTGTAAATCAAGGAACATTGGGATATTGCTATAGTGATAAAGGGAATAATAGCGGGAGCGTCTATACATCGGTAACTGCAATCCCTTACACCTGTTTGTGTCAATAAAATTAATATAAATAAGCCATTGAAAACCCCCGGCCGTAAGTCAGGCCGGGGGTTTTATTTGTAATAACAGTCAGACAATACTGCTTTGCAGATAGAATCGTCTCCGTAGTAAAAAAACATAGCTTTTTTAGTCGTTATAGATTACCTCTTTTTTACCTTAAAAATATAGGTGTAATCATATGTTTATACAGGTTGTGGTAAAGACAACATAAAGTTTAATTTTTTTACCTTAAAATGTATATGCCGAATTACGGTTGTATAGGAGGGTTTCCTGTGAAGAAAAAAATAATATATATAACGTTTGCCGCAGTTTTGCTGTCGGCGGCGGGAACGGCTGCGGCGGCAGATTATTATTCGTGCAGATGCGGTCAGGCCACGCCGGGAATTGATATAATCAGCAACTGCTGCAAGAACAACTATAAGGATGTAAACGGGAACACATACGGCGTTGACGGGGACAGCAGATGCTGCACGTCGGCGGAAATAAGCGCCGGGAAAAAATGGGTGAACGCGCAAAAGGCCTGCGTGGTGCCGTGCACGCCCAGCACGGGGAGTTGGACGGCGGCCACAAGTTCAACCTCGGATACGTGCAACGGCGATAAAAATAATGCATATACGTGCGCGTCCGGCGCAAGAACATGCGTTGACGTTATATCTACATCCGACGTAACGGCTTATGTGGGAGGCGGTTATATGACCAGCGGGTGCGCCAGCGACGGCAGCTGGCTGAGCACCACTATGGTTAATTCACGTACGATTATGTTAGACGACGGCTCCGTCGGCAAATGCGACACATCCGCCGCCGGCTTCTTTGGCGCTCTTCCTAAAAACGGACAAGCACGTTCCACTACAACAGACCAAGCCATCGTCAATTGGTGCCAAGCAAGATGCGCGGCGCAGGGCAACAAAGGCACCTATATATGTTACGTGCAGCCGACGCCGGCGTCAACCAAAACCTGTATAGCCACCAGCACGCAGAGTATGGTCCCCACGGCGGGCTGCCAATGCAACGGCCTCGCTTATCTGCAGAGAGCGGTTACCTGCTGCTGAAGTTGTTGTATTGTTTAAGAACGTTTAAATAAACTCAAAAGCCTGTACCGTTTCGGTACAGGCTTTTTTATAATAAAAGTCAAAAAACTGCGTTCTAAAGTTATTCCTAAGATGGAATCGCTTCCGTCGTAAAAAAACATAGCCTTTTTAGTTATTATGGACTACGTATTTTTTGATTTAGAATATAAGAGTAATCCCATGATTATTAAGGAGGCCTTTTGTGAAAAAGAAAAAAATAAATTTAACGCTGGCAACGGTTTTATTGCTGTCCGCCGGAGCGGTTTTAATGTTTGCAGTTCACGCTTATGCCGCTTGCGGTGATAACTATCACGCGTGCCGGTGTAAACAGTATACCGGCGGGAATTTTAGTTCATTAGGAGTCAGTTCTCTTAATGACTGCTGCACTTACAGACAACAAGGGTGTGATGTAGGCACTTCCTATTTTTCAGGGACTGGGTTAACATTCGACACAAGCAGCGGTAAGTGCAAGACAACGTGCGCGTCTACATGTCCTACGGGACAAACCAGAACGAGCGTAAGTTATTCGGACGACGGCGCATGCTGTATGGCGGCGCCAAGTATTACGTGTTCTTTGACAAGTGAAACCTGGAATATGTGTACCCCGTCTTCCAGCGTTTGTCTCACGGACGCTTGGGGGGATAATATTAATCCCGCGACTGCCGCGCAAATAAGTGCATTGCCGGCCACGGCAACTGCCTATAAGGATTACTTTGACGTAAAATATGCAAAAGATGCCGATACGGGGTCAATTTGGGGGGGATACTCAGGGTCTTGCGTCGGTACAGCCTGCAACATTTCAGGAGTTAGCGATTGCCCGGCCGGTTACGCCAGCACGTCTGCCTTTATCAGCGCGGGTTGTCCGGGCGCGGCCTTTTTTCCTTCTTCCAGTTCCAGCTATAACAGTATAACCGCTCAGGCTAACGCTAACGGCACCAGTGCGTGGTCTAACGGTTATGGCGTAAGAGCGTGCAGGTTTAACAGCGGAGGGAACCAATATATGGTTGCCTGTTTTATAAACCCAGGATATTTTTACAGGGATTACTGGTGTCAATAATACGTATTTGAAATAACTAAACAAACCGCCACGGTTTAAACCGCGGCGGTTTTTTGGTTTTTGAATTTATTTTACTCTTCCCGCGGCCGGGCAGTCAAGTGCTACCACAACAAATACAAATGCCGTTGCATGGTGCCAGGCAAAATGCGCCGCGCAAGGTAACAGCGGCACCTATATATGTTTTGTGGCGCCGTCAGCCAAAACGTGTATTGCCACCGGCACAACCGGGATGGTCCCTACGGCAGGCTGCAAATGTAACGGCGCCACTTATCAGCAAAGAGCGGTTACCTGTTGCTGAAGTTTGAAAAAAATTCAAATTAGCTCAAAAGCCCGTACCATTAAATGGTACGGGCTTTTTCATATAAAAATCAGAAAATATTGTTTTGCAACGGCCAGGTAGCTGGAATCGTCTCAGTCGTAAAAAAACATAGCCTTTTTAGTTATTTTGGATTAACTTTTTTTCGGGTTAAAATATAAGTGTGATTCCAAGATTATTAAGGAGGTTTTTTGTGAAAAAAATAATAAAGATTTTTGAGCTCTTTGCGTTTTTATTTATTTCTGCGGCGGTGTTTGCGGCTACGCCTTATGAACATTGCCGGTGCAATCAGGCTACGCCCGGGCTGACAAATAACGCGACTACCTGCTGTTTAGATACCGCTACCCCTGCTAACGCGTATCAAAATGCCAACAAAAGCACATGCTGTATGACAGTCAGCGGCGGTAAAATGTGGACGGGCGGAAACGCGGATTTTTCCCCGTCTTACTGTAAATATGCCTGCCCGGCCAGCTGCCCTGCGGGCCAAACCAGAATATCCGGCGTGGACTATTATGTAAACAGTTCAAGCGAATGCTGCCAGGCGTCATCCTGCACAAGTACTTACGGAAGCTGGACTTATACGACTTTCTCGTGCCCCATTAATAATTCCCTTGACACATGCAACGGAGATGCCGGAAGCTCTTTCACCTGCGGTCCGAATGACTCCGGGAAAACTTGTACTGATTATATTCAGACCGGTTCGTGTACAACTTCACAAGGGGGCTCATGGACTACGCTTTCAGACACTTATCAATTTTCTACCATGCAGACCAGATGCTCAGGAACTTGTTCACAGACTGGCATTAACTACATATGTCCAAGCAACATAGACGTGTCAAACGCTACTCCGGCCGTGGCCGTGGAAGCCTGCAAAGCGCAATGCCAGGGGCTTACGGGCGCCCCCGGCGTACCATGCTCATCTTCGTGCCAGGTGGTGGGAAACTGCTGGCCCAATTCAAACAACGTCGGAGTTTATTGCCAGGTCAGGGGCCTTAGCTGCACGGTAACGGGAGGAGGTTCCTATTCCGGGGGATACAGAACCGTAAAATGCTGCTGATGTAAAATCTTTGAAATAAAAACCCCCGGCTGTAAAGCCGGGGGTTTTTATTAGTAATCTTATTTCACTCTTCCCGCGGAACCCAGGACGTTTTGGTTTTTATCTTTGTACATCGCGATAAGGTCGGTTCTGGCCGGGCCTAAATATTTGCGCGGGTCAAACTCTTCCGGCTTCGTCGCGAATACTTTGCGTATGGCGGCGGTCATTACAAGACGCCCGTCGGAATCGACGTTGATTTTGCAGACGGCGCTGGCGGCGGCTTTTCTTAACTGTTCCACCGGCACGCCGACGGCGTTTTCAAGTTTGCCGCCGTATTTGTTGATGGTGGCGACGGCCGTCTGGTCAACCGAGGACGCGCCGTGAAGAACTATCGGAAAGCCGGGAAGCCTTTTTTCAACTTCCGCCAAAATATCAAAGCGCAGCGGCGGGACGGACTGGCCGGGTTTGACTTTAAATTTGTAAGCGCCGTGGCTGGTGCCTATGGAAATCGCCAGCGAATCAACGCCCGTTCTTTTGACAAAATCTTCAACCTGCGCCGGGTCCGTGTAGGTATGATGTTCGGCGGAAACTTCGTCCTCAATGCCTGCCAGAACGCCCAACTCGCCCTCAACGGTCACATCATGCTTGTGCGCGTATTCGACGACTTTTTTTGTCAGCGCGATATTTTCTTCATACGGCAGATGCGAACCGTCTATCATTACCGAAGAAAAACCGCTTTCAATGCAGTCCACGCAAAGTTCAAAACTGTCGCCGTGGTCAAGGTGCAGCGTAACGGGCACCGGCTTGCCGAGTTCTTTCATCATCTCGACGGCGCCGCGGCCCATCCAGCGGAGCAGGGTGGCGTTCGCGTATTTGCGCGCGCCGGAAGACACCTGCAAAATTACCGGGCTGCCGCTCTCGACGCACGCCGTAATAATAGCCTGCAGCTGTTCCATATTATTGAAATTATAGGCCGGCACGGCGTAGCCGTTTTTCATAGCGTCTTTAAACATTTCCCTCGTGTTTACGAAACCTAGTTCTTTATAAGAAACTGTCATTTTTATTCCTCCGACATATTTTAATTTACAATACATTTTACTATTTTTTGCCGGCGCGGTGGATAACAAAAAAGTGTCAGCGGAAATACTGTTTTAAATATATAGTGCAAATATTCTTTTTAATGTATATTGATTCTATATAACATTTTATATAATATATAAAAATTTATTTTAATAAGGGGTATAGAATTATGCCGCAAAATATTTTTTCTTTTTTTGGGTTTTCCGGGAAGAAAACCAAAGGGTTTACGTTAATAGAACTTCTTGTCGTCGTGCTTATCATAGGAATATTGTCCGCAATAGCCTTGCCCGTTTACTTAACCGCCGTTAACAAAACCAGGTTTACAAATCTTATGCCTATGGCCAAGGCAATAGTTACCGCGCAGACAGAGTATCACCTTACGACCGGGGATTATACGGACAACTTTGCAGACCTAAACATATCTCTGGGGGAGGGGCAGCAAGTTTCCGGGAACACGGTTACACTTCAAGACGGTCAAATCATATTTAAAATAAGCGCTTCGGGAGATTACCTTTATGTAAGCGCGCAGGATAACAGACTGACAAACGTTTATAAACAATATTTCCCCAAATCTCCGCAGTTCCCCGGCGAAAGGCACTGTGAAGCGCCTCAGACCGATGATAAGGCGAATAAACTTTGCCGCTCTCTTAACGGAGTCAAACTGGACGAAACAAACGGAAACTATAATGTTTATCTTCTTGACGGAGTAGGCGGAAACGGCACTTTCCAGTGCACGCCGGTGTGCACAAGCAACCAAATTTGCGAAAACGGCGCGTGCAAATGCCCGGCCAATTTGCCGACATGGGACGGCAGCAAATGCACGGTCTTGTGTACCCCGGGCCAGAGCAGCTGTCAGTGTCCCGCCAGTACTCCTTTGTGGAACGGGACAGAATGTGTCGCGACTTGTACCGGAGGCCAGGTTGTTACATCTTCCGGCGGCCGCTCCGGCTGTACCTGTCCCACCGCTACGCCGTTATGGAACGGAACGCAGTGCGTGGCTACTTGCACCGGCGGACAGATTACCGCATATAACAGCGGCCAATATGCTTCCGGCTGCGTGTGCCCCACGGCCACGCCGCTATGGAACGGAACGCAGTGCGTCGCAACCTGCACCGGCGGACAGATTACAGCATATACAAACGGCCAATATGCTTCCGGCTGTGTGTGTCCTACGGCCACGCCGCTATGGAACGGAACGCAGTGCGTCGCAACCTGCACCGGCGGACAGATTACAGCATATACAAACGGCCAATATGCTTCCGGCTGTGTGTGTCCCACGGCTACGCCGTTATGGAACGGAGAGAATTGCGTTGCGACTTGTACCGGTGGAGAGGATACATCATATACCAGTGGTGTATATGCTTCCGGTTGTACCTGTCCCGCAACTACGCCGTTATGGGACGGAGAGAATTGCGTTAAAACTTGTACCGGAGGACAAACTGCCTCAAACGTGTCCGGTTCATACAGGTCCGTTTGTGCTTGTCCGCAAAATATCCCTTTTTGGGACGGGACGCAATGCGTGTCAATGTGTACCGGAGGGCAGCAGTCTACAAATATAAGCGGCACATATAGAACCACCTGCGTGTGTCCTTCAAATAAACCCGTATGGGACGGGACGACCTGCAGCGCCTGTCCCGCCGGAACAAACTGTTCATGCCCGACAGATACCCCTATTTTTAACGGCACGACATGCACAGGATGTCCCGGCGGACAAGAGGCAGACGGCAAAGGCGGCTGCTTCTGCCCGTCGACTGCCCCTGTTTGGAGCGGTACAAAATGCACCGATAATTGTTTTGGAGGGCAAGAGCTTGTTAATGGGACATGCGCTTGTCCGGCGGACAAACCTGTTTGGGACGGCTCTAATTGTATCAATCAGTGCCGTGGAGGACAAGTGCTTAGCGGTACCGGCACCTGCGTATGTCCGGTTTCAAGTCCTGTTTGGGACGGAAACCAATGTACTTCTAACTGTTACGGCGGACAAGTGCTCAGTGGTACCGGCACCTGTGTATGTCCGGTTTCAAGTCCTGTTTGGGACGGGAATCAATGTACTTCTAACTGTTACGGCGGACAAGTGCTCAGCGGCACGGGCACCTGCGTATGTCCGGTTTCAAGCCCTGTTTGGGACGGGAACCAATGTACTTCTAATTGTTTCGGAGGGCAGGTGCTTAACGGGCAGGGGGCTTGCGTATGTCCCGCTTCAAGTCCAATTTGGGACGGGAGCCAATGCACAGGGTGTCCCGGTGGACAGCAGGCTTCTTCTAACGGCGCTTGTACTTGTCCCGCGGCTACGCCTATATGGGACGGGGCGCAATGTCAGCCGTGTCCGGGCGGGCAGACTGCAGACTCTTCCGGAAACTGCAAATGCCCGACGGCACTGCCCGTCTGGGACGGGACGCAGTGTACGGCAAAATAAATTACAAAAAAATTCTCCCTGTTTCAATCGGGAGAATTTTTTTGTCAGAACGGTCTATTCCCGCCCCTCGCGCTGTTTGTCCTCTCTTACTTTATTTGATAAAATCATCTCATGGACTTCCAATTATTTAAGAAAATCGCGGAACTTCCCGGCGTTTCCGGCAGGGAAGAGGCCGTGCGCGCGGCGATACTCAAACTTTTAAAACCCCTGACGGACGAAATCCGCGTCGACAACATGGGTAATATTATCGCCTATAAAAAAGGCCGCGGCGTTCGCAAGCTTATGCTTGCCGCGCATATGGACGAAGTCGGTCTTATGGTCAGCCATATCGACGACAACGGGTTCCTCCGTTTTATAAAACTGGGCAACATTGACGCAAGAACTCTGCCCGGCCAGCGCGTCATAATCCAAACCGCCAAAGGGCCGCTTAACGGCGTTGTTTGCACAAAGCCGCCGCATGTCCTAGACGCGGCGGACGCGGCAAAAGCGCCGGGCATAAAAAATTTATTTATTGATACGGCTCTGGACGCGGAAGCGAAAAATATTATCAGTATCGGCGACCGCGCGGGGTATGACAGGACGGCCGTTGAGTTCGGTTCCGGCCACATTACCTCAAAAACTATTGACGACCGCGTCGGCGTTTACATAATTTTGGAAGCGCTTAAAAAAATAAAAAAATTTGACTGCGATATTTACGCCGCCGTTACCGTGCAGGAGGAAGTCGGCCTGCGCGGCGCGGTAACCGCCGCCTACGGAATAGACCCGGACGCGGCTTTGGTTGTCGACGCGACGAGAGCAAGCGACGTTCCCGGCGTTCCGCCGCAGGAGTACGGCTGCTGCGTCGGAAAAGGCGTAGCCGTTACGCTTATGAACGCCGGCACGCTTGTTAATCCGCAAATGGTAAATTTTCTTATAAAACTGGCGGAAGAAAATAATATTAAGTATCAGTTGTGCGTGTCGGAAGCGGGCTCCAACGACGCCGCAGTCATACATAAAACAAAAAGCGGCGTGCCGACGGGGATTTTGTCTCTGCCTACAAGATATTTACACACCAGTATTGAGACCTGTTCAAAAGCGGACGTTGACGCCGCAGTTGATTTGACGGTTGCTTTTATAGAAAACTGCTGCAAATATAACTTTGATTTTTAGGAGATTTTATGAGTGAAAATTTTGTTTTGGGCGTTAAACGCGCAAAATATATTAACGCCGCGAGCGGCGATATTCTGGCGTTGCACAAAATGCCGGCCGGCGAAAAAGAAAAATTTGAAAAGTTTGATATTATTTACCGCGCGCTGTGCGCGGTTTTGTATAATTTCGCGCCGCTGTCCGGCCATCCGGGCGGCAGTATTTCCTGCGGGCGTTTTGTGCAGAATATTATTTTTAACGAGATGGCTTATACACTGTCCAATCCCGCCGACAACAGGGCCGATATTATTTCTTACGCCGCCGGGCATAAGGCGCTGGGGCTGTACGCCATGTGGGCGCTCCGCAATGAATGCGCCGCGGCTAAAAATTCAGCCAAAGATATTAAAGACCAGTTGAGACTGGAAGATTTGCTGGGTTTCCGCCGAAATTCAGTTACGCCTACGAAGCTGTTTAAAGAATTTAAAACCAAGCCGCTGGGAGGCCATCCGGAGCCGGTTGTTCCGTTTGTCAAGACGAGCACCGGTGCAAGCGGAGTCGGGTTCGGCAGCGCGGTGGGAATGGCTTTCGGCGCGGCGGACGCGTTTGAAAAAAACTGTCCCGTCGTAAATATTATTGAAGGCGAAGGCGGTTTGACGGCCGGCCGGTGCGCGGAAGTTATCGCTATGGCCGCGGGCGCGGGTTTGGATAATCTTGTCGCGCACCTTGACTGGAACCAGGCGTCTATAGATTCCAACAAAGTCTGCTCCGACGGCGTTACGCCCGGCGATTACGTGCAGTGGACGCCGATGGAACTTTTTTATATTAATGATTGGAACGTAATTTTTGTGCCGGAAGGGCATAATTACGAACAAATTTACGCCGCGCAAAAAACCGCCGCCGGCCTGAAAAACGGACAGCCGACCGCGGTTATTTATAAGACAATCAAAGGCTGGAAATACGGCATAGAAGGCAGGAGTTCACACGGCTCAGGCCACAAATTCGCGTCTGACGAATTTTATCATACGCTGGCTGAATTTGAGGAAGCGTTCGGCGTGCCGATACCGCGTTTCTGCGGCGAACAGACGCCGCAGGGGATTGAAGACTGTTTTTGGAATACGCTGCTAGCCGTGAGAGAAGCTGTTAAAAAAACCCCGGAATTATCTTCCTTTATAAATTCCAAAATTGAGGCCGCGGCGGAAAAACTTAAAATTAAAAATCCTGAGCCGACGGTGTGGCTTGGCAAAACGGAAGACGTTTATACGAAATTTGACTCGTTCAAGCCGCCGAAAGAATTCATTTTTGAGACGGGAAAACCATATACCTTGCGCGGCGCGCTGGGCGACGTTCTTGGTTTTATAAACAGGGAAACCAAAGGGACAATGCTCGTCGGCTCCGCCGATTTGTACGGTTCCACGAACGCGGCTAACGCGGCTAAAGATTTTCCAAAAGGTTTTTATAATAAAAATACGAACAGACTCACCAGACTTATTGCCGACGGCGGTATTTGCGAGGACGGGTTGAACGCCGTGGCGACGGGCATTTCCGCTTTCGGTTCGCATATAGGCGTTGCGGCGTCTTACGCGGCTTTCGCGAGTTTCGGCCACGTGGCCATGCGCCTGCACGCCATTGGGCAGGAGGCGAAACATCTAGCGCTGGGAACTCCGGTAAATACCGTTATACAATTTGACGGACATGCCGGCGTGCCGACGGGGGAAGATGGCCCGACGCACGCGGACCCGCAGGCTTTGCAGCTTTTCCAGCAGAATTTCCCGAAGGGTTTGGCTGTTTGCCTGACGCCGTTTGAAGTGGACGAAGTGTGGCCGTGCGTTACTTACGCGCTGTCAAAACGTCCGGCGGTGCTGGCGCCTTTTGTCATACGTTCAAGCGAAAAATTTTTGGACCGCGCCGCGCTTGGTTTAGGCAAAGCGGCGGACGCGGTTAAAGGTATTTACCGTCTTGTCGACTGCGGCGGGGAAAGCGACTGCGATATCATTATACAGGGCGCGGGAGTAGCGCGTAATTTTATTAACGGCGCGCTGCCGGAGCTTAAAAAATCCGGCGTAAAAATCAACGCGTGGTATGTGACCAGCCGCGAACTTTTTGATATGCTCACCAAGGAAGAACAGAATAAAATATTGCCGCTAGCCGCGCGGCAAAAAGCTTTCGGCCTGACGGATTTTACGTTGCCGACTATCGCGGATTTGATTTTGTCGGACAAAGGCAAAAAGTATACTATGTGGCCGCATAAAAACGGACGCTACCTCGGCAGCGGCAAGCCCGCGTATCTGTATGAGGAAGCGGGACTTGACGGGCATGGTATAATATTCAATATAACGAATTTCATCAAAGAGAGGTAAACTATGGCTGAAGAGAAACCGTATTTAACAGGCAGAACCTATATTTTCAGGCTGCCGAAAGGTAAAGATTTGCTGGACGCGCTGACGGCGTTTTGCCACGACAACCAGGTAAAATGCGGCGTGATAAGCGGCATAGGCGCCGCTGAAAACGCGACGATAAACTATTTTGACCAGGTTAAAAAGAAATATGAAAAAATTACGCTTAACCAGGAGTTGGAAATAGCGTCTTTGACCGGCAACGTCAGCATTAAAGACAACAGGCCTTTTGTCCACGCGCATATCGTGCTGGCCGACAAAGCGGGCAACACGAAAGCCGGGCATCTTGTCATAGGCACAAAAATATTTTCCGCCGAAATTTTTATTCAGGAACTGGTTGGAGAACCTAAGGTGCGGAAGGAAGATAAAGTAACCAAACTGCAGCTTTGGATGTAAAAAAACGTAAAATAAAAACCCGCCGGAAGGCGGGTTTTTTATTCTATTTTTTGCATTTACATTGCCAGTGAAGCGCCAGCGCGGGAATAAGGAATAACGTTATTACAAGAGTTTTTAACAGGCCGAATAAAATTAACAGCGGCACGGCGATATCGCCCGTGCCGAAGAGAAATGAGCTCCACCACGCCAAAAACTTCGGGCCCGCCGCGCAAAATATAAGCCCTATAAAAAGTATTACAAACCCTATCAGCGTCATCTTGTAAAACAAATTCCTTATTTCTGTCATTTTTTCTTTATCCGTCATAATAATTCGTCCTCCTTTTTTATCTGTTATAAATAATTTTGCGTATGGCGTTGTTGCCGGTGTCCGCTATATAAACGCTGCCAACCCGGTCCACAGCGACGCAGTCCGGGGCGTTGAGTTCCGCCAAATCCGCGGGCAGGCCGTCGCCGAAATATCCGGCGTCGCCGGTGCCTGCTATTACAGTTTTTTTACCGTCTGAAATTTTTATTATCTGGTTGCCTTCGGCCTCGTATAAATTGCCGTCCCGGTCAACCGCGCGGCAATGCATATTCGGCGGCGCGTCCTGGACAGTGGTGATTATTCCGCGCGCGTCGATTTTCCTCACAATATTTTCGGTATAGACAAAAATGTTATCGTCTTCGTCTATGGCCAGCGCGGACGGGTGAGCGATGCCGGCGTTAAACGCAAGGCCGCCGTCGCCGTCGTTTTTGTCTTCGCCGTCGCCGGCAAAAAATGTAAGCAGGCGGTTTTCGTCAAATTTTATTATACGGTTTAAATCCGCGTCGGAAATATAAAAATTACCGTCGGAATCCCAGACAAAATCCGTCGGGTTTTGAAGGCTGAATCTTTCGGCGGAAAAATTATTTCTGGGGAAATCGTCTTTCAGATTTCCGGCGAGGGTGGTGATATTACCGTTCGGGAAAATTTGTCTCAGCCGGCGGTTGCCGCAGTCTAAAATATAGACGTTTGAATAATCATCAACGCGCACGCCGCACGGACGGTTAAGCAGAGACTGGGTTGCGATTAAAATACCATTGCCCGTAAACCCCGGGTAACCCGTGCCCGCTATAGTTCTTATGGTACCGCGGGTTATGTCAAACGGTATATGGTCCGGCGGGATAAAAGCGTCACGCGCGGATGGCGCGACGGGCGCCGGAGGCTGCCATTGCTGCGTGTTTGAGAGGTAAGAACTGAGCGTGAATCCTTTTTTTACGGCGTAGTTGATAAGAAATATTGTGGTAGCGAGCACTGCCGCAGTCAGGCAGAAATGAACTGCTTTTTTAGCCTTATGCTTCATAATGTTATTATAGCAGTAAAAGAATAAAAAAGCGCCGCCGTTTTGCAACGGCGGCGCTTTGGCACAATTAGTTTATATAGGTTATTTGTTAACCGGAGCCTGCGGCGGCGTATGCTGGTCTTGTTTATTAATCAGTTCTTTTACCGCGCCCACCGCGCCTAAAATGGCGGTGGCTTCGTACGGCATATAGACGAGTTTATTGTCTTTGCCGTCAACCATTTTTTGCAGCGCTTCAATATATTTTAAACTGATTAAATACTGCGCCGGGTTGCTGTGAACGGCGACGGTGTCTGAAACCATTTTGACCGCCGCGGCTTCGCCCTCCGCCACTCTTACGCGGGCCTGCGCCTGGCCGTCGGCCTCAAGAATCTGAGACTGGCGGGAACCTTCCGCCTTTTTAATTTCGGATTCTTTAATACCCTCGGCTTTTAAAATCTGGGACTGTTTTAAACCTTCGGCTTCCAGAATCGCAGCGCGTTTGTCGCGTTCGGCCCTCATTTGTTTTTCCATCGCTTCTTTAATTTCTTTGGGCGGTATAATGTCCTGCAGCTCGACGCGGTTTACTTTTACGCCCCATTTGTTGGACGCGTCGTCAAGAATGTGGCTCAGTTTGCTGTTAATGGTTTCGCGCGAAGTTAAAGTCTGGTCCAAATCAAGTTCGCCGACGACGTTACGCAGCGTCGTCTGCGTAAGTTTTTCTATGGCCGTCGGGAGAGAGGTGATTTCATACGTCGCGCGCAGAGGGTCCGTTACCTGAAAATAAATAAGCGCGTTAATTTCAATGCTTACGTTATCTTTTGTAATAACGCTCTGGCGCGGGAAGTCGTAAACCGTTTCACGCAAATCAATGCGTTCAAGCATCTCCGTGTAAGACACGCTGCGGCCGCCGATATCGGCCGTCTTTTTCCACTCGATTCTGCGCGGCGTATCGATAAAAGGCACTATTAAATTTATGCCGGACGTCAGAGTTTCATGGTATTTGCCGAGGCGTTCGATAATCATTACCTCGGCCTGACGTATAACCCTTATGCCTCTTGAAATTATAAAAACAGCCAGCAGTATTATTACAACCGCAAATATTACAAGTCCGCTCATTTATTTTCTCCTTTTACAGTCAGAATTATCCCTTCCATTTTTTCCACTTTTACTTCGGCACCGGCTGGAATGTCTTTTGCCGAGACCGCTTTCCAAAAATCGCCGTCTATCTGCACGCGGCCGGTATTTTTTTCCGCGTTAATTTCTTCCGTCACAAGGCCTTTTCTTCCGATAAGCGCGTCAACGTTTGTTTTTGCCTTGCCGTCATTTCTGTGAAGATATTTGAGCGCGAAAGGCCGCACAGTCAAAAATAAAATTATCGCGACGACGGCAAAAAATATTGCCTGTATGATAAACGACGCGCCTAAATACGCGGGTAACGCCGTGAGCACGCCCGCCAAACCTATGCACGCAAGCGAAAAATCCGTCGTAAACATTTCGCCTATAATCAAAATCACGCCTATTATTAACCACCAGTAGTATATGTGCATCAGCTCTCCCTTAGATTACAGAACATTGTTAACCAGCCGCGCGTTTGCCAAATAACCGGCAAACCCTTCGGGCTTTGTAATTTTTTGAAAATTTTAATTTTTTTGCTCCTTACATAGGCTCCGCCTGTCGGCTATGCTCGTCGCAAAGAAAATTAAAATTTTCAAAAAATTACTTTGCGCGCGGCTGGTTAACAATGTTCTGCAATCTTATTCAAACATTGATATGTATTCACGTAAAAATCTGAGTTTTTGTTCGTCGTTAATTTTTTTATAAACAAAAACCATATTGGCCAGCGCGCGTTTTATTATCTGGCGCGTCGTCAGCGGGGTAAGACAGCCGTTGTCCCACGTAAGACCTCTGGCGGCGGTGTAGTCCATGCACTCGCGCAGCGTAAGCACTTTGCCGCCGTCAAAAGGGTCCGCGTAAAAAGGCTCGCTGTAATTCTCGTCTTCAAAACTGACCATCAGGCGGCCTGAGAAATCTACTATATTTACGTCTAAGTTAAAACGCTGGGCGGACATCACATAAAGCGCGGCGTTCATCAGGCCGGTGCCTTCGCGCGTGTCCAGAAAAACTTCGAAAGACAAGTGTTCGGGTTTTAATTTTATCGTAACGGCTTCAAATTTTAACGTCTTAAAAAATATTACCTGAAAGACCTGCGCTATGTCCAGAATATCCGCGCAGTTAAGCATGAACGGACGCAGTTTTTCCGTCAGAATATCCATATGGCGGCGCAGAGTTTCCGTCTGCAAAAAAGGATTGTGAAAACGGCTGACAAGTTCAAGCCCTTCCTCAAGGTCCGGATTAATTTTTGACGCGAAAACGGCAAATCCGTCTTTTAGTTTGTCAAAAGCCATTTCTTCCAGCAGAGTGTGGACGAAGAGCGGCGTGTCGTCTTTAAATTCTTTTTCAAGCATGTCTTTAAACGCGGCCGGACTTTCGCGGATAACGCCGGCGAGTTCGGTTTTCAGCCTGTCGGCATTTTCCTGCGTTTCGCCCGCTATCAGATTGATTAAAGCCTTAATTCTTTCATTTTCTTTCATATGTATACCATATAAAATAATGGGACTGTTGACAATAAGGTGGACAGCCAAAAAAGTTTTTGGTAAAATATTATATGTCAGGGTTGAGCCTGAAACGGCCCTGGTATTTTTTTGACAAATTTTGAAGTAAATGCGCCCGTAGCTCAGGGGTAGAGCATCCGCCTTTTAAGCGGGTGGCCGTGAGTTCAAATCTCACCGGGCGCACTTTTTCTTCGGCTTTTGAGCGTCTTTGAATTTTTCCCTCCGTTCGGATATGCCCGCGCTCCGCGCGTTGCTTGCCAATATACCTCTCTGCGAGAAAAATTCAAATCCATCTCAAAATCCTGTGAAAAAGTAATTTATTCCAATCTGCGGAAGTAAATAAGCGAAGCGAAATTTGTGATACAATTTGAGAAGTAAGCATTAAATTTAAGCCCCCTTCGTCTATCGGTTAGGACGTCGGATTTTCAATCCGAAAAGAGGAGTTCGATTCTCCTAGGGGGCGTTTTTATTTAAAAAAATATCCCCCTGGCGGAGCTCGGGGGATATTTCTTTACAAAACGTCCGCGTTTTATTTTCTATCGTTTCTTATATAGATGGCTGGGCTGGTAAAAAGAGCGACGGTATAATCGCTTCCTTCGGCGTCGGCTGTTTCTTTACCCTTTTTTAAATTTTTATCGTTGTCTGTATTAACAAGCCAGAAAATATATGATAACCCGCCGGCCTTTTCATCTTCATTGCCGCATTTTGTGTCCCACATCTGCCCATACACATCTGCGCGGATATCAACTGCGTAATAGAACGGATATTGCGTTTTTTGTTTTATTCCGGCAAGTTTTTTGGCCTGGTAGACTTTCATGGCGTTAAGGAGATTCTCTTGCTGCTGTTTGTCATTAAGGTTTTCTTGCTGAGACCTGTTGACGGCTTGGAAATCATAAGGCAAATCAAGATATAGATTTCCGTCACTTCTTTTCAAGTATTGGGCCGCGCCGGCGTTTTTAAGCAGGTCTTCCAAATCCTGCGCTATTTCCATGCAGGTTTGCTCGCTGTCTTTGTCGCACGATATAAATTTCCCATCCAAAAGACCGCCGTGTATGTCTATTTTGCTTCTCGTAGAGCACCAGTCTTTGTTAATGGAAAACTTCATGTCCGCGTTCTGCGCGTAAGCGCCGGCGCAGACGAACAGCGTAAATAAGACAAAAATTGTTTTTTTCATATTTTCTCCGTTCACATAGTAAGTTTAATTCTCTATATAATATAAGAATAATCAAATTATAAGTCAATAGCTTAAGGAAGGATAATAATTTTGGATTACAAAATTGTTGTTTGACTATATTCTTCCATATCCGGAGTAAATTTCATATAATTTTGTAAATATATTTTTGCCGGAGCGTTTTTTATGTTTAAAAAAGGGTTTACGCTTATTGAGTTGTTGATAGTGGTTCTCATAGTAGGCATACTTGCGGCCATAGCTTTGCCGCAGTACCGCAAGTCGGTGGATAAATCACGCGCTTATACGACTATGAATCTTGTCAGAGCTTTGGGCGAGTCGGTTAGAAGGTACCAGCTTGAGAACGGCGCCATGCCTTTTAAATTCAGCGACTTGGATATTGAGTTGCCTTCTCCGTCCGCTGTGAGTTCAAACGCCTGCCAGCTCGCTGTGTCTCCGACTGGGAGCGGCTACAGCACTTCTTCTACGGACCAAGACACAATAGCCCAAGTCGGCGATTATATGGTAGCCATGAACACTATAAGCCCTGGAGTTACTTTAGTTCCTATTGCCGCTAGAAAAACCACCCAGTACGGCTGCTACGGCATAAAGTATGACACCAGCACAAACACGCTGTCATGTTCTATTCATACGGCTATTACCGGGCCGGATAATTTTTGCGAGAAAGTCCTCGGGCTGAAAAGTTATACAACGGCTTCAAGCTGGAAAACTTATAAACTTCCGTAATCCATTTCAAATTTTTACCACCATTTTCTGACGGACATTATTATTACGCCTTCTATTTCCAAATCTTCCGGTTTTACTTTGAGCGGCGGCGCGGTTTTGTTGACGGACAACAGCTGCGCGCCCAGCTCGGTTTTTTTGTAAATTTTAAGAGCCCATTGACCGCCGGTTTTTACTATTACCGTCTGGCCGTCGTCGGCATAAATCTGCTTTTTTACTATCAGATATTCGCCGTCCCGCGCGGCCGGCTCCAGTACGCCGCCGACTACTTTTAACGCGTAAATATCGTCTTCCTTGCCGCGGTACGGGAAAGGCAGCACGTCCGCCGGCGCGGCGGTTTCCATAACGCCGGTAAATTTTTCCGACGATATCGACGCCACCACTTTCGCGTATTTTACCGGCACGTCGGCAGGCGTCACGTAGCCGGACTTTTTTTCTTCTTTCGTGTTAAGCAGCGCTTCCAGAAGTTCGTCAAGAGAAACGCCCAGCTCGTTTGAAATTTTCAGCTGCATATCCGGGTTGGGTAGGTAATTACCCTTAACCCAGTTTGCCAGGCTGGCCGTTGACGCGCCCACTTTCTTTGCCAGTTTTGCCTGGGAACCGTACTCTATTCCTTTGTTCCACTTTTTTATAAGTTCCGCAAATGTCATATTCCCCCGCGGCCCAAAAAAACTCTTGACAAAATATTAATACTAAGTTAGTATTGATATATAGTCTTTTTTGGGCTTCATTATACCAAGGGAACGGGAACAACGTTTTTTAAATCGTGCCTCAGCCTGCGCGGGCTCAAGACCGCGCGGGAAAGGTACAACTGCATCCCACCCTTGGGTGCTAAGGGGCCTTATATACCGTTTCCCACAAGCTAAGTGAGTATATAGGGCCCTCCATTTACATAATACATAATATCTCAATTTGTTTATTTTTGCAAATTGAACTTGTTGATGCGCGCTGTAAATGCGCGCGGGTACAAGTTTTATCCCTCGCCCTGAAAGGGAGAGGGCAGGGTGAGGGTTCTGAACACAATATGTACACAACATATTGTTGTTCATCAACTTAGGATTTTCACTTTATCGGCCCCGGAATGGCGATGTCTTGAATAGATTTAACGGCAACGGCGCATATTTGTGTTTCAAAACCCTCACCTGTGTCCTCTCCCTTTCAGGGAGAGGAAAATAATCGGAGGACGGCCCGTTTTATAGCGGGCCTTTTTTATTTTATAGAATATATGTATGAAAAAAATTCATTCTATTATTTTTGATTTGGACGGCACGCTTACAAACACCCTGCCGCTTTCGCTGGCGGGTTCTAAAGAAACAATCAGGCATATCTCGGGTAAAGTTTTGGACAATGAAGACATTTATAAACACTTCGGCAAAACGGAAGACTCTTTGTTTCAGGACTGCCTCGGCTCAAAATGGGAAGAGGGGGTTCGCTTTTACGCGCGGTATTTTGAGGAGCGCGCGGATAAAGAAATTGTTTTCCCCGGCATTTTTGACGCGCTGGAATTTTTAAAAACGCACGACGTAAAAACGGCGCTTGTAACTGGCCGCGGCGCGTCAAGCACAGAAGTGATTCTCAGGAAAACCGGCCTAGGTTCTTATTTTGAGACGGTAAAAACAGGTTCCATTCTCAAAAGTATAAAAACGCAGTGCATTGAAGAGGTTCTGTCTTCGTGGCGTATGTCCACGTCGCATGTCTTTTATATAGGCGACGCGGCTACGGATATTGACGACGCCAAAGCCGCCGGCGTCACCGCGCTTTCCGCCGCGTGGTTTGTCAACGCCGACAAAGACGCTCAGGCCGCCAGGAAACCTTTTAAAATTTTTGACACGGTGGCGGAGTTTTACGGCTGGCTTAAAAATAATGTTTAAAATAACACTATTTTTTTGTATACTATAGCCCTATGAACGAAGAAATTAAGTTTAGTACGTCCGGGTTCCGGTCGGTTATCGCCGGCGGGCTTACCGCTTTAAACGTGCAGCGGCTGGCGCACGGCATTTGCGCGCATATTTTTGAAAATCCTTACTACGGCTTTGAAGGCGAAGGCTACCAGCGGCACCTTAAAGAAAAAAATATTAAACACAAGCGCCCGCTGGTTATCGTCGGGCACGATACGCGTTTTCTGGCGGAGCAGTTGGCAAAAGTGGCCGCGAACGTGCTGAGCGCGAACGGGATTACCGTTAAATTCGCGCAGAGTCCTCTACCCACGCCGGTAGCGGAATGGGCGTTGCTGAAAGACGGGGCCGTCGGCGCTATTGTAATCACGGCGAGCGAGGCCGAATATTACGTTGGCGGCGTAAAATGGATTTCGTTTTACGGCGGCATAGCGAACAACGAAGTCACGCAGGATATTGAAAACCGCATTCCGGGCGAAACGTCGAACGCGCTCAAAATGTCTTCGTCCGATTATGATTATTTAAATTCCGCCATCACTATTTTTGATTTTCAGAAAGAATTTCTGAATTATCTTGGTACAGTCCTCGATGTAAAAACTATAAAAAAAGCAAAACTTAAAGTCGGCGTGGACCCGTTTTTCGGCGCGGCGTCAAATTATTTCCGGCCGTTTTTGGAGAGGCACGGCGCGCAGGTTTTCGGCCTGCACGAGGGTTCGGACCCGCTTTTCGGCGGCAAAATACCGAACGCCGGGCCGGTGTCTCTTGAAGAATTGTCAAAACTTGTCGTCTCAAAAAAACTTGATATCGGCATAGCGTGCAACCCGGACTGCGACAAATTCGGCATCATAGACAACGAGGGAAACTGGGTTTCGCCCAACGCTATTTCCGCGCTGATTTTGGAGCATCTTGTTAAAAACAAACGCATGACAGGGCGCGTGTGCCGCAGCGTTATTACGTCGCACCTGCTGGACCAGGTGGCTAAAGCGCATAATCTGCTGATACGCGAAACACCCGTCGGATTCAAATATATTACAGAGCTTATGATGACCGGACAGTATTTGCTGGGAGCCGAGGAATCCGGCGGTATAGCAGTCTCCGGACACATGCCTGACAAGGACGGTTTGTTCACGTGCCTGATGATGGTGGAATTGATTGCCGCCGAGGGAAAAACGCTTAAACAGATTTTTAAAGATTTTTATAAAAAGTACAGCGTTTATTATGACCAGAAAGTAAGTTACCCGAAAACCGAAACCCAGATTAATAATATTCTTGAGCAGCTGGATATCAAAGCGCCGCTGACATTAAACAAAACTTCCGTCTGGCGCATAGATTCGACCGACGGTTTTAAATTTATTTTGAAAGACGGCAGCTGGCTGGCGGTGCGTCCGTCCGGCACGGAGCGTATTATCAGGTTATACGCCGAGAGCAGGGACGCGAAAGTGCCCGCGCTGCTGGTTGCCGAAGGTAAAAAAATAGTAGATAGTTTTTCATAACGGGGGTTAAAAAATGTCTAAGATAAAAAAAATAACGGCAAGGGAAATTTTGGATTCGCGGGGATTCCCGACGGTGCAGGCGGATGTTGTGCTGGCAAGCGGCGCCTGCGGCCGCGGTTCGGTGCCGAGCGGCGCGTCAACCGGCAGCCATGAGGCGGTGGAACTGCGCGACGGCGGGAAGAGATATAACGGCAAAGGCGTTTTGAAAGCTGTGGCGAACGTCGAAAAAATAGCAAAAAAAATTGTCGGCATGGAAGCGTCGGAAATCAGAAAAATTGACGGCGTCATGGTAATTTTAGACGGCACGGCGAATAAAAGCAACTTGGGCGCGAACGCGATTTTGGCTGTTTCAATGGCTGTTCTCCGCGCCGGCGCGGCCGAAAAAAATATGCCGCTTTACAATTATATAAGGAAAGTCTACGGCATTAAAGAAAAAAATTATCTGCTGCCGGTGCCCATCTTAAATATTATAAACGGCGGCAAACACGCGGATTCCGGCCTTGACGTGCAGGAGTTTATGATTGTGCCGAACACCGAAAAAACTTTCAGCGAGGCTTTGCGAAAATCTTCAGAAGTTTACCACGCGCTTAAAAGTATTTTAAAGAAAAACGGCATGGTGACATCCGTCGGGGATGAAGGCGGTTTTGCGCCGCATATCACCAAACATGAGGACGTGCTTAAAACGATTCTGTCCGCCTGCAAAGCGGCAGGACATCCGCGGATTACGCTTGCTTTAGACTGCGCGGCCAGCGAATATTTTAAAGACGGCATGTATAATTTTGAGAAGAAAAAACTGACGGCGCAGCAGATGAGCGCTGTCTATGCCGGCTGGGTTAAAAAATATCCTATTGTCTCAATAGAGGACCCGCTGCACGAGGACGACTGGAGAGGCTGGGACCATATTACAAAAATGCTGGGCAAAAAAATACGGCTTGTCGGTGACGATTTGTTTGTGACAAATCCCAAAAGGCTGGCCGAAGGTATTAAGCATGATATTGCCAACACTATTTTGATTAAACTAAACCAAATCGGCACCGTTACCGAGACTGTGGACGTCATTAATATGGCGCATAAGGCGGGGTATAACTGCATAATTTCTCACCGGTCCGGCGAGACTGAGGACGCGTTTATCAGTGATTTAGCCGTCGCCGTTAACGCCGGCGCTATTAAGACGGGCGCGCCGTGCAGAAGCGAGAGGAACGCCAAGTATAACCGCCTGCTCCAGATTGAGCAGGAATTAGGCAAGAAAGCCGCTTACGCGAAGACGAAAGTTTTTAGGTAAGCGGGGGCTCTTGGTCTCTTTTTGCTTTTCCCTCTCCCTGAAAGGGAGAGGGCGGGGTGAGGGTTCTGTACACAACATGTATACAACATATTGTCGTTCATCAACTTAGGTTTTTCACCTTATCGGCCCCGGAAAGGCGATGTCTTGAATAGATTTTAAGACAACAACACATTGTGTGTTCATACACCCTCACCCGTGCCCTCTCCCTTGGAAGGGAGAGGGACAAAATAGGAGGACGGAGTCCTATTAATGCAAGAAATCATTTTGAAACTGGCTAAAAAAATAAAACCGGCGCATTTGGTTTTGGCGCTGATGATTTTGTTTGCGCTTTTTAATGGCAGCCTTTATAACTGGATATATAATAAAATCGAAGTCCGCAAACTCACCCAGAGAAACGCCGAAGCGGATAAAGAATTCGCCGTGCTGAGCGCAAGCCTGGAAAAACTTGAAAAAGGCGACACGGCGTATTTGGAATCCGTCGCCCGTACTAAATATAATCTTTCTAAACCCGGCGAAATTGAAATAAGATTAGCCCGCTCCGAGCCGGCGGATAAAAAATGAAAATAGAAATTCTTGTCCTTGGACCTATGGGCAACTGCACCTACTTGGTAAGCCAAAATGGTGTGGCTTTGCTGGTGGACCCGTCGTGGGACATGGAGGAAATTGAACGCGCTCTGCACGGGCAGCGCCTTGCCGCTGTATTTTTTACGCACGGCCATTTTGACCATGTCAAAGACGTAGAGCCAATGCTGCGCAAGCATAATATTAAAGCGTATATTGAAGAAGCCGACGCGCAAATGAGCGGCCTCCCGTCAGACGTTTTGCAGACTTTTACCGGCGATAAAAAATTAAAAACCGGCGGTTTTGACATAGAAATTTTACACACGCCCGGCCACAGCGCAGGCGGCGTGTGTATCAAAATCGGCGATAATCTTTTTACCGGCGACACGCTTTTTCCGGGAGCCTGCGGGCGCGTTGATTTGCCGACGTCCAACCCGCGCCAGATGCGCGCCAGTCTTTACCGCCTCTCGCAATTACCGGGCGAAACCAAAATCTACGCAGGCCACGGTTACGGCCCCAAAAACAGTTCCGTCTCAACGATAGAATACGAACGCGCGCACAACCGCTACATGCAAAACGCAATCCGCGACTATTCAAAATAAACTGCTAAAATATATATATGTACGCTTTAATTACGGATTTTGACGGGACTGTCACCACTTTTGACGTTTCTCACGCCATCATGCGCCATTTCCACGCGGACCAAATTATCGGGGAACCCGTGCATGCCGACGATGACGACGCGAAAGCCTGGATGCGCCGCCATATGGGCGCGTTGCGCGTGACCAAAAAAGAATTTGACAATTTTGTAGCTGACACGGCGGTCGCGCGCGATGGGCTGCTTCCTATGCTCAAAAAATGTTTTGAAAAAAATATTCCGGTGGAAATTGTCAGCGGCGGCGTGGACATTTATATTAAACCGTTTCTGCTGCGGCATAGAATCGAAGGCATTCCTATATTTTGCGCCAACGGCACTTTTACGCCGGAAGGGATTAAAGTCGACTACCCTCTGCTGGACGAAGTGAAACTGGAAGATTTCAAAGCCATGCGCGTGCGCAGGTTTAAGGAGCAGGGCTACACTACTATTTACTGCGGAGACGGAATGACCGATTTACCGGCTGTTCTGGCGGCGGATATTCCGTTCGCGTGTTCTCACTTGCTTGAATATTGCAGGAAGAAAAATATTAAAGTTAACGAGCTTAAAACTTTTAAGACGGTGGAAGAAATTATAGGAGCGTAATATGCACCCGGTACTTTTCAGGATAGGCAGTTTTGCAATTTCTTATTACGGCATTATGAATATGATGGGCTATTTGCTGGGGCTTTCTTACCTTATTCATTACCGCGATAAAATCGGCATTGACAAAGATACTCTTTGGAATATTTTATTTATCACCATTTTCGGCGCCATCGTCGGCGGCAAGCTGATGTATATAATCGTTTCCTGGGGAGAACTGGGCCCTACATTCGGCGATAAAATGGCGAATATCGCCGCCAATTTCCGTTACGGTTTTGTGTTTTTCGGCGGTTTTATAGTCTCGCTCGTCAGCCTTGTAATTTATATTAAAAGAAAAAAAATGCCGCTGCTGTGCACCGGCGATTTCCTCGTCGTCGCGCTGCCGCTCGGGCACGCGATAGGGCGCATAGGCTGTTTTTTGGCCGGCTGCTGCTACGGCAGGCCGACGGCCGTTCCGTGGGCGGTTCACTTTACAAACCCGGATACACTGGTCCCGCCGGGTTTGCGCGGCGTCGGCCTGCACCCGACGCAGCTTTACGAATCCGCCGGGAATTTAATAATTTTTTTAATTTTGCATTTTGCTTACAGGCGCAAACATAAAGAAGGCGGAATTATCGCGCTGTACGCCTTCAGCTACGGCGTGCTAAGGTTTATCGTGGAGTTTTTCAGGGGCGACGACAGGGGGCAGTTTGTGCTTGGCTTTTCCCCGTCGCAGATTGTCTGCATGGTCGTCGTCGCGCTGGCTATAGGCTTCTATTTTTACAAGGGCAATAATAAGGAACATGCCAGATAAAGAGACTTTTGTTTTCGACGAAATTTCCACGCGGCGGCTTGACGTTTTTCTGGCGGAGCGCGCGCCGCAGTATTCCCGCGGGCTGATACAAACTCTAATCAAAGAAGGCGCGGTTACCGTCGGCGGCAAGCCGCGCAAACCTTCCTGGCCGCTTGAGACCGGCGACGAAGTATCCGTCGTCTGGCCCGCCGCCGTGAAGAAAACTGACCTTCAAGATTTAATAATTTTTGAAGATAAAAATATGCTGGTTATCAATAAACCCGCCGGCCTGCTTGTGCACCCGCAGAGCCCCGTCTGGGAAGAAAATCCAGCGGCCGCGTTTATAGGAGAAGAAACTCTGGTCTCTCTTTTGTTGGCCGCGCCGCCCAAAAACTTTGACAAAAATATGCCGCGCGCCGGCCTTGTCCACCGTCTGGACAAAGACACCAGCGGCGTTATGTTCATCGCTAAAAACGTAAAAACGCAGGACGCGCTGACGGAAAAATTCGCAGGGCGCGAAATGCATAAAACTTATAACGCGATAGTCTGCGGCGTTGTGCCCGACGATAAAGGCGTTATCAGCGTGCCGATAGGCCGCGTGACGGGGGGGAAAATCAAGGCCAGCGAACTTGGGCGCGAAGCTGTTACCGAATATAAAGTTTTAAAACGCAAAGAAAAATTTACGCTTATGCAGCTGCACCCCGTGACGGGCCGCACAAACCAGCTGCGCGTGCACTTGAGTTGGCTGGGTTATCCGGTTTTAGGCGACTGGCTGTACAAAGGCGCGTCCGCGCCGAGGCTGATGCTGCACTCCCGCAACGCGGAATTTGTCCACCCGTTTACGAAGAAAAAAGTGAAATTTTCCGTTGAGCCGCCGGCGGATTTTAAAAAAATATGGAAAGAATGTGAGTAAATAAATTTTTATAAATAATAATTTTAAACCCCCGCGCCGGAATTCCGGCGCGGGGGTTTTTAGCGTATTTTCAGCCCATTTTTCGTAAATCCGGCCTAACCCTTTACGGAATTTCGCAAAAATTTTCACGTCAGAGAACAACATAGCCTTTTTAGTTATTTTGGATTAAGATTTTTTCGGGTTAAAATATAAGTGTAATTATGTGATTATTAAGGAGGCTTTTTGTGAAAAGAATACTAAAACTTTTTATGTTAGCCGCGCTGTTTTTTTGCGCCGCTCTGGTTTACGCGCAGAGCAACGATTATTATGCCTGCCGCTGCAGGCAGTGGAACGGCAACAATTTGTCATCTCTAGGCGTCACACTTAATACGTGCTGTGCTTTAAGGCAGAGCAACTATGACGTAGGCCTTTACTTTACTGGTAGCGGTACGACGGTGGGTTCGCAGTCGGGCGCCAACGTCACCTGCGGCACAGCGTGCCCGTCGTCGCAGGTAAGCGTCAACGGCGTATGCAAGACGCCGTGTTCGAATCTGTACTGCCCGGCCGGGTACCAGAAAAGCACAAATACTTACAATGAGGATGCACCCGGGTGCTGTGTGCAGGATTGCAGCTATTTTGCTTGTAACGCCATAAACTCTGGGGCATACGGGTGGCTGAATATTAACACTCAGAATCTTCCCGCCGCCTGCTCTTCCTGCTGTGTCGCCGGAACTACAGCCACGCTGGGAAGCACGATGCAAACCATATCTTGCGGAGGTAATACGTTCGTCAAATGCTCTTGCGCGTACAGCGGCAGTTGTTCTTTATGCAGCGGTTACGGGGGGAACACCTGCGCGAACTGGACTTTACATTCTTCTCCTACCAACACAAGTACCGCCTATTCGCAGACTTATACATCATGCCGTATGAGCAGCTGCACAGGGACATTAATGTATTGCCCCGACGGCTGCGCCACAGGGTATTATTATGACGGTATTCTTAAAGACTGCGTCAAACAATAAACTGCCTTAGTAATATTTAAAAATACCGCGCCGCTTAATTTTAAACGGCGCGGTTTTTTTGTCAATTTTGTCTGTTTTTCCGTAAAATTATTTCATTGGATAGTGGAATCGTCTACGTCGTAAAAAAACATAGCCTTTTTAATTATTTTGGATTAAGACTTTTATGGTTTAGAATATAAGAGTAATTCCAAGATTATTAAGGAGGCTTTTTGTGAAAAAAATAATAAAACTTTTTATGTTTGCCGCGCTGTTTTTTTGCGCCGCCCTGGTTTACGCGCAGAGCAATGATTATTGCGCCTGCCGCTGCAGGCAGTGGACCGGGAGCAATTTGTCGTCTCTATGCAACTCCTCGCTCAATACCTGTTGTTCTTTAAAGCAGAGCGGGTATAGCGTCGGCACTAACTTTACGGGTAGCGGCACTACGGTAGGCTCGCAATCGGGCGCCAACGTCACCTGCGGCACGGCTTGCCCGTCGTCGCAGGTAAGCGTAAACGGTGTCTGCAAGACGCCGTGCCCCAGTTCTTGTCCCGGCGGACTGGTGCGCCAGGGTAATTATCAGGAAGATACTCCCCACACTATATGCTGCGAATGCCCGAGCAGCATGACTCAATACCCGGGCTCACCATGGTGCTATGCTGTGCTGTCGTGTAGCGGCAGTTCTTCCCAGTGTGATCCTCCGATAGTCAGCGCATGGGGCGGTATAGTAAACTTGCGAACGGGATCAGGCGCTTCAGGCGGGGACATTAGTTATATATCTGGATGTTATAGCACTACGTCAACCCTAGATTATATGAAACAAGGCAGAGGCGACCTTGCCTGCGCAATACAGGGACCGGATTTCTACAACATTAGTTTCGGTTGCAGATGGGGCGGAACTCCGAATTATTATCTTATGTGCGTACCCGCCCAATAAATATTTAAACGCCGATAAAAACTCCCCGCTTTTGAAAAAGCGGGGAGTTTTTTACTGCGGAATAAAATTTTAAGAAACCAGCTGTTCGGCTTTCATGGTGGCGGCGTTTAGTTCCTGCTCTAACGCCAGTTTAATTTTGGCTTTGTCAGTTTTTTCGTCGATAAAAATCATTTTGCCGTAGACAAGCGCGCATTTGCCGAACGGCAGCGGGATTCTCATTTTGTCCCAGCTGTTGACGGTAATTTTATTGCTGAGGCCGCAGCCGACTGGCACTATCGGCAGGCCGGTTTTCTGCGCCAGGTACATCACGCCCTGCTGGACTTTGTAGACGGGGCCGCGCGGGCCGTCGGGCGTTATCATCGGGTGATAGCCGGCCTGCGATAAATTTATCAAACTGCGCAGAGCGCCCGCGCCGCCTTTGCTGGTGGAGCCGCGGACGGCTTTCATGCCGAATTTGGGAAGGACGCGCGCGATAAACTCACCGTCTTTGCTGAGGCTTATTAAGACGCAGATTTTCTGGCCGCGGTACGGATATAAAAGGAAGCCCTGCTGGTTGTGCCAGATGGCGTAAATATAGTTTTTGCCCGTCTTGTCATAATCTTCAAATTCTTTAGTTTTGTAAATTTTCGTTCTGGTCGTCCAGCCTAATAAAATGCTGAGCGCGTAAATTAAATTTGAAACAATTACGTATTTAAAAGACCTGTGCGGGCTTTTGATGGAAGTTTTTAAAGAAGTCGGGCGGCGGGCGTGGATATCATTCATTTATTTTTCCTTTTAAGTTTTTTCCACGGCGCTAAAAACGCGACGACGGCTTTCGGCGACACAGCGCCGCCGTCAAGCGAAACGTTTATTTTGGCGGTGTTCACGTCGTCAAAAATAAACGGCAGGATTTTTGCCGCTATGTCCGGCGGAGTGCGCGGCGCGTCCGCCAAAAATTTCGGCTCCTGCGCGTAGGCAAAAGACGGCGCGTATAAAATTTCAATTCCTTCCGTCTCAAAATCTTCTTTTGCGGCCTGTTCTTTAATCAGTTCCGCGCTGAACTGCACCGCTGTGCGCAGAAATTCAAACAGCGCGATATTGGCCGCGGTTTGCAGTTGGGCGTTCGGCATTTGGGCGATTTGGTTTTCCGTTTCCGCGCCGAGCGTAAGAACACAGGCCGAAAAAATTTCTTTGTTCCGTAAACCAAGCGCTTCAAGCTCCATAGGCGCGCCTTCGTAAAGTTTGTATACTACGCCGGGATTTAGAGAGGAGTACAGGCCGACTATAAATTTATCAAGTTCAAATTCGCCGTCAATGCCCGCGGATTTAAGGTCCAGGTTGGCCCTCAGAATTTTTTGGGATATGCTTTTGCGCCGCAGAGAAATTTTAAACTTTTTTATTTTGTTCATTTGACGCTTGCCGCTGGGCTTTACAAATTTCCCTCTCCATTTTGGGGAGAGGGAATATTAGAAGATGCGTTTAATTATTTCTGTATTTATTTTTTTTGATTTCTTTTTTTGTCAGTTTGTTTTGCGCCTGCGCCTGGGCCTGTACACCGGCGCCGGACGTGTTATCACTGCCGTGCACCCAGTGGTAAACAAGCGGCGTGGCTATCGCGATGGTCGAATACGTACCGATAATTACGCCGACAATCATGGACAACGAGAAGTTTTTCAGCACTTCTCCGCCGAAGAAATACAAGATTATCACGGCCACCAAAACCGTGCCCGACGTGATTATCGTTCTTGAAAGAGTTTCGTTTATGCTCAGGTTTACTATTTCATAAAACGGCATTTTCGGGTTAAGGTGGATGTTTTCCCTCATTCGGTCAAAAATGACGATGTTGTCGTTAATGGAATAACCGACTACCGTGAGTATCGCCGCGACTATAACAAGGTCAAACTCAAGATGCAGAACCGAAAACACGCCGAGCATGAATATTGCGTCGTGCGCCAGCGCTATAACGCCGCTGGTGCCCCATACTATATTCTGGAAACGGAACGCGACGTAGAGAATGATAAACAACAGCGACAGCACAAGCGCCCAGACGGCTTTTTTGGATAAATCCTGGCCGACAGCCGGGCCGACGTAACTTGTACTTTCAATTTTGTAATCTAAGTTCGCTTTTTTGAGCGACGCTTCAATCTCATCTTTAACGTCGTTCACGTTGTCCTGCGAACCTTTTATTTTAATGGCGAACGTATTTTTGCCGACGAAGGACTGTATTTCGGGGTTATATTTGTCTATCGCGTTTCTAAGCTGCGCTATGGTAACCGCCTCTTTGAAAGAAACCTGCACCATAGTTCCGCCTTTAAAGTCAATGGCGAAGTTAAAACCGCGCGTGACTATCGAGCCTATCGCCGCTAAAATAAGACACGCGGATATCGCGAAAAATACTTTCCTGAATTTTAAAAAGTCTATATTAGGCAGCTTAGGCAGGAAGTTCATCATGCCTTTGCCTATTTCTTTGGGGTTTGACGTGAGTATTAAATCGTATATCGCCCTGGTGACAAAGACCGACGTGAAAAGGCTGACCACCAGACCGAGCGTCAAAGTGACCGCGAACCCTTTTACCGGGCCGGAGCCGAACTGGAATAAAAATAACGCCGCTATCCAGTTTGTAACGTGGGAGTCTATAATCGCGCTCCACGCCTTATCATAACCGTTGCTTATAACTTCGTCCGCCGGCAGGCCGCGGTGCTTCTCTTCCCTCATACGTTCAAGAATAAGCACGTTCGCGTCTATGGCCATTGCCAGCGCGAGTATGATACCGGCAATGCCCGGCAGCGTCAGCGTTGAGTTGAACGCTGCCATTAAAGCCAGCAGGAAGAAAAGGTTCAGCAGCAGCGCTATATCCGCTATCAAACCGCCGCCTCTGTAATAAACCAACATAAAAAGCAGGATGAGTATAAGGCCGTATAAAGAGGCCGATATGCCGGATTTAATGCTGTCTTCGCCGAGGCTGGGGCCGATGACGCGCTTTTCAATAATCTTAACCGGCGCCGGCAGCGCGCCCGCGCGCAGAGTGATGGCAAGGCGTTTTGCTTCGTCCAAAGTATATCTGCCGGTTATGCGGCCGTCTTTGGTGATTCTTGACTGTATCGTCGGAGCGGACTGAACGGTGTTGTCCAAAACTATGGCCAGCTGTTTGCCTATGTTCGCGCCCGTGAGCGCGCCGAATTTGTTGGCCCCGTCGATATTAAAAGAAAAAGTTACTTCCGGCATGCCGTAGTCGCCGCTGACATTGACGTTCGCGTTTTCCAAATCCGCGCCGGTGACTTTTACTTCGCTGTCCAGCACGCTGTATCCGCCGTCTTTATTTTTCAGGATAACCATACCTGCCGGCAGGAGCTTTGCGATTTCGGGTATAAGGTTGCCGTCGTCGTCCCACGGGTTTGCCGTGGCTTCAAGTTTGGTTATAGCTTTTTCCGCGCCTTTGGTGTCGGTTTTGACTATCATGAATTTCAGCTGCGCGGTTTTGCCGATTAACGCTTCCGCCGCCGCCGGGTTTGCAATGCCGGGCAGCTGGACCGAAATCCATTTGTCGCCCTGTCTGTTGATGGGGGTTTCCGCCACGCCGTACTGGTCAATGCGGTTTCTGATGATTTCTATGGCCTGCGCCATAGCGTCGTTGAGCGTGACGTTATCCGCCAGTTTGGAAGTGTCCAGTTCCAAAAGCAGGCTGCTGCCGCCGCGCAGGTCAAGACCTAGGTTTAAAATATTGCCTGGTCTTTCGCCGCGCGCTTCAAGCTGGTTTCTTTCATCGTTTGTTTTGCTGTACCAATCGTAAACCGGGTAGAGCAGATAGACCGAGCCGAAGAACGCAATTATTACCACGGCCCATTTGAAAAGTATTTTATTTGACATTCTAGACATTCGCGAAACTCCTTACTTTAACACTCTGACTATGCCCGATTTGAGCACCGTCATTTTATTGTTTTCCGAAATTTTTATTTCAACGGTATCGTCCTTAAAACCCGTGACGGTGCCGACTATGCCGCCGAATATGACGACTTTGTCGTCTTTTTTAAGACTGCTGACCATGTCCTGCATTGCGGCCGCTCTTTTTTTCTCACCGCGGCCGGACACGAAAAGCATGACTATAAAGACCGCCGCCACCGCCATCATTACAAAGTTAAGGGCTCCGCCGCCGCCCGATGCTGCATTTCCCATAAAGACCTCCGAAAATTAATAACATTTAAATTTTAACATATTAACAGCAACAACGCGCTCCGCGGTCGTTTTTCGTTTCGCTCCCTTCGGTCGCTTGGCGGGTTGATGAAAAATTTCTTCGGTATTTGGATAATTTTGAATTTTTTTTAACGCTAATGTACCGCTTCGTCGCGTCCGCTCCTCAGCTTTTCAGTACACAGCGCGTTAAAAAAAATTCAAAATTTCCGCAAATCCCTGTGAAATTTTTCCGACGAACAACTGGTTACGGCCACAGCCCGACACGGCAGCGGCAGGTATTTTACTGCAAATACGTGTTCGTCAATAGTGTTAAAAGGCCTTTTTTCTTAATCGGCTTAAGTACCGCGCCGTTTTGGTTTTGTACTATTATGTAGTCTTCTTTTACGTTGAACATTGTGCGCGGCGCGGAGGTGTCAAATAAATTTTTGCCGAACATTCCGCGCGGAACGGGCAGGCCGGTAAGAGCGAGTATCGTAGGCGCTATGTCTTCCTGCGACGCGTACGGGTTTTGCGTCACCGGCGCGGCGATTTTGTTTTTTGACACCATAATAAACGGCAGCGTGTTAAAGACTTCTTTGAAATTTTTGGTCAAACCAGGTTCGCCCAGATTACAGAAAAACGGATGGTCGCCGGTGATAATAAGCAGCGTTTTATCGTCAAGCAAATTTTCTTTTTTCAGGTTTTCCACGAACAAACCCACGTCTATATCATGCCGCCAGAAAGCGCGGGCCATGTTCGCGCTTTGGTACAGCGCGCCCGGCGGAGCCGGCGGATAGTCCTGGCCTTCATAATCGTCCCGCCCTTTGGGAACGTGCGTGTCCACAGTCAGCAGGTGTAAAAATATTTTTTTGTTTTTGTTGTTTTTAAGATAGCCTGCCGTAAATTCAAAAAGTTTTCTGTCCGTCAGTCCCCACCAGGAAATATAATCTTTATACTCCGGCAGCGTTTCAAAATAATTCGCGCCGTAAATTTGCTGGAAACCGGCGTCTTTGAAATGTTTTTCCTCGTCCATATAATCTTCGGGCGCGGAGCGGATGAACGTCGTCTCAAACCCGTTGTCCCTTAAAATTTTTACAAATGAAAAAGGATAAGCGTTTTCAAAACTCATTTTGGCGTTCGGGTGCCCGGCAAAAATTATGCTGAGCCCGTACAGAGTGGACAGCGCGTTTGATTTTAAGACTATATGTGGGTAAGTCGCCAGCAAGCCGTCCAGAGTTGCGGACGCTTCCGCCGGCACGTTCGGGTTATAAGTATGTATAAATTTATTTGATAAAGATTCCGTCGTAAGTAAAATAATTCGGTCAAACTGAGGCAGGCCAGCCGGCGTTTTTTGCGCGGTAAACAAATTATATTTTTCGGCAAGTTTCCCTGTGCCCGGAGTAAGTTCAAAAAGCGGTTCAAGCTCAGGTTTCGCGAGCTGTATTAAAGTATAAACGGGTGTCGGCGGCAGCATATGTTTCGCGTAAAAATCCGCCGGGTGCGGCAGAACGGCAAAGAACGGGACAAAGGCAAAAAATAGTATCAGTACCGCGGCTTTCCATCCGCGGTCAAGCGCGGCCGGCCTTGACATTGGTTTATATAATTTTACTGCGGCGAATATGGAGTAAACAGCCAGACAAGTGAAATATGTTATAAGCCGCCAGTCTTTCAGAAAATGATAATCGCCGCCTTCTAATGTGCTCAGATATTTCGCGCCGAAACGCTCTTTAAAATACATAAGCAGCGCGATATCCGCGGTAACGGTTATAAGATACGCAAAATAAAGCGCGGCCAAAACCCAGCGGTTTTTCACTCCGGCCAGCCGCAGTATATATAAGGAAAGCGCAAGAAAGAAAAACTCCAGCGCGAGTTTCTGCAGCCCGCCGACAATGACGGCCCCGGCGGTAAAACTGTCTACCCGGTACAGCCCGAAAAGCCCCAGAAACAAGCCCGGAAGCGACAGGTAAATTAGAAGTTTAAAATCAGGTTTGAAGGACGCGAAAAATTCTTCTTTCAGATATTTCAGGATTTGCCGCATGGGTACCCCAATATAAATTTTGTACAATATATTATACTTTTTTAGAGGTGATTTTATGCCAAATATTGATTTACATACCGCCAGACATTCGCTTTCGCACATTATGGCGCAGGCCGTGCAGACGCTGTTCCCGGGCACGCATTTAGGAATAGGCCCGGCGATAGACAACGGGTTTTATTATGATTTTGAGTCCGAGCATAAATTTACGCCGGAAGACTTGAAAAATATCGAGGCTGAGATGAAAAAAATCATCAAGGCCCGCCAGCCTTTCGTCTGCCAAAATATGTCCAAGGCGGACGCCGTTAAATTATTCAAATGCAAAAACGAAAATTTTAAAATAGAGCTTATTGAAGGTTTGGAAGGGGACACGATTTCCGTTTACACCAACGGCGGTTTTACCGACCTCTGCAAAGGCCCGCACATTGAGCATACCGGGCAGATTAATAATTTTAAACTGACGCATATCGCCGGCGCTTACTGGAAAGGCGATGAAAAACGCCCTATGCTCCAGCGCATTTACGGCCTGGCTTTTGAGACGAAGGACGCGCTGAACGCCTATATCAAACAGCAGGAAGAAGCCGCGAAACGCGACCACCGCAAACTGGGCACGGAGCTGGACCTTTTCAGCATAAACGAGGACATCGGCCCGGGCTTAATTTTAATGCATCCGAAGGGCGGCATGCTCCGCAAAGTTTTGGAAGACTGGATTAGGGAAGAAAATATTAAGCACGATTACGACATGGTTTTTTCGCCGCACATCGCGCGGCTGCACCTTTGGCAGAAAAGCGGGCACGCCGGGTTTTATAAAGAAAATATGTTCCAGCCCATTGAAGTTGACAAAGAACTTTACCAGCTTAAACCGATGAACTGCCCTTTCCATATAGCCATTTATCAGTCAAAACTCCGCAGTTACCGCGATTTGCCGGTGAGACTGGCGGAGCTTGGCACCGTCTACCGTTACGAGCGCAGCGGCGTTGTGCACGGTCTTTTGCGCGTCCGCGGTTTTACGCAGGACGACGCGCACATTTTCTGCACGCCGGAGCAGATGAACGGCGAGATTAAAGACTGTTTTGATTTTGCCATGCTTGTCATGCGGACTTTCGGGTTTGAAAAATTTTCCGTCGAACTTTCAACTTGGGATGAGACGAAGCCGGAGAATTATTCCGGCGCAAAAGCCGACTGGGATTCCGCGCAAAATTCGCTGGAAACCGTGCTTAAAGAAAACAATGTTCCTTTCACGGTTCATCCGGGCGAAGCCGCTTTTTACGGCCCGAAAATTGATATCAAAGTGATGGACGCGATAGGCCGCTACTGGCAGCTGTCGACGATACAGTTTGATTTTAACCTGCCGCAGAAATTTGATTTGGAATACGTTTCGCAGGACGGCAGAAAACGGCCGCTGATGGTGCACCGCGCTTTGCTGGGCTCCATTGAAAGATTTTTGGGCGTGCTGATAGAGCATTACGCCGGCCTGTTTCCGCTGTGGCTTGCGCCGGTGCAAATCAAAGTTTTAACTTTGACCGATGACCAAATACCGTACGCGGCGGACGTTGTCAAAAAAATGAAACTTGCCGGCCTGCGCGCTGAACTTGATTCGCGGCCCGAAAAACTTGGTTTAAAAATCCGCGAGGCGCATGTCGAAAAAACGCCGTACTCCGTCATAATAGGCGCAAAAGAGGTTGAAAACAAAACCATAACCCTGCGCCTGAGAAACGGCAGCAACAAAGAAGGTTTAAATCTTGACGAGTTTATAACCACCGCCAAAAAAGAAGTTGAAACAAAAAGCTTGGAAAATCTCTACAAATAAAAGAAGATAAAACCCCGCGCCGCCGAATTTTCGGCGGCGCGGTTTTTTTATCATCCTTCTCAAACAGAAAATTTATATAATTTGTATATGAAGAATTTTTGGCGGGTTTTAACAAATAAATATCTTCTTTATACGCTGGGGGTTTTGCTGTCCGCCGCGCTGCTGGTTTATATATTCTTCCACAGTAAAGACGCGTTTGTCAAAATTTGGGCTGAGGTTAACATAGCGTATCTTTTCTGGGCGCTGGCGGCTGCCGTTGCCATTTACGTTTGCATGGGCCTGTCCCTGTGGGAAGTGCTGCGCGCTATGGGGAAGAAAATCAATATTTTCAGCGCGGTGGCCATCGCGCTGGTTTCCACGACGGTAAATTATCTGGTTTCGTCTTTCGGCGTAAGCGGTTTCGCGCTGCGCGCGCACCTTCTAGGCAAAAGAAAAGTGCCGCTGGGCGTAAGCGTCACGGCAAGCATCGTGCTTACGGTTATTATTTATATGGTGCTGGGGCTTATTATTCTGCAAGGCTCCATGCTTATGCTTTTTACGTCTAATCCCACCAAAAAAGAAATTTTGCAGAACTTCCTTTTAATTATAGCGATGGGCGCGGTCTGCGTCACTATTATAGTTTTCCTTTTTCATAACGACTTGCGCATTACGTGGGTGAGAAACGGCTTCCGCCTAGTCAACAGAATTTCTTATAAACTTTTTTCTCTGCTGATACCTAAGGCGCGTTTTGATATTTTCAGCCGCCAGCTTGAAAGCGGCATAAATTTTATACAGCAGAAAAAAGGACGGCTGACGCTGGCCGTCGTCTACGTCTGCGCGGACTGGCTGTGCACGGTTTTGATTTTATATTTCGCGTTCCGCGCCGTCGGCGTAAATATACCGGCGGGGCTGCTGATAGCGGGTTTTGCCGTCGGCATGGCGACTACTTTGATACCCGTTCTCCCCGGCGGCCTCGGCGCTATGGAGCTTGCCATGACGGCGGTGTTTGCCAACGGCGGCATACCGTGGGAAAAAGCGCTTACCGCCTGCTTGATTTACAGATTTATGTATTATATTATACCGGGTTTAGTAAGCATTGTGGTTTACTGGATTTTAAAATTTTCGGAAAAACGGCGCCGGGTTTCCCGTCAGCCGGAAGGGGGATAAATGATAGAGAAGATAAAAGATTTAATGCCGGTAGTCGCGCCTTCGGTTTTTGTCCATAAGACGGCGGTTGTCTGCGGCGAGGTCAGGCTGGGGGAAAATGTTTCCATCTGGCCGTGCGCGGTTTTGAGGGGGGATATCGCGGCGGTTATCGTCGGCGACAATTCCAACGTGCAGGACAACGCCGTCATACACGTTAATTATGACAGGCCGGCAATTATCGGCGCGGGCGTTACTCTGGGGCACGGCGCGGTAGTGCACGGCTCCGTTATAGGCGATAATTGTCTGGTAGGCATGAACGCCGTCGTGCTTGAAAGCGAAATCGGCAATAACTGCATTATCGGCGCGGGCAGCGTGGTGACGGCGGGCAAAAAAATACCGCCCGGCAGTCTTGTCCTAGGCGCGCCGGCGAAAATTGTCAGAACGCTGACGGAAGACGAAGTCAACGGAATTATCAAAAACGCCAAAGACTACGCGGACCTGCGTCTGGCGTACAAAGAACATTCAGAAGAAATTTAATTTTTATGAAAGTGTTACTCATAGAAGATTCCAAAATTGCCGCTCCCGCTCTTATCGGCGCTTTGAAGCTTAAGGGCGTGGAATGCGTCTGGGCCAAAGACGGCGCGCGCGGGCTGGATATGGCCAAACGGGAAAAACCCGTTCTGATACTTTTGGACCTTATGCTGCCGCGCATAAGCGGGTTTGACGTCTGTAAAAAATTGAAAACGGAAGACGCGACGTGGCGTATACCCGTCGTCGTAATGTCCACGCTGACGGATGACGAAAGCAAAGAAAGAGCTAAGGAAGCAGGCGCGGATTATTTTATTGAAAAACCTTACAGCCTGGCAGCTACCGTCGACCAAATTTTGAAATTTTTGCCGAAGGCGGACTGATGGATTTAAATAAAATAGAAAAGCTGTTAGAGACCGGCCGCCCGTCTAAAGTCATAGCGGCGTTTAAAAATTATAAAGGCAAAAACGCCGCCGCTTTGTTTTTGTGGGGAGAAGCGGAGCGCATGTCCGGCAATTTTGAAGCCGCGCTTAAAATTTATGCCCGCGCCGCGCAAGGTAACAAAGACGCGTGTCTGAAAATTGAAATTTTGCTTTCCGAAGCGGCCTGCGAGCGCACGCTCGGCCGCAGCGAACGCGCGTATAAAACCGCGTCCGCCGCGTATATTTCCGCCGAATGGGAAGATTACAAAATTTCCGCGCTGCAGGAAGCCGGCATGGCGCTGCGCGCGTGGGGTAAATTTGATGAAAGCCTGAAATATTTAAACCAGGTTTTGGCTTATTATAAAGCGGGAAAAAATTACGCCGGCATAAGTTTTATTCTTTGGGCGAAGGGCGGCATTTCCCGTCTTCAGGGCCGGTTTGAGGACGGCATTAAGGAGTTTAAGACTGCTGCCGCTTACGCCAAAAAATCAGGCGATAAAATTAATCTGGCCTACGCTTACTGCGGACTGGCTGGAATAAGCAGAATTGCGGGCAACGCGCGCGCATGCGTCGCGTATTACCGCCGGGCGGACAAAATTTTCAGACGGTCGGAAGATATTTTCGGCAAAGCGTATACAAACTGCGGCATGGCCAACGGCCTGCGACAGCTGGGCCGTCTTAAAGAGGCGCTGACATGTTATAAAAAGGCGGATGAGTTGTATTCAAAAATCGGCGATAAAGTTGATTTGGGTTTTGTCAAATGGGGCATTGCGGACGCGCTTAAACGCCAGAACAAAATCAACGAAAGTTTAAATTATCTGGCGTCCGCGGAAAAACTTTTTGCCGGTTCAGACGAAAAACGCGGCCAGATTTTAACAAAGATTTCTTTGGCGCAAACGCTGTACGCGCTGGGCCGCGCGGCGGAAGCAAAAGAAAAATATGACGCGGCGGTCTCTCAGGCGAAAGTCGAAAATTTAAATACTTATCTGGAAATTTACACGTAGGAGGATTAGTCATGAAAGAACTAGGAGCAGCTGTTTTAGTTTTAATTTGCGGCGCGATAATCGGCATGGTGATTGAGAAGGCGGCGACGCTGGCGCTTACCGGGCAAAGCTTTTTATTTTTTACCAGAGTTTACGGCAGCGTCGGCGTGCATCCGCTCTCTTTTAATATCTCGGTTTCGGGCATTCTCG
Source organism: Elusimicrobiota bacterium (assembly GCA_009778915.1). Lineage (GTDB taxonomy): Bacteria > Elusimicrobiota > Elusimicrobia > Elusimicrobiales > Elusimicrobiaceae > Elusimicrobium. Next base: position 374,392 of record WRFH01000001.1, read on the forward strand.
GCCTGATTATTTCTTATATACTGATTCTCAGGCTTATTAAAGTTTTAAGATGATGATACTCGCGTCGCGTTCCCCGCGCCGTATTAAACTGTTGACGGAAGCGGGTTATAAATTTAAAACGGTTCCGGCGCAGGGCGAAGAAAAAACGCGCTGTAAGCGGCCCGGCGCGATAGTGCGCGATTTGGCTTTAAAAAAAGCCTTTGAAGTCGCCTCTCAGTATCCTGACGCGACGGTCGTCGGCGCGGACACGATGGTTTTTTGTAAGGGCCGCGTCATCGGCAAACCGAAAAACGCGGCGCACGCGTTTGAAATTTTAAAACTTTTAAATAATTCATGGCAGGCCGTTTATACCGGCGTGGCTATTATAAATTTAGACAAAAGAAAACTCTTTACCGGCGTCGCCAAAACGCGCTGCAAAGCGCGCAGTCTGACGGACGCGCGGCTTAAACGACTTGCCGGTAAACATTTGGACAAAGCGGGGGGTTACGCGGTGCAGGATAAGGACGATATTCTGATAGAAAAAATCGTGGGCAGCCGGACGAACGTCGTCGGCATGCCTATGGAACTTTTTAAAAAAATGATAGGGGGATTTAAATGACTGATTTATTAATTATAGGCGCCGGCCCTGCCGGGCTTACGGCCGCGATTTACGGTTTGCGCGGCGGGCTTAAAGTTATGGTTTTGAAAGGTCCGTACGGCCTCGGCCAGCTGGCGCTGACAAATGACGTTGAAAATTTTCCGGGGTTTATCGAACCGCTGAGCGGCTTTGAAATTATGGACAAAATGGAAAAGCAGGCCGTACGCCTGGGCGCGGAATTTATAACCGAAACCGTTGAAAGTATTGACGCGTCCAAACGCCCTTTCACCGTCAAGACCGACGCCGGCGCTTATGAAGCTAAGGCCATAATAGTAGCCACAGGCTCCCACGCGCGGTGGTTAGGTATAGAAGGGGAAAAAGAATACCGCGGGCGCGGCGTTTCGGCATGCGCGACGTGCGACGGATTTTTCTTCAAAGGGAAAGACGTTGTCGTCGTAGGCGGCGGCAATACGGCTTTTGAGGACGCGTTGTTTTTGTCGAAAATTTGTAAGAGCGTGACGCTTGTCCACCGCCGGGACGAATTCCGCGCCGCGCAGAGGACAATCGAGATTGTCAAAGCGGAACCTAAAATTAAAATGAAACTTTTTTATGTCGCCGAAAAAGTGGAAGGCGACGTGCTGGGCGTTACCGGTTTAAAAATTAGAAACGTCAACGATAATTCCGTCGAGACTTTGCCGTGCCAAGGCATTTTTGTCGCGGTGGGCGGCGTGCCGCAGACGGATTTTCTGAAGAGCGCGGGCGTGGAGTTGCTGCCCGGCGGCCAGGTCAAAGTAAATGAAAGATGCGAAACTAATATTCCGGGCCTGTACGCGGCCGGCGATTGCGCGGACGCGCATTTCCGCCAGGCGATAATAGCCGCCGGCACCGGCGCAAAAGCCGCGGTGGAAGCAATCAATCATATTAACTTAAATTAAACATAATGAAAAAAGTTTTCGTGCAGACTTTCGGGTGCCAGATGAACGTGGCCGATTCGGCGGAAATGCTGGGCGCTTTAGTCGCGCGCGGCGCGAAAGAGACCGCCGATATCGACGACGCCGATATAATTTTGGTCAACACCTGCACCGTGCGCGAACACGCGGAGCATAAGGCTGTGTCTTATCTGGGGCGGCTGGAAAAATGGAAAGCTGCGCGGTCCGGGCGCGTTATAATTTTTGCCGGCTGCGCGGCGCAGAGGCTTGGGGAAAAACTTAAAAAATCTTATCCTTTTCTGGATATCATCGCCGGCGCGAAAGGCATAGAAAATTTCGGCGGTGTATTAGATGAAAGCGGGTTGTTCGGGGCGGAGCACGGCGGGGATATCATTAAAAAAAGCACGGTGACGGATTTTGTTACCGTCATGCGCGGGTGTGATTTTCAATGTTCTTACTGCATTGTACCTAGCGTGCGCGGACCGGTCAAATGTCTGCCGCCGAAGGATATTTTGGCGCAGGTTAAAATGCTGGTGGCGCGCGGAGTTAAGGAAATTGTGCTGCTCGGCCAGACGGTAAACGCCTATAAATACGAAGGCATTGATTTTGCCGATTTACTTGAAATGGTCGCCGCTGAGCCCGGTGTTGAGCGTGTGCGGTTTATGAGTCCGCATCCTTTATATATCACGCCGAAATTGGTTGACGTTATAAAAAATAACCCTAAAATCGCAAAGCACGTTCATTTGCCGGCGCAAAGCGGCTCGGATAAAATTTTAAAAGACATGAAGCGCGGATACGACGCAAAAACGCTGCTTGATAAAATTAACGCGCTTAAAAACGCCGGCGTTTTGGTGTCCACCGACATTGTTATAGGTTACCCCGGCGAGACGGAAGAAGATTTTAACGACACTCTTAAATTAGTCGACGCGGCAAAGTTCAGTTTTGCATATTGTTTTAAATTTTCGCCGCGCGCGGACACGCCTGCGGCTTCTTTAAAAAACGCGGTGCCTGATAAAGAGGTGGAAAAAAGGCTGGATATTTTGTTAAATAAAATTAAGGGCCTTGCGGCCGCGGCGTATGACAGCGCGGTTGGCACGCGGCAGGAAGTGTTGGTTGAAACACCGTACAAGGGCCGCACGTCCGGCAATTTGTGGGTTAAATTCCCGTCAAAGCAGCAAGCCGGAAACGTGGTCACGGTTTTAATAAAAAGGTCAGACGGTACTTTATTATACTCGGAGTAATTTATGCAAGACAAACGCGTTGAAAAAAGGCGCCACGCCAGAGTGCCTGTTTTAAATAATCTGGTTGAGCCCGTTAATCTCACCTACACAACTGCCGAGGGAAAAGAGCAGAACGTGCTGGCCATACTTGCTGATTTGTCCGTCTCAGGCATGCGGTTAATCAGCTTTTTGGAAGCGCCGTTTTCAAACAATATTTCCATTACTATGGATTTGCCGGCGCTCGGCAAGTTTGATTTTAAAGGAAAGACTTCCTGGGTAAAACAGAAAAATTCCGTATTTACGCTGGGTATAGAATTTTCAGAAGTAAGCCCCGCCGCGGTTGCCAAAATCAGCGCGATGGCGGAAGATTTTGCCGACTGTGATACGAGGATTTTGCTTAAACTGCCTGAAGTGTGCGTATCCACGTGTAAGGCCGCCGAGCTGTGCAACAAGTTGCAAAAAGATATCACGCTGTTTAAATCTTAATATATAAGATAATATGACTTATTAACCGCTGGAGGACCGCCTCCGGCGGTTTTTTATGCCGTCTGCGGCGGCTGGAATTTTTACTTTATATAATATTGTTATGGCTATTATAATCGCGGGACCGACGGCTTCCGGGAAGACGGATTTGGCGCTGGAACTGGCGCGGGTTGCCGGCGGGGAAATTATTTCCGTTGACTCGCGGCAGGTTTACCGCGAACTTAGTTTCGGTACCGCCAAGCCAGAAGGCACTTATCGTGGCAGCATTTACACAGTAAAAGATATTCCTTATCATATGGTTAATTTTTTGCCGCCGGACCAAGTTTATAATACCGGGCTTTTTGTTGACGCGGCTAAGAAAATTGAAGCGGATATTTTGGCCAGAAAAAAAATTCCGGTTTTCGCCGGCGGCACCGGTATGTGGCTGCAGGCTTATTTTGCGGGTATGGATAAATTGCCGCCGGCGGACGCCGCTCTGCGCACTAAATTTTCCGCGATGACGAAAGCGCGGCTATACCAAAAACTTGCGGAAGTTGACGCCGAAAGCGCGGCGGCCATTCCGCCGGGGAATATACAGCGCGTCATGCGCGCTTTGGAGATTTTTGAGCTTACCGGCACGCCGGCAAGCAAACTGCGTACCGGTAAATTTAATACTGACCTGGGCGATAATTTTTTTGTTTATCTTGACTTGGAAAAAGATGAGCTGAACAGCCGCATAGAAAAACGCACGAATTTAATTTTTGACGGTATGATTGACGAAACCCACGTGCTTCTGCGCCGCGGTTTTACGCCGGAGACACCGGCTTTGAAAAGTTTGGGCTATCCGCAGGTTATTGATTTTATTAACGGTAAAATTTCACGCGCGGCGGCTTTGGGAAACATAATAATTTTGACGCGCCAGTACGCCAAACGCCAGCGCACTTGGTTTGCGCGTTATAAAAATAAAATTGTTTTTAACGGGCCGGTTTCGGCGGAAAGAGTTTGGGGAGATTTTTTGAAATGGAAAAAGTGATTTTAGTTGAGGCTTATTTAAAAGGCCAAAAATATTCCGAGGCATCGGTGGACGAACTGCGCCGTCTGGCGGAAACCGCCGGCGCGGAAGTTACTGACATTTTTTACGCGCCGCTTGTAAATTATAATCCGGCCACGTTTATCGGCCGCGGTAAGGCGGAGGAAATAGCGGAGTACGTCATAGAAAATAAAATTTCGGCCGTGATTTTTAACGAAGAAATTACGCCGGCGCAGCAGAATAATCTTGCCGGGGTAATACCGGCAAAAATTATTGACCGCACTTTGCTGATTTTAGATATTTTCGCCGCCCGCGCCAGGACGAGAGAAGGCGTGTTGCAGGTTGAACTGGCGCAGCTTAAATTTTTGCTGCCGCGCCTCGGCGGGCAAGGTACGGCTTTGATGCAGCAGACCGGCGGCGCGCGCGGCGGCATAGGCACCAGAGGGCCCGGCGAGCGAAAACTAGAATATGATAAACGCCGTCTGAGACTGCGCATTTCAAAGCTGGAGCGCGAAATAGAACAGGTGCGCCGGGAGCGCACAGTCCGCCGCGCGCGGCGGGATTCCCTGCCGGTTCCGCAGATTGCCATTGTCGGCTACACTAACGCCGGGAAAAGCACGCTTTTAAATACGCTTGCCAAAACAAAAGATGTTTACGCCGACGATAAACTTTTCGCCACGCTGGACCCGACGACGCGGCGCGCGCGGCTGCCGGACGGAGGAAGCGTTTTATTTACCGACACCGTCGGGTTTATACAAAAACTGCCGCATAATCTTGTGCACGCTTTCCGCGCGACGCTTGAAGAAACCGCCGAGGCCGACGTTATTTTGCACGTCAAAGACGCGTCTGCCAAAGATTTGGAGGCGCAGGACGCGGCGGTGCGCGGCGTAATTAATGAAATCGGCGCGCAGAAAATACCGACGATAGAAGTTTTTAACAAAACGGACATCGTAAGCCGCCACGTGCTGCAAAATTTGAAAAATAATTACCACGGCGCGCTTTTTATTTCCGCGTTAAAAAACGCCGGAATTAAAGAGCTTCTGGAAGAAGTTGAGCGCGCGCTGGATTATAAGTGGCCGCTGCGGATTATCAAAATACCGCCTGAAAAAAGCGCGGCGTTAAGTTACGTTTATTCCCGCGCGCTTATAAAAGAAAAAAAGCAGGACCGCGGCGGCGCGGTAACGTTTAAGCTGCGTATGACGGACGGAAATTACGCCGCTTTAAAAAAACACCTTGCTTCTTTTTAAAAAGTTATAATCTTAGAAGATATTAAAGTGCTTTGTATTAAGGTGTTTTATGTTCAACAGATTTTTTAAAAAGAATTCAACCGCTAAAAATAATGACGGAATAAACAACTATATTAATAATTATATGTGCATGAAAACGGAAGAATTATATTCCGTTTTTTCCACGTCTCCCGCAGGAATAACCGAAGAAAACGTCGAAGAAAGAATCCAAAAATACGGCCCTAACCAGATTGTAAACGAACAGGCTCTGCCCGTCTGGCGCGCGCTGCTGGACGCTTTTTTAAATCCGTTCACCATAGTTTTGGTTGCGCTGGGCACGCTGGATTTCTTTTTGGATTTCGTGTTTGCCGCGCCGGGGGAAAAAGATTTGAGCGCCGTCATAGTAATCGCCAGCATGGTTATGTTAAGCGGCGTGCTGCGTTTTGTGCAGGAATATAAATCCGCCAAAGAATCCGAACGGTTAAAAGCGCTGGTTAAAACCACGGCGACCGTTATGCGCGGCGGTACCAGGACGGAAATTCCCATTACCAATATCGTGCCGGGCGACGTTATTTTACTTTCCGCGGGCGATATCGTGCCGGCGGACAGCAGGGTTTTAAGCGCAAAAACTTTATTTATAAACCAGTCCGCGCTGACCGGCGAATCGGCGCACGTAGAAAAAGCTCCGCCGGCTGAAAACTGCGTTCCGCCGTCTAACGTTTTGGAAAACACGGCGCTTTGTTTTATGGGGACGAACGTTATCAGCGGCTCTGCCTCCGTAATGGCTTTGGGCACGGGCAGGAATACTTTTTTGGGCGCCATCGCGAAAGTCGTCGCCGGAAAAAAAGTTGAAACAAGTTTTGACAAAGGCATGAAGAACGTAAACTTTCTTCTTATACGTTTTATGCTCGTTATGGCGCCGGTGGTTTTTTTAATAAACGGTTTTGGGAAAGGGGATTGGATGGAAGCGTTATTTTTCTCTCTGTCCGTCGCCATAGGTCTTACGCCGGAAATGCTGCCGATGATAATAACCTCTAACCTCGCCAAAGGCGCGGTAAATATGTCCAAAAAAAGCACTATCGTCAAGCGTTTGAATTCCATACAAAATTTCGGCGCCATGGACGTTCTGTGCACGGACAAAACCGGCACGCTTACCCAGGACAAAATTGTGCTGGAAATGCACCTTAACCTCGAAGGGCAGGAAAGCGAAGACGTTTTGCAGAATATTTATCTGAACAGTTTTTTCCAGACCGGGCTTAAAAATCTGATGGATATCGCGGTTATAACTTACGTTAACGAACATGGGCTTGAAAAGTACGGACAAGGTTTCAGTAAAGTGGACGAAATGCCTTTTGACTTCCAGCGCAGGCGCATGTCCGTGGTAATTTCAGACGGCGCGCATACAAGAATTATCACCAAAGGCGCGCTGGACGAAATGTTTGAAATTTGTACGCACGTCATAGACAACGGCGTTTTAAAAGAGTTGGACGGCGACATAAAAAACAAAGCGCGTATACTGACGAACAGTCTTAACACGCAGGGCATGCGCGTGATAGCGGTGGCTTATAAAACATGCCCGCCGGAGCAGAAAGATTTTAACGTGTCCGACGAGGCCGGCATGACGCTTGCCGGTTTTGCCGGCTTTCTGGACCCGCCTAAGCAAAGCACGGCCGCAGCCATTAACGCGCTGCGGGATAACAGCGTGCGCGTTAAAGTTCTGACGGGGGACAATGAGCAGGTGTCGCGTTTCGTCTGCAAAAGCGTGGGGCTTGATATCCAGAAAATCATCACCGGCGAGGATATCGAAAAATATGACGAGGACGATTTGAGGGAGATGGTTGAAATATGCACGGTGTTCGCGCGGCTGTCGCCCATGCAGAAGCTGCGAATAGTAAAAGCTTTGCAGGACAACGGGCATACCGTCGGGTTTCTGGGCGACGGGATTAACGACGCGCCGTCTTTAAAGCAGGCGGACGTCGGCATTTCGGTGGACAGCGCGGTGGATATCGCGAAAGAATCCGCCGATATTATTTTGCTTAAAAAAGATTTGATGGTATTGGAAGAAGGCGTGCTGGAAGGAAGAAAGACTTTCGGCAACATTATTAAATATATAAAGATGGCGGTGTCTTCAAATTTCGGAAACATGTTCAGCGTCGTCATAGCCAGCCTTTTCCTGCCGTTCCTTCCCATGCTGCCGCTGCAAATTTTGGTGCAGAACCTGCTTTATGATTTGTCCCAGGCGGCGATACCGTGGGATAATATGGACAAAGAATATTTGAGAACGCCGAAAAAATGGGAGATTGGTTCGCTCAGGCAGTTTATGTTTTGGTTCGGCCCTACAAGCAGCGTGTTTGATATATTGACTTATATAATAATGTTTTATATTTTCCTCGCGAATACGGTGGAAATGTCTCCGTTATTCCAGACCGGCTGGTTTGTGGAAGGCCTTATTTCACAGACGCTTATCGTCCATATGATAAGGACGGAGAAGCTTCCTTTCATACAGTCCCGCGCGGCAACGCCGCTGCTGGTAATGTCCGGCCTAGTCATAGCGTCGGCCGTGGTGCTGCCTTTTACCGTCGTCGGAAAATATCTGAATTTCGTGCCGCTGCCGCTGAAATATTTCTATTTTCTCACGGCGATGATTTTAGGCTACTGTCTGCTGACGCAGGTTATTAAAAAGATTTATATCAGGCGTTACGGCAATTTACTTTAAGACGTAGAGCGTGATGGTCGTAGTCCGGAGAACTTTGTTGAAGATTTTGTAGGCCACTATAATTTTGCTGCCCTGCGCGATATCCCGCACTTTATTTTTGAACCCGGTTTCCCGCCCTAAAATTTCCTGCAGCAGGCGGGACGGGTTGGCGCTGTCTATCCTGTTAATAAGCGGCGACAGCGTGCCGTTTTTGTAAGTCAATACTATTTTTTTTGACTGCGGCGTAAAATTGTCGCACAGCACCGTGTTGGCGGAGTTATTTATGACGGCGTTCGCGTCGTAGCCGTCGGCTCCGCCGGCCGTAAACTTTTTATCCGCGAAATTATATTCAAGCGGAAAATAGGAAGTTATTATAAAATCCGGGGACTCATATGTGTCCGCCTTAAAAATATCGGCGTTGGTCCCGTTTTTAAACTGCAGGCCGGGAAGGCCGAAATCGTCCGGTTTTTTAAATTCTATGCCGGCGGGATTACAGTTCTGCGGTATATTATTGATAAAAAATTCTTTGCTTTGGTTGTAGCCGACGTGCAGCGGGTCCGCCCTTTTTATAAAGGAGTCGTTTGTCTCGAAACACTGTATTCCGTTTTGCTGGACCGGCTGGATGTTGACCGGTAAAATATCCAGCTTTATGTTTTCGCTTTCCGAGGACTGCAGGGTTCTGGCCGCCGCCAGGTCATGGAAGAAATTGTCTTCCACGCCCGCGTAAGCGGTTATTAACAGCAACGGCGCCGCGAGTACGGCGAGAAATATTTTACCGCGTGTCATCATACTGCTACATATTAAGAAAATTTTTAAAACAGCGCAAGGGCCAAAGGGCCTATTTTGGTTTTAGGCCCGGCTGGGCGCGGGCGGGTTTGGGTTAAATCTGATAAAATATAAAAAACGCTCCCCTAGCTCAACTGGATAGAGCGGCGGTCTTCGGAACCGCAGGCTGCGGGTTCAAATCCCCCGGGGAGCACCAATATTTTTTGCCTATGGGCAAAAAACTCTCCAAGCTTTTGGGTGAGTTTGCATTTTCCGCTGCTGCGACACACTCTCGCTCGCTGTGCTCGCTCAGTCAAGTGTGCCTCCGCAGCGGAAAATGCAAACTCACCCAAAATCTCGGGGCCCCTAAACAGCGTAAATATACCGCTGAGGGTTAAAATATTGCAGAATATAAAAACGTGACTGTTAGTGAGGATGTGCTTTTATGACACAAAATATTTTAGACAAATTGCCGCCGCAGGCGGTGGACGCGGAAATGGCCGTTTTGGGCTCGATGTTAATTGACTCCGAAGCGGCGCAGCGCGCTTTTGATATTTTAAAGCCGGAACATTTTTATAAAGACGCCCATAAAAAAATATTCGCCGCCATGCATGATTTGGCCGGCAATAACCGCGCGATTGATACTATTACGCTGACCGAAGAATTGAAAACCGCGAACCAGCTGGCCGCCGTCGGCGGCGAAATTTATCTGTCCGAACTTATGGATAAAGTGTCCACCGCGGCGCACGTGGAACATTACGCGGAAATAGTTTACAAAAAATTCCTCGTCAGGGATTTAATCAAAATTTCCACCAATATCGTCCAGGAGTGTTATAAACAGGAAGACGAACCCGAAAAACTTATTGATTTGGCGCAGGAGCAGATTTTCCAAATAAGCCAGAAGCAGGATTTAAGAGGTTTTGTAGCCGCCAAAGATTTGGCCGAAGAAGTAATGCACTCCATAGAAAAAGCGCGGCTGGACAAAAACCCCGTCAAAGGCGTGCCGACGGGATTTTCCGAATTTGATTATAAAACCGGCGGGCTGCGGAAGGCGGACCTCATTATTATCGGCGCGCGCCCCAGCCAGGGCAAAACCGCGCTGGCTCTTAATATCGCGCACCACGCCAGTGTTTCAAAAAATATTCCGGTGGCGCTTTTTTCGTTAGAGATGGGCAGGAATTCCATTTTTGAACGTATGCTGTGCTCGTCCGCGATGGCAGATTTGCACCAGGTAAGAAGCGGCATTTTTAAAATGGAAAAATGGCGGGATTTGACGCGGGAAGCCGGCCGCCTGGCCAAAGCGCCGTTTTTTATCGACGATACTCCGGGCATTACCATTACAGAAATCAGAATGCGCGCCCGCAGGCTGGCCAACGAACTTGAAAAAAGCGGGCAGGAACTTGGTTTGATTATAATTGACTATCTGCAGTTAATCAGAAGCACGGGCAGGTTTGAAAGCAGGCAGCAGGAAGTGTCCGAAATTTCAAGAATGTTAAAAGAACTGGCGCGTAATTTAAATATTCCCGTCATGGCGCTGTCACAGCTGAGCCGTAAAAACGAGGACAGGGGACGGACGGACAATAAACCGCAGCTTTCGGATTTGAGGGAGTCAGGCTCTCTTGAGCAGGACGCCGACGTCGTGGCTCTCATCCACCGTGAGGCTTATTATAAGAGGGACGACGAGTCTCTGCAGAATAAAGCAACTCTGATTATAGCCAAGCAGCGTAACGGGCCGGTGGGGGACATAGATTTGAACTTTATCAGCCAGTACACGCTGTTCACAAACCCGACGATGGAAGAAATGCCCGCCGGCGCGGAGCACGCGCAGGTCGTCACGCCGTTATAGAATTTTTATGGATAAAATTTTAAGGCCCACGTGGGCGGAAATTGATTTGGCTGCCGTGGAAAATAATTTAAAATTTTTCCATACCGCCGTCGGCGCGGGCGTCAAAGTTTTGTTTGTTCTTAAAGCAAACGCTTACGGGCACGGCGCGGTTCCGCTTGCAAAATTTACAGAAAAAAAACATTTGTGCGAAATGCTCGGCACGGCGTCCGTCGAAGAAGGTATTTTGCTGCGCGCCGCCGGCGTAAAACTGCCGGTTTTGGTGCTTGGCAGCATTTATCCGTTTGAAGCTTTTGAAGACGCGGCCAAACATGATTTATCGGTGACGATAGCCAGTCTGTCCGCCGCGAAATCCGTCTGCGCGCTGGCCGACAAACTCGGCAAAACCATACGCTGTCACGTCAAGCAGGACACCGGCATGGGGCGCATAGGCACGCGGAGGGAAGGCGTTATAAAAATTTTGTCGGAACTCAGCCGCAGCAAAAATATTTTTATCGAAGGGCTTTACACTCACTTGTCCTGCCCTGACACGGACTGTGATTTTACCGACGGACAGCTTGGGTTTTTTGAAGACGCGGCGATGGAGGCAAAAGCGCATAAATTTGACGTAAAAATGCTGCACTCTTGTGCGACGCTGGGCACCTTATTTGCTCCGCGGGGGCGTTATGACATGGTGCGCGTCGGCATAGGCGCGTACGGCGCGCTGCGCGGCGTTAAGGAGTTAAAACCGGCGCTTGAGTTTAAATCAAAAATAGTTTTTGTCAAAGATATTAAAAAAGGTTTTTCTATAAGTTATAACCGCAGCTTTACGGCAAAGAATGATATGAAAGTGGCTACGCTGCCCGTCGGCTACGGCGACGGATATCTGCGCGCGTTAAGCAATAAAGGGAAAGTTTTGATTAACGGCAAATTTTGCAATGTGCTTGGCAACGTGACAATGGATATGATGATGGTTGACGTTACCGGCGTACCAGAGGCCAAAGTCGGCGACGAGGCCGTTCTGATAGGGCGGCAGGGCGGTTTGGAAATTTCCGCCTGTGACGTAGCGGACCTGGCCGGCACGATATCTTATGAAGTCCTGACTCTGATTACCGCCCGCGTGCCGCGTATTTATAAATAGTATTATATTATTATAATGTTTAAACTTATCGGAACATATCTGATTACTTTTTTCGACGAATGCGGCAAGGCGTTTACCATGCTTCGCACCGCCGGGTTCTGGCTTTGGCGCGCGCCGTTTGAGTGGGCCGAAGCGATGAAGCAAAGCGTCAGAATAGGCATAGATTCCCTGACGGTTACCACGCTTACCAGCGTTTTTACCGGCATGGTTTTGGCGCTGCAGGGCGGCAACACTATTACGAATATTTTTAACGAGCCTATGTACGTCGGCACCCTTGTCGGGTTTTCGCTGATACGCGAACTCGGGCCGGTGCTGACGGCCGTCGTCGTAGTCGGGCGCGCCGGCGCGGCGGTTACGGCAGAGATAGGCACTATGGAAGTTACGGAGCAGATTGACGCTCTTTATACCTTGGGCACAAACCCTTCCCGCCAGCTGGTTTTGCCGAGAATGTTCGCTTTCCTTCTGACGGTTCCGCTTTTAACTTTGTTCGCTAATTTTTCCGGAATATTCGGCGGTTATCTGGTGGCGGTTTACGGCCTGAACGTGCCGCCGGAAAGCTATTTTACAGACATCACTACTTTTATGGGCGTAAGCGATTTTATGCACGGTTTTATAAAATCGATATTTTTTGCTTTTATGATTGGCACGGTGTCCTGCTATAAAGGTCTGGACACGAGAGGCGGCGCGGAGGGCGTCGGGCGGTCGACGACGATTTCCGTCGTTACAAGCATGGTTTTGATTTTGGTTTTGGATTATTTCCTGACGGCTATTTTAACGGCGTTACACATATGATAACTGTTACGAACTTAAAAAAGAATTTCGGGCACAAACAAGTCTTAAAAGGAATAAATTTAACTTTTAAGGACGGGGAAATCGTGTCCATAATCGGCGGCTCCGGCACTGGGAAAAGCACGCTGATTAAGTGCATTATGCGCCTTATAGTACCGACGGAAGGCAAAATATTAATAGACGGCAAAGATATTAGTTTTGTCGAGGACGAATATAAACTTTCCGCCGTGCGGCGCAGCATGGGATATTTATTCCAGGACGGCGCGCTGTTTGATTCTTTGAGCGTGGGGGAAAACGTCGCGTTCGGGCTAAGATATCTGACGGACGAAAAACCGGCGGATTACAAAAAAATAGTAAAAGAAAAACTGGCGCTTGTCGGGCTTAAAGATATAGAACACATGCGCCCGTCGGAACTGTCCGGCGGCATGAGAAAGCGCGTCGCGCTGGCGCGCGTGATGGCCGTGTCCCCGAAGTATTTATTGTATGACGAGCCGACGAGCGGGCTGGACCCTATTATGTCCGACATTATCAGCGATTTGATTTTGGAACTTAAAAATAAACTGGGGCAGACGTCCGTCGTCATCACGCATGACATAAGGTCCGCCTATAAAATTTCTGACAGAATAGTGTTTTTATACGACGGCAAAATTTTGATGGAAGGCACGCCGGCTGAATTTAAAAAGTCTGACAACCCGTATGTCCGCCAATTTATGGATGGCAGCAGCCACGGGCCCATACAAATGAAGTTGACTAAAGATTAAATAAGGTAAAATATAAAAATGAGACCGGAAACTAAAGTCGGATTATTTACCGTAATAGGAATAGTATTGTTCGGCATAACTATTTATATGCTGGGCAACGTTTCTATGGGCGGGGAATATAAAATCAACGTCAGATTCGGCGACGTTTCCGGGCTGCCTAAAAAGTCCGTCGTCAAACTGAACGGCGTGGACGTCGGCAAAGTGCGCGATATCCAGATGCGCGGGGACCATGTTAACGTCGTGCTGGGTATCAGGGACCATGTCGAAATTTACAGAGATTCCGTTTTTAAAATAGCTTCCACCAGTTTAATAGGCACAAAATATCTGGCGATAGTGCAGGGCAGCGGGGCCGCCGGCGTTCTGAAACACGGGGACACGGTGGACGGCTCCAAAGAACTGCCGCTGGAAGAGATGCTGGCGCAGACTATGAATACCGTGCAGGATTTAGCGAAAAGCGTCAACAGCAACGGCGACTTGGGGCGCAATTTAAACGAGACTATGCTGAACATGCGGCTGCTTTCAAACAATTTAAATTCTCTTATAGCGTCGATGAAACCTTATCTTGAAAATACCATGACAAACGTCAGCCGCAGCACGGACGACCTGCAGACGCTTATGGCCCGCGCCGACGAAATTACCAGGCAGATACAGGAAAGCGAAGGCGTTTTGGGCGCTTTAATAAATGATCCGCAAATGAAGATGGACGTTAAAGAATCCGTCTCAAATCTGAAGACCACTATGGGCGAGGCTAAAGAGTTTATAGGCAAAATGTCCCGCTTCCGCGTGTTCTGGATGTATGACGGATATTACAACACTGCTTCCGGCGCCGTGAGCAATAACGTGGGCTTGAAAATTTATCCGAGCAACGACTATATGTATTACCGCGTCGGGCTGTCAAACCTCGGCAACACAAACAATATCCAGGGTAAAGACGATTATATGGAGAAAAACCAGCTTGACGCGCGGCTTGGTTTTTACAACAGATATTTTGACGTTTCCGCCGGTTATATTATGGGCGCGGGCGGGCTGGCCGCCGTGGTTACGCCGTTCGCGGACACGGAGTTTTTGAATAAGTTCAGCGTGCAGGGGCAGGCTACGGATTTTGGCAGAGACAGAGATATAAACGGCAGGCATTTCAGCAAGCCCAATCTCTGGTACGGCGTGAATTTTGAAATTAATAAGTATCTGAACGTGGGCGCCGGCGTAGAGGACGCGCTGGAGGTAAACCAGCCATATATAAAGGCCTCCGTCAAGTTCCAGGATAAGGATATAGCCGCGTTCTTCGGGTTGGCTACTTTAGCTAAATAGACGGTAAAGGAGTGATTTTCCTAGAAAATCACACTTATATCACAACGCCTGCGGCTGAGGCGCTCCGCGTTCTGTTGCTGTTTCGCTCCCTTCGGTCGCTTGGCGGGGGGTTGAAAAATTTCTTCGGCTTTTGAGCGCTTTTCAATTTTTCCGGCCCTCGCCGTACGCTCCGCTTTAAGTACTTGCTCAGGCCGGAGAAAATTGAAAACCATCTCAAAATCCTGTGAAATTTTTCTGCGGACGACGGAACGGCGGATACGACAATTTACGGCTGCAATTTACTGATTTTATGAAAGTCTTAGAAACTGATGTTTTAGTCATTGGTTCCGGGCTGGCGGGCAGCACTTACGCGCTCAGCGCGGCGCGGCGCGGGCTGGACGTTGTAATGGTTACCGCCGGCGCGCCGGCGAACGCCAACAGCGATTTGGCGCAGGGCGGCGTTATTTTTGAAAGTCCCGCAGGTATGGACGGGCTGATTAAAGATATCCAGAACGCCGGCTGCGGGCTTTGCAATGAAAAAGCCTCGCGGGAAATTTGTCTTAACGGCTATAAAGTTTTAAAAGATTTATTTATTAAAGATTTAAAAGTTCCGTTTGACCGGGACGCGCAGGGCAATCTTCTTTACACTCGCGAAGGCGGGCATACCAAAAGCCGCATCATTTATTCCAAAGACACGACGGGCCACGCAATACTTTCCCATTTATCCGCGGCGGTTAAAAAAAATAAAAAAATTAAAGTTCTCGCTGAAAATACCGCCGTCGACCTGCTGACTTTGTCCCACAGTTCCACAAATATTTTGGACCGCTATTATCCGCTGACCTGCTTCGGCGCTTACATATTAAATAACAAAACCGGCGAAATTTACGCGGTAACCGCCAAAAAAACCGTGCTTGCCGCGGGCGGCGTCGGGCGCGTTTACAGATACAGCACCAACGCGGAAAACGCTTACGGCCACGGTATCGCGATGGCGTACCGCGTTGGCGCGCGCGTTATGAATATGGAATTTGTCCAATTCCACCCGACGGTGTTCGGCAAAGGCAAAACATTTTTGATTTCGGAAACCGTGCGCGGCGAAGGCGGCGTTTTGGTTGATTCGAACGGCAGACAGTTTATGCAGAAATACCATCCTATGGGCTCCCTCGCGCCGCGCGACGTTGTGGCGCGCGCTATTGAGGAACAGCGGTTAAACGGCGAAAATATTTTTCTTGATTTGTCCGCCATAAAACCTGACCGCATTAAAGAGCGCTTTCCGAATATTTATAAAAATTGCCTTGAGTACGGCGTGGATATCACGCGGGAGAATATTCCCGTTGTGCCCTCCGCGCACTATTTCTGCGGCGGCGTTTACGCGACGCCGGCGGGCAGGACGAATATTTTTAATTTAAACGTTATCGGCGAATCCGCCTGCACGGGCCTTCACGGCGCGAACAGGCTGGCCAGCACTTCCCTGCTGGAAAGTTTATCAATGGGCGCGGCCTGCGCGGAGGCGGACGCTGAGGACGTTAAACGCGGCGGGTTTGTCAAAGCCAAACCGCGTGAATGGGAAAGCCCGTCGTCCCACGCGGATTTAAATTTGATTAAGCAGGATATTTCCACTTTGCAGAGCACGATGTGGAATTACGTCGGGCTTATAAGAAGTAAAACGCATTTGCAGCGGGCGGAAAAGATTTTGCGCCATCTGCATAATGAGATTAACGAGTTTTACAAAGGCGTGCAGCTGACGCCGGAACTTATCAATCTGAGGAACGGCACGCAGACCGCGCTGTTAATCACCTACGCCGCGCTGAAAAATAACAAAAGTATAGGATGTCATTTTATCAGTTAACGAATATCAACCTAATCTTTTTACACTATAAAAAACTAAAAAGACTATACTCTTTCTCTCGTAAAGCAAATTTTTTATACTTTCCTTATATTACTTAAGGGAAGTATTTTTTTATGACAAAAGGTTTTACTCTTATAGAATTGCTTGTTGTCGTCTTAATAATCGGTATTTTGGCGGCCATTGCCGTGCCGCAGTACAGAAAATCTGTTGAAAAATCCCAGGCGATGGAAGCGTTGATTGCCGTCAGAACGCTTGCCGAAAGTTATAAAAGATTTCAGCTTGAAAACGGTACGTATCCAACGGCTTTTGACCAGCTTGACGTTTCTCTGCCGTTGAGCGCTATCGGGGCCTCCGCGGGCGGACAGGCGGGATTTCTGCCGTCAAAAAACTGGCAAATACTTGTTTATCCCAGCGGGGTTATAGCTTACAGGCAAGACAAAAATGTCAATATTTTTTGGCGTATGACCGGGGGAGATATGGTTTGCGTGACACTCAACGACGTCAGCGATTCTTTATGCCGCGCTCTTGGCGCGGTTGATTTTGGCGTGGTCCCGACATCATGCGGCTGGAATACTGCAACAAGCTGTCTGCGCCTTTCCACGCCCGGCAAAGTTTAATTCTCTTCTTCTCTTTTTTTGGCGGCGAGAGCGGCGGCGCGGGCGGCCTCCGCTATTTGGGTTTTGAAATCGCCAGATGTTAGGACGGTCATGGCGGCTTCGGTGGTGCCGCCGGGGGTGGCTACTTTTTTTATAAAATTTTGCGGAGCTTCGTTGGTTTTTTGCAAAAATTCCGCCGTGCCGCGCAGCGTTTGCAGCGCAAGCGCGCGGGCGTCGGCTTCTTTAAGGCCCATGTCGGCGCAGGCTTTTGTCAGACATTCCAGAAAGTACGCGATATACGCCGGAGCGGAGCCTGAAACGGCGATAACCGCGTTAATCAATTCTTCCCTTTCCAGCCAGACGCTTACGCCGCATTTTGACATCAGTTCCGCGCATAAATTTTTCTGTTCCCGCGTAACTCTTTCATTTGCGAACATTCCGCACGCGCCCTGTTTTATCGCGACTCCCAAGTTCGGCATACAGCGCACCACGGCGGCGGGGAAACCGAGATTATCTTCAATAAATTTGACCGTTCTTCCGGCGGCGACCGAGAAAACCAGCGCGCCGTTTTTGGCGTGAGCGGCGATTTGCGGCAATATTTCTTTTAGCGTTTTCGGTTTTACGGCGAGCACGACGATATCCGCTTTAAAATTTTTCGGAAATTCGGTATCTGCGCCAAAACCGCGCGTGCGCAGCGCGCTTATGCCGTCCGCGCGTTTTTTTACTATAAAAAAGTTTTGCGGCGGAACCGCGTCCGCCCAGCCGTCAAGGAGCGCGCCGCCCATTTCGCCGCAGCCGGCGAATAAAATTTTTATATTTTTCATTTTCTTATGTGTCCTTCGCCTTTTACTTTATATTTAAACGTCGTCAGCTGTTCCAGCGCAACCGGCCCGCGCGCGTGCAGGCGGCCCGTCGCGATGCCTATTTCACCGCCGAAGCCGAACTCTCCTCCGTCGCAAAACTGCGTGGACGCGTTATGCATGACGACCGCGCTGTCGACGGAGTTTAAAAATTCTTCCGCCGCCTTCGCGTCGCTTGTAATGATGCTTTCCGTGTGGGAGGAGCCGTATTTTGCTATATGCTCCGCCGCCCCTTTTACGCCGTCAACCTGTTTGGCGGAAATAATCGCGTCTAAGAACTCAGTACCGAAATCCGTAGGCGCGGCGGGTTTTACTTTCGGGTTTAATTTTTGGACAAAGGCGTCGCCGCGCACTTCGCAGCCGGAGGCAATCAGCGCGTCGATTATTTTTTTTGCGCTGTCTTCGGGCAGCGCTTTGTCAAGCAACAGTGTTTCCGTCGCGCCGCAGATGGAAGTTCTGCGCATTTTGGCGTTTACGACAACCTTAGCCGCCATGTCGATATCCGCATTTTTCTCGACGAAAGTGTGGCATATGCCGTTTAAATGTTTGAAGGTCGGTATGCGGGTTTCTTTGCTTACGCGTTCTATTAAACTTTTACCGCCGCGCGGGATTATCACGTCAATCAAATCGTCGAGTTTTAAAAGTTCTCCGACGGCGTCGCGCGATTTTGACGGCACCATCTGCGCGCACTCCGGCGGTAAGCCTGCCCTTTTCAAACCTTCCTGCAAACACTGCCAAATCGCGTAGGATGAGTTAAACGCGTCCGCGCCGCCGCGCAGAATTACCGCGTTGCCGGATTTTATGCACAGCGCGGCAGCGTCGGCGGTGACATTCGGGCGGGATTCGTAAATTACGCACAGCACGCCCAGCGGCACGCTTACTCTTTCTATTTTGAAACCTGCGGGCGCAGTCCAGCTTTTTAAAATTTTGCCGACGGTGTCCTCAAGCGTTGCGATTTGTTTTAAGCTTTCGGCCATCGCGTCGATGCGGGCGGCCGTCAGCGTCATGCGTTCGCGCACCGGCGCGGGGACGGAACAATTTAATGACTCCAGGTCCTGCTCGTTGGCCTGTAAAATTTTTTGTTTGTTTTTAATAATTTCTTCGGCGGCAAAATTTAACGCCGCGTCTTTTTGCGCGCGCTGCGCGACAGCCAAAACCGGAAAAGCATTTTTGGCCGCAACTACGATTTGTCTTATTTCTTCTTGTAGATTCATATTATTTAGGCACGAACCACGTGCATTTTTCCCCGGCGGAAAGCCTGGCCAGGGGATATTGCGCTTTGCCGTGCATGATTACCATTTTGCAGCCGGCTTCAAGACACATTTTGCCGGCCATTATTTTTGTAACCATGCCGCCGGAGGCCAAAGGGTTTTTGCTGCTTTCGGCCATAGCCTCTATTTCCGGCGTGATTTCCGTTATCAGCGGTATAAATTTAGCGTCTTTATTTGTTTTGGGATCTTTGTCGTAAAGGCCGTCAATGTCCGAAAATAAAAATAAAATATCAGCCCCCGTCATGCGGGCCACGATTGCGCCCAGGCGGTCATTGTCCCCGAATTTAATTTCTTCCGTAGCCACTACGTCATTTTCATTTATGACGGGAACAACGCCCATGTCAAGCAGCACGGACATTGTGTTTACGGCGTTTTGGTATCCTTCTTTATTTTTGGGATCGGTAGTGTAACGGGTTAGCAAAACCTGCGCGACTTTTATTTTTTTAATATTAAAAATCGTCTGGAACAGCGATGACAGCGATACCTGCCCCACGGCGGAGGCCGCCTGCTTCTGCGCCAGAGACAGCGGTTTGTTGCCGAGATTTAAAATGCCTCTACCCAATGCTATCGCGCCCGACGATACTATGACGGGCTTTATTCCCAGGGAAATAAGTTCTTTGCACTCTTCCGCGAGGGAGTCTATCCAGTCGGTGCGCGCGCCGTCTTCGCCGTATACCAGCGACGAACCGAGTTTAAAGACGACTATTTTACAGCGTTTAAAAATGTCTTCCTGTTTTATCTTCATATATATATTATAGGATATTGTACCCCGTCCTCCGAATGGCTTTCCTCTCCCCTTGCGGGAGAGGACACAGGTGAGGGGTTATGAACACAACATGTACACAAATATACCGCCGTAACCGGTTGGAAAAACTCAGCGCAACTCTGGAACTTTTTTCCCTGGCTATCGCTTACCACTCACCCCAGCCCCTCTCCCGCAAGGGGCGAGGGGAAATACACTTTATAGAAAACAAAATTCAAAAGTCAATACCCTTTTTCGAGATGTTTCAAAATAGGACTTGCTTTTTACGTTTAAAACTTTCTACAATAATGAGGTAGTCCTAATAAACTTAGACAAGGAGAATTGTAATGAGAAAATTACTAGGTGTAATTTTAGTGTTGGCTTTAGTAGCGGCTGCTGTGCCTGCTAGAGCTGACCTGCTCAGAAATGTAAGAACCAGCGGAGAAATTCAGGTGTTGGGCACGATGGACAGCAACGCCCCCGACCTCGCTGCCGGAACTTATAATAACTATTCTAACACTTCTGTAAGAGTTTTGTACGGCGTGAACGCCGGTCTTGCGGAAAATGTTAAAGCCAATTTAACTCTGGCTTATTATAATATGTGGGGTCAGGACACGCCGGATTTTGGCGGATTCACGCATAACGGCGCTTCTGTACAGAGCTATCTTAACAACGTAGACGTCGTCGAGGCCAACGTTGTGCTCAAAAATCTTTTCTGCTGCCTGGAAGCCAAAATCGGCCGCCAGTTCTACGGAGACGAAGACAGCGCTGTAATGTATTTCGGCCCGAACCACTATAATTCCGAACAGAGAGACGCCAAACAGGCCATGTCGCTTGACGGCGTAAAACTTTCTTATGCCGGCGAAGCTTTGTCATGGGATTTCATCTATGCTAAAGTAACCGAGATGTATTCCACCAACGTTACGAACCCGACAAACGCCAATGCCAACAATAACGATGACACTTCCCTGTTAGGCGCTGACGCGAAATATGCTTTTAGCGATAACTTCAAATTACAGGCCTATTTCTATCAGTTCAGGAATTTTATGAACTCCGGTTTTGCCAATGACCCTGCTAACCCGGGTTTAGGCGTTTTCCTGCCTGCCAATCCCGCGCAGGGAACATATTCGCCGGACGTCTATATGGGCATTTACGGCGTTAAACCGTCAGCCACTTTTGATAAGCTGAACTTAGCGCTTGAATACGCCAGAAACGTCGGCGGCGACAAACCGTTTGACATGGACAAAAACGACATGTGGAAAGTTGACGCTTCACTCGACCTCGGCGCCTTTACGCCCAGAGCCCAGTTCTTCCGCGCCAACAACATACAGACCTTCGGCAACTACAGACCGGGTTTAATCATCGGCCAGTTTACGAACAATGCCGGCTTTATTTTCTCGGATACAGCCTTGTTTAACCTCGGCGTTGACATGAAATTCGCGTCTATCGACAAGTTCACATTCTCCCTGGATGGTTTTGATTTAAGAGACAGAAACCTCCACGGCACGCCGACGCACGAAGCTGACGCGTGGGTTAAATACCAGATGAACAGAAACGTTGAACTTCACCTCGCGGGCGGTTTCACGCATATTGCAAGCGTACCGAATACCTATAAAGTACAGACCGGTATGATAGTCCGCTTCTAATAGCTTAGTTTTAAAGCAATAAAAAACCCGCTCGAAAGAGCGGGTTTTTTTGTATTCTCTGAGGAGTGATTTTCCTAGAAAATCACACTTATATCACAACGCCTGCGGCTGAGGCGCTCCGCGATTTCTCCTGTGTCGCTCCCTTCGGTCGCTTGGCGGGGGGTTAAAAATTTCTTCGACTTTTGAGCGCTTTTTTATTTTTATGGCCCTCACCGTACGCTTCGCCTTAAGTACTTGGTCGGGCCATAAAAATAAAAAATCATCTCAAAATCCTGTGGAATTTTTCCTACGGACGACCGGGATACGGCACTGCCCGACACGACACGGCAACGATATTGCCACGGCTGGATAAAGACTATAAACCAATTCGCGCGCCGTGAGGCGCGCTCTTTTCCCATCGCCGTCGGCGATGGGAAAACACAACACGGCCCCGCAAACATTTGCGGGGCCGTGTTGTGCATCAGTTCAAGCTGCCGTTTGTCAAATCACTTTATTTTCTTGCAGCATTTCTTTGGCGTTTTTGAAAACTTCTTCCACCGTTATGTCGTTCATGCATTTGAAATGGCCCTGCGGGCATTTTTTGCCGCCGTGCAAAGCGCACGGACGGCATTCCAAACCTTTGACTTCAATCACGCGGTGCCCTTTGCCGTACGGGAAGAAACCGAGCTCCTTTGTCGTCGGGCCGAATATAGCCAGCGTCGGCACGCCGAACGCCGTCGCTATATGCATGGGGCCGGAATCATTGGTTATAAAAAGTTTGAAGTGGCGCATTAAAGCCATCAAATCAGTCAGACTTGTTTTGCCGGCTAAATCAGTCGTGTCCCCGCCTGAGGCGTGGCGTATTCTTTCGCCGAGGTCGGCGTCTTTACCGCCGCCCACGATGACGCAGGCAAGGCCCAGTTCTTTTTGTACGCGCTTCAGCAGTTCGGCGTATTTATCTTCGGGCCAGCACTTTGTAGGCCACGCGGAACCGGGGTGCACGCCTATTAAAATTTTGCCTTCAAGATTATAATCCTTGAGCAGCCGCGCGACGTTTTCGTCCGGCGTGGGGATTGATTTCAGGTTAAGTTCCTCCGCCTGGAATTTTTCTTTTACAATACCGCTGAGCAGGTTCAAATTGCGTTCCGCGTCATGTATCATCCAAGAGAAAGGGACGGTTTTCGTGTATAAAAATTTTCCTTCGCTGGACGAAAACCCTATGCGTATAGGCACGCCGGAAAGATACGCGGTAAGCGCGCTCCTGAAACTGCGGTGCGGCACCAGCAGGATGTCGATATTTCTTTTTTTAATTTCGGCGGCGGTCCTGAAAACGTCGGTAATTTTTTTCAAACCTTTTTTGCGGTTTAAAATCACTTCGGAAACTTCCGGCATATGTTTGAAAATTGATTCCGTTTCCGGCCGCGTGATGACTATAATTTTCGCGTCCGGGAACATTTTCGCGGTCTTTGCCACAAGCGGCGTAGTCAGCACGGAGTCCCCTATAAACGACGTCTGAAAAATGCCTATTTTTTCAATTTTTTTACTTTCGGGTATGACGGCGTTTTTGTACGCCCAGTCGGACAGCGCGGGCTCTTTATAAACTATCGGCACGTCCCAGGCTTTCAGCGCGTCCAGATATTTGTCCAGCGTGTGTTTTTCAAGCTCAGGGCTCTGCTTGCGGTATTTTACGTACAGGCGCCGCGCGACGGTGTTTTTATTGTATTTGACTTTATTCGGTATGCCGGACAGCGCGGCTATGGACATGCTTCTGAAATTTGAGTGCAGGTCGAGCAGGTGGGTAAAATGTTTTTTCTTAATTTCGTTGGCTGTGGCAAGGTTGCTGCTTTTAAGCGTAATAATTTCGTCGATATCCGGATGGCCGGCCAGAACGTCCGCAAACTGTTTTTTGACAAGCAGCGCGATATGGCTGTTAGGCCATTTTGCTTTTAAATTTTTATAGACGGGGGAAGATAACACAATGTCGCCCAGAGAGGACAGGCGGATAACTAAGATTTTCGGTTTTTCATTTATGTGTTCGCTCATAATTTCTGATTAACTCCATAGTTTTAGCCGTCGCGCCCTGAAAGGAACGTGCAGTTCTTAAAGCGGCGCCGGCCATTTGGTTTAAAGCGTTTTTGTCTTTGGAAATTTGGATAACGACATCTGCAAAATTTTGTTTGTCCACCGCGCGCGCCGCGCCGTTTTTGAGCAGCGCGTCCGCCGTGTCCGGCGTGTTATAGACGTACGGGCCGAATAAAACCGGTTTTGAAAGTATAGCCGGTTCAAGCAGGTTGTGCCCGCCTTTTTTAGCTATCGTGCCGCCGACAAAAGCTATATCCCCCGCCGCGTAAAAAGACGTCAGCCAGCCCATCGCGTCCGCAACCAGAACAGCCGGGTCCCGTACTCCGTTTTCATGCGACAGCATATTATATGTTACGCCGGATTTTTTGAGGGCGTCTATAATCGCGGTTTTTCTTTCAAGGTGGCGCGGGGCTATTACCACGCGTATATTTTCTTTAGAAAATCTTTCCGCATTTTTAAAAATCAGTGTTTCTTCTTCAATATGCGTGCTGCCGCAGACCAGAATTTTTTTGCCCTGCCAGTTTATTTTGTTAAAAAAATCTTTCACTTCCGCCGCGCGGGGGGGATTGGAACGCAGGTTGTCATATTTAATATTGCCCGGCGCGTGCGCCGCTTCAGGACGCAGGCCGAGAGAGATATAACGCTGTTTAATCTCTTCGCTTTGCAGCGCGGCGAAGGAGACATTTTTAAGCATCAGCCTGAAAAGCGGAGCCAGCAGTTTATATCTTTTCGCGCTCTTTGCCGACACGCGGCCGTTAATTATGCAGACCGGTATATTGTTGTTCTCGCAGGCCATGATATTGTTCGGCCACAATTCGCCTTCGACGATAAACAGCCTTACCGGTTTTACAAGTCTTACAAATTTGCGCGCCAGCGGATAAAAGTCAAAAGGGATAAGATAGACATTATCAACGTCCGGGTTTTTGAGGGCCGCGGCGCGGCCGGCCCACGTGTTGGTCGTGATTAAAACGGGTTTATTATATAAATCTTTTAACTGTGGGATTATGGCCTGCATTGAATTAACTTCGCCGACGCTGGCGCAGTGCACCCAGACCGGCGTCGTAAAAAGTTCTGTATACGGATAAAGTACAAAGCGTTCGCGCAGTTCTTCGCGCAGTTTTTTGAGGACGCCGCGGCGCGGCGATATAAAAAAGAAAACCAGCACCGCCAAGGCGCCCAGCGGCGACAGAAAATTGAGCAGAATAAGCAAAAAATAGCCCATATTTTTAATTATATAATATTGACACAAAAGAATAATGATAATATACTCTTGATTAAGGAGATTCTTATGAAAAGCAGACTAATTATGTCAGCAATTTTTTGTTTCGCGGCCGCTTCCGTTTTTGCCGCTTATGTTTATACCGACGATAGTAAAACTACCGCGCAGGCTGATAATCAGCTGACGCAGACACAGCAGGCGCAAAGGGGCAGCTCCAGCTTACTATTCACCAACGGCGGAAAAGTAAGCGGCGGTTCCGCCAGTACGATAAAACCGGGCAATGCGTCCGGAGGCATGTCAAGGTCCTCGTTTACTTCTATAACGACAGGCACTACCGGCGCAGACGGCACCTGCACGCCGTGCGACTCTACGTGCCCGACGGGACAGGCAAGAACGTCCAACAGCTGTCAGGAGGACACCGGCGGCTGCTGCGTTACCAAAACGCTCTGCGCGGCGGTAACGTGCCAGACAGGTTATAAAAAAACAGGCAATACTTATGATACTGATATCGGCGGTTGCTGCGATTTGGTCGCCGCGCCCGCGTGTACCAGCCCTAAGGTGCTGGTTAACGGAGTCTGCAAAACGCCTTGTTTTAAAAAATGTCTTAGCGGGCAAGTAAGAAACCCGAAAGTCAATTATACAGAGGACGGTGAGTGCTGTATAGCTTGTGTTCCGAGCGGTACCGGCGCCCAATGCCTTCAGCTGGCTATAGATTAAATAAGGAAATTCTTATGAATAAAAGATTATTAATGTCAGCAGTTTTTTGTTTCGCGGCTGCTTCTGTTTTTGCCGCTTATGTTTATACCGACGACAGTAAAACTACCGCGGCGGTTGACAGCCAGCTGACGTCGTCAGAGAATAACCAAAGGGGCAAATCCGGCTTACTATTCACCAACGGCGGAAAAGTAGGCGGCGGTTCCGCCAGCACAATAAAACCTGGCAACGCGGCCGGCGGTATGAGGAGCTCTGTAACGTCTATAACTACGGGCTCTACAGGTACAACCGGTTCTGGCGGCGTCTGCACTCAGTGCACTGATACCACTTGTCCGACGACTCAGGTAAGAACGGCCAACAACTGCGCTGAGGATACCGGCGGCTGCTGCGCGGACAAAACGCCATGCACGCGGACATCTTGCCAGACCGGATATATAAGAACAGGCAACACTTATGCGGAAGATGTAGGCGGCTGCTGTGATTTGGCCGCGGCGCCAACGTGTATAAGCCCCAATGTACTCGTAAACGGACTCTGCAGAACGCCGTGTGCGGCCACCCGCGGTTGTCTTGCCGGATATGTAAAAAACCCGAACATTACTTACGCGGATGAGGGGAGCTGCTGTATCCTTTGTAACGGGACCGTTACCAGGACAGGATGCGTGCAGACAACTACGAATACGCCAGCAAGATAAGTAAAATATAACTTATTTAACAACCGCTCCGGCCTGAAAAACCGGGCGGTTTTTATTTAAGCGGCATAAAATGCTATTATGTTTTTATGAATAAAACCATCAAAATCGCGGATATAAAAGTAGCCAATGATTTGCCGCTTGTCTATATAGGCGGCACGTGTATTATTGAAAGCGAACAGCATTACACGCAGTCGTCTAGAGACATTAAACAAATAGTCGAAGGCCAAGGCGCGCGGTTTATTTTAAAAGCGTCTTTTGATAAGGCCAACAGGACGTCCGTTTCCGCTTTCCGCGGACCGGGCATGGGCGAAGGTCTGCGGATTTTGGACAATGTAAGAACGGCGCTGAAAGTTCCTGTCTCCGTCGACGTGCATGAGCCGTGGCAGGCCGAAGAAGCCGCCGGCGTGGCCGACATTTTACAGATTCCGGCTTTTCTCTGCCGTCAGACGGATTTACTCTTGGCGTGCGGAGCCACGGGTAAAATTGTAAACGTCAAAAAAGGCCAGTTTCTCGCGCCGCAGGGCGTTGAGAATATTATTAAAAAAATTGAGTCCACCGGCAATAAAAAAATTATGCTGACGGAACGCGGTTTCAGTTTCGGTTACGGCGATTTGGTCGTCGACATGCGCTCGCTCGCCATCATGAAACAGTTCGGTTACCCCGTGATTCTGGACGCGACGCATTCCGTGCAAAAACCCGGCGGTCTGGGCAACGCGACGGGCGGGGATTCCAAGTTTGCGCCTGTGCTGGCAAAATGCGCCGCCGCCGTAGGAATAGCCGGAATATTTTTTGAGGCGCACCCGAACCCGGAATGCGCTTTGTCCGACGGGCCAAACTCGCTCAGATATCCGGAACTTAAAAAAATGGTTAAAGAAACAATGGCCATTGACGCGCTGGTTAAAAAATTTAAATGAACTTAAAAAAGCAGTTAATAACGCTGGCGGCGGTTTTTGTTTTTGTCTGCGCCGCCGTCGTAATTATAAATTTCGCGCTGAAACGCGCGCCGTATCCTTATGAAAGCAGGAGTATTGCCAATGTCCAAAATTGATATAAAAAAAACGGCGAATACCGTCTTAGAAATTGAAAGCGCGGAACTTGCGAAGGCGTGCAGAAGCGTTGACAAAAATTTTATCGCGGCCGTTGAGTCTGTTAAGAAAAGCAAGGGCCGCGTCGTCGTGCTGGGCATAGGCAAGAGCGGGATTATAGGACGCAAAATTGCGGCCACGTTATCTTCGACCGGCACGCCCGCGCTTTTCATGCACCCGACGGAGGCTCTGCACGGGGACCTCGGCATGATTGCGTCCGGCGATATCATTTTGGCGCTGTCATTTTCCGGTAACACCGAGGAAATCAGCAAAATTATTCCGTCTCTTAACAAACGCAAACTTACGGTTATTTCCATGACGGGCAATGAAAATTCAAAGCTTGCCAGAATGTCCGACATTCATATAAAAATGCACGTCGGCAAAGAGGCGTGCCCGTACAATCTGGCGCCGACGTCGTCCACTACCGTTATGCTCGCGCTCGGCGACGCTATGGCTATTACGCTTATGAAACTCAAACATTTTGAGGAAAAAGATTTTGCCGTGTTCCACCCGGGCGGCATGCTTGGCAAACTTCTGACGAACAAAGTACGCGATATTATGAGCACCGGCGCGCTTAACCCGACGGTAACGCGCGACGCGTTAATCAAAGACGCGCTAGAAGTGATGACGCGGACAAAAGCCGGCGCGACAAGCGTCGTCGACGGGAAAGGCCGGCTGCTTGGTTTCTTTACCGACGGGGATTTAAGGCGCAATTTGCAGAAAGACGCGCAGATTCTGACTAAAAAAATATCCGACCTTATGACAAAACACCCGACGGCGGTTTATGAAGACACCTCCGCCGCGGAAGCCGCGAAAATCATTGCCGCTAAACGCATTGACAACGTGCCAGTGCTTAACAAACGCGGCGTTGTCACCGGCATTTTGGACAAAAGCGATTTGACCGAATTTCTGACGTTAACAGAAAAGAAATGAGAAAATTAATTTTCCTCCTGCCGTTTTTTTTGCTTGCCTGCGGCGGCCCTTCCGCGCCGGAGGGAGATGAGGAGCCCGGCGTACAGACGGCGGAGTCCGCCGTTATTTATGAGGCGCAGAGCGGCCAGCACACGTGGATACTTAACGTAAAAACCGCAAAATTTTACGAGGATAAAGACACGGCGTTTCTGACGGAACCGCAGCTGCAGTTCCGCGACGGTGACAAAAATATGAGTTCCATAAGCGGCGACACCGGCACCGCCTCGCTGAAAGACGGCACTATTGTTCTGGAAGGCAACGTTTACGGAAAATCCGTCACCCAGAACGCCGAACTAAAAACCACAATTTTGAATTACGATATCAAGAATAAGAAAATATGGACCGACGAAACCGTTTACGTCAAACGCGGCGGCGTGGTTGTGCGCGCCAAAGGTTTGCGCGCGAACGGTGATTTGTCGGAAGTGGAATTTAAAGGCCAGACGACGACCATACCTCAAAATGAAACAGATTTTTAAACTTTTTTTATTTCTTATCCCTTGCGCCGCGGCGGCGCAGCAACTGCCGCCCGGGCTGCTCGGCGGCATGCTTAAAAGCGACTCCTGGGTTATCCGCAAAGACGCGCAGCAGGAAGAATTTAAAGGCAATGTCAGTTATGACAGCGGTCTATACAAATTAAAATCGGATTACGCCTTGTCAGACCGCGCGAAAAATACTTTTACTTTAGACGGCAATGTTTATCTTATGAATAAAGACACGGCGGGCGCGATGACGGAACTTTATTCGAAAAACGCAGTTTTTAACACGTTAACGCAGCAGGGCCGCGCGGCCGCTTATCCGCAAAAACCGCTGCAGATTTTTTACACGGTGCCGGACATATATAAGGTAGAGGCGCAGGGGAAAACTTTGAATATCGACGGCAAAAAGCAAACGCTGGAACTTAAGGACAATGTAAAAATAAAATATACGGAGCCGTATGATTTCGCGCTGGCTTTTGCCGACACCGCTTTTATAGACCGCGCCAAAAATACCGCGCGGCTGACCGGCAACGCTGAGCTTGACAACAAAAATTACACCGCGCGCGCGGAAGATATATTTTACGACGGGGCTGCCGGCCTGATAACCGTTACCGGCAATTATCCGCTTTTTACTATGGTTAACGACGACGCGTCCGCCGCGCTGCAAAGCGACAAGGTAACCGTCAACACCGTCACCAAAAATGTTGAAGCCAGCGGCCGCATAAGCGGCTGGGTAGCGCCGAAACAGACAAAATAATAAGATGTTTTTACATCTCTCCGTGACAGGGGGGTATTGTTTAAAACACGGACATACAAATTATTTTCTCCCTTTCGTAAAGGGAGTACCCGCGAAGCGGGGGAGGGATTTAATATTAGCGACGTTAGGAGAGGATTATAAAGGGCCTTTATAAAATGCCGTGTAAAAAATAAGTTTTACGTCTATTAAATCCCTCCACTGCGGCGCGCCCTAAAGGGCGCAAACGGCAAAGGCCGCAGGTACTCCCTTTACGAAAGGGAGAAAACAGATATATCCATAAATAGAACATTTCTCTGTCCTCTCTCCCTGTTAGGGAGAGGAAAAAAATTGGAGGACGGAGCCTTAATACATCTTGACAAAACAGCTGTATAGGATTATACTTGTAGTATAAGATTTTGGTTCTAGCTCCGTGTTTGAGCGGGTTTAACGTCTGAAAAAGACAGTTTTTTAACCCGGGTCATCAGGAGCAAAGTTTTTTGTTATTATGAGGTTTTAAACAGTTTTATATTTTCACGGAGGCTTTATGGCCGAGGATACTAATAAAAAAGACAGCTTTACGTTCAGCGATAAAATTAAGGACACTAAACCCGCTCCCGTACCGTTTACCAAACGTTTTTCCGCCTCAAAAGTGGGCTCGGACGGGAAACCCAAAAAGACTTTCTTTGAACGCACAAAAAGGGACGCGCCTTTTTTTATAGCGGCGCTTATCGTGCTTCTTTTACTGCCGTTCTTTATTAAATTTACCGGCACGGGAGCCGACGAGAGCGACATTATCGTCAGAAACCCCTACGAACCCGTGACGGACGCCGGTTCCGCCTATGACCAGTGTCTGGACGAGAACGGCCAGCTTATTGACGGCTGCGTTGCCGGCGCGTCCGGCAGGGACTCTATTGATATGTTGAGGGACGCTATCGCGCAGGGCGAACCCGCGCCGGAAGCCGCCTCTCTTACTTACACTCCCACGCCGTCCGTTTCTTCGCCGGAGTCACGTTCCGCTTATACTGATTTAAGAAGTTCCGCTCCGTCCGGCATGGGCCGCGCAATGGCCGTCAGACAGCCGACGAATATCGGCACTTTACGCCCGGGCGAAGCCGCCCGCGCGGGCGGCCGCGTTAACCCGGGTTTCGGGCCTGTAGCGGCGTCAGCCGCGCAGACGGGGCCCAATGCTCCGGCCAAACCTTCTAAACCTATTACATTACAGCCGTTAACCGGCGCCAGCAGATTAGGCCGCAGCGTTACCGGCGAGGCCGCATTAGCCGAAGCCCAGCGCTCTTTGGGTGCCATGGGCAAAAGCAACGCTATGCAGGCATTAATGGACGCGCAGTTAGGCAGGCCGACGGTAGGTCCCGGCGGCGGTTTAGGCGCGGGCAGAGTCGGCGGTGGCGGCGGCGGCAGCGGTTTGAACAACAAATGGTCTTACCAAGGCCAGAAACCGTGGTGGTGGGACATGATGGAAAAACGCGCCCAAATGAAATGGGAATTCTGGTTTAAACTGTGGAGCGACCCGCTGAAAAAATTTGTAGATTCCTTCGGTTTCGCAATGGCCTGCTGTTTAATTTCGGGACAGGACGATTGTTCTGTAGGTAAATTCTGGGGACAAGCGGCGAAAGACGCTTCTGACGGTACTTGTGGCGATAATACTGGAACGAATTGGGATCCTTCTGCACATAAAGGCCAGCGTTTTCCTAAAACTAAAGAAGAGTGTTGTTGTGTGGTATTTGCTGGTGGTAGCGACTGTAATAAAGATGGTGGTCCTTACTCGGCATGTATGGGAAAAAAAGATGGAGATATTCCTTTTTCGAAACCAAACGATAAAACTGACGCCGTCGGCCCGTGGAAACAGAGGACCAGCTGCTGGGGCTATCACAGCGGCGCTAAAGCCGCGATTAGTAAGACTTGCGACGGCTGGAATGTGTCTTTTGAACCCAACAAAAAGGTTAAGGGAGACATATACCATTATGTGGTGGTAAGGTCAAAGGATACGTCCTCGAACCAGAATTTACTTTGCGGCAATCTTCCCGCCGAAAAATACAAAACCGACTGGACCGGCGATGCGGCGCAGGATACAAGCTTTGGAGGCGTAGCCCAAGCACAATCAAAGGCCGACGCGAAATGCAAAGCGGCGGTAAAAACGTTTAATGATGCAAAAGATGCCCTCGATAAAGGCAATATGGCTGGTACTGAGGCGGCAAACAAAGCACAGGCCGTTCCGGGAGCCGGTACTCCCGCCGGGGATTGTATAGTGCGTATTGAAGGTTTAGACCAGAGAATTACCGATGCGGAAAAGTATGCAAACAGCTGTTGGGGAGATAGAAAAAGAAGTGAAGCCGAATGTAAAACTTTAGATGCTAACTTAGCTGCATTAAAAGATAGCAGAGACAAAGAAAACAAAAAATGCGACCAGGAAAACGCCAAGCAGAAAAAGGAAGAGCAGGCTGCTGCCGCCGCGCAAGGCCGTCCTGCGGTTATAGCATATACCGGCGGAAAAGGAACGGCTGGCTTACAGGACGCGCTTAACAGAGCCGCGAAAGATGTTGACGATAACTGCAAATGCGACGATGTGGCACAGGCCAGCATGAGCGCTAACTTTGCATACTGCAAGGGTAAATCAACCGGCTTTGACAACAACATAGCCCAGGATGACTGCGTAATTTATGTGCAGAGCGGAAAAGAGTTCAACGTTGACGTCATGAGGGAAGCCCTTGTCAAGAACTTTATACCTTCTATTTATGACTGCGCGCCCGACGGCACGAATCCTGTCCAAGGCCAGCGCACATGCCGTGATGTGCTTGCATATATACACGTCAAATATATAGGCGCGATAGCCACGGATAAGCCGATAGCGCAGGCGGTCAGCGTCATCGGTGCGGCAACAGCACCAAAAGGAAAGGGCGAAAAAGACTTCGAATATCCTTATCCTAAGCCGAACGCTACAGCGAAACAAAGCGGCCCGGTGCCACAAACGGTGAATGTGCTTACTTGGTCGCAATTTAATAAAAATTACCAAGGCACAAGGTCTGACATGTGTGAAGTAGACAAACCGCTGGGTGAAAAAGGTAAAGTGCCGGAGGCGGCGCCTACAGGCGTGGCGGTTACCGATGTCGTTGATGAATCGTTTGCGCCAAAGGCGGTTGATTCAAATACTTTTAAGGCTGACGATTACCATCTCGTGATGGATATTATAGACGGCAAGCTTTATGCCGCCGCTAAAATGCCGGATAAACGTTATACGTTTAAGTCAAGCGCCGGCGGCGGAATTGATATCCAGTGCAGCCCCGCCCCGATTGTCGCCGTATCTTCCTGCTGTAAGGATATGGAAGGTACGACGTTGAAAAAACTGAACCTGGCAATAAGAGGCGGGATACACGGCGACTATGATATAACTTCCCTGGCGCAGGATACAAACAACGCCGACAAAATCAAATGCGCCTGCGGAACCGATATTGCTAATATTAAGCAATGCAAGGCTCCGCCACCGCCTCAGAAACAACTGGATCCGTATCAATGTAGTCAAAACAGTTCTTTCCAAGATATTTTGAATAAGGATATTGATGTTGAAACGCTTAGACAGCTTAAGGTTACTTGCGGCCATTGTTATGAGGTCATTGTCAATTATATTGCGGCACAGACCGGTATGGATTCGGAAAAGATAGACCAGTCCATACAGGCGAGAACTTTCAAACAACAGACAGTAAGTTTGAGTCTGTACTTAAAAGCAATACGCAATAACCCGCAGGTGCGAGCCACCGAAGGAGACAACGGACCCATACCGGGCGAATTAGTTTGCGCTTTTGCGACGCAGGTTATGAAAGCCCTTCCACAGAAAGATATGATGAATCACCCCGTGAGAGGTTTGGTGGGATTTATTAGTGCTAAATGGTCTAGCATGTTTGGATATCCTCTGCCTGCTGGCGATAAGTTCTTTCCACTTCAGGGAATGGCGAATAAAACTCCAAAGAGTTCAGATGAGATATGGACTTGTTTAGACCGTGATCCAAGCAGCCGTGCGTGCAATAATTTTAAATACACGTGTGATTTTTTCAAAGGTACGATAGTAAATGAGAAAGACTTCCAATACTATCTTGACGCTTTCTGTCAACATCAATACAAAAATACCGGCAATACGACTGGTAAAACAGGACAAGCCGGAGGAACTGAGGGATTCTGTCAAGTAGTAAAGAACCCAGTGACCGGACTTGACGAGTGTGCAACTACTTAAATTAATAATGTCTTAATGATACCACCCGTCCTTAGAACGGGTGGTATTTTTTTATTTAAACTCTTTTTTTAGATATTTGGCGGTGTAGGATTCTTTGGCGTTCAGAATGTCTCTCGGCGTGCCCTCGGCTATTATGTAGCCGCCTTTGTCGCCGCCTTCGGGACCAAGGTCTATCACCCAGTCCGCGGTTTTGATGATATCCAGATTGTGCTCTATTATCAGCACCGTGTTGCCTGTGTCTGACAGACGGTGCAGCACGCCCAGCAGCTTGTCGATGTCCGCCATATGAAGGCCCGTCGTAGGCTCGTCTAAAATATATAAAGTCTTGCCGGTGGCGCGGCGGCTTAACTCGTGCGCCAGCTTGACGCGTTGCGCTTCCCCGCCGGAAAGCGTCGTCGCGCTCTGGCCAAGTTTTATGTAACCCAGACCAACGTCGTCCAGCGTTTTCATTATTTTTTGAATCCTCGGGATATTGTCAAAAAATTGCACGGCCTGCGTCACGCTCATGTCCAGCACGTCGGCAATGCTTTTCCCTTTGAAATGGACGGACAAAGTGTCCTCGTTAAATCTTTTGCCGTTGCACTCCTCGCACTTGACATAAATGTCCGGCAGAAACTGCATCTGGATTTTCAAAATTCCGTCGCCCTCGCACTTCTCGCACCTGCCGCCTTTTACGTTAAAGGAAAATCTGCCCGGGCCGTAACCGCGGCGTTTAGCTTCCGGCATTTGCGCGAACAAGTCCCGTATATGTCCGAAGACGCCGGTGTAGGTCGCCGGGTTAGAGCGCGGCGTTTTGCCGATGGGACTTTGGTCAACGATAACCACTTTGTCAATGTGCTCAAGCCCTTTGATGGCTTTGTGTTCGCCGGGGATGTCCTTGGCGTTATAAAATTTTTGCGCCAGCGCTTTGTAAAGCACCTGGTGCACGAGGGTAGACTTGCCGCTGCCGGACACGCCCGTTATGCAGACAAACAGGCCGAGCGGGATTTTTACGTCGATATTTTTGAGGTTAAATTGTTTCGCGCCGATAATCTCCAGCCACTTGTCGCCCGGCTCCTGCGGTTCCGGATTGTGGTCGACTTTCAGCGTGCCGTTCAAATATTTTGCGGTCAGCGCGTCAGGATTTTTCAAAAAATCGGCCAGCGGTTCGGACGCTGTTATTTTCCCGCCGTACTCGCCCGCGCGGGGGCCTATTTCGACAATATGGTCCGCCGCTAAAATTGTGTCTTTGTCATGCTCGACGATAATCAGCGTGTTGTCCAAATCCCGCAGACTTTTGAGTGTGGAAATCAGCCTGTCATTGTCGCGCGGGTGGAGGCCGATGGTCGGCTCGTCAAGCACGTAAAGCACGCCGGTTAGCCCGCTGCCTATTTGCGTCGCCAAATGTATGCGCTGACTTTCCCCGCCGGACAGCGTCTGGCTTTTGCGTTCCAGCGTCAGGTAACTCAGGCCCACGCTGTCTAGGAAACCCAAGCGGCTTTTTATTTCTTTAATAACTTCTTTGGAAATAATTTTTTCTTTTTCTGTGAACTGCAACTCGTTAAAAAATTTCATCGCTTCGCCGACTTGGAGTTGCGTTACCTGGGAAATATTTTTGCCGCCAACTTTGACGGCCAGCGCCTCCGGTTTCAGACGGGCGCCTTTGCAGGCCGGGCAGATATTTTCCCTCATAAATTTATTGTAAATTTCTTCCCGGACAAATTCGGATTCAGACTCCGCGTGGCGGCGGTTTAAGTTGCCGATGACGCCCTCAAATTCCGTCTCATTATATCCCCACGAAGATTTGTAAGTGCTGCCGTTTCCGCCGTACAAAATTATATTGTGCTGGGCTTTTGTCAATTTGTTCCACGGCACGGTCATCGAGATTTTATTTTGGCGGCAAATCTGTTTCAAAATATCATAATAATAACCGGCCCAGCTGCCTGACCAGCGGTTAGTGCGGTTTGTGACGGGCGAATCCCAGGCGGCTA
The DNA here is from genome assembly GCA_009778915.1 of Elusimicrobiota bacterium. Lineage (GTDB taxonomy): Bacteria > Elusimicrobiota > Elusimicrobia > Elusimicrobiales > Elusimicrobiaceae > Elusimicrobium. The sequence goes on from WRFH01000001.1 coordinate 410,222, forward strand.
TCGCGCCCTCGTTAAGCGCGAGCTTGCCGTCGGGGACCACCAAATCTTCGGCCACTTCTATTTTTATGCCCAGCCCATTGCACTCCGGGCACGCGCCGTAGGGGGAATTGAAGGAAAAAAGTCTGGGCTCCAGTTCGGAAAATCCTATGCCGCAGGCGGCGCACGCGTAATTCTCGCTGTAAGTAAAATCTTTTTTACCGTCTGAGATTGTCACGAGGCCGCGCGAATATTTGACTGCGGTTTCAATGCTTTCCGTCAGCCTTTCTTTGTCCGCCGCGTCGACCGAAATTTCGTCCGTCAGAATATCGATGGTATGTTTTTTGTAACGTTCTAAGACGGGCGCGACGGCCAGCGTGATTACCGCGCCGTTAACGCGCGCTTTGACAAAACCTTCTTTTTTAAATCTTGCAAACAGTTCCTCATAAGTTCCCGCGCGGCCGCGCACGACGGGAGAGAGCACCATAACGGTTTGCCCGTTAAATTTTTTAAGTATGTCGGCGGTGATAGCCTGCACGCTCCACGCCTCGACTTCCTGTCCGCAGTGCGGGCAGAACCTGTGCCCCACGCGCGCGTAGAGAAGGCGCAGATAATCATAAAGTTCCGTAACGGTGGCGACGGTGGAACGCGGGTTTTTGCTCGGGTTTCTCTGTTCGATTGAGATGGCGGGGGAAAGGCCTTCAATGTGTTCCACGTCGGGCTTTTCCATCAGTTCCAGAAACTGGCGGGCGTAGGCGGACATGGATTCGACGTAACGCCGCTGTCCTTCGGCGTAAATAGTGTCAAACGCTAGCGAACTTTTTCCGCTGCCGGACAATCCGGTAATAACCGTCATTTTTCCGCGCGGAATGTCGACGGAAATATTTTTTAAATTATGCGTTTTTGCGCCTTTGATTTTGATGAAGTCCATAAATTACCCGCAGTTAAAAGGAAGACATATATACTATTATATCATTTCCTTTATATCGTCAGGGGAGGCGCAGGAAGGCTACTACGAGGCCGTAAATTTCCGGCATTTCTTTACTTTTGGTGTGTTTGGCGCCGTCTCTTAATATTACGCCGTCTTTGAGAAACGAGACTTTCCTTATGCAGTATTTGGAATCAATTTTTAACAGCGCGGTTTTGCCGTCGCTGACTTTCTCCGTCGGGTTTATTATCGCGTATTCGCCTTTTGACGCGCCGGAAAAAACTTTGTCGTCGCCTATTTTAAAAGCGAAAGGCTGTTTATCGTCAAGGTTTTCAAACAAAAGCGGCAGATAGCCGTCCGACGAATAAAAAGGCAGGTCAAAAAAGCTGCCGCGGACGACGTCTCTTATCGGTATATGTTTTGCGCGCGGATAGCGGCCGGGCTCGTACGGGGCCGCGGCGTCGCGTACTCCGCCGGCGCCTTCCGCTCCGGAAATACTGTTGTAGAGCACGCTGTGCTTCTGCGCCAGAATTTCAGATGGGCATGGATGGTCGTCCTGAAAATAAGCAACCGGCACGCCGAACTCTTTGGCAAGCCGGCGTTTGCTGTCCATACTGGGGTTTATGCGGCCGCGCGCCCACTGTGAAATTACGCTTGAATTTAACAGCCCCAGTTTTTTAGTAAGCTCCACTTTTGTAAGGCCTTTTTCTTTCCTCAGCTTTTCTATCTTTTCTCCGACTTTCATAAACTCCCTCGGTTTTTTAAATTTCTAAAATAATCGTATCAGTATTTTAACATATTTTTGGCAATAAAACTTGACAGATTTTAATATATCTGATAAAATCGTATCAGATTTGATACGGTTTTTCAAACCGTTCATTTCTTAAACGGCCGGGTTCCGCGGGTTAAGCCCGCGCAACGGAAACGCGCGCGGGCGAGACGGCTCTCCCAACCCCCGTTCCGCCTTCGGCGGCGGGGCGCCGCAAAAAAAGCGGCAACCACCCCGCGGAACTTTTGGCCTTAAACGAGAGGGTTTAAATGGAGGACAAATGCTTAAAAAAGGATAATAAAAAAATCTCTTCCGGGGCGGATTTATATTTTTTTATCCATGACATGCTTGAAAAAAGGGAAGACCTTATGCCCCTTGTTCGTGAGTTTGAGGAAATTGACGCGACGATTAAAAAATATTTTACCGGCGCGCCCAATTTTATAATAGGCCGTTACAGCGTTTGCGGGAAATGGGTTGAAAGAGACGTTGTGAAAGTGCCGCCTAAAGAGCTGAAAAAATATACGAAAAAAGAAAGGGTTTGGCAGATTGAAATAGCAACCACGGGTTTAAAAGGAGACTACTAATGGACTACTTGAGCACAAGATGGTTTTTAGTAAAAAAATTAAGCGATGATAAAATAAAAATTTTTCATTCTCTTGAAACTGCGGCTTTTAACTACGCCGCGCGCGCGCGGAAGACTTATAAGGCGGATAAAGTCACTCCGCCGCTGTGGTGGCAGAGCGCGAGTGCTTTTTTGTGGGCCGAGGCCGGTTTCTATAAATACTGCGCCCGCGGAAATTACGTCAGAGAAATAGATTTTTTTGCCGCCTTTGTAAGAAACGCTTTGCCGGGCATCGGGGTTGTTCCGGCGGAACTTTTCGGCAGCATAAAACTTATGCATCAGTGCGATTTGCTTGTCAGAACGCTTCCTTATACTAATCATTTGACCACCTTAAGCAGTACCTCACTACCCTCCTCCCAGAGAACACTGGCATAAAAAATAAGGGGACGCTTTAAGCGTCCCCTTGTTTTTTATGACGTCTGAGGCGCGGGATGTTCCCAGGTCGTTTGCCGCTCCGCCGCTTTCGGTCGACTGGCCGAAGAAATTTTTTTGGGGCACCCCGCGGCATAACGGCATAAAAAAACCCGCGCTTTTGGGCGCGGGTTTTTTACTGCATGAGAAACTACTTGGTGTTAAAGGCGTACTTAAATGACAGTCCTATAAAATGGCTGGCGCCGTTGGTGTACTTTATCGGCGCGCCCGAGTTCGTTACGCCGGATAAATCGCTGCCGGCAAGATACGAATAAGACGCGTCCAAGCCCCATACTCCGGTATTGTAACCCGCGCCGACGCTGAAAATATTTCTGTCGTCGACCGGCACAATCGTATCCATATGATTGGGATTTATCGGGCTGCCGTCGTAGACGTAGCCGGCTCTGACCGCCCAGTTGTTGTCCAGTTTATACTCGCCGCCGATATTGAAACGCGCGGCGTCCGTATAATTTTTCTGGTCTGCTACCGTGACAGGCAGGTTTTTATAATCTATTACTATAGCGTCGTATTTAGTCCAGAAGGTGCCGGTGATGCCGCCTTCAAGAACGAGTTTTGACGTCGGGCGGTATGAAATGCCGGCGGTAATGGAATCCGGTAAAGTCACTTTTCCGCGCGCGTCGCCCGAAGGAAGCGGGCCACCGTTGCCGCTTACGCTGCCGTTTAAGTCCTGGCTCATTTGTGATTTATACGTCACGCCCAGAGCCCATTTGTCCGCCCAGTCAGGCTTGTATAAAAGGCCGACATTTCCGCCGAGGGACCAGCCTTTTCCGCTGATTTCCGGGTTGCCCATACCGAGGGGGGAGAATAAAAGGCTTTCAGAGAAATCCAAATACATAACCTCAAGACCGGCGGACAGAGAGAGTTCGTCCGTGGCTTTAAAAGCCAGCACGGGCGCGAAAGAGTATGAGGTAAGGCTCACTTTATACGCTTCGCCTGCGGCGTACGCCCAGCTTGAGTAATCCTGATATTTCCCGGCGAGGCCGAAACGCGAGAACGCGCCGAAACCGAACGTAAACCTGTCGCTCAGTTTATGCGTGAAGTAAAGGTTGGGCAGTATAAACGACTGGTCTTCCAAATCTCTTGACATGCCGTTAATCGTCGTAGTGGCTCTCGGCAGAACCGCGGTGGCGCCCAGCTGCAGCTGCGTGCCGTCCAGTTCCGTAATAAGAGCGGGGTTCATGGCTATGGACGCGGGTTCCGCGTCATTTGCCATGACCGAACCGCCCATCGCGTTGCCGCGCGCGCTGAATTCATAAAGGGCAAAACCCGCGCCCTGCACAGCGGTTGCTGCTGTGAATACTGCCAAAACAAACAACATTTTTAACAGCTTTGATGTGTTTTCTCTCATACTTCTCCTTGTTACGCGGCGGACGCCGCGGAAGTTTTTTGCTTACCTTTAATATTATACCTTTTTTTGGAAAAAGTATAATTTTACGTCTTAGAAACTGTTTAAAAAAAGTAAAATTTTATTGACAAAAATCCCCCGCGGTTAAAAAGCGGGGGAAAATTATTTTGCCAAATCTTTAAGTTTGTTGGAAGCGAAAGCGCTGAAATAAGTCTTAGGAAAACGCGCGGCCATAATTTTGTAATTTTCAACCGCGGCGTCTTTTCTGCCGGCAAGTTCCTGGCTTAACGCGAGCGTCAGGTAAGCCTGCGGCAGCGCAAAGTTGTTCGGGTACTGCGCCAGAAAATCAGAGGCGGTTTTGACGGAATCGTCAAATTTTCCGGCCGCCTGATAAGCCGCCGCCAGCGAAAGCTGCGCTATGGCCGCAAGTTCTTTGTTTTGCGCGGAAGTAAGTTCTTTAAAAACGGGTATGCTTTTGGCGTAATCCCCGGCGTTATAAAGCGCGTCCGCCTTGAAATATTGCGCGTAAAGCGCGGCGTCCGTGCCGGGATATTTGGCGGGCACACCGTCGAGCGCATTCTGGTCCCCTGTCATTACCGCCGTGGCCAGTTCTTTCCAGGAATTTTCTTTTATTTGTGATTTTCTTACTTCAAAAAAAAGCGCGCCGGCCGCTATTATTACAACTATTATTATGACGGCAAGCACCGCTTTTGTGTTGGCTTTTACAAAACTGTAAAGTTTGATGAGAGCGCCGGTTATATAATCGTGCTCGTAGTGGTTTATTGGTTTTTCAACCGGGTGTATTTTTTGAACCATATTTTAAATTATATAAAAATAAAGCTTTTTCCGCTTACGCGGAATTAAAAACCGCGCGGAAACTGGTTTTTTGCAGTGTTTGTACAAAACGGCTTTCCGATTTTCGCAAAAAATTTCACGTCTGAGACCAACATAGCCTTTTTAGTTATTTTAGATTAAGTTTTTTTGGGTTTATAATATAAGTGTGATTTTACGCTTATAAAGGAGGTTTTTGTGAAAAGAATACTAAAACTTTTTATGTTTGCCGCACTGTTTTTTTGCGCCGCTCTGGTTTACGCGCAGAGCAACGATTATTACGCCTGCCGTTGCAGGCAGTGGAACGGGAGCAATTTGTCGTCTCTGGGAGTGGCGCTTAATACGTGCTGCTCTTTAAAGCAGAGCGGGTATAACGTGGGCACAAACTTTACAGGTGGCGGTACGGTGGTGGGAACACAGTCTGGCGCAAACGTTACCTGCGGCTGTACTCCTAATTCCAAACAGCCGTGCGGAACTTGCGGAATGCAGACTTGCAGCAGCTCCGGCAGCTGGGGCAGCTGCGTAGAAACGCCAAGACCAAACACCAGGCAAGACTGCTCTGACTGCGGCGTACAGACCACAACGGCAACATGTAATCCGTCTGCGGCTACATGGACGCTGGGAAGCTGGAGTTCTTGTACCGGATATTACATCATGCGGACAATTTGCTGTGGCACAACGACTGACACTCAATGTAAAGCCATGGGTTCCGCAAACTACCCGCCCGCCTGTACTAACTGCTCGGGTAATCAATATATAAAAATTGATCCGGCGGCTTAAAAAGTATCTTATTCTTAACTGTTGAAAGCAATAAAACACCGGCATCCGCAAAAAGCAGACGCCGGTGTTTTTTGTTCCGATAAATAATTTTTTTTCCAAAATCTCTTACATAATAAAAATCGCTATTCCTTTTTTTCGCAAAAATTTTCACGTCTGAGAACAACATAGCCTTTTTAGTTATTATGGATTACGTATTTTATGGTTTAGAATATAAGAGTAATTCCAGGATTATTAAGGAGGTTTTTGTGAAAAAAATAATAAATTTAGTGTTTGCGGCAGTTTTGTTTATGGTTGCGGCAGCATATTCTGTTTCTGTTTACGCCGCATGCAGTGACAATTATCATGCGTGCCGCTGTAAACAGTATACCGGCGGTAATTTTAGTTCATTAGGAGTTGGTTCTCTTAATGACTGCTGCACTTACAGGCAACAAGGCTGTGATGTAGGAACTTCATTTTTTACAGGGACAGGGCTGACGTTTGACAGCGCCAGCGGTAAGTGTAAGACGCCTTGCCCGTCTTCATGTTCCTCTGGACAAAGCAGAAATACATCCGTCAGTTTTTCAGATGACGGCTCCTGTTGTATTACTAAAACGCCTTGTTCAAATTTCTGGAGTACCAAAAAAGTAGGGCTGGTAACTACCCCCATATGCAACGCCCCGGGCGAGTATCCGTCTGATTGGATTCCAAACCAGTCCTGCGCGTATCTTGAAGACGGCTGCGACTGCTGCCAGCCCGGCGGCGGCAGCAGTTACTGTACTAATAATATGATATCTTCCGCGGCCAATGTATGCAGCGAATACGGGACAAGCAGTACCCAGTGCATATGCGCCAACGGCAACCAGAAACAATGCGCCGGGGCAATTTACGGCCCCGTCGGCACAACGCCTGAAACCCAATGTATTCAGAACGGGGCCACATACCCGTATTGCAACTGCACGAATTTTACAAGCTATTGGTACGGCGCGAGGCCGAACTGGCAGGATATGGCCTGCATAGGTCTTCCGGCCAAATGCACGTCGTCTGGAACAAATTGATTGGTTATTTAAACCGGCCTCCCGCCAAACGGCGGGAGGCCGGTTTTAAATTATTACGCCGTCTTATATTTACTACAGGCCGGCGGTATCTTTGCGCGCGGTATTAACGTTGCCCGTGGTATTTCTTTTTTGGTATTCGTTGGCGATATTCTGCGCCGTTTGTCCGGAGGCCGTCCCTTTCAGATAATTGTAAGCCGCGGACGAAATATTATTTTTGACAAACTCCTGTAATTGCGCGTCGGGCATTCTGCCGAATTTGGCCTCAAAAGCGCGCTGGTCGTTTTCATTTACAAATATTTGCGGGATATTGAGAACTTTCCGGGCTATTGCGGCAGTCTGCGGCTGGAATTTAACTTTCAAAATATAATATTCCCCGTTGCTTATCGGTTTATCGCCCTGGTCAAGTTTATAAAAGCCGCCGTCATAGAACATACTCAGGTCTATTACCATAAGCTCCGGATACCCGCTGCTGTTTAAGCCGACAAGATAATCATAATCTCTTTTATTGACAAGAAAAGTTCCTTTCTTGTCCAGCATCAGAACGGGCTTTGTTTTTTGCATCTTGTTATAAGATATCACCGTGTATGCGTTGGGGAAATTTGTAATCTGCTGTTTCGGCTGCGACGGCGAAAGATTGTAATAAGCGGTTTTGGAGTAATCGAATATGGCTTTTCCCAAAGCATTTGCCAAAGCCTGGTCGCTCAGTTTATAGTTAAAAGTTTTTTCAAAATCCTTTTTATCGCTTTTGTCCGCTTTGTCCGAAAATATTTTCGGATAGGTAAGGCTGCTTTTGGCCTTTTGCACGGTCGCGTATTTGAACGGAACTTTTAAAATATAAAAGTCATCCGTAAGCGGTTTTAATTCGTTGCGGGAGTAGATTAAATATTGAGTACCTAACATACTCAAGTCCAATTCGTATTGGTCTGATATATTCATAGGATTGCCATTTGCCATTGAAGCCACGCGGTCTTTATCAAAATCATCAAAAGCTTTTTTGGATATAAGCACGCTGCCGCCGGCATCGTCGGTATCAATTATTAATACGTCAATGCCTGCGGGCGAGCGGAAATGGTACGTTGTTTTATTCTCCGTGTCCGGTATGTTGTTTGTATAATAATATTTAAGTTTGGTGTAAGCGTTTGGCATGCCCGCCGCGCATATCGCGGGCAGAAGCAGAAAAGCAACAAAAGCGGCGGCTGAAAATTTTTTCATATTTCCTCCATGTAGATATACCTACCACTATTATAACACTAAATACGGTATTGTAAAGGGGGTTTAAAATTTGCTGTCCGAAACGGTGTTAATACCTATGTATATGCGTTTAAAGTTAAGATTTAGTTTATGGCGTAAAACCTTCCCAGGATTACGGCTGGGGAGATTTTTTATAAAATATTCCGCTTCAGTATTTTCCGGCGTATTTCTTTAGTTGGTTTTAGCGGCTGCGTTCTGCGCGTCCGGCAGCAGTGAGCCGTCGCCGGGAAGTTCTTTAAAATACTTGTCCATGCCGCTTTTCAGAGTTTCCATTTTCGCGTCGTGTTTAGGCGGCTTATATTGGAAAGTGTCTTTAAACACGCCGGCGTCATTTTTGTCCGTAAATATTTTCGGATAAACAAGAGCTTTGGCGTTTTCGGAAATCTCCGCGGAAAAATCAGCTTTAAAAATGCAGAACCCCTCACCTATGTCTTTACACTCTTCGCCGTTCATAAAGTAGTAGTCATGCAGTTGGTTGGGCAATATCAGGTTGATTTTAGGCGACACGCTTGAAATTTTACCTTCGTCGGCGTCCTTTTTCGAATTCTCATAAGATTTCAGCAAATCTTCATAATCTTTAGTTTTTACCAGCACAAACCCCCGGTTATCTAGAAGCAGAACCGGTTTTGAAATAAAACGATGCAGCTTACGCATGCCGCGGGCGGTATCCTTCGGGTTTGTCGTATAGTTATAAATTATTTCAGTATAAACGTCGGGCAGGACCTGCTTAGCAAAAATAAGCGGCGCGGCCGCCAGCATAAACGCGGATAAAATAAACAGTTTTTTCATATTTCCTCCAATAAAGTGCTATCTGCGCCGTCCGTCGCCGCGGCGGCCTCCGTCTTCATCTCTGGCCCCGTCTACCACGACGGGTACGTCCACGACCGGCTCAAAAAGCGGGTCCATTACCGGCTCAACCTCCGTCTCGATAACCGGCGACACGACAGGCTCTGTCACAATGTCTTTTTCTACAATCTGCCCGTTGGGTTTTTTAATAATTTCTTCCGTGACCGGCGGGTTTACCACGCAGCCCGTTAAAATAACCCCGAACAATATTACGTACAATAATTTCATGTTACCCCCTTTTATTCATACCGCAAAGCTTCTATCGGCGATAATTGTGATGCTTTTCTCGCCGGCAGGAAACCGAAAATCACGCCCACCCCGGCCGAAAACCCGACGGAAAGCAAAATAGAAAATACCGTCACTGTTATCGTCCACCCCGTGACTTTAGACACGGCAAGCGACACTATGACGCCGAAAATTATACCCAAAATCCCGCCGGTAAGCGACAGACCGGACGCTTCTATTAAAAACTGCAAAAGCACCGAATTTTTTGTCGCGCCCACGGCTTTACGCAGGCCGATTTCCGCCGTGCGTTCGCTTACGCTTACAAGCATTATATTCATAATCCCTATCCCGCCGACAAGCAGCGATATGCACGCCACCACGCCCAGAAGTATCGTCATTGTGCTTGTCGTGGTTTCAAGCATCGTGACAAGGTCCGCCATGTTGCGCGTCCTGAAAGAATCGACCTGCGACACCGGCAGCCTGTAACGCGAAAGCATTGTCAGAAGGGCAAATTTTTCCGCCTCAAGAATTTTATTGTTTTTGACTTTTATAGCCGCGGATGATATGTATATTCCGCCGGTCAGCCTTTTCAGCGCGGTGTTGACGGGCACTACTATGATATCGTCCGCGTCGCGGAAACCCGTCGCGCCTTTTACCGGCAGCACGCCGACGACAAGAAACCTTTTCCCCGCTATTCTGACGTATTGGCCTATCGGGTTTTCCTGGCCGAAAATATTGTTTACCACCGTCTGGCCGAGCACGCAGACTTTGGACATATTGTCATTTTCTTTGTTAGTAAAAAAGCGGCCGTAAACCGGAGTTGCGTTTTGCAATTCTTCATAAGCGGTGCTTGCGCCTGTTATGGTTGTCAATGTATTTTTACCGTTGTGCTCCGCCAGAAAACTGCCGGAAACCATAGGGTCAACTTTATCCACAAGGTCGGTGTTTGCTTTGAGGGCGTAGGCGTCTTCTATCGTCATTTTACGCGGCGTGTTGCTGCTTACGCCGTTGATTTGTATGAGGCCGGGCATTATATAAACCACGTCCGCGCCCAGACTTTTAATGCGCTGCGCCATAGAGTCCTGCGCGCCCCTGCCGATGGCGAGCATGGCTATTATCGAACCCACGCCTATGATTATGCCAAGCATGGTCAGGAAAGAGCGCGCTTTGTTTATCAGCACAAATTTAGCGGCGGATAAAAAATTTTCTTTTATTTCGGCCAGGCTCAGGCCGGCTTTGGTTTTTTTAATCTGCGGAATTTCTTTGTCCGCGGCGGCAAGCGGCGTTTTTCTTACGTCGGAGATAATCTGTCCGTCTTTTATCATTATATTTCTGGCGGCCCATTCCGCGACGGCGGGTTCATGCGTTACCAAAATTATGCTTATGCCTTTTTTGTTCAAATCTTTTAAGATTTGCATAATTTCCTGCGCCTGGGAGGAGGACAGGTTGCCGGTAGGCTCGTCGGCAAAAATTATTTTAGGACTATTTACCAAAGCCCTCGCGATGGCCACGCGCTGCTGCTGCCCGCCGGAAAGCTGGTTCGGATGATGGTTTAAACGCTCCGCAAGGCCGACGCTGCCCAGCAGTTCTTTTGCTTTGTCCGCTCTGTCAGAGCCGTTGGAATAGATTAACGGAAGCATTACGTTTTCCAGCGACGTGAGACGCGCCAGCAGGTTGTACTGCTGGAAGACAAAGCCTATCATCTTGGAGCGGAGGAATGCCGTCTGCTCATCGTTAAAACTTAAAATGTCCTGCCCGTATATATGATACTCTCCGCCGGAGGGACGGTCAAACAGCCCCAGAATGTGCATAAGCGTGCTTTTGCCCGAACCCGACGGGCCCATTACCGCGACAAAATCGCCTTCTTCCACCGTCAGAGTTATGCCTTTTAAAATTTCAAGCGTCGCGCCGCCCAAATCATAGGATTTGGTAATATTTTTAATTTCTATTAAAGGCGGCTTTTTTGCTTCCATATTATTTACCGCTGTTGATAATGTCGGTGTTGGACATATTTTTTCTGTTCATCTGCAGCATGAAACTTTTTGAATTATTCGGCTGCGCGGGCGCGTAATTTTCCGCTTTGACAAGTATTTCGTCGCCTTCGTTAAGGCCGGACAGGATTTGTATTTTATCTCCGTCCTGCACGCCGGTTTTTACCGTTTTTCTTATCTGCTTTTTATTGCTGCCGGCCAGCACGTAAGCGTTGCCGTCTTCGTCCTCTCCGACGGCGAGGTAAGGAACTATTATCGCGTTGTCAAAAGTATTGACGGTAACATCTATATTCGCGCTCATCATTGATTTATAAAACGAAGGCAAATTGTCCATTTTTATTTTTACGTTATATGTTATGACGTTATTTGTGTTTATGCCTTCTTCCAGAATCTGGAAAACTTTTCCGTCTGAGTAAACGTCCTGGTAAGCGTCAAGCTGCACCGCCGCTTTTTGTCCGGTTTTTATTTTGCCGATATCAGCTTCGTCGACGTTGGCCACGACTATCAGTTGGTCTGACAAAGCGTAAACGACGTCCGTCGCGGCCACGGTCTGGCCTTCCACGACGGCTTTTAAAATTATAATTCCGTCCATGGGGGAGATTACCGGCGTCGGCTTATAAGTATTTTCCCAGGCTTTAATATCTTCTTTGCTTGCACGCGCGGCGTCAAGTATCGCGGCTCTGTCAGTGGAACTTAGGTAGGCCAGTATCTGTCCTTTTTTTACGGCGGCGCCTTCGTCAACCAAAAGCGTTTCTATGCGGCCCGCCGTCGTGGGTTTTATTTCCACGCGGTCTAACGCGGCCACTTCGCCGGTAGTGTCCACAATTTCATGTATCGTGCCTTTTTGCGCTTTTACGACGGCGTAAGAAACGGCGGGCGGCTGTTCGGCGCGTTTGTAAAAATAAAAAGCGGCGGCCATGCAAATTAAAACGGCGCAAAAAATTATTATTTTTTTATTCATTTATTTTCTCCAAACCCGTTCCCAAAATATTATCCAGCGAGGCGGAATCAAGATTTGCCGTGTATAAAGAAGTAAGATACGCGCTTTTGTAATTTACCAAATCCTGTTCGACGCTCTGCCAAATCTGAAAGTCCATCATGCCGGCCAGATACTGGATATTGGCTTCTTTGTCCATCTGCTCGGCCGACGCTAAAAGAAGTTTGTTTGAGTCTATGGTATCAATATCAGTTTCCAGCGCGGCGGACGCGGCCTGCAGCTGCGCTCTCGTCGTAAAATACTGCTGTTTAAGCGCTTCTTCGCTTTGCTCCAGCGCGGTTTTTGCTATGTCTATATTTTCTTTTGCCGCTGTTATGCCGCCTGAGAAAATGGGATAACTGAGCATGACGGAAACGGTCCAGATAGTTGAGGCGTTTCTCAAATCCGGTTTGTCATCCTGCAGGCCCCAGGTGCCGCCTGCAGCCAGCACAGGCAAAATCCCTGCCTTGGAAGAGGATAATTGCAGCCGCGCTATTTGCAAAGCGTTTTTACTTATTATTATCTGAGGAGTGTTTTCCGCGGCGGAATTTATATCTACGGGTTTTGACGCGGCGGGCGCAAGGGTGTCTTTCAACGTAAAAGTATTTCCGATATCAACCCCCAGAACGGCAACCAGATTTTTGCGCGCGACGACCAAATTGCGCTGCGCGGCTTTTATGCCGTTGTTCGCGGCAACAGCCAGAGCGGAGGCGCGCATGTTATTGCCTATGCTTTCGTTGCCGCCTTCGTACTGGAGGCGTATCATGTCTGCGCTTTTTTTGCGGATTTCATAAATATTTTTGTAAAGTTCCACGCTTTGCTGCGCGTAAAGCATGGCGAGGTATGCCTGCTTTAAACCGTACAGCACGGCGGCGGAAGTCTGTTGCAGCTGCGCGGCGGCCTGATTCGTATTTTCTTTTTGGATTCTTATGTTTGACAGCGCTTCCCAGTTAAAAATATTTTGGTTCGCGCTGGCGGTGAGCGACCAGTAATTCTGCTGGTTTAAAATATCGTAATTAGATTTTTGGAAACCGTACTGAATATTCGCGGAAGGAGTGTACTGGTTTACGGCGAGGTTATAATTTAATCTTGCCGTCTCAAGATTTTTTTGGGCGATTATGTACTGCGGATTATTTTTTATCGTAAGTTCAAGGCAGTCCCGCCACGTTAAGATGTCAGAAAAAAATATTCCCCGCGGATTGTCTTCTGCGTAAAGCGTGCGCGAGACGCAAAAAAGGACGGCAGCGGCTAATAGAAAAATACTATGCTGTTTTACCCCTTTCATATTACATCTTCCCCCGGACATATTTTAACAAAAATAAATAAAATATGCCCGGGGTATTTTACGCGCTTTAAATTTTAGAAGGTAAACCTTATGCCGATATTACCGGATAACGCTTCATATACGGAGCCTTTACCGTAAGATACGTCGCCGTACAGATAAGCGTTGCATGACAGGAGGACATTGAGGCCCGCCGACGCTTCAACGCCGAAACCGCTTACGTCGGACTTCATATCCGCGCCGGCAAAATTTATATCGGTTTTGCCGAGCCATTCGTTATAAACGCCAAGTTCTATGAAAGGCCGGTAGCGTGACGCTTCGTTAGGGATATATGTGGTCTGCAGGCGCAGAGCAGTTGACAGACTTTGCGTGTTGCCGTAACGGACGTCGTCACTCATATTGGTGGAGTGCTGTTCGGAGCCGGCGGTTGCAAAGCGGATTTCCGCTTTCGGTTCAAGCACGAATGACGAGACGGCAATTAACCTGCCCGCCTCCAGACTGCCGGCGACGAAATTTCTGTCCGCGTCATAGGCTATCACTTCTCCGGCGGCGGAGATATTTTGCATTGTCATTTTTGCCTGGAAGTAGCGGGCCGTTAAATCCGCGAACCAGCCGTTTTCGTGCAGCCACACGGCGTAAAGACCGGCGTTGGGCACTTCGCCGCTTCCCGTGCCGTCAAACATATTGGTCTGTTTTATTCTGATATTACTTGTGGAAATGTACCCGCCCATCAGACCGAGATACAACAGAGAGGTATCACCGGAAACGGCTTTAACGTCAAAACCGGCTTCCGCGCCGAAGAGCGTCATATCCGCCGAAATTTTTTCGTCGACGTTCAGCCTCTGTCCGTAGCCGCGCGCCCAGAAACCGACGGGAGAACAGCCGTCGTCTATTAACAAATTGCCCATGCGTCTGCGCAGTTCGTCCATGCCGGCTTTAACCAAAGTCAGGTGCAGCGCGGGCATGTTGGCGACCGTATTAGCCGTGTTCGTCAGCTCGCCGGTGGATTTTAGATACCAGTTGTTGTCAGACGCGTGGTTGAGAGCGTACTCATACGCGCCGGTATCCACCACGCCGCCGTTGAGCGCGAATGTTGCCGTTTTAGACGCGGCGTTCGTAACATCGACAACGAGTATTCCGTTTGAACTGTCAGGCGTCGGCGCGCCGTTGCTCCCTTTTGACGTGACGAATATTGTGGTATTGCCCGTTGCGTCGCCGCCGTCTACTACCAGTTTGTCCGTATTTGTTCCGTTGCCGTCAAAATAAGTGTTCAGGTATAACTGCGCGCCGCTTGCCGTCCATGTGCCGGCGGTAAGCGTGTTGTAGGCGCTTCCTCTTAAATCAACCGCGCCGTTTGTGACGTTTAAAACATTTGCCGTGTTTGACGTGTAAAAATGCAGCGTTGAATTTGAAATATTATTTACGCCGCTGAAAAACTCTCCGTACACGCTTGTAGTTCCCGCCGTCTGGTCAAACGTACCCAGGAAACCTTTATTCTGCGCGGCCGCCCCCAATATCATTTCGCCGGAAGAAGTTTTTTCTATCTGAGCCACGTCGTCGTTACTTGCTATGCCGCCCTGAAACTCAATTGTACCGCCTGTTCCGGCTATTGTGAGGACGGGGGGAACCGCGTCGGAGTAACTTGTGTCGCTTAACAGGTAAATGTCGTTTGCGCCGGTGGAGTCCGTATTATTTTTAAACACGGTCGCTTTGCCGGCGGCTGTGTTCAAAGTTACGTTTCCGTCTAAATTAAATATCGCGCCGCCCACTCTGGCCGCGGAATTGCCGTCGAACAGCGCGCCCGCGCCGATGGTGAACGTGCTGAATTCATTGCCTATCGCGCCGGCCTCCTGACCCGCGCCAGTGGATGAGTTATTTATAAATTGCGCGTTTTCGCCTATGGTAAATGTTGCGCCGCCCACATTGGCTATGGCTCCGGCGTACTGCGCGGTGTTGTTTTGGAATACGGCGTTATCGCCTATCGTAGCCTCCGACTGGACATAGACGTTCATAATGGCGCCGGCCATTCCCGCGCTGTTGCCTTGGAAATTGGCGCTGTTGCCGATTGTCAAAATCGAGCCTTCGTTGGAAATCGCGCCGCCGTAATCGTTGAGCGCGGTGTTATTGATAAACTGCACGCGGTCGCCGATTCTGGTAAAAGCGTTGCCGGTGCCCGCGCTGTCGTTCATTGATATGGCTCCGCCGTCATACTGTGTCGCGGTGTTGCCGTTGAAAACCACGTCGTTTCCGAAAATCAGCTGATAATTGCTGTAAACCGCTCCGGCAAAATACGAGTTGTTATTGAGAAACTTCGTGCCGTCGGCAAAGGTCGTCGTCATCTGGTTATAAATCGCTCCGCCGCCCAAGGTGTCCGTAGAGCCGTTATTTTGGAAAATAACGCCCGGGCCTATTTCCGCCGTCGAAGTGAACAGCTTGTTATCGCTGGCCAGTAAAGCCCTGTTAAAATTTTCAAGAGTTACATTGCTTATATAAAAAGCCGTATTGCCGTGAAAGTCAGTCTGAAATCCTTTGTATGCCGACG
This sequence comes from Elusimicrobiota bacterium, assembly GCA_009778915.1. Classification (GTDB taxonomy): domain Bacteria; phylum Elusimicrobiota; class Elusimicrobia; order Elusimicrobiales; family Elusimicrobiaceae; genus Elusimicrobium. Next base: position 426,052 of record WRFH01000001.1, read on the forward strand.
AACCCGCGGAAAGCGTGTATCCGCCGCCGTCAATGGTTTTACTTCCGCTGGCGGTAGGCATACCGCCTGTGGTGGTAATATTATCGGTTAATGTAATGGAAGATTCCGCGCCGTTTCCTATAAGGCCGTACAGCGTGGCCCAGTCCGGCGCAGCCGTAGCGGAACATTTTGCCGCGGAAACAAATAAGAAAAACAACGATATAAAACTGACGTAAAGTGGCTTCATAATTATTCTCCGGTTTTTTAACTAGCAAAATATTTTAACAATTTGCCGGAGGATGATTAGTGGTATAAACAACAAATATCAGACGACCAATTTAATTAAAAATCCTCATGCAAAAGCATGAGGATTTAATTTGTTGTAATTATAAGTTTTCTTCAAATTACTAAGGCAAGCCGAATATTTCCACGCGGCGGTTTTTGGCGTAGGCCTCCGGGGTTGTACCCGTGTCCGCCGGGTTGGCCGCGCCGAAACCTTTATAGGCCAGCCGGCCCGGCGGCACTCCGGACATTATAAGCTGTTTATAGATTTCATAAGCGCGCAGTTTGGACAAGTTATTGTTGTACCACCCGGGGCCGTTGGCGTCGGTATATCCGCGTACTTCAAATTTAAAGCCGGAATTTTTTATTACATCCGCGGCGGCCTTGATATCCGTGCCGGCAAGCGGCGTTACTCCATAGTTATCGTTGCTAAAATAAATTACTGGTATCTTAGGCGGAGTTTTCGCGGCGGACGTTGCCGGTACAACTTCAACGGGAGCCTGTACAACGGCAGGTTCGGTTTTTACAACTTGAGGCGGGGGAACCGCGGCAGTGTCAGGCTCCCGCTTGCGCGGCGCGGCGCAAACTGCCGGCGCGGGCTGGAGCGCGGGGGAATTTTTGTCCTGACGGTTATAGCGGCATTTTTCGCAATTTCTTCCGCCGAAACCTAGCCTTACGCCGAGGTTCGCCGCGAAAGCCTGATACGCCGCGCCCTTTTCAAAAGACACGTCGCCGAACAAAGAAGAGCTGCCGCTCAGGCGCACGTTCGTGCCCAGCGCGGCCTCAAAACCCGCGCCGCCGACGTCCGACTTCATGCCTACGCCGGCAAAAGTTATATCCGTCGTTCCCAGAAACTCATTATAAACGCCGAGCTCCGCGAAAGGCTGCCATGTGGAATTTGCCCCGTGCTTCAAATAAGCCGCCTGCAAACGCAGAGCGGCGGTCAGGCTCTGCGTGGAACCGTAATAAACGTTGTCCGCCATGTTCGTAGTGTGGCTTGCCGGCGCGCCGCGCGCGAATAAAACCTGCGCCTTTGGCGTCAGCACGAAAGAGGAAACGGGAATTGATTTCCCGCCTTCCAGCCCGGCGGACCATAAATCCCTGTCCGCGTCGTAATCAATAACTTGTCCGGCGGCGGAAATATTTCTCATGTTTGTCTGCGCCCAGAAATACTGCGCGGTTAAATCCGCAAAATAACCTTCTTCGTTAAACCATACGCCGTAAGCGCCCGCGCTGGGCGTCGTGCCGGTGCCGGAGCCGTCAATACCGTTGTTCTGCTTAACTCTGATATCGCCGGTATACATATAACCGGCCATTATGCCGGCGTACGCGCGGCTGCTGTCGCCGGTAAAAACGCGCGTGTCCACGCCCGCCTGCGCGCCGAAGAGAGTCATGTCCGCAGAAATTTTTTCGTCAACATTCAAACGCTTGCCGTAAACGCGCGCCCAAACGTTGCTGGGGCGGCAGCCGGCGTCGTCCGTCCATAAATCTCCCATGCGCTCACGCAGTTCGCTCATGGCCGACTTGACAAGAGTCAGGTGCAGCGCCGGCATGTTGGCTATGGTGTTGCCGGTGTTTGTCGTTGTTCCGTCGGTTTTTAAATACCAGTTCAGGTCGGTCGCGTGGTTAAGTTTGTATACAAGCGCGCCGGTGTCAACCTGTCCGCCGGCCAGCGTGAAATTTTCCGTCTTAGCCGTCGCGTTTGTGACGTCCACCACTAAAATTCCGTCGGAGCCGTCCGGCGTGAGAACGTCGTTCGTGCCCGTCTGGGTTACGTAGAGCGTGGCGTTCCCGGACGACGGGCCGCCGTTGACGACCAGCTTGTCCGTGTTTGTCCCGTTGCCGTCTAAATAAGTATTGATGTACAGCTTGGCGTTTGTCGCGTTCCACGTGTTTACCGTCAGCGTGTCATACGTTCCCGCCCACGCGCCGGCGGGGCTGTTCCTCAAATCTATAGTTCCGCCGTTAACGTTCAGCACGTTCGCCGCGTTAGGCGTATAAAAATGCAGAACGGAATTATTAATATTATCCGTGCCCGTAAAAAAATTAGCGGCATAAACGGATGTTGTTCCCGCGCTTTGCGTAAACGTTCCGATATAATTATTGTTGACTGAGCCGGATTCCAATATCATTTCCCCGGACGAAGTTTTATTTATTAAAGGAATAAGGCCGCCGGCCGCGTTGCTTCTGAACCCGTCGTAAAAATCAACCGTGCCCGTGCCGGTTATATTTAGCGTAGGCGTGCCGTTGCCGCCGTAATATAAATAGATGTCGTTTTTGCCGCTGCTGTCCGTGTTGCCTTGGAATAAAGTTGTCAGCCCGGCGGCGGTATCAAGCGTCAGTGTGCCGTCCCAGTTGAAAGCCGCGCCGCCGGCCGTGGTCGCGGTGTTATTGAGAAATTGCGCGCCCGCGCCTATAAACGACGACGCCGGCAGGGCGGAGGTTGTGGTATACGTCATCAGCGCGCCGCCGTAACTGGCTTTGTTGTTCTGGAATAAAGTGGCTTTGCCGGCGGAATCGGTGCCGTAAACGGTCAAAAAGCCGTTCTCGTTATAAATCGCGCCGCCGTAATAGAGCGTAGCGGTGTTTGTGTCAAATGTCGCGCCGCCGCCGATTATGGTAACAGGCTGATGGTCAACCGTGTTCGCCAGATGCTGGGCTATCGCGCCGCCGTGCCAGCCAGCGGTATTATTATAGAAATAAGAATCTTCGCCTATTTCCAGGTAAACGTCTTCATTTATAATCGCGCCGCCGACGGCGTAGGAGCCGGTGGCGGAGTTGTTGGTAAACGTCGCGCCGGTGCCGAAAATCGTCTGGGGATTGTCCCGGTTGCCGATGCCGATGCCTATCGCGCCGCCGCCGTAACCGTTTGAAACATTATTGTCAAAAAGGACATTGTCGCCGAAAATTATCGTGTCCTTATTATAAATCGCGCCGCCGAAGATGGAGCCGTTGTTGCGGAAAATCGTGCCGTCGGCCACCGTCACGTAAAATTCGTTCCACAGCACGCCGCCGCCGTCGTCGGTGCGTTTGTTGCCGTCAAAAATCATGCCCGGGCCGATGGTGAGCGTGCCGGAATAGACGGCGGGCTCCCCAGTGAAAAATTCGGCGTTCATCAGAAAAACGCCTCTGTTGAAGCCCGTGACGGTCATATTGCTGACGGACAGATTAATGTTATTTGCCACGCTGTGGTCGGCAATAGCGCCGGAAACGTACGGATAAAAAGCCGGGTTGGTAACGCCGTTTCCGTTTAAAGTAAATCCTTTGCCGTTTATATCCGTGTCAACGCTTATATACGGCGCGTAATTTACCGGCGTAAGCGGAGCGTAATTAATATCATTTAAAAATTCCGCGTTGTTATCTGCGGCGGCGTGGGTAAAATCATAAAAATCCTGCCAGCTGCCCAGCTGCGCAACTGTCTGCGCGCCGCCCCGCGCCGCGGCAAAAATGAATATAAATGTTATAAATAAAATAAGATATTTTTTCATGATAGTATCCCCAATATAAACTATTAAAAATTCTATCATTCGCGGGATAGCAAAAAAATCCCCATATATTACTATGGGGATTTAGTTTGTTAGGGTTATTAACCTAAGATTTTTTTCAGGTCATCTTCGGCGGTTGTTATCGGGTGCAGTTTGAATTTATCTATTATTACTTTGGCTACGTTTTCCGATAAAAACGCCGGCATCGTCGGGCCTAAATAAATATTCGTCAGGCCGAGCGACAGCAGCGTCAGCAGCACGCAGACCGCCTTTTGTTCATACCAGCTTAACACGAGCGTCAGCGGCAGGTCGTTGATGGGCATGTTAAACGCTTTGCTCAGCGCGACGGCTACCTGTATGGCGCTGTACGCGTCGTTACACTGGCCCATGTCCATTATTCTGGGCAGGCCGCCGATTGTGCCGAGGTCAAGGTCGTTAAACCTGTATTTGCCGCAGGCGAGCGTCAGGACGACGGTATCTTCCGGCGTTTGTTTTACAAACTCCGTATAATAGTTTCTGCCCGGTTTCGCGCCGTCGCAGCCGCCGACGAGGAAGAAGTGTTTGATGGCTCCGCTTTTTACCGCTTCTACCACTTTGTCCGCTGCGCCCAGCACCGTGCCTCTGCCGAAACCTACCGTCAGAACGTCGCCGCCGTTTATGCCGGTCATATGCTTGTTTTCTTTGTATCCGCCGAGTTTTTTCGCGTGTTCGATTAACGACGTAAAGTCCTTATGGCCTTTCGCGTCCGCGTTAATATGTTTTGTGTCCGGGAAAGCAACCACCGACGTTGTGTAAACTCTGTCTTTGTAGCTGGGCTGCGGTATCATTATGCAGTTTGTCGTCCACAAAATCGGCGCGGGAACGTCGATAAATTCCTTCTGCTGGTTCTGCCACGCGGTGCCGAAATTGCCTTTTAAATGTTTATATTTTTTCAGTTCCGGGTAAGCGTGCGCCGGCAGCATTTCGCCGTGCGTGTAGATGTTTACGCCTTTGCCTTCCGTCTGTTCCAGCAGCATTTTGAGGTCTTTTAAATCATGCCCCGTGATGATTATGAACGGGCCCTTTTCAATGTTGGTAGTAACTTTTGTCGGTTCAGGCGTGCCGTAGGTTTTAGTGTTGGCTTCGTCTAAGATTTCCATGCAGCGCAGGTTTATTTTGCCGAACTCCATAATCAGATTAAGTCTTTCTTCGGCGGATAATTTCTGGTTAAAAGAGTTAAGACCTTTGAAAAACCAGTCGTTAACATTTTTATCCTGTATGCCCAGAACGCGCGCGTGGTGCGCGTACGCCGCCATGCCTCTCAGTCCGAACAACAGCGCGCTGCGGAGCGAAGTGTCGTCGACATCCCCGCCCAGAAATAAATTTTCCGGCTTATACGGCGTGATTTTTATTTTGGCGGATTTTTCTATCAACTCTCTTTCTTTTATTACTTCGTTTTTGAGGGCTTCGACGGTTTTTTCGTCGTAGTCCACGTTGCTGATGCACGTGAAAAGCCCGTCCACCGCCAGACGCGCGGCGTTGTCCGTGCTCTTGCCTGCGGCGGTTACGGCGGCGGCTAAATTAATGAGTTCGGCGGTGAGCCTGTCCTGCTCTTTTGCCGTCGGCTCGTTCTTTCCGCAAACCCCCTGTATCGTGCACCCCTTGCCCTTCATAGTCTGCTCACACTGAAAACAAAACATTGACATATTTTTTCTCCTTTATTTAATATCGCCTTCAACTGTTATTATTTTAACTGTCCACGGAATCATTTTTCCGGATTTTATTAAAGCCTGCTTTACCATCTCTTCTAATCCCCCGCAGCACGGCACTTCCATTCTGGCTACCGTTACACTTTTTATATCATTATTTTTAATGATTTCGGAAAGTTTTTCGGAGTAGTCCGTCCCGTCGAGTTTGGGGCATCCTAATAATGTTATTCTTCCTTTAATAAAATCTTTGTGGAAAGCGGCGTAAGAATAAGCCGCGCAGTCAGCCGCGATTAATAAATCCGCTTCTTCAAAATACGGCGCGTTGGCGGGCACAAGTTTGATTTGCACCGGCCATTGCGAAAGTTCAGACGGCGCGGCGGCCTCAGTCTTAACCTCCGCCGCGGGCGCGGCCTTTTTATTTAAAGTTTTGGAATTTGTACCCGGGCAGCCGCATGGCAGTGTTTCCTCTTTATTACCAGTATGCTTCATGTCTGACTCCTTATTTTTTGTAACTTCACGTTTTTCAAAACTGATTGCGCCGACGAGGCACGCCGGCAGGCAGTTGCCCAGGCCGTCGCAGTAATCTTCCCGCAGCATCTGCGCTTTGCCGTCAACCATGCCTATCGCCCCCTGATGGCACGCGTTTACGCAGGAGCCGCAGCCTATGCACTTTTCACGGTCTATTTTTATTATGTTTCTTTGCATACTTATAGTTTAGTAGAATTTAAAAAAGGGAACTATTGCATTTGCAACACTATGGAAAATATTAAAATACTGGCGCGGAACACTTTGTTCCGCGGACTGACGGAAAAGGAAATAGAGAGTATTCTTTTTTACTTAAACCCCGTCGTCAGAAAATATAAGAAAGGAAATATTATCCTCGCGGCAGGCGCCGCGGTGACGGACGTCGGCATTATTTTGAAAGGCCGCGCCGTTATAGAAAAAGAGGACATACGCGGCAACCGTTCCATAATATCGGAACTGGGCGAAAGTTCTCTGTTCGCCGAAGCGCTGGCCTGCGCCCGCGCGGAACACAGCCCGGTTACCGTCGCGGCAGAGACGGACGCCGAAGTCATGTTTATAAATTTTGACAAAATTATGACGGTGCGCGCTAAGACGGAAATTGCCGGCAGGCTTGTAAAAAATATGATGACGCTTATCGCCGGAAAAAATATTTTTTTAAACAATAAACTTGAACACGCGAGCAAAAGGTCCATCCGCGAAAAACTGCTTTCTTATTTTGACGAGCTGGCCGTAAAAACTGGCGGGAGAAAATTCAAACTCCCGTTTTCCAAAACGGCTTTGGCGGATTATCTGTTCGTCGACAGAAGCGCGATGATGAGGGAACTTTCCCATATGAAAAAAGACGGCGTAATAAAATATGAGGGGGACGTTTTTGAAATAAGGAAATAAACGAAAATGTTATAATTAATTATCTATATTGCAACAGTCAGGAGAACTATGAAGAAGACAACAGTATTATTATTGATGTTAATGTCGCTGCCCGTTTTTATTTACGCGCAGGACGCGAAAGACGGCTGGCAGATTGAACTGAAAAGAATTTCTTTAAATTTAACGTCGACGCAGGTGACGAACGCGCAAAAATACCAGGGCTTTCCTGATTCCAGATTATCGGCGGACGACCAGTCCGTCATACAGGGCGATTTTAATTTTTTCGCCGGGCTTTATACGCCGCGCGGGCTTTGGTCTAACACTCTTATTATGCAGTACGGCAAAACGCGCGTGGTGCCGGCCAACGGCTCCCCGACGCTGGTCTCGGAAAACGTCGACAATATAACGCTTACCACGGATTACGCTTTGTCGCTTTGGAACGTTGATAATTTTCTGGGAGGATTTTCCGTCGGGCCGTTTGTCAACGCGGAATATGACACGGAGTTTACCCCGTCTATAGCCTCGCCCCGTAAACAGGTTATGCGCGGAAGAGGCGGTTTAAAACTTTTTAAAGGCAAGTATATTAAAGATTTTTACGTCGCCGGTGTTTATGAGTATGACTTTACTTTCAATCCCGCGTCAAACAACTTCGCTTTAGAAACCGGCATAAATGTAGAACAGGAAATACGCGAAGGCGTGAAAGCGACGTACGGCGGATATTTCAGGGATTATATTTCCAACAGCGTTGACCGCCCGACAAACCTTGATTATGAGGCCGGCCTCAACGCAAGGCTTGACGTGCTGCTGTTTAAAAATTTCGCGGTGGCGCCGGTTATAAATTATTTTGCGGCGCAGGCGTCCCACTTCGGCGGATTAGGCCAGAATTTATTTGTGGGAATATCATTCTCATGGAGCAATGTTTTTAAAGAAGCCAAAGCCGTGAAACAAGAACCCGCAAAGTAAAAACCGAAGGGGGAATTATGTTAACGGTTAAAAGGGTATATGAAAGCCCGTCGAAGGAAGACGGGTACAGGATTCTAGTGGACCGCTTGTGGCCGAGAGGAATTTCCAAAGAGCGCGCGCAGCTTTACAGATGGGCGAAAGAGATAAGCCCGTCCGCGGAACTGCGGCGGGAATTCGGCCACGAGATGGAAAAGTTCGGCTGGTTTAAAAAAGCGTACGAGGCTGAACTGAACAAAAATCCCGAAACAAAAAATTTTATTGAGGAAGTAAAAACTCTGCTGAAGAAAGACAACGTAACCTTAGTCTACGGCGCCAAAGATGAGAAAATAAACCACGCGATAGCCTTGAAAGATTACGTGAATAAGAAATTGGAAAAAAGATAGCCAACTGAGTGCTGAATTAAAACCTCTACTATTACTAAGATGTGGAACCAACTTTTACTTTCATTTTTTTGCCCTGTCTTCTGTAATTCCTTTCTCATTATTTATACATATTTGAGTAGCTCTTTTAAGGTGTTTAATTATATCATTCGTCATAGTGTCAAAATCAGAAGTTTCTTTAGTAATTCCAGCAGCAGAACCAACAACTTCTTTTCCAACTTTTCGAATATGTATCAGGTAGTCCATATGACTAAATACTCCGTTTGGAATATACTTAGGAGAAAAATTGACGGAAAGTATGTAAAATCCTTTTAGCTGTGGGCCGAAATTAATAGCAGCTATATATTTGCGGTCTATTTTACCATCAAGATTTTTAACAAATTTTGAAAATAGACTATCAGCATAGACTTTAAATTCATCAAAATATACATCTTTTTTTTCTTTTTTTGTTATAAGATTATATTGTTTTTCAATAGCCTCAGAAATTTCAGTAAAACTACCATCGGGTACATTAATTTTATATTTATTCCAAGTAATTAAAAAGTTTTCCTCATTCTTAAAATCACTAGGGGAATAAATTACTTTTGGATTGAAATTTAATGTTATAAAAAAACAGATAACCAACAAAGCTGGAAAAAGCATAACAAACCAAATAAAAATTTTTTGTAATTCCGGCCCAACAAGCCCTAAAGATATTGTTGCGGATACTTCTGCTATAGCTGCAAAAAAAGCAATTATTGTAAGAGGATTATCTATTCGTTTTATCTTTTCAATCATATATCTTTTATTATAACAAAACTGCTCCTAATTTTTTGTCCCACACCATTGTCCCACACTTTAACACTGTTTTTATTAAATACTCTTAAACGCATTTAAACGCTTTTAAACACTTCCCCCGTCGTAAAAATCAAACAAAAAGCCCTCTTTCCTCTGAAAAAGGGCTTCTATAGCTAAACGGAGAGGGAGGGATTCGAACCCACGGTGGAGTTTCCCCCACACTTGTTTTCAAGACAAGCGCCTTAAACCGCTCGGCCACCTCTCCTAAATTTGCCACAATTTACGCCGCTTTCTCGGCGCGAACTTATCATTTATTTTACTAAAATTATCATGATTATAAAATACAGCAGCAGCAGCGCGAAACCCAGCGGCACGCCGGTCTTCGCCCACTCCGTGCTTTTTATTTTAAGTTTGGAACTGCAGATTATATTCGGAATATTGCCCGGTATCAGCATGCCGCCGCCGAGTATCAGGCTTACAAGCAGAAATTTTAAAGTTCTCGCCGGCATGTCCGGCACTATTTCTATCGCGGCCAGCGTGGCGTTGTCCAGCACGGCCGAAATTATGTTTACCCAGTAAAGCGCCCACGGTTTGAGAAAATAAATAGTTTTGTAAGCCAGCGGCTGCAGCCCGGCGCCGAGCAGCACCAGCGCGACGACGAAAATATATACTTTAAACGCGCGCAGCAAAATTTCCCCGGCGGAGTGGATTGAGGCCGGCAGTTTACATTCTTCGCATTTGGCCGCGCTTTCCTCTTTAACAAGCGCGAACGCCATGAAACCCAAGACCAACGTTATGGAAAATATGTACGGCCACAGCATCCTGAAAATAAACACGGTGCCGGCGTAATGCGGCGGGCCGGCGAGTTTGGCCATGACTATCGTCCCCAGCGGCTCGCCGAAAGGGGTTAAAACCGCGCCGACGCTTATCGCGAAACACGTGTAAATGACAAGCTTAACGCGTTCGGCGTGCGTCAGGCGGAGCAGCGCGGCGACTTCGCTCAAAATCAGCGCGGCGATTATAGCGGTTATCAAACTTGACGTAAGCCCCAGAATCACGACGATTAAAAACAGCGTCCACCGCAGGCCTATGAGACTGACCGTGCGGCGTACGGTTTTGTCAATGTACAAATAAAATTTTTTGAACAACAGGCCGATGACGAGGACGGCCAGCGTGATTTGCAGCGGGTCCCTCAGCGCTTCACTGACCAGATGCCACGACCACAGTTTTGAAATTGAAACGGCGGCAGCGCCGCAGAAAAAAAGAAAAATTTCCAAATTTTCTTCTGTTTTTCTGTGCGCCAGCGGCAAAATAAGAGCGCATACAAGCAGCGCGGCAAGTAAAAATATCTGCATTTTTATAATTATAGAAAATTAAGAGGACAGTTTTTCTATTTCAGACGACAATTCCAGCCACCGCGCCTCCGCGCGTTCTATATCTTTTATTTTATAGGCCAGTTCTTTACTTTTTTGCGGTTCGAATTTTTTGATTAAATCTTCTTCCAATCTGCCGCGGTCAGTCTGCATTTCCGCGACGGCGCGTTCAAGATTTTTTAACTCTTTTTTAAGCGGCGCCAGTTCAAGACGTTTCTTCGCTTCAAGACGGCGTTTTGCTTCTTTGCTCCGCTCTTCCGGGGGAAGGGAAGAGTCCGGCTCGTCGGGAGCGGCCTCAAAAGTTCCGTTTAAAATTTTCTGCCTGTAGTCTTCCGTGTCGCCGTTAAAATGATGCACGCCGCCGTTGCCGACGTACCACAGCCTGTCGCAGACCAAACTTATCATATGCAAATCATGCGTGATTAAAATTATCGCGCCTTCATATTCGTTCAGCGCTTCGACTAGCGCGGAACGCGAAACTATGTCAAGGTGGTTTGTCGGTTCGTCCAAAATCAGCACGTGAGGCTTGTCTTTTGTAATCAGAGCCAGCATTAAGCGCGCCTTCTCGCCGCCTGAAAGTTTGGCTATTTTAGTGTCCGCTTTATTTTTGTTTAAGCCGAAACCGCCTAGGTGCGTGTAAACTTTCACAGACGGAACGAAGCCGAATGCTTCGCTCATCACTTCAAAAGCGGTTTTGTCCAAATCAAATTCTTCCGTCTGATGCTGCGCGAAATACGCGACGCGCAGTTTGCGGGATTTTTTTGTTTTTCCGCGCAGCAGCGGCAGCCGCGCGGCCAGCACTTTTGCAAGCGTTGATTTACCGTTTCCGTTTGCGCCCAGCAGCGCTATTTTATCGTCCTGGCTTAAGGTGATATTTAAATTTTTTAAAACAATTTTTTCGCCGTAATCATAATCTCCGCCGGTGATATAACCCGCGACACCGTCTTCAATCGTAATCAGGTACGGCGGCAGATGGTCCGGCTGCGGAAATATGAACTGCGCCTGCGCGTCGACTGGAACCGGCGGCGCGTCGCCCATTTTTTCGAGCATTTTCAGGCGGCTCTGCGCCTGTTTTGCTTTACTCGCTTTGTAACGGAAACGGTCAACGAACGACTGCAAGTGTTCGCGTTTTAATTCATATTGTCTGGCGGCGGCCTGCGCGTTTTCTTTCTCGATTTCGCGCGTTTTTTCAAACGTGTCATAATTACCGTTGTAGGATTTTAATTTTTGCTCATCCATCAGAACAATGCGGTCACAGAGTTTATTTAAAATGCCGCGGTCATGGCTGATGATAATGATGGTGCGGTCAAGTTTTTGAAGATAATTTTCCAGCCAGATGGAAGTTTCAAGGTCAAGGTGGTTAGTGGGTTCGTCCAAAAGTAAAATTTCCGACGGTGAAAACAGCGTGGCCGCCAGCGCCGCGCGGACGCGCCAGCCGCCGGAAAACTCTTTTAACGTCTTGCCGAAATCCGCCTGAGTAAAACCCAGCCCGCTCAAAATCGCCGCCGCGCGCGCCGTTGCGCTGTGCACGCCTAAGCGGTTAAGCTCGTCGTGAATTTCAGCAATGCGCCGGCCGTCGTGGGTTTTATTAAGCTCGTCCTGTAATTTTTTTACGCGCGTGTCTGCGTTCAAAATAAAATTTATTAACGGCAAATCAGTATTTTCAATTTCCTGTTTGACGGTGGAAATTGTCACGTCGGAATTTATATTAATTGAGCCGTTCTCCGGCGTGAGATTGCCCAGCATCAGATTAAAAAGAGTAGTTTTCCCGCAGCCGTTCACGCCTACAAGCCCGACTTTCTGCCCGCGCGCGATAAACAGGTCCGCGTCCTTTAAAAGCGTACGCAGACCAAAACTGTAGGATAAATTTTTAATGTCAATCATGTTAAAAACAGCACTTATTTTATTATAGTGCAAACTCTTGATTTTGGATAAACCATATTATATCATTTTCAGACGGAGAGTCTTTTTTGTAAGGCTCAATCCGTATAACTTTATAAGGAGGATAAAAGTACAATGAAAAAAATATTATTACCGGCGTTAGTGTTGTTCTCTCTTTGCCAGGCTTTTGCCTTGGGACCCAATCGTTCCAATAAGATACCGCATCGGCAAACAAAGGCGACTTCTGTCTCAGGAGCCAGCTGTCCCAATAAGATACAGGACAATATAAACCTGCCATTTGTGGACGACAAACAGGTGCTGGGCGCCTGGCAGTCGGTAGACTTTGTGGACAAGATAGAGGATTTTAATCCCCGGTTTAAAACCTGGAAAGGCGACCTTTATTTAAAGGAGTTAGTTTTTAAAGACGGCGGAGCCATGGGCGAAAACGGTGAGGATGCGCCGTGGCTGAACTGGACCAGCGGACATGTCTTGCACCACGGTGACGTAACCGATTCAAAATATATAATTAAAGACGGTTATATGTTCTTTGAATGGAAAAGCGGAGATTATAGTTGCAGAGGCATGGCGCCGAAATATTATGTCCTCAAAAATCTGAAATCATAAAATTCAGCTTTTATGTTTTGAAACGCGCGGAAACGTAAAGCAAAATAAAACCCCCGCCAGGCAATTTGTCTGGCGGGGGTTTTGTTTTTTTTAATCTTCGTCTTCTTCTTCAATCCTTGACGTGCGTTTGCGCTGGATATGGTCCAAAACTTTTTTTCTCAGACGTATGGACTGCGGCGTGATTTCCACCAGTTCGTCGGGCGCGATGTACTCAACGGCCTGCTCAAGAGAGAATACGCGCTTCGGCGTTAAAGTATAAGACTCGTCGGATGCTTTGCTTCTCATGTTGCTCAGGCGTTTGGCTTTTGCAGGGTTTACAACTAAATCATTTTCACGGCTGTTCTGGCCCACTATCATGCCGGGGTAAACTTTTTCGCCGGGCTCGATAAAAAATTCTCCGCCGTCGGAAAGCGCGAAAATCGCGTACGCCGTCGCCACGCCGGGTTCTTTGGCTACAAACACGCCGTTCCGTCGGAGCGGTTGTATGTCCGCCTTCGGAAAATAACCGTGAAAGCTGTGGTGCATTATGCCTTTGCCGCGCGTGGACGTCAGAAATTCGTTTTTGAAACCGATTAACGCGCGGGACGCTATCGAATATTCCAGTCTCAGACGGTTCTCGCCTTCGCTGGCCATGTTTTCAAGTTTCGCGCCGCGGGCGCCAAGCAGTTCAAAAACCACTCCCTGAAAATCTGAAGTAATGTCCAAAATCAAATATTCGTAAGGCTCCAGCGTCACGCCGTTTTCTTCTTTATAAATAACTTCCGGCGACGAAACGGATAATTCAAAACCTTCGCGCCGCATGGTCTCGATTAAAATTGTAATGTGCAGTTCGCCGCGGCCGGAGACTTTGAATTTGCCCTCGCCTTCCAACTGCTCGACGATGAGGCCGACGTTCGTATGCGCCTCTTTTTCAAGCCGCGCTTTCAGATGGCGGCTGGTTAAAAATTTTCCTTCGCGGCCGGCGAAAGGCGAATCATTGACGAAGAAATCCATAGATATCGTCGGTTCGTCGATGGCAAGCGGCGGAAGCGGAAGGGGGGACTCCGGCTGACAGACGGTGTCGCCGACGTTTACGCCTTCCAAACCTGCGACGGAAACGATGTCGCCAGCCAGAGCCGTCTCAACTTCAACGTGCGCCAGGCCGGAAAATTTTTCTATTTTAACCGCTTTGCACGGCGTAACTTCGCCGTTGGGTTTAACCAAAATTATGCTCTGGCCTTTTGAAATTTTGCCGGCGTAAATTCTGCCTATTCCTATGCTGCCAAGAAAATTATTATAATCCAAAATCGTTATCTGCATCTGAAGCGGAGATTCAAGATGCGCCACCGGCGGGGGGACGTTTTTTATAATGCTGTCAAAAAGCGGAGAAATATCCGCGCCGCGTTTTGCCGCGTCTTCGGAGGCCCAGCCTTCTTTGCCGGACGCGTAGAGAATGGGGAAGTCAAGCTGCGCGTCCGTCGCGCCGAGTTCTATGAAAAGATTAAACACGTCGTTGGCCGCGCGGTGCGGGTCCGCATTTGCTCGGTCCATTTTGTTTATCACGACTATGGGACGCAGGCCGAGTGCCAGCGCTTTACGCAGCACAAAGCGCGTCTGCGGCATGGGGCCGTCGACGGCGTCAACCATCAAAATCGCGCCGTCAACCATTTTTAAAACGCGCTCCACTTCGCTGCCGAAGTCCGCGTGGCCGGGAGTATCTACGATATTTATAGTGTAATTTTTATACGGCACCGAGGTGCATTTGGCAAGAATCGTTATGCCGCGTTCGCGTTCCAACGGGTTGGAGTCTAAAACAGTATCTTCCGACTGCAGGCCTTTTAAATTAAATTCGCCCGTGAGTTTTAACATTGCGTCAACTATAGTGGTTTTGCCGTGGTCTACGTGCGCTATGATGGCTATATTTCTTACGTCTGAACGGTAGTTTTCCATAAAATCCTTAATTTTCTGCAAACTTGTATATATATTTTATAAAATAATAATGCTTAACATATTAAAAATTTTTTGCTAAGCTTTTGGCATATACAGGTTTGTGTTTACAAAACGCGCGAAATTGATATAATCTAGTGGTATCATGTTAGGACAGGGTTTTCAGTATAATTATTTTTACGCTTTTATGAGGAGCCGACGATGCTTAAAAGAAATTTCGTTCTTTTGATGGCGGCATTTTTATTTATTTTTTCCGGAAGCGCGTCTCTGTGGGCCGACGCTAAAACAGACAAGCAGTTCGCGCTGGCCAAACAGCAGTTTGACGCCGGGGATTTAGACAACGCGCGCGATAATTTTATTGACGTTATGATGAACGGCACGCCCGACCAGATGCAGGAAGCCAACCAGTATATGAATAAAATTCATAACAAAATGGGCAATATTACGGAGCCCGTTTTTGTGCCGTCCGACGGCACTGCGGTTTCTTCCGGGACTGCGGCGGCTTCCTCTTATGACGGCGGGCCGTCTTACCAGGGACATATTTTGGGCGGAAGTGATAACGCCGTGTCGTCAACCGACGTCGGCGGCGGCGTGAGCGGCGGCGACAGCGGGACTATGACCGACGCGCAGAAAGAAGCCGCGGCCGCTTTTGTGGTCACTTCTCTCCGCCAGTCGGCAATCGACGCTTTGAAAGGCACGAAAGGCGTTAAAATTTATTTCAGAAATAACGACGTGGACGCAATTGACATTGACCCTTCGGTTTTGTTTACCGCGCCGTCTAAATTCAGCGCGAACGGCCGCCAGATACTTGAAAATATTTATACTCTTATGGTTCTCAGCCCGCAGCCAACTTTTGTCATCCTTCCGCCGGGCTCTTACACGGACAACGTCAAACTTGACGGCGTTAAAAACGCCGTTTCTATGGCCGCTTACCTTATATATAGGGGCGTTTCGCCGGCAAAATTAAGCTATAACATGGGCCTTTATAATGAAGCGCCGCCGGCAAAATTCAGCAATCTTGACGGCCTGTCGGTAGTTTTCGATTATGATACGCCGCCGCTGTTAAACATGCCCAACTCAGGTGAAAAACTGCCGCTCATGAGCCTCGCCATAGCGCCGACAAGCCAGGCTATGTACGCCGACAGCGAAGGCGGCATGCTGCTGGATTATTCCGTCATACAAACCGCGTCGCCGATATCCGACTGGACTTTGCAGATTATCCAGCAGGGGGCGGATAAAAAATATTACGTAATCAGGCAGATAGAAGGTTCCGGCCCGATATATAACCAGACTTTCTGGAACGGAAGAAAAAATTTCTACGGCGACAAACTGCCCGCCGGCGTTTATACCGCGCTGCTTACCGCGACGGACACGTCTGGCAGGACAAAAAGTTTGAGACGTAAAATGACTATAGTCAGTAAGACTCCGGTAAAAACGGCAAGCGCGGGTACTTCCGCCGCAAGTTATAAGTCCGGATATTTATGGACAAGACCGGGAAGGAAAAACTTGTCGCCGGATATGCAGCCGGCGGACAACAGCAACAGCGGCTACCAGCCGTACCAGCCGACAGCGGCGGCCGCGCCGGTTACGCCGGGCGCTGATTACTCAAGCGGTTACACGGCGGAAGATTTTGCGATAGCCAATAATAAGGGTACCACGACGACAACGACGACGACAACTGCTACGGGCGGTACCGCGACGGGTTACCAGCCGTACCAGCCGCCGGCGGCCGGAGGTACTGTTGCGGCGGCCGGAAGCACGGGCGTGACCGCGCCCGCCGGCGGAACGAGCCTGCCGGCGTCTGCCACCGGGGGAAGCGCGGGAACCGCGGGTTATCAGAATGATAACAGCGGCGCGGGCGCGAACAACGATTATTACGAATATAATTACAATAATCAGTAAAGGGTTAATATGAACAGATTGTTAAGCCAGATTCTCGGCGTTGAACAGGAGAGGGTGACCGACTGCCTGGGCTTGTATATCAGCCCGACGGATATGTTTTTGGCGCAGACGGTAAAAAAGGGGAGCAGCCTGAAAATAGAAGGGCTGATAAGGATTCCCGTTCCGCCGATAGATAAAAATTTACTCAAACCGCTTGACCTTAACGAGGCGTTTTTCGCCAAGCCGGAAAACTGGCTTGAGCCCCTCAACAACGCCATAAGCAAAAAGAAATGGAGAACTAAAAAAATTATAGTTTCTCTGTCGCCGAGTTTTTCAATACTGCGCCATTTTGTCATGCCTATGGTTGAGCGCAAGTTTTGGAAACAGTCGATACCGCTGCAGGCCAGAAAATATATACATTATCCTTTTGAAAAGAGCCAGACTTCTTATTACCCCTATATTTTTGAGACGGCGGTGACGAAGCAGAAGAGGATTGGCGTAATTTTCGGCCTGACGAGCAACGTCATAAGGGACGCTATTGTAAGCGGCCTGCGTTCGATAGGGTTTGACGTGCTGGCCGTCGAGATTTCGGCGTTTTCGGCCGCGCGCGCTTACGCTTCGCTGGACAAAGAAGCGGTGGCGGGCAAAAGCAGGGTTTACACTTTTTTCGGCGCGGAAACGGCGGATTTTATTTTTATAAATAACAACCTGCCTGTGCTGGCGAGAGACATGGATATTTCCGGCCCGCTTCCGATAGAGCGGCGCCGCCTGGAAATGTCCAACTATATAGACTTTGTTTCAAAGCAGACGGAAAAAGATACTTTTGAGGAAGTAGTCATAACCGGCCAGAACGTCGACGAGTGGAGGCCGGTGGTTGAGGCCGACGCGCGCAAGCCGGTGCGTAATTTTAACACTATGGAAAGCCTTGGTTTTGAGTCCAAAAACGTAGGCGAAATAAGCGCTATAGGCGCCTGCTCCAAATTTGTGGACGAATCTCTGCCGAACGTAGACGTAAGCGGCAAAGACAGAAAGACCAACACCGAAATCAACGCGATATTAACGGCGTGGAAACTGGCGGTTTTGGCGGTGATTATTGTAGTCGGCATGAATATTATGTCGAAATTGGACGCCGTAAAAATAGCGGCGGAGCTTAAGAAGGAAAAAGCGTCCGCGGTCGTAATCGCGGATTTCGCCGGCATGACTTCGGACAAGGTTATAGCGCTTTCCGACGCGGTGGAGGCGAAGAAAAAAGAATATGAAAATATGGTCAATACATACACGGTAACGCCGGTCCTCGCCGCGCTGGCTGACATTACGCCGCCGGAAATTTATATTTCCAAATTTACTTACAGGGACCCTTTTGACTCAAAAAAAGGTTTTACGGCGCCGTATCTTGAAATAGAAGGTTATATAAATTCGCTTAAAGGCGACTGGAAGAGCGATATTGACATGGGCGCGCAGTTTAAGGACAAAGTGGCCGGCAACGCCGTGCTCGCGCCGATATGCAAGCCGGACCCGAAGATAGATCCGCAGATAGATTTCCCGATAGAAACGAGCGCCGTCGGCGCTACGGACGCCGGGACTAAAAAAGGGACAAGGTTTATTATCAAGTGCGATAGAAACGCCGGGGGGAAGAAAAAATGACAAAATTTTTCACTTCCTTCAAAGACGGTTTACAGGATATTAAACTGGTGATAAACGACGGCAAGGCCAAAATTCTTGTCAGGCCGCTGGTTGCCGCGGTGATATTATGTTTTGTAATTTATTCGTATACAAACGTAGGCAAAAGAGAGATAGGCAAACAGCAGGCCGAAATAGCCACGCTGAGGGCGCAGAAAGAAAAAATGTCCGGCTATCAGGCGAACAAAGACAGGATAGTGCAGCTGGAAAAATTTTTCCCGGACGTGGTCAATAAAAACGAGTGGCTTGTCACGCAGATTATAGAAAACTTTGACAATAACAACACGCGCTACACTTTTACCGGCAGCCAGACGGAAGAGCCTACAAATAACATGATAGTTACGTCGATGGCGTTAAACTTTAAAATACATTACGCCGGCGCGGTAAAGCTGATGATGGATTTTGAGAACGCTAAAACTTTTACCAAAGTGCAGGAGCTTATTTTCGCGAAGGACGACAGGGACATGGGCTCCAATATGTTTTCGATGAAAATAAGTTCGGCGTTCCCCAAAGAAAGAACGGGCGATAAAAAAGGAGGCGGCAGCAAATGAAAAATAAAATAATAATGCTTGCCGCCGGCATACTGGTTTTGGCGCTTTGCGGGTTACTGGCGTATAATTATGTTTCTAAAGAGTCGCGGCAGAAAGCGCGCCGCGCGGAGGCCGAAGCCAAACAGGCGGAAGCCCCGGCGGTGGTTAAAAAAACCGCTTTGTCCGACATGAACGTGGCAAACATGGTTCAGAGAAACCAGCAGGCCGCGCAGAACGGTATGCCGCCGCAGGATATGCAGAGCGCGCAGCCGGGAGTTCCGGCGGGAATGCCTTCCCAGCAGGCTGTCCAGCCGGGCATGCCGCCGCAGAATATGAACGGCGGTTATAATCCCGGCGTAGGAAACGCCGCGGCGGAAAAGCAGATGACGCCTGATTTTGCGACGCAGAAATCCGCCGCGCCCAGCGCGGCCAGCTTTTCCATCGGCGACTCGCCGGTGAAACTTATAGATATATTGTCCGGCAAAACTATTTTGAGTATTCCGTTCGCTAATTTGGGGGACCCTACCCTTTCCAAAGAAGACCGCGCGGTTGCCGAACGCGCGCGCCAGGCGAGAATGCAGATGGCCGAACAGCAGCGCCAGGCCCAGCTCGCCGAAGCGCAGCGCCAGAAAGAATTGGAAGAAGCGCGCCAGAGGGAGCTTGAAGCGGAAAGAAGGGACCCGAGCCGCGCCATAAGAAACAAAATTAAAATAACCGGCATAGTAGCGCAGGAAGTTTTTATAGGCGGCGGCACCAAGGCGTACACGGTGGGCTCCACGGTTTTGGGCGCGAGAATTGTTTCTATATATGAAGACAACGTCGTATTCAGTTATAAAGGACAGCGTTTTACAAAAAAAGTTGAAATTAAATAGGGCCCGTCTCCGCTTCGCCGCGGCGCGGCTTCTATAGAAGAAGTACAGTGATTTGCAAAAAACGATTGAAGTTAAATAGGAGGATGCATGAAAAGGAGTTTAATTGCCTTGTGGGTGTTTGCTATAACGTTTGCTTTCGCGGGAACTAATTTAGCTTATGCTCAGAATACTGATTTGGATCTGCCTTCGGACCAGGCGGCGCCCGCTGCCGGCGGGTTTGCCAAATCAAGAAACGAAACGGCTTTGTACAAAGATACCGAAGCCGGTTCCCCGCTTGATAAAAAAGTGACGATAAGAGTGGCCAACGTGCCGATATCTACCTTTCTAAACAGCATTTCAGCCCAGGCTAAAATTAATTTTATCATGGGCGAAGAATTTGCCAATAAAAAGGTTACGGCTTCGCTGAGCAACGTTACGGTAAGAGAAGCGTTGGACACGCTGCTGCGCGTGCAGGGTTTGACATATCAGCGCATCGGCAAGAGCGACAGCTTCGTAGTCACAAAACGGTCAAGCGATTCGCCTAATACCGTCACCAAGGTTTATACGTTAAACTACATTTCATTGAACGGGGACGGAGCGGGCGGCGGACGGTCAGCAACAGGCTCAACGTTCGCGCAGAGCGCGGTAGGCACCAACACAGCCGGCTCTCTGAGCAACGATACGACGCCTATTGATACTTTGAACCAGGCCCCAAGAGGAGCTTCGGGCAGCGACATCCTTTCTATTATACAGAGCGTAATGTCCAAACAGGGCAAGCTGGCTCTGGACCCGAGGACCAACAAACTTATCGTTACCGACGTGCCGGAAGTTTTTCCGCAGATTGAAAGCATTCTGGCGGAACTTGATATTAAACCTCCGCAGGTGCTGATAGAAGCGCAGATAGTAGAGGTTAACAAAACAAGCGGCCTGTCCATAGGCTTAAGCTACGGCGGCTCCGACGGCACGATATTCTCTTTCACAGGTCCCGCGAGAGGTGTTGACATCGATTATATGAACGGCAAGGGCGTCAGCGGCTGGGGTTATATTTTCCCGCCGGCTGGCACCGGGCTTAACAGCGGCAGCAGTTCCGGCGGCACCAGCACCGGCGGCTCGACCGATACCTCCGGCAGCAGCACGACGGGTTCAACCGCCACCGCTACTGACGGTTTCCTTGATTTCTCTTCTTTCAACATAATGCTTAAAGCGCTGTTGACGAGAGGCGAAGCCAAATATCTGGGTAAACCGAAAGTCGTCACGTTAAACAACCAGGCTGCGACGATTGAATCAACCAGAGACGCGGCCATAGGTTCGGCGCAGAATATTTCGGGCAACACCGGAAGTTCAAACGTTTTGGCGTCAACGCCTGAAAGGCAGCAGGTGGGTTTGACTTTAAAAGTCACCCCGCAGGTTAACAGGGAAGGTTATATTACTCTGTTAATCCAGCCGGAATACTCCGACATCGCGGTCTCGTCCGTCGGCGGCGGCGTATACGATACGCTTAAGCGTTCCGCTTCCACGCTTGTCCGCGTTAAAAACGGGCAGACGGTTGTGCTCGGCGGCCTGCTTTCTTCAAGAGAAACGCTTGCCGACAGAAAAGTGCCGCTCCTTGGCGACATCCCGATAATCGGCTGGCTGTTCACGCAGAGAATCACGTCTAAAGACACGACTGACATGGTTATCTTCGTAACGCCGACGATACTCGCAGATTAACATTTTTCACGACGGGGCGCGCATTGCGCGCCCCGCATGAAAAGGATAAAGATGAAAAAGGGTTTTACTTTAATTGAACTGCTTGTAGTGGTTTTGATAATTGGCATACTTGCAGCCATTGCCGTGCCTCAGTATCAAAAGGCGGTTACTAAGGCGCAAATTACGTCGCTTTTCCCTGTGTTGAAAGCGTTTGGGACCGCGTGGGAAAGATATATTTTGGAAAACGGCAGTTCCCCGGCGTCATTACAGGACCTGGATATTGATATTCCGTCGTCGTTCATTTTTGCTTCCGGGACTGGAGGATATGAGCTTCGTCAAGATTTAGTAAGCAGTACTGATAATACCGTAAGGATTGTTGTAGTTTATAGAACGGATATAAAGCACATTACCTGTGAAGTGAGAGACGTTAACGTCAAAGGCCAGAGCACATGCCTCTCGCTCGGATTTGTAAAAGAAACATGCTCTTCGGCGGTATATATGGGTACCGGAACATGGTATTGCTATGGGATACGGTGAAGTTTGGGGACAAGGTATTCCGGAGGATATTTCCGGTAAGTAAGAAATTTTTAGGACGGCAGGACACTCTTCCCTTTGGGAAGATGAAAAAGACTTGACAAACGGAGATGTAGAGTAATTTCTTGTTCTTCTCGCGGGGACAACCGGAAATTATTTTTTGAAGGGGTTTTTAAATGGCTAAAACTTTAGGAGAAATACTGGTATCTTCGGGAACAATCAGCGCGGAGCAGCTTAAAAAGGCGGCGCTGTACAGTACCCAGAACAACGTGCCGCTCGGCGACGCGGCCATGAAGCTCGGCTACGCGACGGAGGAACAGATTACCGTCGCTCTTTCAAAACACCTCGCCGTTCCTTACGCTTCCAGAGAAAACAACATTTTAATTCCTGAAAAAGAACAGAACCTTCAGGCGGTTATTAACGAAAGATTCGCCAGGGAAAATACCGTTCTGCCGCTGTTTTTGGAAGAGGGCGTTCTGGCCGTCGCGTTGAACGACCCAGCTAACGTTTTCGTGACGGACAATATAAAAATGATGACCGGCTACGACGTGCAGCCGTTCATAGCCAGCAAGTCCCAGATTCTGACGGCCATTGACAATTTTTACGGCGGGAAAGATTTAATCGAAGAAGTCGTTTCCGGCAAACAGAAAGCGCCGGAAGAGGAAGACAACGAAGACGTCGAAGTAGTTTCCGTCGAAGGCAAACTTGACCTGGATACGGCCAAAGAAAGCGGTTCCCAGTACATCAAGCTCGTCAACGCCATTTTAAAACAGGCAATTTCCGAAAGAACGTCCGATATTCACTTAGAAATGTTCGACGAGATGGTCAGCCTTCGTTTCCGCATAGACGGTTCTTTGTACGAACGCATGCCGCCGCCGAAGGAAAGCGTCGCGGCCCTTATTTCCCGCATAAAAATTTTATCAAAACTGGACATCGCCGAAAAGCGTCTGCCGCAGGACGGCAGTTTCGGTATCAAATTCCAGAACAGAACCATTGAAATCCGCGTTTCCATATGTCCGACGGTGTTCGGCGAAAAACTGGTTTTGCGTATTTTGGACAAAGGAACCAGCCTTATGACTATTGACAGGCTGGGTTTTGAATCACGCCAGAGGGAGGACTTTCTGGCGGCCGCCAACGCGCCGCACGGTCTTATATTCCTGACAGGTCCGACGGGTTCCGGTAAATCCACGACGCTTAACGCGGTTTTAACAACCATCAGAACGCCTGAATATAACTTTATGACGCTGGAAGATCCCGTAGAATACAAATTACAGGGCATAAGCCAGGTGCAGGTTAAGCCGCAGATAGGTTTGACTTTTGCCGCCGGCCTCCGCTCTTTCTTACGTCAGGACCCGGACGTTATTCTGGTCGGCGAGGTGCGCGATAACGAGACGGCGGAAGCTTGTCTTAAAGCCGCTCTAACGGGCCACTTGGTGCTGTCCACTTTGCACACGAACGAAGCTTTGGGCGCCGTCCCGCGTCTTATTGACATGGGCATGGAGCCGTTTTTACTGTCGTCGAGCTTGGAGCTTGTGGCGGCGCAGAGGCTTTTAAGAAAACTTTGCCCGCACTGCCGCCGCGCCGTTACGCCGCCCCAGGATATTTTGGACAAGGCGCTGAAGGAATCTATGCTGCCGCCGGAAGACCAGTCCGGCTGGACATTTTTTGAAAAAGTCGGCTGCCCCAAATGCAGCAATACCGGTTATCTGGGCCGTATGGCTATTTATGAAGTTTATAAAGTGAACGACGAGATGCGGACGATTATTTACAAAACGCAGGACTTGATTGAGCTTAAAAAAGCGGCCGTCAGAACCGGCGCGGCCAACCTGCGCGCCAGCGGGTGGAGAAAAGCCGTCAGAGGAATAACCACGTACGACGAAGTTTTGTCGGTAACAACGCAGGAAGAGTAGTGCCGTCAGTATCGTTTTTTTAGCAGTTTAGCGTTATTAAAAAGGAAGGGTTCTTATGCCAAAATACTCATACGTAGCCCAGGACGCAATGGGAAAAACTTATAAGGACACTATTACCGCGGACTCTAGGGAAAAAGTCGTCAACGCCCTTCAGGACGGCGGGTACATAGTGCTGGAAGTCAAGGAGTCCGGCGGCAAAGCCGGCGGTCTTTTGGGCGGCGTTTCTTCAAAAGCTAAGACGGGTTCAAGGACTAATAGAAAAGTTAAATCCCACCTTCTGGCGTTTTTCGCGGAGCAATTATCAACGCTGATTTCCGGCGGCGTGCCGCTGGTGCGCGCCATTTCGCTGCTCGGCGAATATTCTTCGGACCCAAGTCTCGGTTACATACTTGTCCAGGTTTCTAAGGACGTGGCGTCGGGTTCTTCGCTGTATTCGTCTCTGGCAAAACACCCTAAGACTTTTGACCATGTCTGGCTGTCGCTGGTGCAGGCGGGCGAAGTCGGCGGCCAGCTGGCCGCCACGCTGATGCAGGTTTCGGTTTACATCAAATCGCAGGACGCGGTTAAAAGCAAAATCATCACGGCCGTCACTTACCCGGCGATTTTGTTTATTATGTCCGTCGGCGTTTTGTTTTACTTCGTAACTTTCATCGTGCCCGTGTTCGCGACAATATTCAAGGAATCCAACATGGAACTGCCGGCCATTACGCAGGCCGTGCTTTCGGTTTCCAACCTAATTACGCACCATTATATTTTGATAATTGTCGTAATAGTAGGCGCGATAGTCGGCTTCAACGTATATATACGCGGGGACGCGGGCAAAAAGAACTGGCACTATTTCCTGCTGCATATGCCGATAATCGGCAACTTTTTGCAGAATATGTATTTTGAGCGTCTGCTGTCCACGCTGTCTACTCTTCTGAAAAGCGGCGTGACGATACTTAACTGTCTGAGCGTTTTGGAAGAAGCTTTTGCCAGCAACGTTATAATACGCGACGGTCTCAGAGGCGCGAAAAAGGACGTGTCCGAAGGTAAGTCCATAGCGGATTCTTTTAAAGATACCGGCGTTTTCCCGCCGCTGATGACGGAGATGATGAGAATGGGCGAAGAGTCCGGCAGGCTGCCAAATATTATTGACACGCTGGCCAAATTTTATTCAGACCACGTGAACCAGTTTATAGCCAGGTTCTCCGCGGTTATTGACCCGATTTTGATTGTCGGCGTCGGTATTATAATAGGTATAGTAGTTATGTCCATATTCATGCCGATATTCCAAATGTCGCAAATCGGCAGCAATATGTAAAAGGAGTGCGCTTTTGGCGCACACCTTATTATAATGGGCTTTGGTCGAGAAGCAGCGGCTTCCACATTTGGGTGATTTTCAATTTTTTCCGCCCTCCCCGTACGCTTCGCCTTAAGTACTTGGTCGGGCGGAAGAAAATTGAAAATCCCCGCAAATCTGGAAGCGGGGTAACTACGTTGGTTCGCGGGCGCGGTGCTGTTTGGGCGGGACAGAACGAAAGAGATTATTTTAATGGAGTCGGATATGCATAAAAAGCGCGGTTTTACTTTGATTGAACTTTTGGTCGTCGTCATAATCGTCGTGCTGGTGGTTGTGTTCGCCGTGCCGTCTTTTAAAAAGACGCAGGAGAACAGCAAGAACCAGCGCGCGCAGGCCGTGCTGCTGGACATTGCCGGCGCGGTTAAGAATTACAGAGTTTATGAAGCGTCGGACAGCGCGGACATCCAAAACTTCGAGGCCGCCGCCGGACAAGTGACTGCGGATACCTTTTCCCCAGAATCAATAAATTCGGTAGCTGATAGTTCATCGGCCTTACAAAGGCTGTCTTTTTTGGCCAAAAACAATCTTTTAAAACCTATAGCGTGGGATAATGATTCCAACGGTACGACTTTTCAGGGATATAAGTTTTTCGTCTGTTCGGATAATTTTACGGACCCGTCGACTTGTTGCGACCAGGCGGCGGACGCCTTGGCGGCTATGGTAAGCGCGACACAAGGCACCGGCCGCTACGATAAACCCGGCGCATGCGCGTGGGTTGACGAGGCCGGGAACCTGAATACTACTTATCAGCTGGGGGACTCAATATAATGAAATATAAACGCGGATTTACAATGATGGAAATGCTTGTGGTGTTCATTCTTATAGCCGTGCTGGCGCAGGTGGCTATAGTGACTTACCGCAATTCCATACAGGATTCTAAAAGAGACCACGCCAAGGCGATGCTGCAGGAAATCGCCATAGCGAACCAGCGGTTCCGGACGGATTATCCGTCGGTTAACATCAAGACGGATGTAATTTCCCATACGCCTTCGGCGACATGTAATATTAATAAATTTGACGCCGCTTCGGTGGACCCGTCGATACTTGTTGCCTGCGGATATCTGGAACAAAAGACGTGGGACAATTATGACTATCAATTTTACGTATGCGGGGACTCTACCAATCCGTGCGGCCCCGACGGGCTGGCTTATATGGTAGCGCTTGAAGGCGCCGGAAAATATTATAACGCCGGCGTCAACTCGGATACATGCGTTTTTACGTCAGGCAGCGGGTACAATAATTGCCAATAGGAGTTTTTATGCGTAACAGCAAAGGTTTTACTTTAATGGAATTGATGGTCGTGGTTTTTATTATAGCTATACTCGTGGCGGCGGCCGTGCCTTCTTATCTTGACAATTTGAAAAGGACGCGCTATAACGAAAGTATAGTCGCGCTGCAGAAAGTGGCGCAGGCGGCTAAAACTTTTGCCGCTCAGTATCCTAATCATGTTATGTCGGGCCAAATTACAAATGCCGCTACCAACCAAGGCGTTCCCACGTGTAATCCGAACGCCGGCGGCACGGACGTGCTTTACCAGTGCGGTTATTTGATTAAGGACAACTGGGACGCTCTAGCGTTTAACATTTACGCGTGCAACCCGGCAACCGGCGCCGGCGGAGGGTGCTGCAAGCAGGGGTATTACGCATCCATGCAGTATAAGAACGTTGTTAATGATTATTGCGGCGGTGTTGACGTAAATATGGAATTGCAAGAGAACCATGCTTATGACAAGACTCAATAAAAAAGGCCTGACTATCGCGGAGGCCGTCATCTCAATGGTGCTGCTGGCCGTTATCACCGTCGGTATTTACGGCGTGATAATGGCGTCCGTGCGTTCGGGCAATAAGCCGGATACTAAAGAAGAAATGGCTTACGCCGTTGAGCAGGCGTCCGCCAAATTTAAAGCCATGATACAAAACAATGTCATATGCTTATTGTGGGATGACTCTATTACCGGCGAAAATAGTTGTCTTATGTACGACGCCTGCCTTTCCGGCGAGACGTCTCCCGGCGTGTGTCCGCCGGAGTCAAGGGCGCCCGGCGCGCAGGAAATGACCGCCGGCAGCGGAATTTTCGGTTGTCCGTATACGGATACGACGTGTATCCAGGCGGTACAGAACGCCAAATATACCACTGACTTATGCGGCGGTCCTCTTCAAAACCAACTTAATCCCGCCATAGTTTACTCTGCAACGCAGGCTGTGGCCGGTGCTGTTACGCCTTTTGAAACCGATAAAGATTATCATCTTGAGAAGTGTAGTTTTATGCCGTCTTCATGCCCAGGAGGTTCGTTTTATTATACGGTCGTGCAGACGGCGGAAGGGTTGTACAACGTCCAGTTTCATATAGATTGCGGTAACGGACAAACGACATGATTAATAAAAAAGGTTTAACTATAGCCGAGGCCGTTATCTCAATGGTGCTGCTTGCAATCATCACCATGGGGATTTACGGGGTAATAATGGCGTCGGTGCGTTCCGGCAAAAAGCCGGACATGAGGGAAGACATGGCTTACGCGATAGAAACCGCGTCGGCCAAACTTCAAGGGCTTATACAGAACAACCAAATTTGTCAAAACTGGTCCGCTTTCTCCCAACAACCAGTTGACTGCGGCGGCGGCTTTCTTGCAAACGAGTGCTGCCGTGACGACGGCTGGAGTAATGACCCTTCCGCCGCGATTATCGGGGGGGATACTGACCTGTGCGGCAGACCTTTTAACAAAGAAGGAGCGTCTTTCACGTTTAGGCCGACGGGCGCTTCCGTAGTCGCAAGTTCGCCTTTTGATGAAAACGTGCTGTATTACGTTGATTTTCAAGACACCCAGCACACTAAATTGTGCCTGCTGCCGCCGACTTGTGACACTGGCACGGGTAAATCTTACTTTTATTATACCGTCCAGAATGTAAATAAGGACCAGAAGGATGCGGCCGGTCGGCCGTTACAGCCGCGTTTTAACATCAAATTTTATATAAGCTGCAGCGGGCAGACAATGTGATGAATAAAAAAGGTTTCACCCTCGTGGAAATTTTAGTGGCTATGTTTCTGACCGGTCTGGTGATGGCCGGGCTGGTGGGGCTTTGGGTTTCTTCGACTAATTTCGCGTCGTCCGGCAAGCAGGAACTTTTGTTAAAAAATATGTTTTCCGTAGCCGAGATGAAACTTTACAGGGATATCTCGGAAGCGACTTACGCCGACACCGCCAACGCGATTTCGTGCGGGAGCGTGAGCGGAAAACCGGCGACCAGTTTTCTTGTCTTATATAAAAATTTTTCTCCGGATAAAGACGGAACGGGCGGCTGTCTGGCGCTGCCGCTTACCGTCAGCGGTTATTCGGTGGTGGCGTATTGTTCCGTTATTGTGGATACTAACGTACCGGCTATATGCAGGATGGAAAGAAGCTGCGCGTGCGGCGTTTTGCCGGCCGCGTGTACCGGCGGTTCTGCGTGCGGAATGGTTATGAAATATATTTCCAGCGGTCCGTCGGCCTCCGTCGCGCAGAATACAGTCAACGTAAATTTTTCCGCGGCTACGACGGTCGGCAAAGAAAACAGGCCGCTGCAGCTGGATTTTAATAAAACTTTTTCTTTTATGGGGGTAGAATAATGTCTGCCAAAAAAGGATTTACTTTGGTGGAAATTCTGGTGGCGTTATTTTTGTCCAGCCTGGTTATATCCGGGCTTATAGGGCTTTGGGTTTCCGCCACGAATTTCGCGACGTCGTCCAAGCAGGAACTGTTGTGGAGGAACCAACTTTCCGTCGGCGCGCGCAAAATGCAGAAAGATATTATTGAGGCCGTCAGCGTCAGCGTCAGCACCGGCCTGAACAACACTCCTAATCCTATACCGTGCGAGAAGGGCGGCAAAGCGTTCCTGACTATTTATAAAAATTATTATCCGGACCTGCGCGCCTGCCTGGTGCCCGTGGACCCGAATAGCGTGGTAAAAAAAGCTTCCAAAGTGTTTTACTGTTTCATCCCCGACGACAGCGGCAAAAGCGGGAGCATTTTCAGGGAAGAGGGCATTTTCAGATGCGACCAGATTACGGAATACAACTGCGTCTGCGACGGCAAGGGCGACCTTATTGTAAAGAACGTCGTTCCCGGCACTATAAGTATTATAGCGCTGACGGGTATGGCCAACAGTTTTCAGATTCAGCTGCAAGGTTATCTGGAAGTCGGCAAAAATAACAGGCCGGTAACTATTAATTACGACAAAACGTTTAATTCGATAGGCGGGCAATAGTTAAAAATTTGAGAGGTAAAAATTTATGTCAAATAAAAAAGGTTCTGCTTTAATGCAGGTATTGCTTATAACCATAGTCGTGGCCACCATAGCGACGGCCATTTTGCGCATAGCTATATCGCGCACGACGACGGCTGCCAATACGGTGCGTACGATTTCCGCCAAAAATATTCTTGAAGGCTGCAACGCGCAAATACAGTCCCAGCTTGTCCGCGGCCAGCTTTCTACTAACTCGGACGGTTCTTTTACGTCTCAATGTGTAATTCAAGCCGGGCCTACTTCCACAGATACTATAACTGTTACCGTTAAAGGCACGCCCGTAAACGATCCGACGACCAATATGACTTATACGAGGCTAGACTTTAATATCCCGGCCGCTGCCGATTTACAAAAACTATAATAAAAAGCGCGCCGTTTGCGCCGGAGTTTTAATAATGAAAAAAGGGTTTACACTGATAGAACTGTTGGTTGTCGTGCTTATAATCGGCATTTTGGCCGCCATTGCCTTGCCGCAGTATTTAAAAGCGGTGGAACAGACGCGGACCGTCGAGGTTTTGACTTCTCTCCGCGCGCTTGCTCAGGCGGAAGAATATTATTTTCTTAACAAAGGTCATTATACCTCTACTATGACGTCGCTTGCAGTCAGTCCTCCGGACGCTAAGTATTATGATATTTCCGTCTCCGATACTCCCACTTACAACATTACCGCCGTGCGTAAAGGCATAGGCATGGACGGCGACGTGCCGCATTTCCAGTATTTCATGCAAAACCCGACGACCGAGTATATGGGCATGATACTCTGCCTGGTGCCCAAAGGCAACGACAACGCCATATCTATATGCGAACACTTGGGCGGTATCGTTGTTCCCGGTTACAGCGACGCTACTTATGACGCCTATACGCTGAATCTTAAATCAGAATGAAAAAAATAATCTTCTTAACCGCCGCGCTGTTTGCCGCCTGCGCCGTTTTCGCGCAGGACGACGACGGGCCGCCCGCCGTAAAAATTTTTACGCCGGTGCGTATATCTTTCTTCGGCAGCAACGACGGCAACGACAGTTTTCCGGCCAGCGCCAACGTCGTGACGGGTTTGGATTTCGGTATTTTTTCGGCGCGCACGCCGACGGTGTACGGCGTACAGCTGTCCCCTTTAAGCACGGTAGGGCAGGTGTACGGGATAAAACTTGCGGGCTTAAGCAATATCGGCAAAGTTTACGGCATTGATTTGGCCGGCATAGGGCTGTCGACGGATACCGTCGGCGTAAAAGCGTCGGTATTTTTTAGAGACGGCTCTTCCTGCGGCGTGTCCGCGACTATCGTTAACACGGAAAGATATACGGAAGGCATAGCGGCAGCCGGCATTTTGTATACAAGTTATTTTGACGGCATAGGCGTGTACGGCGTTTACCATACCGCCGCGCTGGGGGACAGCAGATTTAACGGGCTCGGCATCGGGCTGGTTAATATGACGCACAGGCTTAACGGCGTACAAATCGGGCTTGTCAATTACACCAATTACCTGCGCGGCGTGCAAATCGGGCTTATCAACGTCTCAAAAAGCGGCGGTCTGCCGTTCATGCCGATTATGAATATTGGATTTTAGGGAATGTATACTTCTGAGGTTTCAAGGTAGTTGTCTAAGAAAATCATAGCTCTGCAGTCATCTTCATTGTACATTAAAACTTTGTCGATTAAATCCTGCCGGCCCGTTCTTTGCCACGCGGTATAAAAAACCATGCTGTCCATGGCGCCGCAGTCGTCCTGCCGCCAGTGGAAACCGAATGCCGGCGCCGCGGCCTTCAGCGATAAACTGGGCGACGGCAGATAAAACGCTTTTCCGACGAGAATTTTCTGGTCCAGACACATATCCGCCATAGCGTTCATTTTCGCGGCGATGGCCGGGAATTTGGCCGCTATCGCGCGTATTTTTTTTACTTCGTATTCCGTCCAGTGATATAAAATCGTGTCCGCCGGCTCTTTTATATAGTTGAAAAAATCCAGAAAGATTTTTTCTTCTTCGTCTTTATTTTTCGCGACGAAAGAAACAAATTTATTTTCCTCTTTATCCCATATTCCTATCAGATAAACAAAACTTTCGTTTTCTTTGGTAAAAGTTTCCGTCGCCTCAAAATCAAAGTATAAATTATGTTTCTTGCGCGGCGGAGGGAAAACGCCGGCGGTTTTTAACAGCGGCATTTTCTTTTCGTACGCTATGGCGGTATAATAACTTTCCGTCGCGAAAGGTTCTTCAATCAGCGCGCGCAGTTTATCCAAATCCGCGGCGGCCATGTCGGCGGTATTTTTAAAACCGGCATTTTTTAAAATTTCGCGCTGTGCGGGACTTAAGTGCGGCAGCATTAATAAATCTTTTCTTTCCGCGACGATTTTGTTCGCGTAAACGCGCCACGGCGGCGCGGCGGCTTTGGGCGGTTTGTGCGCTTCGGGCTCTAAAGTGCCGTCTTTAATAGCGCGCCATTTTGCCATTTCTTTTTCCACGCGCTCCGACAGAAAAATGCAGTTTATATCTGCCTCTTTGCCGTTTAAAATAACTTTCGCGTACGGCGGGAAAACGCCCTGAACCTGCCACAAAATTTTGTTTGCAAGCGCGACTTGCAGGCTGTAATGTTCTTTGATGTCGTGCGCGCGTTTTAACTGTATGATTTTATAATGATAGTTGCCGAAAACGCTTTCCCCGCCTTCCTCGCGGACAAGCAGGTTTATGCTGCAAAAAATATTTTCCGGCAGATTCCACAACATCGCTCCCGCGATTGCCGGCGCGCCGGCGGCCATTGCGGCCAGAGTTTTTTTAAAGCGGTCGCCTTCCGCGTCCGGGATTATGACGACGGTACCGGGGTAATGTTCCGTAATCCAAGCGTCGCGGTTGCGGCGGTCGGTTTTGGTTTTAAGGTTTTCGTAGCGGTTGACTTCTTGGACTTTTTCCGTCTGCGGCGCGTGAAAATCGCACCATATGCCGAAAGAGTCCTCAAGCAAAGAGTACATTTTAGAGGCGTGGAAATCTTTTGTTTCATCCGGAGTCCGTCCGGCGGAAAAGGTATTATACAAATCGTCTGCAAGCATTACTATATTTTATAATTTATTTACTTATTTTGCTTTGCCGTGCCGCCGCAAACCAGTTATAAAATATATAATAATTTAAATGATTTCAAGAAATTTAACACTGTTTACTATTTCTCACGCCGTTATAGATATGGTCTGCATGTGGGCTATGTTTTTTATTTTTGCGGCTAACCCGTATGAAGGTCTGAAATTTGCGGTTATTTACAATTTTTTTGCATTTGCTTTTCAGCCCCTAGTTGGCATGTTCGCGGATACGGTAAAAAAACCTAAAGAAATTACACTTGTTGGGTATGTGTTAACGGCCGCAGGAATCATGTTGTTCCCAAAATTCAATGTCGCGGGCGCAGTAATAATAGGAATTGCAAACGCTATGTTTCACGTCGGAGCAGGTATTATCGTTTATAATTTGAATCCGAACACCCCAAAATGGCAGGGTGTTTATATCTCGTCTGGCGGAGTGGGCTTGGGACTTGGTGCGCTTGCTGCAAAGGCCGGACTTTCAAATATTTATTTTTTTGCCGCTTTGATAGTTCTTTTCATTTTGACTTTGTTTATAAAAACACCCGCCGCGGCTTATGCTGTACAGAGAGCAAAATTTAACAAAAATATTTTTTTCGGTATATTAATTTTGGTTATGACAGCTATTTTTATACGTTCTTTAAGTAGTTTTGACATCGGAGTATTTGTTAACGGCGCGGTGCAGAAATGGTATTTAATCTTATTTGTGGCGTTAGGTAAAGCCGTCGGCGGTTTTGTTTACGAAAAACTTGGACTTTTGAAGGGTACTGTCCTGCCGCTTATTTTGGCGGGAGTGCTTTTTCTTTTGGCGGAATATTCTTTTTATTTTGCAGTCATGAGCGCGGCCATAATTTCTATGACGACAGGCGTTACGTTGTACTTCCTGTTTTTGCTTATGCCTCGCCGTCCGGGGCTTGCTTTTGGGTTTAACTGCCTTGCGTTGTTTTTAGGTCTTATGATTTTTATGCTCGCAGGGACAATGGGAACAATTGTAACAATTTCGCTTTTAGTGATTTTAACATTGTCAGTTTTTATTTCGGGGGGAAAGTTAAATGGCTAATTTGATTTCTTACTTAATTCCGCTGGGTTTTACATTGGCTGTAGAAACGTCATTGGCCGCCGTTATAACGCGGGAAAAGAAATTTGTTTTGCTTTGCGTGATTGTAAACATCTTAACCAACCCCGCGGCGAATATGATTGCCCGCTCATGGCCGGAAGTTTTCTTCGGCACAACATACGCCATACCGATAATGGAAGTTTTTATTGTGTTAATAGAGTGGGGCTTTTACTGCGCGTTTTACAAAAAGAAATATGTGTTTCTGTTTTTCTTCTCGCTTCTTGCCAACGCGGCTTCTTACTTGGTTGGGCTTCTTCTGTTTTGATTATTCCTTATCGGGAATGTTCGAATCATTAAAGTCTTTTGGTAAAGTAAAGCGCGTTACAGAACTGTCGGCAACTATTTGTTCGGGGTTCTTTGCGCCGACAAAATATTTGCATGCTTCTTGTGCTTTTGAATCTCTAGTGTCAAGTATACAAAATTTCTCGCCATCTAATTTAAACGCAAAACTATAGCGCGAATAGGGCGAATCGGCTTTAAATAAGCCGACGCTTACTATGTCATTATGAGGACTAAAAATATACGTTGCGCCTTTGTAATCAGTAAAAAATGTTATATCATCCGAAGGTAAAGGTCTACGACTAACTATTTTAATACCGATGTCTGACCATTTAGTAGGATTTGTGCCGTTTTTATTTTTATAATTATTGATTTTTTCTACTATATCGCTTAAATCTTTTATGTGGCCTTTGTATATGCTTAAAGAGGGGGAAATATTAAAGTTTTCCTTATCCCCTTCCTTAAAAGGCAGAAGTTCAAGTCCTAAATTTGTTTTTACTATTTTATATTCTTTGTTTACCGTGTCTGAAGATAATGTCGGCCTTGATGTGAAAGTGTCTACGTAGCCAATGAAGTTATCGTCAACATTAATTTCCCAAGTTTGAAATTTACTGCCCGTGCTTGGGATACATTCTTTTGGTAAAACTTTTACGGTTTTTCCTGTTTTATCGCTTAGCACGGCTATTGTTTTATATTTGTCGGAATTCACTATTTTGTTACATATGGGAGCAAAGTCATACCCTGGGTAAATAGCTATACCATCCGCCCGCGCGGACATTGCAGTTAATATAAATATTGAAACGAGTATCCTTTTCATATTATTAATCCTCCTAAATAAAAGAACACATCTGGTTTTGCAAAATTAACAACGCT
The DNA here is from genome assembly GCA_009778915.1 of Elusimicrobiota bacterium. Taxonomy (GTDB): domain Bacteria; phylum Elusimicrobiota; class Elusimicrobia; order Elusimicrobiales; family Elusimicrobiaceae; genus Elusimicrobium. The sequence continues at coordinate 460,825 of WRFH01000001.1, forward strand.
TTTTTAGAGTAAACGCCACACCACCTAAAGCAGCAATTAAAACAATAACCGTCACTAAACCAATATTTTATATATTATCATAATGCGGCCGGTTTTAGCTTCGCATAAATATTTCATCTTCAGTGTTTACCGGTTATATTTTGCGTTTTGGGTTACTTTGATTTTGGAGGATTTATAACCGCTTTTAACAGGAAAGGTTTTTTGATTACCTCTTTTAAAAACGCTTCGTCGCGCAGTTTGTTGCGGTAGGTTTTTTCTTCAAAAATATAATGATATTTTGTGTGAACGTCATAGCGGTTTTCCAATATGGCGACGATGTCCTCGACGCCCACCAACTCCTCGTCCGTCGGGATTACGAAAGATTTTACTTTGGAATTTTTGGCCGTGATTTCACTTTCCGCGTTTTTTGTGACGGCGGCGTTGTTGCGCTCCGCGTCGTAAACAATGCCCATGTATTCCATATCTTTTAAAACTTTCTCGCGGAAAATAGGCCCGCGTTCGCCCACTCCTGCCGTCCATACCACGGCGTCCACGCGGCCCAGCGCGGCGGCGTACGCGCCGACGTATTTTTTAATGTGGTACGACTCCATATCTATGGCAAGCTGCGCGCGGTGGTCCCCGGCTTCGGCGGCAAGTTCAATGTCCCGTCTGTCGGCGGATTTGCCGGAAACGGCAAGCACGCCGGATTTTTTGTTAAGCGTGCTGTACATTTCCTGCGCGGTTAAATCCGTTTTTCCCATGACGTAAAACGGTATGGCCGGATCAATGTCCCCGCAGCGGGTACCCATGATTACGCCTTCAAGCGGCGTAAGGCCCATCGACGTGTCAAAACACTTACCGTCTTTGACGGCGGTTATGCTCGCGCCGTTGCCGATGTGGCAGATTATGGCGTTTACTTCCGACGGTTTTTTGCCCAGCAGCACCGCCGCGCGTTTGGCGCAGTATAAAACGGACGTGCCGTGAAAACCGTATTTTCTTACCTTAAAATCCGTATACCATTCGTACGGCAGCGCGTACATATAAGTATGCTCCGGCATGGTCTGGTGGAAAGCGGTGTCCATCACGCAGATGTGTTTTACCGACGGGAAAATTTCCTGCGCTGCCTCTATCCCCATTATGTGCGCCGGGTTGTGCAGCGGCGCGAGGTCGGAAATATCTTTGAGTTCCTGAAGCACGCTTTTGTCCACGACGACGGACTTTGCGAATTTGCCGCCGTGCACTATGCGGTGGCCGACGGCGTTTATCACGCCGGTGTCTTTTATTACGCCGTACTCTTTGCTTGTCAGCGTGTCCGCGACGAGTTTGATGGCCTCTTTATGATTTTTGCATTCGTGTATAAATTCAATTTTATCTTTGCCCGGGCGTTCGTGCGTGATGGCGGAGCCGGGCATTGTCACCCTTTCTACGAGGCCGGCGGCGAGGCTTTCTTTTTTAGCCCAGTCATAAACGCTGTAACGCACCGACGAGCTGCCGCAGTTTAAAAATAATATTATCATGATTATTCTCCAACGGAAAGTAAAAATACCGTCGCGTTGCCGCGCACGGTGTTTTTATTATTATACAAAATAGACAAGAAACGTCGTTGCCGCAGTTATTTAACAGTTACGGCCAGTTTCTGCCATTCGGCCAGGTAACCGTCATGCTTGCCGTCTTGGTCAACCCACGGAAGGTTATAACTAAGGTCCGCCTTGAAATTACCGGAGTATTCCTGCGGCGCGTCTTTCTTTAAAGCTTCGGCGTTAAACTCGACGTTGTCTGGCAGCGCGACGTAAGCGTATGCCGGCACGCCTTGTTTGGCAGCGTCGTCCGCGTTATAAACGGCAAAGACTATCATGTTTGTCTTGGTGCCGTTCAGCCACACCTGAAGCCTGTTATTTCCCGGGGCCGTTTCCAGTTCAAAAAATAATCCGTCCGCATTGCGGTATACGTTTAGTTTTTTGAAAAAGTTTTGCTTAGCCAGCTTCACATCATTGGTTCCTGATATCTTAATGTCGCTGGTAAGAAAATCTTTCCCGGACGTCATAACTTCTTTAGGCAGCAGCCGACCGGTAATTCTCAAGATATTGTTCTCCGCAGCTCCGCTGTTTTTTACGGGTTGCAGAGTTTTGGGTTTATCTTGATAAGGCTGCGCGATAGAGTCCGTTATCTGCGCGGAATCAAGCCGCAGGTCCGCTAAGGACGCGGCTCTGCTCCCCGCACAGAGGGGTAAGGCAAACGTCATAGACAGCAAGAGTGCCGTCGTTTTTTGGTTTTTCATTTTTTTCTCCTTTTCTTCTTTATGTTTGTTACTTTTTAATAAAATTATATAGTCCGCGCCATAAACCGTTTTTGCGAAAAAAAACCAGAACCGTAATACAAATCGGATCTGGTTATAAATATGGATAAAAAAATTCTTTTCATTTTATCCTCATAGGGTTATTCTCATATTAAAAGTATAAAATTTTATTTTTTGTTCCGCAAGGGCCAAAGGACCTATTGTTAGGATAGGCCCTTTTTACTCACTAAATCGGCGTTAAGCGTTTGGCTATTTTATAAAATCTAAAAATTCGGCGCGGACTTCGGGTTTTTTGAAGACGCCGCGTATCGCGCTGGTTATCATGACCGCTTTATGTTTTTCCACGCCGCGGCTGCTCATGCACAAGTGCTGCGCTTTGCAGACCACCATTACGCCGAGCGGGTTTAAATGTTTCATCAGGCTGTCCGCGATTTCCGCCGACAGTTTTTCCTGGATTTGCAGACGGCGGGAATAAATTTCGACGAGCCTTGCGAGTTTTGACACGCCCAGCACGCGTTTGTTCGGCAGGTAACCTATGCTTATGGTGCCGAAGAAAGGCTGGAAATGATGTTCGCACGTTGAATAAAATTCTATGTCTTTTAAGACGACCATTTCGTCGCACGAGCCTTCGACAAAAGTTTTAAGCACACTCTCCGGGTTTTGTTTATAGCCGCCGAAAAGACGCTCCCAGCTTCTGACGACGCGGCGCGGCGTTTCAAGCAAGCCCTCCCTGTCCGGATTTTCGCCTATATACGCTAAAATTTCTTTGATATTTTTTTCTATGGAATTTTCACGAATTTGTGCGTCTGCAGACTGAGACGCAGAAAGGGATTTTGTTTTATTATTTTCACGCATAAATCAATGTTCTCCTGTTTGTTGTCCTGCGGCTGTAAGTAAAGCAGCCGGGAGGGGGAAAAATACTGGAAATATTTTTTTAAATCTTCAAGGTCAGTTTCCCGGTTTACCAAAATTTTTATGACGTGCGCGGCGTCCAGCATGCGCGCGTCGACGTATTTTTTGGGGGATACCGTGATATTTTCCGCGCCGGAGCCGTCAAAATAAACGGAGCCGTTTGTCTCCACGTGTACTTTAAGGCCTTCGGAAATTAAAAATTTTATCAATTCGCCCAGCGGCTGTTCCGCCGGTTCGCCGCCGGTGATTACCACGGTCCGCGCCGGATATTTTTTTATTTCGGCTAAAATCTGCGGCGCGGTCATTTTAAATTTTTCGGCGAAAACCGTGTCGCAGAATTCGCAGGCCATCTGGCAGCCGGCCAGCCGCACGAACACCGCCGGGACGCCGGCGTAAAGCCCTTCGCCCTGGATGGAATAAAAAATTTCAGTCAGCCTGAACAATGGCGCTTGCGTTTTCATTTTCCCAAAGTTCCGTTTGTTTCAGTTTAAGACCGCGCGCGGACAGAACGGCGGACACTTTGTCAAACAAATACCGCGCCATATTTTCCGCCGTCGGGTTTTCCACGAAATCGTTTAAATATTTATGGTCCGGCAGCGCGCCGTCGAGCAGTTTTTTCAGAACTTTAAAATCTTCCACCATGCCGGTTTCTTTGACGGGGCCGTCTATCAAAAATTCCACTGTCCACGTGTGGCCGTGCAGATTATTGCAGTCCCCGTCGTAACGCGGCAGGCGGTGGGCGGAACTGAATTTGCGTTTTACTTTAAGCAGCATTTTGCACCTTCTTAGGATAATTATTCAAAATCTGCTGCAGGTATATGCCGCTTAAAAATAATTGGACGAGCGCGATAAACGGAATTGTAACCGCGAAAATATTGAGCAGAAACAAAACCATAAAAGGCGTCTGCACGAAGACGGCTAGTTTGGGAAAAGTATTTTTAGGCACTTCGCGTTGCATGAAAGCGTTGACGACAAAACCCAGCAGCAGATTTATTACAAACCAATAAACGAACATTATAATAGCGGCGATAAGCATTCCCACGGCGGCCGCGCTTTGTATCGTCGACTGCATTACCTGGTTGCCCGAATATAGCTGCGCGAGCGCCGCGCCGTCGGTCCTGGGGAAATCTTTTTTAAAGTCAAAAGGCGTTTCTTTAGCCTCGCCTGCGCTGAAAACGAAGAAAGATTTTTTTGAGACGATAAGCAGCGTGTTGTTATTTGTAAAATCGGTTTCCGTCGGCGGGAATTCAAGCGCCGGGTTATACTGCGCGTAAAAGGTTTGCCCTCTGGTAAGCTGCGGCGGGATTTGCACTTTGTAAGGCTGCCCGTCGTTGATAAGCAGCTCCGCGTTTTTTACTTCGACCGGCGGCAGAGATTTTAAAAATACCGGAATCTGCGATATATATTTATTAATCAGCATAAATCCGCCGGCAAAAGTTATTATGAAAATTATGACGGCGTATAAAAAGACGTATCCGCCGCTTTTTTTGGCCGTCAGCGTGTAATGTTTGAAGCTGAATAAATGTTTGTAAAAGTCAACTATAATCATGGATTTTCTCCTGGTATTTAAAGTATATAAAATTTATAAGCGGCGTAAAAAATGAAAAAAAGCCCCGCGTTTTCGCGCGGGGCTTTTTAATAAAACATTTATTTAGCTTTTAGCTACGCATATATCCCCGTCCCATACCGGCGTGGCCGACGGGCAGGAGCAGGTTCCGGAAGAGTTTGTGGTTTGTCCTCCGGGGCAGGCTCTGCACTCCGTGCCTGTCCAGATAGGCGTGGCGGAAGGACAGCGGCAGGAACCTGAGCCGACAGGCACTTGTCCGCCCTGGCATTGATTAACACACTGAGTGCCGTCCCATACGGGCGTATCAGAAGGGCAGCGGCAGGAACCTGAACCGACAGGCGTTTGCCCGCCGGTACACTGGTTAACGCACTCCGTGCCAGTCCACACTGGAGTGGAGTCAGGACAGCGGCAAGAACCAGAGCCCACAGGAACCTGTCCGCCCGGACATTGATTAATACACTGTGTGCCGGTCCAAACGGGAGTGTTGTCAGGACAGCGGCAAGAACCAGAACCTACGGGAACCTGTCCGCCCGGACATTGATTAATACACTGTGTGCCGGTCCAAACGGGAGTGTTGTCAGGACAGCGGCAAGAACCAGAGCCCACAGGAACCTGTCCGCCCGGACATTGATTAATACACTGTGTGCCGGTCCATACGGGAGTGGCATCAGGACAGCGGCAGGAGCCTGAGCCTACAGGAACCTGTCCGCCCGGACATTGATTGATACACTGTGTGCCGGTCCATACGGGAGTGGCATCAGGGCAGCGGCAGGAACCTGAGCCTACAGGAACCTGTCCGCCGGAACATTGGTTAATACACTCGGTGCCGGTCCATACGGGAGTTGCGTCAGGACAACGGCAAGCTCCTCCACCGACACCTACTTGTCCGCCGGGACACGCAACACATTCCGTTCCGTTAAAAACAGGCGTGCTTGAAGGGCATGAACAGTTTGTTCCGCTGGGACATGCAGAGCATTGAGTTCCGTCCCAGACCGGCATGTTACTGGGGCAGGAACAGCCGCCCATATTTTGATAACCCGTAGAAACCTGTCCGCCGGTACATTGGTTAACGCAATTATTGCCGTCCCAGAAAGGTTTGTCGCCAGGGCAAGTGCAGCCGCCCATATTTTGATAACCTGTGGAAACCTGTCCGCCTGTACACTGGATAACGCAATTAGAGCCGTCCCAGAAAGGTTTGTCTCCGGGGCAAGTGCAGCCGCCCATATTTTGATAACCCGTAGAAACTTGTCCGCCGGTACATTGGTTAACGCAATTATTGCCGTCCCAGAAAGGCTTGTCTCCGGGGCAAGTGCAGCCGCCCATATTTTGATAGCCTGTGGAAACCTGTCCGCCTGTACACTGATTAACACATTGGGTACCGTTCCAGAAAGGTGTGTCACCGGGGCAGGTGCAGCCGCCCATATTTTGATAGCCTGTGGAAACCTGTCCGCCGGTACATTGGTTAGCGCATTCAGTGCCGTCCCAAAAAGGTTTGTCTCCGGGGCAAGTGCAGCCGCCCATATTTTGATAGCCTGTGGAAACCTGCCCGCCGGTACACTGGATAATGCAATTAGAGCCGTCCCAGAAAGGTTTGTCGCCGGGACAAGTGCAGCCGCCCATATTTTGATAACCCGTAGAAACTTGTCCGCCGGTACATTGGTTAACGCAATTATTGCCGTCCCAGAAAGGCTTGTCTCCGGGGCAGGTACAGCCTGATTGGTTTCCGTAACTTGTAGGAACCTGTCCCCCTGTACATCCTCCGGTACACTGCCCTCCTTGCCAAACCGGAGTGTCCGGCGGACACTGGCAGCTGCTTTGGCCGGAAGTGCAGGTTGCGGAACAGGTTGTACCATTCCATGTCGGCGCACTTGCCGGGCACTTGCACGCGCCGTTCTGGCAAATTTGGTTGCCTTTGCAGGCGGGGTCGCAGTTGAAAGTGCCGTTGCTTACTCCTCCGTTGCCGCCGTCGAGATAATAAACAATATAGTCGCCGTTGGTTCCTATTTCCTGCCCATTAAGGGCAAGGCAGAGATTGTTTGCTCTGTCGTCGGTTATCGGCGCTTCGCAGTGTCTTTCGCCGGGGAACTGCGGCGAATCAGGAAAATAATTTTTGAAAACGTTCGTCATGCGGCTGTCGGTCCCGCTGACGTAAAGATATTCACCGTCGGTCATTACTTTAAATTGTATCGTGCCGTCTGAAAGGGCAATAGTGCTGGGCGTGGTACTTTGCCCGTCGCCGAGCGTAATTATCAGGTCTTGCAGATTATCGGTGTAATTGCTGTTGGAATATTTGTATTCCGTTTCGGCCGTGAGTATCGCTTTAGCGGGGGACATGAGATTTGCAAATCTGCTTTTGTCGACTGCCGTAGTATATAACGGCCACGCGATGGCGGCCAGTATGGCTATAATAAGAACGACAACCCCCAGTTCAATTAATGTAAATGCTTTGTTGCCGCGCGGGGCAAGGCCGGTGAACCTTCGGCCGCTTTTTTTTTGCAAAGACATAAAGAACCCTCCTTAACCTATTCTAAACGATAGCAAATTATACAGCGTTTTTCCAAATTTAAATAACCCTGTTTTTTTTTTCAAAAACTATTATAATAGTTTATAGTATGATGTTAATATATAATAGTCACTTTTCTAATTAAAGAGGAGCTATGAAAAAAAGTTTATTCGCAGGTTTGATTTTATTATGCGCCGTTTTCGCGGCGGCGCAGGAAGCGCAGAAAATGGTTTCCTATTTTCCGACGCCGTACGCTGTTTACGACGTTATAAACGCAAACGAGGCCACAATTAACGATAAAGGCCTTGCCGGCGGCACGGCTATTTCCGCCAGAAGCGTTAATATTTCTTTTCTCGACGTGGCTGATTCGCTGGACGTTACAACTTCAAAGCAGATAAATCCTACCAATATGGTGGTGGTAGGCGCGCACGACGCGAACGGAGTTTTGACCAAATCAGACGGCACGCCCTGCCAGGCCGGAGAGTTTTGCCAGGTCGGCGCGCTGAGCGTCGGCGGCGTTTTGCGGCTTAACCAGACTTTGGGAAAGGCCGCCGGCATAGTGACATCCAGAAACGACGTCCCGGGCGAACTGCATTTAATTGACACGTGGATTATGCATGACCAAAGTTTTAACAGACTGATTTTTCCGTATGCCAAACCGATGAATCCTGCCGTCCAGACTATGAGGTGGCTGCCTGTTCAGTATCGTACGGATTGTCCTAACGGCGACCTTTTAAACTGCGACCCCACGAAGAACAAAAATGTGCCGCCGCCGACCAGAGGGGCAGTCATAAAGAATCCGGATACCTGTACCTATGACGAGGTACTGGACGACCCTTATGGCGATCCGAGCGGTCCGAAGCATCAGGTCTTGAACCTGAACCCGGACACTTGCACGTATAAATGGTCAGTCCCTATTGCAACCTCTACGTTTCTTGTTATCGATGAAGCGCCGAACTGCAGGGTGGCCGCCGGCGCGTGGCAGGCGGTTGGACATTCAGTTGACCCTTGCCTTTATGATATTTTTACCGTGCCCGGCCAACCGCCTCTTAAAATCCCGCAGACCACTGCAGGTGTAGCCGCGGTTCCCAACGCCCTCGATACGTGTAACGGCAATGCCAGCGCCCCGTTCGTATGCCCGACGAATATAAAAACTCCGATAACGTGCTGGGACCTTACGATATCAAGCCAGCAACTGGGCGGCACCACTACGAATAACACCGGCGATACGAACAACAACAATAATAATACCACGTTCGCCCAGGTTTATACGTATAACGTCGGCGTGCTGGTCAATTATAACCAAAGTCCGTTTACAAGGGACACGCTGCAAAGCAGCCCCTGCACCGGGAATTTTGACTGCCATACCGGCGGCGATAACGCGGCCGTTGACCCGCTTCAGATGGGAAGAGGCTGGGACCAGTTCTGGGCCAATACTTACACGCTCAACGGCAAAACGTTCGGCTCTTCCAGCTATCAACGTTTGAAATGCCAGCCGTGGTCGTTTGAATTTTATATAGGCGGGCAGCTGCACCAGCAGGCCGCGGTTTATAAAATGGTCTCCGGCAGCACCGTCCTGTGGGCGGCCGCCAAATATCTTGGCTGGGACAACGGCAAAATTATAGGAACGCTGTTTTTGGGCAATTTCCCGTCGCTGTCTTCCAGCAGTTATTTTTCCCAGATAGGTTCCACCCCGTACTGTCCTAATGGCGCCGATATGCAGAAAGTCTGCGCGCAGAAAGGTTATACGGATTATAAGTGTATACAAGCTATAACGATTCCGACGCAGACACGTACGCCCGTATTGTCCGCCGTGGCGGACGCGTCAGGCAAACAAGTGTCGAGCGCTTATTCATGCTCTGACCAGCAGGGAACTGCGACGATAGTCTCCTGTAAAGATTTAAACCCGGCTCCGCCGCCAGCCTCACCCTCATACACCTGCACGCAGCCGACGATACAACATATTGACTGTAAAGAGGACCCTACCTGTTCGCACGATGTATATTCCGGCGGCGGCTGCGTGTGCACCGATAATTGCCAAAACCAGCCTTCTTTCAACTACGTGCCGCCGAAGAGTTATTATGCCAGGCAGGTGACCTGCTGCCCGGCTGTTGGTTCTTGACGCGTTTAACTTTAAAAATCCCCGCCCGTTACGGCGGGGATTTTTTATTTTTATGTCCGGCCTTTGTCCTTTTCCCTCGCCCCTCCGGGGGAGAGGGATAGGGTGAGGGGGAATTACTTTCTCCCCTTATAAGGGGAGTACCGCCGAAGGCGGGGAGGGGTTTTAAACCGGGGGACTAGCTTTTGTTAATCGGTACTGGTTCAAAACCCTTCCCCCGCTTCGCGGATACTTCCCTTATAAAGGGAAGAAAATTATTATTTCAACTATTTTTACAGTCCCCATCACCCAAACCCATCTTGGCAATAGGAAAAAATTTGTATAATTTTTATATGAAAAAGTATATAATTCCGGCGGCTGTTTTGACTTTTGTTTTGGTAGCCGTTGGTATTTTAAACGCGCAGGCCGTGCAGTCAGGCTATGAGAGAAAGCCCGACGTGCGGCTTAACGAAGAGCGCATAAGAAAAACGGTTTTTGATTACAAACTTCCGCCGGAAGTAGCGGCGGCGGCGCGGTTCTGCGCCGACGGAGACTTTGAAAAGTGCAAGGCGGAACTTTCCGCCGTTTCCGCGAACTCCGGCAATAACGCCGTATCAGCTCAGGCGGAAACAGAACTTGCTTTTGCTTTTTTCAACCGCGGGCAGACTGCCGCCGCGCTTGAACACATTAACAAAGCCGCCGCGCTGGACGCGGAAAATCCTTTTACGTTTCTTGCCAAAACATGGTTTCTGACAAGCGCCGGGAATTATAAAGAAGCCCAAAAAGAAGCGGAGGCTATGTTTTATCTCACGGCGGATTTTGAGTATACGGCGTCGACGCGCCTTGCGCTGGCGTTGGCCGAAATGATGAATAAAAACCGCGTCAAAGCGCAGGAAAATTTCGCGTACATTTATTCCACTAATCCGTATCTTATAAGTATAGCCGCGTATATGATAGGCCGCGTGAGTTATGACATCGGCGACGAGAGAAATTTGAAAGCCGCCGGCATTTTCGCGCAGCAGGCGCTTAACCACGACGATAAAAATTTCCCCGCCGCGCGGCTGTTCGCGGACATTAAATTTAAGCAGAAGGAATACAGCGACGCGTGGCAGTATTACGCGATGAATTTTACGAAAGACACGCGTGACGCGTTCACGGCGAAAAGATTAAAAAAACTTGATAAACAGGAAATAAAAAATAAAACGCTTTTTGTTTCCAGACTTGAAACGCCGATAGCGCGCACTTACGAAGCCGCCGGCGGCAAAGAATTGAAAATCACGCTTTACGCGCGCGCCGACAAAACGCCCGCCGCATTGCAGAGTTTTGAAATAGTAAGCGAAGGCCCGTTGTCCGTTCAGGACGAAAAATTGGGAGAAGTTTTTAAAAGCACGCCGATGGTAGCGGAGAGGATTATTTTTGTCCCTGACGTCGCAAGCCTCGTCATTAAAGACCGTTACGGAAATACAAAATTCGCGACGAAGCGCCCCGTCACCGTCGTCCCCGCGCCGGGCAAAACTTTTCTGGTGAGAACCCCGAAAAGCCTGAATGATTTTGAAGCGGATTTCAGCGACAAAGAACTTACCGGCACGCTCACGGTGACGACTGGGCCGAAAGGTTTTACTTTGGTAAACAACGCCGCGCTTGAGGACGTGCTGCCGTCAATAATTATGGGAAGCGCGGAAGCTGCGGGTTTGCAGGACGAGGCTTTGAAAGCGCTGTCCGTCGCCGCCAGAAGTTATCTTGAAAATTTTGACGCGATTACCGACAACGAGCCCGGCCTGAAATACGGCGGTATCAACATACAGTCCGGCGCGACTGCGGACGCCGTAAAAGCGACGCGCGGCACGCGGCTTGAGGGCAAAAATCTTGGTTTTTACGACAACTGTTTTGTTTACGGGGACGGCGTTAAAAACGCGCCTTCCGCGCAGGATTTTGTTTACAGCCCGTCGAACGTTTTTAAATATCTGATTTCAAATCCGCCGCTGGATTTACTTTCCGCTCCGTCGGACCCGACGCTGTGGTCGCCAATCAAATGGGCGTATTATTATGATATCGGAGACGTGCAGAACCGCGCCAATTATTTTAAAAATATAGGCAGAATTACGGCGGCGGAAATTAATAAGACGACGGAACTGGGCCGCGTGGAAAGCCTGATGTTCAGAGGAACAAAAGGCGATTTGGAAGTGACTGACGCCGCGCAGATGAAATTTATTTTAGGCGCCGGCACGACGCGCTCAACGCTGTTCAACATTATTCCTTTATATAAAGGTAAAAATTTACAGGCGCTGCTTGTCGTCGGCGCGGACACGGGAAGCGGCGACGGAATGTGCGTGGCGGGCGGGAGAGGCTTGGCGTCGCAAAACAAAAATTTCAAAGAAATTTTAAACTACTATTTTCCGCAAGCCGAAGTAAAAACAACTGACCAATGAAGCGGGACCGCAAAATAAAAATCCTTTATATTATCACGCGCATGGACGCGGGCGGGGCGCAGAAAAGCGTTCTCTACTCCGCGCAAAACTTGCCGGAAAATTTTACCGCTTTTCTTGCCGCCGGGCCGGGCGGCGCTTTTGAAAGTCTGGCTTCGCGCGGGCTTAAAAATAATTTTTTTATCATAAAAAGCTTAAGACAGAAAATTTCCGTCTCCAATATTTTTTATGATTTCCTAGCCGTTCTGCAAACCGGCAAAATAATGCTCAAAATACGGCCGCATATCGTTCACACAAATACTCCGAAGGCGGGTATTATTGGAAGGGCGGCCGCTTATATTTTTTGGCCGCGCGCGAAGGTCGTCCACACTTACCACGGCCTGGGTTTCAGCGTTTACGGCGGCAAAAAAAGATACCGCTTTTACGCCGCTGTCGAGAAACTCTGGGCGATGATTACCAAGAAACTTATTTTTGTTTCCGCCGCGAATATGGAAGAAGCAAAACGGCTGCGCATAGGCGGCGCGAAAAAAAATATTTTGATTTATCCCGGCGTACAGTTTGAAAGTCTGCCGCGCGGTTTTGACAGGGCGAAAAAACTGGCGGCGCTGGGTATTAAGAGTCCGTCTAAAATCATTCTTTCCTGCGGCAATTTTAAGCCGGAGAAAAACGCGCGGGATTTTGTGTTTGCCGCGGCGGATGTAATTAAAAAAATGCCGGACATCCGTTTTCTGTACGCCGGTGCCGGCGGAAGCGAAGAAAGTTCTGTCAAAAATCTCGCGAAAAAATTAAACCTTAAAAAAAATTTTATATTTTTAGGTGCGCGGCGCGACGTGCGGGAACTTTTGGAAATCGCGGATTTATATGTTTCCGCGTCTCTGCGCGAAGGGCTGCCGGTCGCGCTGGCGGAAGCGCTGGGCGCGGGCGTGCCGGCGGTATGTTACGCGGCGGACGGCACGGCGGAAATTTTGAAAAATAATTATAACGGCCTGCTCGCGCCGAAGGGGAACAGGGAATATCTGTCCGCAAAAATTCTGCGCGTTTTAGAGGATAAAGAATTATACCGCCGTCTGAAAACCGGCGCGCGGGCTTTTGACAAGAAAATATTTTCGGCGCAAAACACCGTCTCAAAACAGGTCGAACTTTATAAAAAAATTCTTCCTCGCGGAATTCTGCGTAAATATTTCTAAAAAATTTGTATAATATTAGTGTAGTAGCACGCTGGTACAGAAATACATATGAAGAATATTATTAACCATCTCACCGTCACCGTTAACCGCCTTCTTAATACGATTAAGAACGGCGCTAAACTCATGATTTGGATAAACGGCAGGCGGCGGGTGTTAAGTTAATAAATATAACAAATTTAAAAATTTAAACCCCCGCTATAAAAAAGCGGGGGTTTTTAAATGTAGCAGGTTAGTTTAATATTGAGCTATTTCTCTATCTCTGCTTTTTGGTAAATTTATATTTTTTTATTCCTTACGTAGCCTCCGGCTACGCGCGTCATAAATAAAATATAAATTTCCCTAAAAATCATAGCAGATAAATAGTTCAATATTAAACTAATCAGCTATAGGTCTTTAGGCCCAAACGCCGGTAGGTCTTTCGGCCCTGGCAGTAAGGCCGACATTCTTTTAACATATATATATATACATAATACAGATATACACGCGGGATAAAAATATGGATTCCGACCGAAGTTGTAGAAAATTACTTACCAAAATAATAAGCGCTGTCCTTATAACCAGTCTGCTGCCTTATGACGCCGTCGCGCAGGTCTATTCGTCCGCCCAGGCAAAAAAATCAGAAACAAATCAGTCCTCAGTCTATAACCTACCGGATATTAACCTGGGCAGTTACGGATTAGGGGTGAAAGGAGAAGCGCCGGGGATAAGTCTCAAAGATGTAAAGATGGCGGTGAATGGAACAGTTGGCATAGGGCAGC
>WRFH01000002.1 GCA_009778915.1 Elusimicrobiota bacterium
CCTTGTTCGTCGGTAAATTGCTCGGGCTCCACACCGACAAAAAATCCCAGCGCTTCTTATGATGAAATAAGTCCTACTACCGGCGCCCCCAGCGGCACCGGCAACTGCTGTATGGCCGGAGCGACAACCACACTTAAGATGCAATCGTTCTCACAAAGCACCGCCGAACCTACTATCACGTTGACTACTACAAATACCGGCCAAGTGCCTGTGCCCGCGTCAGGCGCGGATTGTAATGGTAAATATATTTCTGCTTGTTCTACATATTTTACCAACGCTTTTACTAATGCGTATCCCCAATGCTCCGCTACTTCGGGTTCTTGTACTCTTCCATTTACAACGTGCAGAGGGCCGGGCGGCGGCTACGGGGTGAGTCAAATAACGACATCTATAAGGTGCGATAACGGCGCGGACTGCAGCGGCGGGTGTACTGGCGGCGTTAGCGGCGGCGGTTCAGTGCCGGTAATAACAAACTGGACCTGTAAAAATTCCAGCGGACAGGTCAGTAGTACCTTTTCAAAGCAACAGAGTGACGCTCCGATGGTAATAACTGCCGTCTACACCTGCGTATGCGGAATCAGCGGCAATATATATACATGTTCTTAATGATGCCTTATTAATTGAGTTAAAAAAATCCGCTCTCTTTGCTGAGAGCGGATTTTTTATGTGATTTAGGTTAATTTACTTGGTGCAGATAAGTTCCGTTCAGAACCAGCCAGTCTATTATTTTTACCGCCAATTCGGACACGCTGTCCTGCGCCTGGTCCGTGCTCGCGCCTATGTGGTGCGTGCCGTAAATATTTTCATTTTGCATGACTGAGTCTTCAAATTTTCCGGTGCCTTCGGCGGGTTCCACTTCATAGACATCTAACGCGGCGCGCATGCCTTTTTTCTGGCAGGCTTCGACAAGCGCGCTTTCTTTTACAAGGCCGCCGCGGGCGGCGTTTATAAAATACGCGCCGTCTTTGCAGGCGTTGAAAAATTTTTCGTCAAATAAATTTTTTGTGCCGGCGTTATTCGGGACGTGCACGGTCAAAATGTCGGACTGTGCGGCAAGTTTGTATAAATCGTCCACCAGCGTCACGTTAAGCCCTTTCAGAGTTTCAGGCTTGACAAAAGGGTCAAAACCTAAAATTTTCATGCCGAATGCTTCCGCGCGTTTTGCCACTTCGCGCCCGATGTGGCCCAGGCCGATTATGCCAAGCGTGCGGCCGTAAACCCCGCGCGCTTTGCTGTATTTGGTTTTATTCCAGACGCCGGCGCGCAGGTCCGCGGTATTGTCGCAGATTCTGCGGTCTAAGGAGAGGATAAAACCTAAAGTCAGCTCCGCGACGGCTATTGAATTTGTGCCCGGGCAGTTGCAGACGGCGACGTTTTTTGATTTTGCGTGTTTTGTGTCAATAGTGTCATAACCCGCGCCGGCGCGGATTATCAATTTCAGTTTGCCGCCTGCGTCAATGGCGGCGGCTGTAACTTTTGTGCTTCTTACGATTATTATTTCCGGCTGGTTGTCTTTTACGGCGGGGACAAGAGTATTTTCGTCAAGTTTCGGAGAGTAAATCACTTCGTGTTTTTTTTCTTTAAGTGCTTCCTGCCAGTTGGCGGGAAAGCTGTCCGCAATCAAAATTTTCATAAATTTGCCGTCCTCATTTCTTTAACTATCCAAGAAATTGTTTTTGCAAGTTTTTCAAACTGCGCCGTCCCCGTCACGTCGACAAAAGGGAAGCACGCGATGCGTATTGAATTTTCTTCCACGCTGGAGTATTTTGAAATACCGTCGGCAAGACACGGTTTGCCGGATTTTTTTACCGCGCTGGAAATATCCGCGCCTTGTAATTTATCGTTGGTCACGCGCAGCGTAACCGTCGTAAAAGAGCGGTTTTCTTTTTCTCTGATAAGCGGCTCAAGGTAATCAGTTTTGGCCGCAAAATCAAAAAGATACGCGGCGTGTTTTTTGCACAAATCTTCCATACCCTGCAGACCGCCGTTGGCAAGCATCCATTTTGCAGATTCGTTAGCCAGCCAAATGTTCGTCGTGGACGGAGTGTTTACCGTCTGGTATTTTTTGGCTTTTTCAAGAGCTTCGGCAAACTGTAATATATAAGGTATCTGGCGTTTGGGCGCGACGACCTGCGCGCGGGCAACGGCTTTCGGGCTTAAAATAAGCACACTGGTTCCGCCGCCGGCGCCGAAACATTTTTGCAGTGAAAATACCATCGCGTCAAATTTGCCGACGGGCATCACGCGGCCCCCGGCGCAGGAAGTGCAGTCCCAGGCTATCAGTGTATTTTCACCGCGGTTTGCCCAGGCGTTTTCAAGATAACTGTTCGGGATTTGCGCGCCGGTCGAAGTTTCGTTGGGCGTCAGCATGACTAGGCTTGCTTTAAAGTCCGGCAGTTCTTTGGGGAAATATTCGCCTTTCGGGGCGGATTTGAAATCTTTTTTTACGTCGGAAGGCAGCGCGCCGGCTATTTTTTTGCACCATAAACTTGAAAATGAGCCAAATGACAGGCCGGAAACGGAATCGTCCGCCAGGTTCCAGGCTATGGCGTCCATGGCGGTTGTCGCGCCGCCGTGGAAGAAAATTAAAGTATAGTCTGACGGTATTTGAAGAAGCTTTTTAATGTTTTCGGCAGCTTCTTTGTAAAGGCCGTTTTCCGCCAGTCCCGCGCTGCGGTGGGAGCGCTCAAAAAGCGTCTGGCTGACGGGTGTGTTTCTGGCCTGCGGGTGGCCCTGGCTGGGGCCGCAGGCGAAGGTTACATCAGGCAAGATTTCCGACGGTATATTCATATTTTTTCATCCTTAAATAAGAATTTTAACTGTATTAATATGATAGAACATTAAAACACCTTTGACAAGCGTGTCAACATATGTTTAAATCATGTGTATGGAAAACACTTACAGCAGCATATCGCTTTACAAAGCTTTACTTTCCCTGAAAAATGAAATTGAGGCCGAGAGATTTTTAAAAGACATTTGCACGCCCGGCGAACTGCGGGATTTAAACGAGCGCTGGCTTGTGGCGCAGATGCTCAGCGACGGCGCGTCTTACCGGCAGATTAACGAACTTACCGGAATAAGCACCACCACCGTTGGCCGCGTGGCGAGATTTTTAAACGAAGAAAGTTACCAGGGCTATAAACTTATACTGGAACGCGTTAAGAAAAAAGAAAATAAAAAATTCGCCAACAGGTTCAGGAGAATAAAACAGTTAATTAAGTTTAAAAGAAACCGGACTGAGGTAAATTAATTAAGCCTTGTAAAATTTTTATATCATGGGAGTATGTTTAAAAGACATACTCCCTTTTTTATTTTATTTTTGGCGCTACCGCTGTTGTGTGCGGCGCAGGACGGCGGTTTGGAATCAAAAGTAAAACCGGCTGTCGGCGGCGCGGCGGCAGAGGATAAGCAAAAGGAACCGGCGACACAGAGCTCTCTGCCAGTTTTAGACGATAAAATTTTGTATCCGGTATCCGTCAGACCAGTGATAAACGCAGCAACCGGGCCGGAGGAACAATCTACTTTCAGTCTGGTAGACACAAGCAATTTAAGCGTTCCTTTTACGATGGGTGTGCCGGCGGCGCAGCCGCCGGCTCCAAGTTCTCCCACGGTTCAGACTGCCCCGCAGGAGCCCAAAAAAACTGAAACGCAAAAACCTATTCCCGCTCCTGTTCCTACTCCCGCGCTGCCGCAGACGGCAAACCTGCCTGGTCACGTTCCGGCGGTAAAACCCGTAAAAAAAGATTATTCCAAACCCGGTCCGTCATGGACGCGGGCTTATACTTCCAACTTCAATATTTTTACCGACCGCAAAAGTTTTGGCATGACTACGCCTAACGTCGGTATGACGTTTGAAAGCGCCTACAGCGACATGCGTATGAACATGCCTATTCCTATGCCCGCGAAAACCAACATATATATTTACAAAACGCGGGACGATTATTTGAAAGGCGAATTTGCGCCGTACCAATGGTCCGAAGCGCTGTCTTTCCCGGAAGAAAGTACGATGGTACTCTATAACTCCGCCGGGGACAGGAACAGCCTTAAAAGGGATTTTATGCATGAGTACACGCATATGATAAACGGGGGATACGTCGCCGGCCTGCCGCTTTGGCTGGACGAGGGAATGGCGGTTAATATGGAAGACATCAGCCTGAACCCGGCAGGCGGGGACTGGGCCAAAGATTTGCTCAGAAAAGATTTGCGCGCGTATAAGCTCATAGGCAAAAAGAACCAGCAAAATACAGGTCTGCCGGTTTTATATTTCATCAGGTTTAACGAGTTTATGAACGACAAAAGCCTGGAGGCGTTTTCTTCCGCCGGCAAAGTGCAGGACTGGTATTTGCAGGCGTACGCTATGGTAAGATTTTTGTGGAAGCCTTATAACGCATCCACGCCGGAGAACCAAATCAAGTTCCGCAAGTTTATGGATTTAATAAGAAACGGCGAAACGGTTTATGACAAAAACGGCAAACCGCAAAAGAAAAAATATACGGTGGAAGAAGCTCTTCAAAAAGCGTATACTTTCGGCAGCATAGATGATTTTGAAACAAAATTCTGGGTTTGGTACGCGGACCTCAAAAACCGTTACAACGGTGATTTGATGGATAAAAATAAAAAGGGAATGTATACAACGTATATATAGGTTTTTATTTCATTAAACAGCCCTCTGCGCCGCCGGGAGAAAATACCGTAAGTTCGCCGCATAATGATTTGCACGCGTTAATGCCGCCGGGATAGGACGGATACGCAAAACATCCGGCGGTTCCTTTTTGATACATAATCTCAGACGGCGTATCCGACAGCCCTTTGGTTATATAGAAGACGACGGGACTTTTGGAATAGGTTATTGCCACGTATGCCCAGGGATAATAAGTATATCCGTATCCTGTGCCCAGATTCATATCAATATCCAACGCTTGGTTCATCTGGTCCTGAGTAGGGTTTTGAGTTCCAAAACTAGGATAATCATCGTTGGCCAGTTTGTATACTTCCAAAGCTTGATATAGAGTGTTTATTTTGGACAATCCTTCTGCCGCGCGGGCTTTAGCGACAGTCTTGTTGTACTGCGGCACGGCTATGGCGGATAATATGCCGATTATCAAAACCACTACTAGCAGCTCTATAAGAGTAAAACCTTTTTTCATAAAAAAATTCCTTTCCTGAGAAATATAAGGAAAGTATAAAAAATTTGCTTTACGAGAGAAAGAGTATAGTCTTTTTAGTTTTTTATAATGTAAAAGAATTATAATAAATCAATATCCGCCTTTGATTCGCTATGGCGCGGTAAAGACAAAAGCTCCGTTTTTTGCGGGGTTTATTTTTTAATGGAGCCGCATTACTTAGACTCCGTCGTGGTATAGTTATTTATAGGTCTTGGGACCTAAGCGAGAATAGGTCTAATATCTTTGTATAGTATATCGCTAATCTTATAATATTATTGTCTAATATTACTGATAGTTATAAATAACCTAATACAAGGAGAAAATATTATGAAAAAGTTGACCATGCTGTTTACGGCAATGATATTGTCCATAAGCCCGGTTTTTGCCCAGGGCAAGAATAACGAAGATAAAAAACTTGAGGTTAAAATGACACTTCTCTACTCTTTGTCTAGAGAACAATTTGAAACGATTGCTTCAATGATAGGCGGGGCGGAGTGGTTAAAGGAAAACGGCTTTCCTTCCCTCGCGGAGCAGAAAGACAGGGAATTGAAAGAATTCAATGATAGAAAAGAACGGCATGAAAATTGTATAAAAGAAAATAACAGCCGGATAGCCGCGCTCAAAGATTCAATCCAACAAAGAGAAGGGGAGACATCACTTTGGACTCCGTCAAAAAATGCAAATCTGCACGATAAAAATAAAAAAGACAATGAAGAGATTAAAGAGTTAGGAACTGATATTAAATGGCGCCAGGATTTATGTGAGCCCAGCCAGAAAAATGTAAAAGCAAAAAGCGTGGAAAGTATAAAAGAAAAAACTTGTTTTGTTTTCAAAGATGGTTTCAATTCAGAAACTAATGTTTTAACTTATTTTATAGCGCTATCGGCCTGTCCTGTGGCTGAAACTCTAACTTTTAAACCTCAAACTACTACTCATACTATTTCTACCGGCAAAGTCAGGTTTATGGTATTTATTTTTAAAGATGCAGTTTCAGCAAAACCCAACATAGTCTCAGGGCAAGATGTAAATGTATATCGAACGGAAAGATTGTTAGTTCTAGAAAGAAATATGCACCTACAATAGAAGAAATTATAAATAAAGCCTCCTTAGGGAGGCTTTTTTATGATTTGCGGGATTTATGTTTACATTCTAAAATCTTCGCCGAGGTAGAGTTTGCGGGCGTTTTTGTCGTTCAATAGAGTGTCCTGGTCGCCTTCTATTAAGATTTTACCGTCGTAGATTAAGTAGGCGCGTTCGGTCAGCGGCAGCGTTTCGCGCACGTTGTGGTCGGTTATCAAAACGCCTATTCCTTTGTCCTTTAATTTAAAAATCATCTGACGCAGGTCAGAGACGGTGATGGGGTCAATGCCGACAAAAGGCTCATCCAGCAAAATAATTTTAGGTTCGCTTATCATGCAGCGCGCGACTTCCATTCTTCTCTTTTCTCCGCCGGAGAGAGTCCACGCTTTTTGTTTTGCAAGTTTGGTAAGGCCGAACTCCTCCAGCAGACTGTCCACCCGCTGCTTTTGTTTCGCGCGGTCAGGTTCAATGCGTTCCAAAACTGCCAGTAAATTTTCTTCGACGGTCAATCCTTTGAAAATGGTCGGTTCCTGCGCCAGATAACCCAGGCCGTGGCGCGCGCGTTCATACATTGGCAGTTCGGTAACGTCTTTATTATCCATAAAAACTTTACCCGCGCTGGGCTGAATAAAACCGACAAGCATATAAAAACTGGTAGTCTTTCCCGCGCCGTTAGGACCAAGAAGACCGACAATCTCGCCCGAAGACACGTGAATATCCACGCCCTTTACCACTTTGCGGTGTTTATAAACCTTTTCAATGCCCTTTGAGCGTAATTCCATGAAAACTATTTTACATTATTTTGAGAGCGGACTGTTGGCCGCCTCAAAAATGATTTTTATCAAAAAAAGGAGCTTTTAAAGAGAAAGCGTTTTTAATTTTCGCAAAAATTTTTACGTCTGAGCCCGACATAGCCTTTTTAGTTATTTTGGATTAAGTTTTTTTGGGTTTATAATATAAGTGTGATTTTATGCTTATAAAGGAGGCTTTTTGTGAAAACAATAAAACTTTTTATGTTTGCCGTGCTGTTTTTTTGCACAGCTCTGGTTTACGCGCAGAGCAACGATTATTACGCCTGCCGCTGCAAGCAGTGGAACGGGAGCAATTTGTCATCTCTGGGCGTCACGCTTAATACGTGCTGTGCTTTAAGGCAGAGCAACTATGACGTAGGCCCTTACTTTACTGGCAGCGGTACGACGGTGGGTTCGCAGTCGGGCGCCAACGTCATATGCGGCACGGCCGGGACGCCTTGCGGCGCTTGCCCCGCCGGGCAGTTCCGCAACAAATTTAACACTCAGGAAGACGCCGCCGCCGCGCATTACACCTGTTGCAGCCCGTGTACCGTTTCAAATACATGGGTTAACGGGACGTGTCCTTATTCGACTTACAACCAGCAGCAGCTTTTAAGCGGACAGACCGGGACCTATTGTTACGCTACTCAGTCTGTACTCACGGGAGGAGCGTCAGAAGTAGGAGCACAAATAGACAGCTGGGATAACCGTTCAGTCACATGCTCCGGCAGCAGTAATAGCAATTGCTGTTCTAATGCCGGCGACGGGTATTGTCCGGTAGGCGCCTCTACGTCTCACTGGTATAATATAGTAAGAAGCCAGGCGCTTAGCTCGTCCGCGGCGCTTTCGATATGCCAATCGGCCCAATCAAGCGGTACCATGACCTCAGACGGATACGCGGGCTGTTATTATACCTGCGCCGGCTGTAACCGCCAGTGCCCCGGAAACGGCGTGGAAAATTACAGAATCAAATGCAGTTTTCAGGCCCAGTACCAAACAATGACCTGCAACGGCTGGTAAACAATATTTAGACGTAAAAAAAACGGCCCCGCAAAATTTTGCAGGGCCGTTTTTTTGTCTTACAAACTTATTTCTTTTTCCCTTCTTTTGCCACAGCTTGCGCGGCCGCGAGTCTGGCTATCGGCACGCGGAAGGGAGAGCAGGAAACGTAGCTGAAACCCTCGCGGTGGCAGAACTCGACGCTCTGCGGGTCCCCGCCGTGTTCGCCGCATATGCCTACTTTGAGGTGCGGTTTAACGCTGCGTCCGCCTTTAACGCCGTGGCGTATAAGGTGGCCCACGCCGTCCTGGTCAAGCGTCTGGAACGGGTCATTTTTGAGTATGCCCTTTTCAAGATACGCGCCCATGAAAGCGCCGATGTCGTCGCGGCTGAAACCGAACGTCATCTGCGTTAAGTCATTTGTGCCGAATGAGAAAAAGTCCGCATACTGCGCGATTTTGTGCGACATTATTGCCGCCCTCGGAATTTCTATCATCGTGCCTACCATGTAAGGCAGTTTTTTTACGCCTGTCGCCGCGACAACGTCCTTATAAACTTTCTCGATAATCGCGTTCTGGTCTACCAGTTCGTTTTCATGGCAGACGACGGGAATCATCACTTCCGGCATAGCTTTTACGCCTTCTTTAATAAGTTCAGCCGCGGATTCAAAAATAGCGCGTGCCTGCATAGCCGTAATTTCCGGATAAGTTATGCCGAGGCGCACGCCGCGGTGGCCCATCATCGGGTTAGATTCATGCAAAGCGGCGGAGCGCGCGTCAAATTCTTCCATTGTTATTCCAATCGCGTCGGCAATCTGCTTTTTGGCCGCTTCGTGCTGCGGAATAAATTCATGCAGCGGCGGATCCATAAGACGGATTGTCACGCCGTAGCCTTCCATCGCTTTAATTGTTCCTTTTATTTCCTCTTTCATGTAAGGGAACAATTCGTCGACGGCGGCTTTTCTTTCAGCCTCTGTTTTTGACACTATCATTTTGCGTAAAATGAACAGCGGCTTTTCGGAATTTTCGCCGTAGAACATATGCTCTATGCGGAACAGACCTATGCCCTTCGCGCCGAATTTTCTGGCCCTCTGCGCGTCCGCCGGAGTGTCGGCGTTGGTGCGTACGTCAAGGCGTTTAATTTTGTCGCACAGGTTCAGGAAAGCGGTTAAATTGTCATTGCCTTCGCCGGCTTCCAGCATGTTCAATTTGCCTTCGTAGACATAACCTTTGGTGCCGTTAAGCGTGATAAAATCTCCTTCTTTCAAAGTCACGCCGCCGAGTTCCGCCGTTTTGGCGTTAAAGTCAATATGCAGTTCGCCGCAGCCGACTATGCAGCATTTGCCCCAGCCGCGCGCGACTAAAGCCGCGTGGGACGTCATGCCGCCGCGCTGCGTTAAAATAGCCTCCGCCGCTCTCATGCCTTCGACGTCTTCCGGGTTCGTTTCTTCCCTGACTAAAATAGCTTTTTCGCCTTTGGCTTTAAGCTCCATAGCGGCTTCGGACGTGAATACCACTTTGCCCGCCGCGCCGCCGGGGCCCGCCGGCAAACCTTTGCCTATAACTTTTGCCGCGGCTTCCGCTTTAGGGTCAATGGTCGGGTGCAGAAGTTCGTCAAGCTGGGACGGGGAGACGCGCAAAACTGCCTCTTTCTGGTCAATAAGTTTTTCTTTAAGCATGTCCAGCGCCATCTGAACGGCTGCCGTGCCGTTGCGTTTGCCCACGCGGCACTGTAACATCCACAGA
This sequence comes from Elusimicrobiota bacterium, assembly GCA_009778915.1. GTDB lineage: Bacteria > Elusimicrobiota > Elusimicrobia > Elusimicrobiales > Elusimicrobiaceae > Elusimicrobium. Next base: position 9,781 of record WRFH01000002.1, read on the forward strand.
CGTCCTTTTTCAATGGTAAATTCTATGTCAAGCATGTCGTGGAAATGCTGCTCGAGTTTTTCCTGTATGCCGTCTAATTCTTTATAAACTTTAGGCATGACCTGCTCTAAAGTGGGCAGGTGCTCGCTGTGCGCGTTGGTGGACCATTTATTCATCGGGCTAGGCGTGCGGATGCCGGCCACGACGTCTTCTCCCTGCGCGTTTACAAGGTATTCTCCGTAAAAATGGGAATCCCCGTTGCCCGGGTTTCTGGAGAACGCGACGCCCGTCGCGCTGTCGTCTCCCATGTTGCCGAACACCATTGACTGCACGTTAACGGCCGTGCCCCAGTCATGCGGAATTTTTTCAATATTTCTGTAAGCTATGGCGCGTTTGCCGTTCCAGCTGGCAAACACCGCGCCGATAGCGCCCCAAAGCTGTTCCATCGGTGTATCGGGGAAATCTTTGCCGAGGACTTCTTTGACGGTGGCTTTAAAATCCGCGCAGAGTTTTTTCAAATCCGCGGCGGATAAATCAGTGTCATCTTTAACACCTTTCTGTTTTTTGGCGGCGGCCAGTTTTTCATCTAAAATTTTGCGTATTCCTTTGCCGTCTTCGGGCTCAATGCCTTCGGCTTTTTCCATAACCACGTCGGAATACATCATAATCAAACGGCGGTAGGCATCGTAAACAAAGCGTTCGTTCTGCGTCTGGGCAATCATGCCCGGTATGGTTTTTTCCGTCAGACCGACGTTTAAAATAGTTTCCATCATGCCCGGCATGGATGACCGCGCGCCGGAGCGGACGGACACCAGCAGCGGGTTTTCAGGCGAACCGAAAACCTTGCCGGTTTCCTGCTCAACTTTTTTTAGGTAAGTTTCCACGTCGGCTTTTAAAGTTTTTGGGTAAGTTTTTTTGTTGTCCCAGTAGTAGGTGCAGACTTCGGTGGTGATTGTGAAACCCGGGGGAACCGGCAGTTTCATTTGTCCGGCCATTTCGGCAAGGTTTGCGCCTTTGCCGCCTAAAAGTTCTTTCATTGTACCCTTTCCGTCAGCTTTTCCGCTTCCGAAATAATAAACGTTCTTTGCGCTTTTCTTAACAGCCGCTTTTTTTGGCGCGGCTTTTTTTACGGTTTTTTTTGCCATTTTAGGCTCCTCTTTTATTGTAAGTCTTTGATAACTTATTATATTAAGTTATAATACAGCATGTCCAATTTAATATCCCATAACCCTTATTCAGAAGGCGAAGAGTTAATGCATGCTCTGACGCACTGGATAGGGACTATACTTGTTGCTCTCGGTTCCGGCAGCCTCATAACGCTGGCGGCTTTAACGGGCGACGCGTGGAAAATTGTTTCCGTTTCCATTTTTTGCGCGTCAATGATAACGCTGTATATCGCCTCAACGCTCTACCACGCGGCGCGCAGGCCGGCGGCAAAACGCAGGCTAAAAATTTTTGACCATATTTCAATTTATATTTTGATAGCCGGCACTTATACGCCGTTTTTGCTGGTGAATTTGCGCGGGCCTTTCGGCTGGTGGATGTTCGGCTTCATTTGGGCGCTGGCGGCGGGCGGCACGGTTAAAGATATGTTTATCGTCGGCAAATATAAAAAACTGTCCACGGCGATATACCTGGGTATGGGCTGGATTTCAATTTTCTGCATTAAATATTTCATTGAAAAAATCCCGCTGACCGGCTTGGTGTTTATAGCGCTGGGCGGTTTATTTTATTCCGCCGGTTGTTATTTTTATATAAGGAAAGACAAAGTTTTTTTCCACGGCATATGGCATTTGTTTGTACTTGCCGGCACTATTATGCACTTCTTCGCGGTTTTATACTCAAGCGTTTTGCCTTTGTATAAAGTCTAAGTAATTTAGATAAGAAAAAAGTATTTTGCGTATTATCTTCCAGACGTGACCTTAATTTCATATACTTTCCGTATGACAAATATAAAACGCGGTTTTACTCTCATTGAACTGCTTGTAGTCGTCTTGATAATCGGCATACTTGCCGCTATAGCTTTGCCGCAGTACCAAAAAGCCGTTTTAAAGTCCCAGGTGGCACAGTATATGCCCGTCATTAAAGCGTATAAAGACGCGCAGGAAAGATATTTGTTGGAAAACGGCGCGTATGCCACGTCATTGGACGAGCTTGACCTTGACGTGCCGTCGACAAGCGATTTTGGTTTCAGCGCGTCGAACTCTGCCTGGAGCACCGGCGTTCCGCGCAGCGCGACCGATTACAATAACCAGATATTGCTGGGTTGGGATTCCGATAAAAAATTTATTTACTGCAACGCCAGGGATATTAATACGCGCGGGCAACAAATCTGCCAAAGTTTCGGCGGGGTATTATTCACTTGCGTGGGCGGTTACCAGCCTAATTTGTGGCGCTGTTTTAAATTATCATAAAACGTACGCGGATTAACTTTATACGGCGGTTGATTTTTGACCGCCGTAATTTTCTTATAAAATGTTAAAATGTTTACATGGCAAACAAAGGTTATTACATTTATAAGAAAAAAAATAAAAAGAGAAAGGGCTCCGGCGGCGGCGCGAACGCGCTCATTTTTTTATTCTGGGCCTGCGCTTTCGCGCTGTGCGCGTGGCTTTTTGTAATACAGTGGTTTAATATTTCAAAAGGGCCTTACGGGGAGGCAGCCGCGAATTTCTTTTTTTCATATCTCGGCCACGCGGCTTATCTGGTGCCTTTGTTTTTCTTCTACTGGCTGTTACGCAGTATTAAATATAAATCAGTAAATATTTTTACGTTTTTAATCGGCATGGGCATATCGCTGGCGGCGGTGTCCGGCATACTGTCCGCGTTCCGCGATATTTTTAAAGGCACTTATATTGAAGGCGGCGTTATAGGAGGAAAATGTTTTGAGTTTTTGCACAATCTCGTCGGTACGGCCGGCGCGGCGCTGTTTTTGCTGGCGGTTTTATTTACCGGCGTGCATATTTTGTTCGCCATTCCGTGGCTTAGCACTTTCAATTATATTTATAATCTTTTAAAACAGGATTATCAGGCGTGGAATGAAGCCCGCGCCGAACTTAAAACCAAACTCGCCCAGGCCGAAACCGAAGAAGAAATTACCGGCACTTCCGCCAAATCACTGGCTATAAAAGACGATGTTGTCCCTCTGCGCTCAAAACCCGAAATACGCCGTCCGGTGGCGGAAATTATAAGAGCGCCAAAACCGTATGACAATTCTCAGCCCGCGAAAGCCGCCGACGTACCGGAAAAATCCGACAAAAAATTAGATATCGCCAATTTTAAACTGCCGTCTTTGGAGTTGCTCAGTCTGCCGAAAAATGAAGGCGTTTTAGGTCCTTCCGATGAAGAAATAGCCCAGGCTACCGCGCTTTTGGAAAGCACGCTTAAAAATTTTGAAATAGGAGCGACGGTAACCGGCGTGTCGCCGGGCCCCGTCGTTACCCGTTATGAAATTAAGCCGGACCCCGGCGTGAGGATAAGTAATATCGTGGCTATTTCAAACGATATCGCGCTGGCCATGAAAGCGCGCGGCATACGCGTTGAAGCACCTATTCCTGGCAAAGACGCGATAGGTTTTGAAATCCCGAATGAAAACCCCATGATGGTAACCATCCGCGAAATTTTGCAGGACGAGGTTTTTACAAATTCCAGCGCGGTAATGCCGATAGCGCTGGGCCGTTACGCCGACGGGCTGCCCGCCACAACCGCGCTTGAAAAAACGCCGCACCTGCTGATAGCGGGCGCGACAAATTCCGGCAAAAGCATTTGTCTTCACACGATAATAATGTCCATTTTATATAAATCAAAACCGGACGAAATTAAATTTTTGATGATAGACCCCAAACGCCTTGAGCTGACGCTCTACGAAGGCATTCCTTATTTATATGACCCGAAAACCAACTGCGAAGACGTCAGCGTTATCACCGACGCGCCGGGCGCGGTAAAATCTCTGCAGACTTTGGTTAAGGTAATGGAAAAACGCACTAAAATAATGGAACTGGCCAAAGTAAAAAATATCGAAGGCTACAATAAATGGGCGGCGGAGCACGGCGAAGAAAAAATGTTTTATGTCGTCGTGGTAATAGACGAGCTGGCGGACTTAATGCTGCAAACGCGGGCCGCCATTGAAGACTCTATCCAGCGGCTGGCGCAGATGGCGCGCGCCGTCGGCATACATTTGGTTTTGTGTACGCAGCGGCCGTCGGTCAACGTTATTACCGGCGTGATTAAGGCAAACCTGCCGTCGCGTATCGCGCTGCAGGTTGCGTCAAAAACGGATTCCCGCGTTATTTTGGATTCGCTGGGCGCGGACGCGCTGCTAGGCAAAGGCGACATGCTTTATCAGGGCACCTCCGACCAAAAACCTAACCGCATACAAGGTGCATATGTTTCCGAAAGCGAAATCGCGGCGGTGGCCGATTTTCTGCGCGCGCAGGGCGGGCCGGATTATCCGCAGCAGCTTTTTACCGACGCTGCCGCTGTCGTGGGCGGCCGGCCGGAAGACGGCCTCGGCGCCAGCCCGGAGGAATTAATACAGGCGTTGACGTTAATCTTGGAACGCCGCCGCGTGTCGCAGGATTTATTAAAAGCGAATTTCGGTTCCAGCGCGCGCGCCACTAATATTTTGAGCGTGCTTGAAATGAAGGGTTATATAACCAAACCCGAAGGTTCAAACCGCTGGGAAATACATTTTGAACTGATTGAGCAGGGGTTAAATGAATTAAAAAGCAGTTCAAATACGTTAGAAAAGTAAGTAAAAGGGGGAAGTATGGGGAAAATATTTACGGGGCTGGCCTGCATTGTCTTATGTTGCGCCTCGGCGCAGACGAAAACAGTATCCAGCGGCGGGGTGACAGGCGGCAATGTGTTTAATTTTAACAGGCCGGCCGCGGTGTCTGAACCCGCGCCGGTTTTGGAGCCCGCGCCCGTCAGAGAATTGGGGCCGGTTCTTCAAGCAGCACCGGCTGAGGGAAACGCGCCCGCGACGGGAGCCGCGCCGGCTTTTGACGGCGTGCCTGACGTTACCGGCTCTGAAACCGCGGCGGAACAAATGTTCGGTACGCAGAATTCCGCGCAGGTTCTTAATAATATCGTACAGCAGCAAAACGCTGTTTCGCAAAACCAAAATATTGTGACTCAGCCGCCGGCAACGCCGCCGGCCCCAACGCCTGTGCCGGACGTAAATACGGCGTCCGGGGATACTATTGAAATTTCGGCTAATCCGGCGGTAAGTTCGGTGCCGAGCGGCACATTACAAGTAAACGTTACTACGGCGCTGAGTTCGGCGCCTCAAAATCCGGCTCCGCAGCAAACGCAGGTACAGGCGGCCGTCAACACTAAATAAATTTTTTATGACTAACGGGAGATTTTTATGAATAAGAAGATGATATTTGCGTTAAGCGTGTCAGTTGCATTATTTTATCCGGCGTATATCAACGCGCAGTCTTCCGCTCCCGTTGTCGCGCCCGGCCCCCAGGTTTTGCCGGCGGCCCAGGCCGCGCCGCCTCCGCCGCCGGCTCCGGCGCCTGTGGTTGCGGCCGCCCCGGCGATGGCTTCCGCTCCGGCGGTGCAAAGCGCGCCCGTCATGCAAAACGCGCCCAGAGTCATGTCCGCGCCGAGGATTAGGAACGCTCAGGCTGTTGGTAAAAGGCCGTATATACATAAAGCGCCTGTACTTAACGGCGGCGGCGCGTCAAATAGTTTATCACAGTCAGTGCAATCGTCCGACGGCTGGAATAACATGATTGAAATTAACGGCGACGGTTCCGCCGTGCCGCAGGGAACTGTCCAGATATCTCTTGAAAATGATGATGACGCTTCCGCGGCGTTACCGCCCGCGCGCCAGGCCAAAACGATAACGGACAAAGCGGCGCAGGACAAGGCAGTCGCGGGCCTTAAAGCGTGGGACAAAAAACTTACGTCATTAAAAACCGGTTTTGAGCAAAGCACAACTTACGACGGGACGGACGTTTCCAAATCCACCGGCGCGCTGTATTTTTCCAAGCCTAATAAATTGAGACTTGAAAATCTGAACGCCGCCGGCAAAACGACGCAAATCACGCTTACGGACAAGAAAAAAATAAAAGTTTTTGACGCGGACATGAAACCCGTCAAAACTTATAACTGGAAAGACTGGTTTGACAGCCAGCCGAACAAAGCGTTTTTTGATTTCGGCAATTATTCCGCGCTGTTTGAAAATAATGAAATTACAAATTTTGAGGATAATCAGGACGGCACCGTCACTCTGACGCTGGAGCCGACGGCGCGGGACCAGAAAATTTTTATAACTCTTTCGACAAAAGATTATTTTCCGACGGTGGTTGCGCTTGCCGTCGACGAGATGCTTACAACAACCGTTCTGAAGGACACAGAGATTAACGGCAAACTCCCCGACGTTTTTAAAGGACTGTAAATGAGCAAAACGGAAATGACGCTTGCCAATAAAATCACGTTATCGCGCGCCGCGCTTTCAATGGTGATGTTTTTCGGCATTCTGCTCCCGGATTATTACGCCAGGCTGCTGGCAACGCTCATTTTTATCTTTGCCGCCGCGACGGACTGGGTGGACGGCCGCATCGCGCGCGCGACGAACACTTACACGCCTTTCGGCGCGATAGTGGACCCGTTTGTGGACAAAATCCTCGTCGGGGCCGCATTTTTCGCGTTTACCGCGATACCGCAGCTTAACGTGCCGGTCTGGGCGGTATTTTTAATTATACTGAGGGAGCTTACCGTCTCAACTCTGCGTGTCATCGCGGCGCTGGAAGGCTCCGTTCTGGCGGCGGAAAGGTGGGGGAAATTTAAGACGGTAGTCCAAATGTCCACCGTCGGCCTTATATTTTTAATTTTAAACGTTTACCACCTGTCAATGCTGACAAGGGGCGGCCTGCAAAAATTTTTACAAATGTTTTACGAGACGGTGCAGAATTTAGACTACGCCGCCTGCATAATAGCCGCGGTAATCACGTGGGTAAGCATGGCGTCCTACTTCAACAAAAACTGGGGCATCCTGCAAAAAGCCTGGAGCCTCCCGGTGAAGAAGAAATGAAATAATTAAATTTATGTTTGAGGAAATATGATACGTAAAAATATTTTTGAGACACTTGAAGACAATTATAATATAAAAGAGGAAATAAATAATATTTCATTTCTGTTTGATTCTGCCTTAATAATTTCATATACAGAAATTTCTACTAATAGGGATTTTTATTCAGAAAGTATTGAGGAGTTTGTGACAGATTATTTGTTTCATAAATGGGAGTCTAGAAAAACCTGCCTAAGCTGTAAACATATGAGGAAGATTTTAAAAATTGACGAATTAAAGAAAAGTTCTGATTTTAATGATATTAGTTTTTGTCTAGAATATTATTTAAATATTTTACAGCTATTTTTAAGAAACTATAAAAGTATTGGAGAATATTTTAATCTTTCTAATAATTTAACGATTCTATATGAGAATATAAATACTCTTATGGAACATATAAATTATCAAATTGTAGATATTAAAAATGAAGAGAGAGTTTTAATTGTTCCTAAAAATCCAGCAAGTACCGCAGCGGCGGAAGTTTCAAGCAAGCAAACAGGCATAGCAATACTAAAATATCATCATGCGCTATTAAAAGGAAACTTAAACGGAAAACGCAATTTGCTGGCTGAAATAGCCCTTGAATATGAGCCTATATTAAATAGTCCGAAAGATTTATTTAGTAAAACTCGGGCATTGTTAAATAATCTAAATATAAGACATAATAATGCAGAAGGGAAAAATGCCCAAGTCTTGCCTCAGAATCTTGAAGAATGGTATGACGATTTATATGATATGCTTTTACTTTGCAAATTAGAGAATGAAAATGTTTCACGAATGAGTAAAGTCCAAGCATTACTAGACACAATGAGTAAAAAGACTGATAAATGAAAAACATTTTTGATTTTTTGGGGTCCGGGTTCGGGGTTAGTTTGCTGCCTACGGCTATTCTTAAGAACCGCAAAAATACCGGCGCGGGGTTTTTGGGGACCGTCGTCGCGGTGCCGTTTGTTTTTCTTATTCCCTCGCTGCCCGCCGCGCAGATTGTTACTACCGTCGCTTTTATATTTTTTGCCGTCTGGGTGGCGGGCAAAACTACTTTCGGCGGGCATGATAACCCTAAAATTGTTATTGACGAAATGGCCGGGTATTTTTGCGCCGTCTGTTTGCTGCCGCGCACTTGGCCCGTTATGCTGTCCGCGTTTATTTTGTTCAGAATTTTTGACACGCTTAAACCTTTCGGCATAAAAAAATTGGATAATATAAAGAACGCCTGGGGCGTGGTGCTGGACGACGTCGCCGGCGGAATATTGGCGAATATAATTTTGCAGATTTATTTTTTGGTTAAATAAAATTTTCTTCCCTTTTTAAGGGAAGTACCCGCGAAGCGGGGGAAGGGTTTTGACCGCGTTAAAAACCCCTCGGCCCTGCGGGCCACTCCCCTTACAAGGGGAGAAAATTATATGCGGCCACGGGAAAATATAACAGGAGATTAAAATGGACTTTTCAAATATGACTAATATTTCGGAATTATTAAGAGCCGGCGGGCCGGTGTTGATAATTCTTCTCATTCTTTCAATTTTTTCTATAGCGGTTATTTTGGAACGTTTTTTTGTTTTAAGAAAACAAATTTCTATGAGCCGCAAACTTATTACCTACGCGAAATTCCAGCTTAAAAGCGGGAATATTTCAAAAATTCAGGATGCGCTCGGCCGCGATATCGCGAAGGGCACTCCGGCGGAGCGCGTGCTTTCCCTCATCTTAAACAGCGGCAAAAAAGGTGTCATGCTTGAGACCGCCGTTAACGATACCATTGATTGGGAAATAACGCAGCTGCATAAAAAATTGCCGATTCTCGCCACGCTCGGCAGCACGACGCCGTTCATAGGTTTGTTCGGCACGATTTTGGGCGTCATTCGCGCGTTTTCGGATTTGGCGTCTATGACCGCGGCGTCCGCCGGGCCGTCCGTCGTCGCGAAAGGCATTGCGGAGGCTTTGATTAATACCGCCGCCGGTCTGTTCGTCGCGGTGCCAGCCGTCGTGGCTTATAACTATTTTACTTCTCAAATCAATTATTTTGAGCGCGAACTTGAAAATATCGCCAGTGAGATTATAAATGCCTAGAAGAATAAGAAGACATGTAATGGGCGACATCAACATGGTGCCTTTTATAGACATCGTGCTGATACTGCTGATTATTTTTATGGTGCTGACGCCGTTCCTCGTGCAGATGCAGCTTAATGTTGACCTGCCGAAGTCAAATACCGTCAACGCCGTCATGGAAGATGATTTAATAAGGGTTGAAATACAGAAGGACGGCGTGGTTACCGTCGGTGGGACGAACGTTCCCGTGACGGATTTACAGAAAGAACTGACGCTCCGAATGGGCAAAGCGAAAAATAAAGCGATACTAGTCCAGGCGGATAAAGATGTGCCGATACAGACGGTGGTAAACGTTTTTGACATAGCAAAAAACTTAGGCGCTGCGAAACTTGGCATAGGCGTGCTGGAAAAATCCGGCGGGCAGTAATTTGAAATTTTTTTATGTTGAACAGATATTTTTTATATTCCGGCGGGTTTCATATCCTGATTGCGGCGATTTTAATGTTTGCCGTCGGACCGGCTTTTAATAAAAAACCGCTTGCGACTTATACCATTGATTTTCTGGGGCAAAATTTCCAGGCGCCGGTTTCCGGCGGGGAAACGCCCGCTCCGCCCGCCGCCCAGCCCGCGCCGCCGGCTGAATCGCCCAAAGAAACTCCTCCGGCTCCGGCAGTACAAACCCCGCCCGCTCCTAATCCGAAAGCTTACGCCGCCAAACAGGAAATTACCAAAAAACCTTTGCCCGTTCTGCCTAAAAAAATAGTGCTGGGCACGCCGAGCATTTTAAATAACGACGATAAAAAACCCGCCGCGCAGCCCGCGCCGGCCACTACTTCCGCCAAAGACACAGGCACAGGCGGGCCGGAGGGAATAAGGACCGATTTTCCTAATTTCCCGTATCCGTGGTATATAACGCAGGTCAGAAATTCGCTTTGGGAACAGTGGGAAAAAAGAAAACCGCGCAGGGTTGTGTTAAATACGCTGGTGTCTTTTGCCATTAAATCAGACGGAAGTATCAGCGGCGTTAAAGTAAGCAAATCCTCCGGCAGCGACGGTTATGACTACGCCGCCAAATCCAGCGTGGAGGGCGCGGCGCCGTTCCCGCCGCTTCCGAAAGATTTCGGCAAACCGGAGCTTACCGTAACCGTTGAGTTTAGAGACGAAGGAAATTAGTTATAATGTAATATACTTCAATAAAGGAGAATATTATGACTTTAAGAAGAATATTTTTTATTTTGCTGATTCATTTTGTGATAATGGTTTGCTTCCCGTATTTCGGGGCAACAGGCGGTTTTATGTTCGGCCTGATGTCCGCGGGCATATGGATTATAGCGGCGGTCGCGATAGGCATCATCATAACGCTGCTGGCCATGGAACAGTGGGACAGGCTTAACACGTTAATCACCTTCGCGCTGCTGGTTTTGTGCATAGGTTTTTTGCTTATGAAACTCCCGCAGGAAGATAAAGTTTCTCCGTGGCAGAAACTCGCTTACGGTAATTTTCCTAAGATTGAACATATTAAAGACGGTCTGAAACCTTTCGGAATTAACTGGGATAAAATCAGCGGCTGGGTATTGGGCGCTAGAAGCGGCGCGGTGAAGCTTAATGATTTGCAAGGCCGCGTGGACAGAGCTTTAGGAGAGGCGGAAGGTGGGAAGTAAATTTGCGATAACGGGCGGCGGCGGTTTTATAGGCGGCGCGCTTACCAAAAAGCTTTTGGAGGCGGGCCACGGCGTGCGTATTTTAAGCCGCCGCGCCGGACAGTCCGACGACAAACGTATCGAATATGTAAAAGCTGATTATAATGACGCCGCAGCTCTCGCGCGGGCTTTGCGCGGGTGCGACGGCGTTTTTCATCTTGCCGCGGCGATTTTCGCGTATAATTATGACGGTTTTGCAAAAGCTAATATTGACGTTACCAAAAATCTTGTCGCCGCTGCCAGGCAGGCGGGCGGCATTAAATTTTTTATTTATATGTCCAGCATGGCCGCCGGCGGCTGCAGCGCGGACTATCTTTGCCCGCGGACAGAGGCCGACGCTCCGGCGCCTGTTTCAGACTACGGAATAACAAAACTCGGCGGGGAAGAAGCCGTCAGAACTCTGCCGCCGGAAATTAAAACCGTGATTTTGCGCCCGCCGGTGGTTTACGGCAAAAATGACTCCGGCGTTTCTAAAATCGCCGCGTGGGTTAAGAAAGGAATTATGGTAAATACGTCGGAGGGAGACGCGTATTTTAATTTTATACACGTCGACGATTTGGTTGACGCTTTGCTCGCCGCCACGGGCCCGGCGGTGCCGTCCGGACAGACTTTTTACGTCTGTGAAAATAAAGTTTATACTTGGAAATATTTTATTGAGGCTATGGCGCGCGCGATGGGGAAAAAGCCGCCTTTTATGTTTACCGCGCCGCTTTGGGTTTTAAAAATTATCGCGTTTTTTTACCAAAGTTCGGCCAAAATTTTCAACTTTGCCCCGGCGTTAAATTATGACAAAGTAAAAGAAGCCGCCATCAAAGGTCACTGGGCGGCGTCAAGCGCCAAATGGTGTTCTCTGACCGGCCAAAAATTTACTCCGCTGGACGAAGGATTAAAGAAAAGTTTTTGACGCGCCGCCTGATTTTTTGCGGGTTATTTTTTAATTCCCAATGGCGGCGTATTTTTATGTAATTTTCAAATTTGATATAATGCTCTAAGAGGAGAGGTGGCTGAGTGGTCGAAAGCGGCGGTTTGCTAAACCGTTATACTGGTTAATTCCGGTATCAAGGGTTCGAATCCCTTCCTCTCCGTTTTTTTCTTCGGCTTTTGGCGAATTTTTGATTTTTCCCTCCGTCCGGATATGGCCCGCTTCGCGGTTCCTTACAATATACCTCTCTGCGGGAAAAATCAAAAATACACCAAAATCCTGTGAAAAAATTTTCTTGTAAATATCTTGTTGTCCGTTAATTGTTGTTCCCTCCTGATTATGTTTTAAAAAAGCGGCAGAATTGCTAAAATATAGTTGCATGACTGAAATTTCTTTTATAATTCCCTGCTATAACGAGCAGGAGAATATACCGGTTTTTTATGAGAAACTTTTAAAAGAAGTTTCGGAGATTGATTTTGAGCTGATTTTTGTTGACGACGGTTCAGAGGATAATACGCTGGCCGTTATAAAAAGACTTGCCGCGGCGGACGAGAGGGTTAAATATCTGAGTTTTTCAAGAAACTTCGGTAAAGAAGCCGCTATGATTGCCGGATTTGAAAAATCAACCGGAAATTACGTCGTAAGCGCGGACGCGGATTTGCAGGACCCGCTGAATTTAATTCATGATATGTACAAAGCCGTGAAAGAAGACGGTTACGACTGCGCCGGAACGCGCCGCGTTACAAGAAAAAACGAGGCGCCTTTGCGTTCTTTTTTCGCGCGGCAGTTCTATAAAATTATACGCGCGTCGTCGGGTATGAATATTGTCGACGGGGCGCGCGATTACAGGCTTATGTCAAGACCGATGGTTAACGCTATTCTGAGCCTGACTGAAAGAAACCGTTTTTCTAAAGGGATTTTCGCCTGGGTTGGTTTTAAAACAAAGTATTTTGAGTTTGAAAATATAAACCGGACCGCGGGGGAAACCAAGTGGTCGTTTTGGGCGTTGCTTGTCTACGCGTTAGACGGTTTAATCGCGTTTTCGGCAATGCCGTTGTACTTTATATCAATATTGGGATTGTTTTTCTTTTTTCTCTCGATATTGTTTATAATTTTTATAATTATCAGGACCTTGGTTTACGGAGATGTAATGCGCGGCTGGCCTTCTCTGGCCTGCATAATTTTGTTTATGGGCGGCATTCAGCTGCTTTGCACGGGAATTTTGGGGCAATACGCGGCTAAAATTTATAATGAAACCAAAAAACGCCCGCTGTATATAATCAAGGAATCAAAATGAGTGAACCTGAAGCTTGTGAAAAACATCCCGTTAACAGGTTCTTAAACAAGTACGGTATTACTTTAGCCGTAGTAATTGTTTTCATGCTCGCCTTTTCTATCCGCTTATATTGGATTGGTAATAAAACAGGCATTCACACCGACGAAGCTTTTACCCACATAGTTTCTTCCTTCAGGGAATACGGCTGGCTTTATCCGTTTCCCGGCGACAGGGAGATTACCGGCGCGCAGGCAATGGAGATGATGTACGGGAATATTACCGACACTGCAAAAAACATAGCCGCGTTTGAAGAACTCCGCAGAACAAATAACTATGACCACTCCCATCCGAATTTATATTATTTGCTTTACCGCTTGTCCGCGACGGTGAACGGGAGCAAAATATTAACCCTGAAAGAATTAACAAAAACCGGCTGCGGCCTGAATATGGTATTGTTTTGTTTTTCATTTCTTTTTATGTATTTTCTGTTGAAGAATCTTTTTGCGGACAAAAGACTGATACCTTTAGGACTTGCCGCCGCGTTTTTGAATACGGGAACTATTTCAAACACATTATTGATAAGGTCTTACCAGCTTCAGGAAACAGCTTTAATATTATTTACGCTGTTTTTTGTAATTTATTATAAAAAAGAAGAAAAACTGACTGATTGGAAAGATTTGTGTATTCTCGCCGCGGTGACCGCTTTTGCGCTTCTTTCGGGATATTTTCCGCTTCTTTATATCGGCATGCTCGGGTTAATTATTTTAAAAAAACAAAGATATAACGCCGGGTTTCTGCTTGCGTCATTCGCCGCGGGAATGGTTTTAGCCGTCGCCGTGTTCCCCGCTTATTTTGACGCTTTCGCCGCGCGCAGAGCATTGGAAATTACTAACGGGACATCGGTAAAATCATCGGTGGAATTCAATTATTTCTTACAGGTGTTTATTACGATAAATATGGATTATCTGCTTTATATTCCTGTATCCGCTTTTTTAATAATATGCCTGGCGCTGGGCTTTATCAAAAAATTCAAAAAAGATTGTCCTGATAAAACGCCGCTTGTTCTTCTGCTCTTTGCCGTTTCTTACGTCTGGTTTTTCGTGGTGCTTTTTCTTGCGCCTTTTAAGATTTTACGTTATGGTGTAGCGGTTTTTCCGATTATCAGTCTTGCCGTGCCGTATATTTTCGGCAGATTGAAGGATAATGTTTACAAAATTTTGGCGCCGTTGTTTGTATTAGTTCTCGCGGCAAGCGCTTTATTTGCCGTGCGGGTTGATAACGGCTACAAGGGGAAGGATAATTTATTCGGAGATAAAAGTTCTATTCCCGCGTATGTTGAAATATCCGGCTTTAACGTCGCCCGGCAATGCAAGTTCCTCGGCAAACCCGGATTGCCGGTGATATTTTATGTCACCAACGTGGAAAATAAATATAAATATCTCGGCATTGTTCCGCATTTCCCTGCCGAACAAAAATATTTTTTCCCGGATATAAATAATACCGACGTATACAACAAATATAACCACTTTTTTTTATTGATAGACAAAGCTTCATACGATACTTTCCCCAAACCTCCGCCGGACGAAAAAATTCTGGATACTTTTGACTGCGCGACGGTTTACGGCGGAGGGTTTACGGGACTTGAGATTGTTAAGCCTTAAGCGTACAAGAAGACGGAATGAAAAATAATAAAAAGCCGTTAAGAAAAATAATTCTCTGGAATATTCTGGCGCTGGTTATGCTTCTTGTTTTGGCCGACGCGGCGACATACGGTTTACTATTCTATCGGTTTAACTACGGAGATTTTTCCTGGGTAAGAAAATATGAGTTTAACGGTAAACTGGTAATTCCCAGATATAACACCAATACTCTAAGCGCCGAAGAAGGCATAATTAAAACTTACAAACCGCGCGAACCCGCGTTCCCGCCGGCAAATATTCCCTGGCGGCGCCCGATAGTGGCTTTCGGATGCTCGTACACTTACGGACAGGGATTGGAGCGGGAACAGACATATCCGTATAAACTCGCCGCGCTTACCGGAAGACCGGTATACAATTTAGCGCAGGACGGCTGGAGCGTGCAGCATATGCTCTTTGAGCTGGAAACGGGATTAGGGCTTGACGGTATAAATAATCCGGAATTTGTAATTTATCTGTTTATAACGGACCAGCTGCGCAGGTTTAAATCCCCGTTCGGCAATTATCCGTGGCCGGCATATGTTTACACGGATAACGCGCCCCCGTACCTTACGTATGTTGAGAACAAAGGAAGGCTTGAGCCGAAGAAATACCGGTTCAAGGTATTAGTGAATTGGCTGCTGTTTGACCAAATATACGAAGAAGTAGTAAGTAAAGAAGTGTATGGTAATAGTTTTCTGTCTTATAACAAACGCCCCGCCGCCAAAAAGGAAATGATGGACTTTGTGAAAATGCATTTTCTCCAGTCATATGAGGATATTCGCAAAAGATGGCCGGACGCTAAGTTTGTAATAATGCTTTATGACAACCCGGCATATGACGGTACCGAAGCAATATGGCCGGACCTTGAAAAAGACGGAATAACGGTTATACGGCTGCTTGACGTCGCGCGCGGCATAGGAATAGATTATGCGGGAACGCGGGAATATATGATGTCAGCGACAGATCCGCATCCTAACGAAAAGTTTTGGGATGTAATGACGCCGGCCATAGCGCGCAAACTTGATGAAATTTCAGCTAAAGGAACGTTGAATGCCAATTAAGAAAAGACCGTTAAGAAAAATAATTTTCTGGAATATTATGACGCTGGTTATCCTTTTTGTATTGGCCGAGGCGGCGACGTACTGTTATATATTTTACCGGGTTAACTTCGGAGACTCCGCCGACGACAGAAAATATTTCAGCGGTAAGATTATATTTCCGAAGTATAATACTAATACTATAGATACCCGGGAAGGCGTGGCTAAATATTTCAAACCGCGCGAACCTGCTTTTCCGCCGGCAAATATTCCCTGGGGGCGCCCGATAGTGACTTTCGGGTGCTCATACACTTACGGTAACGGGCTGGAGCCGGAACAGACATATCCGTATAGACTTGCCATGATTATGGGAAGGCCGGTATACAATGTGGCGCAGGGCGCCTGGGGAATACAGCATATGCTTAATGAGCTGGAAACGGGAATGGGGCTTGACGGCATAAATAATCCGGAATTTGCAATTTATCTGTTTATCGGCGACCATATGCGCAGGCTTTCGTCCGTGTTCGGCAATTCGCCGTGGCCGACGGAGCCTTACGTGTTCAATTCAACCCCGTACTTAACATATGTTGAGAAAAACGGCAAGCTTGTGCCGAAGAAATATCCTCACAGGATAATATTCGCTAATTGGCTGCTGTTTGACCAAATATATCACGCGATAACCGCCGAAGAATTTTATAACAATAATATTTTCTCTTTAGAGAGGCGTCCCGCCGCGAAAAAGAAAGTAATGGAATTAGTTAAGTTGCATTTTCTCCAATCGTATGAAGAGATTCAGAAAAGATGGCCGGACGCTAAGTTTGTAATAATAATTTATGACATCCCCGCGCCGGACGAAGAGGATACATGGAAGGAGCTTGAGAAAAAAGGAATAATATTTATCCGGCTGTATGAAATCGCAAAAAGTAAAGGGATAGACCATATGGGAGCGCACGGTTATACGCTTGCGGACGGCGCGCACCCGAACGAAAAGTTGTGGGACGCGGTGACGCCGGAAATAGCTAAAAAGCTTGATGAAATTTCAAATAAAGGAGCCGCGAATGCAAATTAAAAAAAAGTTCCTTGCGGGGGAGGTATTCGCTTTCATAATGGAAAGAAAAGCCTACTGGCTTTTGCCGGTAATTCTCCTGCTGCTGCTTATAGCGGCGTTCATTTTTATAGCCATGTCGCCCGCGGCCGTTTTCCTGTATCCGCTGATATGAAAAAATTCATCGGGAAATTGAAGGCGGTACAATCATTCATCACGCGTATTTTGGTGACGGTAATGCTGGCGCTGGCATATTTTATCGCGGTCTTGCCGGCGGGTTTGCTGATGCGCGTCTTGGGCAGGGACAGACTGCTGCTGCGTAAACCTAAAACAGATACATACTGGAAAAACGCCGAGACGGAGAAGAATGACCATGAGCTCCAGTTCTAAATTTATACTCGGCGTAAGCGCCCACTACCACGACAGCGCGGCGGCGTTAATCTCTTCTTCCGGCGAAATAATCGCCGCGGCGCAGGAAGAAAGGTTCACGCGGATAAAGCACGACCATTCTTTTCCCGTTAACGCAATCGCGTATTGTCTTAAGGCGGCGGGCGGAGAATTAGAAGCCGTGGCGTATTATGAAAAGCCCATATTAAAATTTGAGCGCGCGCTTGAAACTTCGTTCGCCGGCGTGCCGGGCAGCCTTCCGTCGTTTGTCAGGGGCATGATATCGCAAATGGGGGGAAAACTTTCCGAGCGTAAAGAAATCCGTAAACACGTCGGAGATTTCCCGGTTTATTTTACAAAACACCATGAAGCGCACGCGGCCGCCGCTTTTTTCCCTTCGCCGTTCAAAGACGCGGCCGTATTATGTATTGACGGCGTCGGCGAATGGGACTGTGTGACCTGGGGCGTGGGCAGCGGCAACAAAATTACGGCGCGCCAGTGCATAGAATTTCCGCATTCGTTGGGCCTTTTGTACAGCGCTTTTACCGGTTATCTGGGTTTTAAGGTAGATTCCGGCGAATACAAAGTTATGGGGCTTGCTCCTTACGGCGCGCCGAAGTACGCAAAACTTATCCTTGACAACATAGTCGAACTCAAAGAGGACGGTTCATTTTGGCTGGACCAGAAATATTTTGATTATTGCTGGGGCAAGCATATGTACAGCCGCGAATTTGACAATCTTTTCAAGCGTGCTCCGCGCAAGGCGGAGGCTTTGCTTACCCAGGACGACATGGATATGGCGGCCAGCATTCAGGAAGTGATGGAAACGATAGTAATGAAAATCGCGCGCAACGTAAAAAAAGAAAGCGGCGCGAAAAATTTATGCATGGCGGGCGGCTGCGCGTTAAATTGCACGGCCAACGGGAAACTGCTGCGCTCCGGACTGTTTGACGATATATGGGTACAGCCAGCTTCCGGCGACGCGGGCTGCGCGCTAGGCGCGGCGCTGGCGATAAATTATCACGCGCTGGAGCGTCCGCGCGTCGTCGGGCACGGAGACTCACAAAAGGGCAGCCTGCTGGGGCCGTCATATACATCCTCCGAGATAAAATCCGCGCTTGAAAAATATGGGGCAAAATTTAAAGAGCACGGCGCGGAACTAAACCGGGTGGCGGCAAAAATGCTGGCGGAGGGGAAAATCATCGCGCGTTTTGCGGGCAGGGCGGAATTCGGGCCGCGCGCTCTTGGCAACCGCAGCATTCTGGCGGACGCGCGCAACCCGGAAATGCAGAAAAAGCTCAACCTTGCCGTCAAAAAACGCGAATCGTTCAGACCGTTTGCGCCGTCGTGTCTTGAGGAAGACGTATCACAATTTTTTGACCTTGACAGGCCGAGCCCGTACATGCTTTTCTGCGCGCAGGTTGCGCAGACAGTGCTTATTCCTGCTGACGAGGGGGAGAAAAAACTGTCCGGGATTGACAGGCTCCGCGCGCGTCGTTCAAAACTTCCGGCAATAACGCATGTCGACGGTTCGGCCAGAATTCAAACCGTGTCAAAGGACGACAATCCGGATTATTGGAAAATTATTTCGGAATTTAAAAAACTTACCGGATACGGGTGTATCGTCAACACTTCGTTTAACGTGCGCGGCGAGCCGCTGGTCGGCACTCCTGAGGACGCTTACAGGTGTTTTATGTACGCGGACATTGACGCTTTGGTCTTGGAGGATTTACTGCTTTTGAAAGAAGAACAACCGCCGGCCAAAGGACTTGATGAGTATTTCAAAAAATTGAACCCCGACTAGAATAAAATCAGCGTTTTTTTCTGAAGTATGCTATGGTTTTCTCAAGCCCTTCGTCAAGAGAAACCGTAGGCTGCCAGTTCAGGCGTTCTTTGGCAAGAGTAATATCCGGCATGCGCCGTTCGGGGTCGTCAAGCGGCAGAGGCTCGTTGATTATTTTTAAAGAAGGATTTATTTTTGCTTTTATTTTTTCCGCCAGAGTAAGCATGGATATTTCGCCCGGATTACCCAAATTTACCGGACCTGTAAAATCCGGCGGGGTATTCATCATTTTTATAAGCCCGTCTATAAGGTCGTCAACGTAACAGAAAGAACGCGTCTGGCTTCCGTCCCCGAAAACCGTAAGGTCGCGCCCTTCAAGCGCTTGGCAAATGAAGTTGCTCACCACGCGTCCGTCGTCGCGGCGCATATTGGGGCCGTAGGTGTTAAAAATTCTTACTACTTTTATGTTTAAACCGTAAGTCCTGTGATAATCAAAAAAAAGCGTTTCCGCGCAGCGTTTACCCTCGTCATAACACGAACGCGCGCCTATGGGATTTACGTTGCCCCAGTAGTCTTCCTTCTGCGGGTGTACGCGCGGGTTCCCGTAAACTTCCGAAGTCGACGACTGGAGAACGGCGGCGTTATATTTTTTAGCCAGGTCAAGCGCGTTTACTGTTCCGTAAACGCAGGTTTTGACGGTCTTTACCGCGGCGGCGCGGTAATAAACGGGAGACGCGGGACAGGCGAGATTATAAATCTGGTCTATTTTTACGCCGGGATCAAACGGAACTATAACGTCGTGGTCTATAAAAGTGAAATTTTTATTTGGCAGCAGTTCTTCAATATTGCGCAGTTCCCCGGAATAGTTATTGTCTACGGCTATGATTTTATTCCCCTGCTCAAGAAGTTTTTTTGAAAGATGCGAGCCTAAAAAACCCGTTGCGCCCGTTATCAGTACAGTTTTCATTTTTATCCCGTGTTTTGAATATGTATTGTAATTATATGATATCATATAAAAACTATGTCAGTAAAAAAACATAAACTTTCAATAATTATACCGTGTTATAACGAAAAGGAAAGCATTGAGGCGTGCGTCTCAAGAGTTTTTTCCATGGCCGAAGGACAGGATTTTGAACTGGAAGTTATTATAGTGGACGACGCTTCCGGCCCCGAGGGCGCGGCGCATCTGAAAGAACTTTCCGCCAAATATCCGCGGATACAATTTTTCCGGCATGAAAAAAATCTCGGTAAAGGAGCGGCGGTAAAAACCGGCCTTATGCGCGCAAGCGGGGATTTCATAGCGATACAGGACGCGGACTCCGAGTATAATCCCCTGGATTATCTGCCCATGCTTTCAATACTTATTTCACAGAACGCCGACGTTGTGTTCGGTTCGCGCTATTTAAGCGGCGGCGCGCGCAGAGTGCTGGGGTTTTGGCACACCGCCGTTAATAAATTTCTTACTCTTTTCTCAAACATACTTACTGATATGACGCTTACGGATATGGAAACCTGCTATAAACTCATGCGCCGCGAACTTGTAATGCAAATAGCGCCGGAACTCAGGGAAGAACGCTTTGGCTTTGAAGTGGAAATAACAGCCAGGATAGCGCGTGCGAAAGCCGTGGTTTTTGAATGTCCTATAAGTTATAACCCGCGTACAAAAGCGCAGGGCAAGAAGATAGGCTGGAAAGACGGTTTCCGCGCGTTATACTGCATTATACGCTATAACGCCAACGCCCGCGCCGCCGCGCTGCTGATACTGTTTTTGTTATTGATAATATTTGTAATGTCCCCAGTAGCTTTGCTGCTGCGCGCTTTGATATAGACGGCAGATTGACGGGTAAAAACGATAGCTTATGCTTAAAGGCGTGATTATCGCCGCGCAAGAGGCCAGTTTAAGATTTTTGGGGAAACCGCTCAACCCTTTCAATTGCGAAATAGGGCTGCCTAAAAGTTCTTCCGGGAACCGTTGTTCGGTAAGAAAATATATGTTTTCGTAATTCTTCAGAACTCCAATATTTCTGTACTTTTTATTTTCCGCGGAGACGAAGAGCACCCCTTCTTTGGATAAATGGGGAAACAACTGCGTCTCGTTTATTTCCGGATACTGCCTGTTTTTTTCCACGATAACGAGCGAATTTTTTTCAACTTCTCCGCCGTAATACAGCGTTGAAAGAGCGGGCGGAACAGAGCGTCTGTTATATACCGGGGGACTGTAAAAGAAAAGCCCCATGCAAAAAACCCCGAGTAAAGCGTGTCTGAGTTTGTCACGCAGCACAACCGTGCTCGCCGTCAGCACAGGCGCGCCCAGCGAAAACAATACCACCTGGTAATCCAGCAGGTTTTCCTTCATGCCTTTGTAGAAGTAAAAGAATAAATACCCCGCGTATAAAAATGAGAGTATGATGCCGAACATTTTAAAAGGAACCGATGTTCCCAGGGGTTTATTTGCCGTCACAAAAGCGTATATCCATGCCGCGGCGGAAAAGAAAATAATTATTGAAAATAAAATAAGATAGTTTTCGCCACTGTACGTGCCCGGCATTGTAAATAACCATTTAAGCGCGGAAAAAGGAACCGCGTTTTTAATAAGAAAAAATAACCACGCGCCGCTTGCCGCGATAAACCCGCCGGCGGCGCATAAAATAAATAATGCCGCCGCGTCCTTTTTCTTTTCCGAAATATAATAAACAGCAGCCGTCTGGCCGATGAAAAATACCCAGAACACCCTGTCAAGTCCCAGCGCCGCGCCGCAGAGTAGCCCGCAGACAACCGCAAAATTCCTGAATGTGCCTTTTTTTAAATACCTCAGCATTATAAATAACGACAGAAATATTAACATTAACGGAAGAAACGGAGAAGAAAACGCCCCCGTATAATTCTGCGCCGGCAAAAAAGAGATAAACAGAAAGACCGAAACAGCCGAGTAGAAATATTTGTTTTTATCAAAGAACAAAAGAAATGTTCTGAACATAACGAACATCAAAAGACCGGAGAACATGCCCCATAACGCCGTAACCAGAACGGGACGCGCGCCGGCCAGAGAATAAAAGACATACTGAATTATATCACTGAGCGGATTGGCGTAAGGATTTATAAAATCCGGAGAAGGGACAAGACCTCTTCCGAAGAAGATGGTATTTTGATAAATATTATCGCCAAAAATCCTGTAAGTGTCCGAGTTCAGCCCGAAGAGCAACCCCCAGATTGCTCCAAACAGCAAAAATAAAATAATCTGAAAAATAATATCGGCGCGTTTATATGTTTTTAATGTGTTCATATTTTCTCCGCGCGGCACAGCCATATAGGCAGCGTAAGGTTCGGCACTATCAGCTGGCATTTTTTTAAATTAAGCTTTACTCCGTAATGGTAAAGCGCGTCGGTAAAAAAATCTGTCGGCGCGTATGAAGATAAAAGTACATATACATTCTCTGAATTTTTTATCTTTTCTAAAACGGCCTCTTTGAGTTTATGTTTATAAAAGACGTCCGGGAAGCTCGTCTCTCTGAGTATGGTAAGTTTGTTTTCCACGTCTTCATAATCTTTGATGTCCGCGGGTATGCCGCCCACGTAAGACGCGTTCGGGTTCATAAAAGGAATAATATATGACAGCCTCCAGCCGGCAAGGATAACCGCGGAACCGTCTTCCACGCGCGGGAAAGTCTGGTCCTGAGTCTGGCCGGCAATACGGTAGAAATAAGAAATATTGCGCGCGTAAGGCGTGTTAAATGTCTTTACGTTTACAATTTTAGGACCGAAGTCAGTATAGTAAGGCGGGCCCATAGTGTAAAAAGCTATAGAACACGCGGCCGCGCTTATTATGAAATATTTATATTTTCCTCCGGCAAGCGAAAATAAAACGAAAGTTATAATAACCGCTCCGGCGGCCTCCATTGGCATTATATAACGCACTATTGAAAACATTTTAAACCAAAATATATAGCTTATTATTACAAAAGCCGTTAAAAGGATTAATGCTTTGCGCTGGTGGCCGTCCGGCAGTATTTTCTTGAGTTTGCCTTTAAAATATAAAACCGTAATGGTTATAAAAGCCGCCCAGTATGAAAAAAACGTAAGCGTTCTTATTCCGGACTCTAAAACAACCATGTTCCTGAAGTAGATAGCGTAAAAAGGAATTAAAAACAGGTCCCAAAAACTTCTGTTTTTTAAAAATCTTGGATCTATCAAAGCGACGTTTTCAAAATAAGGCGAATGGAAAATATTATTGTAAAAAGGAAACAGCGGGGACTCAAAATTGGCGTACATTTTGTAAAGCCACGGCCCCGCGATAAGCGCGAAAGCCAGAATAAACCCCGCCGAAAACGATATCCAGCATTTTATACTTTCTTTAAAAGAGCCGAAAGAAAAGAGAAGCACAAAAGCAAATCCTATTATAAACGGCGCGTTGGTATATTTAAACGCTAAACCGCATCCGAGCAGAAATCCCGCGGCGGCAAACAATGAAAATTTAAACTCTCCTTCCCGCCGCCCGGCATATTTAAGCGTAATATAAAGCGCCGCCAGAATAAAAGGCGTAGTCATCATATCGCCCGTTGCGCTGGTGCCGCTTATGCTTACCGCGACTGAGCCAGCCAATATAACGCATGCCAATATGCCGCCGAGGACGCGCTCCCTTTTGTCCAGAAATAACCCCGTTATTTTGAAAGTGAAGAAGAAAGCCAGCGCCAGCCACACGCTCTGTATTGACGCCGCGATTCTAGGCCACGAATTTAAATATTTTATCAGAATATATAACGGTATATCCGCCGCGGGATTAAAATAAGAATGCATGCCCGCCGGCACGATGTCCGCGCCGAGCCTGCCGTTAAACAACGCGTAAGGCAGGTAGATATGGTAGTTGGTAATATCCCAAAAAGCGTCCTGTCCGTGCCGCAGAGCAATGCAGACAGCTGCGGTCATACAGGAAAGAAATAACAATACGTCAGGCTTTCTCCAAATGTGATTTATAAAAAGTAATTGTAGTTTGGCAAAGAATAATTTTAGTCTGTTAAAAAATGGTTTTAACTTGGGGAAAAATGATTTTAATTTGATAAAAAACGCTTCTGACTTAGGTATGGCGGCGGCCGCGGCGGCCGCCACGTATCTTGGCGGCATCAAAACATTGCCCGCGAAAATGCCGCACAGAAAAGCTATTATTAAAAGAAAAATCCATATCATATAAATTGTATTTTATAAGATTATATAATATAATTCAGTTTATGATTTTACTTCGTAAATATAAACTTTTTATTATTTTGGTAATATTCACTTTTATCTGCTGGAAAAGCGCGCTGGTCGCCCAGGAAATTTTTCAGTTAAAACAGTCGCGGCAGGCCTTACGCATTCTCAAAAGTCTCAGCTATTGGGAAAAACGGGACTCTTTCGTCCGCCCGGAAAAAGACACCGTGGTAAACATGACCGGGGTAGACATTTATTCCGAAGAAAGCTTCCAGTCGTTAGATTATATATTTGAGCATTACCGCACGAAAGATAATTCATATTTCCACGTCAGGCTCCTGTTCGAAAAATTCAGCGTAATTCCCGTCGGATTATTCGCCGACGTCCAGAATGAAAAAATATACTGCTTAGCGCTTAAAAATGACAACGCGTCGCGCGGGCTTTGCAAAAAATTAGGAGCGGCGGACTCTCCCGTCCCTGACAAAAACCTTGTAATAAAAAAAGATTTTGTCCCCTACATTGATGTTATGGACGCCTATCTTATTGACACGTCTTCAGTTGCGCCTATGTTCTGAAAGATGTAATTTGCTAAAATTTAAATATAGAGTATTGTTATCAATACTTCGGGAAGGTAGATAATATGGCGCAGCTTGATAAGTTTAATTTCATAAAAGATATTTCAAATATTCTTAATAACTGTAAAGGGATTACGGTTCCCAAAAGCAGGGCGGAACTTGTGTCTTTGTCTTTCGGCGCGCCGGGGGCGGACAGTTTTGACGTCGCTTATGACGTCAACGGGAAACAGGTCGTTGAAGCGAACGTCGTCCGCTGCAAAAACGGCGTCGCCGTCAATTATCCCGACGATTATATGAGAAGGCGGGACCCGGACTGCCTTATCGTCGCGGACGATTTGCCGACGGATAAACCCACCTATAAAGACGTATACAAAAAAGATTTTTCTTCCGTCAGAAAAGCGACTTTTGACTGGCTGGCGAAGCAGGAGTTAATTGTCCTGCCGTTTATGGCCGGCGGGAAAGACGGCTATGAGGCGGTGTTAATCGCGCCTAAAAACGCCGCGTTTTTTGCCTACGGTCTGGCCGGTTTGCAGTATTTTATTAACATAGACGAATATCCCGGCAAATTCACGCCGAAAGCCGCCATATATCTTGCGCCGCCTTTCAGGCACACTCATTTTGACGGAAAACAAATAGTGGTGCACAGCCGCCGTCCGGATTTATACGAGATGTTTTCATATAATCTCTACCCTGGTCCGAGCGCGAAAAAAGGCGTTTACGGTTTTCTGCTTACGCAGGGCGAAAAAGAAGGCTGGGTTACGGCGCATGCTTCAGTAGTTAAAATTATCACGCCTTACGAAAATGAAATTGTCATAATGCACGAGGGCGCCTCCGGCGCCGGTAAGAGCGAAATGGGCGAAAATATCCACCGTGAGCCCGACGGCAAAATTATAATCGGCCAAAATCTGGCGACCAAAGAAAATTTTTATCTTAATATAAACGAACCGTGCGAACTGCGCCCCGTGGCCGACGATATGGCTATGTGCCTTCCCCGCTTGCAGAACGAAAGCAAAAAACTTGTAGTTACCGACGCCGAGGACGGCTGGTTCCTCCGCGTCGATAATATAAAAGAATACGGCACGGAACCTTATTATGAAAAAATCTACACGCACCCGTCCGAGCCGCTTGTCTTTTTAAATATACAAGGCGTGCCTGGCTCAACCTGTTTAATCTGGGAACATTCTATTGACTCAAACGGCAAACCTTGCAGCAACCCGCGCGTCGTGCTGCCGCGCAGAATGGTGCCGAACGTAGTAAACTCTCCCGTCGAAGTCGACGTGCGGAGTTTTGGCGTGCGCACGCCGCCTAGCACGGCGGAGCACCCGAGTTACGGCATTTTGGGCATGTTGCACGTCGTGCCGCCCGCTCTTGCGTGGCTGTGGAGATTAGTAGCGCCAAGAGGGCATAACAATCCCAGCATCATAGATACCGAAGGCATGTCAAGCGAAGGAGTGGGCTCCTACTGGCCTTTCGCTACGGGGAAAATGATTACCCACGCTAATTTGCTGCTGGACCAAATTTTAAAATCACCCGCCACGCGGTACGTTTTAATACCTAACCAGCATATAGGCAGCTACAAAGTCGGCTTCATGCCGCAGTGGATTGCGCGGGAATATATAGCAAGACGCGGCAGCGCGCAATTTAAACCGGAACACCTTGTGCCCGCGCGCTGTTCGCTGCTTGGCTACTGCCTTGACAGCCTGAAAGTCGACGGGCAGTACGTCAGAAACGCGTTCCTGCGGCCGGAAACCCAGGCGGAGCTGGGTATTGAAGGTTATGACAAAGGCGCGAAAATATTAAATGACTTTTTTAAGCGCGAACTGGCGCAGTTTAACACGCCGGAGCTTAATCCGCTGGGCAAAAAAATAATAGAGTGCTGTCTGCGCGGCGGAAAATTAGAGGAATATATCAGCTTTATTCCGATGAGGTACTGATGAATCGCGTCGAAGAAATGCTGGCGTTTAACAAAAAGTTTGTAAAGAACAAACTTTATAAAGAATATACGACGACAAAATTTCCTGACAAAAAAATCGCCGTGCTTTCCTGTATGGACACGCGGCTTACGGAGCTTTTGCCCGCCGCCTTAAATTTCAAAAACGGCGACGTTAAAATAATAAAAAACGCCGGCGCCGTGGTCACCCACCCTTTCGGCAGCGTTATGCGAAGCCTGATGATAGCGGTCTACCAGCTGGGCGTCGAGGATATTCTTGTAATCGGCCACCACGACTGCGGTATGCAGGGCATGAAAGCGTCAAAAATCATCCAAAAAATGGCCGGCAGAAATATTACAAAAGACAGATTAAATTTTGTCCGTTCCTGCGGCGTGGATATAGAAAAATGGCTGGAGGGCTTTAGCTGCGCGGCGGATTCCGTTCGCGAAACCGTGAGTAACATCAGGCACCACCCGCTAATCCCCGCCGACGTGCGCGTTCACGGTTTTATAATTAACCCGTCCACCGGAAAACTTGATAAAATACCCATATAAACTATGAACAACTTCAAAACGCTGTTCGTTTTTACAATATTTATTTTTTCTTCTTCGGCGTTTGCGCAGGACCAGACAGATATAGCAAACATATGGACCGGAGGCGGCGTATATAATTTGTCCGTGGACATAACGTACGTTACTCCGCCGCCCGCCGTTTCAACCGTAAAAACAGATTCTTCGGCCGTAACTATTAACGGCGGCGGCCATGTGATAAATACAAACGGCCTCAGGGGTTTTTCCGTCACCGGCGGCTCGCCGGTTATTAATATTTCCGACGTTACGGTAAAAAACGCCGGGAACGAGGCCTTTAATTTCAGTTCGTCCGGAAGCATTACCGCGGATTTTGTAAATATCGTTTTATCTTCCAATAAAGACATGTCTCCTACCGGCGCCGGAGGGGCGATTTACACCAACGGCCCGCATACGTTTAATTTCAGCGGCGGCACCGTATTTGACGGAAACCAAAGCACGATGAACGGCGGCGCGGTTTACTCTTCATCGGATTCTGTTTTTAATTTTTATGACTCCGTAGTTTTTTCCAATAATACGGCGCGCAACGGCGGCGCTATTTACTCTTCGTCCGGCTCTTCTTTTAATTTTAACGACTCCGTGGTTTTTAACTATAACGCCGCCGATATCGGCGGCGCGGCGGCGATTGTGTCCGGTTCCGGCAGGGCGGTTTTTACAAACGCTTCTTTCATAGGCAACACGGCGTCCCAGGCGGGCGGGGCGCTCTATCTGGGTGATATTATGGGAGACCCCGGCGTTCCGGAAGTTTTAATATCCCAGACTGATACTAATACTCCTGGCATTTTTCAGGGCAATACCGCCGGCGGCGCGAGCAACGCCGTGTTTATAGACCGAATAGGCGACATTACTTTTGACGCTGTTCCCGGCGCGAATATAAATATGTACGACGGCGTGTCCAGCACAGCCCCGGCGACGGGCGGCATACTTATGACAAAGAGCGGCGCGGGTAATTTTAATTTATACGGCAGCATGAGCAAATACCTTGGGGATTTAGACATAAGCGGCGGCAATTTTAACGTAATGTCCGGCGGCGTGCTGAACGCCGGGGACGCGGTGATATCCCCCGCCTCCGCCGGCGACGCGCCTGTTTTAAATTTGCAGAACGGCAATAATATCGCGGACACGGTTACGTTTAATACTCTTACAACCGGCGCGGGAAGCGATATTAAGATGAATGTTTTCGCCAACGGGACGAATGACCGCATTAACGTCGCCGGCGCGGCGGCGTTAGACGGCGCGCTGCACGTGTCCGCCGGAGTGGGGGCTTACAAAAATTCGGTCTATACTCTTATTTACAGCGGCGCGGGCGCGCCGTCCGGCGCGCTTGTTGATTACATAAATTCCGGCGCGGGCGCGCAGCTTGCGTTTCTTGACGCGGGCAGCATAACCGGAACTTACGATTGGGAATTTGACACGGACTCAAACGCTATAATTTTAAACATTATATCCGCGCAAATTTCCAGCGATATTGCTTCTTCCTCGCCTAAGCTGACGTATAACCAGCGGAAAGCAGCCGGCGCTCTGGACGGCGCGTCCGGAACGTCTTCCGGCGATTTGGCGGACGTGATAAACGGCATTGTCTCTCTTAACGACGGGCAGCGCGCAAAGGCGCTGGCTGAAATTTCGCCTTATTTTCTGGCAAACGTGCTGCGCGCGGTGAACAGCCCGGCGTACAGGCTTAACATGTATAACCGCCTGAAAAATTATTGCGAGGACGGCGTCTGCTCAAACAGCTACGGCCTGTGGCTGCAGGGGGACGCGGCGCATGAAACGCTTGGCGGCAATGAAAATTCTTTGGGCGACTTCAGAAGCAGTTCGTCGGGAATAACCTTCGGCGGGGACAAATATCTTTGCGAATACGACGCGGTCCTCGGCCTCTACGGAAAGTATAATGACGCGGCGATGAGGCAGGGCCCGTCCGACGCGAGAGTGTATTCTCTCGGCGCCGGCGCTTACGCCGGCCTTGACAGGGAAGACTGGGAGCTGAGGGGGCTTTTCGGCCTGTCGGCTGACAATTATAATACAAACCGGCGCATTATCGCGCCGGGGCTTAACAGGACGGCAAACGCGGATATCAGCGGTTCGACTTTTACGCTTGACGCGGAAGCCGCCCTCAAACGTCCGTTGAGCGCGGTGACTTTGCTGCGCCCGTACGCCGGCCTGCAGGGGAATTTGCTCAATTACGGCGGGTTTACGGAAAGCGGCGCGGGCGGGTTAAATTTAAAATTTGACGGCGCGTCGTCTTTTGCCTCCGCCGCGCGCGCGGGGCTGGACATCAAAACGCAAGCGGGCATTTTCAATTTATCTTTCGGCGGAGAATATGATTTTATATTTGCCGGGCAGAGTAATAAACTAAGCGCGTATTTTAACGGCACGGACGCTAAATTTTACGCCAAAGGCGCGGATTACGGCCGCAATATGATAAGCCTGCTCGCCGGCGCGCAAGCGCCGTTCGCGGAAAATTGGACCGCGTATCTGAACGCGGCTTATAGGACGGCATCGTCGTACAGAGACTATGAGGGCAATATCGGCGTGCGTTATTCTTTTTGCGGCGCGGAAGCAAAACCGGTTCCGCCGCCCCCTCCTCCGGCTCCAGCGCCTGCGCCGAAACCCGTCCCGCCGCCTCCTGCTCCGGCTGGCGAGGAAAAACTGCAGCTCGGCAAAACGCTGGTTATGGGAAGCAATTATTTTGATACGGACAGCTACGCGCTTATCCCCAAAACGCGCGAGTATCTGTCCAGAAAAGCGGACGAACTTAAAGAGATAAATTACAGCCGCGTCATTATAACCGGACATACCGACAATACCGGTAATTACAAACACAATATGACGCTCTCAAGAGACCGCGCGCGCGCGGCTGCCGGGTATTTGGCGGAGCTTGGCATAGACAGAAGCAAAATTGAGTTCAAAGGCGAGGGCCCGAACAGGCCCGTCGCGACAAACTCCACCGTCGAAGGCCGCCAGAAAAACAGGCGCGTGGAAATAACCGTGATATAATGATAAAAAAAATTGACCGTTTCTTTCATATAACCGAACGCGGCTCTACTTTTAAAACTGAGTTTACCGCAGGGCTTGCCACCGGCCTTTCAATGATTTATATTATCGCCGTGAACCCGGCGATACTCGGCACCGTCGGCGGCATAATGCAGCCCGGCAGTATATTTACTTCAACTATTTTGGTTACCGTTATTTCCACTCTGCTCATGGGTTTGCTGGCAAGGGTACCGGTTGCGGTTTCAATAGGCATGGGGCTTAACGCTTATTTCGCTTTTGTAATATGCGGTTCTATGGGGTTTGAGCCGCGCGTCGGGCTTGCCGCCATCTTTTTGGAAGGTATACTGTTTTTTGTCGTCTCAATCTGCGGCGCGCGGGAGGCTATAACAAAAGCCATTCCCGATAATATTAAAACAGGTATAGCGGTTTCGATAGGCGTTTTTATAGCGCTGGTCGGCCTGATTCACGGCGGCGTCGTAATCCCGCACCCTGAAACCGTCGTATCGTTTGCGAAATTAACGCAGGGCCCGGCGCTGCTTACGTTCATCGGCCTTATAATAATTGTAGTTTTGCACGCGAATAAAATTCCCGGCGGCGTTATTATAGCTATCGTACTGACGACGCTTATCGGTATACCGATGGGCGTTACCGTCATGCCGGAACATTTCAGCCCGTTTTCAATGCCTGCAAAACCTTTTATGATGCAGTTTGATTTCAGCCAGATTTTTACCGGGCGTTTCGCGCTGGTCCTTGTCACGCTGGCGATAGCAAATTTCTTTGACACCGTAGGCACGCTGACTTCTGTTTTATCAATATCAAAACTCACGCATAAGAACGGCAATTTTCCGCATATAAAAGAAGCGTATGTTTCTGATTCTCTGGCGGCTGTTATATCGTCAATATTTTCGGTCTCTCCGGCGACGGCGTACGTTGAAAGCGGCGTGGGCGCGGCGGCGGGCGCGCGCACCGGTTTTGCAAATATAGCAACCTCTCTGCTGTTTATCGCCGCGTTATTTTTCTCCCCGGTTTTTCTTATTATGCCCGCAAGCGCGACCGCGCCGGCTTTGATTTTCGTCGGATATCTGATGATGTCGCAGATAACCGAAGTTCAGTTCGCGGATATTTCCGAAGGGTTTCCCGTTTACCTAGGCATTTTGGCCTGTGTGTTCGGCTACAGCATAACGACGGGCATAATTTTTTCCGTCATTTCTTACACCGTCATAAAAATCTGCAAAGGCAAAGCAAAAGAAGTTCCGCTCGGGACATATTTGCTCACCGCGTTTTTCATCCTGCAGTTTTTCCTGCCGAAATAGATAACTGCTTGAATTAAAAGGATTTAAAAA
The DNA here is from genome assembly GCA_009778915.1 of Elusimicrobiota bacterium. Lineage (GTDB taxonomy): Bacteria > Elusimicrobiota > Elusimicrobia > Elusimicrobiales > Elusimicrobiaceae > Elusimicrobium. The sequence goes on from WRFH01000002.1 coordinate 41,327, forward strand.
TATGAAACTACAACTTGACGGAGCGTTCGGATTTTATAAATCCAAAAACCGACCGGCTGTGTTTACGGTATTTGGTATAGTGGTTGCATGTTTTGCTTTTACAAATGGAACTGAATTTTATTCGCCTTTTTTGATATTATCCGCGCTGTCCGCCGCTTTCCTGGGCCTTGGATTTATTGGTCTTGTGGATAAGCGGCCTTATGTTACGATAAGCAAAGATAGGGTTGAAATTTTGGGTATGCCGGCGCTGGCTGCGGCTGATATCCGGAGGATAACCGTTGAATCATACGCTGAAATAGCCTACATCAGTAGAGGCGCGCCCATAGCGGGGCTAATAGAATATGTCGCTTTTTATGTTAATGATTTGTCCGTATTTAACAAACATTTTACTATTGGAAATAATAAACCCGGCACGCCTTTTTACGTAAATACCGGAAAAATGTCCCTGGAAGAAAGCCGGCTGTTTAAAGAAAAACTTAAAGATGTTTTCGGCGGTAAGGCAGACCTGCGAAGCGTTATATATTGAGCCGGAGATTTATTTGTAATTTATATCTGCTCTTGCGGCTTGAGAAAATTGTTTTCTATGCGGGATATGGTAGATTTTTCCGTCTTTTAGGAAGTTGGCTCCTGTCTGGTAAAATTTGAAAGGCACGTCTGCCGCCGCGCATTGTTTCCGTATATCCAGCACCCAGCGGTAGTCGCAAATCCTCGCGTTTTTGCCGGACTCTCCGCCGGCGCTCACTTCGTCAACCCACGGGCCCAAATATGGTTTTAAATTAATCTGCTCCAGCAGCGGCGCGCAAATTATCAGCTTATGTTTGATGGGCAGTTTCTGATAAATCGGCAGCCTGTAATCCGCGCGGTCCTGGTTTTCGACGGTGCAGGAAATTGTCACGTTATCATAACCTTCTCCCCAGTCCGCCGGCAGGTTGACGTAAAAACGGTCAATGCGTTTTGTAATCATAAAAAAATCCAAATCCGGCCGCGCGCGGATAATCTCCCACGCTTCTTTGCGCCATTCGTCGGCTTCCTCAAGAAAAAAATCTGACGTAAAACACGTGTAAACCGTTTCGCCCGGCGGCACTTTGTAACTGCGCGCGCGGTCCCGCCGCACGGGCAGGTAGAAAGAGGAATTTTTTTTAATCTCTCTCCCGCTTTTGCCGTGCGCGGCGTCTATGCGGTAAACGTAACAGTTTTTGCAGCCGGCGCTTAATTTTACGCAGCCGTGCCAAGGGTTCCAGTTAGCCATAAAATCAATGATATAAAATAAAAATGTTTGGCAAAAATTTATATTTTAGGGAAGAGCCGTTTATTTTACTAATTAAAATGGATTGCACAACTTGTCATTTTTTGATTATATTTAAACTATATGTAATATTATAAAATACCAGAACAAAAATTTATCATTTGAGAAGCGTAATTTTTGAATAATTACATACAGGGAAACTATGAATATTATTAAAACAGCGGCTTTTAAGACGCTTATATTTGCAGGGTTATTTATTTTGTGCGGCATCAATTTACGCGCTCAGAATGAAGTTTCAACTTGGGACGAGTTTAGTTCCGCAATCAGCGGCGGGGCAACAGCCGTTAATGTATTGGATAATCTCATTGCGACTTCCAATACGCCAGTCCAATCCAGCGGGACGACTTTTACGCTGAACGGCGGCGGCTTCACGCTCGACGGCGTTAATGCTTGGCAAGGTCTTTATAATAATGAGGTTACGGTAACCGTCAACGATATAACAATGCAGAATTTTGTCAACGGCATAGGCGGGGCAATAAGACTGTATGACCAGTCTTATGCTCAAACCTTGAATGTCGGGGATAATTCTTCATTTATAAATAACAGCTCAAACGGCCAGGGCGACGGCGGAGCTATTTTTAACGGCAACGCCCCTGACGGCGATGACGTTATAAATATAGGTAATAATGTCACATTTTCCGGCAATACTGCCGCTGGGCAATACGGCTCCGGCGGGGCAATATACGGGGATATTGTAAACATAGGCAGCAATGCCGTATTCACAAATAATCATGCCGTCGGTTCAAACGGCGGTTATGGCGGCGCCATAAGCGCAAGCGGCACTTTGTCCATCGGCGCCGGCGCGGTTTTTACCGATAATAACGCGGCAACACAGGGCGGCGCCATCAGCTTCGGCACCGGGACAATGACGCTGAACACAAACGGCGGGACCACGATTTTTGACGGCAACACCGACGGCAGCGGGCCGAATGACATCTCTCTCTTCAGCTATGATGACGGCACTACTATCCTGGACACCTATTTAAATATAGAAGGCAATTCCGGCACGGTTATTTTTAACGGCGGCATTGCGACATCTTACAGCAGCAACACTTATATAAATAAAGACGGGCCGGACACGGTGGTGTTCGGCGCAAACGCGAACAACGATAACTTTACCGGCACATATACGCAGACCGCGGGAACAACGACGTATTACGGCGGGGTTTTGGCCGGCACGAATAATATTGAAAATTCTACGCTTAATCTCTTGCAAGGCGCGCCTGCGGTAAGTATAAACAACCTCAATCTTGATACGGCGGACGTAAATTCAATGGACGGCGTAATTAATAATTTTACCGTGACGACATTCAGCGCGGCCAATAAAAATAACTTCTACGTTGATATAGACGGCGCGGCGGGAACTTCGGACACGTTTGATTTTGTTTCGCCCTCCGGCACGGGCACAATTAATATAGGCTCTTTCAATATTTTAACCGCGCCGACGGCCCCTTCAATACCTCTGCAGATTTTTACCGACAACGGCGCCGCGGATTTCAGCGGCACGGGTTATACTTTTACTTCTTCCAAGAGCACCGTTATGACGCCGCTTTATCTTTATAACGTAATATCTGACGGCAACGGGCTTTACACGCTTTTACGCACGCCGGCTTTGAATAAAAACGCTTTCAGGGGCTCCGTGGCAACCATGTCCGCTTATTACAATCAGCTTGCGATTAACGAATATGTGTTTGAGCAGGATTATTTCAGGAATGAAAAAATCTGGGTAAAAGTTTACGGTTCGGGCGACGAATTGAAAACTTCGGAAGACCTGACGGCGCGCGGGCTGATGTACGGCGTTGTGGCCGGCGCGTATCTGACCGGAGCGGATTTGGGAAACGGGTGGGATTTTAAACTCGGCGCCTACGCGGCGTATAACGGCAGCAATATAAAATTTGAGCAGACGCGCATAATTATGAACGGCGGGCAGTTCGGTTTAGGCGGAGCGTTTAAAAAAGATAATTTTGGCTCCACCGTGTTGCTTTACGCCGGCGGGTATGATAACGCGATGAGCCTTTACGGGCACACTGATAACGCGCCGAACTGGTTTACCGGAGTTGCCTTGAAAAGTACTTATGATATCGACGCGGCGGAACGTTTGATAATAAGGCCCGGCCTGACGCTGGCTTATAATATGTATGGTTCCCAAAACTGGAACAGCGGTTACGGCAGCGGTATGGGTATGTCGTCCAGCGCGCTTAACGGCTTTTACGCCGCGCCCGGCGTGGATTTTGTTTACGGGTTCAACGGCGGCTGGAGCGGAGCTTTGACCGCCAAATATTTTTACGGGTTTAATGACAACGTAAGCGGCGTCGCCGGCCCTACCGTCCTGCCGTCTATCCATACAAACTCCGGCTATGTGGAATGCGGCCTCGGCGCGGAAAAAGAGTTTACCGATATGATAAGTTCCTACGCGCAGGTTGTCGCGCGCGGCGGCAGCGTGAGCGGGGTGGGCGTGAACGCCGGCGTCGCCTGGCGGTTTTAAGCGGCGGTTGCGCTTAAGACGGGGAATTGGTATAATTTATATGTTCCGGAAAACGGAACAAAATAATTAATGTTAAAAGACAATAAAGAAAAAAAAGATTTTGTCCGCAGAAACGAACAAATCAGAGTTCCGCAGGTAAGACTTATTAATTCCGACGGGACTATGCTGGGAATAAAATCCGTAACGGAATCTTTATACCTGGCAAGACAACAAGAGCTTGATCTGGTGGAAATTTCGCCAACCGCCGAGCCTCCTGTATGTAAGATATTAGATTACTCCAAGTATCTTTACGAACAGGGCAAAAAACAGAAAGACGCTAAAAAGAAAGCCGCGAAGACAGAGTTGAAAGAAATCAGGATAAAGTCCCGCATAGCGTCACACGACTTGGACGTCAAGATTAAGCATATTGAAGACTTTCTTAAAAGGAAAGACATGGTGCGCCTTGTAGTGGTTTTCCACGGGCGCGAGAACCAGCACAAAGACATCGGCGAGCAGATGCTGAGCGCCGCTGCCGAAAGGCTGGCGCCTTTGGCAAACGTTGACGGCGGTTTGCAGTCCGCTGGAAACAGAATGTCAATGACGTTTGTTCCCAAGAACTAAATTCCTTTTAAGTTAAAACTTTGCGTGCCCGACGGAACGGCGCGCGGTCAATCGTTTTTTAATTAAACATACAGAGGTTATTTATGCCAAAACTTAGAAACCACAGCGGCGCGAAAAAACGCTTTTCGAGAACCGCTACCGGTAAATATAAAAGAAGAAAAGCCGGCAGAAAACATTTGCTGACGCCGCAGTCCGCCTCCCGCAGGCGCGAAAGAAGACACGTGGGCATTATAGAATCCACGTCGCCCGAAGGCAAACTTCTTGACAAATATTTACCGATGAAATAGGAGCGTTTTTATATGAGAGTTACAAACAGCGTAGCAAGACACGCAAGAAAAAAGAAAGTTTTAAAAAGAGCCAGCGGCTATTACGGAGATAAATCCCGCCGTCTGAGAATGGCCACCCAGCAGGTGGATAAATCTTTAGTCCACGCCTACACGGACCGCAAAGACAAAAAAGGCCAGTACAGGCAGCTGTGGATTATGAGGATTAACGCCGCGGTGCGCGAGGAAGGCTTAAGCTATTCCAAGTTCATCAGCGCGTTACATAAAGCGAATATCACGCTCAACAGAAAAATGTTGTCCGAGATGGCAGTCCGGGACCCGCTGTCTTTCAAAAAACTGATTGATATAGCAAAGCAGTAAGTTGCGTTTTAAAATAAATAATCCGGGCCCGCACACGCGGGCCCGGATTTTTTTGTTAAATTTTAAGTCTACTTTACTTCATCCGCCGTCAGCTGGCGGCACTCTATGCCGTTTTTTGCCAGAAAGACTATGCCGTCCTGGCTGCGGTCATAGAGGTCTTTATAAAATACCGTTTTTATGCCGGCGGTTATTATTACTTTAGCGCAGTTTATGCACGGAGACAGCGTGATATACAGCGTCGCGCCGTTTGTGGCTATGCCGTTTTTTGCGGCGAATAAAATGGCGTTTTGCTCCGCGTGCAGTTCGTTTTCGTTGGAAAATTTGCCGTGCTCGTCCATGAAAGTTTTGCTTTTAAAAAATTCTTCTTTCGTCGGATATATTTTGCAGAAATCTTTTTTGTAGATTTCTTCAAAATGCTCGTCGCAGTGTTTCCTGCCGGCCGGCACGCCGTTAAAACCTATGCTTATGACGCGGTTGTCTTTAACCAAAACCGCGCCGACGCTCAGGCGGCAGCACGTGCTCTGCCCGGCGATGAGGCTTGCCATATTTATAAAAAGTTTATGTTTATTCTTCATACCAGTTGATATTCCTCGTTGCGTACATTACGGCGCCCAAACCGGCGAACAAACCCAGCGCGCCGAACAGGAAAGAAAAATCCTGCAGTTGTAAAAGCACATAAAGATAGACGTATAAAACGGCCAGCGCAAGCCCTGGCACCAACAAATATTTTGCGCCCGGCCTTTTTATAATGCCGTATCTTATATAACAGCTTATCATAATTATGACGGCGGCCGCGGCGATAAAATACGCAAGGCCGAAGCTGATAAATTCCGACAAAGAAATTAGCAGCAGATAAAACACCGCCATGGCAAGGCCGACCAAAATATATTGGAACGGGTGAATGGGATTTTTACCGGCGATTTCAAAAACAAAACAGGCCAGAAAAGTCAGCGCCAAAAATAAAATGCCGTATTTTGCCGCGCGCAGGCCGTTGCGGTAATTGTCCACCGGCGTTGAAAGCTTTACGCCGAAGATTGACGGGGCCACGTCAAGTTTATCAAACGACTGCGGCACGCCGCTGGCCAGATAAGAGATATCCCACTGCGCCTTAAACCCTTTGGAAGAAATATCTTTTGAAGCCGGCAAAAAACTGTTGAAAAACAGCGGGTCCGGCCAAGTGGATTTTACAGTAAAATTATTTTGCCGCGCGAGCGGGACAAAGTTCAAACTGCCGCTGCCGCGCAGAGAAAATTTAATGTCAAAATTTCCGCTTTTATTTTTAAAATCCACCGGCGCGGAAATAGCTTTAATGGAATTGCGGGAATTGTAAGGCGAGGCCGAGACGTAATCTTCTGAATAATAACTGTCCATTTTTTTCGTCTGCGGCATGTCGACGTTTGATTTATAATCTTCGTCGCGGCCGAGTGAGCCGGAGAAACTCACCGCGGCGTCGCCGGCGTACGGCGCGAAATCCAGAGCCGCGCCGTTAAAACTGCCTTCCGGCATTTTGGCTATGCCTTTTAAATCCGTAAGTTCGATGGTGAGAAACGCGTCGCCGTATCTCATGGTTTTATCCGCCGGCGCTGGCTGCGCGGTGAAATCCCCTTTCACCGTAAAGTCCGCCGTATAAACTGGCATTTCAAAAATACCGATATAGCGGATTTGCGGGAGCATTTCAACGCTTGTATTCAAATCTCTCGGCGAGAATTTTAAAACGCCTTCCACCGTGCGCGATTTGGGGTTTTTGCCGTTTTCATCTTGCTCTACCACGACGTAAGAATAAGGCACGTTTACAAAAGGCGCCGCGACCAGCTGGTCCCCGCCCCAGGAATTGGAAATTGTGCGCAGGGCTTCTGACTTATAGTCGCTCCTTTCGCTCATCAGGTTTTTGACGAAGGCCAGCGGTATCAGCATCAACAGCAAAAGCACGCAGATGACAACCGCCTTTAACAAAATTTTGAAGTTCATTCTTTTAGACATAAGCGCCTCTACTTTCTAAATATAAAATAAGCGGCCATCACCAGACACAAAAAACCGACGAAGTGGTTCCACGCGAATTTTTCCCTGAAATAAAGCGAAGAAAAAATTACAAATACCGTCAGCGTAATAATTTCCTGCACGGTTTTTAACTGAGTGACGGTAAAATACTGCGAACCTATCCTGTTAGCCGGCACCTGGAAACAATATTCCACAAAAGCAATCAGCCAGCTGACTATTATAACCAGCCACAGCGCTCTGTCTTTATACTTCAGATGGCCGTACCAGGCGATGAGCATAAAGGTATTCGATACGGTTAAAAGAGTGATTGTTCTTATCATAAGTTTGCAATAAAACAATTTTTAAAAACGTTGTACTCATATTATATTAAATTGGTAAAATATTATTATGAAAAAATTATTCTTACTTGGGTTAGTGTTGTTTTCAGGGTTAGGGTTTGCGCAGCAGACGGACGGAAATGACATACCGGTTTATTCCCTCGACAAATGTATAGAAATAGCGCTGGCGAATAACCCCAATTTAGGCGCGGCCCAGAGCAGTCTTTTGGGCGCGGAGGCAAGAGTATGGGAGAGCGCGTCTAATTTCTGGCCGCAGATAAGCGCGTCCGGCTCTTACGGCAGAAGCATGCAGGAACTGACGGTGCCGGAAGACGTTTTCAGTTATTCCAACTCCGCCCGCGCGGGCCTCAACGCCAACTGGAGCATTTTTACTTTCGGACAGGATTACTATAATTACAAAGCGCAAAAATATAACTACACCAGCGCCGGTTTTAATTACCAGAATACCGTAATCACGACGGTTTACAACGTAAAGCAGGCTTATTATAATTTGATTTACGCTATAAAAAGCGTAGACGTTTTTCAGACTTCGCTTGAGCAGTACCAGTCCCAGTTGGACAGCGCGCAGAGTTTTTATAAAGTCGGCATACGCCCGAAAATCGACGTTACAAACGCGCAGGTTAACCTCAACACCGCCAAATTGGCCTTGATAACCGGAAAGAATGCCGTTACCGTGGCCTACGCCGCTCTTAACAATCTGCTGGGCTTGCCAAATCCCGTAAATTACAGAGTTGACGATAATCTTATCTTCGAGGAATATAATATAACGATGGACGCCGCCATGAGCCAGGCCTACCAAAACCGGCCGGACTATTTGGCCGCCAAAGCTAATACGGTAAGCGCGCGGTATTCTCTGAGCGCGCAGAAATCAAATTATCTGCCGGACATCGGCGTAAACGCGTCTTACGGTTTGAGCGGGCCTAACGGGCTTAATTACCAAAACGGTTCCGTCGGCGTAAGCGCGAGCTGGACTTTGTTTGACGGCCTCAGCACCGAAATGCGGTATAAAGAAGCAAAAGCGAATTACCAGTCTTACCAGTATCTGGAAGAGGCGGCGCGCCAGAATATTATAATGGACGTGACGCAGGCTTATTCGACGCTGACGCAGTCCGGCGAAGCTGTGCCGGTGTCGGAATTCAGCGTGACGCAGGCGCAGGAAAATCTGGACCTTGCCTTAGGCCGTTATAAAGTGGGCATAGGCAGCAGTCTTGAAGTGACGGACGCTGAGAGTTCTTTCAGCAGCGCCAAACTGCAGTACGCGCAGTCGCTGACGAATTACAAAATCGCGCTGGCCGCGCTTTTAAAAGCAATGGGGACAAAATAATATGAAAGCATTTTTTTTATGGCTTAAAAATCTTAGCTGGTTCAAAAAAGGGTTGATATTACTTCCTTTTATTATTATAGCCGCGTATTTCTTTATGACGAGAAACAGCGGTAAAATTTATTATGAAACCGTACCTCTGGCACGCGGTTCCATACAGGACGTGGTTCAGGCAAGCGGCACTATTAACCCCGTCGTGCAGACGGAGGTCGGCACGCAGGTTTCGGGCACTATATATAAGTTGTATGTTGACTTTAACTCTCCCGTAACCAAAGGCCAGCTGCTGGCGGAAATTGATCCAGCGCCGTTCCAGCAGGCCGTGCTTCAGCAGTCTGCGGCGCTTACCAAGGCGCAGAGCCAGCTTGCGAACTCCCAGCGTACTTTTGAAAGATATAAAGAATTATACGCCCAAAACTTTGTAGCCAAGAGCGATTTGGATACCGCCGAAACCCAATATCTTTCCGACAAATCCAGCGCAGTCCAGGCGCAGGCCGCGCTTGACACCGCTAAAACCAATTTAGGTTATACTAAAATAGTTTCGCCGGTTGACGGTATTGTGATTACGCGCGCGGTTGATTTGGGGCAGACGGTGGCCGCCAGTTTTAATACGCCGACGTTATTTTTAGTCGCGCAGGATTTAACCAAAATGCAAATCGAGGTTTTAGTCAGCGAGGCGGATATTATAAAAGTTAAAGAAGGCCAAAACGTTACTTTTACGATAGACGGCTACCCGAATACGAATTTTAACGGCATCGTAAACCAGGTGCGCCTGTCGCCGCAGACAGTGCAGGGCATGGTGGCGTACACCGTCATTATTTTGGTGGACAACCAGGACCAGAAATTAAAACCCGGCATGACGGCAAGCGTGACTATTATCACGCAGCAAAAGGACAACGTGCTTCTTGCGCCGAACGTAGCGCTGCGATATGCGCCTAAAGATTCGACGGAAAAATACAAAAGCCGCGGCATATGGCTTTTGCAAAACGGCGTGCCCGTCCGCATTGACATTAAAACCGGCATACAGGACGATAAAAATACCGAAATCGTTTCAGGCGACGTTAAAGAAGGGGATTTGGCCATAACGTCCGAAAGCACGACGGTTCAGAAAAAGAGCAGCCTTTTAGCCGTACCGGGACGCCCGCAGAGAAGGGGTTAAAAAGTGGAACTGATAGAGTTTAAGAATCTGAGCAAGGTTTATTCCCTTGGCGAGGTTGACGTGCACGCGCTCAAAGACGTGTCGCTGACTATAAAATCGGGCGAGTTTGTGGCAATAATGGGACCGAGCGGCAGCGGCAAAAGCACGTGCATGAATATTCTGGGCTGTCTGGATAAACCGACGTCTGGCTCATATTTTTTAGACGGGATAGACATAGTTGCCAAAAACCTGCCGGACTTGGCAGCGGTAAGAAACCAGAAAATAGGTTTTGTGTTTCAGGGTTTTAACCTCCTTTCCCGCACGACGGCGCAGGAAAACGTCGAACTGCCTATGGTCTATAACAAAGTACCGCAGGCGCATATGCACGAACGCGCGATGACCGCTTTAAAACAGGTCGGCCTTGAGGCCCGCTCCCACCACGTGCCCAGCCAGCTTTCCGGCGGGCAGCAGCAGAGGGTGGCCATAGCCCGCGCGCTTGTCAACGACGCGCCGATAATCTTTGCCGACGAGCCTACAGGCAACCTTGACACCAAAACCAGCCATGAAGTCATGTCTCTTTTCTCCCGCTTAAACAGCGAATTTAAAAAAACGGTTATAGTCATAACGCACGAAGAAGATATAGCGGCGTACGCCAAACGCGTGGTGCGTTTCTTAGACGGCCAGATTGTCGAAGACAAAATGCAGACGCCTAAACAGCCGGAGGCGGAACATGCTTAACTTCACCGTTTTTTATACCGTAATCCGCATAGCGCTGAAAGCGATTTGGGCCAACAAAATGCGCTCAAGCCTGACAAGCCTGGGTATAATTATAGGCGTCGCGGCGGTTATAGCGATGACGGCCATAGGCACGGGCGCCAGCGCGGATATATCCGACAGAATAGCTACGATGGGCACCAACACTTTAAACCTGCAGGCGGGCCGCGCGTCCGGCGGCGGTTTCAGTTTCGCGGCGCAAAATATCAGATATCTTACGTCGGACGACGCGGACGCCATACGTAACGAAGTTAAAACGGCCAACGCGGTATACGCCACCGTAGTTGTCGCCGGCAAAAACGCGGTTTATAAAGGAAGCGGCACGATAGCGCGCGTTATGGGCACGACGAACGATTTGTTTAAAGTGCAGCCGTGGAAAATAGCGTACGGCAGACTTTTTACGCCGGCGGAATCGCGTTCCGCCGCTATGGTCTGCATTTTGGGATATCAGACGGCGATAGAAATGTTCGCCGACGTTAACCCTATTGACGAGGATATCAGAATTGACGGCCAGATGTATAAAGTTGTCGGCCTTATGGCGCAGGTGGGGGATTCCGCCTGGGGTTTTGATCCGGACAACGGCATAATAATTCCGCTGACAACCATGCAAAACAAAATGGGCGCGCGCGCTGACAGACCTAAATATGTGGCTACAATCACGATACAAGCCACAAGTTTTGACGTTATTAACCAGACGCAGGACGAAGTCAGCAAACTTATGCGTCAGCGCCACAGACTGCTGCCTAATCAGGAAGATGATTTTTATATACAGAACCTTGCCCAGATGCTTAATACTATGCAAGGCATAGCGACGACGATGAGCCTTTTGCTGGGCGCGATAGCCTCCATATCGCTGCTTGTCGGCGGCATAGGCATTATGAATATTATGCTTGTGTCCGTGACGGAGAGGACGAGAGAAATAGGCATACGCATGGCCATAGGCGCCAGCCTGTGGGATATAAGGCTGCAGTTTCTGACTGAGGCCGTCATACTGTCGCTGCTGGGCGGCATTGTGGGTATTCTGTTGGGCGTGGGGATTGCTAAGGGTATAGAAACTTTCGGCAACCTGCGCGTGGTAATTACGGTATCGTCAATCCTGCTTTCATTTTTTGTGTCGGCCTTTATAGGAGTATGTTTTGGTTTCTTCCCGGCCTACAAAGCCAGCAAACTAAACCCGATAGACGCGTTGAGATACGAATAACTGAAACGCTTAAAATTTTTACGGTCCCGTAAGCTTTTGCGGGGCCGCGTAATTTTTGTTTTTTAAATTTATGAAAAATATAATTGAAGCCGTAAAAATTCTGCTTAAAGAAAAGCCGTTTATAGCCGCAGTGGCCGCGCTGGTGGTAATATTTATAATTTACGAGGCGTGGCCCGGTAAAATAATGCTCCAGGGCGAAGTTGTTATACGCCAGTTAAACATTTCCCCGAAAGTCACGGGCCGCGTAAACAAAATCAACGTCAGCGAAGGCGACCAGGTAAAAAAAGGGGACGTGATAGCGACTCTTGACTCTCCCGAACTTTTTGCCAAAGCGGCGCAGGCAGCCGCGGCGGAGCGCGCCGCTTCCGCGGAGTACCAGAAAACGGAAACAGGCTCCCGCGCCGAGGAAATAGCCGCCGCTTACGCCACGTGGCAGAAGGCCGAAGTCACGGCGATACTTGACCGAAAAGAAGCGGCCAGAATGAAAAAACTTTTTGCCGCGGACATGGTCGCCAGCCAGGATTATGACGAGGCGCAGGTCAAAGCCGACGCGGCGGACAAAGATGCCGAAACCGCCAAAAAACAGTATGACTTAATGGCCGAGGGCAACCGCGTTGAAGATAAAGACGCTGCCCAGGCGCTTGCCGACCAGGCAAGAGGCGCGGTGACCGAAGCGCAGAGTTACGTCGACGAAACCACTGTAACCGCGCCGCGCGACGGGGAAATTTCCAGCATTATAACGGAAGAGGGGGAAGTCGTGGGCGCCGGTCTGCCCGTGGTCACGCTGCTTGATTTGAACGACGCGTGGGTCGCGTTTAACGTGCGCGAGGACCTGCTTCCCAAGATAAAAGAAGGCGACACCGTCAAAATAAAAATTCCCGCGCTCGGCGGAACGTATAAATTCCGTATTTATTATATTTCAAAATACGGCGATTTTGCCGTCTGGTCCGCCACCAAAATACGCGGCGAATTTGACATGAAAACTTTTGAAGTGCGCGCGCGCCCGGCGGAAAAAATTGACGGCCTGCGCGAAGGCATGAGCGCGCTTTTGTACTTGTAACCCGGGACACCGATGCAGTATAAAATCTGGTATATAATAAGACGCGAGCTGCATTTTATTTTCAGCGTGAAAAAGTCCGTAGCTTTTTACTGCCTGGTGTTCCCGTTTATAATTTTTTCTTTCATGCTGCTGATGTTTTCCAGCAAAGTCATCCGCAAAGTGCCCACGGCCGTGGTGGACGACGACCGCACCGCCATGTCGCGCGAGTTTATACGCGCGCTTGACGCCAGCCCGTATATAGACGTAAAATTTAAAACCGCGACTTTTCCGGAAGCCAAAGAACTTTTTGAGCAGCTTAAAATTTTCGCGATAGTTTACATAGAGCGCGATTTCCAGAAAAATATTCTGGACCGCAAAGGCTCAAACGCCGCGGCTTTTATAAACTACCAGTTCGTCATCCCCGCCGGCAACGCGGCAAAAGGCATAGCAGGCGTGGCGGAATCATTTTCCTACAAATATAAAAACCAGATGCTCGGCCTGCCGGAAGACAGCGCGATATCTATGGCTGACCCGGTAATTCCGTCTGAAACCGCGCTTTTTAACCCGGAAACAAATTACATTTATTATCTTGTGCTGGCGCAGTTGTCGGCCGTGTGGCAGCTGTTTATAAACTTTACGGTGACGTACTCGATGCTGTCGGAATTTAAAGAGCGCCGCGGCAGAAAAATACGCGGCATCATCAGACGCAGCCCTTTTAAAATAATAGCGTCAAAAATATCGGTTTATATTGCTATTTTCACATGCAGCATTTTAACCATGCTGGGTATTTTGTTTATATTTTTCACGGTGCCTATGCGCGGGAATTTTTTAACCATAGCCGCGGGCGCGGGGCTGTTCGCGTTTTACACGGCGTCGATATCGGTGCTGGCCGCGGGGTACAGCGGCAACATGAAAATCGCGCTGACGGTTGCGTCTTTGTTCTTCGGGCCGTCTTACGCTTATTTCGGCGTAAGCATGCCGCAGGAGAATATGACTTTGTTCGCGCGTGTATGGAGCAGCCTGTTGCCCGGCACTCATTTTAACCGGATACTTATAAACACGGCCATACGCGGCGCGCCGTCCGGCCTCAGCGCGCCGGATATGTTTTTTCTGTTCTTTATGGGCGCGCTGGTTTTAAGCCTCGGCTGTCTGCATTATAAAAATTATATAGAGCGCGCGCACGGCAAACATCATGGACAAAATACTGCTTCTGTTTAAAAAAGAGATACGGGCGTTTATGCACGATAAGGCGATGGTGTCGCTGCTTATCGTGGGGCCGGTGTTTTTCTCTTTTTTCTCGCCCATGCCTTATAAAAACGCCATCGTTAGGGATATTCCCGTTGCCGTTATTGACAACGACCACACTTATTATTCCCGCGAGCTGGCAAGAATGTTAGACGCGTCCGAAGAAATTAAAGCGGTTTACGATTACCGTGATTTCCAGTCCGCCAAAGACGCGCTTATTGCCAAAAAAGTCCATGGTATTATCGTAATAGATAATGATTTCCAGCGCAATATCCTGCGCGGCGTGCCGGAGGAAGTTAAAGTTTATGCGGACGCCGGATATATGTCATATTACAAATATGTTTCCAGCGGTGCGGAAAAGGTTATAGGAACTTTTTCCGCCGGCGTGGAAATACAGGAACTGGAACCAGAATACGGCAAACAGGCCGCTATAACGCGCGCTCCCGTGACGCTTGTCACCAGGAATTTGTATAACGTTTCCACCGGATACCTTGAGTATATTATTCCGGCCAACTACACAAACAGCATGCAGCAGACGCTGATGTCGTCACTCTGTATATGGGCTTTCGGCCGGCGCTCTTCCAAAAAAAGATATAAGAAAATTTTTAAGCCTTTTGACATTCTTATGGCGCGGGCAATGACGTTTTTGTGTTTCGGACTGGGTTACTTTTTGTTTTTGTTCGGGTTTATGTATAAATTTTTCTGGGAAGGCGTAAACGCGCATAATTTTGTGGGCGCGCTGGTATTTTTGCTGCCGTTTTACCTCAGCGTCACTTTTCTGGCCACTTTTATTTCCGGATTTTTTGAGGACAAGGACGCTATTTCGCCGGTCCTGGTCGTCTGTTCAATGCCGCTGATGTTTTCGGCCGGCGGTTCCTGGCCGTGGTTTATGATGCCGGGGGCAATACGTTTTTTCAGGCTGTTTTTGCCAAACGCGTACGGTCTGGACGGAATTTTGAAAATTTTTGTCATGGACGCACCGTTTTCCGCCGCGCTCAGGTCTTTTATTTCGCTGTGGGCGCTGGTTCTACTGTACGGTTACCTGGCTTACCGCGCCATTAAGAAACGCTATCCGCATATGATGTAATGCGTAAAAATTGTATAATATATTAAATTTAACTCAGAGGTCTGATAATGTACAACTTAATACTGGTTATTCACTTTATTGCCTGCGTACTGTTAATTTTGTCCGTGTTAATGCAGAGCGGAAAAGGCAGCGCGGCAGGTCTTTTCGGCGGGGCGGGCAGCGCGGAAAATATTTTTTCCGGCCCGACGGCGTTTAATTTCCTGAACAGGTTTACGACTGTCGTCGCCGTAATAATTTTCTGCACGTCGATTACCCTTACGGTGATTACCGCCAACCGCGGCATGTCTTCGGTGACGGACAACGTTAACGTCTCAATGCCGGTCAAAACGCCCGCAAACGGCAAATAATTTTCAAAACCCCGTATTTTTACGCGGGGTTTTAATTTTTTAAGAGGATTATATGGACACAAAACAGTTGACGCAGCTCGCCGCCTGGCTTAAAGAAACGGATATCGTTGATTTTATCTATAAAAAAGACGGGAATAACATAGAAATAAAAACGGCCGACGCGCCAGTGCAAGCGTCCAAATTTGACTGTAATTTAATCCCGGTAACCTCTCCCGCCGTCGGCGTTTTCCATACGGCGGAAAAAGGTAACAGCAATACTTTAAAAGAGGGCGTTCCTGTTGAAGAAGGGGCAGTGCTGGGCATAGTAGAAATGGTTTCCGAAAAATTTGAAGTCAAATCTCCCGCCAAAGGCATTTTAAGAGTTATTTCCATAGAAGAGGCTAAGCCGGTAGAATACGGCCAGCCTTTATTTTTTATTGAGGCCTAAGTTGATGAAGAAATTTAACAAAGTGCTCATTGCCAACCGCGGGGAAATAGCTATCAGAATTTGCAGGACGCTTGCGGAAATGGGCATAAAATCCGTCGCCGTTTATTCCGAGGCGGACAGAAGTTCTCTTCACGTCCGCGCGGCGGATGAAGCCGTCTGCATAGGCCCGGCCCCATCCAGGGAAAGTTATTTAAATATTGACGCCATAGTAACCGCCGCCAAAATTACCGGCGCGGACGCAGTTCACCCGGGCTATGGTTTCTTGTCGGAAAACCCTAAATTTTCGGAAGCCGTCAGCAAAGCGGGTATAGTTTTTATAGGTCCCACGCCGCAGGCTATCGAGGCGCTGGGCGTAAAAAGTTCCGCGCGCGAAATCGCGGTAAAAGCCGGCGTGCCGGTTATTCCCGGTTCGGACGGCATTGTCGGCGCGGATTATAAAGAAGTCGCGCATCATATAGGTTTTCCGATAATGATAAAAGCCACAATGGGCGGCGGCGGCAAAGGCATGCGCGCCGTAACGGAAGAAAAAGATTTAGACTCCGCCCTTCAAATGGCTAAGAACGAAGCCAAAGCCGCTTTCGGCGACGACCGCGTTTACTTTGAAAAACTTGTCCCGAACCCGCGCCACATTGAAGTACAGATAGCGGCCGACAACCTCGGCAAAGTTTTGTCTTTCGCGGAGAGGGATTGCAGCATGCAGCGCCGGCACCAGAAACTGGTAGAAGAATCTCCGTCCCCTTTTGTTACGGAAGACGTCAGAAAAAGTCTGGCCGAAGCCGCCGCTAAAATGATAAAAGCCTGCCATTATACAGGCGTAGGTACCGTCGAATTTCTGATGGATAATAACAGAAACTTTTATTTTATGGAAGTCAATACCCGCCTGCAGGTGGAACACCCGGTGACGGAAATGGTAAGCGGCTATGACCTTGTAAAAATGCAGATAGAAATAGCGCAGGATATGCCTTTAACGCCGACGCATGCCCAGGCGCTGCGTATTACCTGCCACGCGATAGAGCACCGCATAAACGCGGAGGACAGCGAAAATAATTTTACGCCGTCCCCCGGTGAGGTGACGGAATGGATACCGGCTGGCGGCCTGGGCGTGCGGGTTGACACGCACATGTATACGGGGTATACTATACCCAGCTATTATGACAGTCTTATAGCCAAACTCATTGTCTGGGCGCCGACGAGGGAAGACGCCATTATAAAAGCCAAACGCGCTTTAAACGAATTTAAAGTCGGCGGCGTAAAGACGACGATAGCCGTCCACAATAAAATTTTAAATAATGAAGATTTCGCCAAAGGCAATTCGGACACCGGCCTTTTGGAAAGAATATTTAAAGATGAGAAAAGCAAAAAGTAAAATTTTATCCAAAACCGCGCTTGCCGCTTTTACGGCCGAGTGCCGCCGCGCGGGCAAAAAAATTGTTTTTACAAACGGCTGTTTTGACATTCTGCACGCCGGCCACGTCAGTATTCTGGAATTTTCAAAATCTAAAGGCGATGTTCTTATCGTAGGCATGAATACGGACGCGTCCGTCAGGCTCCTTCAAAAAACGCACCGCCTCATAAATAAACAGGCGGACCGCGCGCTTGTCTGCGCCGCTCTTGAAGCGGTGGACGCCGTTTGTTTTTTTGATGAATTTACGCCCGCAAATCTGGTAAAATCAATTAAACCGGACGTTCTTGTCAAAGGCGGGGATTATAAAGCTGGCGAAGTAGCCGGCAAAGAATTTGCAAAAAAAGTTATAATATTTCCGTTGCTTAAAGGCCGTTCAACAACCAATATTATCAGTAAAATACAAAGGTGAAAAACATGTCAGACATTTTCCAGAAATGTAAGGAATTTAAAGACGCCAAACTTCTAATGCGTATGGGCATTTACGGCTACTTCCAGCCGGTGGAAAGCGCGCAGGACACGGAAGTTATGCTGGAAGGCAAAAAATTTATAATGGCGGGCTCAAACAATTATCTCGGTCTGGCCAATAACCCGGAAATGAAAAAGGCCGCGATAGCCGCCGTCGAAAAATACGGTACCGGCTGCGCCGGCAGCCGTTTTTTAAACGGAAATACCGTAATGCATGAAAAACTGGAAAAACAGCTTGCGGATTTTAAACGCAGGGAAGCCGGCCTGATTTTCGCGACCGGGTACCAGATGAATTTGGGCGTAGTCGGCTGTCTTCTCAAAAAAGGGGACGTCGCAATAGTTGACAAACTGGACCACGCCAGCATTTTGGACGGCGTAAAACTGTCCGACGGCGAAATGGTTCGCTATAAACACAATGACATGGAAGATTTGGAAAAAGTTTTGTCTAAAATAGAGCCTGAGAAAGGCAAACTGATTATTGTCGACGGTGTTTTCAGCATGGAGGGGGACATCTGCCCTCTGCCGCAAATTGTAAAGCTTGCCAAAAAATACGGCGCGCGGCTGATTGTGGACGACGCGCACGCCACCGGCATTATAGGTAAAACCGGCCGCGGCACGTGCGAGCATTTCGGGCTTGAAAACGGCGAGGTTGATTTAATCGTCGGCACCTGTTCAAAAACTTTCGGTACGGTGGGCGGTTTTGTCGTCGGGGATGAGGACATTATCCACTATATCCGCCACAACGCGCGCAGCATGATTTTCTCCGCAGCCATGCCGCCGGTCTGCGTGGCGTCGATTTCCAAAGCTTTGGATATGATTACAAATGATACTTCCCGCCGTGACAATCTTTTCAAACAATCCGCGCGCCTGCGCGCCGGCCTTGAAAAGCTGGGCTTTGACCTGGGTACCAGCCAGACGCCGATACTGCCCGTCATCATAGGTTCGAACGAAAACTGTTTTAAAATGTGGAAAGCGCTTCACGGCATGGGAATTTTTGTAAACTCCGTCGTAAGCCCCGCAGTGCCGCCGGGCCACGCCTTAATGCGCGTAACGCTGATGGCTACGCACACCGACAAACAGGTAGACAAAATCATAGAATGTTTCGGCATAGCCGGAAAATCCCTAGGCATAATAAAATAAAAAAATATAAAACTATAAAAAACGCCCTCACAAGAGGGCGTTTTTTTGTTAAAAAATACATCTCTTATTATTTACCAATTCCATTTTTCGTAAAAATTTTCTCGTCTGAGGCCGGCATAGTCTTTTTAGTTATATTGAATTAGTCTTTTTTCAGGTTAAAATATATACATCGCTTAACTAAGGAGGCGTTATGAAAAAAATGTTCGTTTCTGTTTTTTTATGTTCTTTAGCCGCATATTGTTTTGCAGTTGTAATTACTCCCGCAAGAATCTACAAGATGCCTGCCCCAGCCGCAGACTCACAGCCGGACGCCGATACTATAAGTGTTCCGTCTGTCCCCGCCATTGACGGCGGCGTTCCTGACGCACCGGCTTTGGACCGAGGTGTTCCAGAGGCTCCCGGTTACAGGCGACCTATAAGTGTTCCGTCTGTCCCGGCCATAGACAACGGTATTCCTGACTCCCCTGCTCTCGGGCACAAGACAGTAATTGATAAGTTTATAGATAATGTAAGAAATTGCGAAACGGTAACAGTTAAAGTACCTGCAAGCATATTGATAAGCAACAAAACAAAAGACGTAGAGGTCTGCAAAAGGGCAATAGACCCGATAATAAGCGAAGCTATAGTAAAACTAAACGTCCCGGGGACTAATGCCGACGGTACAAAATCTTCTCCTCCCGCGGCAACAACCCTATGGCCGGATATGTGGAAATCTTCAGAAATATGGGTGGCTACCTGTACGGCAAATTCAGCAGAAGTAAAAGCTTCTGATTTAAACGGGAAATCCAGTGTGCAACAATTGACATCTTATGTGGGGCTGGTCGCGCTTTTAACAATGATAGATAAGCTTTCGGGAAGCACTTTTGCAGTTACCCCCGGCCACCCCGACTGCACGGGCTCCACGCGGGATACTTTTGCAATAGGTTCCGTATCAAAAAAGAAGAAAATATTATTCGGCCTTATTACCACAAATGAGAAACAGACAGATACTATAATTATGAGATGCTGCCCGTTAAACAGAAAACCGTAAACTAAAAATATAAAAGACCGGCGCGCCTTAATATTTGACGCGCCGGTTTTTAGATTCGGTTAAAGCGTACTCTGGAAAATTCTGTACCTGCGTTTCATTTCTCTGCCGCCGCATTCTTTTACTACGTTGATTATGTTTAGGTTATCTTCCAGCAGCCAGCTCATTTCGGACATATCATAACCGGCGGCAACGCCGCCCTCTACTATATGTTTTATAAGCAGCAAATCCAGCCCGCGCTTTCTGTACTCCGGAATTACGCCAAGCATGACAAGCCTTGTGTCTCTAATTTTCCTCCACGCAAGCAAAGCGCGCGCTATTCTGACGGGATTCCATAAGCTGCCCTTTAAAATTTTAAGCACGCGGTTTAAATTCGGCAGGCAGATGTAAAAACCCGCCGGCACGCCGTCCACCTCGGCCACGCAGGTTAATTTTTTATTAACCACCATTTTAAGCTGTTTTGCAAGTTCGGCCATTTCGTCTTCGCTTACCGGCAGAGAGCCCCAGTTCTGCGCCCAGGCCGCGTTATAAATATCACGGACAATCATCGCTTCCCGTTCAAGATTTTTTACGTCCAGCGGGCGCATTACAATGTTGTTCTGCCCGCGGCTTGCGCGCTGTATTATTTTTTCAAAACGCGTGGAAAATTTATCATATTTATTCCTCTCAAAAGCCAGCAAATCTTTTACTTTTTCAAAACCCGCGGCTTTAACCAGCTTTTCATAATAAGGGAAATTGTAAGGCATCATTATAAACGGCTCGTTAGAAAAATCCTCGGTCAGCAGCCCGCAGATATGGTTTATCGAAGGGTTAAACGGCCCGCGTATAAATTCCATGCCGCGCTGTTTAAGCCAGTTTTTCGCGGCGGCAAATAACGCAGATGAAACTTCTTCGTCGTCAATGCAGTCAAAAAACCCGAACATGCCGCATTTCTCGTTCCATTTTTCATTATGGACGCGGTTAATTACGGCGGCAATGCGGCCAGCGACGCGGCCGTCTTGATAAGCCAGAAATAATTGTTTATCGGCGTGGTCCCAAAAAGGGTACTCTGTAAGCATGTGCTTGACGTCCATCTTCACTTCGCCAATCCACAGCGGTTCGTCCTTATATAATTCATAAGGAAAATTTATAAATTGTTTTAAATTTTTTTCATCAGCTTTAACAATGTTCGTCGTCATATTTATTTTTGCGCGGGAGCGGGTACGGCTGCCGTCGGCGAACTCTGCTGCGCCGGAGTTGTAACAGGCAAGGAAACCGTCGGGCTGCTTGCTGGCGCTGGCGGCACGGTTGCCGTCGGCGTGCTCAGCTGCGGCTGCGCGGCCGGCGGAGGCGGCGGAATCAACGCGGCTTCTTTGGCTTTTTGGTCTTGCATATATTTCTCAAAAGTTTTTTTGGCGGCGGAATAATCGGCCGCGGCTTTAATATAATCCGGCGACGGCTGGGAGTTTACTCTGTTCTTTGCAATTTCCGCCTCATATTTTGAAAGCGCTATATTGTAATTTTGAAGAGATAGCGTCATGTTCAGCATTTTAAACCACGCGTCCGCGACAGTGGGGGAAAAGTGTTCCTGGTCCTGCGCTATATCCGTCTGCATATCAGCCAAAGTTTTTTGCGCGCTGTCGAAATTATAGGCGGACATATCCGTCCCGTAAGTTTCCAACTGCGGCACGGCCACGGCCACGGCGGACGACGCGTCCCTCTGCGGGACATAAACGTTGCCCACGTAAACTCCGCCCATAAAAATTATTATTAAAAGTAAAATCCTTATAAACCACATATATTTATTATACCTCAATATAAACAAGCATTAACCCTTTTTTCATGCGGACTTCAAAATTATTTTTTATCGCGCGGTTGCTTAAAGTGAGCGTGTCCGCCAGCGTTAAATTCTTATTTTTAAGAGGATATTCCAAACCCGCCAGGCTTACGCCGGCGCATTCGGCCAGCGGCAGCAGGCTTATGCGCGTTCCGGCGCGGCATTTAAATTTTTTGGATTTGTTGACGGGATAAATTTCCCACGCGGCGCTTTTGAAAACTATGTCAAAATAGGGCAGATATCTTGACGCGGCGAACAGATTGTTTAAAGTAAAGTCCAGCCGCCCGCCGGCCGCGCATACGACGGCGGCCTCTTTTATATCTGATTTTTTTATAAAATCCAGAGCCTTTTCAAAGTCAGTATTATTTTGGTTCCTGATTTTAAGCCACGGCACTTTTTTAAATTTTTTGCGCGTTTCCGCCGTCACGGAATCCATATCACCGATAACCGCGTCCGGCGTAATATCCGCTGCGGCCGCGGTATTCGCGCCGCCGTCAGCGCACAGCACAAAATTATTTTTAGCCTGCGCGCGCAGAAATTCCGCCGATTCCGCCGCGCCGTTACATATTATTAACGCTTTTTGCATAACCCTTTTTCCATAACGCCGTTGTTAAGATAATTATACTAGTTAACAAACCTATATAAAACCCGTCAAGTTCAAAGTGGTAGGCGGCGGTAGCGCTCCAGACCGTCATGACAACGGTGGAAGTTATCGCGGAAAAACAAAAAACTCCGTCTGAAATTCTGCCCGGCCTGACGTAACCGTAAAGCAGCGGTATCAGCAGGCAGGCGGACATATAGGAGCCCAGCGTCAGCCATATGGTTTTAAAACTGCCGTTCATCAGCTGCGCTAAAACTATTGAAAGCGCGGCGCCGCCGAACATCGCTATCCTATTTACAGTAACCACATTTTTAAATTTATGCCTTAAAAAATCATAACTAATGGTATTGGCGGCTATAAAATTAAAAGAATCTACCGTCGATAATATCAGGGCCAGAATACCGGCCGCGAAAAATCCTTTTAAGCCTGACGGCAACAGTTGGACCGAATATAAAAAGTAAGCGTGTGAAGGCACTGCGTTAGGCAAAAGCGCGCGCGAATAAAGCGCGCCCGCCGTCGTGCAAATATCAAAACATATCCAGACCAGCGTGCATATAAGTATGCCGTTGCGCGCCGTTTTCGGGCTGTCCGCGGCGAAAACGCGCTGGTAAAAACTGGGGTCCACCAAAGTGGCCAGCGCGATAAAGCCCCAGATAATCGTGTTTAAAAAAGTATTCCCGCCCGTCAGAGAAAAGTGGCCCGCCGGCAGGTTCGCCCGCAAGAAATGATATCCGCCGAAAACGTGCAGAGAAAACAAAAGCACAATCAGCACCGCGGCGCACATGGTTACAAACTGCACTATTTCGGAAAACACGACGGCGCGGAAACCGCCCCACGCGGAATACATGCACGTAAACAGCCCGCCCAAAATCATGCCGTGAAGCGTGCTCATGCCGAAAAGCAGATTTAAAAAAATACCTACGCTTAAGATGTAAGCGACCGGCAGTATATAGAAAAATGTAAAGAACGCAGCAGTCTTGGCGGAGCGCGGGCCGAACATCGTCCCCGCCAGTTCCGGCAGCGTCACGGAATTATATTTCGCTATTTTGTTGACGATAAACAGCGCGAAAATTATATAAGCCGCGTACCAGAAAACACCCTGCGTTATGAAATTATATATGCCGTAATTATGCGTGATTTCATTGACGCCGAAAATGCCGCCGTACCATGTGGCGGACAGCGTGGCCACGAACATCGGCAGCGTAAGTTTGCGGCCCATCAGCATATATTCC
The DNA here is from genome assembly GCA_009778915.1 of Elusimicrobiota bacterium. Lineage (GTDB taxonomy): Bacteria > Elusimicrobiota > Elusimicrobia > Elusimicrobiales > Elusimicrobiaceae > Elusimicrobium. The sequence goes on from WRFH01000002.1 coordinate 64,960, forward strand.
AAAACGCCGCCGGAGGAGTGTTTTGTTTCAGACCTCTTTTTCAGCCAGTGTCCGTAAAACGCCGCGCCGAAAGTCAGCGCCAGAATAACAAAAAAAACAGCCCAGTCCGCCGCGCCGAGGTAATTGTAGACAAGTAAAGTTTCTTTCATAATAAAAAACGGGAAACGCCAAACACGCGTTTCCCATTAAAATCTAATGTTCGTCCCTACGTTGGCATTATCCAAATCAGGTTATAAGGGTCGGAGTTAAAAACTCCCTCTCAGCTTATTCATAAGCTCCCCGTCAACATATTATAACAATTTTGCACGGCGTTAAAGCGGCGGATAAACTTTATTAGTATAATATATACATATTTCATAGAGGTAAAATTATGCCGGATAATAATAAAAATAAGTACTCCACCACCGTTCTGCTGCCAAAAACCGATTTTCCCATGAGGGCCGGTTTGGCGCAGAAAGAGCCGAAACTTGTTGAGTTTTGGAAATCAATTAACCTCTATAAAAAAATGCTTGAGGCGCGTAAAAACGCGCCGGTTTTTATTTTACACGACGGGCCGCCTTACGCCAACGGCCATATACACATAGGCCACGCGCTGGATAAAACGGTTAAAGACATTATCGTCAAAAGCCATACTATGATGGGTTTTCGGTCCCCGTATATTCCCGGGTGGGACTGCCACGGGTTGCCCATTGAAACCGCGCTGATGAAAGAATTAAAAATTGAGAAAAAAAATATAAAAGAAGAAGACGTGCCCGGTTTCAGAAAAAAAACGCGTGAGTTTGCCGGCAAATTTATAGGCATACAGAAAGAAGGTTTCATGCGTCTCGGCGTGCAGGGGGATTTTGAAAATTATTACAGCACCATGGCCCCGCGCTACGAAGGCACGGTTATAACGACGTTTTTGGATTTTATCGAACGCGGCCTTGCTTACCGCGGCAAAAAAACAATTTACTGGTGCCCGAACTGTGAGACCGCGCTCGCGGACGCTGAGACGGAATATAAAGACAAAACATCAACTTCAATCTATCTGCGTTTTAACCTTGCGGAAAAGTTTAAAGGCAAAGACCGCGTGTCCATCGTCGTGTGGACGACTACGCCGTGGACGATTCCCGCCAACAGAGCCGCCGCCGTAAATAAAGACGAAACTTACGTTCTTCTGCGCGATAAAAAAACTAACGAGCATTATATCGTCGCGCAAAAACTGGCGGAAACTTTTGCCAAAACCTGCGGGCTTGACGTAAGCAAAGAAGTTTCTTTTTCCGGCGAAGAACTTGTCGGTTTAAAATACAAGCACCCGTTTACCGGCGTTTTAAATCCCGTGATATGGACTGATTTTGTGGCTATGGACACGGGCGTCGGCATAGTGCACATAGCGCCCGGCCACGGCGAGGAAGATTTCCACGCCGGCCAGAAATGGGGCCTTGATATTTTTTGCCCGGTGGACGAAAAAGGTGTTTTTACCGCTGACGCCGGCGTATGCGTGGGCCGCAGTATTTTTGAGGCAAATTCTGAAATCGTCAAACTTCTTAAAGAGTCCGGTAATTTAATTAAACAGGAAAATATCACTCACAGTTACCCGCATTGCTGGCGCTGTAAAGAGCCGGTGATTTTCAGGGCGACGGAGCAGTGGTTTTTGTCTATCGACGACAATAATCTGCGCCAAAAACTTTCTGAAGCGGTGGACGGCGTAGAATTTTTCCCGCCAGGCGGCAAAGAGCGCATAGGCAGCATGGTGCGCGGCCGGCCGGACTGGTGTTTGACGCGCCAGCGTTTCTGGGGCACGCCCGCGACGGTGTTTTACTGCGAGGACTGCGGCAAAGAACAGGTGGATAAAAAACTTTTTGACCGCATTAAAGAACTCGGCATGAAACACGGCGGCGATTTCTGGTTTAATTTTCCGAACGAAGATATTTTGCCTGCAGGTTATACCTGCAAATGCGGCGGTAAAAAATTCAGGAAAGAAAAAGATATTTTGGATGTGTGGCTGGACTCAGGCTGTTCGTGGCGCGCCGTTTTGAAAGACAGAGATTTGAAATATCCGGCGGACCTTTATTCCGAAGGTTCCGATCAGCACAGAGGCTGGTTCCAAAGTTCGTTAATCCCGTCGGTGGCGTTGGAGGGCAAAGCGCCTTTTGAGCAGATTTTGACTCACGGTTTTGTGCTGGACCAGAACGGCAAAGCGATGCATAAATCTTTGGGAAACACCGTTGAGCCGCATGAAGTTTTTAACAAATACGGCGCGGACATTCTGCGTCTGTGGGTAAGCCTGTCCGACTACCAGGACGACGTAAGAATTTCAGACGAAATTTTGCAGGGCCCCGTGGACAGTTACCGCAAACTGCGCAACACTCTGCGTTACGCGCTTGGCAGTCTGTTTGATTTTAACCCGGCAAAGCATGAAGTTAAGTTTGACGATTTGCATGAGATAGACAGATACATGTTGTTAAAGATGGATAATGTTTTTATGGAAGTACAGTCTCTCTATATGAACTATGAGTTCAGGGGCGCGATGCTTGAAATGTTGGACTTTTGTAATTTGGACCTGTCGGCGTTTATGCTGGATTCCGCAAAAGACCGCTTGTATACGCAGGGAGTGGATTCCCAGGCCAGACGCAGCGGGCAGACGGCCCTTTATAAAATACTTATAGCATTGTTAAAACTTTTGGCGCCGGTACTTTCGTTCACTACGGAAGAAGCGTGGCAGGAACTTAAAAAACTGCCGTGCGGCAAAGATTTGGAGGAAAGCATTTTTCTGTCTCTTTTTCCAAAAGTCAACAGCATGGACAGGCATCCTAAATTTTTGGAGAAATGGGATAAAATAAGAAAAACGCGCGAAATTGTTTTGAAAGCGCTGGAAGAAGCGAGGACAGCAAATTTAATAGGTTCGTCGCTTGAGGCTAAAATTATTTTTAAAACTTCTTCCGCCGCGGAACTTAAATTTTTGGAAGAAAATAAGGCGCTTTGGGCGGAAATCGCCATAGTGTCGGACGTGGAAATTACAAACGCCGGCGGCAAAGATTTAGTCGTCGTGGTGGAGCACGCGCACGGCGCAAAGTGCCCGCGGTGCTGGCAGTGGAAAGAGGACGTCGGCTCCGACAAAAAACACGCCGAAGTCTGCGCCCGCTGCGCCGGCGTGCTGGAGCGCGAAGGGATAAATGTTGACTAAACTTAAAAAATTTTTTACCACCAACAAAACCGCCGTGATTATTGTTTTGGTTGTTCTGGCGTTGGACAGGATTACAAAAGTGCTGGCGCTGGAACTTTTGCGGCCGTACGGCAGCGTAAAAATTTTTAAATTTTTGCACCTGACGTATGTTGAAAATACCGGCGCAGCCTTTGGCTTGCTCCAGGACGCTAATTGGTTCTGGTTGATTGTTATGTTAATAGTCATAACATTTATAGTAAAATCTTGGAAGGAACTCTCCGCGCTGCGCCCGCCGCTGGGTATGCTGGGCGTAAGTTTGATTTTAGGCGGCGCCGCCGGCAATGTTTATGATAGAATAGTTTTAGGTTTTGTCGTGGATATGATAGATTTCAGAGTATGGCCGGTTTTTAACGTTGCCGACTCAAGTATTTGTATAGGGGCCGCGCTGCTGGCCTACGCTATGTTTTTTGACAAAGCTCCGGAGGGAAAATGAAAAAGGTAATCGCACTCTCTTTTATTGTTTCAGGGCTGCTGCTCGGCTGCGGCGGCGACGATAACGCCAAATTTAAACAAGCCCTTTATTTCACGGAAAAGGGCGCTTATACCGACGCTCTGAAACTTTATTCTTCTATAATAAAAGATTCGCCCAAAAATTTCGGCGCCTATACCAACCGCGGCATGGTGTTTGAAACCATAGCGTCAAAAGATTTGAAGAACAGAAGGCGGCTGCTCGCCAACGCGGAAAGGGATTACGTTAAAGCGGTGGAAATAAATTCGTCAAACCCGCAGGCTTTAAATAACCTCGGCGCTTTTTATCTTGACCAGGGCCGTTATTACAACGCGATAATTTTTTTGAACGAAGCTATTAAACTCAACCCGCAGTATTATACGGCCATAGTCAACCGCGGCATAGCGTATTATAACGTCGGGGAAGGCATTAAGGCTTATAATGACTTTTACCGCGCCATACAGATTGACGACCAAAACTGGGCAGCTTTCTTTAACCGCGGTTTATATTATTATGACACCGGAGACTTTTTGAACGCCGCGCTTGATTTTACAAGGACCATACAGCTGCGCCCGAATTTCGCGCGCGCCTACCTTGAACGCGGCCGCGCGCTTAAAATGAACCAGATGTACGCCGACGCGTTTAATGATTTCCAGACGGCCGTCCAGATGGACCCCAATAACGCTCTCGCCCACTACTATATGGGCGAAATGTATTTTAAACACGGCGATTATGAGGAAGCGCTTTCTGAACTTTTAAAATCCAAAGAATTAGACCAGTCTTTTGTGCCGGTGTATGAACTGATGGGCGATATTTTCGCGGCGAGCGACACCGTCGCGGCCGCGGCCAATTACGTTATCGCGCGCACGATAGATCCGGCGAACGCGGACAGGTATAACGCGAAAATCCAAATGCTTAAGACCGATGCCGGACAGCAGGCGCTTGCCGGCAGCAGATTCTTTTGACGGCTTTACGATGAAAAACGCTCAGGCAAAACAAACGCATGACGGCGGCGGAACGGAGTTTTTGTCCGTAGTTTCTTACCGCGTGCGTTTTGTTTTGTCTTTTTTATTTTTGGCGCTTATATTGTTCGGGCAATATTATAATAACTCGACGATGGGCATTTTTATACTGGCCTGTTTGGCGTGCTTTCTGCTCTGTTCCCATATTTTTTCCAACGCTTATAACGACGTAAAAAAGCTGCGGCTTACTTTTAATCTCTGCGCCGGCGTCGCCGTTATATGCGGGCTGCTGTTCAGTTTCATAAATCTTTTTATGCCGGAAAAGAATTTGGGCGGCGTAGATAATTTGTTCGCGCTTCCCGTGCTTAACGTTGCTATTATAAATTTTGTTTACGGCATTTTCGCGCGGCAGCGGGAAATTTCTAAGGCGTTCCTAGGCAAGATGCAGGATTTCCTGCCCAAATCCGCCCGCGCCGTGCACGGCGATGAAGAAAGTAAAATTTTTGCGTCCGAAATAAAAGTCGGGGATATTCTTCATATAAAAAAAGGCGAAAGCGTTCCGATAGACGGTTTTATCGTCAAAGGCAGGACTGAAGTTGACGAAAGCATTATCACCGGCAACGCTATCGCGGCCGTTAAGGGGGAAGGAGAAAATGTTTACGCCGGCACGGTTAACCTGGCGGCGGATATTTTTGTGGAAGCGTCGTGCGTTTTGTCCCAGACGGAAATTTATTCCGTGGTCAATACTTTAAAAAACAGCGAACTTAAAAAACAGCTTATTCATAACCCGCTGGACATTTACGTAAAATTTTTCTGGCCGCCGCTGCTGCTGGCCTGCGTGTTATACGTCTGGTACGGCGTTTATACCCGCGGCGTGACTACGCTGGACAATTATCTCGTGACGGGATTATTTTTCGCGGCTTTATCCTGCCCGGCGGCGCTTGTCGCGGCGGTGCCGCTCACAAACCGCTACGTTAAACGCGGCGTGCATAAAGAAGGGCTTGATTTGCAAAATATCGACGCGCTTAAAATTTTTAAGGCGGCGGATTTAATTTTTCTGGACAAAACCGGCACCGTCACGAACGGGATTTTTGAAGTGACAAACGTTTATCCGGTGAGAAGCATAAATAAAGAATTAATTTTGAAAACGGCGGTCACGGCTGAGCAGACTTTGGACGATACTTACGCCCGCGCCATAAAAGCCTACGCCGAGATAAAACTTATTAAACCCGACGCGCTTGAGTCCATAGAAATTTACCCCGGCAAAGGCATACGCGCCAGAAGCGGCGGGGACATTATTTATATAGGCAACCAAAACTGGTTTGAAGAAGAAAAAATTAAAACCGACGGGCTGGACCGCGCGTGGGCGAATGAAATTGTCATCTGCGTCGCGCGCAATAATGATTTCCTGGGTTTCATTTCTTTAAGCGACACTCTGCGCCCCGGCGCGGTGGATACCGTAGAAAAACTTAAAAAAAGCGGCTATGAAATTATACTGCTTTCCGGCGACGGCAGCCGAACGGTGGCTTATATAGCCGGCGCGCTGGGCGGCCTGACGTATTTTTCTTCGGTGCTGCCGGAAGCCAAAGCGGCAATGATTCGCAAAATGCAGAATGACGGCAAAATAACCGTCATGGCCGGCGACGGATTTAACGACATTCTGGCCATGCTTGACGCGGACGCCAGCATTGCCTATTCTTCCGAACACTCCGCCCACGCGAACTGGGTGGATATCGTTATTAACAGAAAAGATTTCAGCTGCTTAACCGCGCTGAATAAAATTTATAGAAGGATAAACATAAATATCATACAGAATATTTTTCTGGCGTTTCTGGCTAACGGACTGTTTATAGTATTTTTGATTAAGGCCGTCAAGGCGCCGTGGTATGGCGCGGAGGTTTTTGCCGTCGGCGGCCTGCTGGCGATGATATTAAATTCTCTCAGAATGCAGAGGTTTAAAATATGAGCGATATAGATTTCGGCTACACAAAAGGCCACGCTAAAAAAGGAGCGGACGCCAAACTCCCGAAAATAGAGTGCTGGGAAAACCAGTATAAACGTGATTATGAAATTAAAATAGTTCTGCCGGAATTTACGTCGGTCTGCCCGAAAACAGGGCTGCCGGATTTCGGCGTGATTACCATTGATTACGTGCCGAATAAGTTGTGCCTTGAACTTAAATCTTTGAAATATTATTTTCTTGAATACCGCGACATGGGAATTTTTATGGAAAACACCGCGAATAAAATTTTGGACGACGTCGTCGCGGCGTGCAAGCCCAAGAGGGCCGTTATCACGGCGGAGTTTACGCCGCGCGGCGGTCTTAAATCTGTAATCACCGCAAAATACGGGGTAAAATGAAAAACGCGCCTTTGAAGTACTGGGCAATGTTTATAATCAGCGTCGCGCTGCTTGCGACGGCGAGCGTTTATTCTTTTGTACTAAAACGCGCGCCGCGCGCCGCGCCTTCGGCGCCGCAGCAGGAAGAATCTTCCGGTGCGTCCGCGGAAGAAGCAGCCGCAGAAGACGCAACCGATACGGAAACCGTCGCGCAGGAGGCCGAGAGCACGGCGATAGATTTATCAGGCGCGGGCATTGTGGGCGTAGCCAAAAAGCAGGAAGATATGTTTGACAAGATGGCGGAAGGTGATAAACAGCGCAAATACCGCCCGATAACTTTAGAGTCTTCCGATGTGTCCGTCGTGAAAGAAAACGCGGAGCCGGCGGAGGTTGTCGTCGATACCGAAGTAATAGAGGCTCAGCCCGCCGCGCAGGGCGAAGATGAAAGCGCGCGGACAATGCTTACCGCGCCGGTGGATTATAAAATTATTTCCACGCAGGCGGAGTATGATAAATTTAAAAAATCTTCTTACGGCAGTTATCCGAAGGTTGATTTTTCCAAAAAATCTTTTTTAATACTTGAGTCAAAAAATAATCTGCCGGACAATATTTTTGAAATTAAAGACGCGCGAAAAGACGGCAATAAATACGTCGTAGAATACGGCGTAAACATATTAGGCCTCAAAGAGCGCAAAGCAGGCCACACCTATGTTGTCATAGACAAGGGCGTAAAGACAATAGAATTGAACCAGGTGATGTAGGTTAGAGGAGTGATTTTCCTAGAAAATCACACTTATATCACGACGCCTGCGGCTGAGGCGCTCCGCGATTTCTCCTGTTTCGCTCCCTTCGGTTGCTTGGCGGGTTGAAGAAAAATGTTCTTCGGTATTTGGGTTAAATTTCAATTTTTTTCGGGCTAATGTACCGTTTCGTCGCGTACGCTCCTCAACTTCTCAGTACACCGCGCCCGAAAAAAATTGAAATTTAACCCAAATACCTGTGAAATTTTTCCTACGGACTACGGGTTACGGCAACGGCCAGACACGGCAAACTGCCGCGGTTTTTGATTCTGCTTTACGGCATAAAAAAATCTCTCTTCCTTTTTGGAAGAGAGATTTTTATTTTTGGTTTTACTTTATATTTCTGTAAGTATTCGCGGTTTGTATAAAATCCGCGCGCAGGTTTCCGGGGTCGTAGGTTCTGGCGTTAAACGCCGTTCTTAAAACGTCGTCTATCGTCATAGTACCTTTGTACATATTGTTTTCCAGAATCTGGCCGAACTGCGCGGCTGAGGCCGCGAAGCGCGTGTCTTCCGACGCCAGGTCAAAGTTTACAAAACTGCTGATGCTCACCGGAGCTTCTATATAAGACTGCGCGCCGGTATCAATATCTTTATAAAGCATTTTTACGGTCATCACTTCGCGCTGGCAGCGCGGGCCGGCCGCGTCGTAAACGGAGTCTGACGGCGCTTTCCCGTCGGCGCATGTCACGCAGCGCGGGATAATTTCATAAATTGCCGTCAGCTCCTGCCCGGAAGATAGAATACCGCCGTCCGCCTGGTAAGGCTGGCCGGGGCTGTTATATTTCTTCTTATATCCGATAAGTCTGTATGACTGCACTTTGACTGGGTTAATTTCAACTTTAAATTTAACGTCGCGCGCCAGGACCTGTGTAACTGTTCTTGTCGTTGCAAACTCGCGGTCCCAAATATTTTCGGCGTCTTGCGCGTTGTTAATATAGTTATAAGTGCCCGTGCCTTTGTCCGCCAGGGACTGCATTTTGGGATCTTTCATATCGCCCATGCCGTAGCCAAGCACGCTTAATGTTATGCCGTTTTGTTCTTGCTGCACAATCTGGCCTTCAAGGTCGGTAATCGCCGTGGGGCCTATATTAAAATAACCGTCCGTCGCCAAAATGACGCGGTTATTGCCGTTTTGCAGAAAATATTTTCTTGCAATTTCATAAGCTTTATCTATGCCGGCAGCGCCGTTTGTCCTGCCGCCGCTCTTTAAAGCCGCGACGGTCTGCATAATTTTGTCTTTCTGGGAACCGTTCAGGCCTTCAAGCTGTACCTGCACGTCTTTAGCGTAAGTCACGACGGAAACAACGTCCTGGTCCCGCAGCATCTGCAAAAGGAACGGGAATGACTGCTTGATAAGCGACAGTTTATTTTCGCCGCCCATTGAGCCGGAGATATCTATTAAGAAAACCAGATTTTCCGGCGGCGCGGGCTGCTGCACGGGGTCCTTCGTCCGCACGCCTATTTTGACAAGCATATGGTCTTTAACCCACGGACATTCCGTATATTCGGTGACGATTGTCGCGGGATAAGCGGAATACGTATCCGGCGCGGGATAATTATAAGGGAAATAATTTACTATTTCTTCCGTCTGGACTACGTCTTCGGGCGGACGCTGGTTTTTTAATATGAAATTTTTGACATTGGGGTAAGAGTCCGTGCCGACGTACGACGGGAAATAAGAAAAGCGGTCAACCAAAGGATCTTTAAAACCGCCGTCCGTCCAAAAAGTGCCGACGACGGGGACTGGCGCGGGAGAAGAGTTATCCGGCGCGGTTACAACCGCCGCGGTTGTAGCAGCTGTTTGGGCGGAAGACTGTTGTTGTGTCTGGGAAGATTTTTTAAAAGCTTCTACGTCCTCTTTATCATAGCAGGACGACAATAATGCGGTGCCTAGAATTGTAAGGACAACCAACAATTTTTTATTCATACTGGCTCCTAAAGGATATTATAAAATATATATATTATCTTAATTGTACATAATTTAGGTATATCTGGAAACGAATTTTACTTTATGCTATCATATATTATGCTTTTAACGATAATATTGGGGCCTATCTTGGGGGCTTTCGCTGTTCCTTTGTTAAGTAAACTGGGTTTTAAACCCGCCCATATTGCGGTCGCGCTTGGGGCGGTTGTTTTTTTGTTATCCGTTTATTTACTGACAGCGGCTGGGAACGGAACGGCGTTTGTCTGGCGGTTTGAAATGCCGCTCGGTTTCGGCCCTCATTTTGAGCTGGACATGCTGTCCGGCTTTATGGCATGCTGCGTTTCTTTCCTGAGCCTGATAATAATTTTTTATTCCACGGGTTATATTCACGACGCTGATTATGAGACGGAATATTATACCTTTGTCATCCTTTTCTTAGGTTCCATGCTTGGTCTTGTTTTCAGTTTTAATCTTATATGGACTTTTGTTTTTTGGGAAGTTACCGCGGTGTGCAGCTGGAAACTGGTCGGCTTTTTCCGCAAAGACGCGGATAAGAAGAAAGCGGTTAAAACTTTCCTCATTACGGTTTTCGGCGCTCTATTTATGCTGATGGGGATAATCGCGGTTTACTTTTCAAACGGCACGGTTGATTTATCTCTTCTCAAAGGCGCGCACGTGCCGGCAATAGCGTGCCTGCTTTTCATTATAGGAATGTTTTCCAAATCCGCCATTTTGCCGTTTTCGACGTGGCTGCCGGACGCCGGCGTCGCGCCCAGCCCGGTTACGGCTCTTCTTCACGCGGCGGTGCTTGTCAAAATAGGCGTTTACGTTTTCGCTCGCGTTTTTTATACTATCCACTGCGATCCCGCGCTTATGCAGGGCGTGGCCTTTGTTGCAGGGTTAAGCTCTTTAGTCGCCGGCGGCGCGGCGATAAGAGAGACAAATATCAAGCGCATTATCGCGTACTCCACCATCAGCCAGCTTGGTTTTATTTTTCTTGCTTTGTCGACGGGGAGTGCCGCCGGTCTCATAGCCGGCATGCTTTTTATTATGATACACGGCATCGCGAAAGGCGGTTTATTCTTATGCGCCGGCATCATAGAACACAAAACGCATACGAAAGATATTACGATGATGGGCGGCCTTTGGAAAGTAATGCCGTGGACGGGGACTGCTTTCGCGCTGTGCGCGCTGTCCGTCGCGGGTATACCGCCGCTCAGCGGGTTTTTCAGTAAATTTATGGTTTTCAAAAGCGCGTTAATTCCCGGTTACGGTTTTATATTTTTTATGTTTTTGGTTGCAGCGTGTTTTACCGCGGTCTATTTGTTGAGGACTTTCCATTTGGTTTTTCTAGGCGCGCCTCAGCATGAGTGGGCTGCGGGAGATGGCAGTTTTCAGACGGTATTTTCAGTCACGCTGCTCGGCGTGATGGCTTTGGCGGCCGCGTTTCTTATAAGTTTCCCCGTCGGATATCTTGTGCGCGCGGCGGCGCAGATGGGGGTGTTATGACGATACTTGTTCCCGTTTTGCTCCCTTTAATTTGCGCTGCCGGCGTTTTGGTTTTCGGCAAAAAATATCCGTTGTCAAATAAATTTTTCACTTTTATCGGCGCCGTCGGCGCGTTGGGCGCGGCGGTAGCGTTGTTTGCACAAGATTTCCAGATGTTTTATATGAACTGGTGCGAAGGCGTTTTGCCGTTCTCTCTTACCGCCGGAACTTTTGAGAAAACCGTAGTCGCCGCTCTTTGCTTTTTCGCTTTTATAATTTTGCTCTACGCCGCGAAAAGCAAAATTGAAAATGAAAAATGGTTTTATTTTTCTTTTCTTTTTACGCTGTCTTTCGCCTGCGGCGCGGCAATGGCGGACAATTTGCTTTTGATGCTTTTCTTCTGGGAAGGGCTGCTTGTCAGCCTTTACATTTTTATCGTCTCCGCAGGCGCGCAGAGTACGGCGTTTAAAGCGTTCATCATTAACGCCGTCGGCGACATCGCGCTTTTGGCCGGCGTTGTTTTGACGGCGGCCGCGGCCGGCAGTTTTGAAATAAGCATTATAAAAACCGGACCTGTACAGCTTACCGACAGTTACGGCGCGTGGGCGTTTTTGTTAATGTGCGCCGGCGCGCTTGCCAAAGCGGGCGCGGTGCCTTTTCACTCTTGGATTCCCGACGCGGCGGAGAAAACCAACTCCGCTTTTATGGCATATCTTCCGGCGGCGTTTGAGAAAATTCTGGCAGTATTTTTGCTCGGCAGAATAATGACGTTTTTTAATTTATCCGGCGGTTCTTTGGGCGCCAATATCTTTATTTGTCTGGCTATTCCGTCGATAATCGTCGCTGTCGTAATGTTATTTAAGCAGAAAGATTTGAAAGGATTTATCGCTTACAATATTATCCTGCAAATAGGATTGCTGGCTTTTGAGCAGGGCGCGTCTCTGGGCGGCGCGGCGGAACTTGTCAGCCACGGTATTTATAAAGCGGCCGCGTTGTCCTCTATGTTTTTATGTGCCGGAATTATTGAAGCAGCGGCGGGCTCAACGGCGTTAGACAAAATAGGCGGCTCGCTTAAAAAGATGAAATTTACCGCCGTGTGTTTCATAATTTCCTGCGCGGTTTTGTGCAAAGTCACGCTGCTTGATATAATATTCTCAAATACTTACGCCGGACTGTACAGCGGGAATACTGTCGGCATTATTTTTATAGCTTTGGCCCATATTTTTATATTGGCGGCGTTTTTTAAAGTAATCGCCGCTTTGTTTAAAGGCAACACGCAGGTTAAGCCCGTGCCGGTTATGTTAAATTTTTCCGCCGGAGTGTTTGCGGTTTTGGCTTTGTTGTTCAGCGCGGGCTGGGTTTTCGACGCGCGGAATTTATTTGTTCTTGAGCACGCGCATTTTAATTTTAACTGGGTGTCCGGCGTCGGTATAGCGGTAATCCTGGCCGCCGTTGCGCTGCATATTAAGTGGCCGTCGCCCAGCTTTGGGGATTTTACGCCGCCTGATTTTTATCAGGCCGCGAGGACGGCTTCTCTGGCGGTTTCAACCGGCCTTTTTAAGACGGACAGGTTTTTTGATTTTATCATTGACGTCATGCCCACCACCGTCATAAAAAGATTTTCTAAAAAAGGCTCCGCCATGCATACGGGCCTCAGCATAAGTTATATTTTGTGGGCGTTGATAGGCGCTTTGGTTTTTGCCGTTTTGTCTTTATCCGGAGGATGGGTTTAAATGTTTTCTTACACTAACTTTATAATCATTCCCGTGGCCGCGGCGATAATTGTTTCGTTTTTAAACAAACGTCCGCGCGCGGCGGCGTTCGTTTCGCTGCTTGCGCTGGCCGCGTGTTTCGCGCTGGCTAACGCGGTTTATTTTATTAACCACGCCGGGATTAATACGCAGGAAATTTTCAGCGGAGAGGATATTTTTTCCGTTCTTATGCTAGGGCTGATTTTCCTGATATCGTTCTGCGTCGTCTGGTTTGCTTCTTACACGGAAAAGACTGACAGGAAAGGCACTTATTACGCTTTGATTCTGACGGCCGCCGCCGGCATGGCGGGTATTACCGTTGCGCGGGACTTTTTTACGACTTACGTGTTTTTGGAAGTAATCGCCGTAGTCTCTTTTACGCTGATAGCTTTTTATGACAAGCCGGAAGGAACAGAAGGCGCCATCAAATATTTTTATCTTTCCGCGCTGGCGTCCATAGCTATAATTTTTGCCATCGCCATTTTATTTTTATACGCCGGCGGAACCAGCTTTGCCCACCTGAAAGACGCCATGGCCGCCAACGTTAACGGCGGGCCGGTGGTTAACGTTTTCTTGGGCATAATGGCCTGCGGTTTTATGGTAAAGACCGGGTTAGTCCCTTTCCACACGTGGACGCCGGACGCTTACGCAAGCGCGTCAACTCCCGTTTCCGCGCTGCTTGCGGGCATTGTTACAAAGGCCGCGGGCGCTTACACTTTAATTAAAATTACCGTAATGCTCGGTCTGGTTAACCATCTGACGGCGGTAAATCCCGTCGGCAAAAGCATAATGCTGTTCGGCACGGTGTCAATAATCGTCGGCGCGGTAATGGCTTTGCAGCAGACTAATTTTAAAAGAATGCTCGCCTACTCAAGTATCAGCCAGATGGGTTATATTTTTCTGGCGGCTGGTCTGGCCACGCCGCTCGGGCTTATGGGCGCTGTGTTCCATTTGTTTAACCACGCCACTTTTAAAACCTCGTTATTTTTCAGCGCCGGGGCTTTGGAAAGCGCGGCCGGGACCTGCAATATTAAAGAGCTTTACGGGCTTGAAAAACAAATGCCGTACACGTCGGCATTTTCTCTTATTTCAATGCTTTCCACGGCGGGCATACCGCCGCTGTCCGGGTTTTGGAGCAAACTTTTAATTATCGCCGCGCTTTGGCAGGCGGGGTTTTATCTGTTTGCGTTTATCGCGCTGCTAGCCAGCGTGGTGACGCTGGCGTACTTCCTGCGCGCGCAGAGAAATATTTTCTTCGGCCGCGCCGAAGGCAAAATGAAAACGGTTAAAGAAGTTTCCGCCGGCATGCTGGTTCCTACAGGTATTTTTACGTTTATTATAATTGCCGCAGGGCTGTATTTCCCTTTTATGTATAACACGTTTTTGGAGCCTTTTGTAAGGGGGCTTAAATGATACACCTGGCGATTTTAATTTCTATGGTGCTTACTTCTCTGTTCGCGGCGATGAGCAGAAGTTTTATTTACGCCGCCATGTGGCTTGCGCTGCTTTCCGCGACGGTAGCCGTGGCGATGTTTAACATGGGTGCGCCGTGGGCCGCCGTTTTTGAACTGTCGGTCTGCGCGGGTTTGATTACAGTCTTATTCGCGGGGACGGCGAGCATGCTCGGCAAAGGCACGAAATACGCGCAGAACGAACGCAGGTTTATGAAGTATTTACCGCTGGGGCTTTTAGTGTTCGGCGTTTGTTTGTGGGTTATTTCTTATCCGTACGCGGATTTGTTGAAACCGTCTCAGATTACTCAGACGACGCCGATGATGGTCGGCGATATTATATGGCAGCTCAGATATAAAGATTTAATCGGGCAGATTTGTATGTTTGTCGCCGGCGTGCTTATGGTAAAAGCGTTTTTCGGGAGAGTTAAAGATGAATGAGATTTTAAATTTCAGCGCGCGGTTTTTTACGCCGGATAATTTGTATCTGGACTGGTTTACCGCCGTGCTGCTTTTTTTCATCGGCGTTTACTGCATGGCCGGCGCGCGCAATATGCTGCGTACTCTGCTGGGTATGGAAATTTCTTCTAAAGGCTGTATGTTCGCGCTGCTTTCCGCCGGGTATACGATAGGGAATATTGATTTCGCGCAGGCGATTATAATGATTATGATAGGCATTGAGGTTGTCATCGTCGCCGTCGGGCTCGGCCTTATCATACGTTCTTACGCGCAGAAAGGCAATCTTGATGTTTTGGATTTAAAGAATTTAAGAGGCTGAAATGGCAAAATTTATACTTTTCCCGCCGGTGATTTTTATAGTGGCCTACGCGTTAATCTGGCTGGTTTCAAAATTAACGGCCGGTTTCGCGCCCAAGCCGGATAATTTGCCGCCCGGAAAACTGGAGCCGTACGCCTGCGGCGAGGAATATGAGTCTAAAAAAGTGGAGCCTGATTACAGGACGTTTTTCCCGTTTGCGATATTTTTTACAGTTATCCACGTGGCCGGGCTGATGATAGCGACGCTGGCCGCGTCAAGCGTAGGCTGGACATTGACCGGCTTTGCGGTATTATACGTGATAGGCGTGGCCGCGGTTTTCGCGGTGCTTTATTCAAAATAAGGAAAGTATGAAAAAATTATATTCGATATTAATGATAGCGCTGTTGCTTTTGAGTGCCGGCGTAAACGCCGACGCTAAAGGCGGCAGGGCATCTTATAAATCAAGCGGCTCAAAGTCCAGCTATAAATCTTCTTCACCCAGGCCGAAAACGGTTAGCGTAAGAGGTTACACCAAAAAAGACGGGACAGTGGTAGGCGCGTATAAACGCGCCGCGCCAAAGAAAAAATAACAGATTTGTTTTAGGAGCCGGCGATGAAGTCTATAAGAGAACAGGTTGTGGCGTGGGCGAGGAAAAAATCTCCGTGGCTTTTACATTATAATTCGGGTTCGTGCAACGGGTGCGATATTGAGACCGTCGCCGCTATTACGCCGAGTTTTGACGTGGAACGCTTCGGCATAATGCTTCACGGCACGCCGCGGCACGCCGACGTTCTGGTGGTGACAGGCGCCGTTTCGCGCCAGCAGGAAAAAAGGATTTTGAGAATTTATAACCAGATGGCGGAACCTAAGTTTGTCGTCGCCGTGGGCGCCTGCGCCTGCAGCGGCGGGGTTATGCACGGCTGTTACGGACTGCTAGGCGGGGCGGACAAACTGCTGCCCGTTTCCGCCTATATTCCCGGCTGCCCGCCGCGGCCGGAAGCGCTGATTGACGGCATTGTTAAATTGTTAACGCAGGTTGAAGGGGGTAATAAATGATGTCTAAAAAAACTAAAGAGGAAATTTTAAAGGAGAATCTGGAAACCGGTTTAAACGGTAAGGTGACGGATATAACTGTCCGCCGTCCCAACCGCGTTTATTCAAAGTGCAAAGGGGAAGATATTTGGGACGTTACAAAATATTTAATGGAAAAACTTGGGTTTGATTATCTTTGCACCATTACCGGCGCGGACTGCGGGGAAACGATTAATATTTTATACCACTGGGGGCATAAAGACGGCACGCTTTTTACCGTCGAGGCGGTTACTCCGGCGGCCAAAAGCGAAATCAAAACGATTACGGATTTAATTCCCGGCGCGATTTATTATGAACGCGAACTTGTGGATTTGCTCGGCGTAAACGTAACCGGTCTGCCGAAAGGCAACCGCTACCCGCTGCCGGACGATTTTCCGCAGGACCAGCACCCGCTCAGGAAAAGCTGGGACCCCGTCAAATATATCAAAGACCAGGAAAACCGCGAAACCGCCGTCAGAAAAATACAGGAGGATAACGCATGCCAAAGATAACCGTCCCGTTAGGGCCGCAGCATCCCGCGTTAAAGGAGCCGGGCAGCTTTTTGCTTTGCCTGGAGGGGGAACAAATTGTAGACGCAACTCTGCGTCTGGGTTACAATCACCGCGGTGTTGAGAAAGCGGCGGAAAGCAGAAATTATATTCAGGCCATGTATCTTATCGAACGCGTCTGCGGCATTTGCTCCCACGCGCACGCGACGGCGTATGTCACGAACGTTGAAGAACTTGCCGGCGTGGATATTCCTAAACGCGCGAAAGCGATACGCGTGATTATCGGCGAGCTTGAAAGACTGCACAGCCATTTGTTGTGGTTAGGAGTAGCCGCGCATGAAATAGGTTTTGACACTTTGTTTATGTATTCTTGGCGCGACAGAGAAATGGTAATGGACGCGCTGGAAACAATTTCCGGCAACCGCGTTCACTATTCTATGAACACGCTGGGCGGCGTGCGCAGGGATATTACGGCGGAGCAGGTTAAAAGCGTTTTGTCAAAAGTAGAAGCTTTGGAACGCCGCATCAAATATTATATAGAGCTTGCCACCGAGGAGCCGACGGTAATCGCCCGCACAAAAGGCGTCGGCGTTCTGCCGAAAGACGAGGCTATAAAACGCTGCGCGGCCGGCCCGCTGGCCAGAGCGTCCGGCGTGGCGCGCGATACGAGAAAGGACGATCCTTATTTGATTTACAACGAACTTGATTTTAAATTAATCACGTCGGACGCATGCGACGTTTTCGGCCGTCTTTACGTCCGCGCTTTTGAAATGCTTGAATCTTGCAAAATTTTAAAGCAGGTTTTAAACTGGCTGCCTGAAGGCGCTATTTCAATTAAAATTCCCGTCAAGCTGCCTCCCGGCCAGGCGGTAAACCGCTATGAAGCGCCGAGGGGCGAGGACGTGCATTATTTAAAATCCGACGGCGGCTTAAACCCCGCGCGTGTAAAAGTCCGCGCGCCGACGCTTGCTAATTTCGCCAGCGTTGACTATATGTTAAAAGGCGACCAGCTGGCGGACGCGCCGCTCATCATCGCGGCCATTGACCCGTGCATTTCGTGCACGGACAGGGCGACGATAATCACGCCGTCCGGCACAGGCATTATGATCTGGCAGGATATGCGCGCGCACGGCATAGAATTTTACAAGAGAAAAGGAATAGATTTTTCAAAAGTAAAGGTAATGTAAATGGATATACTCTGGCCTCTGTTTTATATAGCGGTTTACCCGGGCATGTTTTTTTTAATCGCGTACGGTTTGTTCTGCCAGTGGTTTGACCGCAAACTATACGCGCATATGCAAAACAGGCGCGGCCCGGGCTGTCTTCAGCCGCTGGCTGATTTGGTTAAACTTCTGTCAAAAGAAATCGTCATACCCAAAAACGTTACCGAAGTAAGAATGTTCAAAATACTGCCGTACATCGCGATAGCCGCCGTCACGACTGCCGCTTTGATGATACCTTTTGAAAGCACGCAGAGCGTCGTAAATTTTCAGGGAGACCTGATTGCGGTTCTGTATATTTTGACTATTCCGACGATAACTTTTTTCCTGATAGGCTGGAGTTCTCAAAGCCCGTACTCGGCCATAGGCTCCATGCGCGTGCTTACGCAGTTGTTCGCGTATGAGGTGCCGTTAATGCTTGCCATGCTCGCGCCGGCGATTCTGGCGGACAGCTGGAATACGTCCGATATCGCGCTGTTTTACTCTTCCCACCCGCTGCTTATGCTTGTTAATGTTATCGGCCTCGGCGTGTCTTTGGTCGCGCTGCAGGGCAAACTTGAGCGCGTGCCTTTTGACATTCCGCACGCGGAGACGGAGATTGTCGGCGGCGTGTTTACAGAATATTCCGGGCGTTTGTACGGCTTTATCAAGCTTGCAATCGATATGGAAATGGTGGTGGTCGCGGCGCTTATAAACGCGGTTTTTCTGGGCGGCAGTTTCGGTCTGTCGGGCGTATGGGGTTTTGTTTTATTTATAGTTAAAACTTTGTGTATAGTTTTTATACTGGCTTTGATAAAAGCTTTAATGGCGCGCGTAAGGATAGAACAAATGCTCGCGTTCTGCTGGAAATATCTCGCGCCGCTTAGCATTTTACAGATTATAATCAGTATTATTATGAGGAGCGTCGTATGGCCAAACCTCTAAAAGCATTCGGGGAAGTGCTTAAGAATTTATTTAAAAAACCCGCCACGTCGCAGTATCCTGTCAAAAAACATACTCCGGCGCAACATTACCGCGCGCGCATAAAATTTACGCCGGAGGAGTGCATAGGCTGCGGTATCTGCATGCGCAACTGCCCGGCAGCCGCCATTAAAATCACGCAGATTAATCCGCAGGACAAACCGCAGACTCTGCCCGACGGCAAAGTTATTCCTGCGAAACGTAAATTTAAATGCGTTATAGATTTAAGCAAGTGTATTTACTGCGCGCAGTGCGTGGAAGGCTGCCCTAAAAAAGCGCTTAAATCTACCGACGAATTTGAGCTTGCCGCGTTTGACAAAAATAAATTACAGGACGAATTTAAACATCCGGACGAAACGCAAAAATGATTAATAAAATAAAAAGTTTCCCGGCGGAAAAAGTTTTGTTTCTGGGTATAGGAAACACAGCGCGCGGCGACGACGGCGCGGGGCCTTATTTTATTAATTCCCTCGGCAGCGTGTCGCGGCACCACAAATATAAATTTATTGACTGCGGAACTATGCCGGAAAGCTTTGTCAAAGAAATTAAAGCGTGCAAGCCCGCGCTGATAGTTTTTGTAGACGCCGCGAATTACGGCGGCGCGAAGGCTGAGATACGCGAACTTAGTCTAAGCGAAATAGACGGCGTTTCCGCGTCCACGCACAGCATGCCTTTAACAGTCCTCGCCAAATTTCTGGCGGCGGAAATTAAGCCCGCCCCGCTGTTTCTCTTCTTAGGCATACAAGCCGCGTCCATAAATATGGGCGACGAACTTGACGGCGACATCATACACTCCATAAATAATTTAGTGGCGGTTTTGGTGATATAAAAAAACAAAAAGGAGACCTGTGAAATGAAAAGAGTATTATTATCAGTTGTTGCGCTTTCTATGCTGTGCGGCGCGGCATACGCCGGCGGCGAAGTCAACGCGAAATTTGGAATTGCCAACCTCAGTTATAATTCCGTAACCGTCGCCGATGATACGGTCAAGTCCCACAATATTGGTTTCAGCTTGGGCGCGGAGTATTTGTATGGTTTTAACGATGTGTTTAAAGCCGGCGCCGGCGTTAAATATGTTTATAATGACATGAGTAATGACGGATTTGGTTTTTCAACGGGGCAGTCGCTTCTGCCCATATACGCCGCGTTCCAGGTCAATCCTCTTGAGGCTGATAAAAACGTGTTTTTTAAATTAAATATCGGCTACCAGCCTTTAGGTTCCGGCGGAGTAAATTATGTAGGCTTACCGGTGAAAGTCGGCGACATTGGCTATAATAAAAAAGAAGGCGGGCTTTACTGGGGGCTGGAAGCGGGTTATGAATTTAAATCCGGCGTGCTGTTCAGCGCTTCTTATGATACTTATTATTCCAAATGTTCCGGCGGCGTTTCCGGCGGCAGTATCGGCAGCACGAACATCGTAAACGGCGCGCTCGGCGTGAACTTGGGCTATAAATTCAAAATGTAAATTACGCGGCTTATACTGACTTAAGCTCCCCGGCCGGGCGGCCGGGGAGCATTTTTTATCTTTATCTAAATCTAAGATGTATAATATAAATATATACATTTACGGAGGGTTTTATGGATATTCACGCTATCAGCCGCGAAGTGCAGGAGCAAAACGTATTCGTGGCGGAACTCAAAAGGTCCATTGCCAAAGTAATAGTCGGACAGGATGACCTTGTAGAAAAAATTTTAACGGCTTTGCTTGCCGACGGGCATGTTTTAATCGAAGGCGTGCCGGGCCTTGCCAAAACCTTGACTGTAAAAACGCTGGCGGAGTGTCTTACGGCCGCGTTTTCCAGAATACAGTTCACGCCGGACCTTCTTCCGGCGGACATCACCGGCACTTTAATTTTTAATCCGAAAGACGGCACTTTTTACCCAAAGCAAGGTCCTATTTTCGCGCATCTTGTTTTGGCGGACGAAATAAACCGTTCTCCGGCAAAAGTGCAAAGCGCGCTGCTTGAAGCCATGCAGGAACGCCAGGTCACCATCGGCGACAAAACATACCGGCTGCCCACGCCTTTTATGGTGCTTGCCACGCAAAACCCCGTCGAACACGAAGGCACTTACCCTCTGCCCGAAGCGCAGGTGGACAGGTTCATGCTCAAAATAAAAGTAAATTACCCGTCGCGTGACGAAGAAAAAGAAATTTTAAAACGCATGTCCGGCGGCGTGCCGCCAAAAGTGCGCGAAATCACGACGCTGGAAGCGCTGCTTAAAGCGCGCTCCGTCGCGGACAGTATTTATATCGACGAGAAAATCAAAAATTATATAATCGAAATAGTTTTCGCTACGCGCTATCCGAAGGAATATAATTTAAAAAATCTTGACACTCTTATCAGCTACGGCGCCAGCCCGCGCGCCAGCATTTATCTGGCTAAGGCGGCAAAATCCGTCGCGTTTATGCAGGGCCGCGGTTACGTTGTGCCGGAAGATATTAAAGCCATCGGGCCCGACGTGCTGCGCCACCGCATCTTGCTTTCCTACGAAGCGGAGGCCGAAAATATCACCGCGGACAATATTATCAAACAAATATTTGACACCGTCGACGTCCCGTAAAATTTTATGGATACCGCCGAACTTTTAAACAAAGTGCGCCGCATAGAGATACAAACCGGCCGTCTTGTGACGGAAACTTTTGCCGGGGAGTATCAGAGCGTGTTTAAAGGCCAGGGCATGGAGTTTGCCGAAGTGCGCGAATACGTGCCGGGTGACGACGTGCGGTCTATCGACTGGAACGTTTCCGCCCGCACCGGCAAAACTTTTATAAAAAAATTCTTGGAAGAGAGAGAGTTGACGCTTATCATAGCGTGTGACGTTTCGGCCTCCGGTAATTTCGGCAGCACAGGAAAATTGAAAAGAGAAACCGCGGCGGAACTGGCGGCGCTTTTTGCTTTCTCGGCGTTGACTAACCATGACAAAGTCGGCCTTCTGTTATTCTCTGACCGCGTCGAACTTTTTATCCCGCCTAAAAAAGGTAGGACTCACATTTTACGCATGGTGCGCGAACTGCTGGCTTTTAAGCCGGAAGGCAAAAAAACAAATATTTCTCTCGCGCTCAATACATTAAACAAAGTCATTCGGCGGCAGGGAATTTTAGTTTTGATTTCAGATTTTATGGACAAAGATTTTGAAAAACCTTTTCAACTGGCCAAACGTAAATTTGACCTTATTCCCGTCCTTGTGCGTGACCCGCTGGAAATAAACACGCCGTCTCTGCCGCTTATTATAAACGCGCGGGACCCGGAGACGGGTGAAGAGGCTTTTTTCAACATAAAAAACGCGCCGCGCCACGCCGACACTACGAAACTTGAAAAATTTTTCACGCAGAGCGGGCTTGATTACATAAAAATTTTTACGACGGAAGACAGTACGGATGCCGTTATAAAATTTTTCAAAACCAGACAGCGGAGGATTAGAAAATGAAAGTTTTTAAGACTTTCGTTTTTTTAATTTTCTTAGCCTGCGCCGCCGCGGCGCAAAACCCGCCGTCTCAAAATCCGTCAGCTCCGCCGCCGCCAGCTGCGCCTGCCGCGCCCGCTCCGCAGGCAACCCAGGCGCCACAGGCGACTTTAAAGGGCAACCCGCCTCAGCCTAAATTGGCGCAGCCGTTTATGATAACTTTTAACGTGCCGCTGCCGGACGGCGTCGGCGCGAAAGAATTAGTTTATGACTCTTCCGCCATAAACGCGCAAGATTTTACCGTCTTAACTTATTATACGGCGCAGGTTGGGAACACGGCGGAATTTACTTTCCGCGCCGTGCCTTTTGCTCTGGGCAAAACAAAATTTACCGCCGCGTGGAAACTGCCGGACGGCAGCGTTATAAAAGCGCAGGACGCGGAACTTGATATTGACCGCGTCAACACCGGCATCAGAAGCACTGATATCGTCGATATAAGAAAACCCATTACGCCGGTTGACTGGTGGCGCGTCATATTAATTCTAATCATCGCCGGCCTGATAGCCGTCGCCGTAATCCTGTGGCGCGGCCGCAAGTCAAAACCTGAAACGCCGGAAGGCCCGCTTCTGCCGCCGAAGGACACCCGCCCGGCGGAGATTGTCGCGCGGGACAGAATAGCCAAACTGTTGGCGTCTGATTTATGGGACAAGAAAGAGTACAACCTTTTTTATATCGAGCTTGTGGATATTTTTCGCACGTATCTTTACGCGCGTTTTAATATTTATACGGACCCGCAGACTTCGGCGGAACTTTTGCGCGCTATTAAAAAATCAGACGCTAAAAATATTTATGACGACGCAAAACAGTTTTTAAATTCCGCCGACCTTGTTAAATTCGCGGAGTCCGTTCCTCTTACCGTAGACAGAGACGAAGACATTAAACTTTTAAACGCGATGATAGACGCCACAGCCGTGAAAATAAAAGTTATGACCGTCGGGGAGGGCGAAGATGAGCATACTGCTTAAAATATTATATCTTAGCTCTTTTATTTTTGTTCTCCTGCTGCTGGCCGTGCTGGCCACCAAAGACAAAACGGCTCGGAAATATTTGAAAAAAGCAGCCGGCGCCGCTTTTCTGGCAAGCGCGGCTATAGGGCTGTTTTACGTCTATGTTTTTATATTTTTCAGGGACACTTTTTACGCCAATCCGTGGTATCTGGCCGCGTTTGTTCCGCTTGTGTTATTTTGGATTTTCTATTCCATGCTGTCCCGTTTTGTAACGCCGGCGGTAAGTTATAATTTGGCCTATATTCCGGGCAGAACGACTTACGGCGTTTTGGCAAAATATTTTTCTTTTACGCTTATTTGCGTAGCTCTGGCGCTGGCCGTAATCGCGCTGGCGCGGCCGCGCAACGCCGAACGCACCGAACTGCCGCCGACGGAAGGCGTCGATATTATGCTCACGCTGGACGTTTCCCAAAGCATGGATACGCCCGATTTTACGCCGAACCGCTTGGCGGCCGCGAAAGCCGCGGCGGAAAATTTTGTGCATAAACGAACCAGCGACCGCATAGGCATAGTGGTCTTTGCGTCGGAACCTATGCTTCAAAGCCCGCTTACTCTTGACTATGACGCGCTGCTGGACTATCTTTCTTCGGTACGCATAGGTCTTGTCCGCGCGGACAGCACTTCCATAGGGGACGCTATAGCTTTGTCCGCTATGCATCTTCAAGACAGCAAGGCAAAAACAAAAATAATAATTTTACTGACGGACGGAGAGAATAACGACGGCGTCGTCCCGCCTGCGGACGCTGCCAAAAGCGCGGCCGCGCTGGGCATAAAAATTTACGCGATAGCCGCCGTAGGCAAACAGGAAGACAGTTTTGACGGAGGCCAATTGCGCGAAATAGCGGAACTTACCGGCGGCAAATATTACCGCGCTTATGATAACGCCGGGCTTGAAAATATTTATTCCGAAATTGACAAGCTTGAAAAAACCGAATTTAAAAATTTGACTATGGTCGATTATGACGACGTGTACGAGCCTTTTTTAGTAGTGGCTCTGGCGCTGTTATGCGCGGCATTTATTTTTGACAAATTAATTTTTATGAGGCTGCCCTGATGAATTTATTTAGAACCCCGTCGGTTTTTCTGGTTTTCGCCGCAGCCACGGCGGGCATAGCTTTGCTGTGGTATATCGGCGCGGCTAGAAAACGGCGGCTGACGCGCATGCTGTTTAAAAATAACGTGCTGGAGGAAATTAATTTAAACTTTTCTTCCGCCGGCGCTAAAGCCAAGAATATTTTATTTCTGACGGGAGTAGCTTTATTTTTTATAGCTTTGGCCGGGCCGCAGTGGGGGGTTGAGGAGCGGCAGGTCGAGGCTGAAGCATCCTATATTATCATTGCGGTGGACGTGTCTTCGTCGATGAAAGCGCGGGATTTAAAACCCGACAGAATGGAAAACGCTAAAAATATGTTAAAAATTCTGGCCGGCGGGTTTACGGACGAACGCGTGGGGATAGTAGCTTTCACATCTCAGGCTTATACGCAGTCTCCTGTTACTTCGGACACAGAGGCGCTAAAATATTTCATAAATAACCTGCGCGCGGATATGCTTGCCGCGAAAGGCACGTCTCTTTACGCGGCGGTGCAGAGAAGCGCGGAAATGCTTACGCGCTACCCGGGCAAAAAGGCTTTGATTTTACTGACGGACGGCGAGGACCATACGCCTGAGGAACTTGACAACGCCGTCAAAACCGCGCGCGCCGCCAATATCGCGGTAATCGCCGTTGGCATAGGCACTACGGAAGGAGAACTAATACCTGAAGCGGTCGATAATACCGGCAAAGTAATTTCTTATAAACAGGATAAAAGCGGAAAGCCCGTCGTTACAAAATTGGACGAAGCCAGCCTTAAAACGCTTGCCTCCGGCACCGGCGGCGTTTATATAAAGTACACAAATTATGAGGCCGTGTCTTCCCAAATCGCGCAGAGTCTGCAAAGTTTAGACAAAGAAAAACGTGATTTAAAAGCCCGCTCAGGCTATAAAAACCGCTACCAGATGCCGCTCGCGCTGGGTATAATTTTGGTGTTTTTGAGTTTAGTCATCCCTCTAAAAAAGGTAAAATTATGAGGAAAATATTTTTTATTTTTGCCGTCGTATTTTTTGCCGCGCAGGTTTACGCGGCGACGACAAACGACCTGCTTATAAAAGGCGGGCGCGCTTATAATAAAGAAAAATACGGCGAGGCTTTACAGAATTTTAAAGACGCCGCCGCCAAAGCGCCGAAGGACAACAGACCGGTTTATAACACGGCCGCCGCGCTTTATAAATTAAAAGATTACGGCGAGTCGGCCAAAATTTATGAAGGCTTGGCGCAAAAAACCTGGAAGGGCAGGGAAGACAGCTTTTTTAACGCCGGCAACGCGCAGTACCGCGCGGCCAACAAAGACGCAGCAAAACAAAATTACCGCGCCGCGCTTTTGATGAATCCGGACGATATCGAGGCCGTGCATAATTTGCAGATTCTGCTGTCCGAAAATCCTAAGAACGATAAGTCCGAAAATAAAGACAACAGCGACAAGCAGGATAAAGACAACAAGCAAGGCCAGGGAAGCAGCAGCAGCCAGGACCAGATGTCCAAGTCCGACGCGCAGAGAATGATGCAGATGGCCAAAGAGCAGGAGCGCAAAGACAGGTCGCGCTCTGAGCAAAAATACGGCGAAGCCGGCAACGACGTGGAAAAAGACTGGTAATAGTTTTTTATGAGAAAAAAAATTATTTTGTTTTTAGCGGTTTTGTCTGCCTGCGCGGGCGGGTTCGCGCAGGATATTATCAGCGCGAAAGTAGACAAAACCGTCGCGGAGGTAAACGACGAAATTTTGCTTACGGTAACGGTAAGCGGAATTTCCGCCGACGTTCTGTCCCCGCAAATGCCCTCTCTGCCGAATTTTAATATTTATGAAGCCGGTTACAGCGCGTCGAGCGATTTTGACGGCAAAGTTTATACGGTCAGCACGCAGTATTTATACCGGCTTATCCCGCGTTTCGCGGGCCGCGCGGAAATCGGGCCTATAAAAATTAAATATCTTGACAAAGAATATTACACGCAGCCTGTTTATATAGACGTTTACAGAAAAGGCGAATCCTCCGGCAAACCATCGCCGCAGCAAACACAAGCTGCAACATCCGCCGTGCCGGCTCAGACGGCGCAAAGCGCGGCGCCTTCCGCCAGGCCGGTTGTCCCGCAGCCGTCCCCGGCAAAACCTGTGGAAGAGACAGAGCTGTACCCCAACCAAAAGTACGCAGATGCTTTCTTACAGGCTTTCGTTGACAAGCATGAAGCTTATGTCGGAGAACAGATTACACTTACTATGTCATTCTACAGTGCCATTAAAGTGACGGATTTTACTCCTTTAATACAAAGCTTTCAGGGGCTGGCGAAAGAAGATATTGACACTGAAAACAAGCGGATAATTTTAGGCGGCAAAGATTATTTTTCCGCCACCGCGCGCACCGCGCTTTTTGGCCTGCGGGAAGGTACGGCAAAAATAGATTCTTCGCACGTTGATTATCTTTATATGAAACCGCAGAATAGTATTTTGGGCAGTTGGCAGATTACTACCAACACGGTGCAAAAAGATACTGCCAAAAGCGTGCCCATAGATATTAAAATTAAGCCGCTGCCGGCGGGCGCGGGGCCGTCTTTTTACGGCGCGGTCGGCGATAAATTTTCAATAAACGCGGACGTTGATAATAAAACGGCGGAGGCCGGAACTGCTGTAACTTTGACTTTGACGGTGCGCGGCGTAGGCAATTTAAAAATGATAACGCAGCCCGCGGTGCCTGAGATTAAAGGTATGAAAATGTACGAAGTCGCGGGAACCACAAACTCCGCCGCGGTAAACGGCGTAGTGCAGGGTTATAAAACTTTTAAGACGGTGCTTGTGCCGGCCTCGCCGGGTAATTATACCGTGCCGTCCATACCGTTTACTTATTTCAGCCCCGCGCTGGGCAAGTACCAGACTATAAAAACTGAACCTATTGACATAAAAGTAACGCCGTCGACATCAAGCGCGGCGAATAATGTGTTCTCATATGGCACCGGCGGCGGGGGCCCTTCCGCGCAGAATGTAGCGGGCGATATTCATTATATAAAGCAGAACGCGGGGAAAGCTCCTTTCAATTTTGCCGTTTTTGCCGCCGGGTTCGGCTTGTTGAACCTTATCCCGGTATTAGTTGTTTTGGCCGCGCTGTTTATCAAATTTTTGGAAGCCAAAGGATTGCTTGACCGCGCCGTTTCCAAAGCCAAAAAGAAAGCCAAGGCCGCCAAAAACGCGCAGGAGTTGGACGACGCTCTGTTTGAATTTATAGAGCGCAAAACCGGCACGCCGACGGGCAGCCTTAAAATTAACGAAATTACGGAGATGCTGGTTAACAAACACAAAGTAAACCGCGCGACGGTGACGGATTTGGAAGCTTTGTCGGACCGCTTAGACGCTTTCCGTTTTGCGCCGCAGGGTTTTGTAAACGCGCTGGAAGCGGCCAAACTTAAGCAAACCGTTTTAAGAATTATCCGCGCGCTGGAGCGTGAAATAAAATGAAAAAATTTTTATTTATTTTGTTTATTTTAATATGCGCGCCGGCGTTTGCGTCCGTCGCGGAAGGGGACGCGGCTTACGCGGCCGGCAATTTCACGGACGCGCTTAAACAGTATGAAAACGCGCTCGCGTCCGAGCCGGGCAGCGCTTATCTTTACTATAATATAGGTAATACTTATTTCAAACTGGACGAACTCGGCCGCGCGACGGCTTATTACGCGAAAGCCTTTGCCATTAACCCGCGGGACGCGGATATCAGGTATAATCTCAACTTCGCGCTTTCCAAAAGCGGCCAGACTTTGGTTCCGGACGGCATGCCGCCCGCGTTGCATAAAGCGTTTTTCATAATGTCCGGCGCGGAGCTTAAGGGGTTGTTTTTTATACTGCTGTGGCTGCTTTGTTTGGCGTTTGCGTTTTATATTTTTAAGAGAAAAGGGAAAAGAGTGGTTTTTACGCTGGCGTTTGCCGCGGTTTTTGTATTATGCTGGTATTTGGCGCATTATTTTGCTGTGGACGGAATGGACGCCGTCACAGTGGCGCAGGTTACGCAGCTGCGCAGCGGGCCGGAGGATACTTTTGAAGTCACCGCCACTCTGCCTGAAGGCTATTTTGTCGGTTTAAAAGATAAAAAAGACGACTGGGTTTTGGCCGTAAATTATAAAGACGGGAATATGCGGGGATGGGCCAAGAAAAGTAATTTTATCAGTATAAGGGGGTTGTAAAATGTTTATACAAAAGGAAACGCAGGAATTAATTGAAGTGTTAAACTGGGCGAAAGACAATCTGGCGGCCAAAGCGGAAGAACTGGCCAACGTAATAATCAACTGCTATCAAAACGGGGGAAAGGTCATTTTGATGGGCAACGGCGGCAGCGCGGCGGACGCGCAGCACATAGCTGCCGAATTTACGGGAAGATATAAACTGGAAAGAGGTTCTTTCCCGGCGCTGGCTTTAAACGTAAATACCTCGACGATAACAGCAGTGGGAAATGATTACTCTTTTGACGAAATTTTTTCCCGCCAGGTACAGGGCTTTGCGGTGAAAGGGGATGTTGTCATCGGGCTTTCCACTTCAGGTAACAGCAAAAACGTTCATAAAGGATTGGAAGCCGCGGCGGAAAAGGGCTGCTACACGGCGGCCATTTTAGGCAAAGACGGCGGCACTATTAAGAGTATTGTCGATTTGTCAATCGTCATAAAATCAAATAATACGCCGCGCGTGCAGGAGTGCACTATTTTTCTGGCGCACTGCGTTTGCGATATTGTTGACAGGGCTTTACTAAATTACGTCGGAGGCAAAAAATAATGAAAGTCGCCATAGGCTGTGACCACGCCGGATTTCCTTTAAAAGAAACCGTTGTCAAGGAATTAAAAGACTTGGGGCATGAAATTTTGGATTTCGGCACAAACAGCTGCGACGCGGTTGACTTTCCGGATTTCGCGGAGGCCGCGGCGAAAGCTGTCGCCGGCGGCAAGGCGCGGCGGGGTATTTTGCTTTGCGGAAGCGGCGTGGGGGTTTGCATTACGGCCAATAAAATAAAAGGCGCGCGGGCCAGCGTGGCGCATGACGTTTACGCGGCCGAGCAGGGCGTGCAGCATGAGGATATGAATATTTTGTGCATGGGCGCGCGCGTGATAGGTTACGGCGTGGCGCCGTATCTTGTCCGCGCTTTTTTAGCGGCGGAATTTGAGGGGAAAGAAAGACAGGTCAGACGGCTTAATAAAATCTTAAAAATTGAAGAAGCTAACTTTAAATAAGAAAATTATATACGAGGAAAAAGAAAGAAAATGGATATTAAGACAAACAATACGGCGGAAAATTTGATTAGTGAGGGGTTATTAAAGCTGGAAAGAATGGGATTCTTGGAACGTCTTTATAAAAAAGACGCAACCGTCTGGAAGTCGGAAAAAGAACATACGGATATCATTAACAACTCTCTGGGCTGGCTGACGGTTTATGACTGGACGCTTGAAAAAGTGTCCGAGATTATGGAATTTGTCGCCGACGCACGGAAGGAATTTACGCACTGCGTCGTTATGGGAATGGGCGGTTCGAGCCTTGCGCCGGAAGTTTTCCGCGTATTGTTCGGCCACAAAAAGGGATACCCTGAGTTACTTGTTCTGGACAGCACGAACGCGGATTGGGTGGGAAGCGTCAGAAAAAAAATTAAACCTGAAACGACGCTGTTTATTTTTGCCAGCAAGTCCGGCGGCACGGTGGAGCCGTCCTCTCAGTTCGCATATTTCTATGAAGAAGTTTCCAAAGCCGGAGCGGGAGAGCCGGGCGGAAACTTTATCGCGATTACGGACCCGGGCACCGGCCTTGAAACTCTTGCCAAAGACAAAAAATTCAGAAAAATATTTTTAAACCGCGCGGACATAGGCGGTAGGTTTTCGGCGTTGTCGTTATTCGGCATGGTGCCGGCGGCGATTGCAGGCGTAGATATTAAAGAAGTTCTGGAAAGCGCAAAAAAAGCGGCGGCAAGTTTCGGTCCGTCGGCGGACGTTAAGACCAACGGCGCTTTGCGCCTCGGCGCGTTCATGGGCGCGGCGTGTTTAAAAATGAAAGACAAACTTACGCTGATTATGCCGCGCGATATTGAAACTCTGGGTTTGTGGATAGAGCAGCTGGTTGCTGAATCCACCGGAAAAGAAGGCAAGGGTATAGTGCCCGTCGCCGGCGAACGCGACGGGATAAATGATTATAAAGACGACAGGATTTTCGCTTACACGGCCTTTGACGGCAAAGACGACGACGCGCGTAAAAAGGCTGACGCTATTTTGAAAACTCAGTATCCTATCGTTGAAATGGAAATGCCGGAACTGGCGGACATCGGCGCGCAGTTTTTAATTTGGGAAATCGCCGTCGCCGCCGCCTGCGCCATAATGGGCGTGGATGCTTTTGACCAGCCTAACGTGCAGGAAGCAAAGACGATAGCCAAAAATATTTTAGGCAATCTTGCCTCCGGCAAAGAAGACGCGGCCGCGAAATCTCCGTTTACGGTTTCCAAAGCTTTGGAAGGCAAAGTGGTTATCGAAAATCTGGCGCAGGATATTTATTCCGTGCTGGAAGGGCACGATTATATCGCGCTGCTTCCGTACGTCTGCGATACTAAAGAAATTGACGCGGCGTTTACCGCGCTGCGCAAAGAAATTTTGCATAAAACAAAACGCACGGTGCTGTTCGGCTACGGCCCGCGCTATCTGCATTCGACGGGCCAGCTGCATAAAGGGGACGGCAACAACGGCGTTTTTATAGTCTTCTCCGCCGACGCGGAACAAGATATAAAAATCCCCGGACAGAAATATTCGTTCGGAGATTTGGCCGTCGCGCAGGCGCTTGGCGATTTTAAAGCGTTAGACGCCAAAGGCCGCCGCGCGGTGAAAATACATCTGACCGCGCCGGTTGCGGAATCCGTTAAAAAAATAGCAAAGTTATTTTAAATAAGAAATAAAAATGCGAGTCGGCTGAAGAGCCGGCCCGCGTTTTTTATGAATTTTCTACTTCCAGACATATCCCGTGCCGCCCGCGAAAGTACTTTCTTCTATTACGTTCGAAGTCGCTACGGCTTTGCACGCCGCTATCCAGTCGGCCTTGCCTCTGGGCAGGCAGGCAAATTCATCAACGTCAAAATTCGGATATTGGTCATTTTTTTGAAATCTGTATAATATCGTGAGCGTGGTTGTGTCGCTGGCGGAGACGTTATAATACGCGCCGACGCCGCCGTAACTGCTGTTAAGGTGGTAATACCATTTTCCCACTTTACAACCCACGCCGGTACAGTTAATATCCATTGTCACGTCTAAATCCTTAAAGTCGTAAGTAGGACTTCCTGTCGTCAGTATGTAAGCTTTTTGGGCGTTGGCTAATGCTTTGATATTTGTCACGGCCTCAGCCGCGCGGGAACGCATGACGGTTTTCTTGTACTGCGGCAGCGCGATTGCCGCCAAGATACCTATTATTAAAACAACCACCAAAAGTTCTATAAGAGTAAATCCGCCGTATATTTTCTTTGTCATGTAGAAAATATATAAAATTTGAGTTACGACGGGGAGTATATACTCTAAAAACTTTTTTCTTATCTAAAATAATTAGCAAAAAGTTAGCAGGCCTAAAACGCGTTATCTTTTTTATAAAGAGCGGCAAAAGCTATGATAGGGAAAATTATCAGCAGGATTATTGACGCCGCCACGCCGTTAAAATAATTTTTCAAAAACATTATCGCGGCGGCGGCCAGGAACAGCAGAAGAATTCTTTTATAGTCGTACGGTATCGGAAAAACTTTAAGCGTAAAAATAAACATTGTCAGCGCCATGCTCATGTAACTGAACAAAATCGCAACGCCCGCGCCGGTTATGCCTATGCGCGGCACCAGCAGTACGTTTGTCGTAATGCTGACAACCGCGCCCAAAATCGTGGCGAACATTAATATTTTTGTTTTCTTCGTCAGCACCGGGGCGACCATGAAATTTATATATATTCCGTAAAATAAATATCCGCCCAAAACGTACGGGATAATATTTAAACCGCCCCAGTAATCCTGCGCTATAAAATAGTACCCTAAAATTTTTGTCTGTATAAAAACCGGCATCAGAAACGTAAGCCCCAGGAATACCCACAACGCTACCGCGACGTAATAGCTCATCACGTTTGCAAACAGTTGTTTGGCGTTATCTTCTTTAGCGTGCTGCAGGAAAAACGGCCGCCAGGCCGCGTCAAACATAGACGCTATCAACATCATAAACACGCCCACTTTAAAATTCGCCTGATAAACGCCGACTGCGTGCAGCCCGGCCAGATAAGTGAGCAGCGGCTTGTCAATAACCTGAACAAAAACGCTAGCCAGCCCGGACGGCAGAAACGGCCACGCGAAGCGGAGCATGTTTTTGAAAAGTTCTTTTGAAAACGCCGGCCTCAAATCCTCAAAAATAACTTTTGAAAGCAGTATAAGCGCCGTTAAAGACGCCAGCGTATTGGCGTGGAAAACGCCGGCCAGCCCGTGCGACGTAAATTTAAGAAAATAAACCGTCATTCCCGCGTTTACGGCTATGGACAATGTTCTGGTTATCACGTACTGCCACGCGCGGTGCTGCAGGCGCAGTTTCGCAAAAGGGATTACCGTCAGAGAATCAAGGAAAAGTATAATACAGCATATTTGTATCAGAAAAGCGTACTGCGCGCCTATGCCGAGCGCCCGCGCCCACAGCGTTGCCGTCAGATAAATGATTAAAGAAAAAATGCCCGACGTGCAGAGCACGGCCAGAAACGCGGTTGAAAAACTTTGCTTTTTATCCTGCCCCTGTTCAGACGTAAAACGCAGATACGCCTGGTCCATGCCGTACTGGTAAATCACGTTAAACAGCGCGAGGAAAGAAAAAACCGTGGCCACCGCGCCGTATTCGTCCGTCGCCAGAAAATAAGTATAAAACGGGACAAGGGCCACGTTCAAAAACCGCGCCACGACGGTAGAAGTGCCGTAAATCAAAGTTTCCTTGCCCAGTTTTACAATTTTGCCCATTTGTTAGATTTTAACATTTTTAGGTCAATAAGACCTATTTTGGGCATAGGTCCAAATTACCCTCCGGCATAGGACTAAAGGCCCTGGTTGTTTATACTAACTTTGGTTATTATAAGAGTAACGAAGCAAACAGATTTAACGAATATATGCCCGTATCCTTTAAACCCCAAAACCGCTACAGCCTAACCCTGCTGTAGCGGTCCCTTTTTGAGCCACAGCCCCGCAAAAATTTTGTAAAATAAAAATATGACAACCTCCACAATAAATCTTCCGCTTTTACGCAAAGGAAAAGTAAGAGACGTTTACGACGCCGGGGACAAGCTTTTAATAATAGCTTCTGACCGCGTGTCTACGTTTGACTACGTGCTGCCCACGCCCATTGACGGCAAAGGCAAAATTCTGACGGCAATCAGCAACTTCTGGTTTGCTAAAACAACGCACATTGTGCCTAATCACATGTTGTCTTCCGACGTTACCGAGATAAATAAAATTTTAAAATTAAACCTGGACCCCGCCTACTATGGCGGACGCACTGTGTTAGTTAAAAAAGCGCAGAGAATTGATTTTGAGTGTGTCGTGCGCGGTTTTGTCGCCGGTTCCGCCTGGAAAGAATATAAATCAAAAGGAACAATTTGCGGCGAGCCCGTTAAGCCCGGCCTTATTGAAGCCGAGCGTCTGCCCGAGCCCATTTTTACGCCGTCGACGAAAATGGATACCGGCCACGATGAGAACGTTTCCTATTCTTATATGGCTAAAGAGTTGGGCGAGCCGCTGGCCTCACAGCTTAAAGACGCCAGCCTTAAACTTTATAATTACGCCTATGAATACCTTAAAAAGAAAGGGATGATTTTGGCGGACACTAAATTTGAATTCGGTCTTGTCGACGGCAAACTGACGCTGATTGACGAGGCTCTCACGCCGGACTCTTCCCGTTTCTGGGACGCCGCCGTCTATAAACCCGGCTCAACGCCGCAGAGTTTTGACAAGCAGTTTATACGGGATTATATGGAGACGACGGGCTGGGACAAAAATTCCGCGCCGCCGGCAATATCGCAAAACATAGTGGGCGGGGCTGTCAAAAAATATAAAGAGGCTTTGGACCGTATAACAAAAGGCAGCTTATAAAAAGCTGCCTTTTTTTGGGGATTGCATAATGCTGTTAACACGCTGTGCGTTTTGCAAACCCTTCGGGCGTCGTAATTTTTAGAAAATTTTAATTTTTTTGCTCCTTACGTAGACTCCTCAGTTCGGCTACGCGCGTCGCAAAGAAAATTAAAATTTTCTAAAAATTACTTAGCGCACAGCGTGTTAACAGCATTATGTAATCCTATATCCGCAGGGGCAAAAAATGAAATATTTTGTTGAAGTTTACCACAAACACGATTACGGCGCGCATAAAGAAAACGGCATAAAAAAGCGTCTCCAAAGCGTGGGTTTAAAAGATATTTCCGAAGTAAAATCATACACAATTTACCAGATTGACGGGGACTACGCGCCGGCGCAGATTGAAAATATAGCCAAAGCTCTTCTGGCGGACCCCGTGCTTGAGACTTATGCCGTTAATCCGCCAAAGCCGAAAAATATTTTTAAAGTTGAAGTGTGGATAAGAGATTCTTCCACCGACGTTGTGGGCGAGAGCGTGACGGACGCGATAGAAACGCTTGGTTTCAAACGTCCGCAGTCGGTACGCGTTGCCAACGCTTTTAATATTGACGGCAAATTTGACGAGGCCGCGCTGGAAGCCGCCATTAAAAAAACTTTTGTCAATGAAGTCGTCAACAAATTTACGGTCCTCCGTTAAAATAACAATATGCTTAAAAACAAATATCTTTTAATAATGTTAGCTTTATTTTTATTCCCGGTTTGCGTTTTGTCCGACGACGCTCAGGCGGCGGATAAAAAACCGGCTGTTTCTAAAAAAATGGATTTGCAGAGCGCCGTCGGCATATATAAAGGTTTAATCTCCAGGCAGCAGGCGTATTTCAAAGCGACCGGAACTTACGCGCAGACTTTTAAACAGCTCGGCAGGGATTTTAAAGGGAGCAGATTGTCAGTATGCCAAAACTGGTGCTGGGTAAACAAAAAGCACGAAATAGTCGGTTATATATTCAGTTTCAGAAAATACTGTAATGACTGGTGCGCCGATGATGCGGTTAACAATCCGCAATGCGTTTATTACAAAGATTTTTATTACTGTATCAACGGCGGGAAAACCGCCTACAAATTAGATTTTTTTGACCTGCATAACGGCCCGTATTTAATCAACGGGAATGGTTACGGCGCCGATATGATGGACCGCATAAGATGCAGTAATTTTGAGTGTGAAAAACTGGGCGCCGCGCGTGCGGACGACAATTTTTATTATATTCAGCTGTAAGGAAAACGTAAATGGAAGACATACTTAAAAGTTTTAATTCTATGACGGGCCGCCAGCTTTTTGAATTACAGGCTGACTGCGGCTGGAGCCTCAGCGAAGCCGAAATGCTGGCCGCGCAAAAATATTTTAAATCTATAAACCGCGCGCCGCTGTACGCGGAACTTGAAACAATAGCCCAAACTTGGTCCGAACACTGCAAACACAAAACTTTTAACGGGCCGGTTGAATTTGTTAAAGACGGCAAAAAAGAATTTATTAAAGACGGTCTTTTTAAGACGACAATTTATAAAGCCACTAAAAAATTAAACAAGAAATGGTGCCTGTCTGTTTTCAAAGATAACGCCGGCGTCATAGAATTCGGCAAAAATAAAAAATGGGCGCTGGCCTTCAAAGCGGAAACGCACAACCATCCGTGCGCCGTCGAGCCTTACGGCGGGGCGGAGACGGGAGTGGGCGGCGTGATACGCGACATTCTCGGCGTGGGGTTAGGCGCAAAGCCGGTTGTAAACACCGATATTTTTTGTTTCGCGGACCCTAAATATTCCAAAAAATTGCCGCAGGCCGCGCTGCACCCGGCGCGCATTTTTAAAGGCGTTGTCGACGGCGTGCGCGATTACGGCAACCGCATGGGAATACCGACGGCCTCCGGCGGCATTTGGTTTGACGACAGGTTCGCTTTAAACCCGCTTGTCTTCGTGGGCACCATCGGAATAATGCCGACGTGGGCGATAGAAAAACATGTAAAACCCGGTGATTTGGTTATCGCTATCGGCGGGAGGACAGGGCGGGACGGGCTTCACGGCGCGACGTTTTCGTCTGCGAATATTGAGGACGCAAGCGAAGTTTCCGCCGTACAAATCGGACACGCCATTAACGAGAAAAAAGTTTTGGACGCGCTGTTAAAACTGCGCGACAAAAAATTGTACCGCGCGGTTACGGACTGCGGCGCGGGCGGTTTTTCGTCGGCAGTAGGTGAGCTGGGCAGCGAAACCGGCGTTCGCGTTGACCTCAGCAAAGCGATTTTAAAAGAGAGCAAAATTAAGCCGTGGGAAATTTGGGTAAGCGAGTCACAGGAGCGCATGATTTTGGCTGTTCCGCCCAAGAATTTAAAAGAAGTTGAAAAAATATTGAAATCCGAAAATTGCGAATATTGCGTGCTGGGCGAATTCACAAACACGGAACGGCTGGAAGTTTTTTACGATAAAGAAAAGATTGTTGATTTAAAAAATGATTTTCTGCACGGCGGCGTGCCGCGCGTGGTTAAAAACGCCGTCTGGAATACGCCGAAATTTAAACCGTCTGCCGTCAAAGAACAAAAAAATTACGGCGCGCTGCTTAATAAATGTTTGTCAAATTTAAACACGTGTTCGCGAGAGAGCGTTATCAGGCAGTATGACCACGAAGTGCAGGGCGGTACCGTTGTAAAGCCGCTGCAGGGTATAACGCACGACGGGCCCGGCGACGCGACGGTAATTTGGCCGGCAAGCGCGACGAATGATTTAAAAGATTACAATGGTTTCGCCGTAACGCACGGCCTTAACCCGGCGATAGGAAAACTGGACCCATACCAGATGGCGCTGAACTGTATCGATGAAGTTTTCAGAAATTTAGTCTGCGTCGGCGCCGATATTAATAAGGTTGCGGTTTTAGATAATTTTTGCTGGGGCAGTCCGGAAAATCCGGCGCTGATGGGCGAACTTGTCCTCTGCGCCCGCGGATGTTATGACGGCGCGTTAACTTACGGAGCGCCGTTTATATCGGGCAAAGACAGTTTTTATAACCAAAGCAAAGGCGCGGACGGAAAAGACGTCGCCGTTCCGTCAACCATTTTGATTTCGGCCGTCGCGCCGGTTTACGACGTACGCAAAGCGGTGACTATGGATTTTAAAGAGGCGGGTTCCGGCGTATATCTCGTCGGTGCGACTAAAGATGATATGGGCGGTTCCGTCGCGGCGGAAGAGTTAGGTTTGGTCAATGTCGCGCCGCCGCAGGTTGACGGAGAAACCGCGCTCAAAGCGTATAAGAAAATTTATGAATCTATACAGCGCGGTCTTGTAAACGCGGCGCATGATATCAGCCAGGGCGGTTTGTCAGCCAGTTTGGCGGAAATGTCATTCTCCGGCGGCTACGGCGCGGAAATTGATTTGAAAAAAGTACCGGTTTCCGGCAAGTTAAAAGATTTCCAAATTTTATTTTCAGAATCAGCGTCCCGCATAATTTTGGAAGTGCCGTCTGAAAAAGAGGAAGTGTTCAAAAAATTAATGAAAGGGGTAAAAATAGCGCGCATAGGCCAAACTTCTTTCGTGCCGGCTTTAAAAATAAAAGGCTTAAGCGGCAAAGAAATTGTTAATGAAAAACTGTTAAAATTAAAATCCAGCTGGCAGCATGCCGGCGGCTGGCCCGCGTAATAAAAATAATTTAATTTTTCGCGGAGGGAATATTAATGAAAATACTCTTAACTTCTTTTTTAATTTTACTCTCGGTGATTGCGGTTTTGTTGTTGCTGAAATATTATGAGAAAGAGAAAATTGATTTATCGCCCGCTAAAGCAGACGCAAAAACGGTAAAAACAGTGAAGGGTGTAAGGGCGGTAAAAACGATTCCTCCAAACGTTTATAAAGTGAATACACCCGGATATCCGTGGATGGAAGACGTTTTATTCGGAGATAAAAAAATTGTTTTTATGACAGGCTTGATAGGCTGCCCTTACTCCGCGCAGAGGAGAGCTAATGTAGCCAGGGTTTTTCAAAACAATCCGCAGCTTAACGACGTTTACAGAACATCGGTAAAAATGGTAGGCGGTTCGGAAAGGTTTTCATGCCAGGCCCGCAATGAGCAGGAGATGCAGGTCTGCAGTTATACGGCGGACAGAATGAATTTTTTACTGGGAACATGCGGCAGCACTTATAATTTTTGCATAATAAACCCAGTGACAAGGCAATATGTTGTAAGCAAAAATACGGATGTTGCGGAGTCTGAGAGGTTATTGCTTAAATATGCAGACTGGTAAAGATTTGGAAGTGCCGTCTGAAAAAGAGGGGGTGCTTAAAAATTGATGAAAGGGGTAAAAATTGTCCGTACTTAAAAATAGTTGGCAAAAGGGGTTGTAAAAAGGGGGAAGTATATGAAAAAAATAATCTTGGCGGTGTTGGCAGCGCTGCTTGTGCAAAACGTTTCCGCGCAGGTGCAAAGCTGCAAAGAAGCCGCGGTAAATCCGGCGGCGGCGAAGACCGCTTATAAAGCGGATTTTAATAATGACGGAACAGACGAAACGCTTTTTATCTGCACGGAAAACAACAGGCTTTATTTAAGATTTTCCGTCGACGGCAAAAGAGTTCAGTTTTCAAAAGAGCTGGAAATAGCGGACGCTGATTTTTTCAAAACGCAGGATTACCTGCTTTCCATGCCGATGGACAGGCATTCCGTAGGCGCGGACTTCAGAATTTTTGAAGTAAGAAAAGCCAGGAACGGCGGCAACGGGGAGATGACGCCAATAGCTTTCCCGTTAATGAGAAACGCGCAGCTGAGCGGCATTCTGTACGGTTCTTACGTCAGAACGGTTATCCAGGATTTGGCGCGTGATACAAATACGCCGAATAAAATAACGTTCAAAAATTTTGAAACGGAAATAAGCGTAAGGCCGGAGTTTGAAACCAATCCTTTGCTTGATAATTTTACGCTTGTAAGCATGTATGAAAATACGATAGAAAGAAGCCCGTCAGACATAACGCTTTTTGACCCGCAGACAAACAAAACGCTGCGTCTTGTAAACGCTTTCGGCGACGAGTCAAAAAAATTACAAAGCATATTCGTTTGGCAGGCCAAAGGCTTAAAACAAATGTATTCCAGACACTAGGTTAATATGAAGAAAAACATTAAAGCTTTAGTCGTGCGCACCGCCGGGATTAACTGCGATATTGAAACCGTTCACGCGCTGACGGCCGTCGGCGCGGCGGCGGATTTGGCGCATACTAATGAAATTACGTTGGGCAAATGTAAAATTTTGGATTACGACATTTTGGTTTTCCCCGGCGGGTTTTCTTACGGGGATGATATCGCGGGCGGCAAAATATGGTCCGTGCACATGGCTAAAGTTTTTGAAGATATCAAAAAATTTATAAACTCCGGCAGACCGGTGATGGGTATTTGCAACGGGTTTCAGGTTTTGACAAAACTCGGTTTCCTGCCGGAACGTAAGGATTACAAACAAACCGCCAGCCTGACTTTTAACGACAGCGGCGTGTTTATCGATAAATGGGTAAAACTGAAAGTCAACAAAAACAGCCCGTGCATTTTTACAAAAAATATCGGCGAGATTATTGAACTGCCCATCGCGCACGGCGAAGGTAAAATTATTATTGAAGATAAACAGATTCTGGAAAATATAGTAAAGCAAAACGCAATCGCGTTGACTTATGTCGATAATCCGAACGGCAGCGTGCTGGACATCGCCGGCTTATGCAACGCAAAAGGTAATTGTTTTGGTCTGATGCCGCACCCGGAGCGTTATGCGTTTGAGCAGCAGCACCCGTCGTGGACAAGAAAAGAAATGGAAAATGTAAAAGCCGCAGGACTTCAGATTTTTAAAAACGCTGTTGATTATTTATAGGAGAAAACTATGGGCGGAGTTATCGGTATAGAAGGACGCAAAAACGCGGCGCGCTTGGCGCACGTCGGCTTATTGACATTGCAGCACCGCGGGCAGGAATCATGCGGCATAGCGGTTGAAGAAAAAGGTAAAGACGCTTTTAATTATTTTGCCGCGAACGGTCTTGTTCTTGGCAAGTTTACCGAGGACGTTTT
The DNA here is from genome assembly GCA_009778915.1 of Elusimicrobiota bacterium. Classification (GTDB taxonomy): domain Bacteria; phylum Elusimicrobiota; class Elusimicrobia; order Elusimicrobiales; family Elusimicrobiaceae; genus Elusimicrobium. The sequence goes on from WRFH01000002.1 coordinate 105,557, forward strand.
GGAAAAATTAAAAGGTGAAAACGCCGTCGGCCACGCGCGGTACCCGACGTCCGGCTCAAAAAGCGGCATACTTGACGCACAGCCTTTTTTGTTCAAAAGCGCGCATGGAAATATCGCCATCGCGCTGAGCGGAAATATTATTAACACGGCGGAACTGCGCGTTAAACTGGCAAAAGAAGGCGCTATTTTCCAGCACTCTTCTGAGACGGAGCTTATCGTCCATCTTATAGCGCGGGAAAAACTGCCTCTCGAGCACGCGCTTAAAATAGCGCTGTCCAAAATTGAAGGCGGCTACGCGGCCGTCATGCTTTTTAAAGATAAACTTATAGGCTTCCGGGACAGGCACGGCCTGCGTCCGTTGGTGCTGGGCAAAATCGGCAAGAGTTTTATTTTGGCCTCAGAAAGCCCGGCGGTGGAAGTTTTAGGCGGCAAATATATAAGAGACGTGAAACCCGGCGAACTTATAGTTATCGAAAAAGGTAAATTGAAAAGCAGTTTCTTTGCAAAGCCCGCAAAGCAGCAAAACTGTATTTTTGAGACGGTTTACATTTCTCGTCCCGATACGCATATCAGAGGAATGTCCGTAGCCAAGGCGCGCATGGCGATGGGCGCGAAACTGGCGGAGCAAGTCAAAGCTCAGGGAATCACGGCGGATATCGTTATGCCTGTGCCGGATTCCGGTTTTTTTGCCGCGCTCGGGTTTGCTAAAGCCTCGGGCATACCGTTTGAAATGGGTTTTGTCAGAAACCATTACATGGGCCGCTCTTTTTTAAGGTCCACCCAGCCTATGCGCGAGATTGTGGCTAAGTTAAAACTCTTTCCCATCAACGATATAATTAAAGGAAAAGATATTATGCTGGTGGACGACTCGATAGTGCGCGGCACGCAGTCAAAAAAGATTATTAACACGTTGCGTGAATACGGCGCGCGCAAAATCCATATGGCCGTAACGTCGCCTGAGATTATTTCGCCGTGTTTTTACGGCGTAAACACGCCCAGCAAAAAAGAGCTTATAGCCAGCACGCACACGCACGACGAGATTGTCAAAGAAATAGGCGTTGACAGCGTGACTTTCATCACCATCAAAAACGCGGCGGAGGCCTGCGGCGGCAACGAGGGTGCAACGGGCTTTTGCAGCGCATGTTTTACCGGCAAATACCCTACCAAAATATCCAAATCCACCTGGGAGGCGAGATGAAAATCTTAATAGTAGGCGCAGGCGGGCGCGAACACGCGCTGGCGTGGAAAATAGCGCAGAGCCCGCGCGCGGATGCCATTTATTCTTCCGTCCGCGCGGCGTGCGGCGGGAAAGTTATTTTTGCGGGAAACGATTTAAGCAAAAAAGAAAACGTGCTGAAATTTTGTAAGGATAAAGGAATTGATTTCGTCGTCGTCGGGCCGGAGGCTCCGCTGGCGGACGGCATGGCCGATTTGCTGCGTGAAAACGGCGTGCCTGTTTTCGGTCCGGGCCGCGCGGGCGCGAGGCTTGAAAATTCCAAAGCTTTTTCAAAAAATTTTCTGGTAAATTATAATATTCCCACGTCTAAGGCTGAAACGTATACAGATTTCGCTTCGGCCAAAAAAGCTATCACGGAACACGCTCTTCCCGTCGTGGTAAAGGCGGACGGGTTGGCGGCGGGCAAGGGAGTGCGGATATGTCTTACGCGGGAAGACGCGCTGACCGCCGTCGTGGATTTCATGGAAAAAAAGATTTTCGGCAACGCGGGAGACTGCGTAGTGGTTGAAGAATATTTGCCGGGCGTGGAAGCCAGCGTTATGGCTTTTGTGGACGGTGAACATTATCTTCTTCTTCCAGTCAGCAGGGACCATAAACGGCTTTATGATAAAAACCAGGGGCCGAACACCGGCGGCATGGGCGTTTACTGCCCTGTGCCCGACGTGGGCGAAAAAGAACTTGAGTTTATCAAACGCGAAGTTTTTGATAAAGTTATCGCCGGCCTCAAGAAAGAAAAGATTGATTTTTGCGGCATAATTTACGCCGGGCTGATGATGACAAAAAACGGCCCGAAAGTGTTGGAATTTAACTGCCGCTTCGGGGACCCGGAGGCGCAGGCCGTTCTACCTCTTGTCAAAACTGATTTGCTGGAACTTCTGCTCGCGTGCGAACAAAAAAAACTTGCCGGTATGAAGTTAGACGTTGAGGATGGCGCCTGTGTCTGCGTGGTTTTGGCTAGCGAAGGTTATCCGGATAAACCGCTTACCGGCCGTGAGATAACCGGGCTTGCTCAGGTCAACACCGCCGTTTTCCACGCCGGAACGGAAGTTAAAGACGGTAAAGTTTTAACTAAAGGCGGCCGCGTTTTAGGCGTGACGGCCGTCGGCGAAAATCTGCGCGCCGCGCGCCGTAAAGCTTACGCAGAAATTGAAAAAATCCATTTTGACGGAATGCAGTTTAGAAAAGATATCGGAGAACTCCAATGAAAACACCCGACGTTATTATTATGATGGGCAGCGACAGCGATTTGCCCGTCATGCAAAAAGCCGAAGAAGTTTTGAAAGATTTTAACGTAACGTGCGAAATTAAAATTTGTTCCGCGCACAGAAGCCCGAATTTTCTTCACCAGATTATGACGGATTATAAAGACACGAAAGTTTTTATAGCCGGCGCAGGCATGGCCGCGCATCTGGCGGGTGTTGTGGCCAGCCTGACGGTAAAACCGGTAATAGGCGTGCCGCTGTCCGGCGGTTTCTGCAAAGGTTTGGACGCCATGCTTTCGACTTTACAAATGCCCTCCGGCCTTCCCGTCGCGACGGTGGCGGTGGACGGCAGCAAAAACGCCGCGTATTTAGCGGTGCAGATTTTAGCGTTAAACGACAAAGCGTTAACGCAAAAACTTTCCGCCTATAGAAGCGCGCAGGAAGCGCAGATTATTGCAAAAAATAAAAAGAAATAACATGAAAAAAATAGTCCTGTCCTTAACCATCTCTTTCTTTGCGTTCTGCGCCGCGTTTGCCCAAACTGAAACAAATTGGGCGCAGACCGCGGTTACGGATTTGGATTATATGTACCAGATGTACCGTGATAACCATGGCGGCGCAGCTGATCCGGATAATCCCGGTTTTAAGAAAAAATTAGATAAAGAATATAAACACGCCCGCGGGCTGGCATTAAAAGCTAAAACGGAATATGACTACCAGAAGGCTCTGGTAAGTCTTCTAGCGCCGTTTAAAGACGTACATATGAGAGTAGATTTTAATAATAAAATTTACCCCTATACTTTTAAGCGGGTAGTTGACGAAACCCTGCGCCATCCGACGTCTGTGGAAAGTTTCGGCGGTAATAACGCCTGGATTTACATGAATACTTTTGAAAGTTCCGATCGAACGTGCAGAGATATTTTTGAAGCATATAGCAAACTAGCTCCAGAACTGGAGAAACTTAAAAATAAGGACATTATTGTTTTAGACCTCCGTTACAACGTCGGCGGATGCTTTGGGATAGGGGACATTATTTTAAGCGCACTGTACGGGGAGAAATATGTTGATGCCGCCAAGAACAATTCATACCACAGCGCAATCCACTATTTACGCGCTACTCCGTGGGTAGCGCAGTCTATGGCTGATACAGGCGACAGCGTTGAGAACGTTAATACAATGAAACAGGCGATTAAAGACGGTCAGCCTTACATGGAAGGATGGAAGGGTTCCGGCGTTCTTACTTCTTTGCCAGCGACGGATTTAAAAGCCAGAGTTTATGTTTTGACCGACCAATACTGCGTAAGTGCGTGTTTGAATTTTATGGATACCGTCAAAGAAACTAACGCCGTGCAAATAGGCCGTGAAACAAACAAAGATACAAGGTATGTCCGGGGAAACAGGGCTGCTTTGCCTTCGGGCCTAGGGCGGATAATTATTGCTTACGAGCGGATATCCGGACGTTATCGTAAAGATAACGAAGCTTATAAACCCGATTATAAATTTAAAGACGACATGAATGACACTGTCGCTCTGCAAAATTGGATTTTGGAACTGGACAAAAAAATTAATAAAAATAAATAGAGGATATATGAGCACTTATAAGAAAGCGGGCGTGGATATTATCGCGGGAGACAAATTTGTTAATTTTATAGCGTCTAAGACGAAAGGGATTGGCGGGTTTGCGGGGCTGATGGCGGACCCGGCTAACAAGGAATATTCTTTGGTGGCGTCTACCGATGGCGTCGGCACAAAATTAAAGCTTGCTTTTTTGCTTGGCAAGCATGATACAATAGGCATAGATTTGGTGGCGATGTGCGTTAACGATTTAATTGTCTGCGGCGCGCGGCCGCTTTTCTTTTTGGATTATTACGCGACGGCCAAGCTGGATATGAATACTTCCAAGCAAATTATCAACGGCATTTTGGACGGGTGCGAACAGGCCGGTTGCGCGCTGCTCGGCGGCGAGACGGCGGAGATGCCCGGATTTTACCAAGAAGGCGAATATGATTTGGCCGGTTTTTCCGTCGGTATAGTAAAAAACAGCGAAGTTATTGACGGGAGTAAAATTAAACCGGGCGATATTTTGCTCGCGCTGCCGTCAACAGGCTTTCACTCAAACGGATACTCTTTAGTGCGCCACATTTTTGGCAATGAACTTAAAAAATATGCCAAAGAACTGCTGATGCCGACAAAAATTTACGTCAGAGAAATCCAAAAACTGCGCGCCGCGCTTAAACAAAAAAATTATGACATTTTGGGCATGGCGCATATCACAGGCAGCGGCCTGCCGGGTAACGTCTGCCGCTTCCTGCCAAAAAATATTGACGCATATCTTGACACTTCCAAATGGCAAGTGCCGGAAGTCATGCGCATTTTGCAGAAAAAAGGCAAAGTGTCCGACAAAGAAATGTACGATACTTTCAATATGGGGCTGGGCATGGTAATCTGCGTAAAACCGCAAGCCGCCGCCGCCGCCAAAAAAGCCCTGCCGCAGCTGATAGAAGTAGGCGTCGCCGTCAAAGGCAAAAGGAATGTAATCCTGGATTAGATAATGAAGCGAATTATTGTTTTTGCGTCAGGCGGAGGGAGTAACTTTGAGGCTTTGTGCCATGCGGCGCAGAGTAAGGTTTTTGACGGGAAAATTGTTTTGCTCGTCGCTTCAAAGCCCGGTATCGGCGCGGTGGCAAAGGCCGTGCGGTTTAATATTCCCGTCTACGTTGAAGGCACTTTTCCGGAAGCTACGAACATAATATCAGAGGAAAGTAAAGGATACGGCGCGGCTTACAACAAGCAGTCCGTAGATAAAGAAGAACTTATTTCACAAATAAAGTTTTATGAACCTGATTTGATTTGTCTGGCCGGTTATCTTAAAAAAGTTCCGCAGGAAATTTTAGATATTTGCCCGGTTATTAATATTCACCCGGCGCTGCTGCCGTCGTTCGGCGGGAAAGGAATGTACGGGCATCACGTGCATGAGGCCGTTTTAAAAAGCGGCGCGCAAAAATCCGGCGCGACGGTACATTTTGTTGACTGCGAATATGACCGCGGCCCGATAATAATGCAGCAGTCCGTCCCCGTTCTGCCCGGCGACACGCCGGAAACTTTGGCCGCGCGCGTGCTGGAAGTTGAACATAAAATTTATCCTTTGTGCGTAAAAGAGGTTTTTAAATGACAATAAAAAGAGCTTTGATTTCAGTATCTGACAAGACGGGACTTTTGGAATTTGCAAAAGGGCTGGACGCGCTGGGCGTGGAAATAGTGTCAACCAGCGGCACGGCGAAATTTTTGAAAAATGCCGGGCTTAAAGTGAGAGACCTTTCCGAGCTTACCGGATTTCCGGAAATTTTAGACGGCCGCGTTAAAACTTTACACCCGAAAGTGCACGGCGCGATTCTGTTTAAACGCGATGACGAGGCGCACTGCGCCGTCGTGCGCGAGATGGGCATCGAACCGCTGGACATGCTGGTCGTCAATCTCTACCCGTTCCGCGAGACGGCGGCAAAGGCCAAAGAAAGTTTTGCGCCGGAAGTTATTGAAAATATTGATATCGGCGGGCCGTCGATGCTGCGCAGCGCGGCTAAAAATTTTAAGGACGTCGCCGTTATCTGCCGCCCGCGGGATTACGCCGCGGTGCTGGAAGAAATGCAAAAATCCGGCGGCGGACTGTCTTATGAAACGCGGCAAAAACTTTGCGTTGAAGCGTTTACGCATACCGCCGAATATGACGCCGCCATCAGCGAAGAATTTAAAAAAGGTCTAGGCCAAAAATTTCCGCAAAGCAAAATTGTCGTGCTGCACAAAACGCAGGATTTGCGCTACGGCGAAAATCCGCACCAGGCCGCCGCGCTTTACAGCCAGAAGGACGGCTTCGCTTTTGAACAGCTGCACGGTAAGGAACTGTCTTACAATAATATTTTGGACGCTTTCGGCACGTGGGACGCCGTCAGCGATTTTACGCAGCCCGCGTGTGTTATTTTTAAACATGTTACGCCGTGCGGCGTCGGGACCGGGGAAACTTTGACCGAGGCTTTTACGCGCGCGTGGGCGTGCGATCCGCTTTCGGCGTACGGCGGCATTATCGCTTTAAACCGGCCTATGGAAAAAAATATCGCGCAGGCCATTTCTAAAATTTTCATAGAGGCCGTCTGCGCGCCGTTTTACGACGAAGAATCTCTGGCTGTTTTAAAACAGAAAAAAAATATACGCATACTGCGCCGCGCGCTGCCGGTAAGCGGCGGGTTTTGGTTTAAGTCAGTGGGCGACGAAGTTTTGGTGCAGGAACCTGACAGAACTTTACTCCAGGCCGGTAAATGGGACTGCGTTACCAAACGCCGTCCTACGGCGGAGGAGGACCGCGCGCTGCGTTTTGCGTGGGCCGCCGCCAAGCACGTTAAATCAAACGCCATAATTTTAACATCTGAAAACGCGTCGGTGGGCATAGGCGCGGGGCAGATGAGCAGGGTGGACAGCGTTAAAATGGCCGGACAGAAATTTGGGGATTATCTTAAAGATAATGAAAAACCCCAGATTTTGGCGCTTGGTTCCGACGCGTTTTTCCCGTTCCGCGACGGCATAGACGAAGCTGCAAAACTTGGCGTAAGCGCGATAGTGCAGCCCGGCGGCTCCGTCAAAGACGCGGAAGCCGTCGCCGCAGCCGACGAGCACGGAATTGCAATGATTTTTACAGGCCTGCGGCATTTCAGACATTAGTTTTTTGGTGAAGTTAAGCCTAAATGCCCCCGGACATATATGTCCGGGGGCATTTTTGCGCCGTATAGTTAATTAATATTATCAAATGTAATTTTATGTATATAGTTGTTTTATATACTTTTGTTTGATATACTTTCTTTAAAGGAATTTTCCGCCGGCAAGCACGGCATAGCGATGATTTTTATAGACCTACAGTATTTCAGACCTTAATTTTTTTGCAAACTGTGATGAGAAAACTTTTAATTGCGGCGTTTATTTTGTGTTCGGTTTTTGCGCGGGCGGAAGACGGCAAAAGCGAGATTTCTCTTATCTCTTCTCTGCCGGATTTAAATTTCGGCGTTTACGGCGTTATTGATACCGGATACCGTTATTCTTATAGAAACGCCGAAGATACCGTCGGCGGACGTTTAGGTTTAGATTCGGGATTGCAGAGGACGAGCCGTATTGGTTTTACGGCGGAAGCGGGCGTTTGGGAAGATTTTAAAGCAGGCGCCGTGCTGGAACGCGGTCTTAGCACCGACACCGGAACAGAGCCCGGCGGCTGGAACAGACAGGCTTTTCTTTATATTTCAAATCCGGAGTACGGCAAGATAGCTTTTGGTAAGCAGTTGAGTTCAACGTATATTTTGGATACAAAATTTGACCCGTTTAACCATAATAGCGACGCCGGTCTTAACGCCGTTAATAAATATATCCAGCGGACGGATAATACTACGGCTTATTACTCGCCGGAATGGGGCGGGTTTTCTTTTATGTCCGGTTTCAGTCTGAATATTGACGGAGACGAAAACCCGGGCGGTACCGGCGATAAAAATTTATTTTTTGTCACTCCGCAGTTTACGCGCGGCAATTTCAGTTCCGCCGTTAATATGCTGTATTACCGTTATAAAAATCCGGCGTCCGGCGGTACGGAAAATCTGGAGGCGGCGGATTTTTTCGCGTTATATGATTTCGGAATTTTTAAACTTACGGGTTATTACGGATTCAAAAGAGCGCCCGACGGAGATTTTGTGTTGTACGGCTCAGAAGGCAAAGATACCCAGGAGTTTATGATAGGCGCAACGGTGCCGGTGTCCAAAAAAAGTTTTTTTCTAGGCACTTATAAGCGCCGCGTTACTGAAGTTTACGCCGGCGGTCCTGACGCCGCGGTTGGCGAATTGTCAGTCGGATATAATTACAGGCCCATTAAAGATTTTCTGATTTATTTGGTTTGGAGCAATATCGTAAATAATTCCGCCGCGCGCGAAAGTATGTTGAACGGCGGCGTTCTGGGCAGCGATATTTGCGGTTACAAATATCAAAGCAGTATTATGGCCGGCGCGGCTTTTGCGTTTGATTTGGATATACACGTTAAACAACAATAATAATTTATTTTTGCTTTAAAATAGACAAAAAGAGTCTTTTTGATGTTCAGTGATTTTGGTTTAACCCTCACGGATTTATATTCCGTGAGGGTTTTTATATTTATATAGCTAATTTGGATAAGAAAAAAGTATTTAGACTATGTTCTTTTCCGTCTGTGACGATTTTCATATACTTTTATATATGAAAAGGATTTTTAACGGATTTACTCTTATAGAGTTGTTAGTCGTGGTGCTGATTATCGGCATACTGGCGGCGATTGCGATTCCGCAATACCAAAAGACTGTTTTGAAGTCCAGAACCTCTCAGGCGGTACTTATGGTAAAAGCCATAACTGACGCGCAGGAAAGATATTATCTGGAAAACGGAGCGTATACAAATAATATTCCGGATTTGGATATTATAGTTCCGCCAGAACTTATAACTACAACGCCGGGCGGCAGCTCTATCGGTGCCGCCGACGCCTCAAGGCCGAATGTCTATATCTACTCATGTTGGGCTAACAGAACATGCGGCGCGGTGGCGGGCAGCGCGAGTATGCCGACGATAGAATTTACAATGAAATATGATCCGACGTATAAAGGGAAACACTGGTGCCAGCTAGTGCCGGGAAAAAACAGCACGGCAAAATCAATCTGCCAGACAATGGGGCCGGTGGATACCGCTTACGGAAACGGGAGTTATTTTCTGATTAACTAAAATCTGATTTTATTTTTGAAACTTTTTTCCATTTCGCGGTTTAGGTCGCGCTTTTTTATGTCTTCGCGTTTGTCATATTCCTGTTTACCTCGGCACATGCCAACTTTTACTTTTGCCCAGCCGTTTTTGAAATATACTTCAAACGGAATCAGCGTGTTGCCCTTGAGCTGCGCGTGCCCTTTCATTTTGTCAATTTCTTTTTTGTGCAACAAAAGGCGGCGCGTGCGCAGCGGCTCCACCAGCGTGACGGTGTTATATTTGTACGGGTTGATGTGCATGTTGTAGACGAAAGCCTGCTCCCCGTCCACGCGCACGAAAGCGCCTTCAAGACTGACCTCTTTCTGGCGGACGGATTTTACCTCGCTTCCCAGAAGTTCAAGGCCGGCCTCGTAAGTGTCTAAAATATGGTAGTTGTGGAAGGCTTTGCGGTTAGACGCCGCTACTATTATGCCCCCGTCCTTTTTTGCCATAAGATATTTTAACTTATTTATCAGGGTTGACAATGCTTACAAAGTTAGGTTTACTTAAAATATGAGCAAACTTACCATGAGCATGGAAGATTATCTGGAAGCTATTTCTCTTGCGTCTAAACAGTACGGCGTGGCGCGCGTTAAAGATATACGCGACATTATGAACGTTAAAACGCCGAGCGTTACCGGCGCGCTGAGCGTGCTGTCCAAACTCGAATACGTCGTGCATGAGAAATACGGCTATGTGGAGCTGACGCCCAAAGGCAAAAAAGCGGCGGAAGAAATTAAACAGCGGCACAGCGTAATCAGCCGGTTTTTAACCGACACGCTGGGCGTGTCCGAAGGCACAGCCGACATTGACGCCTGCAAAATGGAACACGCTATCAGCAAAGAAACTTTTGAAAAATTAATAAAATTCGTAAGCAGAAAAAAATAATACCTCTGGCAACAACCCGGGCGGGAAAATTTCCCCGCCCGGGTTTTTTGTATCGTGGAAATCCTCGCGCCAGGCACGGGATGCTATGAGAGTTTAACCTACGAATATATCGTTATTATTCCTCAAGCTTAAGCTTCCCCAAAGGATTATGTTCCTTGCGGTTGTTAGAGTAAACGGTATCTATTTTTGACTTGATTTCATGCGGTTCAAATACAGGGTTATCCAAGTCTTTTTCCAAAAAACACGCGGAGTTAACTGTTTTGACTTTTTTAAGATTCATCTTCAGCCTGTTTTCCAGAAAATTTATTTTGCTGGGCGCGCACATGGGCATCCAAATCAGGTCTGTGTCGCCGATGGGCGTGTCCGGGTGCGTGTACACGTTGATAAATTCAATATTTTTGCCGTAATATTTGTTGGGATAAAAAGCGTATATCTTTTCCATCGCGGCAAGGGGGAAAATTTCCATCACCGCCGTTCTTAAGACAGGAATATTATGTTCAACCACGTAAAGCATGGCTTCGCGTTCGCTCATTGTTTTGTTGGCGGAATTGATGTTCCCGATATAAAAAGCAAAAAGTAAAAGTACGGGGATGACTATCCATTTTGTATTTTCCATGGTTGCGCCCAGCGCTAACGAGACGATAAAAAGTACAAAAGGCGCGGTTACTATAAAATAACGCGGCACAAAAAGCAGAATTTTTAAAGCCGCCATAGCAGTTCCGGCAAAAATAAAGGCTATGATAAAAATGGACAAATAAATTTCCCTGCGGTATTTTTTAAGAACAGATTTTTGTGAGAAAAAATGCTCCGCTATAAGCAAAGCCGCGCCGAAACCTACGGCCGCAACTTTTATCCCCCGCGGGAACATGCTTCCCAGCAGGCCGGGTAAAAATGATTTTAAACTGTCATCGCTCACCCACCAGTTGCCGCTCAGGCGTTCAAGCATCGCGTTATAGTAAACGCTGGGAATCATCCACGGCAGAAACAGAACAAGCACCACGCCGTAAGCGATTGCAAATTGTTTTAAATATTTTTTGTTTTTAAAACTGTAAAACGCCAGAACCAAAAACACCGCGCCGCCCAAAAGGCTGCCCCAGTAATGGATGTAAGTCAGCAGAAGCGTGACCGCAAAATACCATATAAAATGCTTCCTTTTAAGTTCAACGCCGCTTTCCATTTTATTTATAAGTTCAAACATTATAAACATAATTCCCACGGATAAGAACAGCAGGAAAATATAAGGCCGGCTTTCGCAGGCAAAAACCATCGCGTAAGAAGAGCAGGATATGATTGCCGTAAAGATATAGCGCGTGTACTTCGGCATATATTTAGGAAAGCAGAAAAAGGACACCGCAACCACCGCAAAACCGGCGGCGGCGCTGGGTATACGTGCGGAAATTTCCGTAATATGGGGCGTAAGATGATTCCACAAGTAAACAAAAAAGTAATGCAGAGGGGGAGAAGTGTCCAGAATCCAGTATTTTTTGAGGAGGTACAGCATGGGCTGGGAAGGATCGGTAACATAAATCGTAAAGAGTTCGTCGGCGATAAAACCGTCCTTTATATACAAAACCATCTTGACCATGCCTATGACAGCTGTTCCCAGGCATATGATTTTGAACCATTTATCATTAGTAAATGATTTCATTTTTATTTCCCTGCATATTAGTGATATATTCCGTTATTAAGCGGCCAATTCTGTTCCCGCCGCCGCCCGCCATAATAACCGGTAGTTACATTTTAGAAAATATACGAACTTATGTATATAATTAAGTTTTTCCGCCGGAGTTTATATCTGTATTTTATTAATTTTGTATACTTTTTTTATGAAAACACTATACGGGGGGCTCACGTTTACTGAACTGGCGGTTGTCGTACTCTTCTTCTGCTTTAGCGCCGCACTGTCCTTCCCGAAGTATGCCGTTTCCGTAGAAAAATCCAGAGCGGCCGAAGCTTTAAAAATCGGCAAAGATATAAAAGACGCGCAGGAAAGATATTATATGAAAAACAACCAGTATGCAAAAGATTTTGCGGACCTGGACATTATTGTAGGCAGCGGCAGAGGAACGGCTGTTACACAAGGAAAATTTGTGTTTAATTTGCTCCCGCAGGGCTACACATATATATTCCCCGCGGGAGGAGAAAATCTTAATAAGTATTGGTTTGATTATTACTATTCACACGGCGCGCGTCCGGGCGCCATAGCGTGCCGTACTTATAAAAAGAGATATTCTAAGATATGCGCTTCTGTGGGAGGGGAAAAGGATAGTTCGGTATATGAATGGTTTATAAATCAATAGTGAATAATACGTTTTAATTATTGAGCAAAATAATACATAACCGGCGTCCGCGGAAATAGCGGACGCCGGTTATTTGCGTTAAGTTAAACAAGGCCTTGGTCAAGCATGGCGTCGGCCACTTTTAAGAAGCCGGCTATGTTTGCGCCCGCGACATAATTTCCCGCGGCGCCGTATTCTTTGGCGGTGGTCAGGCAGGTTTTATGTATGCTTTTCATAATTTTCTGAAGTTCCGCGTCAACCTGTTCTTTAGGCCAGGCCATGCGCAGGCTGTTTTGGGACATTTCCAAGCCGGATACTGCCACGCCGCCGGCGTTTGCCGCCTTTCCGGGCGCGTATAATATTTTGGCTTTTTGGAATTCCGCTATGGCCTCCGCCGTGCATGGCATGTTTGAACCTTCGCTTACGCAGAAGCAGCCGTTTTTGAGAAGCGTTTTGGCGTCGTTAACGTCAAGCTCGTTTTCCGCCGCCGTCGGGAAAGCGACGTCGCACTTGACTGTCCACGTTTTTTTGCCCGCGGGCAGAAGTTCCGCTTTCGGGAATTTTTTGATATACGCGGAAAATTCATGCTCTCTTTTTACAAACATTAAATCTTTAAGGAACTCCAGTTTTTCCGGGCTGACGCCGTCTTTGTCGTACACGGCGTTTGTCGAGGAGGCGAACGCCACTACTTTGCCGCCCAGCTCGTTAACTTTTTCAATGGTAAAAACGCCCACGTTGCCCGTGCCGGAGATTACGCAGGTTTTTCCTTTTAAAGAATCTCCGCGCGTCGCCAGCATTTCCTGCGCGAAGTACGTCGCGCCGTAGCCGGTGGCTTCAGGGCGTATAAGACTGCCGCCCCAGTTAAGTCCCTTGCCGGTAAACACGCCGGAAAATTCGTTGGAGAGTTTTTTATACTGGCCGAACATAAAACCTATTTCGCGCCCGCCTACGCCGATATCGCCCGCCGGCACGTCCGTAAAAGGGCCGATGTGGCGGTAAAGCTCGTTCATAAAACTCTGGCAGAAACGCATGACTTCCGTGTCAGATTTCCCTTTGGGTTCAAAATCGCTGCCGCCTTTGCCGCCGCCCATGGGCAGCGTGGTTAAAGCGTTTTTAAAAGTTTGTTCAAAAGCTAAAAATTTAAGCATGCCCAGCGTCACTGTTTCGCGGAATCTCATGCCGCCTTTGTACGGCCCTATGGCGCTTGAATGCTGCACGCGGAAGCCGCGGTTGATATGTATTTCGCCTTTATCGTCCGTCCATGGCACGCGGAACATAATTACGCGTTCGGGTTCTACCATTCTTTCCAAAATTTTATTTTTCAGATACTCAGGGTGCCTTTCAAGCACCGGGACCAGCGTGTGAGCGACTTCCTCCACCGCCTGGTGGAAAACAAGCTGCTCCGGATTTTTCTTAATTACGTCGGTAAGGAGTTGGTCAATGTAGGTTTTGACTTCCATATTATTTTGCGCCTCCGCGCGTACAAAATTATTAGATTGTTACAATATATTATATATTTTTTGCGGCAAAGTGTATTAGCGTAGTAGGACGCGTTCGATTATTTTTTTCTCCGGAATAAACGGAGAGTGCAGGTTGGGAGTCAGCGCGGTTATCGCGGCGTTGATTTTTTGCTCTTTGCTGTGTGTTACGCCGTCGCCGCTTAAATATTTTTTGCCGGCGCGCACGAGGGCGGCTTCGGGAACCAGACCTATTATTTCACTTCCTTTTACTTCAATGCCGAGTTTGGCGGCTTCTGATTTGCAGGCTTCGTATACGTCGTAGAGGGACGTTGTTTTGTAGTCCGTCAGATTGAAAGATACTTGCGCCGCGTTGTACCGCGGCGCGGCCCAACCCAGCGTTTTGACGGCTTTAAGTTTACTTCTCAAAATAGCGGCAATTTGTTTGGCCAGCGCGACGTCTTCGGTATTTAACGTGACGTTAAAAGCGATTAAAAAATTTCTTGCGCCGGTTATTAGCGCGCCGCTTTTTTGCACGGAGGGAGAAAAATTCGCCGGGCCGAAATCCGGCGGCAGTTCTTTTAATTTTTGCGGCAAACTTTCATATCCGCCTTTTCTGATAAAGGCCAAATTTTTTCTTTCCGGCGCGCTTGCCGCTTCTTCATATAAGTAGACGGGAATATACAGTTCGTCCGCAACTTTCTCTGCCAGTTTTTTTGCGATATCAACGCAGTCCCGCATAGTCGTTTCCTTGACGGGAATGAACGGGCACACGTCCACCGCGCCGAGGCGCGGGTGGGTGCCTGCGTGCTGCCGCATATCGATAAGTTCGCAGGATTTTTGGACCAGCGCGAAAGCCGCGCTAAATACTTTTTCCGGCGTGCCGGCGAAAGTTATGACTGTGCGGTTTGCGTCGTGCCCCGTGTCAACGTGCAGGATTTTTACGCCGCAGTTTTGCGCGGCGCGGACAATCTGCTCTATTTTATTTTTGTCCCGCCCTTCGGAGATATTCGGCACGCATTCAATCAGTTTCATTTTACGGTTACTATTTCTTTGATAACTTCAAAAGATTTTTCCATCGCGTCCAGCGAGGCCCACTCATACGGGCCGTGGGCGCCGTCGTAGCCGGCGAAAATGTTCGGCGTAGGCAGACACATGAAGGACAGCCGCGCGCCGTCTGTGCCGCCGCGTATCTGGCGCAGTTTATATTTTACGCCGCACGCTTTCAGCGCGGCTTCCAGTTTTTCAAGCGCGGCAGGATTTTTATCCAAAATTATTTTCATGTTGCGGTACTGCTCTTTAATTGTAAGAGCAATGTTCGCGCCATTGTAAGTCGCTTTTTTGGCTTCTATTAATTTTTTAAGTTCTTCTTCCAGCGCGTACAGTTTGTTTAAATCATGTTCGCGTATAATACCTTTGATTTCCATTTTTTCGACGTTGCCGGTAACGTTATTAAAGAGGATAAAACCTTCTGTACCTTCGGTGGTTTCCGGAAGTTTTGAGACGGGCCAGGAATTAATAAGGTCCGCCGCCGCGCGTACGGGGTTTACCATTATATTTTTGGCGGAACCGGGGTGGCAGTTTACGCCGGTGATTTCTATTTTAAAAGAGTCGGCGTTAAAGTTTCCGTTTTCCACGCTGCCAAGTTTGTCGCCGTCTATGGTATAAGCGTAATCCGCGCCGAAGGCTTTTACGTCGAATTTGTCCGCGCCGCGGCCTATTTCTTCGTCCGGCGTAAACGCTATTTTTACCGGGCCTTGTTTAATTTGCGGGTTTTTTATAAGCGTTTCGGCAAGCGTCATAATTATGGCTATGCCGGCCTTGTCGTCGGCGCCGAGAAGCGAAGTGCCGTCCGTGGTGATCATATCATGCCCTTTACAATCAGCGCCCGGCGTGACGGACATATTTTTTAATTTGTTGATGACTATTTTACCGCCGTCGTAATTTTTATGCACCCGCGGGTTTACGTTTTTACCGTTGAAATCAGGAGACGTGTCCATATGCGCTATAAAACCAACCGCAGGCGCTTTTACGCCGGCGGAGGCCGGAATTTCGGCCATGACATAACCGTATTCGGACAGCCTGATTTTTGACGCGCCTATTGTTTTTAATTCTTCCGCCAGCATTTTTGCAAACTGCATTTGCCCGGGCGTGCTGGGGCAGGTTTCTGCGTCCGGGTTTGAAGCGGTTTCCATTTTAACGTATTTTAAAAAGCGGTTTAAAATTAATTGTTTTGACATGATTATCTCTTATAAACTATTATAAATAAATTTTTTGTATAATATTTGCATGACAAAGAGACTTCTCTTTTTAACCCTTTTCTCATTTTTCTTTTTTGCCTGCGCTTCTATGCAGGAAAATTATAATATGGTCAACTGCAAGTATGACATAGTGTCCGTGCAGCCGACGGATTATAACCCAGATAACACAATATCAATGGACGTATCGATAGCCATCAGCAATTTAAACAAGGCGGCAGCAGCCGCTGTTAAACGGTTTGAAGGCGACTTGTACGTAAACGACGTGGACGTCAGCGCGCTTACCTTAAAAGACGTGCGCGTCGAAGCCGGTGAAACTAAAGTAGTTAAGTCCAGCCTTGATGTCCCGCTCAAAAATTTGGGCAAGCTTGTCGGGCTGGTCAGCATGGGCAGCGTATCGGTTGATTATAAAGTAAAAGGCACTATATATTTTACTACCCCGGTAGGCGACGTCCCGTTCCCGGTCACCATATATCAAAGCAAAAAAATTTAAAAACCGCCCCGCAAGGGGCGTAGTTTTTTTAGGACAGCCTAACATTCAACATATGTTGGGTTATCCTTATGTATTAACAGGAGAGAATTATGGCTGAAGTAACGACAAAACCTTCCATTGACCTGGCCGCAATCGCGGATAAATGGAAAGGAAAAGACGGCAGTCTTATAATGATACTGCATACGGTACAGGACGCTCTCGGTTACGTGCCGAGGGAAACTTCTTTAGAACTTTCAAGACTTACGGGCGTGCCTCTGGCAAGAATATACGAGGTGCTGACTTTTTACCACTTTTTTAAATTAACCCCGCCGGCGAAATACCAGATTTCCGTCTGCCACGGCACGGCCTGCTATCTTAAAGGCGCGTCCGATTTGACAAAAGAGCTGCACAATATCACCGGCGTTAACGAGGGGGAAACGTCGGAGGACGGTATGTATTCCGTCACGGCGCTGCGTTGCGTGGGCTGCTGCGCGCTGGCGCCGGTAATGCTGGTCAACGGCAGGGTTTACGGCGGCGTCAAACCGGCGGACGTTAAAGCCATTCTTAACGAAATTATGAAAGAGGGCGCGCAAAATGCTTAATACAAAAAAAATAAACAATCTTAAAGAAGATTTTCAGAAAAATTATAAAAAAGTCGCGCAGCGCGTAACCATATGCGGCGACACAAGCTGCGCTTCCGGCGGTTCGCTTAAAGTCTACGACACTTTTAAAGAAGAAATGTCAAAACGCGGTCTTAACTTTTGTCTGGAAATCACTTCGTCATGCCTTGAAAACAGCACTTATATAACGAAAAGCGGCTGCCAGGGTTTCTGCTCCCAGGGCCCGCTGGTGGAAGTCAACGGCATACTTTACGTGAAAGTAAAACCGGCGGACGTCAGCGAAATTATAGACAAAACAATTTTGAAAGGCGAAGTTATCGACAGGCTTTTATATTTGGACGCTAAGGATAACACGCGCTGCAAAACTAAAGAAGACATCATATTCTACAAGAAACAGCACCGCATACTTCTGGCGGACTGCGGCACGCTTAACCCGGAAGATATCGGCGAATACATAGCGTCCGGCGGCTTTCAGGGCCTCATAAAAGCTTTTGAAAAAGGGCCCGAGGGTACTATCGAAGAAATGAAAATTTCCGGCCTGCGCGGCCGCGGCGGCGGCGGTTTCCCGACGGGGCTCAAGTGGTCTATCACCCGCGCGTCAAAAGGCAAACAGAAATATATGATTTGCAACGGCGACGAAGGGGACCCGGGCGCTTATATGGACCGCTCTATGCTTGAAGGCAATCCTTACGCCGTTATCGAAGGAATGATGATTGCCGGTTACGCGACGGGCGCCAGTGAGGGCCTGTTTTATATCCGCGCCGAATATCCGAACGCCTATAAACGTATTCAGGACAGCATTGACAAGTTATACAAACTTGGTCTGCTGGGCAAAAATATTCTGGGCTCTGGTTTTAACTATGATTTGGAAATCAGGCTTGGCGCGGGCGCGTTTGTCTGCGGCGAAGAAACGGCTTTAATAGCTTCGATAGAAGGCAAGCGCGGCACGCCGTCCCCAAAGCCGCCTTTCCCGTCCGTCAAAGGTTTATGGGGCTGCCCCACAACCATTAATAACGTTGAAACGCTGGCCGCGGTATCTTATATATTAAGGAACGGCGGCGCGTGGTATGCTAAAATCGGCACCGAAAAAAGCAAGGGCACAAAAGTTTTCGCGATGACCGGCAAAAGCAAAAACACCGGTTTGATAGAAATCCCTCTGGGTGCAACCGTTAAAGAGGCCGTTTACGACATCGGCGGCGGCCCGCTTAAAGGAGAAGAGGCCAAAGCGGTGCAGACCGGCGGCCCGAGCGGCGGCGTAATATCCAAAGTAAATTTCAATATGCCCATAACCTATGAATCTTTGCAGGAAATAGGCTCAATAATGGGCTCCGGCGGTTTAATCGTCATGGACGAGACGGACTGCATGGTTGACATTTCAAAATTCTACCTTGATTTCTGCGTCGACGAATCCTGCGGGAAATGCGCGCCGTGCCGCATAGGCAGCTACCAGCTGCTGGATATTCTGGAGCGCATAACGTCCGGCAAGGGCGAACCCGAAGACGTGGAAAAAATGCAGACCATAGCCAACGCTATGAAAAAAGCGTCTCTGTGCGGCTTGGGCCAGACCGCGCCGAACCCGGTGCTTTCCACGCTGCGCTTTTTCCGCGAAGAATATGACGACCATATACTCCGCAAAAAATGCCCGACGGGCAAATGCGGCAAACTGATAACTTATGAAATTATTACCAAAAACTGCGTCGGCTGCGGCGCGTGCAAACGCGCGTGCCCGGTAACCGCCATCACGGGCGAAACGCGCGCCCCGCATTTGATAGACCAAAAGAAATGCATAAAATGCGGCCAGTGCTTTGCGGCGTGCAAATTCAACGCGGTGCATAAGGGGTAAAATATGATTAAAGCTACGATAAACGGTAAACAAATAGAAGTCAAAGAAGGCACCACTATACTTGAGGCGGCGCGCCTTGTCAACATGAGAATTCCGGTGCTGTGCAAACATCCGGATTTAGAGGCCGGCTCCGGCTGCGGCATATGCATTGTAAAAGCCAAAGGCATAGGAAAAATGCTCCGCGCGTGCTCGACGATGGTTGAAAATAATATGGACATCACGACGCATGATCCTGAAATCGTCAGCGTGCGCCGGACGGTTTTGGAGCTCATCATGTCCAACCACCCCAAAGACTGCCTCACCTGCGCCCGCAACCAGGACTGCGAACTGCAAAGGCTTTGCGCGGAATTCGGCATAAGGGAAGATTATTTCCCGAATATTCTGGAGCGCCACAAATATAAATATGATAATACGACGAAAACGATAGTCATAGACGGCAGGAAGTGCATTGCCTGCGGTCGCTGCGTAAACGTCTGCCAGAAACACCAGAACGTCTGGGCGTTGTCTTTCCAGAAACGCGGCATTGAAACCGCGCTGAGCCCGGCTGGCGATATTACGCTTAATGAAAGCCCGTGCGTAAAATGCGGCCAGTGCTCAAACCACTGCCCTGTCGGTTCCATCGTCGAATATGACGAAACGCAGAAAGTATGGGAAGCGCTTAATAATAAAGATAAATACTGCGTCGCGCAGATTGCGCCGGCTGTCAGAGTTTCCGTCGGGGAAGCGTTCGGCTATCCGATTGGCTCTAATTTGACGGGCAAGCTTGTAAGCGCGCTTAAAAAGCTCGGTTTTAAAGCCGTGTTTGACACGAACATGGGCGCGGATATGACGATTATCGAAGAAGGCAATGAATTTGTCAAAAAATTTAAAGCCAAAGACAATCTGCCTTTAATTACGTCGTGCTGCCCGGCGTGGGTTGATTATCTGGAAAAGTTCCACCCGGACATGATAGGCAATTTCTCGTCGTGCAAGAGCCCGCATGAAATAGTAGGCGTTCTGGCAAAAACTTATTACGCGCAGAAAAATAATATAGACCCGTCCAA
Organism: Elusimicrobiota bacterium; assembly: GCA_009778915.1. Taxonomy (GTDB): domain Bacteria; phylum Elusimicrobiota; class Elusimicrobia; order Elusimicrobiales; family Elusimicrobiaceae; genus Elusimicrobium. Next base: position 125,645 of record WRFH01000002.1, read on the forward strand.
AATCGTCATGGTCTCCATTATGCCGTGCACGGCCAAAAAATATGAAATCTCGCGTTCGCAGGAAATGTTTTCGTCAGGCCAGCAGGATGTGGACGTTTCTCTCACCACGCGCGAACTCGCCCGCATGATAAAGCAAAGCGGCATTGACTTTAAAAATATAGAGGACGCGGAAGGAGACAGCGTGCTGGGCACCTACAGCGGCGCCGGAACGATTTTCGGCACGACGGGCGGCGTTATGGAAGCCGCGCTTCGCACCGCGTATCATCTGATAACAAACAAAGAGCTTGCCGATGTTGAGTTTAAAGCGGTCCGCGGCTTGAAAGGTATTAAAGACACGGTTATAGATGTTGACGGAACCAAAGTACGCGTAGCCATAGCGCACGGTCTTGCCAACGTCGACGCTCTTCTTAAAGAAATTGAAGCCAAACGCGCCAAAGGCGAACCTTCGCCTTATGATTTCGTAGAAGTTATGGCGTGCGAAGGCGGCTGCGTAGGCGGCGGCGGGCAGCCTTACGGCGTGACAAACGAACTGCGTAAAAAACGCGCCGCTGGCCTTTACAAAGACGACGAGTCCCAGAAAGCGCGCTGCTCCCACTTAAGCCCGGCGGTACAAACGGTGTATAAAGAGTTTGTAGGAGAGCCGTTAGGCGAAAAAGCCCACAAGCTTTTCCACAACCATTACCACAAGCGCAAAACTTATAATAAATAGTCTGTATACAAGAACAAAAAACGCCCGCAGAAGATTGCGGGCGTTTTTTTATTATTCTCCCTCTCCCCCGGAGGGGCGAGGGAAAAATCCCAAAAAACTCTAATTTTTGCAAAATTACATCAGATCCCGATTGGAATCCTCTCCGTCGTAAAAAAACATAGCCTTTTTAGTTATTTTGGATTAAGTTTTTTTGGGTTTATAATATAAGTGTGAATTTATGCTTATAAAGGAGGTTTTTTGTGAAAAAAATAATAAGAAATATTTTTGCCGTTGTTTTGGCATTCGCCGTGGGGACAGTCATAATTTATGGTTACGGTAGTTATAACGAATGCAGGTGCAACCAGGCATCTCCGGGCATAGCTTTAAGTCTTTGCTGTGCGGGCGGCTGGGGCGGATACGGCGCTAACGGAGACGCGCGCTGTTGTTCCAGCGGCTATACCTGGGACAGCGCCAATAAGAAATGTTGCGGCTGGGCTCAGGGAACATCTGGAACTGCACAAAAGTGGTGTACCTCAGATGGCACTACCTGTTATATACAATATGGAAATACTACTCAGCCCACATGCACGTATGCTCTCGCTAACTCGACTAACAAGACTTGGACAACCTATGTAGGCGGCACTGGGTGTCTCCCTTCTTCAAGAGCTACATCAGGAACTGTATATTGCAATGGTAACCTCCCGCCTTTCTATGTAACGGTACAAGCAATCCCTTATACTTGTACATGTCAATAAAATTAATATAAATGGGCCGCGCATTTTTCAGCGCGGCTTATTTTTTAGTTGAAAAGTTTATATTTTACGCCGAGGAAGAACGTCAGCGGCGGGTTCGGGTATAAAATATTCTGCTGGCCGGGCGGATTGAAGGAATTAAACATACCGTTTTTGGCGTAGTGCTGGTTCAACATGTTACGGACTCCGCCGTAAATTGAACCCTGGCCTATTTTTCGCTCAACGCTTAAAGTCCAGTCAACGTAAGCGGGCAGCCGCACTCCCGTTTTGCCCATGTCGGTATACTGTGTCCCTGTCCAATTTAACATAGAGAGAAACTCCCATTTGCCGGCGGTGAACACATTGTTCAGCCGCACGATATTTTGCGGCGCGAACTGCGCTTGCTCATAGCCGCCGGTACCGTACGGGTTAATCTGATAATCTGCAAAATTGTAAATGAGCGTATTTCTTAAATCGCCTATATTATAATTAAGCGCCGCCTCAAGGCCGGAGTTGCGGCCTTTGCCGACGTTGACGGACTGCCAGATAAACGGCCCGGTTTGAACTATCGCGACTTTATCTTTTATCTCCGAATAAAAAATATTTGTTTTGAATGATAAATCTCCCGCCGTGCCTTCCGCGCCTATTTCCGCCGTCATATTTTGTTCCGGTTTAAGCGTGTCCGGGTTTGAATCATAATCCGCTATCGACGGAAACATTACCGCGCTGCTGCCGGCGGCAAAAAGTTTTATTTTGCCGCGCGTGGACAGTTGCGCTTTATAGGACAAATTATCGTTCCAGTAATCATGTCTGTCATAACGGGCCGACAGACCGGCGTCTAAAAAACCGATCGGAATATTCGCGATAGCGTAACCGGAATAAATATTGTAGTCAAATTTTTGCTTGGTAAAATAAGTCGCGTTTGTATCGAGCTGGCTGTAATGCCAGTCAGCGCCGAGCGCTAGTTGCTTGAGAACCGCGTACTCAAGTTTGGCGGCCGCGTCGTCGGTCTTAAATTCACTTACGCTGCCGTACATCAGCGAACTTCTGTCTAAATTCGTATAAGATGCGCTGTAGTTCAGCCGGCCTAAAGAGCGCGACACGGTGACTGAGTTTAGTTTGTCATGCATCCAGTCGTCCGGCGTTATTGCGGCCTGCTCTTTACTGCCGTTCCAATCGTCAACAGGCACGTCGGTGCCGCCAGGGAGGCCCATATAACTGTCGGTATATAAATAAGAAACAATGGGCGCGTAATCCCACGGTAAATTAACGCTTAGGTTAAACGATTTTTTGTCAAAGCCGCTGTTTTGCTGGAAGCCGTCGGACTGGTCCTGCGAGTAGTTTATTTTAAACGGAATATTTAACGCGCTGCTTTGCACGCCGGCGTTAAAAATATTGGTTTTATATTTTGAAACTTCGGAGCTGGCGTCAACGAGCGTCACGCCGGGCTGCGGCGTTTTTGTGTAAATGTAAACCGCGCCCGCGCCGCCCGTCGAGCCGGCGGAAAAGCCTTTTTGTATTTCCACATGGTCAATTACGGCGGTGGGGATTGTGGACATGTCCGTAAACCCGGTGGAGTCCATAGGCAGCGGCGCGCCGTCCAAGTAAAACTGTATTCCTTTGCTCTGGCCGCGGATGTTTAAAAGCTCCGATGAGCCGAAGCCGGAGGATTTAACCTGTACCGGCGCGTATTGTTCCAACACCTGCCCGACGGAAATATTCTGCGCCCAGGAATTGTCCGGGACGACGGTATCAAACCTCGGGTTTGTGGTTAATAACTGAAGGTCAATATTTTGCGCGAATATTGAGGGGGACAACAAAAGACACAACGATGCTGCTGAGATAAGTTTATTCATGCATTAGTCTCGTAATTAAATTTCCAGACTGAGCAATCCGGCTGTAACGGTTGCGGACCAGCGCGGGATTTTCACCCGACTTCCCTCAATTTGGATAAATATATTCTACATTATTTCCCCCAAAATTTTTTTAAGGTTTCCAGAAATATTTATTGCCGTTGATAAATTGATTAGCACCAGTGCTTAAGGTAGCACATAATTTTGCCCAGTTTGGTTTATTGCGATGATCGCACATATAATAACCTTTTGTGACGCCGTAGGTATAATAAACACTTGATGTGTCTGGATCTGAATAGAAATATGAGATAGACATATCTGCTGTTGCCCAACTTGATAAATCTCCACCCAGGTAAACGGCTAATTGTTTTTGTTCTCCTCCATATAAACGATATATATAATTACCTATGGTACATTGAGTGTCTGTACAGGCAGGGTCCATTGAAACGTCTAATTGGTCAAAGCGCGCGGCATAGTCGCCGGTTTCCAAAAAATATCTTTCCTGCGCGCCGGCCAATGCTTTTAAGGCGATATACGCCTGCGCGGCTTTGGATTTATTGACGGCGTTTTGATATTGTGGCAGAGCGACGGCGGCCACTATTCCTATAATCAAAACAACCACAAGCAGTTCAATGAGGGTAAAACCTTTTCTGTAAACCATAAAAATCCTTTTCCGCGTAAATATATTTAAAAGTATATAAAAACGGCGCCAGACGGAAAAGAACATAGGCAAAATACTTTTTTATAATTTAAATTCATTAGATTAAAATTATATGTTGCAAATATTCCAATTTTTATATGAGAAACCCCGCGTTTTTTATTATAATGAAAATATGGACAGAATTATTTCGGTAGCTACCAAGAAAAGTAAAATTTATTATAAAGTTCAGGCCATTGCCGAGGAAATACTTGACGACAACGGCAACCCTACGCAGACCAACGGCGCGGTGCCGGACGGGGAAATTGTCGAATTTGCGTCCAATCTGCAGACCGTCAAGCATTATAAAAACGGCGTGCTGCACGGCAAACTGCAGGTGCTGGATATCACCACCGGCAAAGTAACTCTGACGGAAGAATATGAAAACGGCGAACTGAAAAGCATTGTAGACACCGCGACGAGAGCCCCGCTCAGCCCGGCCACTACGTTAAAACAAGCCGAGCAGGAAATTAAAGAAGATTTGTCAAAAAAAGGCCTTGTTATGACGAAGGTCAAGGACAATCTTGTCTTCTGTAACGAAGGCCAGGAGGTCGCCCGCTGTCTGCTGCTGGACGGTTCTCTGCTCTCCGGTAAAATACCGGACGGAATCATCAAAGAATATTATGAAAGCGGCGTGCTGCGCACTGAAGCGCCGTATAAAGGCGGCGTCATGGACGGCGTTGTTACAAAATATGACGAATTCGGCCGCATGATTTTAAAAGAAAATTACGTCGATGGACGCCTTGACGGCGGCGCGGTTTATTACAATTACCGCGGGCAGGAAAAATCCAAAGAAACCGCCGGTTACAAAAACGGACGTCTTGAAGGAAGAAGAACCGCCTTCTACCCAAGCGGGCGCGAATTTATCGTAGAAAATTACGAAGCCAACCGCTTAGACGGCCGGCGGGAAGTTTATTTTGAAAGCGGCATTTTAAGCCTTGAAGAAAATTATAAAAAAGGTCTCTTAAACGGCGCGCGCGTTATATATTATCCCAACGGCGCGATGTGGTATAAAGAATTTTATATTAACGCGCAGCTTGAGGGCGAACGCCTGTCCTGTTACCCGAAGGGCGAATTATATTTGAAAGAAAATTATAAACACGGCCTGCTTGAAGGGACTAAAATCGTTTATGACAAAACAGGTACCGCCGTGCTTGAGGAAGAATACAGTTTTGGCGAAAAAGTTAAAAAAAGAGGCAAACCGTGAGGGAGTACGGCATTTTCTGCCCCGCTAAAATAAATTTATTCCTTGAAGTCACCGCCAAACGCCCCGACGGCTACCACGAACTTGCCACTCTGTTTGCCAAACTAAAATTCGGCGACAATATGACGCTGTCGCTTTCTCCGTCGGCAAAAACGGAAATTTTGCTTTCGGTATCCGGCCCTTACGCGAACTCTGTTACTGCTGACGAAAATAATTTGGTTTATAAAGCCTCCGCGCGGTTTTTTGAGTTCGCCAAGCTGTCCGCGCGCTGCGAAATACAACTTGAAAAAAATATACCGACGGGCGCGGGCCTCGGCGGAGGTTCGTCGGACGCCGGCTGTCTGCTCTCCAGACTTTGTGAAATTTACAATATAGATTTTAAAAAAATTATCCCGCTGGCCGCGAAACTTGGCGCGGACGTACCGCTTTTTTTATATAAAGAGTCCGTTCTGCGCGCCGCCGGAATAGGCGATATTTTAACGCCGGTCCCTATCAAAAATAATAATTTTTACGTTGTTTTGGCATTTCCGCACGTGCATATTTCGACTAAAGAAATTTTTAAGCGTTTAACCCTTGCTCCGGCGGCGGAAATATTGACAAATACTTCCAACCTTGATAAGATGGTTTATGCGCTTGCCGGCGGCAAAACGCTCGGTTACTGGGGGCAGTTTCTCTTTAACCGGTTGGAAAATTTTGTGTTCCCTTATGAAGAAGAAGTACGCGGTCTGAAAGACTTTATGCAAACCCGCGGTTACTCCATGATGTCAGGCTCAGGCTCAACCGTTTTTTCTTTGTTTGAAAGCAAAACGCAAGCCGCAAAAACAGCGGACCTGCTTAAAAACAAAGGATATGGGGTAATTCTAACGCAACTCTAGGAGGGTTTGCTTATGAAGATAACGGAAATAAGGGTTCATCTGATGGGTGAGGAACGCTTGAAAGCATTCGCAAGCGTGACTTTTGATGACTCCTTCGTCGTAAGGAACATGAAAATAGTAGAGGGGAGCAAAGGGGTATTTCTTTGTATGCCGTCCAGGAAACTGGCTGATGGTTCTCACAAAGATATGGTTCACCCTATTAACCAGCAGTTCAGGGAATATCTGGAAACAAATATTCTGAAAGCTTATCAGGATGAACTGACCAAAAACCCCGTCGGGGTAAGAAAGCTTGCCAAAACTGCGGTGGGCGCGGAAGAAGAGTAGTTTTACTTCCGGATGGTGAAATGGTATCACTAGCGGTTTTGGTCCGCTCATTCTAGGTTCGAATCCTAGTCCGGAAATGATTAAAATGACAAAGCCTGCACATTTGTGCAGGCTTTGTCATTTTAATCATTTCCGGACTATTCCCCAAGCTTTTGAGTTTATTTGAATTTTTTTCTGCTGCGCCACACACCGTGTCCGCGCGGGAACGGAGAACGGCCCCGCGCTACCCGCACCAGTGTGTCTCCGCAGAAAGAAAATCCAAATAAACTCAAAATCTCGGGGCCCCAAAAAAATTTTGCAAAGAACGGCTCGCATAAAATTTTTAACGGCATAACGGCTTTAAAAATTATTTACCCGGCCTAACCATTTTCTTGTATGGGGACAGAATCTAACAAAATACTATTTTCACTCTTTTTTATTTAATAATTTTTTCTATAATGTAATCGTAGCCCTAAAGAGGAAAAAATTTATGAAAAAGATTATAATTCTCTGCGCCGTTGTGTTTATCGTTTGCGCCTGCGGTAAAAAACCGGAACCCAAAACCGTTGAAGCCCCGAAAGTGGTATTTGCCTTATTCTCCGGTTACCGTTGCCCGCCGTGCATGGTCTTTGAAGACGAATATTTGGACAATTTCGAAAAAATCTATAACGAAAAATATAATGGCAGAGTCGAACTGCAAATATATAAGGTTGACATACCGTTTAACATAACGCCTGACTCGCCGGAATACGCGGAAGCCAAAAAACTTGCCCAAAGGAACGACGCCATATTAAAAGCTACTGGCAAGTTAAATAATGTAAAGTATATCGGCTCACTGCCTTGCGCGGTTATCGGCGCGACTTTACTGGACGGTTCCACGGATGACACGGAAGTAAACGGCCCCAATGTTGAACGCGCCATAGACAAAGCCCTTGCAAATAATGAAACCACAATATTGGCAACCGGCGTGAGCGGAAAAATGCAGGATTACGCCAATATTTCGCAGGCGGTAAGAGCGGGCGACTATAAAGCGGTAGAAGCGTTTTTGAATAAAGGCGTAAGCCCGAACGAAGGTGAGGAAATAAGCGGCGGTTCCACTCCTTTAATGTTGGCGGCTTTTAACGGAGACGAGGACATTATAAAACTGCTGCTGTCCCGCGGCGCGGACATTAACGCGCGCGACAAACAGGACGGCACGGCTATTGACACCGCCGCTTTTATGGGCAGGACTGAGCTTGTGGAATTTATGTTGTCTAAAGGCGCGACTATCACTGCGGACACTATTGCATCCTCCGGGCTCGATGAACATATGATTGCATTGCTCAAAAAACACGGCGCGGATATCAACGGGACAATTCCCGACGGTAACACTCCGCTGACAAGGGTTCTGACGCACCGCGAAAAAATGTCCGGCACAAAAATAGCCTTAAAATACGCCGGAGTTTTAATCACTCAGGGCGCGGACGTCAATAAAAAAGTGACAATCAAAGACGACAACGGCAAGACGGTGACAAAAACGCCGCTTCAGCTTGCGCAAAGCAAGGAAATGAAAGATTTTCTAATTTCCAAGGGCGCTAAATAAAAAAGAGAAAATCTATGAAGAAACTTATGATTCTTTGCGCCGCCGCGTTTGTCATTTGCGCCTGCGGTAAAAAAGAAGAACCCAAAACCGTGGAAAAACCGAAAGTGGTATTCGCGCTTTTCTCCGGTTACCGCTGTCCAGGGTGTATGGTTTTTGAGGAGGAATTTTTAAATAATTTCAAAAAAACCTATAAAGAAAAATACGGCGGCCGCGTAGAATTAAAAGAATATAAAGTGGATACTCCGTTATACATAACGCCGGACTCGCCGGAATATAAAGAAGCAAAAGAAATTGCGCAAAGGAACAGCGTTATATCAAGGGCTACCGGCAAGTTATACAATAAAAAATGGATAGGCGGCATGCCGTATGCCGTTATAGGCGCAACCTCTCTTGACGGCGCTAATGATGACCTGGACGTAACCGGCCCGAACATTGAACGCGCGATTAAAAAAGCCATTGATAACAATGAAATTACCCGCCTCGCCGACGGCGTAAGCGGCAAAATGCAGGATTACGCCGATATTGACCGCGCGGTAAAAGCAGGCGACTATAAAGCGGTGGAAGAATTTTTGAAAACAGGCGCGGATATAAACAAAGTTGCATTAGACGACGTTGGGTATGACGTTCCTTTGGCCTCCGCCGCGTGGGTTGGGGATATAAAAATGGTGGAATTATTATTATCTCACGGCGCGGACGTTAATATGGAATCCCCGGGAGGATGGGTGCCTCTTGGCGGTGCCGTTTTTGCCGGAAACCGGGAAATAGTTGAACTCTTATTAGCCAAAGGTTCGGTTATGCCGGGCGATATCTTGACATCCTCAGGTGTTATTGATGAAAATATGGTTGCTCTGTTAAAAAAACACGGCGCGGATATCAACGGTAAACTTTCCGACGGCAACACACCTTTAACATCTGTGTTGATATTCAAGGAAAAGTCTTACGGCCCGCAAATAGCCATAAGATACGCGCAGGTTTTGATTAATCAGGGCGCGGACGTAAATAAAAAAGTAACTATAAAAGATGACAAGGGCAAGACGGTAACCAAAACGCCGCTGCAACTTGCGCAAAGCAGGGAAATGAAAGATTTCCTCATTTCCAAGGGCGCTAAATAAAAAAGGAAAAAATTTATGAAAAAACTTATTATTCTTTGCGCCGCCGCGTTTATAATTTTCGCATGCGGTAAAAAAGAAGAGCCCAAAACCGCTGAAGCGCCAAAAGTTGTATTTGCTTTTTTCTCCGGCTACCGCTGTCCGCCGTGTATGGTTTTTGAAAACGAATATTTGGATAATTTCAAAAAAACCTATAAAGAAAAATACAAAGGCAGAGTTGAACTTCAAGAATATAAAGTTGATATTCCGTTAAACATAACGCCTGACTCTCCGGAATATGACGAAGCAAAACAGCTTGCAAAAAGAAATGATGACATACTTAAAGCCACAAGCAAGGCAAACAACGCCGCATGGGTAGGTTCGCTGCCGTATGCCGTTATCGGAGAAACTTCTTTAGACGACTTCAGCAAAGATTCGGAAGTGAGCGGGCCGAATGTTGAGCGGGCAATAGATAAAGCTCTTGCCAATAATGAAACCACCAAATTAGTAACGAGCGTAAGCGGCAGTATGCGGGATTATACCGATATTAAACAGGCGGTAAGAGCTGGCGACTATAAAGCGGTGGAAGAGTTTTTGAATAATGGTGCGGACGTAAATTACCGGGCTCAGGATACTCAGGATACCATTTTAATGGACGCCTGTTTTAACGGGGATGAAAATATTGTGAAATTGCTGCTCTCACGCGGCGCGGATATCAATCTCAAAGATAACTCAGGCTGTACGGCCGTCGCGTCCGCGGCTTTTATGGGAAGGAGAGAAATTGTGGATTTTCTGGCATCCAAAGGCGCGCGGATAAATACCGCCACCTTAGCTTTCGCCGGTATTGACGAAAATATGGTCAGCCTGCTTAAAAAATACGGCGCCGATATCAACGGGAAACTTCCGGACGGCAACACCCCCTTGACAAGGGTTCTGACGGAGCATGAAAAAATGGCCGGCACAAAAATAGCAATAAAATACGCCGAAGTTTTGATTAATCAGGGAGCGGACGTAAATATGAAAGTAACAATCAAAGACGCCGGCGGCAAGACTGTGACAAAAACGCCTTTGCAGCTTGCGCAAAGTCAGGAAATGAAAAACTTTCTCATTTCCAAAGGCGCTAAATAAATGCGGCGCGCGGCCGGCTGGCTCCTGCTGTTTCTGCCCGCGGTCTGCGCTTTTTCGCAGATTTATCAGCCTGTCAGATGGGAAATTTCCGTCAGAGAAAAACATGAAATTGTTTTTACCGCGCACATAGAACCGGGCTGGCATATTTACGGCCTGACCGAGCCGGATTTCGGCCCGAATCCCACCGTTTTTAATTTTGAAAAAATTTCCGGCGCACAGATGGAAGGGAAAGTTTTTTCAACTTCGCCTATGATAACCGCGTATGAAGCGCTCTTCGGCGCGGAAACCACTTACTTTGAAAACAATCCGGAATTTATCCAAAAATTTAAACTCCAAAACGCGCAAAAATTTGAGATAAGCGGATATATTGAATATTCCGTCTGCAATATCAAGCGGTGTATGAATCTGACGGAAGAATTTTCTTTTACGCCAGAGAGTTTGTCGTCGGGCACCGCAAAAAAAGCCGCCGCGCCGGAAGCAGAAAACGCCGCCGTAACGAAAAATGATTTGTGGAAACCTGTTACGGATGAGCTGAATTCTTACGGCCCGCAGGACGGCGCGCGCCGGTCATGGCTTGGCATTTTTCTGATTAGTTTTGCGGGCGGCTTGCTGGCTTTGTTCATGCCCTGCATTTGGCCTATGATACCGATTACCGTTGGTATTTTTCTCAAACGCTCCAATAATGATTTTAAAAAATCCGCGGCGGGGGCCGCGCTGTACGGCTTGTCAATTTTGGTTATTTATCTGCTGTTCGGCCTATTTTTTACGTTGGTTTTTGGCGCGGCCGCGCTTAATAATCTGGCCACAAACGCCGTCGCGAATTTAATTTTTTTCGCGCTGTTTGTATTGTTCGCGGTTTCGTTCTTTGGCGCGTTTGAATTCCAGCTGCCTGCGGCGTGGGCTGATAAAATTAACAATAAGGCGCACTCCTCCGCCGGCATAATCGGTATTTTCTTCATGGCGTTTACGCTGGTTTTGGTTTCATTTTCCTGCACCGCGCCTATAGTCGGAACGCTGCTTGTGCAGCTGACCTCGGCGGACAATATTCTTTCGCCGGCAGTCGGCATGGCGGGTTTCGGGCTTGCGCTGGCCATACCGTTTGCGCTGTTTGCTTTTGTGCCGTCTCTAATGAAAAAAATGCCAAAATCCGGTGAGTGGTTAAACACGCTTAAAGTTACGCTGGGATTTTTGGAGCTGGCTTTGGCTTTGAAATTTTTATCAATGGCGGATTTGGTTTACCACTGGCATATTTTGAATCGGCAGGTATTTTTGGTTTTATGGATTCTGATTTTTGCTTCTCTCGGTTTTTATCTTCTTAAGAAAGTAAAACGCGCTGGATTTATTTTGGCGGCGGTTCCGTTTCTCTTTGTTCTGTATATGATACCAGGTTTATGGGGTGCGCCTTTAAAAGACATAAGCGCGTTTCTGCCGCCGCTGTATACGCAAAAATTTGACCTGTACGGCGGCGAGCTGAAACCGAAATTTTACGATTACGACGAGGGAATGGCATCCGCCGCAAAAGACAACAAGCCGGTTATGATAGACTTTACCGGCTACGGCTGCGTCAACTGCCGCAAAATGGAGGCCGCGGTTTTGTCCGACGCGCGCGTAAGAAAAATTATTGATAACGATTATGTTCTGATTGCATTATATGTTGACGACAGAACAAAATTACCGCAAACTATTGAAAAAGAAGAGAACGGCAAAGAAATAAAGCTGCGCACCGTCGGGGATAAGTGGAGTTATCTGCAAAGATACAAATTCGGCGCCAATGCGCAGCCTTACTATATTTTATTGGACAATTTAGGCAATCCGCTTGCCGGCTGGCGCGCTTATGACGAAAATATTGACGGCTTCGTTAAATATTTAGAGAGCGGAATAAAAAACTACAATCGTCCCGGCAAATAATATTTTATTTATAACTTCTGCACCAGTCGAAGAATTTGCGCCATTGTTGGTACAGGGCGGCGGCTTCGGCGGACGGCATTTGCGGGGTGAAGGTGCGGACTGAGTTGAAAACTTCCCACATAGTCGTATCTGCTCCGGTTTCGCGCGCCATCAGAAACGCGGCGCCCAGCGCGGTGGTGTCGTTTTCGCTGTTTTGCATCAGCATGGATTGCAGTATGTCAGATTGGAATTGCAGAAGGCTTAAATTTTTCGCAAACCCGCCGGACACTCTTGTTTCGCCCGTTTTAATACCCGCGTTTTTCAGATAGAAAAAAATATCCGCCGTCATAAAGGCAAGGCTGCGGACTGCGCCCGCTATAAAATCTTCTTTTTTGGTTGACGTCGTAAGCCCGCTGATTACCGTCTGAGTGTCAAAATCCCAGTACGGCGCGCCTATGCCGCCGAAGGCCGGCAGGAACCACACCGGGTTTTTCGCGCGCGCGGCCATATCGTCAATATCTTTAATGTTAAAATTTATGCCTATTTGCTTCAGCCACTGGAAAACGCCGCCCGCGGCGTTGACCGGGCCTTCAAGCAGAAAATTTTTATTTTCCCGCGCCGTCGTTACTCCTACCGACGTTAAAATCCCGGGCATACTTTTCAAATTGCCGCCGGTGCTTGTCAGCAAAAACGCGCCGGTGCCGTAGTTAATCGCGGTGTCTCCCTCTCTGCTTATGCCTAGCCCAGTTGCGGCGGTCTGCTGGTCCCCGGCGCAAATTTTTATGGGGGTATCTTTATACATGCCGTAATTATCCAGAGTATTTTTTATTTCAGGCAGCCATTCTCTTTTGACGGAAAACGCTTTCAGCAAATCTTCGTCCCAGTCAAAAGTATTTATATTAAAAAGCAGCGTGCGCTGGGCGAGCGTCTGGTCCGCCGCGAAAACTCTTCCGCCTGTCAGGTGCCAAATTATATAAGTCGCCACAGGGCCGGCCAGCAAATTTCCGGCGGCGGCGCATTTTTTTGCCGCTTCAATATTCTCCAGACACCATGTAATTTTTGAAGCTGAATAAAACGGCGTTTTGTAAAGACCTGTTTTGGCGTGAATTTCTTCCTGCGGGATTTGCACATTGGCGGATATTTGATGCGCGCGCCCGTCCTGCCACGTCAGCACCGGCGCGACGGGTACGCCCGTGGTTTTGTCCCACAAAACTATCGTCGACCGCTGGCTTACGACGGCTATCGAAGAAATATTTTTGCCGCCAGCCGCGCCAAGCGCGTCGTGCAGCGCGCCCAACTGGGAATCCAGCAGTTCTTTTCCGTCGTATTCGGCTGAATTCAAACCAAGATGTTTCGCTGTTATTTCGCGGTGTTTTTTGACTGTAATGTGTCCCGCGCGGTTAACTAGCAGCGCGCGCGAACCGCTTGAACCCTGGTCCAAAACCAGAAAAGCGTGTTCTTTTTGTTTCATACTACCCCCTAAGAATCAACTTTTTTTATTTGTAATTCCCTTGCGGCGGTTTTGCGCGTTAAAGCGCGAAGTTGTTTTTTGTCTTCTTCCGCCACGTCGGGATTGTCAAGCAGCGCTAAAATGCTGCTTTGCGTGGGTACCAAAACTTTTTTTAGCAGATTCTTTTCTTTAAGAAAATCCATGACGGCCGCCTGGTCCGTAAATTCTATATTTTCTTTGTTATTAAGTTCGACTTTAAAATCTTTGCCGAAGTGAGTGTTATAATTTTTCCCCCGCATTATGGCGATGATTTCTTTTTTCAACGCGGCGTAGTTTTGGCCCGCTTTACCAAGAGCGTCTATTTTTTGGGATAAAATATCTTCGTCTGACTGCGGCGCCTGTGAAATTTCCGGTTTTGGCGTTTTTTGGAACTCTTCAAATTCCACGCCGGTAAAAACCGGGCACATGCTCTTATAGTCGCACCAGCGGCATTTGCTTTCTTCCGGTGCCGGAGTATAAATCTGGGCGCGTATTTCGTCCGCCGTTTTTAAAACGCCGCTCCAGAAAACGTCTATTTCTTTTTGCGCCGCCGGAGCAAATTCCATAACTTTTAACGTCGGCAAATGGTAAAAGGAAAGTTTGTCCACGGTCACTTTTTCCGCGCCGTCTTTCTGTGCCGCTATGTCTTTCAGCACCGGGGAATTTTCCATTACTTTCTGGTACATATAAAGCTGGTCCGGTTCGCGTTCCACAGTCTTGCCGGTTTTATAATCTGTAATAGCCACATGCCCGTTACCGAGATAATCAACGCGGTCAATAATGCTGATAAGCGACAGGCGGTCAATATCCAGCATCGTCTTAAACTCTACGGAAAGAGGAATAAAAAGATTATCTTTATGTTTCTGGTAATATGAAACTAAAATGCGGCGGCCTTCGTCGTAGCCTTCAAGTTCTTTCATCGGGCTGGCGTAACCTTTTTCTTCAAAAGTAGTGGCTCGCCAGTCTGCGTCAAAAAAATTGAGCAGTTGTTCCAGCGTCGGGAAAGGCGGTTTTTTTACGCCGTACAGAAATTCCAGCGCTTTGTGCATGCTCTGTCCGAAGGCAAAATAATATTTCGGTTTCTCGGGAATTTTATGGATGTAGCGGAATTTAAATTTCTGCGGACATTCCCGGTAAAGCGTCATTTTTGAATAGGAAAACGACAGGTTACCTTTAGTCATGTTTATATTATAGAATAAATATATGAATAACACTGAAAAAGCGGAAGAAATTTTGACGCTTGCCGGCGGAAAAGCGAATATAGCCGGCGTCGCGTGCTGCATGACAAGGCTGCGCGTGACGGTAAAGCAGCAGGCCGCCGTTAAAAGGGACGCTATAAAGAAATTGGATTATGTGCAGGGGTTTGTGGAAAACGGCAACCAGGTTCAGATTATTCTGGGGCCCGGCCACGCGTCAAAGATAGCCGACGCGTTTGCAAAAATAACCGGCCGCGCGCTCGGCACCGCGTCGATAGCTTACACTTTAAAAGAAGAACTTCAGGCAAAAAACCAGACGCCGGTTAAAATATTTTTGAAAAGAATCGCCAATATTTTTATACCGCTGATACCCGCCTTCATAGGCTGCGGCCTGATAATGGCGGTCAATAATATTCTGATAAAATTTGTGCCCGGCTGGGAGGCTACGGAGTACGCGCATATTCTTGCGGTATTCGGCGGCGCGGTTCTGGCGGGCTTAAATATTTTTGTGGGCATAAACGCCGCGCGGGAATTCGGCGCGTCGCCGATGATAGGCGGCGTGATGGCGGTTATTTTGACAAGCCCCGCGCTGTCCGGCATAAAACTTTTGGGCTTTCAGCTGGTGCCAGGGCGCGGCGGCGTTATAGCCGTGCTTTTGGTAGTGGCGTTTTCCAGCTGGCTTGAAGGGCGCGTGCGTAAATTTGTACCCGGCGTTTTAGATTTATTTTTAACGCCGCTGATTGTGATTATTGTCGCCGGCACGCTGGCGATTTTTGTGCTGCAGCCGGCCGGGGGACAGATTTCAGACTGGATAGTGCTGGCGGTAAATTTTGCCATACAGAAGGGCGGTTTTGTTTCTGGTTTTCTGCTGGCCAGCCTGTTTCTGCCGCTGGTCATGCTCGGCCTGCACCAAGGTTTGGCCCCGATACACGCGCAGCTTATCGCGAGTTACGGGTACACTGTCTTGTTTCCAATTCTAGCTATGGCGGGTGCTGGTCAGGTGGGCGCGGCATTCGCGGTGCTGTTCAAAACTAAAAATGCTAAACTTAAAAAAACCATTTCTTCCGCTTTGCCCGTGGGTATTTTGGGCGTGGGCGAACCGCTGATTTACGGCGTGACTCTGCCGCTGGGCAAACCGTTTTTGGCGGCGTGCATAGGCGGCGGGATAGGGGGAGGGTTTGTCGCGCAGTTCGGCGTAGGCGCGACGGTTATCGGCGGTATTTCCGGCATTCCTCTGACGCCGCTTACCACGGCGCCAGTTATTTATCTGCTGGGTATTTTAATTGCTTACGTAAGCGGTTTTATAATTTCCTGGTTCATGGGTTTTGAGGACCCGGGAACTTTTTGACAACGAAATAAAATATTAATACAATATAATTAAATCTTCGGGGAAGGTGAAAATCCTTACCGGCAGTTAAAGCCTGCGACTCCGCGCTTTTGCACGGATTGAGCCTGTGAAATTCAGGCGCCGACGGTACAGTCCGGATGAGAGAAGATAAGGCATACATGCCGCACGCATAGCGTTTTAATTCTACCCCCGAGGATTTTTATCCCGGGGGATTTTTTATGAAATATTCGGAAGAAAATATTAAATTTATGCGGCGCGCGCTGGCTTTGGCGCGTAAAGGGGGGGATTTGGTTTATCCAAACCCGATGGTCGGCTGCGTGATAGTAAAAGACGGGAAAATTATCGGCGAAGGATACCACAAATTTTTCGGCGGAAAACATGCCGAGGTTAACGCGCTTGATGCCGCGGGCGCCGACGCCGCCGGCGCGGACATGTATGTTACGCTGGAGCCGTGCGCCACAGCCGGCAAACAACCTGCTTGCGCGCCGCGTATAGCGGCGGCAAAAATAAGAAGAGTTTTTTACGCACACGCCGACGTAAATAAAAAAAACGCGCTGCGCGGCGTAAAAATACTGCGGCGCGCGGGCGTGGAAGTTTACGGCGGCATATTGGCGGCGCGGGCCAGGGCTTTAAATAAAAGATTTATTGAGAGCATAACGTCCGGCACAACGCGGAGGGATATTAAATTTGCTATGACTTTAGACGGCAAAATAGCTTCCAAAACGTTTGATTCAAAATGGATAACCTGTAAACAAAGTTTGGATTTTGTGCATATTTTGAGGACAAAATACGACGCTGTTCTCATCGGCACAAATACCGTTTTGAAGGATAATCCTTTTTTAACCGCGCACGGAAAAGGTACAAATCCCGCGCGTGTTATAATTGATGAAAACCTTCAAACTCCAGCAGGATACAATATTTTTGACGGCGCGGCGGTGTCTATTTTTGTCTGTGGCGAGCAAATCAAAAATATTCCGTCCCATTTTAAACAAGAGAAGGTTATGATTCTAAAAATTAATTTTGATAAATTTAAAAAAGATTTTAAAGTTTTAATACGCCGACTTAATGATTATGGACTCAAAAAAATTTTAATTGAAGGCGGCGGGGAAACTATTTCTTCAGCCTTATTTTCCGGCGCGGTAAGCGGGATTTACGCTTTTGTCGCGCCTAAAATTATCGGCGGCAGAACGGCAATTACTCCCGTCGGCGGGCAGGGCTTAAATTTTATCAAAGACGCTTTAAAAGTCAAAAATATAAAAGTTAGAAAAATAGGGCGGGATTTTTTAATTACGGGGAGTTTGTGATGTTTACCGGAATAGTGGAAGCCGTCGGCACCGTAAAAAAAGCGGCGGCGGGAAAATTGGAAATTACCGCGCCGTTTGACGACGTGAAACGCGGGGACAGCGTGGCCGCGGACGGCATCTGTCTGACAGCTGTTGCCGCCGGAAACGGACAGTTAACTTTTGATTTCAGTCCGCGCACCGCCGGCCTTACGACGTTGCCAAATCTGCGCGCGGGAGATAAAATTAATCTGGAACGCGCCGCCCTAGCAACCACGCGCTTGGGCGGGCATATCGTCCTGGGCCACGCGGACGGGACCGCAAAAATAAGCGGCATGGAAAAGATGAATAATTTTTATAAATTTACTTTTATAATTAAGCCGGAACTGGAAAAATATTTTTTACCCGGCGCGTCCGTCACCATAAACGGAATAAGCCTGACGGTTGATAAAATTACCGGCGGAAACTTAAGCGTCGTCATCATACCTGAAACTTTTACAAATACCGCGCTGCGTTATAAAAAAACCGGGGATTTTGTTAATATTGAGGCGGATATTTTGGCTAAGTACGCGCTTAACGCGGGGAGAAAAAACATCACCGAAAATTTTTTAAGGGAGCATGGTTTTTTATGATTAATAAAAATGTTTTTGCGTCAGTCGAGGGCGCGGTTAAAGATATTAAAGCCGGAAAAATGGTTATTGTTATTGACGAGCCGGAGCGGGAAAACGAGGGCGACCTCTGCTGCGCCGCCCAGAAAATTACGCCGCGGATAATCAATTTTATGTCCTCTTACGGCAGAGGACTCATCTGCGTTCCGATGAAAAGGGACATGCTTAAAAAATTGTCCATCGGCGATATGACGGCCGCAGCGTCAGAGAAAAAAGGCTGCGCTTTTACCGTGTCTGTTGATGGCAAAGAGGGGACGTCTACCGGAATTTCCGCCGGGGACAGAGCTTTAACCATTAAAAAACTTATAAACCTGCGTTCTAAGCCGGATGATTTTACGCGCCCCGGCCACGTGTTTCCGCTTGCTTATCGTGAAGGAGGCGTGCTGGCGCGGGCAGGTCATACGGAAGCGGCGGTTGATTTGGCGGAGCTTGCCGGTCTGTCGCCTGCGGGCGTGATTTGCGAGATAATGAAAAAAGACGGCAACATGGCAAGAACGCCTGACCTTATCAAATTTTCCAAAAAACATAAGCTGAAAATAGTGACTATCGCGGATATTATCCAGCTCCGCCGCAAAAAAGAAAAATTTGTCAGAGAAGTTACGACTGTTGATTTTCCGACGGAGTTCGGTCATTTTAAACTTAAACTTTTTGAAGATATTTTGCACGGAGACACAGCGCTTGCAATTATTAAAGGAGATATAAAAAACGGGCGCGGCGTGCTGGCGCGCGTTCACTCTTCATGCGAGACCGGGGACATTTTCCACTCCCGGCGCTGCGACTGCGGCGCGCAGCTTAAGGCCGCCATGCAAAAAATTGAAGATGCCGGCCGCGGTTTTGTTTTATATCTGCATCAGGAGGGCAGGGGAATAGGTTTGGCAAATAAACTGCGGGCGTACCATTTACAGGAGCATGGGCTGGACACCGTGCAGGCAAACGAAGCACTGGGCTTTCCTGCGGATTTGCGCGATTACGGCACGGGCGCGCAGATTATAAACGCATTAGGCGTAAAAAGCATTAAACTTATGACCAACAATCCTAAAAAATTGGCCGGGCTTACGGGATACGGTTTTAAAATTGACTGCCGCGTGCCGTTGGAAATCAAACCGGTTAAAGAAAATAAAAAATATCTTAAAACAAAAAAATCCAAATTGGGACATCTGTTGCATATATAGGAGAAATATGAAGGCAATAAACGGAAATTTAGAAGGTAAAGGTAAAAAAATAGCCGTCGTCGCCGCGCGGTTTAATGAGTTTATAACGAGCAAACTTATTTCCGGCGCGCAGGATATTTTGCTGCGGCACGGCGTGGCGGACGAAGATATTTGTCTGGTCTGGGTGCCGGGCGCTTTTGAAATAGCGGCGGCGGCAAAGAAAATTTCCGACTCAAAAAAATTTAACGCCGTCATTTGTCTGGGCTGCGTTATACGCGGGGCCACGCCGCATTTTGATTACGTGGCGGCTGAGACGGCAAAAGGCGTCGCCGCAGCAGGATTTGGCGGAACGCCGGTAATTTTTGGCGTACTTACGACGGATAATATTGAGCAGGCCATTGAACGCGCGGGAACAAAATCCGGCAACAAAGGCGCGGAAGCGGCCGTCAGCGCTCTTGAAATGATTGACGTTTTTAGTAAAATATAAAGCTGAATGAGAGTTAAATCTTTTGCGCCTATTTGCGCGCCGAAGGCGCGCGCTCTTGTGCTGGGCACCTCGCCCAGCGTTGAGTCTCTGCGCGTGCGCCAAAGCTACGCGCATCCGCGAAACGCTTTCTGGCCTATTATGTTTAAGATTTTCGGCGCGGAATTTTCGACGGACTGGGACACCAGAAAAAACTTGCTGATGTCCAACGGCATTTGCCTGTGGGACATCGCGTGCAGCTGCATAAGGCCCGGTTCTCTGGACAGCGATATGCGCGGCGTGGTGCCTAATGATATTAATTCTTTCCTGTCCGGCCTGCCGGAGATTAAGACGGTGTTTTTTAACGGCAAAACCGCCGAGAAGTTTTATGACGTTTTTTTTGAACGGCTGGAAACGGTAAATTATATGCCGATGCCGTCGACAAGTCCGGCATACGCCTCAAAAAATTTTGAAGAAAAATTTTTGTTGTGGAGTAAAGCGTTTAAAGAGATTTTATAATATAGGACTTCTTCCCGACATAAAATTTATATAAGCGGCGAGTTTAAAATCGTCGCTTTTTATATGGTGTATAAGCCAGTCAGCGACGGTTTTTATCGTTACAAGTATAAGTTCGTCCGTGGGGCCTTTTTCAGATATTTCGGCGGAAAGTTTTTCAATTGTGCGGCGGAACTCGTTATGGTATAGGCGGTGGCGCTGGTAATCCGGATAGTTATATTGGACCTGGAGCGCTTCTTCGTCGGTAAAATGGCGTATTACGTAGGCGGATAAAAAATCAAGCGTGCGCAGAAGTTCGTCAGGCCCTTTACCGCCCTGGTAGGCTAGTATAAGACCGTTTAACGCTTCTATAAGCTGTTTGTGCTGGGTGTCAATAATATCATTGCCCGTTTCTAGGCTTGCGTCCCAACTGTAAATCATATCCGCTCCTTCTGACATAATTATATTAAAGAGAAAGGGGAAAAAGCAACAGTTGACAATATGCTTTTATTAATATATATTAATATTACAATATATTAAAGGACGCTTATATGAAAACAAAAAAATTAAACGTTCGGGAATATTCTGAAATTTTAAAAGCGCTGGCCCATCCGCTTAGGCTTAAAATGGTCTGCGGGCTTTCTAAAAAGGGCATATGCAACGTCGGCACCATCGCCGAGCAACTGGGTGTGGCGCAGCCGGCGGCGTCTCAGCATTTAAATATTTTAAAAAACGCCGGCGTAGTGGCGGGTTACAGAAAAGGGGTTCAAATCTGTTATAAAGTGCAATGCCCCGAAGCCGTGAAAATAATAAAAAGCATGGATATAGATTTTTGTAAAGAAAAACATATATAGGGATTATTTTTGTATGACTAAAAGAAACACCGGCAGGTTTATTTTGGCTGTTATAACTTTGATTGTTTTATTGTTCGGCTGGAAATACCGCGTTTTAGGGTGGATAGTGCCCGCGGCGATGGGGGCGGGGGTATTGGGGGTAATTTTATTTGGCAACAGGTTCGTCTGCGGCCACTTGTGTCCGAGAGGGGCGTTTTTGGATATTTTCGTTTCCAAAGCGGCCGCTAAAAAATCCGCGCCCGAGTTTGTGCACGGGCCGGCGTTAAAAATAACTGTTCTAGTCGGGTTTGCCGCGTTTTTCTTTTTTAATTTGTATAAACTGCCGGATTATTCTTTGCTGCCGGTTTTGTTTTGGAAAATGTGCCTGATTACCACATTAATAGGCTTACTGCTCGCTTTTTTTATAAATGAAAGAGCGTGGTGCATGATATGCCCGATAGGAACTTTTGAAGGTTTTCTGAGAAGAGAAAATAAACTTTTACACGTCGGCGGCGGCTGCATAAGCTGCGGCAAGTGCGACAAAACTTGTCCGACAAAAATTAAGCCCGGCGGTTTTAAAGGCGGACGCATAACGCATTTAAACTGCATAGCGTGCGGGCAGTGCAAAAATGTCTGCCCCGTTAAAGTTATCAAATGATAAGGAGATAAATTATGATAAAAACAAAATATGCCGGAAACATGAAAATAGACGTGGAAGTCGGCGGTTTTACCGTGCGGACCGACCAGCCGGACGCGGATAATACGGCGCCGAATCCTTTTCAGCTATTTTTGGCTTCTTTTGCGGCCTGTACCGCCGTGTTCGCTCTTTTTTATCTGGATAAATACGGCATAAGCCGCGAAGGTGTCAGCGTTGATTTGGATCCTACGTTTAACAAAGAAGGGCTTGTCGGCAGCGCAAAAATTATAGTGACCGTTCCGCATAGTTTTCCGGCGGAGCGTGAAAGCGGTTTAAAACATACGGTGGAGCACTGCAAAGTCGGCAAACATCTGAATTTTCCGCATGAGGTTGTACTGGTGAGGAAATAATATGATATTCGTCGATAAAAATTTATGCCCGCAGAATCACCGCTGTCCCGCCATAAACGTCTGCCCGGTTAAAGCAATTTCACAGCAGGACTTCGGCCTTCCGGCGATAGACCAGAACAAGTGTATTAAGTGTAAAAGATGCGTAAATTTTTGTCCTAAGGGCGCTATACAGGAACGCTGAATATAAAAAATCCCCCGGTTTTGCCGGGGGATTTTTTGTTTTATATCGCTTTTGGATTTACGTTAAATCCGCTTATGCTGAATTTCGGCGCGCCGTTGAAATACAGCTTTTCTATTTCAGCCTTAATCTCTTTCTCTTCGCCGGGCAGCAGAGTGACATAGTTGTCGCTGTAGTACACAGGCAGTATAATATTTCCTTTACTATCTTCGGCTTTTATTCTGATTTGCAAAGCGATATTGTCAGACGTATTTTTCAGCATGATTGAATATAGTGACGATTTATCGTTCAAATCAGCAATTTTGTAAGACGCCGTGATATCGACGGCCGGAATTTTCAGTAAGTCTGTATAATCAGGCGTGGAAGCAGCCTCTGTATCGCCGGCGGTGTCGCGCCAGTACAGATTATCCGTTATAAGCGCGCCGTCTGCGTCATAAAGTTCAAGTTTGAGGAATTTAATTCTTGTATCCTCAATTCCCGACGGAGCCGCAGGCCATGACAGTTTGTTAATAACGCGTTTCACCTCGTCGACAGCCAGTTTCTTTACCGGTATTACCTGGGACCAGTAAAGCTTGGCGTCCATATTGAAAATCTTAACCACGGCTTTAAGATTCTGCTGTACCTTGCCCGTATTATTCGCCACCGCTACTCCGCCCGGATACGGGTTATAAGTATTGGAGTTGCTTCTGTCCGTGTTAGCCTTGCCGTTAGTCGGATTCCAGATAATGCTCAGAGGTTCACCGGCTTTTTTAATGCCGAAGTAAGCGGCGGACGTGTCATAAAAATAGTCAAACGAACGCCACGAGAAAGACGGCCACGCGCTCAGGCTCATCCACATTAACAGCCCGCTGCCTTTCTTCTCGACAAAGCCCTCAAACATTGCCCTGTGCAAATCATAGTTCGGCATTTGTGTATATTTGGCAAAAGTTTCTATGTTGTTATTCGCGGCCGAGGCAAGCGTTTTGAGCGGAATATATGTGCTTAGCTGCTGCATAAAGTTGCCGGCGGGGCCGTTTCCTCCGAAGAAGAAATCATGCACGCCCCACGTGTTGGCCGCCACGGCGCTGCCTCTCCACGGATGGTCGGCGGTGCTGTTTTCGGACAGGCCGGGCCAAATATTTTCCGGCCTGAAATAATATTTGTATAGTTCCGGATTTGCTATCACATGCTGGCCGCGTTCGGTATGCAGCTGGAAATCCGCACCCGCTTTGACGTCGTTGTAATACTGTTTTCTTTCCTGTTCGGTGTAAGGCCCGTTTCCGTTGATGCCGAATACGACGTTGTTGGACGCTCTCACGTACGCGCGCGTGCCGTCAAGAGTTTTTATCGCGTTCTGCATATTTGTGTCCAAAGGTCTGGCCACTACGCCTTCGTTGCGCGCGCAGTACAGCGCTTCCGACGGGTGTTTTCGGACCTTTTTGATTTTATCGGTTACGTTATCCATGAACATTTTTTGGTCCAGCGGGTCCGTGCCGTCCCACGGATTGGAAAGCCAGAAATCGTCATATACAAGTATGCCGTATTCGTCGCAGGCGTTCCAGAAGGCTTCTTTACCGGTCTGCCCCACCCAGTCGCGTATCATGGTAAAGTTTTCTAAAGCGTGCAGTTTTACGCGCACTCTGTAATCTTCGTCGGTAAGGTCAACGTTGCTGTCGTCCATGCCCCAGTTGCCGCCGCGCAAATAAATTCTGACGCCGTTGCAATACACGTTAAACGCAGAGTCGCCGGCGACGGCATTGCCCGGCGAGCCTTTGAAAGTGCCTGTGTATGTGTAATCAAGCTTTCTCACGCCGAAACGGAAGGTTTTTGTGTCAGACACTTTACCGTCGACAACCGCCTGAACCTGCGCCGTATATAAAGGCTGCGCGCCGTAAGTATTCGGCCACCAAACCTGCGGGTTGTTTATGATAATATCTTTGATTTCAACCTGTTTGACGGCTCCCGCTGGGACGACTACTGTCTTACTGAATTTAATGTCGCCGGGAGTATAAGTTACGTTTATATCGGCGGTTATTTCTTTGTCGGAAATGTTTTTTACTTCCGTTCTGAATGTAGTTTTGGCTTTCGACAAATCATATTTATTTGAGTCCGCACCGGTTTTTTTTGCAAGATTAAAATCCGTGGCAACCCACGGGTCCGCAAGCTGCGCGTCGCCGGAATAGCTCAGATAAACTTTGTCATATATGCCTGTGTTTCTTCCTCTTATAACAGGCGCCCAGTCCCAGCCTATTGACGCGTGTATCGACGGATTATCCGCGCCTAACAGCCCGCCGTTATTGTTCGGCGTGCCATAGCTTTTTGTACGCGGAACGGCATAATGCATCGGCGCGACGGCAAGCACGGCAAGTTCGTTTTGTCCGCCGTAGTTTACATATTTGCTAATGTCGAATTTGCCTCTTGCAAAGCTTCCTTCTATCATATCAACATAGTTTCCGTTGACGTATACTTTTGCTTTCCAGCTTATCGCGTCAAAATTTAAAAATATTTTCTGGCCCTGCTTGGCAGCCGGAACGTCGAAGGATGTTCTGTACCAGAAATCGCTGTAAAAATAAGTGTCGGACACTTGCATCATATTCATGTCAAAATTTGTGTCAGGTATAATCCCGGCGGCGATATAGGATTTTAACGCCGTGCCGGGAACTTTGGCTGGTATCCACGCGGCGTCGTCGTAATTCGGCTGTGATAACATTTCGCCGGTTTCAGCCATGCCTTCGGCGCGGGCTATTTTCCAGTCCCCGCCGGTAAGCTGCTGGACGCCGTCGGCTTCGGCCGGCGGACGGGCTGGATTTTTGTACGCACTTGCACCGCTTGTGCCGTAAACTTCAAATTCATAAAGTTTGTAATCAGACGAACCTTGCACGCGGGTTTCCGTCAGAAAGCGCACATAGCGGGCCGTCTGGGGTTTTTTGAATTTTACGGTGTCCGTACCGCCTGTTTTTTTGGTTACTTCAGCGACGTCTGTCCACGTCTGCGCGTTTCCGTTTCCGCCGTTGCCGTAATTATAAGTTACGTCGTCAGAGACTTGTATCCTGTATTTTGTCGGATAACTGTCGTTGCCCCAGTAGAGTTTCACGGTGTCGTAGCTTGGGTTTTCGCCCAGGTCAACATATACCCATTGGCTTTCGTTGGCCGTGCTTTTCCAGCGGCTGATGAACGGATTTCTCAACGCGTTTCTGAGGGTGCCGTTGGAATTCTCGGCAAATAAAGAAATGTCGGCCAAAGCAAAAGTCAGGTCGCCGGTTTTATCGGCGCTGTTAATCTGCGTTACATAAAGCCTGTAATATTTGTAGGCTTTGTCCGCCGTCGTGCCGCGCTGCACGCCGAAGGTGCCCCATGTGCCGTCCGTGCCGGCATTATAAGAATAAAAATTGTCATAACCTTCGGAATCATAATAGGTTGAGTCTTTCCCGTTAAAAGGAGTTTTGGTTTTCATCAACGGCAGAGTGCCGTAGCCGGGAGATTGTATAGACTCAAACGTGTCGATATCGACATAGTTTTTACCGTCGTCGGACGCCTGCAGTTTCCACGCGTAAGGTTTTGATTCGTTGGCGTTTTGGCCGAACCTCGGGATAAGGCTGTACTTGGTTATTTTTTCCGCTGTGGGGAGAGTGAAGTTAATTAAAAGAGGATTTTTGTCTGAAATTGAAATCCCGTTTTGGTGGAATATAATATTGGAGGAACTGTTGCTCTGTCCGTTAATGAGATTACCTACGTCCTGCGCCGTTACCGCCGATACACCGTCCGCTGCGGAAGTATCTCCGTTGATATTGGTAGCCGTAACTACCGGATAGTCCGGAATATTATTTATATCCGGTATTATCCCGTCAGTCACAAGCTGCGCCGTCTCATCATAACTTGGCAGAGTGGTGGAAACGTCATCGGTTGACCATGAGGACGCCAGCGCTGTGTCCCCTATATCCGGAATATCCTGATACAGAGAGCCGAAAGCTTGTTTATGGAATGCTATATTACTTTTTTGATTTTCAGAATTATGCGCGACGGTGGAACAGGCTATAAAAGTTGCTATTACGGCGATTGCGGCAGAGAATTTTATAATTTTCATAAAAACATCCCTTTTATAATATTTAACAGCGCCAACTATATTAACGCTTTTTTATATTGTGATGTCAACCTTATGAGAAAGTAAAAAAATCATCGTCGTAGCATGTAAAATTAAGCGCGTGCCGGCCGAATTTTATAAAATATATATGCAGGGAAGCAGCAGAAATTTAACCGCCCCCATAGCTCAATGGATAGAGCACCTGCCTTCTAAGCAGGTGATAGAGGTTCGATTCCTCTTGGGGGTAAATGAGTTTACAAAACAGGGCCTCCGCGATTAAGCAGAGGCCTTTTCTATTGGAAAAATCAAGTTTATCCCGCTTGTGTCTTGACAGTAAAAAACTTTGCTAGAATGTAAAAAGCAACATAGAGGATTTTATGACAAAAAAATGTTTTTTCTGTGGACAAGACGAGCACCATACAGATTGCGCAGTCACGGCATTTCAGTTTGACTGTATAAATAAATTCATGATTCCGGTAGAACTTTATATGAATTTAGAGCCAATTCTCTATGACTATACTATAAAACAGAAAAAACCTTCTCGTCTGTTTAAAGATGCAATTATTTATAGCATCGCGCAAATGAAGCCGCCTTCTAATGGCCAAATATTAATTAAACAGCAGGACATTATAAATATTTTAGATACTGCCTCAGAAATAACTCCGCAACAGCAGTTAAATAATTTGGTCTTATATATAGGTGAGAGTACATTTATGGGCGATTCCTTAACTGTTATTCCCTCTTATAAAGATGAATATAAATCGACATATAAAGCTGCCAGAGAGTTTTCCCGGGTTATAGCTCTTTGCGGCTTTTCAAATCAGGTCGGTTTACGTACGGCTTTAGCTCATCTTGAAACAAAAGGTCTTATTAAGGGAGATAAGAATAGAGTTGATTGGGAAAGAGAAGCCTTCTTAACTTTTGCTCTTACGTTTGACGGGTGGAATCTATATGAGGAATTGAAGCGTGGTAAAGTTGATTCCAATATCGCATTTATGGCCATGCAATTCAATAATAAGGACCTAGAAAAATTTTATAAGGCATATATACAGACTGCGGTAGGACAAACTGGTTTTAGAATTAAAAGAATTGATGAGGAGCAGAGAGCAGGCCTTATTGACGCGCACTTACGTTTGGAAATATCCCGCAGTAGATTTGTTATATCTGATTTAACTGATGAGAATAATGGCGCCTACTGGGAAGCAGGATATGCCGAAGGTTTAGGCCGCCCGGTCATTTATATTTATGATGAAAGAAAACATGAACAGGAACAAAAAGATAAGTCTAAAACTGATGGAGCTATTTGCAGTTACTGCAATCGTAAAATAAAGAATGCCCCGCATTTTGATACGAATCATCATCTTACGATTTTCTGGAACCCGGAAAAACCGGATGAGTTTGTAAAAAAATTAAAAGAAACTATAAGATTTACAATACCAGAAGCTAAACAGCAGGATTAAAAAGATTTTTCTGCCCGGGTGATTTGTATTAATTCATATCAAGCAAATAGCCGTTGGCGGTGTACCATTTAGTCGGCAGCCTGTTACCGAAAGGATCTACTTCTATGTAAATGTATCCTACCGGCTGCAGAACGCCGTTCATCGCGTCGCCGCTTTGCGTGACGCCTTTACTTTTAAAGGCAGGGTTCGGAGGCAGTAATTCTTCCAATTGATTTTTAAATGCGTCCGGATAAGCTTCAGCCGCTCCCGAAGAGAAAGCGACGTTAACCGCGCCGTTTAAAGTAACTACAAAAATACTCGCGCTGCCGCCGTTTGTGTTCCAGGAAATTAAGTCCTCATTATAAGCCAACCCTAACGTTCTGACAACGTCCGCTTCCAGCAGTTTGTCTTCCGCCTGGCGTGACCTGTTGACGGATTTTTCATACAGCGGGACCGCGATTGACGCTAACATGGCGAGAATCACAACGACCACCATTAATTCAATTAATGTAAACCCTTTTTTCATATCAATACCTTTTACATTATATCTATTATTAATTTTCCGGATAATATTCAGGTACTACATATGACATACTATACTCTAATAATTTTATAATAACATATAAATAAATAGTTTAGAACTGCTAATGTACATAAATAGTTTAGAAAACGGGAGATATCCCAAACGTATTTTAGGTATTGTTTGTTGTTAGCCGCAGGGTTTTTATTCTATTCCGTCAATCTTATATCTTCAGACAATATGCACCAAATACAGGGTGCTTTTGCTGTTTTATATAATTACTTATATTAATTACCTATATTTAACTATATTACAGTATTATTTCCCTGAATATTATGTATAATATAGTATAAATAAATTAAAATATACATTATATTTTAGTTAGTAAGCGGCAAAGGGTTTTACGGGGGAATAAAGATAAGTTGCGGCTGCTTTAAAACAAAAAAGGGTATCGGTGTTGTATATTTATTATGTATATGCCGTGCCTGCAGTCCTCTTGTCCGCGCACTCCTGCCAAATCCCGGTTGGAATTGTCTCATACGTGAAAGAACATAACTTTTTTAATTATTATGGATTACCTGGTTTTAAGTATAAAATATATTTATATACTTTAAAAACAAAAAAAGGGGGACTGTTGATGATTAAGACAGGGACGGAGATTTATTATGTGGTGAGCGGGGGGTTTGATCCTATCCATGAGGGGCACATAAATATGATAAGCGCGGCGGCGGAAAAGAGCGACGGGGTGATACTGCTTCTTAACTCAGACGATTGGCTGACAAGAAAAAAGGGTAAGCACTTTATGAATTTCAGAACGCGCAAAATTATATGCGGCAGTTTAAAAGGGGTAATAGACGTTCTCGAATTTGACGATACCGACAACACCGCCTGCGACGGCATAAAACGCTGCCGCGAAAAATATCCGCGCGCCAAACTGGTCTTTGCCAACGGCGGAGACCGCACCAAAAATAATATTCCCGAAACTCCCGCCTGCGAAAGGTATAACGTGCTTCTTGAATTCGGCGTAGGAGGAGAAAACAAAGCTAATTCTTCTTCATGGATATTAAATAACTGGGTCGGCTCCGGCCGCTAACTTACATTTTTATAAAAAACATAAACGCCCGCACGCGGTAAACTCAAGCGGGCAGGGCAACATATAGTTTAGGGGGACACATGGGAAACAAACAGAAAACAGCGCTTATTTCCGGCATAACCGGGCAGGACGGCGGGTATCTGGCTAAGTTTTTACTTGAGAAAGGGTACCGGGTGGTCGGGTTATATAGAAGGGCGTCGACAGATACTTTCGGCAAATTAAAAGAGCACGGTATTTTTGACAAGATAGAACTCAGAGATTTTGATTTGGTTGAGTTCAGCAACATATGCCGGCTGTTCAAAAAATACCAGCCGGATGAATTTTATAATCTCGCGGCGCAGAGTTTTGTCGGCGTGTCGTGGGAAGAGCCTATTTATACAACACAGGCCGACGGCATAGGCGTGTTGTTTATATTGGAAGCCATCAGGGAATTTTCCCCGAAGACGCGTTTTTACCAGGCTTCCACGTCGGAAATGTTCGGCAAAGTACAAGGGGTGCCGCAAAAAGAAGACACGCCTTTTTACCCTCGCTCGCCTTACGGCGTGGCCAAACTTATGGCGCACTGGATGGTCGTAAACTATCGCGAAAGTTTCGGCCTGCACGCCAGTTCGGGAATACTGTTTAACCATGAAAGTCCGATGAGGGGGAAAGAATTTGTAACGCGTAAAATTACGTCCCACTTCGCGCAAACGCTTATTGGCGCGACTGACAAACCGCTGGAACTCGGCAATTTAAACGCCAAAAGGGACTGGGGTTTTGCCGGCGATTATGTGGAAGCGATGTGGCTTATGCTGCAGCAAGAAGTTTCGGACACTTACGTCGTGGCCAGCGGTACTACGCATATGATACGCGAGTTTGTGGAAGAGGCCGGCAAAGTCTGCGGTTTTGACATAGAGTGGCAAGGCAAAGACGAAAAAGAGACCGGCGTAGACAAAAAAACAGGAAAGATTGTGGTTAAGGTAAACCCGGAATTTTACCGCCCGGCTGAAGTGGAACTGCTGCTAGGCTCTCCTGCAAAAGCCGAAAAAGTTTTGGGCTGGAAAAGAAAAGTAGATTATAAAAGCCTTTGCAAAATGATGATGGAAAAAGATATCGAGCGCGCCAAGCAAGGGATTTTATAATGACAAAAAAGAAAGTTTTGGTTTATGACGCGACGATAGTTTCTAACGCTTTGTCCAAAAACGCGGCGAGAAGCGGAATTTTTTTTGTCGTGTATAACATCTTCAAAGAACTGCTGAGAAGAAAAGATATAGAGCTCAAACTTTACTGTAATCCGAATTATCTGGCGCAGCTCAGACATGTGCTTGAGACGCGGTTTAAAGATTGGCCGGCGCCGGAAATTATTAATCAAAGCGAAGAAAATTATTTCTTCGCCGTGAAAGGGGTTTTAATACAGAAAAAACATGAATGCAGGGATAAAGGGAACAAATTTAGAAAATCTTTGTATCACGTTCTTTCGCAGATAATGGGTTTGTTGTCTTTATTGTCGCCGTCGTCGTTTTTCGGGCGGGAATGGATAAAAAAACTTGAAAACGCGGACGTATTTTTATCTCCCATGAATGCCGCGCCGGCGGTATTGTCCAAATATGCGCATATAAAAAAATTCACCGTTTTGTACGACGCTATTCCTTTAATATTTCCGGAATATTTTCCAAAGTTAAAAAGGAAAATGCCTTCTTACGTCAAACTTATACGTTCGATAAACGGCAAAGATTTTTATTTTGCGATTTCGGAAAATACGAAGAATGATTTTATAAAATACGTCCCGGTGATAAACCCGGAACATATAACGGTAATCCCGCTGGCACCGAATATGGAATACCGGCGCATAACCGACGCAGGTATTATAAACGCCGCGCGCAAAAAATATGGTATCCCCGATGGTAAAAGATATATGCTCAGCATATGCACGCTTGAACCAAGAAAAAATCTTATATTCGCCGTCCGTAATTTTGCCGCGTTTATTGAAAAAAATAATATTGACGATATTGTTTTTGTGCTTGGCGGCGCGTCGTGGGATTCTTTTGCTAAGAAATTTGGCGCCGCTTTGGGCAGCTTGAAAAAATATAAAGATAAAATTATACAGGCCGGTTATATCGACGACGAAGATATGAACGCGCTTTACTGCGGCGCGGAAATTTTTGTTTATCCGTCTTTATACGAGGGTTTTGGCATGCCCATACTCGAGGCCATGCGGTGCGGAACGCCGGTTATATGCTCCGGCGCTTCCGCCATGCCGGAAGTTATAGGGGACGCGGGCTTGACGATAAGCCCCGCAAACGACGAAGAACTTATCAAAGCTTTTGAAACGCTGTATTTCAATGGGAATTTAAGAAACGAATATTCCAAAAAAGGAGAGGAGCGCGCCAAAAAATTTTCATGGGATAAAACCGTGGAAGTAATGGCGGCGGAAATGCTCAGGTAATTTTATGTACAAATATCCCGTCTATCAGCCGTCTTTAAACGGCAATGAAAAGAAGTATGTTAACGAATGTCTGGACAGCAGCTGGATATCGTCAAAAGGAAAATTTATCAGCGAATTTGAAAAAAAATTCGCGGAGTTTATAGGAATTAAAAACGCCGTCTGCGTGACAAACGGCACCGTCGCCATTCATCTTGCTTTGGAAACTTTGGGCATCAAAAAAGGGGACGAAGTGATAGTGCCCACTTTCACTTATATCGCCTCCGTAAACCCTATAGTTATGACAGGCGCGAAGCCGGTTTTTATAGACAGCCTGCCGGACACGTGGCAGCTTGACACGCGGGATTTGGAAAGAAAAATCACGCCTAAAACCAAAGCGGTTATCGCCGTGCATCTTTATGGAATGATGTGCGATATGGACGCGGTTATGAAAATCGCGAAGAAACATAATCTCTATGTTATCGAGGACTGCGCGGAAGCGATAGGCAGCAGATATAAAGGTAAGCACGCCGGAACTTTCGGCGATATTTCCACATTCTCTTTTTTCGGAAATAAAACGATAACGTGCGGCGAGGGTGGAATGGTTGTTTCAAATAACGACGCGTTAACCAAAAGGGCCGCTAAACTGAAAGGGCAGGGGCTGGCCGGCACAAAAGAATACTGGCATGACGAAATAGGTTATAACTACCGCATGACAAATATCGCCGCCGCGATAGGCCTCGCGCAGCTGGAGCAGGCGGACCAATTTATAGCCAAAAAAAGAGTGATAGCCGGCTGGTATAAAGATTTTTTGAAAGGCCTCCCGCTGTGGTTTCACGACGGGGCTCCACACGTTTTTCACTCATATTGGATGTGTTCCATTTTGACGGAATCAGAAGAAGAAAGGGCAAAACTGAGAGAATATATGAAACATGAGGGCATAGAAACCAGACCGACTTTCTATCCCGCCCACACTATGCCGATGTATTACAAAAAAGGACGCTGTTTTGAGACGGCGGAAGATATATCTCTGAGAGGGATAAACCTGCCCAGTTATCCGGCGCTTAACAGAAGGGACGTTCAGAATATATGCGGTGTTATCAGGAAATTTTATGAAAGCAGATAAAATAATTCTCATCGGCTGCGGAGGGCACGCGAGAAGCGTCGCGGACGTTTTACTTTTTAATAATCCCGCCGCGGAAATAATTTTTGTAGATGCCAACGCTACAAACGGAGAAAAAATTTTAGGTTTTCCCGTGCTGAAAAAAATACCCGCCGGCGCGGCAAATATTCACTGCGCCGCCGGCGATAATGAAAAACGCAAAACTTTATGGCGGCAAACAAATATAAGCGTTGTTTCAAAGGACGCTTATATTTCGCCGAGCGCAAAAATAGGCCGCGGCGTTTTTATAGGGCACCGCGCGCATATCGGCCCGCTTACGGAAATAGGCGACGGGTGCATAATAAATACATCGTCCGTGATAGAGCACGAAAGCAAAGTCGGCAATTTCAGCCACATTTCCGTAGGCACGCTGATTTGCGGGCGGTGTAAAATAGGCGGCAATGTTTTCGCCGGCGCGGGAAGCGTGGTGAAAGACGGGATAACCGTGCGTTCAAACGTAACCGTCGGCGCAGGCGCGAGCGTCGTCAAAAATATTACCAAAGCAGGCGTTTACGTCGGCGTGCCGGCGGTAAAAAGGAAATGAGATGAAGATTGCCATTATTAACCAACAAGCTTCCACCGGCGGCTGGAGAGCGCTTAAAAAACTCGTTTTGGCTTTGAGCAAAAAAGCGGAAGTTACGCTTTTTGTGCAGGACATTCCTTATTATAAGGACTATATAGAAATTTTCAGGAAACATAAAATATGTCTTAACCAGATAGACGACTGGGATAATTTATATACAAAACTTAATGACCGTTATGACGTTGCTCTGTTCTTTTGGCCTTTCGGTGTAGCCATGCCGGACAAAATTAAAATTCCGTGCGCTTTTGTCGTGCAGGATTTGACAAGCTTATACCACTTCGGCTCTTACTGGAATCATAATTATGACGCGTTCTTTAAAAGGTTCCAAACATTCGCGCTGAGCGCCGCGCCCGTAGTACCTACAAATTACGGGAAAGAAGATTATTTAAAATATTTTTCAGGCGAGGCGGCCGTTATCCCGTGGCCGTCCTTTGCGGATAAAATAACCGCATCGCGGAAAAGACAAAAAGAAATTTTAAAAAAGTTCGGTCTCGCGGATACGGATTACGTTCTTTATCCCACTAATATCTGCCCTCATAAAAACGTAAGCATATATATAGCGGCCGGCAATGAAGTAAGAAAACGCGGGCATGACATAAAGTTTATTCTCGCCGGGCACGGGACAGAGGAGATAAACGGGCATTTCTTTAACACCGGCGTAACAAACGCCGCGCTTAGACCGGATAAAAAAGGTTTCGACATTAAAGGTCTGGGCATGGTGACTGATGAAGAAATTGATACTTTAATAGCCAACGCAAAAATCGTGGCGGCCACGTCTCTGGCGGAAGGCGGCTGCGGCCCGTGCGGCGACGCGTGGTTCCACGGCGTTCCAACGGTAATGTCCGCGCTGCCGGTTTTAAAAGAATTCGCCGCTCTTTACGGTGTGGATACAATTACGGCAAGCCCGCATAACGCTTTTGAGTTCGCCGACGGGATAGAAAAAATTTTAAAAGATTATACCGAAGCAAAAAAAAACGCCGCCAAAAACCAAAAAGCGGTGCGGACAAATTATACCTGGGACGACGCCGCGGATAAATATATTAAATTTTTTGAAAAAATTATAATGGAATATAAGAACAGAAAAGTTATAGCCGTGCCTTTTGATATTGACGCGCCAGCCGATATCTCGCGCGAAGGCGTGGGCGTTTACGCCAGGTTTCTCATGGACGCCGTTTTAAGAAATAACGCCTGCGCCCACGTTGAGTTTTGGCAGCATTCTTTTAACACGGGATATGTTAAAAACGCTTTTTCTTCTCTGGCGGAAAACTATCCGGGCAGAGTTCATTTTTTTGACGAGACCGTTTTAGGTCCCAGACATAATTTTTTTGTCGAAAAATACAAATTGAAATATTATCTTAAGAAAGCGCTGCTTCACGCGCGGCACCCGTTTAACAGGCTTAAATATCTGAAGAAAAGGCAGCGGCTGCGGGATAAGTATATTACCGGCCGCGCTGAAGTTTTTAATCCCGGCGCTTTAGACGAAGCCATCGCCGGTTATTCTAACGCGCATTATTGCTTTATCCCTCTTGTCACGCTTAAAAGGGGGCGGCTGTTTAACTGTCCTAAAATACTGCAAATCCATGATTTATATTATGTGCCGCTGAGAAATTTTTATTATGAAATTTTCCCGGACATAGACCGGATTAACGCCGACCTGATTAACAATGTCAGGCAGTATGCCGTTTCTAATACTACTTTGGTGACTTCCGCGGACTACACGGCTGACGAGCATGTTATGCGTTATGTGCCGGAAGCTGGCAAAGATAACGTAAAGGTTATCCCTTTCCCGCCGATGATTAAGGATTTTAAGCGGAAAAATATTTTGTCCGAAGCGGCGTTCAGAAACAAATACGGCATTAAAGGGCCTTACATGGCCCTGGCCACGCAGAACAGACCTAATAAGAATCTTATTGTCCTTTTAAAAGCCATGAACGTTCTTAAGAATAAAAAAATTAACATTACTTTGGCTACAACCGGGCTTATAGCGGCCATGCCGTCAAACGCCAAATTTGTCGCGGATAACGAACTGGAAAAAAGTATAGTGCAGACGGGCAGTCTGGGCGAAGAGGACTGGTACGCGCTTTATAAATATTCCTCCATGGTGGTCTTGCCGACGATAATAGAAGGTTACGGCATGTCCGGCCAGTGCATGGAAGCGCTTAAAATAGGCGGTATTCCCGTCATACACGCAAAATCCTGGGGTATGGAAGAAAGCCTTAAAAAGTTCGGCATGTCTTTTGCAACTGCGGACCTTAACTGGTTCGATTTAGACGATTACAATACATTAGCCGATAAAATAGCACAGGTGCTTGCGGACCCGCGGCCGCACCTTGAAAAGCAAAAACATATTCTTGATAATTATTTAAAAATCACATGGGATTTTACGGCGGGAGAATATATGAAAGTGTTTGAAAAAATGGCGGAGGCCGTGCGTAAATAATGCATAAAGAGAATCAAATTTATATTTTTGATATGGACGGCACTTTGACGCCGGCAAGACTGCCTATGACAAAAGAATTTGCCGCTTGGTTCCGCGCTTTCGCGGCCGGGAACGCCGTCTATATCGTATCCGGCTCGGACGCGGCAAAAATAAAATCGCAGCTGCCGGAAGATATTTTTAACGGCGTCGACGGAATTTACGCGTCTATGGGTAATGAATTTTATAAAAAAGGAGAAACTATTTACCGTAAAGATTTTGAGCCCGAGCCGCGCCTTATCGCCGTGCTGGAAGAGTACAGAAAAAACAGCAGTTATCCGGGCCGGTTTTTTTCAAATTACATAGAACGCCGCTGCGGCATGCTCAATTTCAGCGTGCTTGGCAGGGACTGCCCTTATGAGGAAAGAGAAAAATATAAATTCTGGGACGATAAATACGGCGAAAGAATTAATATGCAGAGAGAACTTAAAAAAAATTTTCCCGGTTTGGATATTTCGCTTGGCGGGCACATAAGTTTGGATATAGTGCCGGACGGATACGGCAAAGAGCAGGTGGCGGAGCATCTGAGGGCAATGCACCGTCGGGGAAAAATAATTTTTGCCGGCGACAGGACGGAAAAGGGCGGCAACGATTATACGCTGGCGCACCGGCTGCGCCGTCTGGGAAACAGCAAAATTGTAAAGGTGCGGAACCCGCAGGAATTGATAAAAAAATTTTCAGGGCGATATGATAAAACTAAAAAATTTGCTTGCAAATAATCTTGTCATAAAAAATTACGGGCGCATGTGGCCTTTTGTCAGGCCTTTCTGGTTTCGCGCGCTTATCGGCGTGCTGTTGACGATACCCGTGGGTTCTCTGGACGCGGCTGTCGCGATGTTTTTAAGACCTTTTATGGACAATGTGATGGTTAACAGGCAGCCGCGATTTCCATTGACGCTGCCGTTTTTGATTATCGGATTTACCGTGCTGCAGGGGATTTTAAATTATACTTCGTCTTACGTCAACACGTGGGTGGGCGGAAAAATTACCATCGGAATAAAGCGGAAACTTTATGATAAACTGCTTTCAATGGACAGCTCGTATTTTGACAAAAATGATTCCGGCACTATTTTGTTCCGTTATTCCAGCGACGCGGAAATTGCATCAAGCGGGCTTGTCGATAATTTGAAATTGTTTCTTTCCAAGTTTTTCTCTTCCATATCACTTGTATGTGTTTTGATTATTAACTCATGGCAGCTGGCTATTTTGGCCGTAGGCGTTCTTGTGTTTGCCGTCTATCCGCTGAAAGTCGTAAGAAAAAAAATAACAAGCGTTGCCGTCAAAACCGTCGGCGTGGGCTCTAACATAATGACTATTTATAACGAGACGTTTAACGGAAATAAAATAATACATTCTTTCACGTTGGAGGATGCTCTGCGGGAGCGTTTTAAACGGACTACGGATTACATGTTTACACTAGCTATAAAAATGGTGCAGGGTAGCAATTGGCTGTCGCCGGTTATGCATTTAATCAGTTCCATCGGCGTGGCGCTTGTCATAAGCGCGGGCAGTTTTTTAATCGTCAGAGGGGACATAACAAGCGGAAATTTTGTTGCGTTTATCGCCGCGCTGCTTTTGCTTTATACGCCGCTCAAAACCATAGGCAATAATTATATAGCGATACAACAGTCTTTTCTGGCGGTGGACCGCATTTTTGATATTTTAAATTTAACGCCGGGTATCAAATCCAAAGACGGGGACACAGAACTTTCTTCCATAAGGAAAAATATTCAGTTTAAAAACGTCGGTTTTTCTTATACGCCGGATAAAAAGGTACTTAACAATATAAACTTTAATATTCACGTCGGGCAGACAGTGGCGCTGGTAGGCAACAGCGGCGGCGGGAAAACAACAATCAGCAGCCTTATCCCGCGGTTGTATGAAATACAGGAAGGCGAAATTCTTATAGACGGCCTGAATATAAAAAATTATAAAATCCATACGCTGCGCAAAAATATAGCGGTTGTGTTTCAGGATAATTTTTTGTTCTCCGGCACGATAAGGGAAAATCTTATGCTGGGCAACCCGCTTGCGACGGAAGAAGAAATCCGCCTTGCCGTGCATAACGCGTATCTAGACGATTTTGTGCAGTCCCTGCCGCGCACACTTGACACGCCGATAGGCGAGCGCGGCGTGCTGCTCTCCGGCGGACAGAAGCAGCGCGTGGCCATTGCGCGCGCGTTCATCAAAAACGCTCCTCTGGTAATTTTGGACGAGGCCACCAGCGCGCTGGACAATAAAGCCGAAAAAATCGTGCAGGCCGCGCTTGATAATCTGATGAAAAATAGAACCGTCATAGTTATCGCGCACAGGTTAAGCACGATACAAAACGCGGATAAAATTTTGGTTATTAACGACGGATGCATCATCGAGCAGGGCACCCACGACGAACTTATTGATTTGCAGGGCGCGTACTGCGCCCTGTACACCAGCCAGTTTAAAAAACAAGAAGTCGCGGCGTGACGCACGCCAGGGTTTCTATAGCTTTTACATTTTCTCAAACATATTCTTTATTATTTCTTTTGAATATATACTTGAAATTTCTTTTATAAATAACGGAAAATCAATGACGGCTTTTTCATCGGCCTCTTCTGAAATAGTACGGATAATAACGCAGGGGGTATTGTGTTCATAGCAAACCTGCGCTACGGCCGCGCCTTCCATTTCCACGCATTTTATTGTCGGCAGAGTTTGTAAAAGATTTTCTTTTTGTTTTTTATTTGAGAAAAAGACGTCGCCGCTGGCAATATCGCCTTTATATAATTTTGGATGAGTTATGCCGAACGCTTTTAAAGTTTTTTGGCTTAACGTATTGTTAAGAGTTTTTGTTTCCAGCACTTTATTTATGGCGCGCTCCGCCCAGTTTGACAAAGATTTGTCGGACTCTATAAAAGTTTTGCCGAGCAGCGGAATTTCATGTTGCTTAAATAAAGGCCGCGCGTCCAAATCATGCTGCACAAGGCGGGCGGAAAGAACGATATCCCCTATTTTTAAATCTCCGGATATTGCTCCGGCCACGCCGGTAAGAATTATCTCATTAACTCCAAATTTTTGAATAAGAGAGGCGGTTGTCGCGGCGGCCGCCACTTTGCCCCAGCGGGAAAACACAAGCACAACGTCAATCCCGTTGATTTGGCCGGAAACATACGTCCTCATGACGTAAATTTCTTCCTTCGGGTTTGTAATCAAAGATTTTATTCCTTCAGTTTCTTCCGGTATAGCGCCCATTATTCCGATTTTTCTGTGTGCCGTCATATTGTTTCCTCTGTCATGCCCGCAGGCATATAAAGTAAAAATTAAAATACATGAAACGAAAAAATATCATGTTTGCCTCATATCCAATTTTATCATATCACTTTGTAAAATAAATAACCCGATATCAAACTAATTTGACGTTATTTCTTTTAAAAATATCTCGCCGTATTTTTTTAATTTGAATTCGCCCACGCCGCTGATTTCGGCAAATTCTTGCAAAGTTTTAGGTTTGCGGGCGGCCATTTCGATAAGCGTTTTGTCGCTGAATACGACGTAAGACGGTACGTTTTCTTTGTCGGCCAGCATACGGCGGAATTTTCTCAGTTTTTCAAATAAATTATTATCGGCAGGCGGCATTTGTACCGTTTGAGCCGTCTTTTGTTTTTTCAATTCTTTTTTGGACGGCGGTTTTGTAAATTTACGCAGGGAGACTTTTTGTCCGCTTTTTAATACCGGCCAGGCGGCCTCCGTTAATGAAAGTGTGGAGTGTTCGGCGTCCATTTTTACCATTCCGGTTATGACGGCGGCGCGCGAAACGGCTTTCCAGTCATTTTCCGGTAAATCTTTTCCTATGCCGTAAGTGGAAAGTTTGTCGTGATGGAATTTTTTAATTTTTTCGTTTTCTTTGCCGAGCAAAATATCAATAATATGCTGCGCGCCGAACGAAAAAGTTTCGCCGGAAACGCGGAACACGCAGGATAAAAATTTCTGCATATGCACCGTCGCGTCATAAGTAACCGGCGGGGTGAGGCAGTTGTCGCATGACGGACAGGACGGAGCGCGGGACTCCCCGAAATAATTTAGCAGCATTTGCCGCCGGCACGTCGAACTTTCGGCGTAAGCTATAAGCGCGTTTAATTTCTGGTGTTCCACCATTTTTTGCTGGGCCGGCGCGGTGGACTCTTCAATAAAATTTCTTAGCTGTACTATATCTTTAAGTCCGTAAAATATCATGGCGTCCGCCGGCAGGCCGTCGCGCCCCGCGCGGCCGGCCTCCTGGTAATATGCTTCGACGCTTTTCGGCATGTCCATGTGAATGACAAAGCGGACATCCGGCTTATGTATGCCCATGCCGAAGGCGTTGGTGGCAACCATAATCACGCCGTCGCGCTTTATAAAAATATCCTGGTTTTTGCGGCGCGTTTCTTTATCAAGCCCGGCGTGGTAGACAAATACGTTATAACCATGTTCGCGCAAAAGTTCCGTAAAATCTTCCGTGCGTTTTCTGCTGAGGCAGTAAACTATTCCGCTGTCGCCGCGGTGTTTATTTTCGATAAAATTTATAAGCTGGGATTTTTCTTTGTCTTTAAAAGCCACGCCGTAGGTAATATTCGGTCTGTCAAAACTTGAGACAAACATTTTGGCGGACGGCATACGCAGGTTTTTGATGATATCTTTTCTTGTGACTTCATCCGCCGTCGCCGTCAGCGCGAGAACCGGTACGTCGGGGAACTGGTCCCGCAGCGCGGTAAGCTGCATATATTCCGGGCGGAAGTCATGGCCCCACTCTGAAATACAGTGAGCTTCGTCAATTGCAAAAAGCGAGATTTTCAGACGTTTTAAAATATTTAAAAACCAGTCGCTTAAAATTTTTTCCGGCGACAAATAAAGCAGTTTAATTTCACCGTTTAAAACCTGCCTTTCCGTAATCCGGCTCTCCGCTAAACTGAGCGAGGAGTTTAACGCGGCCGCTTTTATGCCCAGTTCTTTAAGCATTGAAACCTGGTCCTGCATAAGCGATATGAGGGGGGAAATTACGACGGCGGTCCCATCCATGCAAAGCGCCGGAATCTGGTAACACAAAGATTTCCCGCCGCCGGTAGGCATAAGCACAAGCGCGCTGCCGCCGTTAATAATGCGGTTTATAACGGGTTCCTGCAAACCTATAAAATTGCGGTAGCCGTAGATTTTGTTAAGCGTTTCAAGCGGTGTCATTATATATATTGTAACTAAAAACGCCGCCCCGCGCGGGGCGGCGTTTAGGATTTTATATTTTACACGGAGGGAACCGGAAGCTCCATAATTTCAACGCGTCTGTTTTTAGCGCGTCCGGCAGACGTGGCGTTGGTCGCAGCAGGCTGTGTTTTGCCCATACCGTAATAACGCATGCTGTGCACTTTTATACCTTTGTTGGTAAGATACGTATACACTTCTTTCGCGCGTTTTTCCGACAATTTCTGGTTATAGGCGGCAGAACCAACGCTGTCGGTGTGGCCTATTATAAGAATATCCATGTTGCCGGCGTTCTGCAGTTTTTGGGCGACGGCGTTCAAAGTTTCTTTGCTTGTGTCATTTAAGACAAATTTATTGAAAGCGAAATATGCCTTCGGCGTGTTTTGAAATACCGGCGGCTGTGAAGATTCTTGTACAGGCGTTGTTTCTACCACCGGCGCCGGGGCAGTTGCAACAGACGTTGTCGTCGGAGGAATAGCAGCGGGTACGGTTGTTTCCGCTAGAGTTGCGGCCGTCATGGGAGTGGAGACTGGTGTCTGAACACCGTCGGCGGGAGCCTGAGCCGGCGCCGTCTCAACGGCGGCTGGAGCGGGCGTTTCCGTCTGCTCGGGCGCAGCCGCGACGGGCTGTTCTGTTTTTGCCGTTGTTGTCTGGCAGCCGTTCTTTTTGCCGCAGCAGAATTTGTAGTTAAATCCGATATTGCCGTAATAGCTGTTGTAGCCGCTTCCCAAATCCGCGCTTGCGTTTGCATAAACGCTCAGCGCTTTAAATATATCATACTCCGCGCCCAAAGTCGCGCCGTAAGTAAACGCGCCCTGTTGCGCGCTGTAAATGTCCATCGTGACATTTTTATCTTCGGCGAAAGCTGACGTAAGCGTATTTTTATTGCCTATTGCGATTACATTAGCGTGTAAATCGCCGTACCAGCGGAATTTATTTAGTTTTTGTTCAAGGCCGACGCCGCCGAATAAATTACCGCTTATATAATTGCCGCCGCTTACCGCCAGCGACACGCTGTCCGCGCCCGTTTCTTCAAAGCTGTTATTTCGGACAAGGCCGCCCTGCAAGCCGATGAACGGTTTGAAGTTAACCCCGCCGGACGGTATTTTATATTCCGCCATAACGTCGGCGTTCAGGTCCTGCGTGTTAAATTTAGCTTTTGAGGTTTTGCCGGCGAATACAATGTTCCTCGTGGTGTCAAAATTCTGCGCGCCTATGCTTACGCTGCTTTTTACGTTCCACTTGTCGCCGAACCAGCCCGCGTAACCGCCGGCGGAATAACTTTGCATTGTGCCTTTATCATAACCCTGCGTCAGGTTATTATTTCCGTAGCCGAAGAATATGCCGCCGGTGAAAGTATCCGTGTTTGACAAGTCCATACCAGCCTGTGCGCCGTAGCCCTGGGATTTAAAATCAGCGGGCGAATTGTCGTCAGACTTAAGTATATTCTGCATGCCCACGCCCTGCGCCCACGCGACGGGCACCGACGAGCATGTGAGGCAGGTATCTTTGTAAGCCCTGGGCGCTATCCTGCCGTAAAGGCTGCGTCTGCCCGTGTCAAATGACGCCGACATAATGGCGTTTGCGAGGAATGCGCCGTGCAGCTGGTTAAGCGCGCCTTTCTGGGCGGCGGGCGTCATGGCGTTCATGATGTCAAAAATATTCTGCATGTCCGCGCTGACGTTACCGTTGGATATTTTATCCAGCGCGAGGGCGGCCTGGCGCTGGTTGTGAGACAGGCCGGTATCTTTGGCAAATTCTGTAGTCAATAAATATAAGATTAAGTCTATGCCGGTTCCATTGTTTACAAGTTTAGCGCCGGCGCGCG
This sequence comes from Elusimicrobiota bacterium, assembly GCA_009778915.1. Classification (GTDB taxonomy): domain Bacteria; phylum Elusimicrobiota; class Elusimicrobia; order Elusimicrobiales; family Elusimicrobiaceae; genus Elusimicrobium. The sequence goes on from WRFH01000002.1 coordinate 168,599, forward strand.
TGCCCAGTAAATCACCGTTAAGAATATTATTTAAGTTAAAAGTACTTAAATCACCGGTAAATGAACCGGAAAACAGGTCGCTTATCGTTATGTTTTTGGTAAGCGTCGTCGGGCTTATAAGGCTTATATAAAGATTTGCGGGGTTGATGGTTCCCGTGGTAGCATTAACCGAATCATGGCTAAGGTCATTAGTATTAACATCCATATTAAATACGCCTGTCTGGTTGAAAGTTGTCGTATTCATTACGTCCGTAGTGGAGCCGTTCTGCATGTTGTACGTTGCGGCGGA
>WRFH01000003.1 GCA_009778915.1 Elusimicrobiota bacterium
CTATTTACGGTGGCTGTAGCTCAGCTGGTTAGAGCATTGGTTTGTGGAGCCAAGGGTCGGGGGTTCGAATCCCCTCAGCCACCCGGATATTTTTTCCCGACGGTATACCGTCGGGAAAATTTAATTTATATAACCTCTAAAAAATTTATCTATAATTTAATATAAAATATTTGTGTGAGATTATCCGGGAGGGCAAGATGAAAAAATTATTAATCTTTTTATCTGTTTTATTTATTATTTCCGCTTTGAAAGCGCAACAGCTTGTGTCCGATGAACAGCCGGACTTTGCCAATTTCCGCGCGTGGGGCGGGCGGTGCAAAGTTGACCTGTCGCTTGACATGTGGAAAGTTGATTTACGCTCTTGCGATTTGTCCAAGCGTGATTTAAGCGGCTGGGACAAAAAATCCGTACTCCGCTACCTCAGTTTTGACGATGAAACAGTCTGGCCCCGCGGCGGGCAGATGCCCAGGTGGCTTGATCCGCAGGAAATAATGGATTTGGGCAGAACGCCCGGGCTCAACATTACCGTGCTGCACGCAAACGGTATAACCGGCTACGGCGTAGGGATAGCGATTATAGACCAGGGGCTTACGCCGCACGCCGAGTATCAGGACAATCTGGTTTTATACAAAAATTTTGACAGGAATCAGGAAGGTTCCATGCACGGCGCGGCGGTGGCTTCAATAGCCGTCGGGCAGACCGTCGGCGTTGCGCCGGAGGCCGACCTTTTTTATATAAGCACAAGATTTGAGAACGCGGCAAACGGCCGTTTTAACGCCGGACCTATAGCGGACGCGATACAGGAAATTATCAATATAAATAAAACACTTCCCAAAGGGCAAAAGATTGCGGTTATTTCAATTTCGCGCGGATTTTCGGACATGGATAATGAACGGGAGAAATTTCTTTCCGCGGTCAGAGACGCGAAAAACGCGGGCATAGCGGTTTTTACCACCGACGACGTTTTTACCTTAAGCCGCGCCGGATATTATGCGGACCCCGACGAAATATCCTCCTACACGCAGACCGCTTACTGGGGAGACGCGCGGAAATTTGCGCGTATTTACGCCGAACAAATCAGCGTTCCTACGGATTACCGCGTACTTGCCAGCCCGACGGGGTTTGAAGATTACGTCGCCTATTCCGACGGCGGCCTCAGCTGGGCCGTGCCTTATATTGCCGGCCTCTACGCGCTTGCGGCGCAGGTTGACTCCTCGGTGACAAAAGATACTTTTATGTCAACCGCGCGCAAAACCGCCGTGACGATTAATTTAAAACAAAACGGCGCGCCCGTAAAAATTAATTATTTCGTAAACCCGGTTAACCTTATAAATTATTTCGTAAAAATGCAGGGAGGCAGCGCCAGGATTTAACTATTTTTCTCCTTATTGAATACCGGGGATAAAAGTATAGCTGCCTTTTACGTCCGTCTCAACCACTTTGCCGACGCCGGGTTTTACGATATGCATTCCCGCGATATAAAAACCTTCTTTTGCCGCGCGGCCCAAAATTGTTTTACGCAGCTGCGTAGCGGCGGCGGGATCAGCGTCGTAACTCAAATAAAGGTCCGGGTTGTTAAACTGCCCGTAGAAATGCAGCAAATCGCCCACCACAAAAACTTTTTCGCCGTCGCTTTCAATCATATAGCCCGTCTGACCAGGAGTATGGCCGAACATCGGCACGCTTGTAACGCCGTCGGTAATTTCCGCGTTCTGGGGGAATTTTGTGATATTGTCTTCATACGCTTTTAAAAACGCGGCGGCTTGGGCGTTGCCGCTCTTCTCAAAATACTGCGCCTCTTCAAGCGCGACCATAACCCTCGCGTGCGGGAAAACTTTTTTGCCTTTGTCGTCCAGCATGCCGCCGATATGGTCCCTGTGCATATGCGTAAGACAGATAATATTTATATCTTTCGGCTTAATGCCGGCTTCTTTAAGACGCTCAATAACTTTCCCCCCGTCGGCAGTTGACGTGCCGGTGTCAAACAATATTTTTATTTTGCCGGTATCAAGCACAAAATAATTGAGGGCGTGGTCATTCCACCCGGGCGTTTTTTCAAACGGCACCTTGCTCGCAATCATATTTTCCGGAACGGCGCCGGTATTATTATTTAACGCGTAAAATTTAAAACCGCCAAGTTTATAAACGTTCACATTGCCTCCCTGCGCCCAAAGCGCGGCCGTGTACAACCCTACACATAAAGCAGGTAATATTTTTTTCATAAAATATCCCCCTTAAAAAGTATTTTATGATATAATTTAGTTATGAAGCAAATTTTTTCCTCAAACAAAATGATGATGTCCGCTATGTCCATGCGCATGCCGGTTATATATCATTTTGCCTAGCGGAAAATTTTAAAAATTTGAAATAATTAAAAACCCCGTCGGGCAGCAAAAGACGGGGTTTTATTTTTTAACGGAGAAACTATGAAAACGGAAACTATAGCCACATCGTCAGGTTTTGAAATAGACGGCACCGGCGCCACTAACCCGCCTTTATATTTGTCAAACGCTTATCAGTTTGAAAACGCGGCGCACGCCAAAGACTTGTTTGATTTGAAAGCCGCGGGATATATTTATACCCGCCTGAATAACCCGACAAACGCCGTTTTGGAAGAACGCTTAAACGCGCTTGAAGGCGGGGCCGGCTGCGTCGTAACTTCCTGCGGCCACGCGGCGGAATTTATGACAGCGCTTGCTCTGGCGGAAAACGGCGACGAAATTATTTCTTCGTCGGCAATTTACGGCGGCACGTTTAACATGTTTTCGCATACTCTGCGCAGATTAGGCATAAAAGTAAAATTCGCGCCCGTCAACAAACCGGCTGAATTTGAAAAACTTGTTACGGAAAAAACGAAAGCGGTTTTTGTTGAATCCATCAGCAACCCCGGCTGCGAAATACCGGACTTTGACGCGATTTCCCAAATCTGTAAAAAACACAAAATACCTTTTATAGTGGATAATACCTGCACCACTCCATATCTTTTCCAGCCGAAAAAACACGGCGCGGACATTATAATACACTCGACGACCAAATTTCTTTGCGGCCACGCGTCCGTCATGGGCGGCGCGGTAATAGACTGCGGAACTTTTGACTGGACAAGCGGCCGCTTCCCGGCGTTCTGCGCGCCGGACCCGAGTTACCACGGCATAATTTACGCCAAAGATTTTCCGCAAAACGCTTTCATAATAAAACTGAGAACGCAGACGCTGCGCGACGTCGGCGCGTGCCAGAGCCCGTTTAATTCTTACATGACTTTACAGGGCGTGCAAACGCTGCACGTACGCATGGACAGGCACATAGAGAATACGTTAAAACTAGTCGAGTGGCTTGAAAAAAACTCGAAAATAGCCTGGGTTAAATATCCTGCGGTCAAAGGCAGCGAATATAAAAATATGGCGGAAAAATATTTTGGCGGGAGGAGCGGCTCGGTGTTCAGTTTCGGCGTAAAAGGCGGTTTTGAGCAGGGCAAAAAATTAATTGAAAACGTAAAACTCTGCCTTCACGCGACAAACCTTGGCGACGTAAGAACCATACTTACACACCCGGCCAGCACGACGCACAGCCAGCTGTCCGCCGAAGAAAAAATTTCCTCCGGCATTACCGACGACCTTATAAGAATCTCCGTCGGCATAGAGAATATCGACGATATTATAGCCGACATAGAGGACGCGCTTAAATGAAGACCGCAGTATTAAATTTAATGCCGACAAAGCGGGAAACAGAACGCCATCTGCAGACCTTGCTGGAGGAAGCCGGCGCCGCGCCGCAAATAACCTGGCTGACCACCGCCAGTTACAAAAGCAAAAATACCGACGAGGAATATTTGAAAGCCAAATATATGACGTTTGACAAAATAAAAGACCGGCGTTTTGACCTGTTCATAATAACCGGCGCGCCGGTTGAGCATATGGCTTTTGAAGACGTGGCATATTGGAAAGAACTGACGGAGATTTTGGATTTTACTAAAAAAAATTCGCTCTTTAACATTTATATATGCTGGGCGGCCCAGGCGGCGCTTTACCATTTTTACGGAATTTGCAAAAAACCTTTGCCGCAAAAATGTTTCGGCATTTTTGAGCAGCAAATAAAAAATAAAGATAGCGTTTTTTATAAAAATTTTCCGCCGCGTTTTAATATGCCGCACTCCCGCCATACGACGCTGGACGGAATTAGCAACCGAGATTTGGCGGCGGAGGCTGCCTTCGGGCCCGAAATAAGCGTAATTTCCAACGCCAGTAAAAACGCTCTTTTCATAACCGGCCACCCGGAATATGACGCGGACACTCTGCATAACGAATATATGCGCGACATGCGCGAAGGGAAAGCTATAAATATGCCCCTAAATTATTATCCGCAGGACAATCCGCAAAATCCGCCGCCGAATACCTGGCGCGCGGAGGCGGTTTTATTTTACAAGAATATAATCAATCGTATACAGGAGCTGAAAAATGAAACCTTTTAACGTCGTTATAATAGGCTGCGGCAACGTCGGCGGCGGAACCGCGAAAATTATTTATAGTACGCCGCAAGAGCTTAAACAAAAAGCCGGCGGCAGAGAAATAAAAATAAAACAAATAATAACGCCGCACCCGCGCGCGGCCGCCAAAAAATACGGCCTGCCGCTGAGTCTCTTTTGCTCTTCCAAAACCGGACTGAGCAAAACCGAATGCGGCAATTTTATAGAAGCCGCGCTGAAAAACCCCGACGTGGATTTAGTCGTTGAAACCGTCGGCGGAGATACAAATTACATACACGCCCTCCACAAAAATATTTTGAAAAGCGGCAAGCATCTGGTGACCGCGAACAAAGCTATTTTGGCAAAACACGGTTATGATATTTTTGATTACGCAAAAAAGGAAAATAAATCCGTCGGATATGAAGCCGCGGTCTGCGGCGCGATACCGCTGATAAAAGTAGTGCAGGACAGTTTTACCGGCGACCTCATTAGCAAAATAACCGGAATAGTAAACGGCACAAGCAATTTTATTTTAAGCCGCATGGCCGCCGAAGGCGCGTCGTTTGAAGACTCTCTCAAACTGGCGCAAAAACTGGGATACGCGGAACTTAACCCCGCTATGGACATTGAAGGAACGGACGCCGCAAATAAACTCAAAATTTTAATACAGTTAATTTACGGTCTGTCCGCCGCGGAGCAGGTTTTTCCCGTCAAAGGAATAACCCACTTGTCAAAACAGGATTTTATGGTGGCCAAAAGTTTAAACAGCACCATAAAACACATCGCGCTTGCAATTAAAGCGGGTAATAAAATTTACGCCTGCGTGCAGCCAGCCGTCATACCGAACACCGACTATCTTTACGGTGTCTCCGGAGCAACAAACGCCGTCAAATTAAACGCGCGGTATTCGGGAGAACACTTGTTCGTCGGGCAGGGCGCGGGCTCTTCGGAGACAGGGAGCGCCGTCGTCTCTGATATAGTTTTTATAGCGAAGCACGGCTATATAAAAGATTTGAAAAACGCGGTCACGCACGCCGTGCACAAACTTGCGGATTACAATGATTATCCCGCTTCTTATCTTCTGGTAATTAAAACTACGGACAAGCCGGGCGTCATCGGCTCCGTCGGAACGGCGATAGGAGACGTTAACGTCAATATAGAAAATATCGCGCAAAGTATAATTTCCGGGCCGGACTGGTATTTGCCCGTCGAGGTCAGCAAGTGCACGGCGAAATCTTTGGACGCGGCCATCGCGTTAATTAAAAAACGCAGACCGAAATTAATAAAAGATTATAAATATATACCGATACTAAAATAATTTTTTATAATAAATTATGCGAAAAACGCTTTTACTTCTGTGCGCGGCCGCGCTGCTTTCCGCCTGCGCTTCAATGACACGTACGCCTAGCTGCAATTTGTACGTAAGAGCGTTAATGAAACAAAAAAATATTTATCTTCCGCAGACCAACGCCGACGGGCTGGACAATTATTTAAAAACTTCCAAAGACTGGATTAAAGTGCCGCGCGCTAACGGAAAACTGGACCATCAGTCAGCGTACCTGGCGGCAAAAACGGGGCGGACTACGCTGGCCACCTATAACACGCACTCCGGCCGCAGCGGACATATCGCCGAAGTTTACGGTAAGAAAAAAATGCAGTGGAGCATGGGCTTTAACGCGCTTGTGCCGTATGTAAACAGCACGGTAAACGGACGAAAACCTGAAATTTCACTTCTGTCGCAGCAGTTTAAGCCCAGCAAAGAAAAGTATATGAATTACTATATTTACAACAAAAAATAACTATTCCGTCTTCCGCGCCGCGTTTTCCAGCCCTTCGCGCGTTTTAAGATTGACGGTGAAAGAAAATACGCTGCCGGCGCCGAATTCGCTTTCCGCCTTAATTTCACCGCCCATCATATTTACTATTTTTTTAGATATCGCAAGTCCCAAGCCCGTGCCGCCGTAGCGTTTTGTGATAGTCGCGTCCGCCTGTTCAAAGGCGGCAAACATGTGCGTAAGCTGCTCTTTCGTCATTCCTATGCCGGTGTCTGAGACGGAAAATTCCAGCAGTACGGAATCCACGCCGCGCCGCGCAGTTTTTACGTTTAAAGAAATTTTGCCGCCTTCGCCGGTAAATTTTACGGCGTTTGACATAAGGTTCAAGATAACCTGTGACAGGCGCGTATCGTCCCCGCGCAACGCGCGCGGCACGTCGTCGTCCGTCTTTACGGAAATTTTCTGCCGTTTTTCGTCGGCCCTGACGGAAATTACGGTTACCGCGTTCTCCAGAAGTTTTGCCAAATCAAAATCTTCGTCGTAAAGTTCAAGTTTACCGGATTCTATTTTGGACAAATCCAAAATATCATTAATAATCGTCATCAGATGGTTTGAAGCCGTTTCCACTTTACCGAGATAACTTTTTATTTTATTCAGGTCCGTGCTGCCCTGCGCCAGCTGCGTCATGCCTATAATGGCGTTCATCGGCGTGCGTATTTCATGGCTCATGTTGGAAAGGAACTGGCTTTTGGCGTTGTTCGCGCGGTCTGCTTCTTCTTTGGCTTCCTCCAGCCGGCGCTGCGCCTGTTTGATAGCGGCTTCTTTCTGTTTTTGGTCGCTGATATCAATATAAGTTTCAATAACCGCGTAAAGACCGCCTGTCAATGTTACCGGGAACTGATAACATTCAAACCATTTATCAAGTTTTGAACTGTAAAAAACCGTTCCGCCGGAAGCCGTCGCCGTGCCGCCGAACGGAGTATAAGAATCCCAAATATCTTTCCACGGTTTTTTCACAAACCGCCCGAGGTCACTCTTTAATTTTTCATTGTAATATAAAACTTCTTTTGCCGCGGCGTCCGTCACGCGTATGCCGACGCCGGTCTTATTCAAGATATCATAAGTCTGGTCTCTGTCCCTCTGCAGCGCCCGGAACAGCGGCGCCGTCAGAAAAAACACCGCGGCCAGCACCAGACAAAACCCTAACAGGAAAAGCAGCATTGAAGAACCCGACGTAAATCCCAGCATATCCCGCAGCGATATCATATTCCGCACGCCGTACCAAGCCCCGTCAAATTCAAAAACCGAAAACGAGCTTATATAGATTCTGCCGTTTCTGCTTTCAAGCAAAACGGTATACGGCGCGCCTCTTTTTTTAGATTTAAGCGCGGCCCTGAAAGCATTATCCCTGAAAGAATTATAAGGCGGAAGTTTTACAAAATTCTGGTCGGAAGAATAAATTATGGAGGCGCTGTTTTCATTTAAAGCGAAAAACACCGCCGATATATGTCTGTCCTGCCGGGGAACCGGGTAAGACCTGAGACTAGATTCAACCGTTTGTAAAATCTGCTCCCCGCCGGCGCCGCCGGCCGCGGCCTCCACGAACATGTTTTTAAACGCCGCCGCCTCGGAGTATACAAAAAAGTTCATATACCTTTTGGCGACGAAATAAGTGTTCATTAAAGACGCGAAAAACACAATGAGTACGCCCGCCGCCAGTAAAGCCGCCGTTTTTTTAATGCCGAGCTGCCTGACCAGAGAGTAAGATTTTTTATCGCTCATTGTGTTTAAAGCCGGATGTTACTTGGATTTATCGTCGGAACCGCCGGCCTTCGCCGCTTTTTCCGAGTTGAGCCGCGCCAGTTTTTCAAGGTGCATTCTGTTTCTGCGCAGTTCAAGCTGCGTCTGCACGCGCAGCAGAACGCTTTTCGGATAAAAAGGTTTTGTAATATAATCTACGGCCCCCATTTCCAGGCCGCGCACTTCGTTTTCGTTGCCGCCGGCGGCGGTTATGATTATAACTGGGATTTTGTTCAAATATCCGCTTTTCGCAAGCGTTTCCAGCACTTCGTAACCGTCCATATCCGGCATCATCAGGTCCAGCAGTATTAAAGACAGGTCTTGCGGGTTGCGCGTTACCGTTTCCACCGCTTCCATTCCGTTTTTGGCTTGTAACAAATCATAATCGGCTTTTAAAATTTCAACCAAAATTTCGCGGTTTACTTCCACGTCGTCAACAATAAGAATTTTTTCTTTTGGCATAATATCGCCCCTTTTTATTAATATAAGTATAATATAGTAATTTTTCCTAACGTTTGCGCGAACTATTTACTATAATTTCTGTATGGATGATATACCAATACCCAATAATAATAACGCAGACCAGAAAAAAATTCTGGCTGGAATTCTCATCGTGCTTTGCATAGCCGGCTATTTAGGTTACGGCCAATATAAGAAATATGAGTTGGCTCAAAAAAGAAAGGCGGCCGACGCCGCAAGAGTCGCCGCGGACCAGGCCCGCGCCGCAGCAGCCGAAGAAGCCGCCAAAAAGGCCGCCGAGGATGCCATAAAAAACACGCCCAAACAGCCGGACGCGCAGCAAAAAATCCAGCTTATTACCCTTGCCCTTGAAGGCGACGTTAATAATATGAAAAAATATATTGAGGATAATAATCTGGACCCTAATTTTTCCGTCAATATGTCCGACGTGCCCAACTTCCCGCTGTTAAAATCAAAAGCAAAAAACGGCGTGGAAAAATATTTTAAGCCGGGCACAGAAAACTGGAATTTAATTTTCATAGCCGCCGCGTCGAAGAACAGCGCGCTCGCCCAGTATTTGATAAGCCGCAAAGCGCTTATAAACGTCCCCGGCCCGCTGCAGTCCGACCCTCTGGGCGCGGCGGTTGAAAACGATGACGTTACAATGGTGAAACTGCTTATCTCAGCCGGCGCGGATATCAACCCTTATGAAACTTATATGTCCGCGGCTTTCAGCGGCAAAAACGCAAATTTAATAAACGAACTTATCTCCGGCGCCAAAGACCGCGGCGTTGACATAACGCCAGCTCTGCCGGATTTGGCGGACCTTATTAAGTCCGGCAATTCCGCGCTTATAAAAACTTTGGACGACGACAAACTTCTCAATTTAAACCAGCCTCTCAAAAACCAGATGCTGCCCGTGCATTACGCCGCGTTCACAAACCAGACCGCGGTTATGAAAGAATTTGTCCTCGGCGGCGCGCCGGTTGATTCCAAAGACGCGAACGGCCGCACGACGCTTTTCTACGCCGCCGGCGTAAAAGATTCTTTAAACATGGCGAAATTTTTAACGGAAAACGGCGCGAACGTCAACGCGGCAAGCACCAAAAAAGTTACGCCGCTTATGATGGCGATAGCCAAAAAAGATTCCGCCCTCACGACTTTTCTGTTAGACAGCGGCGCCGACGTTAACGCCGAAGCGGACGACGGCCTGCGTCCGTTATCGCTGGCCGCGAAAAACGGGGACGGCGCGCTGATGACCGCTCTTATTGCAAAGGGCGCGCAGGTGAATTTCCAGCCGGCCGACGGCAATACCCCGCTCATGCTTGCCGCCGCGCGCGGCAATTACGCCGCCGTAAAAGCGCTGCTTAAAGCCGGCGCGTCCGATAAATATAAAAACAAGCAGGGCTACAAAGCGTCCCAGCTTGCCGCGCAAAAAGGATACGTAAATATTTCAGACGCCATTACAATTCGCGGAAAATAATTTTTTATAAACAATCAAAAACCTCCTCTTTGGAAGTCCAAAGAGGAGGTTTTTTGTCATACAAACTGCTTTAGAGAGCGGAATCGCTTCCGTCGTAAAAAAACATAGCCTTTTTAGTTATTTTGGATTAAGACTTTTATGGTTTAAAATATAAGAGTAATTCCATGATTATTAAGGAGGCTTTTAGTGAAAAAAATAATAAAACTTTTTATGTTTGCCGCGCTGTTTTTTTGTACCGCTGTTGTTTACGCGCAGAGCAATGATTATTACGCCTGCCGCTGCAGGTTGTGGAACGGGACAAATTTGTCGTCTCTGGGAGTCGCGCTTAATACCTGCTGCTCTTTAAAGCAGAGCGGGTATAACGTCGGCACTAACTTTACAGGCAGCGGTACGACGGTGGGTTCGCAGTCGGGCGCCAACGTCACCTGCGGTACAACCGTAACTCCTAAAATTTATACGTTTAACGCTATAGCTCATGCTAACGGTGGTTTTACTCTCTGCGATCCCCAGGGCGGCGGGGCATGGGGTTTTCCTAGAGGCACTTTTCCACCAAACGATAGATGTGAAGACAGACCGGGTAATGGTAATGCTTGCTATGGCGACCATATGACTTCATATGACAATGCGTTCAGCTGTGATACTATGAGTCTTCGCGAGTGTAATACTTCTCAAACAGACCAACAGATTTGCAATGCCAATGGTAAAGGCTATACATGTCAAAAATCAAATACTGCAACTGTCATTAATAAATCAGGAAAGTACTATTATTGTATGTGCGATTACCCAGTAGGCGGCGGCAAATGCTATGAAGTAGGGTATGCTTGCAGCTCAGGTCCCGTAGACGGCCTAGGCAGCATGCAATATTTAAGCTGCGAATAGTCTCCTCTAGAAATAATTAAAATATCCTCTTTGGAACCCAAAGAGGATATCTTTTTGTCATAAAGCCATATTCTGCCGCGGAATCGTCTTAGTCGTAAAAAAATACAGTTTGTTTAGCTCTTTCATATTAAGATGAATAGCTGTAACTATTTATGTTCATTGTATACTAAAATATGCTATAGTGCTTTTGTAGCTTTAATTCCGTACAGGAGGTTTTTTTATGTATTCAAGACTTAAACTATTTTCGCTGTTATGTCTGCTGTTTCTTGCTTCTACAGGTTTTTCACAGTACTCTGACGCATATTTAAAATGCCGGTGCGGACAGGCTAATTTCTCTCCGGCCACTATGACACAATGCTGCGGATACGGAGTTATACCTCCGGGCCATTCCTCAAACGAATGCCTATGCACAAATGCCGCGACTGTATGCGACCCTGCTTTAGGTTATGGCGTGTACGGCAAGTCACGCGGAATAGGATTAAATACGGGAAACACAGTAATTGATACATGCTGTGTAGGCTCAACTGTATACACGCTTCAAACAATTACCGACGGTTATCAGGTTCCTGCCGCAATCCCTAATGACGGGAGCGGCAATCCTTACTACTGCTCACCGCAGCAAACAGCGACTTGTAATAACACTCTAAGCAATATAATAAATTCAATGCCGCAATGTCCCACTACGGGTAATTCGGTATCCGTGGGGCTGGTCTGCAAGCCCTCGTTTACGCCATGTTATGTATATATATCCCCGGGGGGATATAGCGACGCGTCGTCATACAGCAACATGACTTTACAATATAATGAGTGCTATTGCGAGTACCGTTACTCAAAGATAGCCTGCTTAGCTTATTAACGGTTCGGCGGAACTTAAAACGAAATTTAACGCCGGCGGGTTACGAAACGTAACCCGCCGGCGTTCTAAATAATATCCGTTCCCGCGCAGAATTCCGCGCGGGATAAAATATCAAATATAAACTTCCAGCAGTTTGGCTTTTTCTGACGATAATGTTATATCATGCGTTATTGCGGCCGGGACTAAAACGGTGTCGCCCTGTTTTAGTTTTGTTTCCGTGCCGGCGCAGAACAGCACGGCGGAGCCGCGCGCGCACATGTAGACCACAAAGCTGTCCTGCCGACTTAAATCTCTGTGAACTTTGCCGGAAAGTTCTATTAAATTTACCGTGAAAAAATCACATTTGGCAATGTTAACCGCCTCGTTAATACGCGGGGAATACTCTGTTTTATAATTTTTCTCGACGGTAAAATCAATGGCGTCAAGCGCTTCTTCGGTGTGCAGTTGTCTTTCTTTGCCGTCGGGCCCTTTACGGTTATAATCAAAAATCCTGTAAGTCACGTCCGACGTTTGCTGCACTTCCGCCAGCACAATGCCCGCGCCTATGGCGTGCACGCGGCCGGCCGGGATAAAAAAAACATCCCCCTCTTTGACTTCTTGGCTTGCCAAAGCGTTGGTAATCGCGCCGGTTCTGACAAGTTCCGGATACTCCGTTTTTGTAATATGTTCTCTAAAACCGCTGTAAAGTATTGCTCCTTTGTCGGCGGACAAAATATACCACATTTCTGTTTTGCCGAAACTGTTGTGGCGGGCTTTTGCCAAAGCGTCGCCGGGGTGTACTTGGACGGACAGGTCGTCCCGCGCGTCGATAAATTTAAACAAAAGCGGAAATGTCCCGCCGGAAGAAGCAAAAATTTTTCTGCCTAAAATTCCAGCGCCGTATTTTGATAAAACTTCCGTCAGAGGCAGACCTTTAAAAGCGCCGTTTTTTACAACGGAAATATTGCCGGACACGCAGGAAATTTCCCAAGACTCTCCGACGGCGCTTAAAGGGGAGTTTTTATTAAACTCTCCTTTAAGTTTTTCGCCGCCCCAGATTGTCTGCTTAAACACGGGGTTGAACGTCAGAGGTTCAAACTTCATTTTTTCGCCGCGCCGGTTTTATCAATTTCATTAAGCGCAAAAGAGTAGGCGCCTACCGCGACGGCTTTGCTCGTGCCAAGTTTAGATATCGCGACGCCTATTTTTTTGTCTTTATTATAGACTACTTCTTTGTTGGAGCCCGGTATTTTTACCAGCACGGAACCGCCTTTGTAAAAACGTTCCGCGTCCTTCGCGTCCTCGAGGTTATACGCCTTTGACTCCATGCGGTCAACCTCGCCCCGTCCGTCGTAACAGGCGATTTTGCCGTTCATCTCGGCTATGAGCGCAGGCATAAAATATTTATGCGCCGCCGCCAGCCCGCCGCCGATAACCACAATGCCGTCCACCACGGTGGACACGTTGGCTATCTGGTTGCCGGCGATATCGCCCAGTTCTGCGAAAGCGGCCTTCGCTGCCGCGGCGTCGCCTTTTCTGGTTCCTTCGGCGATTTCAAAAATATCTTTCGGCGTATATTCCGCTTTATCGCCCGAAAACAGCCGGTAAGAGCGTTTGACGGCTCTTATGCTGACGCCTTCTTCGGAAAAACATTCCGGATATTTTTTATTTCTTATAACCCAGATTTCGGCCGAGGCGCCGTTGTCGCCCAGGAAAAGCTCTCCGTTTCTTACAATGCCGCCGCCGGAGCCCGTGCCCAAAGTTATGCCGAACAGATTGTTATACCTCATATGGCTGCCGATTTTTTTAAAATGCGCGTTGATGTCGGGCAGCACGCCGGCGAAAGCTTCGCCGTAGGCGAACAAATCTCCGTCGTTATTGATGTATACCGGTATACCGAACTTTTCTTTCAGGTAAGGCCCCAGCGCGACGCCGCCGCGGAAAGCCGGCAGGTTAGGCAAATCGCCGATTACGCCGTTGACGTAATCCGCGGGCCCCGGGAAAGCGAAACTGATGGCCGCGGGTTTATTTTTGCAGTTTTTTATAACCGCCTCAAAACCGGCGACTATGTTTGCAAGGCACTTGTCCAGATTGTCGGCGTGCGTCGGCAGAGTGACAGGCTCCACAATTTCTTTGTTGGAGCGCACGGCCGAGAACACTAAGTTCGTCCCGCCCGCGTCCAAAGTTAAGACGGTGCGTATGTCGTTATTATAGCTGACGTTTCTCATTATTTATACCACCTTTTAAAACATATAAAATGAAGAAGGCAGATTTAACCGCCTTCTTCATTAAATTTACCGTTTAGGCCGCCGCAGCTTCTTTTGTTCTTAAAGCCAGGAATAAAAGATACAGCACGCCGACGCCCACTACCATCATAGCGCCCGACTGCGCGTTAAACGCGTCGGACATAACGCCCATAATCGGCGGGAATAAAGCGCCGCCGAACACGCCCATAATCATAAGGCCGGAAGTCTCGTTCTTTTGATTAGGCTTATGCAGCAGAGCCTGCGAGAAGATAAGCGAGAATATATTCGCGTTGCCGAAACCCAGTAATGCTATGCTCACGTAAAGCGGCCACATGCCTTTCATAAAAATAAGGCCGAGCACGCCGACTAACAGCATAAGCACGCTTAATATAAAAAACTTCTTTGCAGACCAGCGCGCCAGTATAAACGTTCCCAGAAACGCGCCCACCGTGCGGAACAGGAAGTAAAGGCTTGTGGCGTAACCCGCTTTTTCAAGTGTCCAGCCGAGTCTTTCCATAAGAACCTTCGGCGCGGAAACGTTTATGCCCACGTCGACGCCCACATGGCAGATTATGCCGATAAAGCACAGCAGTATAACGCCGTCGCCCAGAAGAGAAAAACATTCTTTAAACGTAGCCACGCGCCCGGTCATTTCCTCCTCTTTAATTTTATTCATCGCGATAGCGATTATGGATATGATTGGGAAAATCATAAACCCGAGATACATATATTTCCAGTTATGGAAATGAACCGCCGCAAACGCCGCCACTATAGGAGCCGAGAAAGAGCCAACCGCCTTGACAAACTGGCCGAACGTAAGCGCGCTGGCAAGTCTTTCGCCGGAAACGATGTTTGACACAAGCGGATTAAGCGAAACCTGCAAAACGGCGTTGCCTACGCCCAGAAAGACAAAGGAAACCATCATTACCGCGAACGACTTGCCCGCCAGAGGCACAATAAGCGCGACAAGCGTCAAAACAAGACTGATAAGCACGGTTTTGCGCCGGCCTATTTTGTTCATCAGCATACCGGTGGGCACCGAACAGACAAGGAACCACAGGAACACCATTGAAGGCAGCAGGTTGGCGAGAGAGTCCGACAAGTTAAGGTCCGCCTTTACGTAATTTGTGGCAATGCCGACGCTGTCAACGAAACTCATGACAAAAAACGCTATCATGACCGAGACAAGCTGCAATGCTATATTGGGTTTTTGCTCTACTGTTTCCGTCATCGTTAATCTCCTTTACTGATTTAATAAAAAAGCGGCGGTTATTTGCGCTACCCCCGTATGCTACCACTTTTAAAAAAAATGTTCAACCGTAATGATATAAAAAAAGCGCCCGTCTCAGGACGGGCGCTTTTTTATTGCAGATTTATTTCATATTATTTATTATTTTCTTTTGATGAATCCGGAGGAATATTTATCTTGTCAAAATCCGTTTGGCTGTCTTCGGCAGTTTTGCTTGGCGGGTTTTCCTTCCGGCGCTTTTTGCTTATTTTTGTCATTATTATAATCACAATAACCGCAGCCGCGATAAAGCCCTTTATTATCCAACCAGGAGCGCGCTCAACCAAAAAACCATGTAAACCATTAAAACCGCCGAAAACGTATAATAAGAGAATAAACAATGCTATAAAAGCAAAAACCACAATGGCTATAATTATGGTCGCAACGGAAAAAACTCCCTTTGCAATATTTCCCGCCAAATTCTGTTTTTGTTCAGAAGCCATAAAACTCCTTACTTAATGTTATAAAATTTAGCTATTATATCCCACGCTTCTTTCGCGCTGTCCACTATGCTGAACATATTCATATTATCGGTTGAAATCACGCCGTAATGCGCCAGTTTGTGGACGTTGACGACCTCGTTCCAATACTTTTTTCCAACCCATATTATCGGTATTCTTTCTTTTTTACCCGTCTGGACAAGCGTCAGCGTTTCAAACATTTCGTCAAATGTGCCGAAGCCGCCGGGGAACACAACTATCGCTTTAGAGCGCATGACAAGATGCATTTTTCTTATTGCGAAATAGTGGAACAGAAACGCCAAATTTTTGGAAATATAAGGATTGGGAAACTGCTCCATAGGCAGCGTGATATTAAAACCTATACTCTTCCCCCCCGCAGTAAACGCGCCTTTGTTCGCCGCCTCCATAAGCCCTGGTCCGCCGCCGGTGGCGACGGTAAAACGCCCATGTCCGTTTTTTACCACCATGGAACCGAACTCAACCGCCATATCATAATAATTTGCAATTTCCAGAAGGCCCTTCTGCTCGTTAAGGCGGTTATGCAGTTTTTTATCTTTCGGGTTTATTTTGAGCTGCGCCTGCGTCATGGCGATATCTTTTTTCATCTCCGCCGCCGCTTTTACGCGCGCGCTGCCGAAACAGACTATCGTTTCATGTATTTTATGCTCCTGCAAAATGACTTCCGGTTTTAAAAGTTCAAGCTGTAGTCTTATGGGCCGCGCTTCGCTGAGCTTTAAAAAATCTAAGTCTTCATAAGCTTTCGTGTAGGAATTAATTCGTCTTCTCTTGCTCATTTTTTTACCCATCCTTTGATGTTCTGCGCTATTTTCTCGGCGGAGGTACCTATAAGTTCATGCAGTTCCGCTGGTTTTCCGTGTTCAATAAATTCGTCTTTAATGCCCAGCCGCAGCAGCCGCGCGGCCAAATTATTATCCTCTAAAAATTCCGCGACCGCGGAACCGAAACCGCCGGCCAAAACATTATCCTCAATCGTAACGATATTTGAAGATTTTTTAAACGCGTCCTTAATAATTTCGCCGTCCAAAGGTTTAACAAACCGCATGTCCGCCACGCCGCAGGAAATGCCGCTCTCTTTCAAAATTTCCGCCGCGCGCAATGCGGCGCGGTATTTGTTGCCGACGGCAAGAATATTGACATCCTTACCTTTATGTTTAAAAACGCCCTTGCCTATTTCAAATTCTTTTAAACTTTTATCCATTTCAACGCCAAACCCCGTGCCGCGCGGATAGCGCACCACAAAAGGCTTGCCCGACGCGAACGCCGTTTTCAAAGCGTGCTGAAGTTCATTTTCGTCCGACGGCGCGCAGATAATAAGGTTCGGCACGCTGCGCAAAAAACTTAAATCAAAAACGCCGTGGTGCGTAGGCCCATCTTCTCCGACGACGCCGGCGCGGTCAAGCGCAAAAACCACCGGCAGGTTTTGCAAAGCGACGTCATGCAGAATCTGGTCAAAGCAGCGCTGCGCGAAAGACGAATACAGCGCGAACACCGGTTTTAAACCGCCCGCGGCAAGCCCGGCGGCAAAAGTCGCGCCGTGCTCTTCGGCTATGCCGACGTCAAAATAGCGGTGAGGAAATTTGTTTCTGAATGCGTCCAAACCGGTGCCCTCCGGCATGGCGGCGGTTATGGCCACAATTTTTTCGTCTTTGGCGGCAAGTTTTACAATAGTATCAGAAAAAACCTGTGTAAACGTCGGCGCGGTCTGAACGCCGGTTTTGCCTTTGCCCGTCTCCAAATCAAAAATGCCGAGACCGTGAAAATCCGTCGGATGTTCTTCCGCCGGAGTATAGCCTTTGCCTTTTTTTGTCACAACGTGCAAAAGCACCGGGCCTTTAGTGTCTTTAATATCCTTTAAAACGTTAATCACTTCATTAATATCGTTGCCGTTAATCGGGCCGAAATAGCGGAAACCCATTTCTTCAAAAATGGTGCCCGGAAATAAAATAGCGCGCGCGCGTTTTGCAAGTTTCGCGGCGTCGTTGCCCAGTTTGCTTAAATTTTTGAGGAAATTTACAGCCTTATCTTCCGCCATCTGCACATATTTTTTGGTAATCAGGCGCGTCAAAAATTTGCCGAGCGCGCCCACGCGCTGCGAAATAAACATCTGGTTATCGTTCAAAACAACCAGCATATCGGTGCCGAGATTACCGGCGTTCTGCAAAGCTTCATAAATCATACCGCCGGTAAAAGCACCGTCGGACGCGATGGCCACTACTTTAGAATTTTCCTTATTCAAATCTCTTGCTATCGCCATGCCGAGCGCGGCGGATAACGACGTGGACGCGTGGCCCGCGCCGAACGCGTCATACTCTGACTCCGTTCTTTTCAGGAACCCGCTTAAGCCGCCTTTTGTTCTTACGGTCTTGAATTTTTCAAAACGCCCCGTCAAAATTTTATGCGCGTAAGCCTGGTGGCCCGTGTCAAAAACCAGTTTATCCTGCGG
Source organism: Elusimicrobiota bacterium (assembly GCA_009778915.1). Lineage (GTDB taxonomy): Bacteria > Elusimicrobiota > Elusimicrobia > Elusimicrobiales > Elusimicrobiaceae > Elusimicrobium. The sequence continues at coordinate 18,150 of WRFH01000003.1, forward strand.
CGTATTATAAACATAATGCAGCGCGGTAATAATTTCCACCGCTCCCAGACTGGAACCCAGATGACCGCCGTTTTGACTGACGGCGGATAGTATCGCTTCCCTGATTTCGGCGCAAAGCGGGACAAGAAGTTCCGGATTTAAATTTCTTAAATCCTGCGGCGTTCTTATGCTGGGTAAAATATTCATCACATGCTCCTCTTAAGGAAAAAGTCCGCCATATCATAGAGCGGCGCCGCGGCTTTTTTATTTAAACCTCTGACGCAGTTTAACGCGGCGACGGCTTCTTCTATTACAAACTTCGCGTATTTTCTGCTGGTTTCAAGGCCGTATAAAGAGACGAAAGTAAGTTTTTTATTCGCCGCGTCGCTGCCGGATTTGCCTAATTTTTTCTCGCTGACGGTAACGTCCAAAATATCGTCGACTATCTGGAACGCCAAACCCATAGCGGTTCCGTAACGACGCATATTTTCAATATCTTGTTCCGCCGCGCCGGCCAAAACTGCGCCCGCTTCGATTGCCGTTCTGATTAAAGCGCCGGTTTTATTCGCGTGGATATAAGATAAAACCGTTTCCGCGTTTATTTCTTTTATTGTTTCGGGAACAAGGAAATATTTTATATTTTTCCGCGCCAGCGTTTTGCTTTCCGATTTTATTTTCTTAACGCGTTTTAAATTATTAACGGTAAGCCCCTCTGCGAACACGTCCGCCGTCTGGCCGCCTACCATTCCCTGCGCGCCGGCGCCGTTGGCAAACACCGCAAGCGCGCGCAGCGTCCGCGCGGGCCCGACGGCCTTAACGTCCCCGTTGCGGGCAAAAACTTCAAAAGCGTAAGTCAGCAGCGCGTCGCCCGCCAGAAGCGCGGTGTCTTCCCCAAAAACTTTATGGTTTGTCGGTTTGCCGCGGCGCAAAGCGTCATTATCCATAGACGGCAAATCGTCGTGTATCAGCGAATAAGTGTGCACCATTTCAAAAGCGCACGCGGCGGCGGTTACATCGGAATATTTTTTGCCAAAAGCCTCCGCCGCGGCCATTACCAGAACAGGCCGCACACGCTTGCCGCCGGCGGAAAGAGAATAATTCATGGCGTCTTTCAAAATTTCCGGCGCGCCGGCGAGTCCGTCAATATATTCCGCCAGACTTTTTTCAACGTAAGCCGCTTTTGATTTAAGATATTTTTCAAATTCCATATTTCTGCCGTTGTCCTCCGCCGCGCTAAATAATATAATTATATCATTATGATAAACAGACCGCATATCGGAATATTCGGCCGCATGAACGTGGGTAAAAGCTCACTGTTCAACGCGCTGGCCGGGCAGACGCTTTCCATAGTTGACAACACGCCGGGCACAACTACGGACCCCGTAAGAAAAATACTGGAAATAGAAGGCTTCGGCCCCGTCGTGCTGATAGACACCGGCGGCATTGACGACAAAAGCAGCCCGCTCGGTCTCCGACGCGTAAACCGCGCGATAGACATTGTCGACCAGATTGATTTGGCCATTTTAGTTTTTTCCCACAATAATTTTGCCGACTATGAGCAAAGCCTGATGACAACTTTCCTCTACAAAAAAATACCGTTTTTCCTTGTCCACAGCAAAAACGATTTGGAGCCGCTTAAAGTCGAGATTACCGGAGCGGAAACCGTTACACGCTCACCGGAAAACCCGAATAAAACAAAAATTTTAAATCTTATAAAAAAGAATTTGAAAAAAATTTCTTCCGCGCCCAAATCCCTGCTTGAAAGCATGGCCGGAGAGGGCGACTCAATTTTGCTTGTAACGCCGATAGACGCCGAAGCGCCCGAAGGCCGCATGATACTGCCGCAGGTGCAAACCTTGCGCGCCGCGCTTGATAAAAATATTATTGTGACATTCGCGCAGCCGGCGCAGCTTAAAACCGCGCTTGAAAAAAACAAAAATTTTAAGATTGTGATAACGGATTCCCAGGCGTTTGCCGAGGTTGCCAAAATCGTCCCGGAACATATTCCGCTGACAAGTTTTAGCATGTTGCTTGCGCGTATGCACAAAAATTTCAGGGATATGGTCAAGGGCGTCAGGCGGATTGATGATTTACAAAACGGCGACAAAGTTTTAATTTTGGAATCCTGCACTCACACAATAAACAACTGCGTCGACATCGGCCGCGTAAAACTGCCGGCGCTTATACAAAAATATACCGGCAAAAAATTGGATTTTACCGTCACGGCCGGGCTTGACGCGCTGCCGGACGACCTGTCGTCTTACGCTCTTGCCGTGCAATGCGGCGGCTGCATGGCGACGGAAAAACAGCTTAAAAACCGTCTTAACAACGCTCTGGAAGCAGGATTGGCAATTACAAATTACGGTATGGCGATATCTTACTGCAACGGTATTTTTGACAGGGTGTTAAAACCTTTATTGTAGACATAACGGCATAAAAAAACCGCGTATTTTAATACGCGGTTTTTTTATTTATTACATCGAATCATCATCAGAAGAAGAATCCTGAGAAGAGTCATCAGGCTGCGGCTGTGGCGCCGCGGCTGAAGTATCTGTCTGCGCGGCCGAAGTATCCGGCTGGGCACTGCTGCCGCCGCTCATATAGCGTTTGGGGCGTTTCATAGGCCCGCCCGTCGCGGCTTTATCCGCAGCTTTTGGCGCGGGCGCGGCTCCCGTAAGCGGCATGTCTTTTTCGTCAAAATAAAAAGTTTCCTGCGGCTGTATGCGGAAAATATAATCGGACTCTATAATCGGCGGCGCGGCCCTGCGCTCGCCCTGGACGGAAGATTTATTGGCGGCCTGGTATTCGCCGTCTTTTATATAAAGTTGTTTGGCCTGCGTGGTCTGCTTGGTTGACGAAGAAGAGCAAGCGCACACCGCCAGAGCGGACAAAAATAATATTGAAAGTTTTCTCATACCTTCTCCAGTCCTCTTTCTACAGATATTATAATGTTTTCAAGCAAACATGCAAGAGTCACCGGCCCGACGCCGCCCGGGACCGGAGTAATTTGGGAAGCCTTATTTTTAACGTCTTCAAAATCAACGTCGCCGCAAAAAACACCTTGAGCGTCCTGGTTTGTCCCGACGTCGATTACTACCGCTCCGTTTTTAATCATACTGCTTTTGACAAACCGCGCTTTGCCTATCGCGCTTATAACAATATCTGAATTTTGCAGCGCGGCGGCCAAATCCTTCGTCCGCGAATGGCAGATTTTGACGGTGGCGTCCTTACACGTCAGCATATGCGCAAGCGGTTTGCCGACGGTCGCGCTTCTTCCTATAACCGCGACTTCCGCGCCTGATAAATTTATTTTATAATGCTCAAGCAGTTTCATAACGGCCATCGCCGTCGCCGGCGGGAAACCGCGCATTGTTTCAACTTCTTTCCAGTTTTTGCACATGAAAAGCCGGCCCATGCTCAGCACGGAAGAGCCGTCTATATCCTTCTCCGCCGCCAGATTTTCCCAGACTTCAAGAGTGTTCAAATGCTTAGGCAGCGGCTTGGGCACAAGAAGAGCGTCTATTGTTCTGCTGGAAGATAAATTTTTTATGATTTGCAAAAATTCGGCATGCGTCGTATTTTCGGTAATGTCGATAACCTGCGCGTCAATGCCGGTTTTTTGCGCCGCCTCAACTTCCTTTTTAAGATAAACGTAAGAGCCGTAATCCGCCGCCCAGCCTATGCCGGCAAGTTTGGGCTTGCGCCCAAGTTTTTGCGCGCAGACGGCCGCCCGCGCGGGCAGGGTATCTCTTATCAAAGCAGCTAAAGTTTTTCCCTCTAATATCATATTCATATCATACTAAATTAGTTATCTGAAATCGCCCGGGCGGCGCCACGGGTACCAGAAATTATCTTCCGGCGCGGTAGCGTTTTTGCGGCTGTTTTTGCCGCAGTATACGTTTACGCGGAAATTGAAAGACAGGTTCTCGTTCCTGTCCACCACGCCTACCATTATGCCCGCGTCGTGAAATTCTTTATAAAACATTAAACTTTTTGAATACGCGCTGAACATGCCCTGCTTAATTTCAAAATCCATGCCGGCGTCAAAAGACCAGCTTAAACCCGCCGGGCGGAACCAAAGCCTGGAATTTATCAGATAACTATTGGGGTCGTTTGCGTGGTTTGTCATACCGAGCAGGCCGCGGCTTTGGCGGAAAAGGTTAAAATCGCTCTGCATTATAAAAGCTTTGTTGCCGTCGTTAACGTCATACTGCTCCTGCGCGAAAAGGTTTAAACTGCCGTCCTGCGCGTTATAACCTATTTCGCCCAGCAGCGGGTCCCAGCGCTCGCCGTAAGTCCAAGCGCCGCTGTTGTCCCCGACGTTATACCCGGTGCCCAAGCGCACGTATAAAAACGGCGTCGGGCGGTAATAATTTTGGATATAAACTTTATTGCTTTCTATGCCGCCGTCCGGGGATATAGTGTCCGTCTGAAGCGTACCGGTGGAAAAACGTTTTAAATAATTATAAGAAACGTCCAGTGAACCCGTGATAAGATTTGCCCGCAGATTGCCGCCGCCGCCAAGACGGGTGACGTAGGAATTTTCGTCGCTGAACTGGTCCCCGAACGTCAGGCGTTCGTCAAGCGTGGCATAGGGCACAAACGTAAAAGTCCTGTTTATTTTAAAAGACCGCTGCGTCCTGTAAACTGCGGACGCCGTCTGAGTAAAACCCTGGTTCAAAATTTCAGTGTTGCTGATATTCGCGGAAAAATTGTTTACCAGACCTAAAGGCAGCGTAAACGGCATAAGCTGATAATCAAAACTCGGCAAAGTTTTCTGCTGCGTGACATATTTATTCAGAGTAGTATCAAACAGGTCCTGCTGCGAATAACTTATGCGCGTGATGGACTTCCTGGTCTGACGTGAGAACGCAAAATTAATATCCTGGTCCGGCATAAATTTAAAAGGGTCCGAACGGAAAAATGTGTCGTTAAAATACGGGTCCGACACGCTTCTGAACTGCGACTGGTTTGTATAAATGGCGCCGCCGTCTTCCCTGTTAAGCTGGTCGGAACTGTCAAACAGCTGCGCCCATAAAGAACCCGTCACGCCCCAGCGGAAAGTGCCGGCGACATTATCGTTAATCGCGTAAGCCTCCGCCGTGCCTTTAACTTTTTCCGTGTCTTTCACGAGTAACTGCCCGCCGTAACCTATGCCGGATTTTAAATAGCCGTCCAAATTCACCGTCGCGCGCAGCTGCGGTATAGGATAAAAAACGGTGCTGGTCAGAAGGCCGAAACCGGTTTTATTGCTCTGCGAAAAATCAACGTACGTCGTAAAAGGCTGCTGCGGCGCCAAAGAGCGCCAGAAAACCGGCAGATAAAAAACCGGAATATCGCTGAGGTACAAAAGCGCGTTAGTGCCGAAAATTCTTTTTTCCGGGCTCATTGAAACGGAGCCGACTTTCAAGTAATAATGCGGTTTTTCAACGTCGCAGCAAGTGACTTCCGCGCCTTTATAAACTTGTCTGCCGTCTTTAACCTCCGCGCTTTTGGCGTTTAAAATGCGTATCGGCGGATAGACGGCGGAAATATTTTTAATTTTTAAATCTTTGGTATCGTAATTATATTCAATGTCCTGCCCGTTAAAAACGCCGCTGTCCTGCTCCGCCCTGACGGGGCCGTTCGAAAAAATCGTGCTTGTGTTCTGGTCTATTATAAGGTTATTCGCGTAAAACCGCGTTTCGTCCATATTCGGTGAAGTGAAAAGCAGGCTTACGTTGCCAAGCAGGCTTATGGTGCGCGCGTCGGCGTTGTAATCCAGTTTGTCCGCGTTAAAATAGATATAACTGTCGCCGGGCGGGGGCGGCAGTTCATATTCCGCGGAATATAACGGCGCGGCCGCGGCTAAAATTGAGAAGAGAAGTAAGGTAACTTTTTTATTTACCATTATTTTGGTTCATCGCGTAGAGAGCGGCGCCCAGGCCGCCGGTTTCGGGCAGCGTGGAAGTAAAAATTTTAAGTTTGTCAAACGGAGTTCTTATGCGCTGCCCGTCAAGACATTTTTTTAAAGCCGGCATAAAATATTTATGCGCGCGCGAAACGCCGCCCGTCAGAACAACCGCGTCCAAATCAAGCAGCATAACCGCGCCGGCTATGCCGGAACCGAGCGCGTGCCCGACGGTACTCCATACTTTTGCCGCGCTCTTGCAGCCCTTTTCCGCCGCCTCAAACACGCGCTCAACTTTAAAATTTTTAAGGTCGCCGGCGGTGAAGGCCAGCATGCTTTTAGGGTTCTTTTTAATTTCGGCTTTGACTAGCCGGAGTATTCCGGCCGTGCCGGCGTAAGATTCAAGACATCCGCGCGCGCCGCAGCCGCAGACAGGCGCGTCTTTGGCTTCGGAAAGTTTTATGTGCCCTATTTCCCCCGCCGTGCCGTGCGAACCCTGAAAAAGCTCCCCGTCCAAAATAAGCCCGCCGCCTATGCCGGTGCCCAGCGTTATAACCAGCACGTTTTTATATTTTTTCTTAAGCTGCAGTTCGTAAACGCCCCACGCGGCAATGGTCGCGTCATTGGCGACGACGGGCTTTATGCCGGTCAGCTTTTCAATGCCCTCGCCGACTTTAATATTTCTGATATGCCGGCCGTTAAATTTTAAATTCGTGCCGAAGCGCAGAACGCCGTTTTTATTATCCACGTCGCCGGGTAAGCCTATGCCGATTACAATTTTTTCGCCTTTAAAAAATTCTTTCCACTCGTTTACAAAATCCGCAATCTGTTTTATAAAATCGTCAGGTCCTTTGCTCATGTCCGTGTCCAAACGGAAAGTCGTCACCACTTTGCCGCCTTTGTTGACGGCAAAAAATTTTACAAAAGTTCCGCCGACGTCGATTCCTATGGCTATCATATTATTTTCCCTCCGTGGACCGCGGGTGCGAGTCCCCGTAAACTTTTTTAAGCCTTTCCAAAGACACGTGCGTGTAAACCTGCGTCGCAGCCAGACTTTTGTGGCCAAGCATTTCCTGCAGACTTCTCAAATCACAGCCGTTGTTAAGCATGTGAGTTGCAAAAGAGTGCCGCAGGCTGTGCGGCGTTACGCGGCGGGCCAGGTTTGCCTTTATTGTAATATTTTTTATAAGATACGCAAGCCCGTCCCCCGTCAGCCTGCCGCCTAATCTGTTCAGAAAAAGAGGCGATTTGCCGTCGTACGCCGGCCGCGCGGCCAGATATCCCTTAACGGCGTCAATGGCCGCGTCGGTTATCGGCACCAGCCTTTCTTTTGAACCTTTTCCCATAACGCGCACGACGCCAAGGTTTAAATCAATATCGGAAATTGAAAGACCGGTAACCTCGCTCCTGCGCAGGCCGCTTGAATAAATAAGTTCGAACAAAGCCTTGTCCCGCGCCGGCATTTTGCCCTGGTTCGCGGCCGTATCAAGCAGTCTTCCGGTCTCGGCCTCCGTCAGGAATTTAGGCAGCAGACGCTCCCTTTTGGGCAGCGGCAAAAGTTTAAAAGGGTTAATCTGGATAATGCCCTGTTTAAGCAGATATTTAGCAAAACTCCTGAGCACGGAAATTTTGCGCAGGACAGTATTTTTTTTAGAATTTTTTTCCGTGATAAGCGCCAGATAAGCGCGCAGATTTTTATGTAAAAAAAACTGTTCCGGCGCCAGTTTTTGCGCGGCAAGATAAGCGTCTACCTCCGCCAAATCCGCGCCGTAAGCGCGCAGAGTGTGGGGCGAAAAATTTTTGCTCTGCAAATGCAAAACAAACCGTGCGCTTAAAGTATTTTCCATCAATTGTACTCCGTCCTCAAATTTTTTTCCTCTCCCTGAAAGGGAGAGGAGAAAGAGGAGAGCCAAATCCAGTTATTTCCCCTCCGCTTCCTTTTTTATTTTCTCGATTTCTTCCGGCGACACGCTGACTATCGTTTTACATTTCGGATAGCCGCTGCAGCCTAAAAACTGCCCGCGTTTGCTTGTCCTAAGCGCCATCGGTTTCCCGCACTTTTCGCACATAACATTCGTCAGCAGCGGGCCGGAAGACGCAACCTTCTGCCCCTGCGCATTTATAGAATAAGTATTTTTACATTTAGGATAAGCGCTGCACGCCAAAAATTTGCCGCGCCTGCCCGAGCGTATCACCATAGGCGCTCCGCATTTGTCACATTTCTCTTCAGTCATTTCAGGTTCCACTTTTTCTCCTCCGGTCGTTAAATTAATTTTACCTTTGCAGTCCGGGTACGTCGAACACGCCAGATACTGCCCGAACCTGCTGCGCCGCACAACCATTAGCGCGCCGCAGAGCGGGCATTTTTCGTCGGACGGTTTCGGCTCGTCGCGCCGCATGCCTTTGTCGGCCGCCTCAAGTTCCGCCGTAAAACCTTTGTAAAAATCTTTCATTACATTAACCCAGTTTATTTCGCCTTCGGCTATGCTGTCCAGCTTGTCCTCGATTTCAGCCGTGTACGAAAGTTCCATAATGTCTTTGAAAAAACCTTTCAACTGGTCCGTTACCGTTATGCCCAAATCCGTGGCAAGCAGTTTATTTGTTTTCGGCGCGCGCAAAATATATTTGCGGTCCAAAATAGTTTTTATCGTCGGCGCGTATGTGGACGGGCGGCCTATGCCGTGCTTCTCAAGCGTTTTAATCAGGCTGGCTTCATTATAATTAGGCGGCGGCGCGGTTTTGTGCTCTTTGCTTATAATGTCAAACAGTTTAAGTTTGTCACCCTCGGCAAGCTGCGGCAGCATGGCGCTGTCCTCGCTTTCTTCGTCAGCGTCATCGTCCGCATAAACCGATAAAAACCCGGGGAATTTTACCGTTCTGCCCGTCGCGCGCAAAATACATTCTTCCGGCGTGGGGCCGACTTCAATATCTACGGAAACCGTGTTAAAAACCGCGTCCGCCATCTGGCTGGCTATAAAACGCAGCCAGATAAGCTCGTAAAGTTTGAACTGGTCCGGCGTAAGATACGGTTTAATATTAGCTGGCGTTTTATAAACGTCCGTCGGGTGGATAGCCTCGTGCGCTTCCTGCGCGCCTTTGACTTTGCTTCTGAAAAAATTCGGGGACGCCGGCACAAACGGCGCGCCGTATTTGTCGCTGATAAATTTACGCGTCTGGCTTTGCAGTATATTTGAGACGTTAAAAGAGTCCGTTCTCATATATGTTATCAGACCGGTAATCTCGCCGGCAATCTCCACGCCTTCGTAAAGTGTCTGCGCCGTGAGCATTGTTTTTTGCGACTGGAAACCCAGTTTATTATACGCGTCCTGCTGAAGGGAACTTGTGATAAACGGCGGTTTAGCGCGCTGCTTTATTTCTTTCTTCTCAACGCTTTTTACCGTCAGAGGACCTTGGCGCAGCATCGCGTTGACGGGGGCCAGCTCTTCCTCTTTTTTAAATACCGTGGTTTTAACTTTATAATCTTCTGCAAACAATTCATAGGTGGTAATAATTTCCGTATTTTTGCCCTGCCATTTGCTGAGGCGCGCGTCAAATTTAGGCTGCGCGCCGTCTTTTTCAAGTTCGGCGGAAATTGAAAAATATTCTTCCTCTTTAAAATCGGAAATTTCTTTGGCGCGTTCGGCAAGCAGGCGCACGGCGACGCTCTGTACGCGGCCGGCGGAAAGGCCGCGCATAATTTTTTTCCACAAAAGCGGCGACAGTTTGTAGCCGACTAACCTGTCCAGCACGCGGCGCGCCTGCTGCGCGTCCACAAGGTTAACGTCGATAGCGCGCGCGTGGTCAAAACTTTCTTTGACGGCGGACGGCGTGATTTCATGGAAAAATATTCTTCTTATTTTTTCTTTGGGTATTTTTAAAAGTTCGGTCAAATGCCACGCGATGGCCTCACCTTCGCGGTCAGGGTCAGTCGCGAGATAAACGTATTCGGAATCTTTGGCCAGTTTATTCAGCTCCGACGTGATTTTTTTGGCTTTTTCCACCGGCACGTAGGTGGGCGTAAAATCGTGCTTCTCGTCAACGCCTATTTCTCTCTCCGGCAAATCCCTGACGTGGCCGAAACAACTTTTTACGACAAAATCCGGCCCCAGGATTTTACTGATGGTTTTTTGTTTCGTCGGAGACTCAACTATAACCAGATTTTTTGACTTTGTTTCTTTTGCTTTTTTTACCGTTGCCATATACTTTCCTTGGATGTAATTTAAAATTTATTTTTGCTGTATTTGCCGTCGACGCACGCCAGCACGCCCTTTATTTCCATTTCAAAAAGCGCGGCGGCCGCTTCCTGCACCGGCATTTTCAGGCCTTCGACGATATCGTCCGCCGTCACTTCGCCGTCTTTAATAAAATCCAAAAACTGTTTTTCCTGCTCCGTCAGATTAACAAATTCTTTTTTGTCTTCGTTATCCAGCCAAGCGGTATCTAAGCCAAATCTTTCTTCATACGGTATAAAATCTATTATATCTTTCGTGTCAAGCAGCGCGGCCGCGCCGTCGCGTATCAACATATTCGTGCCGCCGCTTTGGAGACTGTCAATATTGCCGGGCACGGCCATAACGTCTTTGCCTTGCTCCGCCGCCAGACGCGCGGTTATCAAAGCGCCGGAACGCTCTTTGCCTTCTATAATCACCACGACGCTCGCCAGCGCGGAAATTATTCTGTTGCGCCGGGGAAAATGAAAAGCGTGCGGCGGCTTGTTAAAAGGCAGCTCTGAAATTATCGCGCCGCCGTTTTCAAGGAGCGCCTCAGCCAGACTTTTATTTTCCGCCGGATAACAGCGCCCTATGCCGGTGCCGACTACCGCCCACGTCGGCCTTTTTAATTCCACTGCCGCTTTTTGGCAAACGCTGTCAACGCCTCTTGCCAGACCGCTTACGACAACCGCGCCGCAGCGCGTGATTTCAGACGCAAATTTTTCCGCGCACCTTCTGCCGTACGGCGTAATTAACCGCGTGCCCACCATCGCCACTTTCGGCCCCACCGCTTCCAGCGTGCCGCGGTAATAAAGAACAAAAGGCGGGTCCTTTATCTCGGCTAGTTTTGCGGGATAATTTTCTTCTCCCAAAAATAAAATCTCACCGCCGGCGGAGCGCGTAAGCTCAACTTCTTTTTCGGCGTCCAGCGCGTGCGCTTCGCGCAAAAGTTCGGCGGCCGTTTTTACGCTCATGCCGCCGCGCTCGGCCAGAGTCTGCGCGTCGGTTTTCAAAATTTCTTGCGCGGAGCCGAAAACCTCTATCATCCTCTCCGCCCAGTCAGTCCGCAGATAGGTAAAAGCGTTTAATTTTATACGCGCCAGTTTTTCGTTATCGTCTATCATACGTCAGCAACGCCTTTCCTGTCCAACGGGCGGTACTGCAAAACTTCCATAATATGCGTTTTGCTTATATTTTCCGCGCCCTCAAGGTCCGCTATCGTCCTTGCCGTTTTTAAAATTTTATCAAGACTGCGGGCGGAAAGACCAAGTTTTCTCATGGCCGCCTCCAGCACTTCCCCTCCGCCGGGCGGCAGCGGACAAAAATCTTTAATTTCTTTTGTAGACATGAAAGCGTTTGCCCGCGTGGGCGAATTTTTAAAACGCGCGGCCTGCGCGGCGCGCGCCTTAATAACGCGCTCTCTTATCTGCTTAGAGGTTTCGCCCTCCGCCTTCTTTTCCCAGTCTTTAAATTCTACCGGGTTTAAATTCACCGTCAAATCAATTCTATCCAGCAGCGGGCCGGAAATTTTGCTTCTGTAACGGTTTATCATAACCGGTGTGCACGTGCACTGTTTATGCGGATGGCCGTGGTTGCCGCACGGACACGGGTTCATCGCGGCGATCAACGTAAAACGCGCCGGATAAGAAACGCGCTCCCTCGCACGCGCTATGGAAACAACGCCCGTCTCCATAGGCTCCCTCAAAACTTCCAGCACGTTGCGCCCGAACTCGGCGAATTCGTCCAAAAACAAAATGCCGTTGTGGGCGAGCGAAACTTCGCCCGGTTTCGGATTAGCCCCGCCGCCTATCAGCGCAATGTCCGAAATAGTATGATGCGGGTCCCGGAACGGCCGCGCGCTTAAAAATTTTTCCCTGCCAAGCAAATTTGAGACGGAATAAATTTTTGTTATTTCCAAAGCCTCGTCGTGCGTAAGCGGAGGCAAAATGGACGGGAAACGCTTTGCCAGCATGCTCTTGCCGGTGCCGGGGAGCCCTATCATCAAAATATTATGCCCGCCGGCGGCCGCTATTTCAAGAGCGCGCTTTGCCACCGGCTGGGATTTTACTTCTGAAAAATCATAAAAATATTCTTCGTTCCCTTCGGTAAAATCACGCGCGGGCACAAGGGTAAGTTTTATATCTCCGTTTAAAAAATCAACCAGCTCGCGTAAATTTTTGGGCGCAATAGCAAGCACCTTCGCAAGCGCGGCTTCCCCGGCGTTCGCCGGCGGGATAACTGCAGCAGGGGGCAGCGCCGTTGTTACCTCTAATTTGTCAAGTATTGACAGCATGGGCAGCACGCCCGCGCAGGGCCGCAAAGAACCGTCTAAACCAAGTTCCCCTATGAACAAATAATTTTTTAAATTATTAACCGCGGGGGCCTTTATCTGCTCAGACGCGGCAAGTATGGCAACCGCTATCGCCAAATCCAAACCGGTGCCGGACTTTTTAATATCCGCCGGGCTTAAATTAACCGTTATCCTTTTAAGAGGAAACTCAAGGCCGGAGTTCCTGACGGCGGAAACAACGCGCTCTTTAGCCTCTTTAATTTCCGTGTCCGCCAAACCTACGACGGCCATATTGGGCATGCCGGGCGCTATATCCGCCTCAACCTCAATGGCAAATCCGTCCACGCCGCGCACGCCCGCTGATAAAACCGTTGAAAGCATAATTTAGATTAATTTCAAAACAATATTTTTCGTCGTAATCTCTTCTACCGTAAAGTTCGCGTTGTACTGGCGTATAATTTTAGCGGCCAGTTCGTCGGCCGTTTTGATGTTCGCCTGCACCTCGAAATCCGCGGCGGAATTGTTGTATTTCACAAGGTTAAAATCTTCAATCTCGCGCAAATCTTTTAAAATATCCTGCAGACTTTTAAGACGCTCTATCGTGTTAACGTCCGTCACGCGCAAAGTATATGTCTTGGAGGAATTTACCGCCGACTGCAGCGGGTCCAGTAAATCTTTAGCGGCGGATTCGCACGCGGCGGCAATGGATTTCTGCGCCGCGATATCTTCCGCCGGGTCCAACCCGCTCTGCTGCGCGGCGGACGTGGCGATTACTCCGTAATTTCTCGTCGACAAGGCCCGCATGTTAACACTGGCGCGGTAAGTTTTAAAAGGCGTGGTGACGGTGCCTAAAATGCTGAGCGGCGCCGCGCTGACGTCCGCTATTATTATGAAACGCGCTCCGTCGCTGCGCGCTTTATCTATAACCGGCACGGGGTCCTCGATATTATTGTCGCTCAAATTATCGCCGTTGAGAAGAGCAAACGGCGCGTTTTTCATCGCGCTGTAAACGGCCTGTTTGCAGTCCTGCGTAAGAGAAACTTCGCCGTTTATTAATTCCCGCGACGCCACCATGATATTGGTTTTTTTGACAAGAGTTGACTCGTCCGACTGTCTGATAATATCGCTGATATTGGTAACCAGCACAAGCGCTTTAATCTGAGTAAACCAGTCGTCCCCTTTGCGGTAGGATTTCATAACGTAATATTTTCTTATAAACCCTTCGCTTTTCGCCATTATCTCATTTTGCACGACGGTGCTGTGGTCGACTGTCGTGCTGGACGAAACGAAAACGCCGGCCACCTTTTCGACGGCCGCTTTCTGCGCCCTGGCTATGCCTTCTTTTTTCATCGAATTAAGGTCAACGTCGTTATAAGGGACAAGGCTGTCCGCGTAAACAAATTCGCCCTCGCCTTTGGGCCCGATTTGCATATATTTACACGAACTTAAACCCGCGGCCAGCGCTAGCGCGGCGGCGATGCACAAGATTTTTTTCATAACAGTCTCACTTTAATTCAATGTTGGCGGCCTTTAACTTGGACAGCGGCAGACGCATTATTACCGCGCACCCGTCGTCATTCATATATTCCGTCGAATAAATTTCCATGCCGGCGACAAGACCTTTTATCGTATTATTAATCGTAGAGTCCTGCGCGACGGCGTCTTTGACGCTCATTTCCGCGTAAACGCCCGTTCCGTAAATATATTCGGCGCCGCGCTGGTAGCCTTGGGCGACGGCGGCCTCGCGGCTCATAATTTTTTTCTGCGCTTCCGTCGTATTTTCCGGGTTGGCCGCGCCGAAACCGCGCACCCACAGATATTTGCCGTCAACTTTTGTATCTGAAAAACTTGGCGCTATTTCGCCTTTTTTAACAGCGCTGCTCAGTCCGCCGCCGCAGCCTGCCGCGAATAACGCGGCCGTTAGAATTATTATTATTTTTTTCATTTTAGCAGCTCCGCTATAACTTTGACGTAGGTGCTGGGCGCTTTTATTTTTTCAAAATTTATAACGCCGCAGCGTATTAACATAATTTCAAGCATGTGGGTTAAAATATCATAAAAATTCTCACGCACCGAAGGGTCGCACACGTCCGTGGACGGGCCAAGAATAACCGCGCCTTTAAGCTTTTTATTGTCGCATATATTCGCGATTTTAAAGGCCGAAGAAATTATGTGCGCCGGGTGATAAGAAGATTTTAACGCGAATTCAAAACTGCCCTTTATGCCCAGTTCCTGCGCGCGCGCTCCTGTGCAGTAGGCCATCCACTTCATCAGATTGGAATTATCCTGCGGGTAGAAAAAGCCTATTTTGCCCCATTCGCCGCGGCCGAAATTCGGCACCTGCGTAACTTGGGAAAATTCTTTTACGCTTACCGCGCTTTCGACGTCCTCGCCGGAAACCGCAAGCATTTTTTCAAACAGCTGCTGGAAAGTCGGCACCGTAGCGCCGTCGCTGTCAAGCACGTTCGCAAGCACTTTGGCGCGTTTGATTGTGCGCGAAATAGCGCTTAACGACATGTCTTTGAAAAACTTTTCGACTTCCGGCTCCGTCAGAGTAATTTCATTGTCGGCAAGCATTTTTTTGACTATTCTTTTATGGTTCTCTCCGGCGGCGACTTTAAGTTCGCTTATCCAGCCGGCGTCAAGCTTGAATTTAATAAGCTCCTCAAGTTTCTGCAGGCTCTCCGGCGGATATTTAGACGTTATTACAATCTGTTTGTTCTGCTTGACGAAATCGCCCAGATATTTTGAAATATAATCCCTGTTCTGTTCGTTGACCGCCGTCAGGTGAATATCGTCGATAAGCACGGCCTGAACTTTTGAAAGAAACTGCTCAAACTGGTCCATTTTACCTTCCACGACGTAACGCTGTATGCCGCGCGAAAAGCGCACGCCGTTAGTCATGAAAATACTCTGCTGCCCGAATTTTTTGGACAGCGCGTAACCGATAGCGTTTAAAAAATGCGTTTTGCCGGTGCCAGTGCCGCCGTGCAGCACAAGCGGGTTATAAAGATGGCCGGGGTTGTCTATGACGGAAATCGCCGTCGCGTGGGCAAAACGGTTCGCGCCTATTACCATCGACTCAAAAGTAAAAGTAGGCACCAGCGGAATTTCAAGCGGCCAGTTGTGTTTTTCCATATCGGCAAGTTCGATGGAGCGGTCAATCTCCGTCCCGTCGGCAGGTTTTCTGGCGCCGCCGTAAAAAGAGTGCTGCGCCAACGGTTTTGCCGCGGCGGACGGAACGGGCGGCATAGGCGGCGCCGTCATTTCCGGCTTAACCGGCGCGGGCTGCGGCTGCGCGGCCGCTGGTTTTTGCAAGCCCGGCAGAGACGGCATAGAAGGAGACGGGGCGTTTGGCGTGGAATATTTTGTCACCGGCGGAGGAGGAGGCACCGTCCTTGTATGTTCAAGGTTCTCCAACCCGTTTATTTTATTATCCTGTTTTATGTCTTTCTCATTTTCCATAATTTCCCCGTTTACTTTTTATCAGAATTTTTTTTATCTATCTCGGCTATAAAACTTTGTTCGTGCTTATCATTTTCAAAGTTGTCAAAAGGATTTATAAAATTATCCGCCTTGCCTTCTTCCCTGGACGGCGCGTTCTGCGTGCCGTTTATCTTCTTGGTAAGATAACTGTGGCTTTTCTGCGTTTTTTCTTCAAACTCCGGGCCGCCAACAACGTCCATCGACGGGCCGAAGTAAGCCTCAGGCCCTTTCGGCGCGGCCGGCTGAGTAACGCCGGTTATTTTAAGTTTCGGCATGCCGGTTGTTTCTTCCGCCTCAGGGTTCGGGTTGATAATGCGGGGCGGCGCGGGCGGCGCGGTAAGCGCCGGCTTGTCCAAATTTATATCCGCCGGGCCGGCGGCTTCAGACGGCGCGGGCGCTGGTTCGCTTTTTTTAGTTTCTTCTTTAACGGGCGTTTTATGCGCCTGCGGTTTTTTGTCAAAACCTTTTTTGCCCGGTATAACTTTCGGCGGGGCGGGCGCGGCGTCTTTAGTCTTGGACGCCAGCAAATCAAAAGGGTCCACCGCGTGGTCTTCCGCTTCTTCCTGTTTTTTTATTTCCTGCTCAAAAATATTAAAAGCCGTTTTTTGCGTCTTCGACAAAAGTTCCTGTATTTTCGCGTCTTCTTCTTTGGACAGAATATTACTTTTGTCTTTCTCTTTCGTAAAATCTGCGGACGCGTAAACGTCCAAAGCCGTTTTCGCGGCTAAAATTCCTTCAAGGCCGAGAGGCTGTTTTTTTTCTTCCTGCGTACCGGCAACTTCCTGTTTTGCAAAAACTTTTGTCAGCAGCGCGTCAATCTGGGGTTTAATGTCGTCGGATTTTTCTTCTCCGGCGGCGGGCATAAAAGGCATATTTTCCGGCGCGGGCGCGGCGGCGGGAACGGCCGGCGGCTGGACAGGCTCCGCGGCCGGCGGCGGAGCCGGGACTTCTTTTTCCGCCTGAATTACGGTGCGCGCTAAATTTAAATCCTGCGTCGTGCCTTCCAAAACCAAATTATTGACATTGTCTAAATTCCCGAAATTTTCTTTTTCTTCCTGCACCGGTTTAACGGGTTCAAGAACATCATCTTTTTTATCTTCCGCGATTTTAAGGCCGGCAGAATCAAGGTCAACCGAAGTAAGCCTTTCCACGCCGGGGTCCCCCGGGAAAGTGACTTCATCGTCGCGTTTTAAAGCAAAAAGAGTTCCTTCCAGCACGCTTGTGTCCCGCTGCGCGGCGGCGCTTTCAAGCGTGGCCGGCATAAAAGGCAACACTACGCGGCTGCTTTCCGCGGCTTCCGCCGCGGCGATTTTTATTTTTTCCAAAATTTCCCGGTCGTTCGTCGTAAGCGCCATTCGGTAATTATACGGCGGGATACTTGTCTGCACGGGCTCTTTACAGTAGCCCGCCAGCTTTTTCTGCATAAGCCTGGCGTCGTTTAAACTGCCCTGCATGAACAGAGTAATAACGCCTTCAGCGTTTTTTATATCCCAAGTTTCTATCATAACCCTTTTATTATCGCTATGCCGGAACTGGTACCTATTCTAGTCGCGCCCGCGGCAATCATTTTTTTGGCGGTTTCCAAATTCTTGATACCGCCGGAGGCTTTTACGCCCATTCCTTTCGTTATATGCGCGGCCATTAATTTAACGTCAGCCTCAACCGCGCCGCCGCCGGAAAAACCGGTGGAAGTCTTGACAAAATCCGCACCGGCACAGGACGCTAGTTCGCATACTTTTATTTTTTCCGCGTCCGTCAACTGCGATGTTTCCAAAATAACTTTTAAAACAAAATTTTTGCCTAAATTTCTTATCAATTTTATATCGTGGTACACGTCCTCAAACATCCCGCTTTTTAAAGCGCCGATGTTGATAACCATATCCAGCTCTTCCGCGCCGTTTTTCAAAGCATCGCCGGCTTCGAACACCTTAACTTCCGTCGTATTCGCGCCTAACGGAAAACCTATTACAGTACACGTTTTTACGCCGCTGCCTTTAAGACGTTCGGCGCAGCGTTTAACCCAGCACGGATTTACGCAGACGGAGGCGAAAGAATACTGCTTCGCTTCGTCGCAAAGCGCGTCAATTTCCGCGGCCGCCGCCGCCGGTTTCAAAAGAGTATGGTCAATAAATTTATTTATTTGCATTAAAATTTATTATTCTTATAAACTGCTCCGCCACAAGCGACTGGCCGCCGACGAGCGCGCCGTCCACGTCCGGCTCCGCCATAATGGCGTCCGCGTTGTCCGTCTTAACGCTGCCGCCGTAGAGGATTATTATTTTCGCCGCGAAATCTTTGCCGTATTTTTCCATATATTTTCTTATGGAGGCGTGCACTTCCTGCGCCTGCTGCGGAGTCGCCGTTTTGCCGGTGCCTATGGCCCAGACGGGCTCATAAGCTATGATTAAAGTTTTAAGCTGCTCCGCCGTAAAACCCGCAAGCCCGTTGCCGAGCTGGGACTCAATTACCGATAAAGTTTTGCCCGCTTCTCTTTCCGCCAACGTTTCGCCTACGCAGAAAACCGGCACCAAGTTATGTTTAAAAGCGGCGGCGAGTTTTTTATTCAGAATCCCGTCGGTATCGCCGAACAGACTGCGGCGTTCGCTGTGGCCGATTATGACGTGCGTCGCGCCCGCGTCTTTTATTTGGGACGGGGACACCGCGCTAGTGAACGCGCCCTTTTCTTCAAAATGCACGTCCTGCGCGGCGACTAAAATTTTTGTTCCTTTAACCGTCTGCGCGACGGAGGCAAGGCTTGTGTAAGACGGCGCGACCAGAATGTCCGCCTGATTTTTATTTTCTTTGCTTTTGGCGATTGCGGCGGCTAAAGCCGTTGACTCCGCTATAGTATTATGCATTTTCCAGTTTCCGGCGATAAAAGGTTTTCTTTTCATGGTTATCCTCAATTATAAAATTCCATCAATTTTCGGCAATTAATGGATAAATGTATATATATTGTACATCATTTATAAAAACTAGCGTAATTTTTTTCAGGCTGAGACGGTTACTTTGTTTTTCGGGCAGATTTTGTTTACGGCGCAGACGGAGCATTTCGGTTTTCTGGCATTACACACTTTGCGGCCGTGCCAGACAAAAGCATTTCCTAACCAAATCCAGTCTTTTTTGGGAACTTTTTCCATTAAATCTTTTTCAATTTTAACCGGGTCCGTTTCTTTTGTAAGACCGGTGCGGAAGCTGACGCGCTTTACATGAGTGTCGACGACTATTCCTTCGGCTTTATTAAAATAATCCGCCAGCACGACGTTGGCGGTTTTTCTGGCCACGCCGCGCAGAGTAAGCAAATCTTTCATATTATCCGGCACATGGCCGCCGAAGTTTTTTACAAGCGTCTGCGACGCGCTTATTATGCTTTTGGCTTTGGCGTGGTAAAAACCGGTTGACCGTATTATTTTTTCCACGTCTTCCTGTTTTGCGACAGCCATTTTTTGCGGCGTCGGATAAACGGCAAATAAATTAGGCGCCACCATATTTACCCGCGTGTCCGTGCACTGCGCCGAAAGTATGACGCATACCAGCAGCTCAAAAACGTCTTTGTGTTTTAGAGCCGTTTTATTCGCCGGATAATCTTTTCTTAAAATTCTTATAATTTCCAGAATTTCTTTTTCTTTTAAAAGCATATTATTTATTATACTGCTTTATGAACACCTTAAGCGGCGCGGGAAGCTTTGAGTAAGCGGCGGGCTCCGCGAAATTATGTTCAAGCGCGTCGTAAATAGTTAAGTCCGTATAATCGTCGCCCATCGCGTCTTCGAGAAATTTTAAACTCCTGTCGTTGAAAGTGGCGAAACCCGCGTACTCCGGCACCGAAACATCTTTGCCGTTAATCTGCAATTTAAAATCAGTGCCGAAAGAATTTATGCCAATCAGTTCCCCCGTATTTGTCATCATGCCGGAACCGGAAAGACCTTTTTTGGAGCCGAAATTTTTAAGCATGACTATGCGCAGGTTCTTTAAAAAATAAGCCGGGTTTTTATTGCCGTCGGAGTCTTCGACGAAATCACCGGAAATTTTGACGGATTTCGCCGCGCCGTCTATTGAAATTAAAGAAATAATTCTGTTAATCTTAAAATAATTATTCGTAAAAGAAACAAGCGGCGTATCCGGCGCGTTGTCATTTTTAGAATTAACTTTTTTTAAAATTGACCGGGCGCCGGGCACCACCGCCAGAAACTGCGCCTGCGTGTATAAAATATGTTTTACAGCGTCGACAAAAAACCCCCGTTGCTCGGACGGCATATATTTAAACGCGGCGATGTCCGACGTTCTTTTGTCAAAACTGTTAGTAAGGCTGAAATGTTTATCATAAAATACCGTCTGCTTTTTTTTCGTATTTTTAACTTCGGTATACACTTCGTAAGTATCGTTTTTAAATAAAATAATTCTTATCGTGCAGTCCTTCGCGCAGCTTTGCGCCACGCAGTGCGCCGCCGTAAAAAACCAGTTCCGCAGTACGCGCACCGCCTGGCATTTATATTCTTTCCCGCCGCCGGCGGAGATGCGGATATCGTAGGCGTTATTAAAATCTTTGACGTTGGTATATTCGTCGGTGCCCGTAACGCTTACAAAACTTACCTCCGCCGGCAGCAACGAGGGCAGAGGTAAAATTAAGAGTAAAAGTAAAAACTTTTTCATTTATGTATGCGCCTTATAAATCGTCCACGGGCCGGAAACGCCTTCCGGGTCCCCCGCGTACATATCCGTGCACGCTTCTTTTGTGTGTATTTCCGTGTTTTCCATACAATATAACTGCCCGTTATTTATAAATAACGCGTAGCCTATATATGAACCGCTGTTCCTTATAGCGACAAGATTTCCGTAAAGCAGCGGGTCCATATCGGTAGTCACGACGTAATCAAAATCTTTAAACCGCGCCTGCCCATCGGGGAAAGCGCTCAGATTGCCGGCGTTTTCGGTTATCACGGTTAAAGCCGGGTATTCTCTCTGGAATTTTGACATGCTGTTAAAAAACCCGGAGTCAGACGAGGTTTCGGCAGTGATAGATTTTGAGTCCCCGAAACGTTTAAGTATATCATACGCCTGCGCCGCGCGCGATTTTTCAACCGCCTTAAAATAATAAGGCAGCGCAGTGGCGGCAAGGATACAGATAATAAGCACAACTATAATTAGTTCTATTAAAGAGAACCCGGTTTTATTTTTCATAATACTCCCAAATGCCGGACATACTCTATTGTAATAAAAAATTATGGAAAATAAACAGCTTATATAATACCCATCGCTTTGCCTACTTTTTTATAAGCGGCGACGGATGCCTCCAGCTCTTTAATTTCATGGCCGGCGGTGACAATGTTACGCAGGCGCTCCAAACCCTTCTGCACCGTCGGGAAACCTATTGCCAGCGCGAATACGCCCTCGTCAAAAAGCCTGGCGGAAAACTCAAACGCTTTTTTTGTATCCCTTATCATAACGGGCGTTATAGGCGTCTGGGATTTGTTTATGTCAAAACCGGCTTTGGTAATTTCTTCCTTAAAAAATTTGGTATTCGTCCAAAGTTTTTCAAGGCGCTGCGGCTCGTTATAAATAACGTCCAAACCGGCAAGGCATGTCGCTATGACGCTTGGCGGGTGCGAACTGGAAAATAAAAACGGCCGCGCCGTGGAAATCATATAATCGCGCAAATTTTGGGAGCCGGCAACGTAGCCGCCTATCGTCCCGAAGGCTTTTGACAGCGTGCCTATCTGTATATCGACGCGTCCTTTTAAATTAAAATGGTCGACGGTACCGCGTCCCTGCCGGCCCAGCACGCCGCTTGAGTGGGCGTCGTCAACCATGATAACCGCGTCATACTTTTCGCATAAATCCACAATTTGCGGCAGCGGCGCGATATCGCCGTCCATGCTGAAAACTCCGTCGGTAACCACCATTCTACGGCGGGCCTTTTTTACTTCCGGGGATTTTAAAATTTCTTCAAGATGTTTCATGTCGCAGTGGCGGTAAATCTTTTTGACCGCTTTTGACAGGCGGCCGCCGTCGACGATAGACGCGTGGTTCAGTTCGTCTGAAATCAGCACATCGTCCAGGCTTGTCATCAGACTCTGGCAGACCGCGGTATTGGAAGTAAAACCTGATTGTATGACAAGAGCCGCTTCCGTCCCCTTAAACTCCGCCAGTCTTTTTTCCAACTGCTCATGCAGAGACATAGTGCCTATGATGGTACGCACGGCGGCGGTGCCTATGCCGTATTTTAAAACTGCATCCGCCGCGGCTTTTTTAACCGCGGGGTGCGTCGTCATATTCAGATAATTATTAGACGTTAAATTAATAACTTTTTTACCATCGATAACGGCCACCGGCGCCTGCTCTGACTCCAAAATATGCAGTTTAATAAACCTATTTTCGTCTTTTAAAATTTTAATTTCGTCTTCTAAAAATTTAAGTCTGTTCATGGCGTCATTACCACCTTTCCGCAGTTTTTTTCCGGCGCGAGCATCGCGCCGAACGCTTTCTCAAAATCTTTCATCGGGAACACGTGGGTTATGACGCGCCCCGGGTTAATTTTGCCGCTTTTTAAAAGCGCGTCCGTTTTATGCCAGCTTTTAAAAACTTCGCGCCCGGTAATGCCCTGCACTTTAACGGCTTTAAACACTATATCGTTCGCGTAATCAATAGTCAATAAATCGCCCGGCAGACCGAAAGCCGTAAACCTGCCGCCCGGTTTTACCGCTTTAAGGCCCATGTCAATGGCTTTCGCGTTGCCGCTCATCTCAATAACCACGTCGACGCCGCTTTTTTCGCCTCCGGCTTTAATGATTTTCTGCAATAAATTTTCTTCTCTCGGGTCCAAAATCACGTCGGCGCCGAACTGCTCCGCCATTTTTTTGCGGAAGTCGGAAGCCTCCAGCGCGATTACTTTTGCCGCGCCGCACGCTTTGGCTATATCAATGGCAAACAGCCCCTGCGCGCCGCAGCCGGTAATAAGGACGGTTTTAGCCGCGATATCGTCGTGCAGCGTCGCGAAAACGGCGTTGCCAAGCGGCTCTAAAATAGAGCCTATGTCTTTAAATTTTTCGTCTAACTTCCAGCCGCAGCGGGCGGGCACGGCCGCGTATTCGGCAAAGCCTCCCTGGGTGTCCAGCCCCAAAACTTTTAAATCGGCGCAGACGTAGCGCTGGTCATTGCGGCACTGGTAACAAAGCCCGCAGAAAATGTGCGATTCCACGGCTATAAAATCTCCTTTTTTAAATCCTTTTGCCGCCGGGCCGGTTTCAACAACCGTACCGCAGAGTTCATGTCCGGGGATGAACGGAATAGGTATCCTGTGCGGCGCCCAGCCGGTGTAATTGTAGACGGGCAAATCGCTGCCGCATATTGACGCGCGGTGTATTTTAATTAAAAGTTCGTCTGGTTTTATTTTCGGAACATCAACTTCTTTATATTCAAGGCCCTTTGCGGGTTTAGTTTTAACAAGCGCTTTCATTTTCAGCTCCAAATTGATACTATTTAGGACATTAATATTCTATATCTTTTTTGGAGATTTATGAAACGCTTTTTTGGCTTACTTATTTTGCCGCTTTTATGCGCCGTCTTGCACGCGCAGGAGCAAATAGAAAGTTTTGACATCACCGCTCTCATACAACCCGACGGCAGCGTTGTGATTACAGAAACCATCGCCGTAAACGCTCAGCTTAATAAAATAAAACGCGGTCTCGTGCGCGATATTCCCACGACGCACAACGCCGGTTTTATGATGAGGGAAGATATAGGCCTGCAAATAATTTCTCTTGCCAGAAACGGAAAAGAAGAACCTTTTTTTACGGAACGGATACCGGGCAATAAACTGCGCATCAACTTCGGCAATGATGATTTTTTAACTCCCGGCGTGCACGTTTATGACCTCACATATAAGGTGGGAAACACTTTGGTTTTTACAAAAGATTACGACGAGTTTTATTGGAATGTTACCGGCACGGAGTGGGATTTCCCCATACTTTCCGCTTCGGCGCGTGTAACGCTGCCGCCGGGCGCGGTGTTGAAAAACGATTTGGTTTCCATGTACGCGGGCATGGCAGGGTCAAATAAATGCAACTACTGCTCCTTTGAACAAAACGGCGACACGGTTATTTTAAAATACAACAACACGCTTTATCCCGGCGAAGGGTTTACAATATCAGCGCCCTTTTCCAAAGGTGCCGCGGCGGAGCCGTCGGCGGAGGCGCATTTGGCAAACTTTCTCAGGCAGGATATTTTTCTGCCTCTCGGCATTTTGCTTATAATTTCCGGCTCCTTATATTTATACTGGGTATGGCTTAAAGTGGGAAAAGACCCGCTCGGTGCGGCCGTCATAGCGGCGGAATATGAACCGCCGGAAGGTTTTTCCCCCGCACAGCTGCAATATATTGACGATATGGGACTTACCAACGGAAGCAAGCTCTTACAAACCATGCTTGTCAGTCTGGCCGTAAAAGGACTTGTCACAATTGAACCGAAAGAAAAATTTATAGGCAAAGAGTTGATAATACGCCCGAACCGGAAGAGCAACGCCGCCACGTCGCCTGAAGAGTACGTTTTTATGTACGAGCTTTTTTCAGAAGCGGACCATGTTGAAACAAACAGAACTTACGCCAAGAAATTTTTGTCCGCTTTAAAAAAGACGCAGGAAAATCTTGAAATAAATTTTGAAAACATATATTTCAGCCGTAATTTTAACTGGTTTATACCGTTTTGGATACCCATGGGCGCGCTTATTTTATATATACTTTTTCCGCTGCTGGTTAACGAGCCGGTAATCTTTGCTCTCAAAGTAATATTTTTTATGACTTGTGTATTTTACCCGCTGCCACTATTAGGCAGGAATCTTTTAACTAGCGTCTTAACCATATTAATTGCCGTGTCAATATTAGCTTCCCTAATGTTTTTCAGCAAAAATTATATGCTGCCGCAGTATATTATCATCATACTGCTAATCTTCATTAACCAGCTGTTCCTTTATTTAAATAAGGCATACACCGTCAAAGGCCGCGAGGTTATGGACAGGGCAACAGGGTTTAAAAAATATCTATCCGTCGCGGAAGCGGCCCGCGTGGAAGATTCCAACCCGGAAAATATTTTGAATATTTTCTGTAATTTTCTGCCCTATGCTATAGCGTTTGGTCTGTCAAACAAATGGATAAAAAGGTATTCCGGTTTTCTTAACGAACCTTCCGGCGCGGTTTATTTAAGCGGGCGCGGGCTGAGTTCTTTTTCAGACGGGAACGGCGGTTTTTCCGCCGGCAGTTTTTCATCCGCTTTGGGCTCTTTCAGCTCATCGGTTTCAAGCAGCGGCGCGGGCGGCGGAGGCGGTGTGGGCGGGGGCGGCGGGGGTGGCGGAGGCGGCGGAAGATAAATTTTAAAAGGCTTCTGTTTTACTTGGAGCCTTTTAATTTTTCCATGCGGTCTTTTATATTTTTTTCTTTGCCCATTTCGGTCGGGTTATAAAAAGTTTTCGGCTTAGGCATATATTCCTGTTTTACATAATGGTTAGGAAAATCATGCGCGTATTTGTAGCCTTCGTTTTTCATGCCGCTTCTGAGGTGCGCGGGCACACGGCGCTGCGGGCCGTTTCTGACTTCCTCAAGCGCGGCGTCTACCGCCAGATAGCTGGCGTTTGATTTTGGCGCGCACGCGACGTAAATTGCGGCCTGCGAAAGCGGTATTCTTACTTCCGGCATGCCAAGAACTTCCGCGCATTTAAACGCCGCCTCGGCCAGCATAATCGCGGCGGGCTCGGCGTTGCCGACGTCTTCCGACGCGCAAATTAAAATGCGGCGCGCGATAAAGCGCGGGTCCTCGCCGGATTCAAGCATGCGGGCCAGCCAGTAAACCGCAGCGTCCGGGTCCGAACCGCGCATTGATTTTATGAAAGCGGAAATAATGTCGTAGTGTTCGTCGCCTTTTTTATCATAATTAAGGTGGCGTTTTTGTATGCACTCTTTGGCAATGTCAAGCGTAATGTTTTTGACACCTTTTTTGTCCTTATCCGTCGTGAGTAAAGCAAGCTCTACCGCGTTGAGCAGGCGCCGGGCGTCGCCGTTGGCCTGCGTTATTAAAAACTTTTCCGCGTCCGGCGCCATGACGCCGTTTTCAAGTTTCAAAACGCGCTGAACGATTTTCCCCAAATCCTCCGGCGTGAGCGGCTTAAATTCAAAAACTGAAAAACGCGAAAGAAGCGCGTTGTTAATATAAAAATAAGGATTTTCCGTGGTAAGCCCGATTAAAATAATATCGCCGCGCTCCACCGACGGCAGCAGTACATCCTGCTGGGTTTTATTAAAGTGGTGAATTTCGTCCAGCAAAAGCAGCGTGCGCTTTTCAAGAAAAGTGTCGGAGCGTCTTTCTTTAGCCTCGTCAATAACTTTTTTAACGTCGCCCACACCGGCAGCCGCCGCATTAAGCTCAACGGTAACGGCCTGCGTTTTAGACGCGATAAACCGCGCCAGTGCCGTTTTACCGCTGCCCGGCGGGCCGAAGAAAACGGCGGATTTTATAGTGTCAGATTCAACAAGACGGCGCAACATTTTGCCCGGGCCTATAATATGCTGCTGCCCGGCAAAATCGTCAAGTGTCTGCGGCGCCATGCGCGCCGCCAAGGGGATATTTTCTTCCATCAATAATACTCCGTCCTCAACCTTTTTCTTCCCTTTTTAAGAGAAGTGCCCGAAGAGCGAAGGGTTTTGAACCCGGTTTAAAACCCCTCCCCGGCTTTGCCGGTACTCCCCTTAAAAAGGGGAGAAAATTAAAAAATTATATCGCGGTTTCTGTCTTCCGGATTTTCCAATGCGCCGTAAGCCGCGTAAAGTTTTTGGGCCGGAGCGTTCCAGTCCGCCACCTGCCAGCGCACGCCGGCGCATTTTTGCTTTTTTGCCTCGGCGATAACCGCTTCAAGCAGTTTGCGGCCCAGTCCTTTGCGGCGGTAAGGCTCAAGCACAAACAGGTCGTCCATATACAAAGTTTTGCCGGTGAAAGTGTGGTAAGAGTAAAAAAATATAGCGTAAGCTAAAATATTCCCGGCCGCGTCTTTTGCCAAGAACCCACTGAAAAAATCTTTTTCCGCTTTCATTCTTTGGAGTGAGTTTGAAAATTTTCTTTCCTCAAAATCCGCAAATTCTTTAAAAAGCACGAACAATTTTTCAAAATCCGCCTCGGTAATTTTTTTTATTTTAAAATCCGTCATGCTAATTCCCCGGCAGACCACGGTTCATGGTGGACTGCAGTTTTAAAATTATTTCGTCCAGCCTCTCCGTTTCTTCTTTTCTCTGCGCGCTGTTGTCGGAACCTTTCAAATAAACTTCCGCGGCAAATTCCATGGCGGCCATGATAGCCAGTTTGAGCGTGTCGACGGCGCCGGTTCTGTCCGCGATTTCCCCCATGCGCTTTTCAACCATGCCGACAAGCGTGGCTATTTCCATAGGCTCCACGCCGTCTATGGCAACCTCCAAAGGTATGCGCCGCACGGTAACTTCTATACCTCTTTTCGCCATGATTTTACCTCAATTCTTTTTCAATTCTGGAATGCAGTTTTTTAAGGCTCGCCAGCGTTTCCCGTTTCCAGTCCCGCAACATGCGCACTTCTTCGTCAACGCCGCGCAGTCGTTCTATTTGGCTCTCTACGGCGCGCAGCCGGTTTTTTAACGTGAAATTTTCCGCCTCTAAACTTTGCAGTCTTTGGGTTGCCTGCTGGACTAATGCCTGCAACTGCGTTATTTTATCTTCCATTATTTTCTCATTTCCCCGCCCAGCGCGGTAAGCGCGGCGGCGATTTTGGAAATATTGTCTTCTACTTCGCTGTCTTTAAGCGTGCGGTCCATCAGCCAGAAAGAAAAATTTAACGTCACGCTTTTTTTGCCTTCCGGCAGGTTCGGGCCGGTGTAAACGTCGGTTAAATTATAAGACATTTTTGACCATACTCCGGCGGAGTTTACAGCTTTTTCAATTTCCGCGTAATGCAAACTTTTGTCAAATACAAAAGACAAATCCCTGTAAGAAGACGGGAACTGCGGCACGTCGGCCGCCGGCTTAAATTCCTGCGCTTTAAATTTTTTCTCAAGCGTTTTTAAATTAAAATTAAAAACGTAAATCTCGTCGTTTTTAAGACCGTAAGCCTTTGCCGTTAACGGGTGCAGTCTGCCGAAAAAACCGACCGCTTTCCCGCCGTCTAAAACGTCCATGCAGATTTTTGGGTGCATATACGCCGGCGCGGTTTTTGAGACGGCAAAAGTAACGCCTTCAAAATCTTTAATAACTTGCGCGGCAAGCCCTTTTATAAAATAAAAATCCGCCGGCACGGTTTTTTGCGCGAAATATTCCGGCGACGCCGCGCCGCAGACTATGCCGGCGACGGCCCAGCTTTCCACCGGGAAACCTTTCATATTCGCGTACTCTTTGCCGGTTTCAAACAGTTTATAATCTGTTGCGCCGCGGCTTTGGTTAAACGCCGCGTTTTTCAAAAGGCCGGGCAGCAGGGAAGGGCGCATGAACTGCCATTCCTCGCTTATCGGATTGGCAAGTTCGACGGTAAATTTTTTGTCAAAATAAAAATTGTCCAAATCTCTGCCGGAAATAAAATCAAAATTTTTGCACTCGCAAAAACCGGCAGACGTTAAAACGGCGGCAAACTTTGCGCCGCAGTCGACGTTTTTGGGATTATCCGCGAAGGCGACGCTGGCGCGCGTTGAAGAAACGGGAATATTTTCAAACCCGTTAAACCGCGCAGCTTCCTCAGCCAAATCCCATTTGTGCGCCAAATCGCGCCTGTGCGCCGGAGCGGTAAATTTCCACGGCGTTTTGCCGCCGTCAAATTTGCCCAGCGCGGCAAAAATTTGTTTCAATTTTTCTTCCGCGATTTCCATTCCCAGAATTTTATAAATATCCTGCGGCGTAAAAACGACTTCCGGCGAAACATACGGGACGGGATAAACGTCCGTCGCCGCGCTTGCGGTTCCGCCGCAAATTTCCTGAACCAAATTTGTCGCGCGCGCCAAAGCCGTCAGCGTCAACGAAATGTCCGCGCCGCGCTCAAAACGCTGGCTGGCCTCGCTTGACATGCCGAAACGCTTGGCGGTTTTATTAATCGTCGGCGGGTTAAAATACGCGGCTTCAATAAAAATATCATAAGTATTTTCTTTTATGCCGGACTCTTTTCCGCCCATAATACCGGCCAGAGCAACGACTTTTGAATTATCCGCTATAACCAAATCCTGCGCGTTAAGTTCAAGTTTGCTGCCGTCTAAGGTTTCAAATTTTTCACCGTCCGCAGCCGCGCGCACGTTAATGCCGCCGTCAATGCTTTTTAAATCAAAAAAGTGCAACGGCAAACCTAAATCATAAAGCACGTAATTGCTTATATCAACCAAAGCGTTTTTACCGTTAACGCCCATCGCGGCGAGGCGCTGCGTAATCCACGCCGGAGCAGCAGTATTTTTAACGCCGCGCACCGTGCGCCCGCTGTAACGCCCGCACAACGAAGAAGAAATTTTTACGCCGAATGCTTTGCCTTCTTCTTTAACGGGTTTAAGATTAATTTTTTTAAGCGGAATATTTAACAGAATGGACAGTTCCCGCGCTATGCCGAGGTGGGACAGCAGGTCCGGCCTGTTCGGCGTAATTTCAAGGTCAAAAATATAGTCCGGCTTGCCGTAAAGCGTGCTGACGTCTATCCCGATTGCAAGGTTTTTGTCAAGGTGCAAAATGCCTTCCGCGCGTTTTTCAACCAGCCCGAGTTCGTCGGCGGAACAAATCATGCCGTCGGATTTTATGCCGCGTATGACCGCCGCCGTCAAAATGTTTGAGCCCAGCCGCGCGCCTTCACGCGCCAACGGAACTATTATCCCCACTTCCAGATTTTTCGCGCCGCAGACAACTTTTCTGACGCCGGAACCGGTGTCCAAATCAACCAAAGACAATTTATCCGCGTTCGGATGTTTTTCAATTTTTAAAATTTTGGCTGTGTGGACGCCTTCAAAATCCGCGCCGGTTTTTTTGAGTTCCGCCGTTTCTATGCCGAGCGCGGCAAGCTTGGCCGCCAGCTCCGCGGCGGGCAAATCCACGTCGATAAAATCTTTAAGCCATGAGTAAAGTATCTTCATTAAAATTGCCTCAAAATTCTTAAATCATTTTCATAAAAAGCGCGGATATCTTTAATATTGAGCAGCATCATCGCCAGACGCTCAACGCCCATGCCGAAAGCGTAACCGCTGTAAACTTCCGGGTCAATGCCGACATTGCGCAAAACCTGCGGGTGAACAATACCCGCGCCCAACATCTCTTTCCAGCCTGTGCCTTTGCAGAAAGCGCACGGTGATTTACCGTCGCAAAAAACGCATTTGACGTCCACCTCAACGCCCGGCTCCACGAACGGGAAATACGACGGGCGGAAACGGACTTCCGCTTTCGCGCCGAATAGTCCTTTCATAAAAGCGGTCAAATCGCTTTTCAAATCGGCAAGGCTGACGTTTTTGTCGACGTACAAACCTTCTATCTGGTTAAAGACGGGGCTGTGCGACGCGTCAATATCGTCCTTGCGGAACACGCGGCCGGGGGACATTATACGCAGCGGCGGCTTATTTTTTTCCATATAGCGCACCTGCACGTTGGACGTATGCGTGCGCAATACCATGCCGGGTTTTCCGGCGATAAAAAACGTGTCCTGCATGTCCCGCGCCGGGTGGTGGGCCGGAATATTTAGATAATCAAAATTATATTTTTCTTCTTCAATCTGCGGCCCGTCCGCCCAGACAAAACCGAGTTTTGACAACACCGCCGTCATGCGGTTAAGCGCGATTGTCAGCGGGTGATAGTGGCCGGCGGCAACGGGCGCGCCGGGCAGAGTTAAATCAATATTCGTTTTTTCTAAATCCGCGTTTAATTTCGCGGCGACTAAAGTCATCTCTTTTGACTCAAAAGCGGCTTCAAGATTTTTTTTAAGTTCGTTGCCGAGCGGGCCGGCTTCCTTTTTTTCTTCAATGGAAAAATCTTTCAGGTTTTTAAGAAGTTCCGTCAAGGCGCCTTTGCGGCCGAGGCTGGCAACGCGCGCGGCTTCCAATACGTCCGCGTCCGCGGCGGCGGCGATTTGCTTTTTATATTCCGCCTCTACGGCGGCGCATTTTTGTTTCCACTCTGTTAAGTTCATAGTTACCTGTAATTTGTAAATTGCAAATCAACGCCGGCGTCCTGCCCGCGCAGCAAAGCCATAACCGCCTGTAAATCGTCTTTTGATTTGGACGATATTCTCAGCTGGTCTCCTTGTATGGACGCGGTTACCTTTATTTTGGAATCTTTAATGGCTTTAACCAGTTCCTTCGCTTTTTCCGACGGGATGCCCTGCTGGATTTTGATAATCTGCTTAGCCGCGCCGCCTAAGGCCGACTCTATTTTTTCCGGTTTAAAATTTTTAAGCGCTACGCCGCGTTTAGACATCCTCGTCTGCAAAATATCATATAAAGCCTTAATTTTAAACTCGTCCGCTGAAGAGAGTTTTATATTATTCTCTTTTCTGTTAAGTTCAATATTGGAATTTGAATCTTTAAAATCATACCTGTTGGTAATTTCTTTGAGGGCTGTGTTAATAGCCTCTTCAATTAAATTCATGTCCACCTTGGACACAACGTCAAAACTGTATTCCGCCATAATTAATCTCCCTATGCAGTCTGTTTTTTATCCCTGAAAAATATTATAAATAACGCCGCTATTACAAGCGCGTATATTGAAAAAGACAGCCATATGCCGTGCCAGTTTTTAATATCGCCATGGGTGAAAAAAGCGTCTATAACAACACCGCTTACAAAACTGCCTATCACGGCGCCCACGCCGTTTGTGCACATCATAAAAAGTCCCTGCGCGCTGGAACGCATTTTTGGTTCTACGGTATTGTCCACGTATAAAGAGCCAGAGATATTAAAAAAGTCAAACGCCATGCCGTACACTATGCAGGAAAGGATTATCATCCAAAATCTGCCCACGGGGTCCGCATAGGCAAATAAACCGAAGCGCAGCACCCACGCGATTATACTCATAAGCATTACTTTTTTTATGCCGAACCGTTTTAAGAAAAAAGGTATTGTCAAAATAAAAAGCGTTTCCGACATTTGGGATATTGACATTATGATGGTGGAAAATCTTACGACGTAAGAATCAGCGTAAATGGGGATGCGTTTGAAATCGTCCAAAAATACGTCGCCGTACGCGTTGGTAAGCTGCAGCGCCGCGCCCAAGAAAATCGAAAATAAGAAAAACAGCGCAAGCTGTTTGTTTTTAAATAGAGAAAACGCGTCCAGCCCCATGGCCTGGGCCAATGTTTTTTTATCATTATCTTTTGACGGCGGGCAGGCGGGCAGCGTAAACGCGTATAACCCAAGCGCGAACGCGGCGCAGGCCGCTATATAAAACTGGTTCGGAGAGCTTTTGTTCCCGGTTAAATTTACCAGCCACATAGCCGCTATAAAACCTATGGTGCCGAACACGCGTATGGGCGGAAAAGCCTTTACCGTGTCTAGCCCCTCCCTTTTCAACACCGTGTAAGCTACGGAATTTGAAAGCGCCAGCGTGGGCATATAAAACAACATAGCCGCCAAAATGCCCCAGAAAAATACCGTCGGGTTGTTAATAAAAGGGATGCATACCAGCGCGGCCGCGTTAAGTATATGCAGCATGCCGTACAAGCGTTCGGCGTTTATCTTTCTGTCGGCCAGCATGCCCATAAGCGCGGGCATGAAAAGCGACGCTATGCCCATTGTTGAAAACACCGCGCCGAACTGCGCGCCAGACCAGCCTTTTGTCTGAAACCAGTAATTGCCTATGGTAATAAGCCATGAGCCCCAAATAAAAAACTGCAGGAAATTCATCAACGTAAGACGTAATTTTATGTTCATATGTACCTTTGTCCGCGCCAGGGAAATAACTGAATATATAATATCAAAAATGAAAGAAGAAGATACCGATTTGCGGAGGCGGGCGGTAAGGAGCGATTTTTTGTTTGAAGCTAAATTTGTTATAATTAAGATATATTTTTAGCGCCTGTAGCTCAGTTGGTTAGAGCAGCCGACTCATAATCGGCGGGTCGCAGGTTCAAGTCCTGCCGGGCGCAGTACTTTAAAAGCCTCCCGTTTCACGGGAGGCTTTTGATATAATATAGCAGGTTAGTTTAATATTGACCTATTTATCTGCTATGATTTTTCGGGAAATTTTAATTTTTTTATGACGCGCATAGCGGTTGGCTATGTAAGGAATAAAAAAACAAAAATTTACCAAAAAGCAGAGATAGAGAAATAGGTCAATATTAAACTAACCTGCTATAAGACGGGGCATGGCTCAATTGGCTAGAGCGCTCGGTTTGGGACCGAGAGGTTCCCGGTTCAAGTCCGGGTGCCCCGACCATTATTCGCGGGGGTTTGATTTTGAATACAAAAAGCGGCCGTTATCATAATTCCCGGACACTTCTGCTTTCCCGGCGCGATATTGATAATATCGAGCAAAAAGACGGCGCGCGCGTCGTTATCTACAAACGGATTACGCCGGAATTTAAGTTTGACACTCTATTGCTCTCGCCTTTCGCGCTAGTTCCGCAAAATTCTTCTTTGCTGCTGGAAGTGAAAATTTTAAAAAATAAAACGGAAACGCCGTGGCTAAAAATAGCGGAGTTCGGACATACGGAAAATATAAGTTTCCCGCCGCAGGCCTCAGCGCTCGGCGCCGTAGAAACTGATATTTTTAAATGTAAAAATTACGCCGCAGCTTTCACGGTTCGTTTGACAATAAAAGGTAAAACCACTTTAAACGGCATAGCCGCAATCGTCACAAAATATAAAAGTGCGTTTGACGCGGGCCGCGCCGTAGGCGCGCCGTTCAAACTTCACGTTCCGACGCTTAGCCAGATGGAACACGGCGGCAAAATTAAAAAAAGAATTTGCAGTCCGGCATGCCTTACTATGTTGCTGAACTATTACGGCTTTAACCAAAAATTAGCCGATGTCTGCGCCGGAGTTTATGATAAAAACGCCGATATTTACGGCAACTGGATTTTTAATACTTTCTACGCCGGCAGATTCGGACTTACCGCCTATGCCGCGCGGTTTGACACTATGGAAGACGCGCGGGCTTTTGTCAGCCGCGGCATGCCGCTGATAGCCAGTATTTCTTTTAAAGAAGGAGAACTTGATAATTCCCCCCTCTCTTCCACGGCGGGCCATCTTGTTTTAATAAAAGGTTTTGACGGGAACGGCGGAGTGATAGTAAATGATCCGGCGGCGGCTTCCGACGGAGAAGTTGAAAGAATTTATGACGGCGCGCAGTTTGCGACGGCGTGGCTCAAAAATAAACGCGGTCTCGCTTACATAATTAAACCATGAAAAATATTTCCAAACTTTTAATTTTACTTCTGCTTTTTTCCTGCGGCGTTGATTTTAAAGAGAAAAAAGAGACTTTAATTTTCGCGCATAAAGGCGAAATGCAGTCGCTGGACCCGGTTTACTCCTACGACGGCGTTACGCAGGGGCTTATTTTAAACGTCTATGACACGCTCATCAAATTTAAAGGCAGTTCCGCGGCGGAATTTGAACCGCTGCTTTCAACCGAAGTGCCGACCGTCCAGCCCGACGGCGTGACTTATATTTTTCCCATCCGCAAAAATGTAAAATTCCACAACGGCGAAATTTTGACGCCGGAAGACGTAAAATATTCTATTCTTCGCTTTATGCTGTCCGACCGCGCCGGCGGGCCGTCTAATTTACTGCTGGAGCCTATACTCGGCGTTTCTTCCACGCGCGCGTCCGGCGGGAAATTCATCATTACTAATAAAGAAATTGAAGACGCGGTGCGCGTGGACGGCGGCAATGTTATCATAAAGCTGAAACGCCCGTTCGCGCCGTTTTTGTCGATTATGGCGCGGTGGTCTTACGTCGTAAACAAAGACTGGTGCGCGAAACACGGCGAATGGGACGGCAGCCTGGACACTTGGCAAAAATTTAACGACAGGGACAGAAACGCGTCCTATCTTTTTGACCATATGAACGGCACCGGTCCTTTCAAACTGGCGCGGTGGGACATTTCCGCAAAGCGCCTCATACTTAACGCGAATGAAAACTATTTTCTGGGCGCGCCGCGCGTAAAAAATATTCTGCTTATGACGGTAGATGAACCTTCCACGCTGCGTATCATGCTTGAAAGCGGAGACATTGACCTTGCAGAAATTTCACAGAGATTTGAAAACCAGTTTGAAGGCCGTAAAGATATTGTTGTCGCAAGTAACTTGCCGCGTTTGAAAACGGACCCGGTGATATTTTTTACGCTGGACATAAACACAAAAGGCAACCCTGATACCGGCAGCGGAAAATTAGACGGAGACGGCATACCGCCGGATTTTTTTACCGACAGGGATTTGAGAAAAGCTTTCAGTTATAGTTTTGACTACGACGCTTTTCTGACGCAGACTATGGAGAATAAAGCCGCCCCCGCCAACGGGCCCGTGCCGCCGGGAATTTTGGGCTATGACAAAAACGCTCCGCACTATACTTTGGATTTAAACAAGGCGCGGGAATATTTTAAAAAAGCCTGGGGCGGCAAAGTGTGGGACAAAGGCTTTAAGTTTACAATGACATATAACACCGGCGGCGAAATGCGCCAGACCGCGTGCGAGATTTTGAAAAAAAACGTAGAGAGTTTGAACCCGAAATTTAGAATAGAACTGCGCGGCGTGCCGTGGGCCGCGTTCCTTGAAAAAACCGACGGACGCCAAATGCCCGTCTGGGCGCGCGGCTGGATAGCGGATTACGCGGACCCGCATAATTTTGTATTCCCCTTCCTGCACAGCCAGGGCCGCTACGCGCTTTCGCAGGGTTACAAAAATAAAGATATGGACGCGCTAATAGAAGCCGCCGTAGTTGAAAGCAATACCGTGAAACGCGCGGACCTTTATAAAAAAATCCAGCGCTTAGCTTATGAAGACGCCGTGCAAATTTATACCGTGCATCCTACCGGTCTGTGGGCCTACAACAGCAAAGTAAAAGGGTTTTACGACAATCCCGTTTTCATGGGAATATATTTCTATCCGCTGTATAAATAGTACAGTACTAATACATTTTCCAACCAAGCCATAAATAAATTTAATCTGTCACATAATCATTAAAAGATATGGCGGTTATATATTTGTTTTCTTATACTTATATATACTCTGAGGGGGAGTTATGAAAAATACAAAAGGGTTTACGTTAATAGAACTGCTTGTCGTCGTCTTAATTATAGGAATACTGGCGGCAATCGCTCTTCCGCAGTATCTGAAAACTACGGAAAACAGCAAAATAGCCAGGATACTGCCTACCGTTAAGGCTTTTATCCAAGCCTATCAAGCTTGCGTGCTTGAAGCCAACGGCGGAACGTGCACCATAGACGACATCCCTATACAACTGCGCGATAAAAACGGCAACCTTATAACCACCGCCAGCCTCGGGACAACCGGGGCGACTACCGGGACATTTTTAGACAATTATTTCTATTTATCCTGGGACGGGGGCACATATTTTATATCGCGCACGACTTACGGCGGTCCGTATTATTTCCGCTGGTATATATATCCCGACGGCAGATGTGTTTTACAGGGAAACGTAACCTGTCCGAAAGGAGTAGCCTCGCTTGACTCTTCCGGGTTTAAAAGGGCCAGCCAAAGCGGAGACTGGGTACAATATAAAAGCTGTTTCCCCGGTACTACGCCTACTATTTAAGCAACTTCCAGCAACAATAAAAAAGCCCGTAGAATATTCCGCGGGCTTTTATTTATATTCACCCCAGCCGCCGCCTAAAGCCTGCGACAAATTCACGGCGGAGGCCAGTTCGTTATAACGCGCGTTTACAAGGCTCAGACGCGCGGACAGCAGATTTCTTTTTACGTCCAGCAAATTAATAGTGTCTATCAAACCGGCGGCAAACTGGTCGTTTGATATATCATAACTCGTCTGCATGGCGTTTTGCTGCTTTAACGCGGCTTCGTAAATTTCTCTGGAATAACTGTTCGCGTTCACAGCGTCGTAGACGTCTTTAAAAGCGTTCTGCACGGTATGCTCGTAATTTGCCAAAGCTTCGTCGTAGGCAGCCTTTGCCGCTTTATTTTCGGCTCTGATTTTTCCGCCTTCAAACAGCGGCTGCGCAAGACCGGCCGCTATATTCCAAATGCCGTTTGAGCCGTTTACAAAATCCGTCAGACTGCCGCTTATATACCCGGCCTGTCCCGTCAGAGAAATATTTGGGAAATAATCCGCTTTTGCCGCGCCTATACGCGCGTTGGCCGCTATAAGCTGCTGTTCCGCTTCCGCGACGTCCGGACGTTTTTGAAGAATATCTGAGGGAATACCGGCCGGAACATCCGGCGCCAGGTTTTGCGCGTCCAAGGTTCCGCCGCGCTCTATTTGCCGCTCAACAATTTCGCGCGGCGTTCTGCCCAGAAGAACGGCCAATGACGTTTGCGCTTCTGACAACTGCTGCCACAAATTTATCTGCGCGGCCCGCACACTTTCCATGTCGGCCGTCACCCGCTGCAAATCAAGATTGCTTACCGTGCCGGCGCTGTATCTCTCAACATAAATTTTTACGGTTTCTTCGTCAGCCGTAACAGTATCGTCCGCAATTTCAATCTGCGCGTCCAAAGTGAGTATCAGAAAATAAGTTTTCACCACGCTCGCGGTAAGCACCAAATAAGTTAAATCTTTTGCGGCGCGGGTTGAAAAATATTCCGCTTTCGCCGCTTCCGACAAACGCCGGTTTTTACCCCAAAGGTCAAGCTCATAAGAAAGCGCCGGCGCCGCCGTATATTCCTGCACCGGGGACGTCACATTTTCATTATTGATTACAACGGTTCCGTAATAAGCCTGCGCGCCGAAATCCAGCGAAGGAAATAATGCGGAGTTTGTTATCTTTACCTGCGCCTTGGCCTCTTCAACTCTTGCAAGCGCGGCTGCTAAATCTTTATTATTTTGCACGCCTTCTTCAACGAGTGAATTTAATACGTTGTCATTGAACATCTCCCACCATTTCGGCCTTGCGAAAATTTCCGCGCCGTCCTGCGGCTGATTTTTAGGAAGGTCAAGCGCGGGCTTTTTATAATCCGGGCCGAGCATGCAGCCGGCCAGCAGCGTGAGCGATAAAATAAAAAACTTCCTCATCGCGTTTCCTCCGTTTTTTTCTTTAACCCGCCGGAAATTATAAAGAAAAACAGCGGCACCAGCAGCGGCGCGATTATTGTCGCGCCCGTCATGCCGAACACAACAGCCGTGCCTATTGAATGCCTGCTTGCCGCGCCCGCGCCGGAACTTAACGCAAGCGGCAGCGTGCCGAAAATAAAAGCCAGCGACGTCATTATAATAGGCCTGAACCGCAGCCGCGCGGCCTGCATCGCCGCGTCAAAAATACCCGCTCCTTTCTCCCGCAGCTGCTGGGCAAATTCAACAATTAAAATTGCGTTTTTGGCGGACAATCCTATCAATGTAACCAGCGCTATCTGAAAATAAATATCGTTCTCCAGCCCTCTGGCCCACGTGCCGGACAAAGCGCCGAATATGCCGAACGGGATTGCAAGAATTACCGCAAACGGCAGCCCCCATTTTTCATAAAGCGCGCAAAGAATCAGAAAAACTACAAATATCCCGAGCAGCAAAATTCCCGCCGACGAACCGCTGATTGCTTTTTCCTGGTAAGCCGTGCCGGTCCACGCCAGCGTAAAATCGCTTCCTAAAGTTTTTGCCGCCGTGTCTTCAAGTATCTTTATCGCGGTCCCGGCGCTTACGCCGCGCGCCGGCGTGGCTATTATTTTGGCCGCCGGGAAAACGTTAAATCTTTCAATGGCTTCAGAACCCAAAACGGGTTTAAGAGTTACCAGTTCCGACAAAGGCATCATCTGCCCCTCGCCGGAATGCACATATATATTATTGATTTGTTCCGGATATTTTCTGTAATCCCCGCGCGACTGCATCATAACTTTAAAATTCCTGTTGTATTTCGTGAAATCGTTAATATAATAAGTCCCGAAAGTAGACTGTAAAGCCGTATAAAGGTCGTCAAGCGAAACGCCTTTTGACAGCGCCTTTATGATATTAACCGACATATCATACTGCGGAACTATATTGGAAAAAGTCGTGATTATGCTTGCAATTTCCGGCCTTTCTTTGACGGCGTTTATAAATTTCTGCGTTTGCGCCGCAAGTTCCGCGCCGCCCTGGTCGCCGCGGTTTTGTATATAAGCCTCAAGGCCGCCCGTAGTGCTCATACCGTTTATCGGCGGCAGGTTGAAAGCAAACACCGCCGCGCCGGGGATTTTCATAAACGCTTCTTTCTGGATATCGGATATAAACGCGTCGACGGACATGGCTTTGCCTTTGCGCTCGTTCCACGGTTTGAGTCTGACGTAAGCCGCGGCCGCGCTGGGCGTCTGAGTGCCGTTTAAAATATTCGTGCCGGTAAACACCAGCGCGAAAGCGGCAGCCGGGTGTTTTAAAACAAGTTCCTCCAGACTGTCGGATATTTTGGCGGAATTTGCAAGCGCGGTTGCCGGGTCCATAGTAACGGAAAGCAAAGCCACTCCTCTGTCCTCCGAAGGCAGCAACCCCGTGGGAATATTTTTAAGAAGCGCAAAACTTAAAACCAAAATGATAAGCATTGACACCGCCGCCGCCGGAATATTTTTGATAAAGAAAGCCACGCCGGAGCTGTATTTTTTCGTCGTCGATTTGAAGAATTTATTAAACGCCGCGAAAAGCCCTTTCGGTTCCCGCCCGTCGTTTTTAAGCAGCAGCGCGCACAGGGCCGGCGTCAGCGTAAGCGCGACAAAACCGGATATTACGACGGAAACCACTATCGTAATAGCAAATTGTTTATATAAAATTCCGGTAAACCCGCCCATGAAAGAAACCGGAATAAAAACTGAGCATAAGACGCAGACTATCGCTATCAGCGCCATCTGTACCTGCTCCATAGCTTTTATAGTCGCCTCTTTCGCGTCCAGTTTTTCTTCCCGCATTATGCGTTCTACGTTTTCTATAACCACTATGGCGTCGTCGACAACCATTCCTATCGCGAGAACAAGGCCGAATAAAGTAAGCGTATTTATTGAAAACCCGAGTAAAGACATTCCGGCAAACGCGCCTATTATCGAAACCGGCACGGCAATGCACGGAATAAGAGTAGCGCGGAAATCCTGCAGAAAAATATATACAACTATAAAAACCAGAATCACGGCAGTCAATATAGTTTTTATAACTTCTTTTATAGATTCTTTGACGAACGGCGTAGTATCGTAAGAAATAACATATGACATTCCCGACGGAAATCTTGAAGACAAATCATTCATCGCCGCCAAAACTCTGTCAGCCGTGGCCACGGCGTTAGCGCCCGGCGTAAGATAAACGGCCACGGGCACGGCGGGTTCCTTATTCGTAACGCCGCGGAAAGAGTAAGTCTGAGAACCGAGTTCGATGTCCGCCACGTCTTTCAGAAAAAGAGAGGAACCGTCCGGCATGGCGCGTAAAATTATTTGTTCAAATTCCGCCGGCGTTTCCAGGCGGCCCGGCGCTTTGATTACGTAAGATTTTACGACGGAATCCGGTTCCGGCGCTTCGCCTATTATGCCGGCGGCGCGCTGCTGGTTTTGCGCCGAGACCGCGGCGATTACGTCGGCGGGAGTAAGTTTATACTGCGCCAGTTTGTCAGGCTTAATCCAAATGCGTATCGAATAATTATTCGCGCTCAAAACCTGCACGTCGCCCACGCCGTCGATTCTTTTTAAAGCGTCTACTATATTTACAAGCGCGTAATTTGCCATATACGTCGTGTCATATACGTTATCCGGCGAAACTATCGAGAAAATCTGCAGTATTTCCGTGGATTTTTTTATTACGCTTACGCCGTATCTCTGCACGTCCTGCGGCAAAGAGGGCAAAGCCTGCTGCACGAGGTTATTTACATTGATGGTATCCAGGTCAGGGTCCGAGCCGACTTGAAAATATACGGTCAGGTTCATATTGCCGTAAGAATCCGAAGCGGAATTCATATACAGCATTTTTTCCACGCCGTTGACTTGCTCCTCAAGCGGCGCGGCTACGGTGGAAGATAAAACCTCCGGGTCCGCGCCGAGATACGCGGTTCTCACCAGCACCGTCGGCGGAACAAGATTTGGGTACTGCTCCACCGGCAGAGAAAACATTGACAGCACGCCGGCCAAAACTATCAGCAGCGCGATAACCGCCGCCAAAATAGGCCTGTTTATAAATATTTTTGAGAACATTTACCGCTCCTGCTCAGGCGGCACGGCGGATATTACAGCGGATGGAACTGTCATTTTATTATTCTCGGAGTCCAGTTTGAAAGGAACGCTGAAGGCGGTAAGCGACGGCGAAACTTTTTCCCCTGCTTTTAATCTTATAAGCCCGCCGGAAACTACTTTTTCCCCCTCTTTTAATCCTTCGTCCGCGATATAAAAATTGTCCGCGGCGCGCCCGTTTAAAACGCGGGCTTCGACGGTATTATCTTCTTTAACCGCGTAAACCGTGTCGCCGCCGGGGGTGTTCAGCACGGCGTCCAAAGGAATTATAAGTTTATCTTTATAAACCGCGCCTAAAATATTTATGTTTATAAACTGGCCGGGCATAAGAACGCGCGAGTGCTCAGGATTCGGCAGAGAGGCGCGCGTGAAGACGCCGGAAGTCTGGTTGTTTTCGGAATTGTCGACGAAAATAATTTGCGCGGTTTGAGGATATATTTTCCCGTCGGAAGACGTAATCTGAACCGTCAGCGGAACCGGTGACGAGGTATCCGTCCGTATTCCGCCGGCGTTAAAACCCTGCTGCAGAATTTCAAAATCTTTTTCGGGTATTGAAAATTCTATAAACAGCGGATCTATCTGTACGATAGTCGTCAGCAGCGCGCCGCCGCCGGACGTGTCAACCAAAGCGCCTACCGACGGCACGGCCGCGCTTGTCAAACCGGAAATAGGCGCAAAAACTTTTGTGTAATCAAGATTTATCCGCGCGTCGTTAACGCCGGCCTTCGCAGTTTTCAGGTCTGCCAGCGCGGAATTGTAGGCGGATACCGCGTCGTCATAATCTTTGACGCTGACAGCGTTTTTTTTGTGCAGGTAAGACATGCGCGAATAATCTTTCTGCGTTCTTGCGGCGTCAGCCTCCGCCTGCCCGAGCTGCCCGCGCGCTTTGTCAAGCGCGGCTTTGTAAGGCGCGTCGTCTATCTGGAACATCTGCGTGCCCTGCGCGACGTACGCGCCGTCGGCGTACAGCTGCTCTTTAAGTATGCCGGCCGCCTGCGCCATTACCTGTATTTTAAGCGAACCTCTGACTTCCGCGGGATACTGCATAGTAAAAGGAACGTCAGTCTTTAACACGGTGACGACGTTTACCGGGACGGCAACAGGCTGTTGCCGCGGTTTTGCTTTGCACGCCGCGAAAATAAACAAAGCGGAAAAACAGAATAGAAAATATTTTAACCCCGTTTTCATTCTTATCCCCGTTAATAATATTAATCTAAATTATATAATAAATATAATTATTTTACATAATAAAATATTAAATAATTATATTATTACAATTATTTTGACAGGGTTATTGGGCGGAATTTCCCGAGGCGGCGCGCAGATAATATTTCTGCAATTCAACCACAACCAGAGGAATCATGGACAACAGTATTACGATAAGCCAGTGTACAGAACTTAACGGGACGAGATAAAAAACGCGCGCAACCGGCGGCACAATAGCTACCAAGAATAATATAGCGAAAGAAAGCATAGCGCTCCAAAACAGCGGTTTATTGGACATCCAGCCGAGTTTAAAAATTGATTTTCCGCTGCTTCTTACGTTAAAAATATTTATTACCGAACAAAATCCCAAAGTTAAAAACGCCATAGTCTGCCCCACTTGTGTGGACGGCCCGACTACGGCGTCCACTGAGACGAATTTGCCTATGAAAAAACCGGTAAGCGTGCCAACCATAAATGTCGCGGCCATAACGATTATTCTTCTGGCAAAACCGCCGGCAAACAGGCTTGTTCCCGGCGGCACCGGCTTTCTCTCCATTAAATCGTCTTCGGCCATTTCCCTGCTCAGCGAGAACGCGGGTATGCCGTCCGCCACGACGTTGATAAACAATAAATGCAGCGCGGCCAGCGGTTTGCCCCAGTTCACACCGAAAGCCAGAATCATTATAAGTATTTCGCCGATATTGCAGCTTAAAAGGAAGTAAACCGTTTTCCTGATATTATCATAAGCCGTTCTTCCTTCTTTTACCGCCGCGACTATGGTCGCGAAATTGTCGTCCGTCAAAATCATATCGGACGCGTTTTTTGAAACGTCCGTGCCGGTTATGCCCATCGCCGTGCCCACGTCCGCCGCTTTAAGCGCCGGCGCGTCGTTTACGCCGTCCCCCGTCATAGCCACAACTTCATTGTTGGCCTGCCACGCTTTAACTATTTTTATTTTGTCTTCCGGGCTGACTCTCGCGTAAACGGCGTACTGTCTGACGTTTTTTACAAGGTCTTCGTCCGTCATATTGTCAAGTTCTTCACCGGACACGGCTTTATCGCCTTCGCCTAGTATGCCTATTTCGGCGGCGATGGCTGCCGCCGTCACCGCGTGGTCGCCGGTTATCATAACGGTTTTTATTCCCGCCTTTTTCGCGTAAGCTACCGCCTGTTTGCTCTCTTCCCTCGGCGGATCTATCATGCCTATCAGGCCGACAAACTTTAAATCTTTTTCCAGTTCGCGTACGCCTAAATCTTTCGGCAGTTCGTCATAATGTTTTTCCGCGACGGCTATAACCCTTAACGCGGACTTTGCGAACTCATCATGCACTTTCATTATTTCTTCTTTGGAAACCGCGTCTGTGACGGGGATTTTGTCAACCGCGCCTTTGGTTATAGAAAGATATCCGCCGGTTTCAAGATGGTGGACCGTA
Organism: Elusimicrobiota bacterium; assembly: GCA_009778915.1. Taxonomy (GTDB): domain Bacteria; phylum Elusimicrobiota; class Elusimicrobia; order Elusimicrobiales; family Elusimicrobiaceae; genus Elusimicrobium. The sequence goes on from WRFH01000003.1 coordinate 61,951, forward strand.
GTCATCAGTTTTCTTTCGGAATCAAACGGGATTTCAAAAACCCTCGGGTACTTCTCAATCAAATCTTTTTTCTCCGTTCCTTTGTCGTGCAGAAGACGTATGATGGCGGTTTCGGTCGGGTCCCCTATGGCTTTTTCCCCGCCGTCGCTTTTTTCTATGACGGCGTCGTTTGCAAGGCTTAAGATTGTCAGAAGATGATTTTCGGCGGCGTCAAATTTATCGTCCGCTTTTTTAGGCTCATGCCCCGCGGCCCAGACGGCTTTTATAGTCATTTTATTCTGCGTAAGAGTGCCGGTTTTATCGGAGCATATGACGGAGGTGTTGCCAAGCGTTTCCACCGCGTTTATTTTGCGCACGACGGCGTTTTTCTTTGCCATATTTTGAATGCCGTATACTAAAGTTATAGTAACCACAACCATCAGTATTTCCGGCACCGCCGCGACGGCAAGAGCGACCGCCAGCATAAACATATCCATCAGCTGCTCTCCGCGCATCAGGCCCATAACTAAAAGCAAAGCCGCGGACAATAAAGCAACAATCGTCATTACTTTGCCTGTGGCGTGGAGTCTTTTTTGCAGAGGAGTTTTTGCTTTTTTTGTCTTTCCAAGCATGCCGGCTATTTTGCCGACTTCGGTGTTCATGCCCGTATTGACGACGACGGCCTCCGCCCTGCCGTTTGTTATAAGACAGCTTGAAAACAGCATGTTAAGCCTGTCGCCCAAAGGCGCGTGTTCGTCAACTTTCGCGGCGGCGTCTTTTTCCACGGGCACGCTTTCGCCCGTTAAAATTGATTCGTCTACTTTCAAACCGGCACTTGTTATTATTCTTGCGTCGGCGGGGATTTTGTCGCCGGCTTCAAGCACAAGTATATCGCCGGGCACAAGCTGTTTTACGTCAAGCTTTTCTTTGGCGCCGTTTCTTATCACGACGGTTGTGTCGGCGTTCATTTTTCTGAGGGCTTCAAGCGCCTTTTCCGCTCCCATTTCCTGACGCAGACTTAATATGGAATTTATTATGACGATAGCCAGAATTACAACGGGCTCCAGATAACCTTCGTCCGTGGTTACGGCTAAAAAACCGGAAATGCCGGCGGCAACCAACAGTATTATCGTGGTGAGGTCAGACAATGAATGAAGTATTTTTACAAAAATGCTGTCTTTTTTTTCTTCGTCAAACTCATTAAAACCTTTTTCCTGCTGGAGCTCCGCCGCCTGTTTGCTCGTCAGCCCTTTATACCGGTCCGTGTATAAAGTTTTAAAAATATCTTCCGGTTTTTCCTGTGTCCAGTTCATTGTATTGCCTCTCAAAACGGGCCGCCGTTATAATCTATATCCTGCACAATGGTGTCATATTCTCCTTCGGTAATTTTGGATTTAGTGTCCGCGTATTCCCGCGTGCTAGATTTTTCCGGCGGCGAGGAAGGTCCGGCTATCCCGTTTAAACGCTCCGCGATATAAGCGAACAGAGGATTTGACGAAATTCTGAAAAACAGATTTGTGTTGATTTCCAAAACACTGCGCTCCCCCTGGGCGTTTGAGATAAGGCCCAGATTCAAGCCGAATTCATCCTTCGTCCCAGTGTCCGGCGAAGAGCCGTACAGGGCGTCGCTCTCGGGAAAAGGCAGTGAAATGTGCGAAAGGGAAAAAACGTCATGCGGATATACCAGCCCCAGCTTTCTAGTCTTAGACTCTTTGCCGCCCGGCGGGACGCTCTGCTCCGCTACGACGGCGTCGCCCGCGGCAGCGTTGCCGATTACAGTTATTCTGTAACGCTGCGGCAAATCCGGCAGCATCTTTGTAGCCATATTTATAAAAACCGGGCGGACCAGCGGCAGGAACTCCGTATCACGGTTGATGTCAAACAGCACCAGTTCGCTTCCGTTGTCCGGCAGGTAGGCGAAAAAGTCATTTATCAGCGCCGGCGTGCTGACTGTATAATCCGTGATTGACTGGAACGCTATGACGGGCGGGAACTCTTGTAGCCGGCCGTTTTTATACATCTTTATGATTTGCCGGCGCATCTCCGCGATAAGCAGGCGCGCCTGTTTAACCGCGTTTATCGGGAACGAGTTATATTTGAAAGGATTAAATTCCGGAATAATGCTGAGCCACGCGGCTTTTTCAAACCCCGGGATATGAGAAGGTATGCCGATTATTTCCGCCAGTTTTGAAAACCGCGTAATTCCTATCATCGGGGAAATTAAGACCAGCTTGTCCGGGCGGCTGAGGTTATCATTATCGAGTGAGTCCAACGCGTATTTTACCGCAAGCGCGCCGCCCTGCGAAAAACCGACTATATGCAAAGGCGTTCCTTCCGGGCTCAGTTTTCTTGCTTCTCTTACCGCAAGACGCGCGGCCGCCGTCCACTGCTGCCAGGTAATCGCGGTAAGCGCGCCGGGCACGGTGCCGTGTCCCGGCGTCCTCAGCCCGACTACGACAAAACCTTTCTGATAATATAACCGCGCGATATGCCGCAGACTGTACGGTGAATCAGTCAGACCGTGCAGCAAAACGACGGCTCCTTTCGGTTTATCCGGGACCAGCAGATAAGAGCGGTTCCAGTCTTCTTTGAAATGCGGCGGATATATGCGGCTGCCTTCATAGTATCTGTTGATTAAATCTTTGTCGCTTGACGGCGTTTTCAGAACCACTTTATTGTAAACATCGTCAAATATTTTGTTCTCGCGGTCAATATAGTCCTGCCAAGAAGCTTTATCCAGTTCCGCGGCCGTGAGTTCTGACGGGACGAAGGTATGCCACGGCTGCAGCTTGGGGACGTATAACAGGCGCAAACCTGCGCCCGCAATAAGCAGAAACAATAATATCAGAAAAATTATTAGCGTATACTTGGTAAGCCTAAAAAACATTTTCTTCATTTTCATATCCTTATTTTTTAGGTTAAAACACATGAAGCCGGAGACAGCGGGAACGCACAAACGGCGGATACGATAATACTATCCGATTAAAGTTTTTATTTCAACCTGTTTATCTCCGCCAAATCGTCTTGCTGTCGCTGGTACAGCGCGTCAAGCTCCGCCTTTTGGGCCGCCACTTTTTTTTCTAATTCAATCTGTTCAGGGGACTTTGGTCCTACTCCCATCATAGATATTAATTTAGAGGAATCCGCATTCCATTCCTTAAGCAAACTGACGTATTTTGTGGTTGCGTCCCCATAATCGTTATACAACTGTTTAAGACGCGCGTCTTTTGCCGCTTGCTGCTGCTGTTGTATTGTCGGAGTATTATTTACAACCGGAGTATAATTATTAACCACCGGGCAGCTGCTTGCCGTAGTCACGCTGATGATGGCATTCATTTGAGAAACCGTAACAAGTTTTTCTTCCTGCTCTCTGGTGCCGGCGCAATTCTTTTTAAAAGAATAAATCATACTTCCGTTTTGCGCCTGATAGCTAGAAGTGGGCACGCCGTTTGACGCTACATATTGGTCAAAATTTTGTCCTATCCACGACGGCGCCGGTGCCGGCGTTACGCATGCCGCGATAAGCGCGGGAAATAATAAAGCAAGTAAATTTTTTTTCATAAGAATTATCCTCCGTAATTGTTTAGATTTTAGCAAATTCTATATGCTAATTTGTTTAAACTTTTGGCATTACCGTTAATTTGCTATAATTTTTTAACTAAAAAGTACTGGGGATTTTTAATGTTTTTCTATGCGGATTTGCACATACACTCTAAATATTCGCGCGCGACAAGCAAAACCTGTAATCTGGAAGAACTTGCCGTATGGGCTGAAAAGAAAGGTTTGGGCCTTATTTCAACCGGCGACTTTACCCACCCGGCCTGGTTTAACGAAATAAAAGAAAAACTTGTCCCCGCCGGCCCCGGCGTTTTTAAGCTGAAGGACGGAAATCACCAAAACGTCAGATTCCTGTTGTCAGTTGAAATCTCAACCATATATAAAAAAGGCGATAAAACTAGAAAAGTCCATCACGTCGTATTTGTGCCGGATTTAAAAAGCGCCGAGAATCTCAGGCAAAAACTTTCCGCGATAGGAAATATATCTTCAGACGGCCGCCCGATACTCGGGCTGGATTCAAGAAATCTGCTTGAAATAGTTCTTGAGTCCGGCGAAGGCTCGTATATAATTCCGGCGCATATATGGACGCCGTGGTTTTCGGTATTAGGCTCGCGCTCGGGATTTGATTCCATAAAAGATTGTTACGGCGACCTTGCGGATTATATATTCGCGGTAGAGACGGGATTGTCGTCAGATCCGGAAATGAACTGGCGGGTTTCATTTCTTGATAAATACAGGCTGGTGTCAAATTCCGACGCGCACTCCCCCTCCAAACTTGCTCGCGAAGCTACGGTTTTTGACACGGAGCCGGATTACTTTTCTGTCAGACAAGCGCTGCAAACCGGAAAAGGCTATGTCGGCACGGTGGAATTTTTCCCGGAAGAAGGAAAATACCACGAAGACGGACACAGAAAATGTGATATTTGTCTGAGCCCCGAAGAAACGGTAAAATTAAATAACATTTGTCCCGTATGCGGCAAACCTCTGACGATAGGCGTTATGCACAGGGTTAACGAACTGGCCGACCGCAAAGGTAAAGATTTGGTAATCCCGCAAACCGCGGGAAAAGTATTCAGTCTTGTGCCTTTAGAGGAAATTCTTTCTGAAATTATGCAGACCGGAGTCGCCAGCAATACGGTAACCAACGCGTATGAAAATTTAATAAAAAAATTAGGTCCGGAATTATCTATATTAAGAGATATCCCGATAGAAGAAATAACAAAACACCATTCTTCGCTGCTAGGGGAAGCGATATCGCGGTTAAGAAAAGGCAAAGTTATAAAACAAGCCGGCTTTGACGGCGAATACGGAGTAATAAAATTATTTGAACCGCAGGAATTGGAAAGCACTAATCTGTTGTTTGATATGGGCGCTCCCGCGAAACCGGTGAAAAAAGAGGTAAAACCCGTCAGTCGGATTGAAGAAGATATATATTACCAAAATCATAATGGCGAAACACCCGCCGCGCCGGTTACAATCCTGTCCGGCCTTGACGAGTATCAATTAAACGCGGTAAAAAACACACGGAAGCAGCTTTTAATAATAGCCGGTCCGGGCTCCGGAAAGACGACGGTACTCACTAAACGCATTGCATATTTGGTTTCGGAAAATAATATCCCTCCTGAGAACTGCCTTGCCATAACTTTTACGCGCAGGGCCGCCGATGAAATGCGCGACAGGCTTAAACTGCTGCTTCCCAAAAATTCAAATATTAACGTTCATACTTTCCACTCTTTATGTTTTTCAATTTTAAAGGAAAATGCCGCCAAAGCGGGACTGAACGACGACTTCAAAGTGGCAAGTAAAGAAGAAATAAATTTATCCGAATCGGACAACACGCTGAGTTTTGACGATTTGATAACTTTTACTTTAAAACTTCTGTCTGATAATCCGGACATCGCCAAATTATATCGGGACCGTTTCAAATATATTTCCGTGGACGAATATCAGGATATAGACGAAAATCAGTATAAATTAATCAGACTGCTTGCTCTTTCCGACGGTAATCTGTGCGTAATAGGTGATCCCAACCAGGCGATTTACGGGTTCAGGGGAGGCGATTCAAAATTTTTCAATAACTTTGCCAAAGATTACCCTGACGCCGAGACAATTAACTTAAAAAATAACTACCGCTCCACCGGGACTATCGTCAACGCTTCAAACCAAATAGTTGATTCATTCAACATAACCGCGAAATATGACAGGCCACATGAAAAAATTACCATACACACGGCTCCGACGGAAAAAGCAGAGGCCGAATTTGTCGTAAGCGCTATAGAAAATCTGATTGGCGGGCATACTTTCTTTTCGCTTGACACAAACAGGTCCGCCGGGGAAGAAAGCAATTTTTCATTTTCGGATTTTGCCGTTTTATACCGCAGTTCGTCGCAGTTGGAACCTCTGCTAGAGGCGTTTAAAAGGTCCGGTATGCCTTATGTAAAGTTATCGGACGATTTATTATGCGGTAAGAAACCGGTTATAAAATTGTTAAGCTTGTTGACGGATTTAGAGCCGGTCGCCGCGCAGCTTAGCAGGCTCAGCAAAGAATTTTCGGAGCAGATAGATGAAAATATTTTGCAATACTTCACAAAACTTGCGCAAACTCATAAAACGAAGAACGAATTTATCCATGAAGTATCTATGCTCTCCGAAATAGACACTCTTGATAAAAGGGCGGACAGAATTTCATTGCTGACGTTACATTCTTCAAAAGGCTTGGAATTTAAATGTGTTTTCATAGTCGGTCTTGAAGAGGGCATTATTCCTTTTTACCGCGCAAAAGAGCAAAGCGAAATAGAAGAAGAAAAGCGTTTATTATACGTCGGCATGACAAGGGCCGAGAGGGTATTATTCCTCACCCGCTCTCTCAAAAGAAAACAGTTCGGGACCTATAAGAAACCGGCCCCGTCGCCGTTCTTAGAAAAAATAGAAAACGACCTGTTAAAACTCAGCAAACCCGAAAAAGTTTTCAAATCAAAAGAAGACTCCCGCCAGCTTGACCTGTTTTAACCGCGGTAAAAAATTTTTTCATTTAGAACTTCCACGCCGCGCCGGCTCTTAAGCCGTAATCGTTACCGCGGTTTGTTTTGAAAACGGCCTTGGCCCATACGCTGAATCTCCGCGAGAAGATTTTTGAAACTCCCGCGCCGTATTCCAGATAATTTTGTTCTGTCTCAAGCGCTGGCAACTCAATATCGCCCGCTTTGCCGGAAACTCTGCCGCCCATATTGAACATATAACTGCCGCTCAGAAGAAAATTCCACGTCCTCAGCCCGTATATCAGATTCATTCCGGGCGCGACGTTAAAACCGTTCATATAATCCGTCTGCATCGCTATATTCCCGTAGGATGAATCCCAATTCTGCTGTCCGTAAATATTATAAGAAGCAAGCACGCCCGGCTGGATTACAAAATTATCAAGATACATATTGTAAGCGCTTTTAACGGCAACGCCGGCGAACCAGTTATTAAGAGAATCGTTGTAGCCCGCTAAACTTATCCTGTTATTATATCCGCCGCCGTAAATCATACCGGACGTGGTAAAATCGTCTTTCATCAGAGACGCCATAAAACCCAGCTGCAAAGCGTCCTGCATCGTATCCACATTGTCAAACGACTGCTGCGCGCCGTTATAACCCGCGTATAAAGTCGGCATAAAATACGCGTCGCTGCCGATATCGCTGGTAGGGAAATCAATGCCCATAAGATAGCCGTACATATCATTTTTAATATCTAAACCGTTGCCGAGCGGCACGGAGCCGTTTTCGTAATAAGTTTTTGCCCAGAGATTTTTACTTCTGTTTTCTTTGAGAAACTGCGACGGGATAAAGCGGTAACCGCATTTATCGTCGTCCATAAGCATAACGTTGCTGTCAAAAAACACGTGGTCGAACAAAGTATCGTTGGCAAGCAATTGGGAGTTCAGCATAGACCTGACGGCAGCCTGCCCGTCGCCGGTGGAAGGGGCAAGCGATTGCAGACTTAGCATATACCACCCCTGCTGCGCCATAGGCGCAAAACCGTAAGTGCCCAGCGGCGTCTGCACCTGCGTAACATTGGACGCAAAAGTTATGCCGCTTATTGTGCCGCCCGCGCTGAAAACCTGCAAAGGTATTTGCCGGACAGCCGGCGCGTTCAGCAGATTTATATTGCTTATGTTTATAGTCCCTGGGTCAATATTTAAGGCAAAGTTAAATGAGTCCGAAATTTTATTTTTAGCGTCAATATCAATCGCGAAATTGGCGCTTGAACCGCCGACGGTCAGGCCGCCGGCAAAGTTATTTGAATTGATGACTCCGTCCATCGCGTTGATGGTTGAGTTGCTGTTCATATACAAATTGCCGCCGTTATTCATCAGATTAAGCGCGACGCCGTTGGTATTTATGCGCGCGCTGCTGGCTGAGTCGCCCAGCGTAATATCGCCGCCGGTAATTACGGAATTGCCGCCCAGCGTCAGAACGGAATTATTTATAAGTGTCAGTTCGCCGCCGCTTTGCGAATAATTGCTGTTATAGAGGTTCTGCAAGCCGTCCATCGTAGTATTGCCCGCGCTCATGCTGACGCTGCCCAGCCACGTGTCCTGCGTGCCGAGATATAACTGCGCGCCGGGCGCCTCAACGCTTATTGCCGAATCTGAATCCAGAAAAATTGTATTGCTGCCGTCAACAGAGTCAGCGTTATTATTAAGAGCCAGCGTTGAGCCTTGGGAAATCCACAACAGGCTGTTGGTAACGTTTAAAGAAGACAGCGCGCCGTCTTTCTGGGCCGTATCCACGCCGGTATTAACCCAGAAAAGAGTGCCGCCGGTAATTGTGTTTGTGCCGTTGAACAAATTTGTTCCCACATATAATGTACCGGCGTCCTGGGTATAAGTTCCGTTAAAGATGTTATTTTTGTTGGAGCCTAAGAGGTAAACCGAGCCTTCGCCGGTTTTTTCAATCGCGCCCGTGCCCGAAATACCGTCCGCGAACAAAACGGCAAAATTGCCGCCGAACGCTATCGTGCCTCCGTCGTTATAAATATCGTTTGCGCCGGTGCTGTCTGAATTTGAAACAAAAGTCGAGTCGCCGGAGTTAGAATTAAAAGTCAAAGTAACGCCCGGGCCGTTGTATATAGCCCCGCCCAAGCCGCCGTTGGCAGCGTTTACCGCGCCGGCGGTAAAACTTGCGTTGTTTTCCACAAATATCATATTGCCGTAAAGGGTGAGGCCGTCCGCGTTATTATAAATCGCGCCGCCGTTGTTGTATGCCGTATTATAGGCAAACACGCTGCCCGAAACCGGGGCCGATATATCCATTGTGCCGCCGATATGGCTTATGGCGCCGCCGTTGCCGATATTTACGCCGGTTCCGTTGGTAACGTCCGCGCTGTTGCTGTAAAACTGTTGTATATCCTGTATCGTTACGGTCCCGCCGTTTTGGTTAATGGCTCCGCCGTTGCCGTTAGCGGCGCGGTTGGAGGAAAAACCAACAAGTTCATAATCCGTAGAACTAAGCGGCGTCGTGGGGTTGGAGCTGGCAATGCCCGCTGTTCCGCCGTCCACGTTAATAGCTCCGCCGTTGCCGCCGGCCGCGGTGTCAGTACAGTTGCCGGTCGCGGGATCGCACAACTGGCCGGAGGAGTTGCCGGTAAAACTTGTCAGAACAGTGTTTAAATTTCCGGCTTCAATATTAAACGCGCCGCCGTTGTTTTCCGCGTAGCTGTTAAATATATGCGTATACCTGAAATCCGCCGTGGAACCCGTGTCATTCATTTCCAGCACCGCGCCGCTGTTAGCTGTCCAGGCGTCGCGCACGGACATATCGTGCATGCTGAAATCAACTGTTCCGCCGGCAAGAGCTGTTGTGTCAATATCGAACAGCGAGCGTCTGTCCAGAACCGCGCCCGGCCCTGGGTTCGGATTTGCGCTGAAGTCACCGCTCAGTACCGACGACAAATCGTCCGGGATAGAACCGTATACGTTGAAAGTCCCAGCGGCCATGGTTTGAAAGCCGTTTGCCGTATTGGGGTCGTCTTCAGGGGTTGTATAATAATTCCAATAATAGGTACCCGCGTCTATCTGCCAGTTTCTGGCAGAGGACGTAGTCATGCCGTAATCCCCGGCGGTAGTCGTAAGAGCGTTCGCGTCGTTTAAGTCAAGCGGCGGCAGCGTCGCGGTAACCGGGTTAAAAATAATACCGTGCGCATCAGAGGTAAGCCCTAAGGTATAAACGTTTCTGCTGGTAACAATAAAAGTGTTTGGATTGTCAAGCGTAAGCGTTAAGTCCGCGGAACCAGCCTGAGGGTAAATAATCTGCACCGGGCCGGAAAGCGTCCCGAAATCATAAATATATAATTTGCTAAGGTTTATTTGCTGCCCGCTGCCCGGGGCGAGATTTACTGACAGCGAATCGGCGATAAAATTTGTGTCGGTAGGAGCGGCGTTAGTGCCCGCGCCGACTACTTTTACATACAGCTGCGATAAATTGGTTGTGTCCGTATAAAAGCTGTTAAACGTGAACTGGTTTACCGTCGCTTTTATGGCCGGCATAGTCGTAATATCATTAAGGTTCACGTTCGACGGCAGATTGGAGTAAGCCAGAAAAAGAGCCGAACTGTCCGTAAAACTGTACGTCGTGCCGCCTGTGAAATTTGTTACCGGATTTCCGTTATTATCTATGAAAACGACGAGCATGTTATCAAAATTAATCGTGTTTTGCTGCCCGTTGCTGATATCCGCCGACAGGTGCAAATCCGCAATAGTGCCGCTTCCGTTGTAAAAATTAACCGTGGAACCGCTGCCCATAAAATTCAGTCCCGGCGCGCCGACGCCAGAGGAAGGCGCAAGCGTGAATATAGACGAAGTCGTTACCGTATGGTTCAGCAGCGTGTTGGAAAACATATTGGCGTTATAATAAAAAGAGCTGTTGGAAGCAAAAACATTGACAATACTGTCACCGAAGGCCCCGACGGTAGTAATATCCCCGCTTGCGGCGTTTGGGGCGTTATATATATTGTTTACGCCGCCGAACATCTGGCCGAACATATCCGTCTCCCCGTAAAATTGATTAAATATGCCGGTGAAATTAGAACTGTTTGAAGAAGCCGCGAAACAAAGCGAACCCGGCGAACACGGAGCCGGCGTTATAATAATTGACTGCGCCGTTCCGCCTGAGCCGTATTTGTTTACCGTGCCGGCCCCCTGTATGCCGCCGTCGAGAGAAATAACACCGTCTGTAAAGAAATTGATAACGCCGTTTTGGGTTTGGAAAATATCATTAGGAGTAAGATTAGGGCTGCCGGGTATCGCAATGGTGTTGCCGGTAAACGTTATTCCCGTCCCGGCGGAATTAAAGTTGACTACGCCCCAGCCGTCGTTATAAACCGCGCCGCCGGACATCGCGGCGTTGTTTATAAACTGCGTGCCGTCGGCAATATTAAGCTGGGGAATTGTGGAGTATGCGTTAGAATAGTTTTGCGCGTAGTTATAAATAGCGCCGCCGTTGCCGTCCGCCGCGCTGTTGCCTGAAAAGACAACGTTAATTCCCAGGTTTGTCGCGCCCGCCTCTCCGCCGGCATTTATATAATTGTAAATCGCGCCGCCGCTGCCGTTTAAGGCGATATTATTATTAAAAGAAGAGACGCCCGTCAAATCAAAAATATTGGAGCCGCCGTAAGGTGCGTTGCCGCTCAGGCCGACATAATTTGCAACCGCGCCGCCGTTCTGCATAGCGACGTTGCCGGTAAAAGAACCCGCAAGCGTAAAATTGTCAACGCCGTTGCCGCCTTCAACCTGATTTACAACAGCGCCGCCGTAAGAGGCATTGTTGCCATTAAAGACGCCGTACACGTCAAACGCGTTTATGCCGCCGCCGGACGGATTATTTACAAAATTATAAATTGCGCCGCCGTAGCCTGTCGGCGCGCTGTTGTTTGTAAACGGCATCAGTACGCCGGACGAGCCTATAACAAAACTATTATTCAAACTTGAGCCGCTGCCGTAATTGGAAACATTGTAAACAGCGCCGCCGCTGCCGCTTACCGCAGAATTTGCGGTAAAGTAGCATATCAAAGGATTAGAACAGGTTATAGAAAATTCAACGGGAAGCTGGGAATTGTTGGAAGCATTATACAAAGCGCCGCCGTTTGCGGCCGTGTTATAGGTAAAAATATTATCGGTAAAAGTATAAGTTCTTGTACTGCCGGCTACCTGCGCCTGCGCATGGCTGTAAACCGCGCCGCCGTTGTTAGGGGATGTATTACCGGTAAAAGTTGAATTCGTTATTATATAGGTATGGTTATTCTGTCCGTCGCCGTTAAATTCAACCGCGCCGTTTACAGCGCCGTTGATGGTTATATTTTGTATCGTCGCGTTAAGACCGTCATTCCAGTTAGGCAAAAATATGAGTGTGTTGTTATTAAGCGTAAGAGTGTAGCCCAAACCGTCAATGGTAAGGTCCGCCGAACGCGGTACGCCGAGAGTATCAGTTAAATTTATATCCTGCTGCAAATTTATCAGCGGGATATTTGTGTTTATCCAATGCTCATAAAAAGCCTGAGAACTCCCCGCCCCCGCCGCGTTTAAAATGCCCGCGCAAAAAATACAAACGGCAACTGCATAAATCAGACAATATTTTTTCATATCCCCCCTTATATAACCCTTTTTATATAATTATTATAACCTATATTTATGTATTTATATAATACTATAATTAATTATATTTAGATAAGACTATTTATAGTCCACGGGCAGAATATACTGGCGAGGGAGTTGCCCCGGGGAAAAATATTTTCGCGCAAAACTACGGAATAGGAAAAGCCGGGTGCAACGCCGCCATATGAACCGCGGGACTAAACGAAAATACTTCCGTTTAGTCCCGCGGTTCATATGGCGGAGAGGGAGGGATTCGAACCCTCGATACCTTTTGGGTATACAGTCTTTCCAGGACTGCGCCTTAAACCGCTCGGCCACCTCTCCAAAAAAGCGCCCCCGCTTTACGGAGGGCTTATATTCTAATTATAACAAATCTTTAAAACCGCTGGAAAAGAAGCCCGGGTCCCGCTCGCGCACGGAAATATTTTTAAAACCGGCGGTTTTGTAAAGCTCGTAAATTTTTTCGCCTGGCGGCAGCAAATCTTTTTTAGTGGCGTCCCGTTTGCCGTGGGCGCGGTTAAGTTCTTCGCGCGTTAAAGAATGCGCGACGATAAAAACGCCTCCCGGTTTCAGCGCGGCGTGGGCGTTATAAAAAACGCTTTCAAAGTCCGTAAAATGCGGGAAAACGTTATACGCGACGGCCTTATCAAAATAATTCCGCGGCAAAACCGCCGTCTCAAAATCAGCGGCCAGCGTCTGCGCGTCCGGGAATTTTTTATTAAGCTCTTCCAGCATTTTGGAAGATATGTCGATATGCAGAATTTCCTGCGGGTTATAGGACAGCAAAAAAGGCCGCAGCACGCCGGTGCCGCAGCCGATGTCCAGCACAAAATCGTCGGGCCGTATATTTATTTTACGCACAATCTGCTCCAGCAAACCAAAAGCGCCCGGAGACTCTTTGGAATCCCAGGCGCCGGCGCTGTCGTCAAAAAAAGAAATTAACTGTTTTTTGTCCATCTGTAAGCTAAGACCGGCAGAATAACAATCTGCGTCAAAAACGCGTAAACACCGGCGGATAAAAATCCTGCGCCGCCGCTTAAAACCGCGAACAAAATTTTACCGCAGATTAACGCCGCTGTTACGCTGACAAAATAATTAAGTTTAAATTTTTCGGCGAAAATCCCGGCGGCAAAACCGTAAACGGCAAGTTCACAGACCATAATACCGAGCATGGTTCCCTCAGGCATGCCGCTGAGGCCGAAACTTATTAAAGGCGCGGCAACGCCGAGCAGCAACCCGCTTCTCCACCCGTAAACCAGACCGGCAAGCAGCACCGGCCAGTGCATGGGCAGAATTTTATTGACGGGCAGATTAAGCATGTGGCAGACTGACGGCAAGGCCAGCGCCGCAATCAGCAGCAGCGCCTGGAAAAACACCGCGCGTTTTTCCGTCCAGTTCAAAGTATTATTTTTCAATGTTAAAATATTTTGCATATCCCCTCCATTTATTTACATGATAACAAATTTTAAAATGCTAAAATTGAAATATGACGGGAATTAAAGAAAAAATAGAGAAAGATTTGGTCGCGGCGGGTTCCAAAAAAGACGCCGTTTTTTTGCAACGGTTTTTTAAAACCGGCAAAGGACAGTACGGAGAGGGAGACATTTTTATCGGCGTCCGCGCGCCGCAAAACCGCGCCATAGCAAAAAAATATTTCAAAGAAATTTCTCTTGAAGACGCGGAAAAACTTTTGCACAGCCCAATCCATGAACACCGCGTCTGCGCGCTTTCAATGCTGCGCCTGAAATTTGAAAATTCAGATGTCAAAGAGCAGGAAAAAATAGTAAAACTTTATCTCAAAAACACAAAACATATCAATAACTGGGATTTGGTTGACATGTCCGCCTGCTATATTCTCGGTCCGTGGTTTTACGGCAAGAATCTGGACACAATTTACAAACTTGCCGGCTCAAAATTTTTGTGGGAAGAGCGCATCGCCGTGCTGACGTCTTTCCATTTCTTACGCCAAAAAGATTTTAAACTGACGCTTGAATTATGCAAAAAATTTCTGACGCATAAACACGATTTAATGCACAAAGCGACCGGCTGGATGCTGCGCGAAGCAGGTAAGCGGGACGTTAAACCGCTGCTGTCATTCTTAGACGCTCACGCAGCAAAAATGCCGCGCACCATGCTGCGTTACTCCGTCGAAAAACTGCCGTCCGCGGTCAGAAAAAAATACATGAGCGCAAAATGATTTACTTCAAACAATGTCTTGCCGTTTTCTTCTGGGGATTAACATTTTTATTTACCAAAACCGCATTACAGGAAGCAGGAATCCCGACGCTGGTCCTCGCGCGCAGCTTTTTAGGGCTGCTGACTGTGGCCCTGTTTTTAAGAGAATATAAATGGCTCAAAAATATTTCAAAAACCGACTGGCTTAAACTTACTTTTTTAAGTATTACCGGAATTTTAATACAGCAAAACGCGCAGGGCTACGCCATTTTGCACACAAGCACAAACCACGCCGGCTGGCTGACGACGCTGAGCCCGGTCTTCGTCGCTTTTGTAATGGTCGCGTTTTTGGGCGAAAAACTGTCAAGAGACAGAATGATGGGTTTTGCCGTCTGCATTTTGGGCGTGCTGCTTGTGTTTACGTCGGAGCAGATGCTTACGAACGGCGCTACAATGCAAACGCTGAAAGGCGATTTGATTTTTATAGGCACGTCGGTAAACTGGACTATTTACGTCATACCTATGAGCATATGGTTTAAAAATACACCGAACCTGCGCGTGACTTTCTGCATCTTTTTAATCGCGACGGTTCTTATGCTTCCCGTCGAAATTTTAACCGGCGCTTACCGCAGTCTGCCCGCTTTAAGCCCGCGCGCGGCGTGGAGCCTTGCGTATCTCGGCATATTCTGCAGCGGCCTTGCTTTTATTTTTTATAACGAAGGGCTTGAAAAAATAGGCACGCTTAAAACCAGCGCGTTTTTATACGCGCAGCCTTTTGTGACCGTTTTCGCGGGATATTTTATTTTAGGCGAAAAAATAGGCAGGGCAACCGTCATCGGCGGAACGATGATATTGTGCGGGCTGTACATGATAAACGTCCGCCGCCGCCATATCAGAAAATTTTATATCACGCTTATACGTTATTTCAGAGTTTAAAAATTTTTACGTCGCTCTTCACAAGCCCGAACATCTTCAGGATTAACAGCGGGATAAAAATTAAAATCGCCAGCAGCGCCATAAGAAGTGAAAACAAAAACGTAAAAACCAAAATGCTTACCGCGCGGAGCGCGGTAACAAAAGCGCGCGGCGGTTTTGGCGTTTTGTCCGGCGCGCCGCCGACCGGCACGCCGTTCTCGTCCAAAACCTCCGCCTCGATAACTTCGGTTTTCACAATATCTTTATTACCCATATTATTATTTTATAAAATATATAAATGCCTTAACCGGAGAGACTATGGCGGAATTACCCAAGGCTTACGAGCCTAAAGAAGTTGAAAAAAAATTTACCCGTAAATGGAAAGAAAGCGGCATTTACAAAGCCCGCGTGGTTCCGGGCAAACAGCCTTACGTCATCGTCGTGCCGCCGCCGAATATCACCGGCTCCCTGCATATGGGGCACGCGCTGAACTGGACTCTTCAGGACGTACTTATCAGAACGCAGCGCATGCTGGGCAAAGAGGCTTTTTGGGTGCCGGGCACGGACCACGGCGGCATAGCCACGCAGAACGTGCTTGAGAAAAAACTCGCCAAAGAGCAGCATGTCACGCGCCATGATTTGGGACGGGAAAAATTTTTGGAAATCATGTGGCAGTGGTACAAAGACTGCGGCAATATGATTTTAACGCAGGTTGAAAAAATGGGCTGGGCGCTGGATATTTCCCCTGAAAACGTGCGCTTTACAATGGACGAAAAACGCGCGGCCGCCGTCTATGAATGTTTTAAACAGTGGTGGGACAAAAAATATATTTACCGCGGCAAACGCATGATAAACTGGTGCGTGCGCTGCAACACCGCGCTGTCGGATATTGAAGTCGAACACTCAGAACAAAAAGGGAAACTCTATCATATACGTTATGCCGGCGCGGACGGCGGCAAAGGCATAGTTATAGCTACCACCAGGCCGGAAACTATTTTTGCCGACGCAGCCGTCGCCGTAAATCCGAAAGACGACAACTATAAAAATCTCGCCGGCCAAAAAGTAAAAATACCGCTGACGGACAGAATTATTCCGATAATCGAAGACGAAGACGTAGAACTCGGCTTCGGCACAGGCGCGTTAAAAATCACGCCGGCGCACGATCCTGTTGACTACGTCATCGGCCAACGCCACAATCTGGAAGCAATAAGCGTAATCTCAGACAAAGGCAAAATGATAAACTGCCCGGCCAAATACCTCGGCATGGACCGCGATACTTGCCGCAAAGAAACCGTAAAAGATTTAGACGCCGCGGGTTTTTTAGTCAAAGAAGAAACACACGATAACGCCGTGGGCGTCTGCTACCGCTGCGGCAGCGCCATTGAACCTTACCTAAGCGAACAATGGTTCGTAAAAATGGAAGAATTATGCGCGCCCGTCATAAAAGCGGCGGAAGAGGAGGAGTTAAAATTTTACCCCTCCCGTTGGAAAACGCCGTTTTTAAACTGGCTGAAAAATATTCAGGACTGGTGCATTTCCCGACAAATCTGGTGGGGCCACAGAATACCGGTCTGGTACTGCACGTCGTGCAGCAAAGACGGCCTTACGTTTACCGCGGACAAACAGGGCAACAAACAAATCACAAAAATTTCTTTTGAACACGGCGCGAAACCGCTCGTCTCGCACGACAAACCGGCCAAATGCCCGTCGTGCGGCGGACATGATTTTGTACAGGACCCGGATGTATTAGACACGTGGTTTTCGTCGGCGTTATGGCCGATATCGGTTTTTGACTGGCCGGAAAAAACCAAAGAACTGGAATATTTTTACCCGACGTCAACTATGGTTACCGGCTATGAAATTATTTATCTGTGGGTTGCCCGCATGGTTATGACCGGTCTTGATTTTACCGGCAAGCTGCCGTTTAAAGACGTGTTTCTGACAAGCATTGTGCGCGACAAAACCGGCAAAAAAATGTCCAAGTCTTTGGGTAATGTAATTGACCCGCTGGATTTAACGGAAAAATACGGCACGGACGCGGTGCGTTTTTCGCTGCTGACGCAGGCCGTGCTCGGCAAAGATATCCCTTACGCGGAAGAGTCCGTCGTGGGCTCGCGCAATTTCTGCAATAAAATTTATAACGCCAGCCGTTTTATTTTAATGAACGCAGGCGATATCAAAGGCCCCTTGAAAATGCCGGCGAAACCTAAAGAACTGGCCGACGCGTGGATTTTGGACCGTTATAATTGCGCGCTGCAAACCGCCAAAGAGCAAACGCTGAAATTCAATATGGCCGCAGCGTCAAACGCGCTTTACCACTTTTTATGGAATGATTTTTGCGACTGGTATATAGAGCTTGCCAAGCAGCGTTTTGAGACGGACCGGGAGTATGTCGTCAGTCTGCTTGTAAACATTTTGTACGGCACGCTCAAAGCGCTGCATCCGATGATGCCGTTTATAACTGAAGAAATCGCGGGCGTGTTAAAACCGCTGACGGGCTCGGACAAAGAATTTCTGCTGCAGGATTCTTATCCGCTGCATGACGAAACGCGTTTTAACGCGGACGCCGTAAAAAAAATGGAACTTATCAAAGGCGTAATTTCCGCCGCGCGCACCGTGCGCTCGGAATTTAACGTGCCGCCGGGCCTTAAGTTAAATATTTCTTTTAAGACGGAAGACGCCGGCGAACTTAAAATTATTACGGAGCATGCGGACTATATCAAACTGCTGTGCAAAATTGAAAATTTTTCCGCCGGCAAGACAGCTGTCAAAAAACCAAAAAGCGCGACGGCGGTCTTCTCAAACGTAACCGCGTACATCGAGCTGGAGGGAATTATCGACATAGAAAAAGAAAAAGCGCGGCTGGGAAAAAATATAATTTCCGCCAAAGCGAATATCGATAACCGCCGTGCCCGTCTGTCGGACGAGCGTTTTATAAAAAATGCCCCGCCGGAACAGATAGAAAAAGTAAAAACCGAACTGGCGGCCGAAGAACTAAAACTTTCTTCCGCCCAGTCCGCCTTAAAAGACTTGGCGTAATTAATATAAAAAAAGCCCGCTCGTTTGAGCGGGCTTTTTTGTTGTTTTTTGATTATAGAACTTTATTAATTTCCGCGGCGAAATTATGAACCGGACTGTAACCGGACCACGTTTTCACGATATTGTGGTTTTTGTCAAGCAGCACAAAATGCGGCACGCCGTTAACGTCAAACTGTTGCGCGACGTCACTGCCGTTGTAAAGCACGTCGTAAGTCACGCCGTAAGTTTTGGCGTACTCCGCCGGCTCGTCTTTAGTGTCATTGGCAAAAATGCCGATAACTTTAAGCCCTTTCGGGCCGTAAGTTTTTTGCACTTCCACAACCTGCGGGACTGACATTTTGCAATATCCGCAGTAAGTGGCCATGAAAGCGATAAACACCGGCTGGTTTTTCGCGTCTACGGCGCTGTCAAACGTGGTGCCGTTGATGTTAGGCAACTTAAAGCCCCCGCCCGCCGGCATGGGAGAAGTACAGGCGCCCAAAGAGAGCGCTAAAATGCTCAGTAATAATATTTTTTTCATAATTTTATTATACCTTACTTTTCCAAACAAATGTATCCGCGCATCTCAGGAATTATTTTAAAACAATGAAAGCGGGTTTATATTATTCAGGCTATAATCCTTATATATATTTTAATTTAGAGGCCTTATATGATATTATCTATCTAAAATATATCCTATATAAGGAGCATTAAATGCTGAATAAAAACGCAAACCGGGGTTTTACGTTGATAGAGCTGTTGGTTGTAGTGTTTATAATAGGAATACTTACGGCAATAGCATATCCCATTTATACAACCGCCGTAGACAAGGCCAGGTTCACAAATCTCATGCCGTTTGCCAAGGCTATAGTTATCGCGCAGACAGAATATTACCTTACCACCGGGGCTTATGCCGAGGACTTTGGGGACCTCTCTATTTCTCTGGGCGACGGACAGCAGATTTCCGGGGACACCGCTACTCTTCAAAACGGCCAAATCACATTTAAATTATCCGCGTCAGGGGATTATCTTTATGTTATGGGGCAGGACAGCAGGCTGACAAACGTTTATAAACACTATTTCCCGAAATCCCCCCAGTTCCCCGGCGAAAGACACTGCGAAGCGCCGCAGGACAACAACAGGGCAAACAAGCTCTGCAAAGCTTTAAACGGTACGGAAATAGGAATGAACGGGGAGAATATTGTTTACCTTCTTGACGGGACAGGCGGCAACGGTAGTTTCCAGTGTACGCCGGTGTGTACGGGCGGACGGATTTGCTATAACGGCGCATGCCAATGCCCCTCTAATCTTCCTACCTGGGACGGTAGTAAGTGCACGGCGTTATGTACCCTGGGGCAGAGCAGCTGCCAGTGCCCGCCGAACACTCCAGTTTGGCAAGGTGGGCAGTGTACCGGAGGGTGTACTGGAGGACAGGTTGCCACAAGTTCTGGGAACCAATCAGGCTGTACCTGCCCTCAGAGCAAGCCCTACTGGGACGGCACGCAATGCACCAATCAATGTACCGGCGGACAGGTTTCTACCGGTACTGAATATATGGGCGGTTGTTCCTGCCCTCAGAATAAGCCTTACTGGGACGGCACGCAATGCACCAATCAATGTACCGGCGGACAGGTTTCTACCGGTACTGAATATATGGGCGGTTGTTCCTGCCCAAGCAATATGCCGGTCTGGGACGGAACTCAATGCTCCGCATGTCCAAGCGGAACAAACTGTTCGTGCTCTGCAAGCACACCTGTTTTTAACGGGATTGAATGCGTTGCATGTCCAGGCGGACAAGTAGGTGTCGGCAACGGGCAATGCCGCTGCCCTTCCAGCGCACCAGTATGGAATGGTACTCAGTGCATTAATCAATGTCCAGGCGGACAGGTAATTGCTGACGGCAGCGGGCAATGCCGCTGCCCTTCCAGCGCACCAGTATGGAATGGTACTCAGTGCATTAATCAATGTCCAGGCGGACAGGTAATTGCTGACGGCAGCGGGCAATGCCGCTGCCCTTCTGCCACTCCTATCTGGACAGGCACGGAGTGCAGAGCCTGCCCGGGCGGACAAACCACAAACTCTTCCGGAACATGTTCCTGCCCGACGTCTCTGCCGGTCTGGGACGGGACTCAATGCGTAGCTAAAAGCTAAATAAAACATATAAAAAATCTCCCGGCCTGTGGCCGGGAGATTTTTTTGTTAAAACCGTTTAGATTTGCTCCATGCAGAGATAAACGCGCGTTTTTGGAAAATATTTTTTAAGAAGCGGCAGCATAAAGTCGTACACTTCTTTTCTCCGCGCGTCGGAATATCTGAGTTTTCCGTCAAAACCCAGTAAAAGTTCTTCATTTAAAATTGTGGTTTCGCGGTGGCGCGCCTCAATAACTTTTTTAAGTTCACGGTTAAAACGCAGCGTGCCGACGCTGAGCCAGCGCACGGCGTCCGCCGACACGACGGTGGCTATTTGTTCAACCGTTTCCTTATAATCTTTTTCCCACCCGTCGTAAATAATCACGGGGTCAAAATGAAACGCGACGCCAAACCCCCGCGCCGCGACCTGTGCGGCCGCACGCAAACGCTCTTCCAGCGGCGGCGTCAGATATTCCTCTCCGGCGATAATACGCGGAGCATTAACGCTCCAGCCCACGACGATATTTTTGCAAGGCTTTGCCGCCAGAATATTCGCGACGTTAACGCTTTTGGTTTTAAATTCAAAATCAATATACGGCCGCACGCGGAAAAATTTAATAATCTCAGACGAGTAATTTGTAATATGGTCAAATAGCAAAGAATCCGTAAATTCGCCGCTGCCGAGCCGCGCGCGCTCAAAAGGCCCTTTATTTAAATCCGCGCCGTCAACACGCGCCAAAAAATCATCCAAATTCGCGGGCAGCGTGACGGCGTGCGCGTTTTGGTACTGCTGCAAAAAACAGTAAGCGCATTCATACGCGCAGCCGAAACCGAGATTGATTAAATTATACCCGCACCCAACCGCGCCTGCGGTGCACGGACATTTTTTCAGGAAATCAAATTTTTCGTACGAGATATAAAGCGTGTCCGTACGTTTAGAATAATCCGCGCTGCCTACCTGCCGTTTTTCAGTCAGAATTTGATAATCCGCCCCAGGAAACATTTTTTTAACCCGCGCCGCCAACTGGCTGTCCGCGGCCTGCGCGTCGACAAAAATATTTTTCGGCTCAAATTTTTTTTTGGAGTAATCCGCCGGCGGACAAAAATCCAAATTCACCTCCGGCAGATAATAAGCGTCCGCCGGAGCGGAACCGTAATTTTCAGGATAGCGTTTTTTAAGAAGTAATTTTTTCGCGGAAATAAAATTAAGATTTTTCGCCGCCGGCAAAATCCGCTCCGGCGCAATTTTGTCACGCCGCGCGATTTCAAAAACCAATCTGACAATTTCCCTGGTCTTATTCACGCCGATTTTCGGCAGCGCGGCGCGCACGTAATTTTCAATTTCTTTAACCATTTAAAAAGCTGATGTCTTCATGTGTAAGCTTGAGCGTCAAAGCCTGCGCGTTCTGCGCTACCTGCTGCGGCGTTTTCGCGCCGGCCAGCGGCACTATAAAATCCCTCTGCTCCATAGTCCACGCGAGGGCGACCGCCGCGGCGGACGTTTTATATTTCGCCGCTGTTTTTTTAAATTTTTCGGCGGCGGCGCGCGCTTTGGCAAAAGCGTCGCCCCGATAAAATCTGTAGAAATAACTTCTGGTGTCAGATTTTGAAAAACCTGGCTCTTTATCATATTTCCCCGTCAGAATACCGCCCGCCAGCGGGCCGTAGGCAAGAAAACCAATACCGTTCTCGCGGCAGTAATCAAATACTTCGTCGCCGGGCTTGGGTTTTAAAAAAGAATATTCGTTCTGCACGCAGGCCACCGGCGTTATTTTATCTATTTTTTCGAGCAGTTCGCCGCCGACGTTGCATACTCCCACGTGTTTAATTTTGCCCTGCTTTTTGAGACTGGCAAGCGTGCCGTAAGTTTCTTCAAGAGATACTTTGTCATCGGGCCAATGCGTCAGATAAAGGTCAATATAATCAACGCCCATACGCCGCAGAGAATGTTCCAGCTCAAAAACTATACTCGCTTCCGTCAAATTTTTTTGCGCCCTGCCGTCCGGCCACAGCAGGCCGCATTTTGTGGCTAAAAAATATTTGTCGCGTTTTCCTTTGATTGCTTTCCCGACGATTTCCTCCGCGCGGCCAAAACCGTAAAACGGCGCGGTGTCTATAAAATTTATCCCGTGTTCAAGCGCGGCGTGCACGGTGGAAATTGAATTATTATCGTCCACCGGCCCCCAGTCTTCGCCGCCCATCGCCCACGTGCCCAGCGCGACGCCGCTTACGTTCACCTTTTCTCTTTTAAACTCCATTACCAATATCCTCCCCGCACCATAATGCAGGCATGTGAAGTTACCGCGACTCCGTTATTTTTTGCAAAATTTTCCGCCGCGTCGTTTTCCGCGCCCGGCTGGAACCAAATTTCTTTAACGCCCAGCTTAACGGCCTCTTCCGTGACGGGCATTGAAGCGGCAGGCGGTATGACCATTATCACCAGTTCCGGTTTTTTGGGCAGTTCGGAAAGAGATTTATAAATAGGTTCGCCCATAATTTTACCGTCTGAACGCCCCACAGCGTAAATATCCGCGCCGTCATGTTTTAAAGTCTTAAAAATTTTGCCGCCGTATTTCTCCGGGTCCGTCGAAACGCCGACAACGGCAATTACTTTATTTTTTAAATCCAGCATATTTCCCCCCTTTTTTACTTCAAGCCTCCGGCGGCGTTAATCCCGCCAGACCGCCCATAACCTGCGCGGCCATCGCCTGGGAATCTTTCATCGCTTTATTTAACCCCCGCGCCAAATCTTCCTCAATCTGCGCGTTTGTATACGCCGCCAGGTTTTTTAATATTTTAACCTCTTTAATTTCCTGCGAACCCGTTACCGTGATATCAAAAAGACCTTCTTTGCTCTGCACTTTGATAACCATCGCGTCCAGACGTTTTTTAATTTCTTCCATCTGACCTTTCAGCTGCCACAAATCTTTTAATTTATCAAACATTCTTCCCCCTTTATTAAAGATATAATACCGCTTTTTACGCGCTTTGTTTTAAAAATTTCCCTGGCGGCGCGCGCGTAAGCGTCAAGCTGCGGCTTATAAATTTTTATATCTAATTTTTTATCCGTCTTATAATCAAACACAAATATATCGCCGCCGCGTTTTATAACCAAATCCATAACGCCGTTTATTATTTTGCCGCCGTCTAAAAACGTAAACGGCATTTCTTTTGCTATAACTTCGGCCGCCGTTAACATTTTGAACGCTTGCGAACCGTTAAATTGAGCAAAAATATTTTGGGCTTCTTTGATAACATTTTCAGGCGGCGCGATTTCAAGCGTTGCGGCCACGGCCGTGATGTCCGCAGGCGAAATATCCGTCTTAAAATCCCAAAGCTCAAGCATCTTGTGGCACAACTCGCCCAGAGCCAGAGCGTCTTCGCTGCCGCCGGAGCGCGGCGCGTCGTGTTCGGCAAGCGAACTGGGGGAAATGAAAACTTGAGCTTCTTTAATTTCCAAATATTTTTTTTCGCGCGCGGCCCAAATTTCCGGCCATTTTTCGTCTATTTTCTGCTCAGACGTGGATGCGGCGCGGGACGCGTAAATAAAATCTTCCGGCGGCGTGAAATTTTGATAAGTAACTTCAACAGGCAGTTTTAAATTTATTTCCTCGCAGCCGGCCTCCGGCCAGACGCCGCAGTTTATAAGGTGCCGCGCGGCGGTTTTTCTGGGTTCTTCATCCTGCCCGGAAATAAACAGTTTCTCCTTCGCGCGCGTTAAGGCGACGTATAAAACCCTCGCTTCTTCGCTGCGGCCGTGCCACAGAGACTGAATTTCCAGAAACGCCAGATTCGCGTCGGCAAAACCGCCGGCGCGCAGGCCGTGCATATTATGAAACCAGCTGTAACCGTGCGCGTTTGATTTATGCGTTTCCAGACGAAAAATATCGGCCAGAAACACAATGGGAAATTCAAGACCTTTTGATTTGTGTATCGTCATAACGCTGACGGCGCTCTGCATCTCGTCGGCAAGCGGGCTTTCCCCTTCGCCGCGGCCGGATGAACGTATTTCTTTTAAGTCAAGCAAAAACTGGCCAAGGCTAAGCGGGTTTTGCGCGGTTTCGGCCGCTACGGCGGCGGCGAATTTATTGATGTTTGAGACAGTCTGCTCGCCGTTATAAGCGCGCTGCGTAAGTTCTATAAATAAAGTTTCGGATAAAATTTTATGTATCAGTTCGCCCAATGTCACGCGGCCGGCGAGAGAAGCAAGACCGGCAAGCATTTTATAAAATTCCGTCACACGCTCAAACCCCGGCGCCGCACGGCGCGCAAAAATGTCAACCGCGCCGGCTTTAAAAATTTTATAAATTTTACCGTCGGTAAATCCGCCCAGCGGGCTCCTCAAAACGCCGGCAAGCGCGTTTTTATCAGACGGCGTTTCAAGCAAAGCCAGCAGATTTATAAAGTCAATAATTTCTTGCGCGGTATAAAAATTTTTGTCTTCTTCAACGGTATATTTTACGCCGTGCCTTTTAAGAGCGTCGGTAAAAATATTGAAAGAGTTTGACGTGCGCATAAGTATCGCGATATCTTTATAATCAAGCAGCCTTCCGTCCGCAAGTTCCAAAACGCCGATGTTCTCCGAAATCCATTTCGCGATATATTCCGCCTGATTATGACGGTAAGCGGCGGCGGTTTGCTTGTCCGGGCTCTTAATGATAATTTCTTCCACGCTCTTTGGCAGCGCGGCGTTTTTGTCCGAGACTAGAATCGGCACGTACGACGGCTGAAAACCGGTTTTTTCTTTTATAATGCCGCCGCCGACAGCGTTAACAAAATCTATAATTCCGCCCGCGCTTCTGAAATTTGTCTGCAAAAAACACTGCTGGCCGCCCTGCTTTAAAATCATTTCGGTAAACAGCTGGTACGCCGTGATATCCGCGCCGCGGAAACGGTAAATTGACTGTTTCGGGTCCCCGACGACAAACAGTTTACCGGTGGCGAGTTTGATATTTTTCCAATCGTCCGCCGCGCCGTTTTTCTCTTCGGACAGAAATAAAAGCAGCTCGCCCTGCACCGGGTCCGTGTCCTGGAATTCGTCAATTAAAATAATTTCAAACTGCTCTTTAAGGAGGCTCCTGACTTTGATATTTTCTTTAAGTAAATTACGCGTTTTTACAAGCAAATCGTCAAAAGATAAAAGCCCCTGCGCGGCGTAACTTTCTCTGACGTTCTGCGTAAAATTCTTAACCAAATCATATACTTTGCCGATGAGAACCTGACGGCCGGTGTGCACGGAACGGGCAAACTCGACAATCTTCGCCGCAGTCTCAAAATTATCATCGTCCCAGCCTTTAGCTTGGTCAGCCGACGTCAGAGTTTCTGGCTCCGGATTATCGGACGGCGCGAATTTTTTTTCCTTAAAAGCAAAACCGGATTCCTGCAAAACAACGGCGGCGGACGCGAGGCTGCGCTCGATTTTTCTGCTTTTCGGCCCCTGCAAAAACGCGGTGGACATTTGTTCCGCCATGGCCGCGTTTTCAAAACAAACTTCGCTTATAAGTTTGGCGTGCGAAAACGGGTGATAACTTTCCACCTTGCCGCTGCAAATTTCAAAAGCGTAATCATAAATTTCTTCAAGAGAAATTTGTTTTAAAACTTCTTCCCATGATTTCTCGGACGGAGAGTTTGCGGTTAGTTCTTCCTCCAGCCAAATATGCCAGGCGCGGTTGAAAAGCCTGGCGCGCTGTTCGCCTTCGTCCACAACTGCCGACGGACTGAGGCCCGCTTCCACCGGATAAGATTTTAAAATGTATGAACAAAAACTGTGAATGGTGCTTATAAAAGAACGGTCCAATTTCTCAAGCGCGGCGCGGCAACGCGAAATTATTTCCTCTTTTTCCGCGTGTTTTAAAAGCATTAAAACCGTGGCGTTCTGCGTCTCGGGAGCGTCAATCTCGTCAAGGATTTTCTGCAGCGTTAAAGCAAGCCGCAGTTTAATTTCCGCGGCCGCTTTTTCCGTAAAAGTCAAAGCCACAATGCGCTCCGCCGCCACGCCGCGCGCGGCTATTAAAAAGCAAAGCCGGTTGATAAGCAGCGTGGTTTTGCCTGTGCCCGCGCCGGCCTCAACGGCTATATTTCTGCCGGTTGCCGTGACAGCGTTTTCTCTGACGGAATTATCTTTAGTCGTCATAACTTTCCAATTCTTTATAAAAACCGCTGGCGCGCGCGCGCGTCAACGCGGCGCCGCTGCCTTTGCGGCAAATATTTGTAAAACTGCAGTAAGGGCAGTAAGCGTCGCTTTCTTTAATAAAAAATTTGCCGTATTTTACAAAAGATAAAATCAGCTTAATTAAATTACCGAATTTTTCTTCCAGCCCTGCCAAATCTTCCGCCGTAAGTTCGCGGCGGAAATAGCCTTTTTCAATATTTAAAAAAGAAAAACTTTCAAATTTTTTGTCTTTAAAATCCGCCGCGCGCGCCGCCATCCGCGGATAAATAAAAGGCTGGGTATATTTTTTGGGGAATACGGCTTTTGTCAAATCTTTGACGGAAGACTGCGCGGTTTTATAGTCGATAATTCTGTAAGCGCCGTCCTTAACGTCCACGCGGTCAATGAAGCCGCGCAGGTTAATTTCCTCTCCGCCGTAACTGGCGCGCGTTTTAATTTCCGTTTCAAAATATTTCGGCGTAAAACCGTCCAGGCTTTCAACGTCTTTAACCAAAAAATCCGTCAGATATTCTTTCATCTTCGCGGTTATAACTTTCCACGCGACGGGATAAAGACCGTACTCTTTATAACGTTCCGGCGGCAGTTCTTCGTTAAGAATATTCTCAAGTTTCGCCAAAACGCCGGCTGCCGTAAGCGGGCTGGAAATTTCGCCGTAAACGCGCTGTAAAATTTTATGGTAAAGAGTGCCTTTTAAATTTGACGCGAGCTCCGAACGTTTTAAAGTTTCCTGCTCGTCCTCCAGCCCCAGCACGCGCGAATTATAAAAACGCTGCGGACACTGCGCCAGAATCTGCAGACTGCTGGCGGAAAAATTTTTCGCCGCCAGCGCGTTATAAATTTCCGCGCCGTCTTCCAAAACTCCGTCGTAAGCCGTAAGGCCGCCGCGGGAAGATATAGTGCCGGCGGCGGAAAAATTTTCTTTAACCGCGTCAAAATCAAAACCGGCGGATTTGTAATTTTGCTCAATATTTTCAAGCGTAGATATTTTGACGGACATTTCTTTTTTGTTCAAAAGACTGCCGTCGACCGATAAATATTTTTCAAGTTCGCGGCGCGGATAACTGAGTATATTTTTTTCAAAATCAATACCCGCGGCGCGGCAGAGTTCCGCAAGATATAACGACGGGGAGGACGCTTTACCTTCTTCATCAGAGCGCTGGAAAGACAAAAATAATTTTTCCCGCGCCGCCGTTACGGCTAAGAAAAACAAAAGTTTTTCCTCGTCAAACCGCTCAAGTTTCTGGCTTATCCAAAAACCCTGTACGTCGCGCAAAACGCGGCGGTAAGTATCACGCAGCAGCGGGTCCTCTCTGGCGGAAGCTGGAAAAACTTTTTCGTTTACGCCCAAAACTATCACCGCCTTAAAATTTTGTCCGCGCATACCCATTATGCCGTTAACGGTCACGCCCAGCTCCGAATTTTGCGCGCGGCTTATAACTTCGGAAAATAAAATATTTTGCAGCTCTTCCAAAAACTCGCCGCCGGCGGCCGCGCCGCGCACCAGCGAGAATTGTTTAAAATTTTCAATAAGCGAAGAAACAGAAGTAAAAATACTTTTTTCCTGTTCATTAAAAATCTCGGCGTTTGTATAAGCCGCCAAAATTTTTAACGCGTGCGCGGACAAAATATCCCACGGATAAGGTTTGTTGAGATAAGCAAGTTCCTGATTTATTTCTTTAAGCCAGTTTAAAAAAGCGCCGTCGTATTTGCCGGCGGAGAGCAGGTTTTCCCACTGGCTTAAACCGCGCTCCGCCAGAGACTGTTTTATAATAAATTTCCAGTTATTTTTTATTTTAAAATACGGGCTGGAAATGACGGCCTGCACCGTGCCCCTTTCAAAACCGCCGCGCGCAAGATTTAACAGATTAAAACAAAATATCGCCAGCGGGTGCGTCATCAAAGGGAAATCAATACTAACGTTAAGCGGTATTTTATTTTCTTCAAAAACGCCAAAAATATCGTCTTTATAATTTTCAATCCCGCGCGCGGTTACGGCGATATCTTCAAATTTATATCCTTTGTTTTCAACCAAATCAATTATCGTTTTTGCCGCCGCGAAGAGCTCGCCGCGCGCGCCGGACGCGCTTATAATCTGCGCGGCGAGTTTTCCCTGCCAAACTTCAAGCGGGTTAAAAAGCGCGGCCTCAGCGCCGTCAAGCGCCAGCTTGTCCGAATATTCCAAAGCGGCAACGTCTTTAGTCAGGCCGAGGATGTTTGTATTAAAAAATTTTTCCGCGTATTTGTAGGCCGGGTGGTTTAAATACGGGAAGAATAATACCGCGTCAAAATTCTGGCGCACGGCGTTAAAAATTTCAAGCTGCGTGCCGGTAAAATCATAAAAACCGTAAAAAATTATTTTTTTAAAACTTTTCAGCCACGCGGAATTCGGAATATTTTCCGCCGCGGCTTTGAAAAAATCCGCGTAAGAACGGTAACCCGGCAGGGCGGACAAAGCGGCGTAATATTTTTCGTAAATATCTGCAACATACGACATATATTCATTATCTTCTTTTGAGCCGAATGCGCCCTGCGCGGCGTGGTCTTTGACGACGGACGCGTCAACAAGCGCGTCGGACAAATCCCGCAATGTTGATTTTAACGCGGTGATATAACCGCGTTTAACGGCGCCGTCACGCGCGGAAATTATATTTTTCAAAATAAAATCTTGCAGCGGCGCGCCGGAGAGCACCGGCTGGGCGGACGGCAGAAACTCTTTATCAACGCGCGCGGGCAGCGACGAAAATTTGATGAAACTGATATTTGACGTCGCGCCCAAAGCGCGCGTCAGCGCGGCCTGCAGAACGCGCGCGGCGCGGGCGGAAGGTGTGACGAGCAAGATTTTATCAACCGCGCTTTTTTTGTTTTCATTTATAAAACGCGGCAGAAATCTCTCTAAACTTTGATAGGAACCGTATATCAATTTCATCAATTAATTATATAATTTAAATATGAAAACAATAGTTTTTATGAGGCATGCAAACGCTTTAACATCGTCGCCGGACGGCGGCGATTCTTTACGGCCGCTGTCGCCTAAAGGTTTACAGGCGGCGGCGCGCGCGGCGGGCGTTTTAAAAACGCGCGGCGTTAAACCTTTCAAAATAATCACAAGCCCCAAACTGCGCGCAATGCAGACGGCGGAAACTCTTTCAAAAATACTTCAAGCGCCGATTGAAGAAAGAACGGAACTTAACGGCGCGGTAAATATTATGGAACTTTGGAATCTCTTAAAAAATGAAGCGTGCAGCGGAGTTGTGCTCGTCGTGATAGGGCATAATCCGGACATAAGTTCACTGGTCACCGCGCTTGTCAATAACCATATCGCGCTTAACCCCGCGGAATTTGCGACTGTTAAATTTAGCGATGATTTCAGCACGGCGGAACTGGAGCCGATTAATCCTCTATGACAATAACATCAGCAATACTTTTAGGTTTTATTCAGGCGGCGGGAGAATTTTTGCCTATATCAAGTTCCGCCCATTTGGCTTTACTGCCGTGGCTTATGGGCGAGACTTACCAGGGGCTTACTTACGACGTAATACTGCACGCGGCCACGCTGTTCGCCGTGCTTTTTTACTTCAGAAAAGAGTGGTTTTATATCATTAAATACGGGCTGACAAAACCTAAAAGCGAAGAGGGAAAAATTTTGTGGCTTTTGGTTATCGGCACGCTCCCGGCCGCCGTCGCCGGAGTATTATTCCAAAAACAAATTGAAAACACGCTGCGCTCGCCGTATATCATGGCAGGCGCGCTGATACTTTTTGCGCTTGTGCTTTTTTACGCCGACAAAAAAGGCAGCAAAGGCGGCGCGGTAATGAATATAAAAAATATTCTGATAATCGGCTGCGCGCAGATTGTCGCGCTTATTCCCGGCGTTTCGCGTTCCGGCATAACGATAACGGCGGCGCTGCTGCTCGGCTTCGGGCGCGCGGAAAGCGCTAAAATTTCGTTTTTACTGTCAGTTCCCGTAATCGCGGGAGCGTTTTTGCTGGAAGCCAGACATATTAACCCGGCGGATATAAACGCCGCGTTTATTTTAGGTTTTCTTACGGCGTTAATATTCGGCTGGCTGTTTATAAAATTTTTGATGACATACCTGCAAAAACACAATTTCAACATTTTTGTCGTCTACAGAATAGTTTTGGGTATAGCGGTAATAATAATCGCTTTGGCAAGGTAAAGATTCTCTGAAAAATCATAACGCTCTGTCTGGTTAGCCCGCCTAACTTTTTACTAATCAGTCCGGTCTATTAAAAAGTATTTTGCGTATTATCTTTTTCGTCTGAACCTATTTTTGTATAGTTTCAATGTATTTATACAAAAAAGGAGCTTTTTATGTTCAACAAAAAAGGTTTTACGCTTATTGAACTGCTTGTAGTCGTCCTCATCATAGGTATATTGGCCGCGATAGCCTTGCCGCAGTATACAAAAACCGTGGAAAAATCCCGCGCGTCAGAGGCCATGCTCACATTAAAATCCCTTTCCGACGCCGCGCAGAGAGTATACTTGACTGACGGTAATTATGACGCGATTACTCCTGATTTTAGTAACCTTGATATAGATGTTAACACTATCACCCAAAACTTTTCTTACAGCACCTCTCCGGTTGCCGGGTGCAGCGGTAATATATGTACACTTATCGCGCACCGTCAAAATACCGGCCAGCCTGAAAAATATTACATCAGCTACAATTTACAAGACGGCAAATGGGCCGCTATTTCGAGAACATGTACTCCTGTTAACGATAATACCAGCTGCAACGCTATTAACAATATGTTTGGGGTGGTAGGAACGCCTGTAACTCCATAGCAGATACGGTTCAAATTTAATCTGTTTTTTTAGGGATAGCGGCCACGGAGTTATCTAAGGCGGGCGCTATTTCTTTATCAGAAACTTTTAACTCATTGAATCTGCGCGCGCTGACTAAGACGCGGGACTCGTAAGAATTTAGAACATTATTATAATTTTTTACAGCGTTATCAAGACTGCTGCCTACCTTATAAAAATGTTCGCTCATCGTGACTATTCTTTCATAAAGCTCTTTGCCCAGCGCGGTAATCTGTTTAGCGTTTTCTTCTACGGCGACATTGCGCCAGCCATAGGCCACCGCTTTTAAAAGACTGATTAAAGTTGTCGGCGTCGCGACTATTACTTTTTCTTTGACTGCCGTCTCAATCAACGCCGGCTCGGCCTCAAGCGCGGCGGCAAAATAACTTTCGCCGGGGATAAAAAGCACTACGAAATCCGGCGTCGGGCTGAACTGCTCCCAGTAGCTTTTGCTGCTTAAATTTTTGATGTGGTCTTTAATCTGGCCGGCGAATTCTTTGAATTTTAAAGCGCGCGCGGCGGCGTCTTTCAGTTCAACCGCTTCGATATATTTTGTCACCGGCGCTTTGCTGTCCACTACGATATTGCTGCCGCCGGGCAGACGGACGATAAGGTCCGGCCGCAGGCGGCCGTCTTCCGTGTTGACGCTTTCCTGCGTGTTAAAATCACAGTAGTTTAACATGCCGGAAAGTTCAACTATTTTTTTAAGTTGTATTTCCCCCCACCGCCCGCGGGAAGAGTGGGACGTCAGCGCGTTGGACAAAGTCTGCGTCGTGCCCAGCAGCACGTGCACTTGTTCGCGCAGCCCTTCGTACGCGCCTTTTCTTTCTTTTTCGATTTCGCCGATTTTTGTTTCGAATTTTGACAGAGTTTCTCTGACGGGCTCGACAAGATTGTTGATAGCCGTCTGGCGTTTTTCCAAATCATTTTTGGCGGCGTCCTGATATTTTTCAAAATTGGCGTTGGCAAGGTCTAAAAAAGATTTGTTGTTTAAACGCAAAGCCTCGGCGGACAAGGCCATGAAAGCGTTTTTCTCGTTCTCCGAATTTTTCTCGCGCTCGTCAAGCTTGGCCTGTAAAACAGCCGCCCTGCGCGCCGCGGCCAGATAGCCCAACAGCAGAAATACCGCCGCCGTCACCGCCAAAATAATGAGCCAAATTAAAGTGTTCATCTGTTATTTTCAAGCGCGGTTTTAATGCCTATAATCACAAGGTCCGGGTTGTAAACGTCAAACGACGACGCAAACATTCTGCCTATGCCGCCCGTGCCTATGACCTTAACGCTTTCTCCGTTAAAACATTCTTCTTTCAAACGACTGACAAATTCTTTAATCGCGCCCACGTTGCCGTAATAAAGGCCGGCCTGCAGCTGCGTTTCCGTGGTTAAACCGGCGGCACGGCCCGGATTTGATATTTCCACTTTTGAAAGCAGCGCGGCGTTGTCAACCAGCGCGTTTAACGACGCGCTCACGCCAATCTGTATCGCGCCGCCTTTATATTCTTTATTTTTGGAAACAGCGTCATAAGTGTTGGCGGTGCCGAAGTCTACTATTATTAAATTGGTGTCCGGGTACAAGCGCATGCCGGCTATGGCGTCCGCCACGCGGTCCGCGCCCAAGTTGCCGGCGTCCTTTCCTTTTATGTTTAGACCGGTTTTTATGCCGGGGCCTATCGAAAAAGGTTCTATATCAAAATATTTTACGCAGCAGTTGACTATTGTTCTGTTAATGTCCGGCACGACGGAAGACAGACCTATTTCCTTAATATCCGCGGGCTCAAAGCCGTTTTCGCGCAGTACCGTTCTCAAAAATATGCCGAGTTCGTCCGACGTTATCGCGCCTTTTGAAGTTTTGCGGAAGCGCAGTTTAATTTCGTCCCCGTCAAATACTCCGCCGAAGATTTGTGTGTTGCCCACGTCTAAAGTCAAAATCATATTTCCTCCCTGTGCGCTGTAAAAGGCGCAGTCGCGCGGTATTTTTATTCTACCTAATTTGATACATTAATAGTATGAAGAAAATTGTAACGGTTGTGGTTATATTGTGCGTGTCCTGGTTTATATTTTCAATGATTACCAAGCCGAAAATAAAAAATCTTAACAACGCGGGCTCCGCGATAGTCGCCTTCGGCGATTCGCTGACGTACGGCCACGGCGCGGCGCAGGGGGAAGATTATCCTTCAAAACTCGCCAAAAAAGTTTCCATGCCGGTAATAAACCTGGGCGTAAGCGGGGATAAAAGCATGGATGGTCTGGCCCGCATGGACGCAATTTGGGAGCACAACCCGTATATGGTTTTAATAGAATTCGGCGGCAATGACCGCATGCAGCAAACGTCTTTCGCTCAAACGCTGTCAGCCATAGAAAAAATTGTTGACGAAACACAGGCGCACGGCGCAATAGCGGTTATAGTGGACACCGGCGGGCCTTTCATGAGCCAGTACACAAAAGCTTACAAAAAGATGGCTAAGGAAAAAGGCGCTGTTTTCGTGCCCGGAATTTTAGACGGTATTATGCTGGACCCCAAACTTAAATCAGACGCCGTGCACCCCAACGCCGAAGGCTATTCCATAGTGGCGGACCGCGTTTACAAAGCCATAGAAAAATACCTCAAATACTGAAGTCTCCATATTCAAATAATTGTATATAGTCCGTATAAATATTTTCATTTAGAGCCTTTATATGATATTATCTATCTGAAATATATCCTACAAGGAGCATGCATGCCGAACAGAAATATAAAACCCGGATTTACCCTTATAGAACTGTTAGTCGTCGTACTGATTATAGGCATACTCTCAGCCATAGCTCTGCCCATTTATTTAACCGCCGTAGACAAAAGCAGATTTACAAATCTTATGCCGCTTGCCAAGTCTGTAGTTACCGCGCAGACGGAGTATTATCTTACAACCGGGGCTTATACCGAGGACTTTGGAGACCTAAGCATATCTCTTGGCGACGGGCAGCAGATTTCTGGGGACACGGCCACCCTTCAAGACGGTCAAATCACGTTTAAAATAAGCGCTTCCGGGGATTATCTTTATGTGAGCGCGCAGGACAGCGGGCTGGCAGATGTTTATAAGTATTATTTCCCCAAATCTCCGCAGTTCCCCGGCGAAAGGCATTGTGAAGCTCCGCAGGACAACAACAGGGCGAACAAGCTCTGCAAAGCTTTAAACGGTACGGAAATAGGAACAAACGGAGAATACACTGTTTATACTCTTGACGGCGAAGGCGGCGGGAACGGCACTTTCCAGTGTACGCCGGTATGCAGCGGCAATCAGATTTGCCAAAACGGCGCATGCAAGTGTCCTGCAAGTTTGCCGACGTGGGACGGCTCTCAATGCCAGGTATGCACCGGCGGACAAGTATCTTCCGGCAGCGGGACCAGTAACGGCTGCATATGTCCGAAGGCAAACCCAGTTTGGGACGGACAATCGTGCCAGCCCTGCCCTGCCGGTACTAATTGTTCCTGTCCGGCATCAAATCCCGTTTTTGACGGGACACAGTGTGTACCATGTCCGGGAGGGCAGGCCGCAACTGTTGCCGGAACTTGTGTTTGTCCGGCTTCAAAACCCGTTTGGGACGGAAATCAGTGTTTAGCATGCCCGGGAGGACAGGCTTCAACTCCTGCCGGAACTTGCGTTTGTCCGGCTTCAAACCCAGTTTGGGATGGAACTCAGTGTTCGGCATGTCCGGGAGGACAGACTGCAAACAGTGCCGGAAATTGTGTTTGTCCGGCTTCAAACCCGGTTTGGGATGGAACTCAGTGTTCGGCATGTCCGGGAGGACAGACTGCAAACAGTGCCGGAAATTGTGTTTGTCCGGCTTCAAACCCAGTTTGGGATGGAACAAAGTGTTCAGCTTGTCCAGGAGGTCAGGTTGCCAGCGTTGCCGGAACTTGCATTTGTCCGATTTCAAAACCCATTTTTGACGGAACGCAGTGTGTTGATTGCCCGGGAGGTCAGACTGCAGACTTAGGCGGTAACTGCTCCTGTCCAAAGGCTACGCCTATTTGGAACGGAACTCAGTGCACGGCGGCATAGAAAGCATAATAAATATCGGGCGCGCCGGAGCGCCGCGTATGAATATCCGTGCGGTTAAGTAAATACGTTTGTGATATTTTACAACCGCGGGTTTATTTGATAAAATTTTCTAGTTGTCCTTATTTGCGATTTTTCGCGCGGATGGCGGAATTGGTATACGCGTGCGTTTGAGGGGCGCATGCCTTACGGCTTGAGGGTTCGAGTCCCTCTCCGCGCAGTATTTCTTGCACAAGGTCGTAAAATGCTTCTAACCTGCCGCGCACAAAGTAATTTTTGGAAAATTTTAATTTTCTTTGCGACGAGCATAGCCGACAGGCGGAGCCTATGTAAGGAGCAAAAAAATTAAAATTTTCCAAAAATTACAAAGCCCGAAGGGTTTGCCGGTTCTTTGGCAAACGCGCGGCAGGTTAGAAGCATTTTATGACCTTAAAAGCCTATGCTATAATAAAGTATAGGCTTTTTTTAGTAACCTTATGACCACAAATCTAATATTCATATTAATAGCAATACTGCTGATTTTTTTAAACGCGTTCATGTGTCTGGCGGAATATTCGCTTATCCGCGTGCGTAAAACGCGGCTTAAAGAACTGTCCGAAAAGGGTAATTCCCGCGCGCGGCTGGCATTGCACGCGGGGGAGCATATTGACGACTATTTGTCCTCTATACAGCTTGCGGTGACAATGACAAGCCTCGCGCTGGGCTGGGTGGGGGAGCCGTCCGTGGGCAGGGTTTTGAGCAGCCTGCTGCCGGGCGTTTTCCCGTTTATAGCGCCGGCGCTGCAGCGCGCGATTTCTTTTACGATAGCTTTTTTGTTAATCACTTCCATACACGTGGTTTTCGGCGAACAGGTGCCTAAACTGATTGCCATCAGATTCCCGGACAGAATTTTAACTTTCGTCATTTATCCTCTGCAATGGTTTTACAAAACCACTTACTTTTTTAAAAATATTCTTATGTGGACGGCGTACTCCGTTTTAAAACTTATCGGCATTAACCCGAAAGACAAAGAAAAAATGCCGACGGAAGAAGAAATAAGAATAATTTTTGACGAGTCCCAGGACAGCGGCCAGTTTACTTTAAGCCGCAGCCTGATGTTTGAAAACCTTTTTGATTTTAAAGGCGAAACCGCGAAAAATATAATGACGCCGCGCGCGAATATAGTAGCGCTTAAACAAGATTCTTCGTGGGCGGAAAAATTTGCCATAATAAAAAACAAAAAATTTTCCCGCTATCCGGTTTTTACAAATACCATCGACGACGCGGCGCAGTACGTCATGGTTAAAGAAATTTCGCTTGATTTTCTGACGGAAAACGCTACTCCGCCCATTGAAAAATATATGCGCCCGCTGCTGGTGTTAAAAGAGGACACGCCGGTTGAGGTTGCTCTGCGCGAATTCCAGAACCGCCGCATACACCAGGGCCTTGTAAAAAATAAAGAAAACGCCGTCACCGGCCTGTTGACTTTGGAAGACGTGCTGGAAGAACTTGTCGGGGAAATAAGGGACGAAAACGAAATTACGCCGAGTTTCACGCTCAGCCACGTCCTTGTGCCGGACGCCTGCGTGCTCAACCTTGACACCGCGGACAAATTTGAAGCCTACAATATATTAACGGACAAACTGCACGCGGTTCTTCCTTCTTTTTCCAAGGAGCATGTTAAAGATTTAATTTCCAGCCGGGAGCGTCTGATATCATTTTATATAGGCAAAGGCGTGGCCATACCGCACGTGCGTCTGGCGTCAATAACAACGCCGGTAATATCGTTCGGCCTTTCAAAGAAGGGCATAATTTTTAACCAGGACGACAAACGGCCGGCAAAATTTTTCTTTTTAATTCTCTCTCCCGCGAAAGACCACGGCGCGCAGCTTAAACTTCTGGCGCAAATCTCATCCTTCGTGTCTAATAAAACAGTGCTCTCCCGTTTATCAAAAGCAAAGTCCGGCCGTGACGTCGCGGAAATAATGATAGCCTTTGAACACACCATAGCGTTGTAGCATATTGACAAACATTACTTTTAATATTAAACTAATTATGTAGCATGCATTTGCTACAAAAATTACATCCCTTGAGGAGGGGAATTATGAATAAGAAAGGTTTCACCTTAATTGAGCTCTTAGTCGTCGTGCTCATTATCGGTATTTTGGCCGCTATCGCGCTGCCGCAATACTTCAAAGCCGTTGAAAAATCCAGAATGGCGGAAGCCGAGACGGTTATCGGCAACGCGGTGCTTGCCGAACAGAGATATTTTATGTCTACCGGCACGTTTACCGACAACTGGAAAAGACTGGATACCACCCCTTCAGGTACCATCTCCCAGACCAACGCCCTCAATGATACTCTTGCGACCAAAACCTCCAACGGTTTTATCGTGCTCTTATCTCCTACCGAGATTTGGGCGAAAAGAGACAACGCGGCTTATCCGTACTATGTCGGTAAGCCTTATAACGATACGGACAAACCGTACTGCTATACCACGGACACCGGCAAAGCTGGCGATATTTGCTTAGAATATAACGACAGCGACAGCACCACCACGCTTCCGTCCGGCGCTACAGCTCCTACTTTCTAATTTAACTTAGAAAAAAACCCCGTCTGAAAAGACGGGGTTTTTTATTTGTAATTTTCATACTTCTTTCTTTTCCCCTCGCCCCACCGGGGGAGAGGGATAGGGTGAGGGGGTAAGAACACATCATGTTCACTAATATATAGCTGTAGAGACAAAACGGAATAACTAAATTTTATAGTAAAAAGTACGCCTGCCCCAGCGCGAGCCCGCTGTCGTTACAACTCACCCGCTCATTTAAATAAACTCTAAATCCCGCCTTTGTTAAAGCGCTATAAATCCCTTCAAGCAAAACTTTATTTTGAAATACTCCCCCGCTTAAAACTATTTGCTTTATCCCTATTTTTTTAGCGGTTTCCAGCGCGGCTTTAATTATAAAAGAGTGAAAACGGTTTGACACGGTTTGCGCGTCTTCGCCGCGCCGCAAAACTTCCTCAAACAGCGGTTTTGTCAAAACGGTATAAAGGCCGCCGCGTTTTTCTATTTTCACCTGGTAAGGTTTTTCCGGCGCGGTAAATTTAGCTTCCAGCTCCATAGCCGCCTGCGCCTGATATGTCACCGCCGCGCGCAGCCCGCACAAAAAAGCTACGGCGTCAAACAACCGTCCGACGCTGGAACACTTAGGGCAGTTGATATCCGCTCTTATCATTTTAAGCGCGGTTTTTATCTTTTCCTTATCTATTTCTTCAAATAAACTGCCGCCGGCGTCTCTTGTAATTCCCAGACCGAGCCGCCAAATTTCTTTAACGCTTATATCGCCGCCGGGCAGCAAAATGCTTTCAAAAGTTCCGGCGCGGCGGTATTTTTTATTATTAAAAACCAAAAACTCGCCGCCCCAGACGGTACCGTCGTTACCGAGCCCCATGCCGTCAAAAATTATACCCAGATATTTCCCTTTTAAATTATGTTCCGCCGCCGCGCTTAAAGCGTGCGCCGCGTGGTGCTGCACCGCGCGCGCCGAAGGTTTCAGCTGAGATGTGAAATAGTCAGGGTGCAAATCACGCGCAAAAACTTTCGGGCGCAAGCTAAAAAGTTTTCGCATTTTCGCGCTTGCGTCCAAATAAAATTTCTGGTTTTCTTCTTTATCCAAATCACCGGTATATTGCGTGAGATACGCTTTATCTCCGTCAATAAAACAGGCGGCGGCGGTTTTATTCGCGCCTAATCCGCAGACGGTTTTGGCCGCGCGGCGCACAAGCGTCAGCGGCTGAGGCGCGTAACCGCGCGCGCGGCGCATAAAACGCATTTTGCCAAGCGCTTCAAACATTACTGAATCGTCAAGCTTATTATAAATTTCGCGGTTATGAAACAAAAAACCGTCGGCGATATTTTTTAATTTTGCCCGCGCCTCGCCGTCCAGACTGCAAAGCGCGCCGCCGGGCGCATTACCGGACGTCATCACCAGCGCGTCGGTTTTAAGCATTGAAAAAAGTATTTTATGCAGCGGCGTATACGCTGTCATCACGCCGTAATTATTTAAATTATCCGCAATGCCGCGCAGCATAATTTTTTTGCGCGCCATAACTATCGGCGCGGCGGAGGATTGCAGCTCTTTTGCGGCAAGCTGCGTAATATGACAATATTTTTTTGCGGTTCTTAAACCATTAAACATAAGCGCGAAAGGTTTATCGAGCCTGTTCTTACGCCGGCGCAGAAGGGATACCGCCTTAAAATTTTTCGCGTCGCAAGCCAGGTGGTAACCGCCTATGCTTTTTAAAGAGATAATTTTTCCGCCGTCAATAAACCGCGCGGCCTTTTTTAAAGCGGCCGCCCCTTTTTCGCCTTCAAAAAAAATCTGCGGGCCGCAGACGGGGCAGCAGTCCGGTTGCGCGTGAAAACGGCGGCTGAGCGGGTTATTATATTCCGCCGCGCACGACGGGCACATTTTAAATTTACGCATAGTCGTGTTTTTGCGGTCATACGGCAGCCCGGCGGTTATGCTGAAGCGCGGCCCGCAGTCCGTACAGTTCGTAAGAGGGTAATTATAACGGCGGTCTTTCGGGTTTAAAATTTCTTTGGCGCAGTTTTTGCAAAGCGCTAAATCAGGCGGTAAAAAAGTCGTATCTTTTTCATACTTTTTACTTACCAAAATTTTAAAATTTTTTTCTTTTTTCTTTTTAATCCGTGTTATTTTTATGTTTTCTACAAAAGCCTGTAATGGCAAATTCTTATGTATTTCTTCTTTTAGCAAATTTACGTTTTTTCCCTGGACTTCAACCTCAACGCCGCGCGAAGTGTTCCTGACAAACCCGGCCAGCCCCAGCTTCCGCGCGGTTTTATAAATAAAAGGCCGGAATCCGACGCCCTGCACTGTACCGGTTATAAGTAATTTTTTTCTTAACATAAACGCGGCAAGTTTTCCCCCGCGCGTTCTTTGAGCAAACGCCGAGCGCCGACGGAAGTTTTTATAAAAACTTTTTTATTTTTGGTTTTCAGCACGCGGCCTATAACGGCGGCGTGTTTACCGTATTTTTGCGCGCGCATTAATTTTAAAACTTTTTCCGCGTGCGCGGCCGGCGCAAAACAAACCAGTTTGCCCTCGTTAGCGCTTTGCAGCGGGTCCGTCCCCAGCAGCGCGCTGGCGGCTTTTACAACGGAGTCCAGCGGAATTTTGCCGGCGTCAATTTCAATGTCAAGATCACAACTACCGGAAATTTCCGTCAGCGCGGACGTCAAACCACCCCTCGTCAAATCCCTCATCATATGAGCGTAAGGCAGAACCGCGCGGGTAATTTCGCAGAGCGGCGCGACGTCGCTTCTCAAACCTTTAAGACCGAGGTTATGCCGCGCGTTCATCACCGCCATGCCGTGCCCGCCCAAAAAACCGCTTACAATAATCACGTCCCCGGGCCTTATGTTTTCAGGCGACATTTCTTTAATAATTTCGCCGATTCCCGACGTGTTTATAAAAATTTTATCCGCCGCGCCGCGCTGTACTACTTTAGTGTCGCCGGTGACAATCTGCACGCCGGCTTCATTTGCGCGCGCGGCCATGCTTTTTAAAATACGCTCCAAATCCAGCAGTTTAAAACCTTCTTCAATAATTAAGCCGAGCGAAATATATTTTGCCGCCGCGCCTTTGACGGACAGGTCGTTAACCGTGCCGCAAAGCGCGATGTCGCCGATATTTCTTCCGTCGAAAAAAACGGGATTCACGACATAGCTGTCCGTGGTAAAAGCGATTTTTTTTGAGCGCATAACCAGCGCGGAGGCGTCGTCCAGCCGCGCCAAAATATTATTTTTAAAATATTTGAGCACAAGTTTATTAATCAGCGCGCGGCTGGCTTCCCCGCCGGCGCCGTGTTCCAATGTTATAACCTTATCTGTTTTCATATAAAGCGCGGCACGCGCCCTCGCCAGACACCATACACGGCCCCAAAGGTTTTTGCGGCGTGCATTTTTTGGAAAACAAATTACACTGTTTCGGCGTAATTTTGCCGGCCAGAACCGCGCCGCATTTGCAGCCGGACTGTTTTATTTTCGGCGGCGGCGGAAATTTAAATTTCGCAAGCGCGTCAAAAGCGGCAAACTCTTTTTTTATTTTAAGGCCTGAATTTTTTATTTTGCCAAGTCCACGCCAAAGCGCGCCGTACGGCGTAAAAACCTTAAACATAATCCCGCGCGCCGCCGGGTTGCCGTCAGCGCGCACCGGCGGATAAGCGTTTTCAATTTCAGCGCGCCCGCCGTTAATCTGGCTTATAATTTTTTCAAGCGCGGCCAAAATTTCTTCCGCCGCAAACCCGCCTACGACGCCGGGCTTTTTATATTCGCGCGCTATAAATTTATAAGGTTCCAAACCCAGCATCAGGCTGACGTGGCCCGGCAGCAAAAACGCGTCAATATCATTATCCCCGTCAAGCAAAGTTTTAACCGCCGGGTTTATTAATTTGAGCATGGGGAATACGAAAAAATTTTTGAGTTTAAGTTTCGCGGCCTGCAATATTACTGCGGCAACCGACGGAGCGGTAGTCTCAAATCCTGCGGCGATAAGCACGACGTTTTTTTTTGTTTTCCGCGCCAGGCTGACCGCGTCAAGAGGGCTGTAGACGACGCGCACGTCGGCCCCGTCAGTTTTAGCTGCTGCCAGGCTGCCGCCGCAAATGTCAGGCACGCGCAGCATATCTGCAAAAGTACAAATTATAACGCCCGGCCTCGCCGCCAGATTAACCGCCCGCCACAAATCAATATCGCTACTAACGCAGACCGGGCAGCCGGGGCCGGAAATCAAATTTATTTTTTTGCTTAAAACTTTTTTGAGCCCCGCCCGCGCGATGGCGTTTGTATGCGTGCCGCAGACTTCCATAATATTGACGGCGTGTTTAAGCCGCGCGGCTGATTTATTGACGGCGGCCAGCATCAGTCCAGCTCCGTTTCTTTAAAAAGTTTCAAGCGCTCAAGCGCGTCTTTTCGTTCCAGTATTTCCATAATAAACCCGGCGTGCACAAGCACGTAGTCGCCTTTCTTAACGTTCGGTTTAAGCGTTGTCTGCGCGGCGCGCGTCAGGCGGCCAAACTTAACCTGCGCCGTTTCGCCCGCAATGCTTATGACTTGACCGGGTGCCGCTATGCACATTTTTTATACCTCTAAATTGTCGCCGTCTTTAGGCGCGATAGTGTTTGAAAAAATTTCCCGCGCGGCGGTTAAAGCGTTGTCGCGCAGCGTAAAATCGGTATAATCATCCGCCTTAAAATGTATAAGCGCTAGTTTTTTCGCGCCGGCTATAAGCGCGGCTTTTGCGGCTTCCTCCGGCGTGATATGGTTATTATTCGGCTTGACGCCGGGCAAGAAAGCGCTTTCGGTTATCAGCAAATCCGCGTCTTTTGATATTTTTATAAGATTGTCGCACCAGCCGGTGTCAAGCGCGTAAACTAAAATTTTGCCGTCTACGTTTAACCTGAAAGCCGTCGCAGGCACAGTATGCGTTAGCGGGCTGGTTTCAAGGTTAAACTCTTTAAAGTCATCTGCCTCGACAATCTCAATTTTGCTGGGCATTTTATCCAAAGCGCCCATAAAAGGCGGGCGCATAAAACTTTCCAGTTCTTTTTTCATGCCGGGGCCGGTAATAATTTTTATACCTTGTTTTAAATTAAGTTTATTTATCGTCTGCAGCCCGTCGATATGGTCAAGGTGTAAATGGCTTAAAAAAATATAAACCGGCCTTTCGTCCTTAATCAAACCGCCGGCTCTGTAAAACCCCATGCCGGCGTCAAAAATAATATACGCCGCGGAACTCTCTACAAAAACACATGTGCTTGCGCCGGTGGCGGTTGTATACCACCCGTTTGTGCCCAAAAAGGTAATTTTCATAACCCGCTTTCCCCCGTAATTTAATATACTATATTGTATAAGTTTTTAGAGAGAGAGGAAAACATGTCAAATAAAATAATTTTATCCCCCAAAGCGCCGAAACCTATCGGGCCCTATTCTCAGGCGGTTGAAGCGCACGGGTTTATTTTTACCTCCGGCACTATTCCTTTGGACGCGGTAACCGGCGAACTTATCGGCGGAGACGTTAAAACGCAGACTGAAGTCGTCTTAAAAAATATAGAGGCCGTTTTGGCCGCCGCGAAAGTTGAACTCAAGCATATTGTCAAAACCACCGTCTACATGACTGACCTAACTTATTTTGCCGAAATGAACGAAGCCTACGCCGCTTTCTTTAAAGAAAATCCGCCGGCAAGGACCGCCGTCCAGGTTTCCGGCCTGCCGAAAGGCGCGCTTATAGAAATAGAAGCCGTAGCAAGAAAATAATATGTTACCCATTTTGGAAAGAAAAACCGCCGGTATTGTGATTCCCATGTTTTCCATGAGGAGTGACGGAGACTGGGGAACAGGCGATTTTTCTTCTCTTGAACAATGGATAAACTACTTCTCTTCCACCGGCGCGACAATACTCCAAATACTTCCCATAAACGAAATCTCTCCGTATGAAGCGGGGCCTTA
Organism: Elusimicrobiota bacterium; assembly: GCA_009778915.1. Classification (GTDB taxonomy): domain Bacteria; phylum Elusimicrobiota; class Elusimicrobia; order Elusimicrobiales; family Elusimicrobiaceae; genus Elusimicrobium. The sequence continues at coordinate 105,900 of WRFH01000003.1, forward strand.
CAGCGCTTTGTCGTCTTTTGCCATTGATCCCATTTATATAAGCGTTCGGGACACGGAGGACGTCATTAACAGCCCGCGCGCGCAAAAATTTATCGCTTCGATAAAAGTATTAATTGAGATATGGCATAAGTCTGACAGGGTTTATTATAACACCGTGCGTGACGCGAAACTTAAAACGCTGCTGCTGGGTTTTTCGCACTTTCTTGAAACGCAGTGGGACAAAAATACTCCGCGCGCGCACGAGTTTAAAGCTTATATCGACGCGCAGACGCATTGGATACACGACTACGCCCGCTTCCGCGCGTTAAAAGATTTTTATAAATGGCAGACGTGGACGCAGTGGCCGGAAAATTTTAAAAACGCAGATAAAGAGACTCTGCGTATTTTTGAGGCCAACAATTTTCACCAAGTAATGTTTTTCAAATATATACAATGGGTGGCGGACGGCCAGATTGCCCGCGCCACCGCCGCCGCTAAAGCTAAAAACATGCTGCTGTTCGGCGATATACCGTTCGGCATAAATTTAGACAGCGCGGACGTTTGGGCCGAACGCGGGAATTTTAATGTTTCCATGGAAGTCGGCGCGCCGCCGGACCAGTTTTCCACGGACGGCCAGCGGTGGGGTTTGCCCGCATATGACTGGGTGGCCATGCAGAACAGCGGGTTTTCTTACTGGAAACGCAAAATACAGCGCGCCGTGCAGTTATATGATATTATCAGGCTGGACCATCTTGTCGGATTCTTCAGAACTTACGTCTATAAAGATGCCAAAGACGCCGGCCACTATGACTGGCTGGGCGACGAAGCGCAGAAAAAGCGCGGCTATGAATTTTTAAATTTGGTAAAACAGTTTGCCGCCGGCAAAACGCTCGTCGGCGAAGATTTGGGCGTTATTCCCGATTTTACGCGCGAAGTTATGGCCCAACTGCAAATCCCCGGTTATAAAATTTTAAGATGGGAAAAAGACCACGGCTATTACCGGGAGCCGCGCAAATTCCCGCTCATTTCGGTCGCCGCGGTTTCCACGCATGACACGGAAACTATGCGCGACTGGTGGGAATCTATGCCGTTTGAAGAACGCGCGAATATCTGGGAAATGATTTCAACGCAAAAAACCAACGGGTTAGTCCCTTTCACGACGGAAGTACAGGAAACCGTTTTAAGACGTCTTTTACAGTCCGGCTCGTCAATAGTGATGTTGTCCGTGCAGGACATTTGCGGAACGACGGACAGAGTAAATACGCCCGGCCTCGTCTCAGACAAAAACTGGACCTACCGTTTTGACTCCTACCCGGGCACGATAGAAAAAAATTACCCCGCCCAAATGAAGTTATTCAAAAACCTGCTGGCCGAATGCGGACGCACCAATAAATAATTATCCGTAATGTAATAAATATATAAAAGGAGATTCTTATGAAGAAATTACTATTATCAATAGGAAATGTTTATTTGTTCTCTGTTAATATTATCTCGAAAAAAATCCTGTTTCTTTTATTGCTATTCATACCATTCTCCGCAGCAAACGGCACGGATTTTACCGCTCTGGGAAAACAATTGATAGAAGAACATAAAGAAAAATCCTTTTTAGTTGTTTACAAAAAAGACAGTAAAACTTTAATTTACCTCGTTGCCAACCATGGCGACGAAAACAATAAAAACCTTGTGAACTATGTTTTTAATAATAAACTATTTCCTCCCCCACAGGTAGTGGTGGTGGAATGGGAGAGAAAAGACAGGGATTTTGAGTATCCAAGCACAGCGGAAGCCAATATCGCCGCTTTTTTCGCCTGGAATCATAACATCCCGATAGTCCGCGCAGACCTTGCGACGGATGATTGGTTTGAAGTTTTAAAAAATAAATATGGTTATATCTATAGAGACTTCCAGGGATTTATTATTATAAGGAGTATGTTCGCCGAAGACGCCGCATATAAAGACAGGAAAACCCCGGAATATTGGCTGAATGATACACAGCGGTTTTATAATCCAAAATACGGCGACAGGCTCACGCCGGAAAGTTTTTTAGAGTGGTTTAAAGAGGCTTTCAACGGTGAAGAGTTTTATAAAATAGATTTTAGTAAATATCCTAACCCGTATGATTATGACGGCCCGTTCATGTCAAACCGCATGAGCCTCCGCGTTTCGCAAAGTGGCCGCGAGCCTTTTATGCGAGAGAACATAAAAGCCGCCATTGAAAAGTATGATGTCGTCTATGTAGGCACCGGTGGATTACATTATATAGCCAATATGCAAATGCTGCAAGAGATATTCGGCGAACCTAATAAGATTATACAGGATATATCATCCGTAAAATTGCCGCCGTTGCCTAAAGCTGAAGACAAAGAAGGGCAGGCTATAAAACTTGATTTGGTAGATTTTGATAATTTCATTAATAATTTGAAGTAAGATACTGGAGCGGACTCAAATCGGCAAACCGATGGCTAATCTCAAAGCCAATCTAAATAAGTTAAAATATATGTATGACTAAACTGGTACGCGGGTTCAGAGATATTCTGGCGCCGCAGTCTGATTATTTTACGGAAATTGAAAGCGCGGCGCGGCGCGTGTTTAAGCTTGCCGGCGCGGATGAAATACGTATTCCCACCGTCGAACTTAAAGAACTTTTCGTAAAATCTACCGGCGACACTACCGATATCGTCCAAAAAGAAATGTATTCTTTTGAAGACGCTGGCGGCAGAACTTTGGCTCTGCGGCCCGAAGGCACGCCCGGCGTGGTGCGCGCGTATATTGAAAATAATTTTGCCGCAAATTCACCCGTCCAGAAACTTTTTTATATAGGAAATATGTTCCGCGCGGAACGCCCTCAGGCGGGCCGTTACCGCGAATTTGAACAAATAGGTTTGGAATATATCGGCAGCGCGGCGCCGGCGGCGGACGCTGAAACTATTTTGATTTTAAAAGATATCGTCACCGCGTTCGGCATAAAAAATTATAGTGTAAAAATAAATTCCCTCGGCTGCCCGGAATGCCGCCCTGCTTACAAACAAGAATTAGTCAAATATTTAAAAAAAGATTTTGACGCGCTTTGCGACAAGTGCAAAGAAAGGCTTGAACGTAACCCGCTACGCGTTTTGGACTGCAAAATAGACGGCCCGCGCATAGCCGCGAACGCGCCGAAACAAAAACTCTGCGCGACGTGCGTCGAACATTTTGAAGAAGTTAAAAATCTGCTTAACGGGCGGATAGATTATACCGTCGATGAAAACCTTGTCCGCGGGCTTGATTATTACACAAGAACGGTTTTTGAGTTCCAGGCGGGCGACGGCGCGCAAAACGCCATTGCCGGCGGCGGGCGTTATGACGGCCTTGTCAAAAGTATGGGCGGACCGCAAGTTCCCGCTGTGGGTTTCGCGATGGGCGTAGAGCGGGCCATTGCCGCGCGCGGCGAAATTGCGCCTAAGACAGAAAATAAAATTTTTGTAATTTCTCTGGACAAAACGTGCAACGCCAAAGCTTTTGAAATAATGTATAGCCTGCGCGTAAAAAACATCTGCGCGGACGGCGGGCTTTTTGATAAAAACCTGAAAACGCAACTTAAAGCGGCGGACAAAGCCGGTGCTGCCTACGCGCTGCTGCTCGGGCCAGACGAACTTGCCAAAAATATTTTTACGCTGCGCGATTTTAAAACCGGCAGCCAGAAAGAAATCAAATTTGAAAACATTTATACAGAGGTTAAATCTTTATTATGATGAGAACAAACTACTGCGGCCACGTTAATAAAAGTTTAGCCGGCACCGTGCAGGTGCTGTGCGGCTGGGTTAACAGCTACCGCGACCACGGCGGGCTTTTATTTTTGGATTTACGGGACAGAACGGGTTTTGTACAGGTCGTCGTGGAACCGTCGAACAAAAAAACTTTTGAGTTGGCCGCGACGTTCAGAAGCGAATACGTTATCAGAGTAACCGGCGAAGTAAAACCGCGCGCGGACATGCACGTCAAAACCGAAAACCCGACGGGTGAAATAGAAATAGTCGCGCATGAAATAGAACTTTTAAACACGTCCGTCCCGCTGCCTTTTGAAGTGGACACTACAAAAAATATTTCCGAAGAAACGCGGCTGAAATACCGCTATATCGACCTCCGCAGCCCGCGCATGGTGCGTAATCTTACCGCACGCCACCGCATAGCGCAGACTGCGCGCCGCTACTTTGACAAAAACGGTTTTTTGGAAGTGGAAACGCCAATTTTAACGCGCTCCACGCCGGAAGGCGCGCGCGATTATCTGGTGCCGTCCCGCGTGCACGAAGGCATGTTTTACGCGCTGCCGCAAAGCCCGCAGATGTTCAAACAGACTTTAATGGCCAGCGGCATTGACCGTTATTTCCAGCTTGCCCGCGCTTTCCGCGACGAGGATTTGAGGAGCGACCGCCAGCCGGAACACACGCAGATTGACACGGAAATGTCGTTTGTAAGCATATCGGACATTTTCCGCGTCGGCGAAGGTTTGATGAAAGAAATTTTTACCGAAATGGGCGAAGAAATTACAACTCCGTTCATAGAAATGGGTTATGACGAAGCTATGGCCAAATACGGCTCCGACAAACCTGACCTGCGTTTTGAAATTCATATCCAGGACGTGACGCCGCTGTTTGCCAAAAGCGCGTTCAAAGTTTTTCACGACAATATCGCCGCGGGCGGTGTTGTCCGCGCCATACGCGCGGAAAAAGCGTCGGAAAAAATTAACCGTACCACGCTTGACAAACTGACGGATTTGGTTAAAGCTAACGGCGCAAAAGGCCTTGTCTGGTTTAAATATCTCGACGGCAGATTTGACGGCCCGTCCGCCAAATTTTTCAGCGCGGAAGAACTTGCAAAACTGCAAAGCTCTCTGTCCATCCAGGAAGGTGACATTGTTTTTATTGGCGCGGATAAAGAAAAAACGGTTTCAAATTATCTTGGCGTTTTGAGAAAAGAATTAATAAAACTGCTGGGTTTAAAACCGCAGAAAAAATGGGCGTTTCTGTGGGTAAAAAATTTCCCGCTTCTGGAATATGTCGCCGACGAAGACCGCTGGGACGCCGCGCACAATCCTTTCACCGCGCCGGTTGAAGAAGATATTCCGCTGCTTGACACGAACCCGGGCAAAGTGCGCTCTCACCAGTTTGATTTGGTGTTAAACGGCGTGGAACTGGCCTCAGGCTCTGTGCGTAACCACAGGCGCGAACTGCAGGAGAAAATTTTAGGACTTATGAAACACAGCAAAGAGCAAGCCGCGCTGCGTTTCGGCATGCTGCTTAACGCGCTGCAATACGGCGCGCCGCCGCACGGCGGCTTCGGCATGGGCCTTGACCGCCTGACGGCGCTTCTCTGCGGCGAGGAATCCATAAGAGAAGTAATAGCTTTCCCCAAAACGGCGACCGCATACTGCCCGCTGACGGAAAGTCCGAATGTCGTCGAAGAAAAACAGCTTAAAGAACTGCATATAAAAATAGTTAAATAAAAATAACGGAATAAAAAAAGGAAAGGGATATTTAAACTAAATATCCCTTTCCTTTTTGTTGATGTGATTAATGGATGCTGTCTTTTAACTGTTTCATTCGGGTGCTGTGGAGGTCAGCGTCTATTACGGAGGTCAACCTCGAGGCGCTGGTCTTCTAACAGCTTCATTTGCACGCTGTCTGAAGAATTTTCCGCCTGTTTCACCGGGATGGTGTCCAAGGGCATAGATACTTTTTTATTCATTAGTTTAGGTTGTTTTATATTAAAATCAGGAAGAGGAGGTATGGGCTTAAAAAGTTTGGCCATAGTGAAACGGAAAAAGAAGCCTGTATATCCTTCTTCATAAGTTTTATTTGTTTCATTCTCGTAGTCATATGAAACAAATTGTATAAACGCCGCTTTCTGGTCTTTTGCCGAAAGTGATTTTTCATAGAAACTTTTAATATTGTTAAACACAGCAACCGCAACTTTATCATTTGTATCTAACTTGTCTTGTTGATACTTTTCAAGAAGGCCGGCAAAAGCGGCCGTGTCCGTATTGTTCACTTTGTCTTTAAACATGGAAAATGATATTTTCTCAAGCTTCGCAGGCCTGTTAATCATTATCATCTTAGCGGCCATCTCACCAGGATGTCGTTCTCTTTCTTCATCAAGGAATTTTTTTAATGCCTCTTTGTTCGTTTTTAATTGAATTGGTTTATCATCGGTTTTTGGAAATTCAAAAACGGAATTCTTTGTGTAGTCAGCCCATTGCTGCTGTACTTTAGCAGTATCCGGCAACAGCTGGGCAAAAAGACCGGCTGTTAACGTCATTGCGCCGAACATCATCAGTATCTTCTTCATATTATCTCCTTATACTATGTCCTTTAATTAATTGCGTCTACCGATATTATATACTTAAAGCCAAAACCGGGCCAGGGCCGTAAGACCTATTCCGCGGGGTAATTTAGGCCCAAGTACAAATAGGTCTTTAGTCCTATATTTTAATACACGGGGGTTTATATCCGGATTCAGCCTTCGGGGTTTTCAGCCTTCTCCTCGGGCGCGTTTGCCGGGGCGGAAGCCTGGTCATCTGCTGCTTTGGTATTTATCTGGGCCTGTCTCAATTTAACAAACGCCGCAAAAAAGAGATTATAACTGTTCTCTGTAATCTCGTCTGTTTTATTGCAATAATCATACGCGGCATACTCCAAAAACGCGGTTTTTGAGTCCTTCGCCACAAGTGATTTCTCATAAAACGTTTTGATATTTTTAAACACGGCGGCGTCGATTTTGTTATTTTTATCTAACAGCGTTTCTTCATATTCTTTAAAAACGGCTGTAATATCGTCAGTACCTGCGCTTCTTACGGCGTTTACAAAAACGGTAAATAATTTTAATTCCGCTTCCCTCTTTAATTCTTTGTTGAGCTCCTCTAAAGCTACCGCCTGTCTAAGTGTCATGACGGGCATAATGAATTTTTCTTCTTTAATTTTCTTTTTAAATTCCTGTTTCTGCCGCGCGGCGGATTCGCCGTTTAAATTATTTTCTAATTCCGAAACGGCGTCTGAATAGAAAAGTCTTAGTTTAGCAAAATCCTTCGGCAGTGTTTGGGCGAAAAGGCAGGCGGACAGAAGTATTGCGGACAGCGTCATCAATATTTTATTCACATATTCTCCTCGAAATATTTTCATTTAATTATAGCGGAAAAAGGAAATTAACCGCAAGGGCCATAAGACCTACGCCTCAATAAGTATTTAGAACTATGCCGCTCTTTTCTCTGAAGTACGGAACGCCGGACATATAACTATTTTTATATAATAAAAGTATGTTAAAAAAATTCTTTAAAAGCATACCACGGGGTATCGCAAAATTTTGCAACAAGCACAAAATCTTTACAAGAATAATTTTTTACGCCGCCGCTGCCGTTATAATTCTTGTCCTGGCGGCCGAACTTACGCTGCGCTACGCGCTGCCGTCCGAAAAAATTAAAAATAAAATCACGCAGACCGTCTCAGAAAAAATCAACGGGGATTTTAAAATCGACAAAATTTCCGCCGGGCTTACCGGCCTTGATTTGCGCGGCGTAACGCTTGCCGCCGGCGGGCGGCAAATTGTTTCCGTAAACCGCGTCAGGGTGCATTTTTCGCTGCTTGCGCTTTTTAAGCGGGAGCTGCGCGTAAACGCGGTCCTTGTAGACGGTCTTAACGCAAACGTAATCAAAGATAAAACGGGCAAATTTAATTTTGAGCCGCTTATCCCCCAAACCACAACCCCCGCGCCGCAGCCGCAGCCGGAAAACCAAAAAAAATCTAATCCGCTGGTTTATCCTTATATAAGGGCGCTGCAGCTTACGGACGGGAATATAACTTATAAAGACGAACAGCAGAATATAGCGCTCACCGTCAGAGATTTGGCAGTCGATATGTCCGGCATTAATTTGGAAGGTCCGTTTACGGCAGCCGTGAACGCGGCCGCGGATTTAGCTTACCAAAACATAAACGTGCAAAATATAAAACTAGGTCTGGCCGCGCGGCCGGATTTGTCCAAAGAATTTGTTGAAATCGTGACGATGGCCGCTGGTTATAAAGATTCTTCTATAAACCTGCGCGGACAGGTTTGGGATTTTGAAAACCCGAAAATATATTTTGAGACGGAAACAAAAAAACTTGTTTCTTCGTCTTTTCAGGACATTGTGCAAACGCCGGAATTTGATTTGACGTCGCTTAAAACAAACGGGGAAATATCGACGGATTTAAAAGCGCAGAAAATAACGCTGGAAAATCTTGACATAAATACGGTAGCTTCAAAAATAACCGCGAACGGCGCGGTAACGCTTGGCAAAAAATTAGTTTACAAAGCGGCAACAACGGGGACAATCGCCCTAGACAAAACTCCGCAGCTCCTGCCCCTGCTTGCCGCCTATAAACCGCAGGGAACGGCGGCATGGGATTTGGCCTCTGAAAACATGGACGTAAGCGGCACTTTAACCGCGGACAATATCGGCGCGTATACGGATGCTGCGGGCGACCTTGAAAAACTGAATACGAAAATAAATATCAAAGATATCAAACATATCGATATGCCGTCTTTAACGGCTAATCTTAACGGATATCCTTTGGAGTCAAAACTAAAAATCAGCATCGGTAAAACAAGCGGAGAAGTCAGCGCGTCTCTTAAAGCCAAACGCATATATGTAAAAACAAAACCGGCGCCGAAAGAACAAACGCCGGAACAGCCCGCCGCCGCCCCCGCCGCGCCGCCTGACAATACCACCCTCAAACAAAAACAGGAACAATGGCAGCAGGAGTTAGGTTTGCCGCCGCTCACCGTCACCGCGTCGGCCGATATAGGCAATTTTGACAGCCAGTTTTTCAAAGCGCAGACCGTCAAATTTAATACCGATATTACCGGCCTTACCGTTATGCTGGACCAGACGCAGGGCAATTTAAATTTCTCCACCGGCAGCGGGCAAATAAAAGATATTTACCAGCTTACAAATTCCAACGCGCTGGCGAAGGTGCTGTTTATGTCTGTCAGCGTAGTAAGCAAAGTGGTTAACGCTTTGGACGTTTTGGACGTTCTGTCAAGTTTAGTTCCCAAACCTAAAACCGCCGAGCAAAAGCAAGCGGAAAAAGAAAACGCCGCCGCGGAAGCCCAGCAGCCCCCGCAGCAAATTAACGGCAAGCTGGACTTTGACAGTTTTGCCACCGCATTAGATTTTAAGAATGGCAAAAGCGAGATAAAACAAGGCTCTTTCGTTTCCGACTTAATGTCATTTAAGCTGAGCGGTAATATGGATTTCATTTCCCGCGCGCTTGATATGACGGTCAACGCCGCCCCGGGCAACCACCCTGAAAGCGGGAATATGCCGCTTACAATAAAAATCGGCGGCACTATAGACAACCCCCAGGGCAGCATGAGCATGCTTTCCACCTTTGCGTCTTTAATAACAGGGACCATTCTGAATAACCCGGCGATGAAAGCGTTAAAAGCCGGCGCCACGGCCGTAACCGGAACAGGCGCAAAAGACAATACGCAGCCGGCAACCTCCCCGGCCGACGCCCCGTCTCCGGTTCCCGCCGCGCAATAATAAAAAATAAAATTATCCAAAATCCTTACTCTAAAAAAATAGAATATATGCGCTCAAGTTTTCCTTGCGCACATGCAACGGGTTACAAGACAAATAAAATAAGGGACCATAGTTTCTGATTATCTTAACTGTTCATATCACAAAAAGCACCTATCGGATATAATACTATATAATCGGCCCCGGCGGCTTGTTTTTTATCCTCCGGCACTTTTATCAAGCTGCCCCACTTCCCCACCTCAACCGCCGAGCCTTCAAAATTTATAACCAACGTATTAATTTTTGCGGCTTTAAGTCTGTCAGAAATTGATCCCGTAACGTCGCCATACCGTGTATGCGCGCCGCCGGCGTAAACAAGTATTACTCCGTCTTGTTGAAGATACGGCACTAATCTTTTCATCCAAAAAATATTTCTTGATGCCATACCCACGGGAGATATCATAAAGTCTTTCGTATCGTCCCACCTGTATTTAATCGCTCTTGTCAATTTACTTGTAAAAATAGTTTTGCTCAGTTGTTCTTCCGTATCTATTCCTAAATACTCATAGCGTATGTTCTCTAAAGGGATTATTTTCAACCCAGCCGCCGCTTTTACGGTTCTCTGGTTTTGGAGGTATCTATTACGTTGATCCAGTAAACCGTCATAGCTCCGGATATAGTTTTCGTCGCCGGTCTCATAAAATTTCTTAAGGGTGTTTTCCATGTTAGTATCCATAAACTCGCTGGCAAAATAAGATATTTTTTTCTTCGCTTTCAAATCCCGGATTATTTGTACCACAACATTTTCAACTCCGATATTATGTATTTCACCCACAAGAATAACTTTCGTATCTTCGGGAATAATGGTATCCCACTTAAAATCGCCGGTTAAGGGAGTACTCTCAAGGGTTTCTATCGCTTTTCTTGTTTTTTCAACGTAACAGTCTTCTTTAGGCTCTTTATACAAAGCCAAAAAATCATATTTCGCCAAAGTGTCATTTTTAACGCTTTGGATACACTCTTCCCTGAACTTCTGCATACTGTTTTTAATATAATCGTCAAATTGGTCATCCGACAAATCATCAATGGCCTGCAGCTGCGATTTTTTCTTTTGGGGCAATAGCAATTTTTCAATACGCGTTTTATCGGCAGGGCAGATTATTTTTATATCGGCCAATTTTTTGTAAAGCGTTGTAAAATCGCGTTCCGTCTGGGAATGCACCGCCCCGACGCACAAACATGAGAACACAAAAACCACAAAAATTTTTAACAGGCATTTCATACCAGCATTCCTCCTATACAAACAATAAGACTATCTGGCCTTTTTTGTTCATATAGTCTTATTTTAAGTGATTATCAATAAAATATCTAGAGGTTTTTTAGACCTATATAGAAAATGGGCCTTTAGGTCCCATGTTTGTTGTTCGTTTGGCAAAAAATACAAAATGCGTTCGCCAGTCCGCCGGCGATTCTAAAGCGCATATCGGGCCGCCTGTCTGTTGACTTATAGCGTTGTTTAAAATATCGGGTAAAAAATACATCAATTTCATAGACGATACTAGGGTTGTGGCCATGTGTATTGGGAATACAAGGTTACGCACGAAGAAGGATGATTAAAATTTTTTTGGGCCAAGTTATCTTCGCTCAGCAAATTTGCCTGTGAAGAATGGACTAGGAGAAAAATAGTGGGATGGGCGGAATACTAAGACTTGGATAATTTGCTACTATGTATTTATATATATATTTACAGATTTGAAAAATATTTAATCCCTTATTCAATTCTGAACCGGAGGTTTATATGACTGTTTGGCTGTATCGTTTATCTACTTTAGTAGCTTTCCCTTTTTTAACTTACAATTTCATTTTGTCGGATAGAAAAGGCTTTGCCGCCGGGCTTGCCTGCGCGGTAATTTTAATTTTTGTGGAAATGGTTTTCAAAAAACTGCGGCTCATTAAAATAATGATAGCGCTGTTCGGCGGCATAATGGGCTATTTTGTTTACGCGTTCTTTGACCACGTGGCCATCAGGACAAATTTCGTGGACGTCGTGGACTGGTGGACAAAATATAATATTTACGTGCAGTTTTTCTGGGTGCTAGTCGGCGCGGTAATCAGCGTAATAAAATCAAGTGATTTGGAAGGTTTAAGCAAAGTCGGCAGCCACCTGAAAGTGCTGGATATTACTTCTTTCATAGACGGCCGCGTTATTGATTTAATAGATACAAAATTTCTTTCCGGCGCTTTGGTTTTCCCGAAATTCGTGCTTAACGAGCTGGAAACTTTATCTAACTCAAAGGACCCGCTGGAACGCGCGAAAGGCCGCAGAGGACTGGACGTCGTCGCCAGACTGCAGGAACAGCGTGACGTTCCCATACGTATAACAACCAAAGAAATTGAAGCGGCCACGCCGGAAGAAAAAGTGGTAAAACTCGCGCAGAACCTGAAAGGCGAAGTGGTAACTTTGGATTTTAACGTAAATAAAATCGGCGCGATTTACGACGTGGTGGTTTTAAACATAAGCGACCTGGCCACCGCGCTCAAACCCGTCGTGCTGCCCGGCGAAACTATGTCTCTGTTCATAATGAAAGACGGAAAAGAAAAAGAACAGGGCGTCGGTTATCTGGATGACGGGACGATGGTCGTCGTCGAAGAAGGCAGAAAGCACGTAGGCAAGAGGGTGGAGGTTTCCGTCTATTCCATTTTGCAGACGTCCGCCGGCAGAATGATTTTTGCAAAGGTTAAATAAAGTGCCTAAGGACATAATTTACCGCACCGGTTTTGGTTTTGATTTGCACCGTTTTGAAAAAAGGCGCAAACTTTTTATCGGCGGCGCGGAAATTAAATATGACAAAGGCTTTGCCGGCCACAGCGACGGGGACGTTGTGCTGCACGCCGTATGTGACGCCGCTTTGGGCGCCGTCTGCGCCGGGGACTTGGGCGTCTATTTCCCGTCGTCAAATAAAAAAATTAAAGGCATTTCCAGCGCGGCGATAGCAAAACGCGTGGTTGAAATTTTGAAAAAGAAAAAAGCGCGGGTGGTTCACATTGACGCCACTTTAATCACCGAAAGCCCCAGAATGCAACCGCATTACAAAGCCGTGCGTCAAAGCATGGACAAAATTTTCGGCATAGGTTTTGACAACATAAGTTTCAAATCCAAAAGCCATGAGGGCATAGGCGAAATAGGCCGCGGCGAAGCCGCTATGTGCCAGTGCGCCGTAACAGTAAAAATCGAGAGGAATAGTTGATTATGAGAAAGTTTTTTGCAATTTTACCCGCGGTAATTCTTATGTCCGCCTGCGTGACGAGCAAAACAAACGTGACCGGCAAATCCGGCATTGATTACGAGAAATACAGAAACGTTGAAATTACCGACAGCACTCCGTCCGCGCAGCTTGACGATGCCAACGACTTTACCGGCGAAAGCCGTTTTAACACAAAAAGCGCCTACGGGGACGCGGTGGTTACCGTCGGCACCAAGAAATTTTCAATAGGCCCTACGGCAGGCGCAAAAGAAATGAGCACATTTCAGGCCAGCATTGACAAAGCTTACAGGACCGCCAAAAGCACTTATAATCCGGCCGGTTTTACTTACGCGATGTCGCCTGCGGGCTCCATCAACCCGCTGTCCGACGTGGAAGTGCAGTGTATTTTAAGCCAGGACAGCGCGGACAACGTCGGCCAAAAAACATGCGATTTGTTTTTTAAATCTTTAAAGAGTTATTCCGCCGCGACGGATACAAATGCAGCTTTATAACACTCTTACCAAAAAGAAACAAAATTTTACGCCTTTAAACACCGCCGGGGCGACGCTCTATACCTGCGGGCCCACCGTCTATAATTACGCGCACATAGGCAACCTTCGTACTTACATTTTTGAAGATTTGCTCGTCCGCGTTTTGCGCACGGAATTTCCCGTCAAACACGTTATGAATATTACCGACGTCGGCCATTTAACGTCGGACGCGGATTCCGGCGAAGATAAAATGGAGCTCGGTGCCGCGCGGGACGGAAAAAGCGCGTGGGATATAGCCAAATTTTACGAAAAAAAGTTTTTTGAAGATTTTGATTCTTTAAACTGCACCCGCCCGACTATCGTCAGCCGCGCGACGGAAAATATTAAAGAGATGATAGCCCTCGTAAAAACGCTTGAAGAAAAAGGCTACACTTACAAAACCTCAGACGGCATTTACTATGACACCTCCGAATTCCCGTCTTACTCAAACCTTGCCGGCGCGGCGCATATATCCGGCCTAAAAAGCGGCGCGCGCGTGGAATTTAACGACGAAAAGAAAAACCCGTCAGACTTCGCGCTTTGGAAATTTTCGCCTAAAAACCAAAAAAGGCAGATGGAGTGGGACAGCCCGTGGGGCGTCGGTTTCCCGGGCTGGCATATAGAATGTTCGGCGATGGCGATGAAATATCTGGGCCCGACGATAGATATACACTGCGGCGGCGTGGACCATATCGCCGTTCACCACACCAACGAAATCGCGCAGAGCGAAGCCGCCACCGGCAAACAGTACGTCCGCTACTGGGTGCACGGCGAATTTCTGGTGCTGCACGCCGGCAAAATGTCAAAATCCGCCGGAACGTTTTTGACTTTGGACGCGCTTAAGCAGCAGGGTTACAGCCCGCTTGACTACCGTTATCTGTGCCTCACCGCGCATTACAGAACACAGCTTGAATTTACTTTTGAAAGCTTGGATTATGCAAGAACAAGTCTGCGCGGATTGTCAGACCGCGTTAAAAATTTGCAGGACAACGCCGTCGACAAAGCGGTACTGGCCGCGTTAAAAGAAAATTTTCTAACTGCGCTGCGCGATGACCTGAACGCGCCCAAAGCGCTGGCCCTCGTCTGGGAAACGCTTAAAGAAAATATTTCGGACGGCACCAAAAAAGAATTGATTAAATTCGCGGACACTATTTTCGCGTTGGACATGTTCAAAACCGAAGAGGTGCAAATCCCGCCGGAAGTGCAAAAACTGCTTGACGCGCGGGCCGCTGCAAGAAAAAATAAAGATTTCAAAAAATCCGACGAGCTGCGGGACGAAATAGCCGCGCTTGGCTACATTGTCAGAGACACTCCGCAGGGCCAGAAATTAGAGGTAAAATAAAATGCAAATACCTTTAGAGTTCATAAAAAAAATCCCGAAGACGGATTTACATCTGCATTTAGACGGCTCGCTGCGCATATCAACGTTAATAGACCTTGCAAAAAAAGACAATATTCCGTTGCCCGCTTACACCGAAGAAGGCCTCCGCAAAAAAGTTTTTAAATCAAAATATTCTAGCCTTGCCGAATATCTTAAAGCGTTTAATTACACAACTCTCGTCATGCAAGGCAGGCAAAATATTGAACGCATATCTTATGAGCTGGCGCAGGACAATATTAACGAAGGCGTGCGCTATATCGAAGTGCGTTTTGCCCCGCAGCTGCATACCGCGCCCGGCCTGGGCAGCGAGGACGCGCTGCGCGCCGTTTCAAAAGGCCTTAAAAAAGCGGCGGACGAATTTAATAAAACCGCCGCGGTAAAAAACGGCGGAGATATTCCGTTTTACTTCGGCATAATAGCCTGCGCGATGAGAAATTTTAACGAAAATATGTCGCCGTATTACCGCAGGCTAATCAATGTTTTATCCCACGCGGAAAAACCCGAGATTTTTTCCGCCGCGTCAATGGAACTTGCGCGGACTATAGTCAAACTTACGGCGGAAGAAAACCTGCCGATAGTCGGTTTTGATTTGGCCGGGCAGGAAGAGGGTTTTCCTGCGGAAGACCACAAAAAAGCCTACCAGCTTGTCCATGAAAATTTTATAAGAAAAACCGTCCACGCCGGGGAGGCTTACGGCCCTGAATCAATTTTTCAGGCAATTACCGACTGCCACGCCAACCGCATAGGCCACGGCACATTTTTGTTCGCCGAAAATATGATAAAGGACAAAAGTATAAAAAACAAAAAGAAATACATAGAAGATTTGGCGTCTTACATAGCGAGCGAACGTATCGGCGTGGAAGTGTGTCTTACAAGCAATCTTCAGACAAACCCTAAAATAAAATCCATCAAAAACCACCCGGTTAAAGAAATGATACGGCGCGGCCTTTCCGTCAGTCTGTGCACGGACAATCGTCTGGTATCGGACACAAATATAACAAAAGAATTAAAACTGCTGGTTGACAACATAGAACTTTCGCCCGCCGATTTCAGAAATATAGTAATAGCCGGTTTCAAAGGCTCATTTTTCCCCGGCAGTTACAACGAAAGACGCAAGTTTATAAAAAGCGCGGTGCAACGTTATCTGGCGCTGGAAAAAGAATTCGGAGTGAATTAAAAAAACCGGGCTTAGCCCGGTTTTTTATTTGTCTTCGTCTTTGAAATTCGGGAATAAATGTTTAAACATTTTAAACAGCGTCTTCTTTTCTTTTTCTTCCTGCAAAATTTTATCAACTTTGGCGTTCATTGTCCGGCGGCGGACCATTTCTTCCCTCGCGGGATTCGGGATAAGATGTCTGGCAAGTTTCATAAAAGACGCCCGCCTGCGCGGCATTTTTTTGGGCGTCTGCTGCGCGCCGGGGTTTACGTCGCAGTCTTTGTCATAAGATACTTTTTGTTTGTGGAAAACGCTTCTCTGACCGGTCATTAAAAAACTTATAACGCAGCATACCGTCGCGTACGGCGCTACCGCCGGGCCGAATAATTCTATCGCCATAATGCTTGCCGCAAGCGGCGCGTTAGTGCTGCCGGCCAAAACTGACACCACGCCGAGCGCGGCCAGCGTCTTAGCGTCCACTCCCAAAAAGCCGGAAAGCACGGCGCCCGCCTGCGAACCTATAAAAAATATAGGCGTTACAATGCCGCCAACGCCGCCGGCGGAGAAAGTGATTGCCGTCGTAATCATTTTAAAAAGCGCGCCCAGCGGGTGGCTGACGTCCGCGCCGGTCAAAACGCCGTTCGTCGTATCCATGCCCAGACCGAGATATTCCGGCGAGAGCAGCAGCCCTATCAGCACCAAAATAAAACCACCCAGAAACGCCCGCCAAAAATTAGAAGTTTTAAAAGCGATAAACCTGAAAACCACGCGGAAAAATTTCATCAGTTCAATAAATAAAATCGACATCAGCCCGAAAAACACGCCGGCGACAAGCACCTTTATAAAAAACCCTTCGGTAAACACGGGTATGACCTGAATTGGGTGGTAAATATATTTTACGCCTAGCATGTTTGTAACTTGGTACGCCGTAATGCCGGCGACGAGCGCCGGAAACATAACCTCATAAAAAATGTAACCCACCCACAAAATTTCCAGCCCGAATATCGCGCCGGAAACCGGCACGCCGAACACGCCCGCAAAACCCGCGCTTACGCCGCAAATCATAAGTTTGCGCCTGTCCTCCGGCGACAAATTGAACATATCGGAAAACGCGGAGGCAATACCGGCGCCGACGTCCGCGCAAGGCGCCTCTTTACCGGCGGAGCCGCCGCCCGCTATGGTAATTATCGGCAGGACAAAAGCTTTTAACGTTGATATTAAAGTTATGGGGCGGTAAGTATTAATTTTATTTATCGCGGCGTCGGTGGAAAAATCAGTATGCGTTTTTGCCGCGCGGCGCGCCAAAAGAGAAACAACCCACAAAACCAAAGGCAGCGCGGTGAAATAAAGCGGAAACTTGTTTGTCGCGGTGACGGACGCGTCCAGCAGCGCCAGAAACGCGGAAACGGCAACGCCGACGATTATGCCTATTAAAGTAGCCAGTACAAACCACTTTAGAATATTTAAAAACGGGCCCTGCCGGAGTTTTAACATATTTCTATCTTATCAAATTAGGATAATCCTTACGCGCGTACGTATAAGTTATAATATAAGTATGGAAAATCAAATTGTTTACAGATTCAAAAATTCCCTTTATATAAACCTGACAAACAGGTGCCCGAACCTGTGCTCGTTCTGCATAAAAACAAAATGGAATATGGATTTTGACAAATATAACCTGAACCTGCAGGGCAAAGAACCGTCCGCCCGCGAAGTGCTGGACGCGCTTTACTCCGAAATGAAAAAAGCCCCCGCCGAACAGATTGTCTTCTGCGGCTACGGGGAGCCTACCCTGCGCTTGCCCGTCATGCTGGAAATCTGCGACGACCTTAAAAAAAATAAATATCCGGGCGCAATACGTCTGAACACAGTCGGCCTCAGCAATATGATTTGGAAAAAAAATATTGTTCCGCAACTTAAAGGCCGCATAGACCAGATTTATATCAGTTTAAACTCGCATATCCCGGCGCAGTGGGCCAAGCTTGTGCGCCCGGCCGCCGGCTATGAAAACGGATACGAAAGCGTCGTGCAGTTTATCAAAGAAAGTATCGGCAATTTTGACAAAGTGGTGGTTTCCACCGTCGGCAACATAGGCGTGGACACCGCGGCTATGAAAAAATTTGTAGAAAACCTGGGCGCGGAGTTTTACGTCAGGGAATTTTTAGATAAAAATGAGTGAACAAAAAGAAGAAACAAATCCCGTTTCCATGATTTTGGCGCTGATTATTCTGGCGGCGTGCCTCGTCGTGCTTTTTAACGCCGGCAAAGATTATTATGAAACTGTTAATTTAAAACCAGGCCCGCCGGCGGCTGTGCCGCAGCCGCAAAAACCGCAGTCTCCCACGCCTTATGACACAGAGATAAAATTCAGAAAATTTTTTATAACCGCGCCGGGCGCAAAGCAGGTTGAACTGGCGGCTGATTTTAATAACTGGGGCGCCGCGCCGATAGTTTTAACGCCGTATACAAAAGGATATTTTGACACCTCCGTCGCGCTGGCAGCCGGCGAATATAAATATGTTTTTCTGGTGGACGGCAAAGAAACGCTGGACCCGATTAATCAGGATATCGCCGATTTCAACGGAAGAAAAGTCTGCGTAAAAACGGTTAAATGATGAACAATTATATTTCAAATTCTCCGTCGGACACGAAAAATCTGGCGGTAGCGGTTGCAAAACTGCTACGCGGCGGCGAAATTATTTTTCTGAGCGGCCCCATCGGCGCTGGCAAAACTGTTTTTGTCAAAGCTCTGGCAAAAGAAATGGGACTGAAAGGCAGCCCGGTAAGCGCCACTTTCAGCATAATTAAAGAATATAAAAGCAAAACAAAAAAATTATTCCACGTTGATTTGTTCCGTCTGGAAGAAAGGGAAATGTTTAACCTGGGCTTTGAAGAAATGCTGGCCGACGAGAACGCGGTTATAGCCGCAGAATGGCCGGCGCCGCTTGAAAACCTAATCAATTCCCCCCGCCTGGAAATGGATTTTATTTTGCAGGGCGGCGACAAGCGCGAAATAGTTTTGAAAGCGCGCGGTGAAAGCGCGGAAAAATTACTTAAAAATCTGACGGAGGCTTTAAATGGCTGAAGAAATTATTTTGGCTTTGGACACGACTTCTTCCCCGCTGCTTGCCGCCGTCAGCCGCGCCGGAAAAACGGCGGGCGTTAAAAAGAGCGGAATTAAGCAGGAAGAATTTTTATTTCCTTCCATCAAAAAAGCGCTGGCGAAAACCGGAGCGGATTTAAAAGACGTCACAAAAGTTTTTTTCATCAAAGGCCCGGGCCGGTTTACTGGAATAAGAATAGGAATGACGACGGCCACCATGCTCCGCAGCTTAAACAACGCGGAGGCCGCCAGCGCGACGATGTTTGAAGTTCTGCGCCGCGGCGCCGAAAAATCAAGAGAATATAAAACCTGGCTGGCCAAAAATCCCGACGGTAAAATAGCCGTTGTCCTGCACGCGTTCCGGGAGGAATATTTTTTGCAGATTTTCGGCCTCACCGAGCCTATGTGGATGACCAAAGAAGATTTGTTTAAATATCTCTCCGGCGTAAAAACGCCGCTTTTTATTATAGGATTTGACAGGGACAGAACGCCGCTTAACGAACTTTTTAAAAATTTTAACTACACGCTCGGCAGCCAAAAATTTTCCCGAGTGACTCCCGCGTTGCTCATAGAAATAGCAAAAATAAAAAGTTTTGAACCCGGCACCCTTGAACCGCTTTATTTAAAACCCGCGCGTTTTGAGCTTGGCAAATGATAAGACATGCGGCGGCGCCGGACCTCACGCAAATTGCCGACGTGGAAAGCGGCCAGCCGTACAGCGCGCGCTGGGGTTACGAGGGTTTAAAAAAAGAACTGGAAAATAAATTTGCTTTAACGCTGGTTTATGAGGAAGGCGGTAAAATTTTGGGTTTTATATCGGCGCGCGGAGTGGCGCCGGACTGTGAACTTTTAAATTTCGCCGTCGATAAAAATTTTACCCGCTGCGGAATCGGCCAGAAACTGCTGGCCGCGTTAAAAGAAAATCTGTCCAACGCGGGCTTTAAAAAAATCACGCTTGAAGTAAACGAAAACAACGCTCCTGCGCTGGCTCTTTACAAAAAAAACGGGTTTAACATTATTTCCAAAAGAAAAGGGTTTTATAACGGCGAAGACGCTCTGTTGATGGAAAATATTTTATGAAAAAATATATTTTAATTTTAGCTATGCTGCTGCCAGTTGCCGCCGCCGCGCAGGACAAAGAGCCGGGTAAAGATTTTTACCAGAATTTTATAAACGCCGTTCTCTACGACAAAGACAACCAGCCAAAAAAAGCTTTGGATTTATATAACCAGAACCTAAAACAATATCCGCAGTCAAAATATTTAAAAACGCTGATACTGACGGACGCAGTAAAAACCCACAACGCGGATAAATATTCGGCGCTGGCCGACGAGGTTAAAAATTTTGACGACGAAAAATCTCTTGCCGCCTACGCCGCTTACAGCTGGTCCCAGGGCCGTCTCAAAGACGCGGCGGATTATTATAAACGCGCCATAAAATTAAACCCGGACAATACCAGCACAATCATCCAGTATTTAACGCTGCTGAAAAATATAGATACAGACGGCGCGGTTTTATTTTTGGAAGATTACGCGCAAAAATTCCCGGAAATAGCCTCCTCTTTTTATCAGGAGGCCGGCAACACTTACGCCGCGAAAAAAGATGTTGACAAAGCGTTAGTCATGTATGATAAAGCGCTTCAGGCGGACCCGCGCTTTGTCCCGGCCCGCATGGCGCGCGCCGAAATTTTTAAAAACCGCCAAAACCTTGAGGCCGCGTTAAAAGAGTATACCGCGCTTGAGCAGGACGGTAAAGCTGACAATGACGTTTATATACAAATAGGCATTTTAAAAATTTTGCTAAAAGACGTGCCGGGCGCGAAAATATATTTTGAAAAAGTTTTAGCGGCGGATCCGGCTAATCCGCAGGCCAACCAGTTCCTGGCGGCAATCGCGGAGGACGAAGAAAATTTTCAGGACGCCCTAAACCGTCTCTCCGCGTCAAAAGATTTTGACACAAACGCGCAGAAAGAATTGCAGGCGGCGTTTTACGCGGCGCGCCTAGGCCAGAAAGAAACGGCGGAAAATCTGCTTTCGTCGGCTTATGAAAATTCAGACGAAAGCGTTGAAATAGGTTACTATTACGCCGTCTCTCTGCAGGACGTAGAAAAGCACAAAGAAGCCGCGAAAGTTTTTAAAGAAATACTGGCAAAGGACCCGGAACTTGACAGAGCGCGGCTTATGTACTCCGTTTCGCTTGAAGCTTTGAATAACTACAAAGAAATTGAAAAACAAATGCGTCTTCTGCTGGATAAAACGCCTGAAGATTCAGTGGTACTGAACACTTTGGGATATTCGCTGCTTGAGCAAAATAAAAATTTTGACGAAGCGCTATCTTACATACAAAAATCGCTTTCAATAAACCCGTCTGACGCGGCGGCCACGGATTCCCTCGGCTGGTATTATTTTAAAACCGGGAATTACGACGAAGCCGAAAAATATATACTGCAGGCTTATAAAGACTCAAACGAGGACAAGGAAATCGCGGGACACATCGGCATGCTTTACTACAAGAAAAAAGACTACGCGCAGGCCGCTAAATTTTTGGAAATTTCCAACAATGCAAAGTATGACAAATTATTAAAGAAGTCTAAGAAAAAATCGGGGGCGGCAGATGACGAAAATGGAGTTCAAACCAAGGTACTATGAGTTTGCGCCGGGCAACTCTTTACCTTTGCATATTTTATGCAATTATTTTCAGGAAGCGGCGGGGTGCGACGCGCATAGTAATTCGTTTGGAAGCGAAGAACTTTCCGCCCAGGGTATAGCGTGGGTTTTGACGCGCATGCAAATTGAAATTCTGTCTCCGGCCGCGCCGGGTAAAACTTTGACCGTGGAAACCTGGCACGCGCATACTGAAAAAGTCATAAGCCGGCGCGAGTTTGTTATCACGGACGAAGACGGCGTAACCATAATCAAAGGCAGCACATGGTGGGTGCTTTTAAACTTAACCACCCGCCGCATAACCCGCATGCCGGCAACCCTGATTGCGATGAATCCGGCCGAGCCGCGCTACGTAACCGAAGAAAGTGAATTTAAAAATAATATCTATGACGGCGTTACGCCGGTTTCGGAAAAAATATTTTTAACGCGCGAAGAAGATATTGACACAAACAAACACGTCAACAACACGCACTATCTCGCTTGGGCAATGGAAACCATGCCAAAAGATTTGCGCGCGTCAAAAAAACTGAAAAGCGTAAAGATAAGTTTTAAAGCAGAGTGCCGCGAAGACGAAAAAATCACCGGCAAAGTTTACAAAGACGCGGAAAATTCTTATACGCATATTTTGACAAGACAGTCAGATGGCAAAGAAGTGTTCCGTCTTATGTCAGACTGGAACTAATTTTTAATTTGCGCTTTTCTTGCGGCGGCTAGCTTTTGTTCAAAGGCGGCCGCCGTGTTTATTTTGGAAGTAAGCGGCGCGGTTTTCAGGTGGCAGATTCCTATGGCGGCGGCGTCGGCTACGTCGTCGGGGCGGAGGAGGTCTTGCAATTTTAGCGTCAGCTGCACCATGCGCTGCACCTGCGCTTTTTCCGCCGTGCCGCTGCCGCAGATTACGCTTTTGACTTTTTTGGGAGCGTAAGAATTTACCGTTAAACAGTTCATATGCGCGGCTAGCAAAATTACGCCGCGCGTCTGTATTGTCTGGCTGACGGTTATGGCGCGTTTTAAGAAAAACATTTCTTCCATCGCCGCGCAGTCCGGCTTATACAATTGCGCCAGTTTGCCGACTTCATTAAAAATATATTCGAGACGCTGAGGAAGAGAGCTTTCTTTAGACGTATGCAGGAGACCGGCGGAGCACAGCGTAATGTCTCCGCCGCCGCGGCGTTCTAAAACGGCCCAGCCGGTACGGTCAAGCCCGGGATCAATGCCCAGAACTTTCATATTTTATATTCCAAAAACAACATAATAATTAGAATTGTCGAAATTAAAGCAAAACCGTAATTTTTACTTTTTGAAAAACCGAAAATTTCCGTCAACAGACGCGCCGGCGGCAGACATAAAAGCGTGCCCAGCGCGAGTTTCCCCCACACGCCGCCGAATATTAAAAACATTACGGCAAAAAACACGACGCAGCTTAAACCTGTAAGCAGCATATAGTAAATATATTTACGCAGTTTTTTGTCTTTCATAAACTCATCAGCATTTTGACGGCCACGCCGAGCATAAGCATGCCGAATAACAGTTCAATATAAAACGCTTTAACGCGCAACAGTATATTCATGCCGACGTACGCGCCCGCCAAAATACCCAGTACCATCATTATCGTAACGTCCGGTATTATATACCCCTGTTTAAAATACATAATGCTGCCGGCGCACGCCGTAAGCCCCAGTTTATAGCTGCTGGTGGCGCTGGCCACTTTCACCGGCGCTTTGCAGACGTTTGTAATAAGCGGCACGTTTATAACGCCGCCGCCTATGCCCAGCGTCGACGATAAAAAGCCCGCGGTTAAGGAAACCGGTACCGCCCACTTTAAATTTTTTACCTGGTAACGCACTGTGCGGCCCGTGGCTTTGTCGCGGAAACTGTCCGCGAACGCGTCGCCTTCGCCGCCGGCGGTATAAACTCTTTCTTTGCCGCCGGCTAAAACTCTGACGGGATTTTTAAACATATCCACGGCCATCGCGACGGCCACAGCGGAAAACATGATTTTTAAAACGCTTAAAGGCATTGCGCCGACGACGGCGGAGC
Source organism: Elusimicrobiota bacterium (assembly GCA_009778915.1). GTDB lineage: Bacteria > Elusimicrobiota > Elusimicrobia > Elusimicrobiales > Elusimicrobiaceae > Elusimicrobium. The sequence continues at coordinate 129,523 of WRFH01000003.1, forward strand.
CGAATATCGCGCCGCTTATCGACGGGATTTCCAAAGCTTTTGACAGCCTTATATTCGTAACCCCGTTGCGTACTTTTGACATCGTGGCCATCATGGAAGAGGCCACTATCGTCAGCAGAGAACACGCTATGGCCTGGTGCAGCGGCACTTTAAAACCGAAATGCAGGACGGGCACGACAAAAAGCCCCCCGCCTATCCCGAACATGCTGCCGATTAGACCTATTACAAAACCAATTGGAATTAAAAGCCAAATATTCATATTTATATGATATCTTTTTTTGGTAAAATAGAAAAAGGCTGTTCAAAGGAGTTTTAACATGGGCGGACATTCACACTGGGCGGGCATTAAGCACAAAAAGGCGCTTGTTGACGCCAAAAAAGGCAAAGTTTTTACAAAAATCATAAGAGAAATCACGATAGCCGCGAAACTCGGCGGCGCGGATTTGGAACATAACCCGCGTCTGCGTAAAGCGGTTGACGACTCTAAAGCGGCCAACATGCCGTCCGACAACGTCAAACGCGCCATCATGAAAGGCACAGGCGCCCTCGACGGCGTTACCTACGAAGAAGTTATGTACGAAGGTTACGGCCCGGGCTCGGTAGCCGTAATCGTAGAATGCACGACGGATAATAAAAACCGCACGTTTTCAGAAATACGCAAAATTTTTTCAAGCCGCGGCGGAAATTTAGGCTCCGCCGGCAGCGTGTCATACATGTTTAAAAAACGCGGGCTGATACTGGTTCCGAAAGAAGGTCTGTCCGAAGACGATATTATGAACGCCGCGCTGGACGCGGGCGCGGACGACGTTAAAACCGAAGGTCCGTCATATGAAATTTTTACCGCGCCGGAAAATTTAAACGCAGTAAAAACAGCTTTGGAAGGCAAGAAAATAAAAATAGAGTCCGCCAATCTGACAATGATTCCGGACAATGAGGTGGAAGTAACGGACGAAAACACCGCCGCGTCAATAATAAAATTGATAGAAGAACTTGACGAGCATGACGACACCAAAGACGTTTATTCCAACTACAACATACCCGACGCTATTTTGGAAAAATTAGACGCGTAACTCAAGCATAAAAAAGCCGCCCTCACGGGCGGCTTTTTTTATTATCCTCAATTTACTTCTTTAAGTTTTGCGGAAAAGTGAGACAGCGTTTCCGGCGCCCAGGCTACGGCTAAACCTTTAATATCTTTTTTATTTTTGGCTATGTGCGCCATAACTTCTATAACATAATCAAAATGCGATTTTGTATATACCCTGCGCGGTATGGCAAGCCTTACAAGTTCCATTTCCGCCGGCAGCCAGTTGCCTTTACCGTCGCGCCGGCCAAACATTAACATGCCTATTTCAACCGCTCTTATGCCGCCGGTTTTGTACATGTGACAGACCAGACTCTGCGCCGGGAATTTACTTTGCGGAAAATTCGGCAGGAATTTTTTTACATCTATGTAAACGCCGTGGCCGCCCGGCGGATAAATTATCGGCACGCCGGCTTTTAATAAACCCTCGCCCAGATACGCGGTACTTTCAATTCTGTAAGCCAGATAATTTTCGTCCAAACCTTCCGTAAGACCAACGGCTAACGCTTCCATATCGCGGCCCGACATGCCGCCGTAATTTAAAAACCCTTCACCCAAAATTAAAGCCTCTTTCGCTTTCTGCAGCCAAGCCGTATCATTTTTAAAAGCCAGGAAACCGCCGATATTAACCAAAGCGTCTTTTTTGGAACTCATCCATGCTCCATCGGCGTATGAGAACATTTCCCGCGCTATTTGTTCCGGCGTTTTGTTCTGATAACCCTTTTCGCGCGTTTTAATAAAGTAAGCGTTTTCAGCAAACCGCGCGCAGTCCAAAAACATGGGAACGCCGTTTTCTTTACAGATTTTTGACGCTTCCCTGATATTTGCCATACTCACCGGCTGCCCGCCGAAGGAATTATTTGTAACGGTCATTACGCACAGAGGAACGTTTTTTTCTTTAATAACTTTTTTAAGTTTAGCCAAATCAATATTGCCTTTGAACGGGCCGGGCGTGTCAAACAGGTAGGCCTCTTTAACCGGGATATCAAGCGCTTCCATTTTATTGGCTTCAACGTTGGCCCTCGTCGTGTCAAAATGCGCGTTTGAAACTATGGTAGCCCCGGGTTTTAAAGAGGCTATCACGCCGAACAAAATCCTTTCCGCCGCCCTGCCCTGGTGAACGGGCAGAACGTTAGCGAAACCTGTTACGGAAGTCACGGCGTCCTTAAAACGGTAAAAACTTTTTGCGCCGGCGTAAGATTCGTCCCCTGCCATCAGCGCGCCCCACTGTTTGTCGGACATCGCGCCCGTGCCGGAGTCCGTCAGAAAATCAATAGTAACTTTTTCAGCCGGCAGATTAAAAGGATTATACGCGGCCCGTTTTAAAACGGCAAGTCTTTCCGCCGCCGTAGTAACCGGAACGGCTTCAATAACTTTAATTTTAAAAGGTTCAAATTTAGTTTTCCATTGAATTTCTTTCATAATTTTATTTGCTCCAGTCCGGCGTATAAGAATCGCCGGGGATATCCGCCAGCAAATGCGGCGCGCTGCCGTCGGCGTCCATAACATAAAGCTGGCGGCGGCCGTTGCGCGTCGTCGTAAAAGCTATAAATCTTCCGTCGGGGGACCAGGTGGGGTCCTCGTTCCTGCCGCTGTCGGACGTAAGCTGCCTTACCTGCGTGCCGGTAATGTCAACTAAAAACACGTCTATCGGATTATACGGCGACGTGCGGCCTGAAAACACAATCCACTCCCCGCTCGGGGACCACTGCGGCGTGTCCGCCCAGTTCAGCGTAGACGTCAGACGGCGCGTGGAGCCCGTTGACATATCCATCACGTAAACCTGCGGGTTGCCGGAACGGTTAGAGACAAAAGTTATATATTTGCCGTCCGGCGAATAAGACGGCGAACCGTCCACGCCGGAAGATTCAGAAATTTCCGTAATCTTTTTAGTTTCCAGATTCATTTCAAACAGGCTGGGATTGTCTTTGCCGGAGCGCGTCATGGCCAGCGTTTTCCCGTCGGGCGAGACGCCGCCGATTAAATTTAATACCCTTGACGTGGCTATGGGCACCACTTTGCCGGCGGCCAAATCAATGGCGAAAATATCCGGATTTCTGTAACGGTAAGACGTGTAATAAATTTTGCCGTCGGTAGACCAGCGCGGCAGAATGGCGATGGATTTGTCAGTCGTCAGTTTACGCAGATTCGCGCCGTCATAGTCCGCTATATAAATTTCTTTATTGCCGGTAGCGCTGTTGGAAAACGCTATTCTCGTGTCCGCTATACCGCGCTTGCCGGTCAGCGCAAAAACAATCTGGTCGCTGGCGACGTGGGCCAGACGGCGCAGCGCGTTTGATTTTCCTTTAAAAGCGCGGGCAAAAACTACTTTGTGGGTTTTCGTATAATAGACGTAAATTTTTATTTCAAAATTTCCGTTATCGCCTGTCATGTCGCCCTGCACGACGAAATCAGCTCCGTTTTTCTGCCACTCGTCAAGCTGCGCGGCCGCCGAAGAAACATTTATCTGCGGCCCGGTTTCTTTAATGTCAAAATGGCGGCTGAACATAAGGTCCGCGCGCATTACGTCAAAAATCTGTTTGCTCTCTTTTTCGGAATTGGCGTCGTGCTTAATCTCGGCAAGACCTAATGACGGCTTGTCATTGCCGCCCTTTGACGCAAGGCCTATATAAACGTCCGTCTGCTGCGCCGAAACGGCAAGCGGAAAGAATATCAGAATTAAAATATATAAAAATTTTCTCATATTATTTGATGGAGGCCAGTTCGCGCGCGGCTATTTTAGCCTCGGACGATTTCGGGAAATCCTGCGGTATTGACTGCAAATACTTTTTGGCCTCGCTCTTTTTATTCAAAGGCAGTATCGCTTTGGCGTATTTCAGCCTGTACGCCGGAGTATTTTTGCTTTTCGGGTATGTTTGCAGCAGTTTTGCGTACTGCACCGCGGCGTCCTTCCATTGTTTTTTGCCCGCGTAAGCGTCCCCGATAAGATAATTGCTTTCCTCAACCAGTTCCCCGTCCGGATATTTGGTTAAATACAAATTAAACCCCTCTATGGCGGCGTCATAATTGCCTTCGTCAAGACTTTTTCTGGCGTTCTCAAAAATCGTCGTCGGAAGTATGACGGCTTTAGCGTCCGCCTGCGCCTGCGCGACGGCCGCCGTGGCCACGGAAAGGTCGTCAAGTTTAGCCGACAGTTTTGAAATCATATTGCCGGTTTCCGTCATATTTTCGTTGGTGGTGTTTATATCGTTGGACAGGGAGTCAATGCGCGTGCTCAAATCAGCCTGGTTCTGCTGCATGGTATTAAGCGTCGTCGTAAGCTGCGCTATTTCGGTCCGCAGTCCGTCAATATCTTTATCGCTGGCCACGCAGCCGGAAAGCATGAAAGAGCCCAGACCTAAAATAAAAAATATTGCTGATTTTTTCATATAAATCCGGGCTCCTTTCAACTTTTAAAAAACGCTTATTTGACGGAAACTAAAGTTTCCGCGCGTCTGTTTTTGGCGTAGCAGGATTCGGTTTGTTCAAAGCAAATCGGTTTTTCTTTGCCGTAGGAAACCGACGTCATAGACGCCGTAGGTATGCCGAGCCTGCCGTAGTATTTTTTAACTTCCGTCGCCCTTTTGTCGCCGAGCGCTATATTATAGGCTATTGTGCCCCTTTCGTCGCAGTGGCCTTCAATGGTTATGGTAACGCTGCCGCCTTTGGCTTTGATAGCCTGCGCGTTGTCCGCCAGAATTTTTTTAGCGGCGGCGGATAAGTCATATTTGTCCAGCGCGAAATTTACTTGGCGCAAAGCCACTTCTGTGTTCTGCACGTCGACAACTACCGGCGCGGTGTCCTCAACGGTCACGTCTACAGTAGTCGGCGCGGCGAGGTTTTCGTCCGTCGTCGCCATCATATCGTCGCTCTGCTTCGTTTGTTTTTTGCAGGCCGCGAGACCAAAGCCGACACTGAGGCCGAGGCACAAGATTAAAACTATTTTTACAAGATTTTTCATAAAACTTTCTCCTTTAAATAAAGATACTTTTATTCTACAAACTTTTTAGCTTAAAAGTTTATTGAAAATTTCATTAAGCAGGCCGGGGTTGGCTTTGCCTTTGCTCTTCTTCATAACGGAACCTATTAAAGCGCCCACGGCTTTCGCATTTCCGGCGCGGACGTCCGCCGCTATTTTCGGGTTTTCGGCGACGGCTTCTTTGGCCCAGACTTCAAGCTGCGCCGCGTCAGAAACCTGCTCAAGACACATTTCTTTTATAAGAATTTCCGGTTCTTTGCCGGTCTTCCACACGGCCTCAAAAACTTTTTTGGCCTGCGCGCGGGAAATTTTGCCGCCGTCGCAGAAATTTATGATTTTACCCAAAGACGCCGCGCCGACGGGACTGGACTCTATATCTTTTTTATCCGCGTTAAGCGCGCCCAACAAATCAGTCAAAATCCAGTTGGCCGCGCTTTTTGGCTGAGCGCCGGTTTTCAGGACATGTTCAAAATATTCGGAAATTTCACGGCGGCTGGTCAGCACGCCGGCGTCATAAGCCGACAGCGCGAAATCTTTGATAAAACGCGCTTCCCTGGTCTCCGGCATTTCCGGCTGGCTGTTTTTCATGTCTTCAAGCCATTTGTCATCTAAAAGCAGCGGTTTTAAATCCGGGTCCGGGAAATAGCGGTAGTCAACCGCGTCTTCTTTAGAGCGCATGGCAACCGTTTGCCCGGTCTCTTTATTAAAAAGCAAAGTTTCCTGCTTAATTTTTTCGCCGTTGTTTAACATGTCCGTCTGACGGCCTATCTCCGCGTGAATAGCGTCCCGCACGGCCTTGAAAGAATTTAAATTTTTGATTTCAACTTTTGTGCCCAAAGTTTTTGTCCCCGCCGGCCGCAGAGAAATATTCACGTCCACGCGCAGTTCCCCTTTTTCCATGTCGCAGTTAGACGCGTTTACCCACTGCATATTGATTTTCAGACGGGTTAAAAAATTATAAGCTTCGTCCGCGCCGTGTATCTGCGGCTCGGTCACGATTTCCAGAAGAGGCGTGCCGGCGCGGTTTAAATCTATCAGCGTCGCGTCCGCGCGGTGGATTGATTTTCCGGCGTCTTCTTCCATATGCGCGCGGGTTATGCCGATTTTGCGCCCGCCGATTTCCAGATAACCGTTTTCCGATATCGGTTTAAAAAGCTGCGTGATTTGGTAGCCTTTCGGAAGGTCCGGGTAAAAATAATTTTTGCGGTCAAAAATAGACACCTTATTTATATTTAAATTAAGCGCAAGCGCGGCTTTAACCGCCAGTTCCACCGCGCCTCTGTTTAAGACGGGCAGGCTGCCGGGCTGCGCCGTGCAGACCGGGCAGACGGCGGAGTTTGGCGCGGCCTCGTCCGGCATGCCGCTGGGGCACGAACAAAAAAGTTTGCTTTTGGTTTTAAGCTGCAGGTGTATTTCAAGGCCGATAACAGGTTCAAATTGTGTCGTCATATATATAATATAATATCAAAATGGGTAAGATTTTTGCGGAATATTCCTATAAAAAAGGCGCGGCAATAAGCATAATCTGCACGGCGGCGTGGAAATTGTTGTCTTTTGCAAACGGCGTTATGCTGGCTTTTTACTTCGGCGCGTCTTTTTATACGGATATTTATTTTTACCTTATTATGCTTGCCGGCATGGGCGGCACTTTTGTCGCCGGCATTAACACCAACGTCATAATCCCGCAGGCCATGCACCTCGGCTCAAGGGATAAAGAGAGCGAATTTGGGTTTTTAAACTGTTTCATACTTTTTTATCTGGTTATAGGACTGCTGTTTGCCGTTGGAGCGGCGGCCGCGCCGGGGTTTTGGCTCGGTTTGCTGTCCCGCTTCAACGGTTTTACGCCGGGCGCGCAGGCGTTGTTTAGCCTGGCGGCGGTTTATTTTATTTCTTTAATAATTACCGGGTTTTTTATAAATATTTTGGAACGGCACAAAATTTTCGGCATAGCGTGGTTAAGTCCGCTGAACGCTTTAATCCCGTTTTTTCTTTTGGTATTTTTCCACAAAACGCTGGGCATCGCCGCCATGTTGTGCGGTTTTATTCTGGCTAACGCCGTGCAAAGCGCGGCGTGCCTGGCGGTGATGATTATCAAACTCGGCTGGCGGCCGGTAATCAGCGCCGAAAGCATGACCAAAAAATTTTGGCACAATTTCTCGGCGGCGGCTGGAACGGAAGGGCTTAACTTTTTTACTTCCGCGCTGCCGGTGTTTATTATGAGCGGGCTTGGCGGCGCGACGGTATCCGCGTTAAATTACGCTAAACAGATTACGGATTCCCCGACGGAAATTATTACAAACCGAATATCTTTGGTAAGCCGTGTGCAGTTTAATGAAAAAGAAAATAAACGGGATTACGCTGGTCTGGCTGAAAGTTTTTACAACAATCTTTTTATCCTTCTTGTCTTGATGACGCCGATTGCTGTTTTCAGCTGTTTTTTCTCGCGCGATATCGTGAGACTGTTTTTTGAAAGAGGCAATTTTTCATATTCCACGGCAAAAAACACCGCAGCTTTTATTTCGCTTTTTACGCCGACGCTTGTTCTGCTGCTGCCTTTTTATCTGTACAGAAATCTGGCCGCGGCGGGCAGGAAATTAAAAGAATTTTTTATTATCCCGCTGCTGTCCGCGCTGTTTTTTACGGCGGCGGTTTTTTATTTGATGGGCGTTTACGGCGGGTTCGGTTATCCGCTGTCTCTGGTCGCGACAAATATTTTCGGACTGCTGGTTATTTACCCTTTTGTAAAAAAACATTTTCCGTTTATAAGCCACGCCAAAACGCTTTTTGAGATGCTCAAAATAATTTTCCTCGCGCTTGTGCCGGCGGCTGTAATTATCCTAATCCCAAAAACTTTTTTTCAGAATTATATCGTAAGTCTGATTGCAAACGGAATTTTTTACGTAATATTTTTCGCGGCGGAAGTTATGTTTGTTTACCGCAAAAAACTAAAGCAGATTTTCAAACGCGGGCTGAACGGCGGCGTAAACGTCCGTCCGTTTTAAGGCTTCTATGTCGCCGATAGACGCTTCAAAATTCTTATCATAAGGCAGTTTGGCAAGGCATTTAAATTCGGCAAAAATTTCGCCTGTCTCACACCCGCCGCGTGTAAAATTATGAATAATACCCAAGGTTTTTACGCCTGAATTTTTACAAAATTCCAAAGCTTTTACCGCCAGATTTTGGGACAAAATACTCGACGTTACGACGGCAATCATTTCAGCTTTCGGCATCAGCCGCATAATATCAAGCGCCGCGTCCGAAATACCGGGCGGCATATCCAAAATAAGCGCGTCAAGATTTCCCCAGTTCGTCACGGCCAGAAGTTCAATAATGGAATTTGTAACGTCTTCCCCGCGCAGGTGCGCGGCGCGGTTTTGCGTAAAATAGGCTAGCGACATAAATTTGATACCGGCGACTTCCGGCGGCGTAAGACCTTGAATTTCCGACGGGAATAAACTTTTCATACCGGGCGTAACACCCAAAATAACGTGGCAGGACGAACCGGAGAAATCCAAATCCAAAAGCCCGGTTTTAACGCCCTTTGCGGACAGCGCCAAAGCCAGCAGGCACGCCGCGGTTGATTTCCCCACGCCGCCCTTAAAACCAGTTACCGCGTAAATTTTTTTGATATTTTTAATACGGTCTGAAATTGCAAAAGTGCGCGGGTCCAAGTTCACTTTTCCCCCTCAATTTCTTTTATGTAAACGCCGCGGCCGGCGGAGATTTTAAAATCCTGGCTCTTACACTTTGGGCAGGTTATATAAAAGCGCAGGGTTTCGGGCATAAAATGGATATCTTCGGCAGTTTCATGCGGCAATTTGCTACGGTCAAAATTAAAATGCGCGCCGCAGTTGTTGCAGTCAAAAGCAGCGCGTTCGGTTTCAATTTTCAGTTCGGTTTTTTCAAGGCCTTTGTGCGACTTTTTTAATTCGTCAAAATTTTCTTTAAACACTTCCGGCGCGATATCCTGCACTTCGCCAAGCACGACGGTAACGGCGGAAACCGTTTTCAACCCCTTTTCTTTTTTTACCGCGGCCGCCGCGCGCGCGACGCTGTCCGACAATGCCCACTCGTGCATATCAAAACTTCCCCCACAAAATTTGTTCCAGCTCAAGATTTATGGAGCTTTTTTCTTTGACTATTCTTTTAACTTCGTCTATTAAATCTTTAATATCCTGAGACGAAGCATGGTTAAAATTTATAATAAACCCGGCGTGCTTTTCGGACACTTTCGCGCCGCCGCGGCTTAAACCGCGCAGACCGGCCGCGTCGATAAGGCGGGACGCGTAATCCCCCTGCGGCCGTTTGAAAACGCTGCCGGCGGACGGATAGTCAAGAGGCTGGTTCGCCGTGCGTTTGCTTAAAACAAGATTGCGCGTTTCCGTCAAAGTTTTATAGTCGCCTTTTGTAAGCTTGAACGCGGCAGAAATTATTATAAAATTTTCAATGCCATCGACGCTGCGGTAGCCGAATTTTAAATCTTCTTTGGAAATTATCGATGGGCGGCCGTCAAAATCCATAACCTCAAAATATTCAAGAGTTTCAAAAGTTTCCTGCCCGAAAGCGCCGGCGTTCATTCTGATGGCGCCGCCCACGCTGCCAGGTATGCCGGAAAGTTTTTCAATACCCGCAAGTCCGTTATCGACGGCGATTTCAACCACTTTATCAAGCGGCGCGCCGGCCTCGGCTTTTATAGTTTCTCCGTCTACGGCGACATCATTCATGCGGCGCGTGGACGCAGTGATACCGTCAATGCCTTTATCGCTGACCAGCAGGTTTGAGCCGAAACCCAAAATCCTTATCGGAATCTCAGACAGGCGGGCGAGATTAAGAATAAAACTCCAGTCCTCAGACGTTTTCGGGTAAACCAGCACACGCGCCGGCCCTCCTGTTTTATAGGTAGTGTGCCGACGCATAGGCGCGTCAAATTCGCAGTTCTCGCCGAAAAATTCCTTAATCTCTTTCTCAAAATCCATTAATTAAGACTCCGTCCTCCAATAACTTTCTTCCCTTTTTAAGGGAAGTGCCCGAAGGGCGAAGGGTTTTTATCCACGCTCAAAACCCCTCCCCGGCTTTGCCGGTACTCCCCTTAAAAGGGGAGAAAAATTTTAGAACCGCGCGCCGACGCCGGCTTGTACCGCTTTCGTGTCGCCGGCGTAAACATACGCGCCAAAGACATAAACATAAGGTATCACATAGAAATTCGTGCCGACGGTTACCCTCGTGCCGCCTTTGCTGGCGCTGCCCCCGCCGTTAACGCTCATTCTGCTGTAATCATATCCAGCGCCGAGATACGGCTCAAGCATTAACACTTTAACCGACGCGCTGATTGACGCGGACAAATGGTCGATATCGTAATAATCCGTGCTCATTCTGTCGTAAAAAGCGCCGACGGTAATATCCGGGAAAAACGGCAGAATGGTGTTCCCCAAAATGCTCCATTTAAGACCGCCGCCTATGCTTGACAGCTGGTCATATGAAGTGCCGCGCGCGGCTATGTTTAAGCCGAGTATCGGAATTTTTATGCTGCCGTAAAGCATGGGGATAAAAACGTTTTTGTCGTCAAGTTTGTTGGACGGCATTAAAAAGTTTCCGCTGACGCCGACGTCAAAACCAAAAGTGTCCACCGCTTTACCGTCGTGAAAGTCATTCATGCCGGCGATGAGGCCGATGTCCCTGGCGTAATTTTCGGCGTCGCCTTTAGTCGCGCTCCCGACGTTATTGTTAAAACGGTCCGCTATGCCCGCGAACGAAGCGGAAGACAGTACAAGCAGACATACCGCAGCTATAAATTTTTTCATTTTTTTACTCCTCCTTATTTTCCTTAAACCTTATAATATACTATCATGGAAATAAGAACTTTTCAAGGGGAGATTTTATGATTGACGCAAACGCGGGCAAACTGCCGGTTTCGGTAATAGATGTGGGTTTGCTTAAAAAAGAATTTTTTTATCCGTCGGGCGAAATTGCGCCGGTAAAATTCGGCACGTCGGGGCACAGGGGCGTTTTGGGCGGCGGGTTTTGCGAGCTGCACGCGAAAGCCATAGCGCAGGCCGTCGCGGATATGCATAAAGAGATGAATATCAAAGGCCCAGTCCTCGTTGGCGGCGACACGCGGCTTATGTCAAAAACGGTTTCGGAAATCTGCGCCGGTGTGCTAGCAGCAAACGATATTCCCATTTTAACGGCGGCGGTGCCGATTCCCACGCCGGTATTTTCAATGGAAATTTTAAAGGGCCGCGCCGTCGCGAGTCTTAACGGAACGGCAAGCCATAACCCGCCGCAGGATATGGGCCTTAAATATAACCCGTCCACCGGCGGCCCGGCGGATTCGGCCATCACGACAAAGATTGAAAACGCAGCTAACGCGCTGATGAAAAATACGGACCGAATTAAACAAATCACCATTGCGGAAGCAAAAGAAAAAGGACTGCTTAAAGAGATTGACGTTATAGAACTTTATATAAACGAACTGGCAAAAGTCATTGATTTTGAGACGATAAAAAAGCTTAACCTTAAAGCCGCCATACATCCGATGGGCGGCACCAGCCTTCCTTTTTATAAAGCCGTAAAACAAAAATACGGCCTCCAGAATTTTGAAATTGTCAGCGATATTATTGACCCCACTTTCCGTTTTATACCGTTAGACCACGACGGGAAAACCAGAATGGATCCCTCTTCCCCCTATCCGATGAAACCGCTAATAGATTTGGTAAAAAGCGGAAGGTTCGTTTTTGCCGGAGCAAGCGACCCGGACGCGGACCGCTTCGGCTGCGCCACCGCCGCCGGCGGGCTTATAAACCCGAACCACGCGCTTTGCGTTATGGCCGATTATCTTATAAGAAAAAATAAATCCTGCGCCTGCAAATTTATAGGCCGCACGCTTGGAACTACTCATATGCTGGACAAAATAGCGGCGGCGGCCGGGCTTGGCGTCGACGAGCAAAATATAGGTTTCAAATATTTTGTCGACGGAATTAAAGACGGCAAATACGTTCTGTGCGGAGAGGAAAGCGCCGGTATGTCCATGAGCGGCTGGACGACGGAAAAAGACGGCATTTTTGCGGTACTTTTGCTTTTGGAAATAATGTCAAAAGAAGGCGATATCGCCACGCTTTATAACCAGCTTACCAAAAAACACGGCGTTTCATATTACACGCGTATCGATATTCCAACTGACGAAAAAACCAAAAACGCCGTCTCAGCGTTAAAAGCCGGGGACGTCGCCGCGCTGAAAACCGTCGCCGGAGAAAACGTTACAAAAGTCAGAGATACCGACGGCATAAAAATATATTTGGAAAATTCCTGGTTTCTGGTGCGCGCCAGCGGCACCGAAAATATTCTAAAATTTTATTGTGAAAGTTTTGTAAGCGCGCAAAGAATGGACGACATAGTAAAACAAGGCTCCGCCGCGCTGGGAATAAAATTATGAAAAAAATATTAATGTGTGCGGCGGTTTTACTGCCCGCTTTGTCTTACGGGAGCGTTATGGACACGATGTTTGAAAACGGCGCGCTGCGCTTTGATTATTCTCCGGCGGAAATTACGGAGACCGAAAAACTGGCCGCGCTGCGGTTTGATACGGATATTAAAAAAATACTGGCCGTGCCGCCGGAGAAGAGAACTTTTGACAACACCGTGCTTGCTTTCGAGCGCGCGTTTAACGATTACTGGTACGTGCCGAAAGCGTTGTCGCTGTTCGCATATTTTCACGACGACGCGCAGGTCCGCGCTGCCGCGTCAGACCTTGAAGCGAAAGGCAGCCAGTTTAAGGCCGCCGTTCTAGCGAGAAAAGATATTTATAAAGCTTTAAAAGAATATTCGGACACGCATCCGGTGCTTGAAGACCAGCAGGTAAGATTAATGCGTTTTTGGTTAAGCCGTTTTGAACGCGCCGGCGCGAAACTGGAAGGCCCGGCGGCGGACGAATATAACGAGCTTACCAAAAATAAAATGGCGGATATCACCAAATTTAACGTTAATCTGATGGAAGACAGCCAGACTTTGGAAGTTACGGCAGACCAGCTTAAAGGTTTGAGTGACGTCTATATTAACCGCCTGGCCAAAACGCCGGACGGCAAATTTATTGTCACGTTAAAATACCCCGACTATAATCCTTTTATGGCCAACGCGCTGGACGCGGACGCGCGCAAACAGCTGCAAATAAAATTTGCCAACCGCGGCGGGCAGGAGAACGTAACGTTGCTGGAGCGCGTGCTGCAGGACAGGTCAAAAACTTCGCGGCTGCTCGGGTTCAAAGACCACCCGCAGTTTGTCCTTGAAGACCGCATGGCGAAGAACGACAAAGCGCTGCTGAAATTTTTAAAAGATATTCAAAACCAGTTAAGGCCGATGGGCAAAAAAGAACTGGATAATTATAAAAAATTAAAATCTGAAATGACGGGCAAACCGGCGGCGGATTTTACGCAGTGGGATTTTCCTTTTTATTATAACCAGTACATGAAAAAATATTATAACGTCGACCAGGAAAAACTTAAAGAGTATTTCCCGGCGGATACCGTTATAAGCGGCATGTTTGAAATTTTCGGAAATTTATTCGGCCTGACTTTTGAGCGCGCTGACCTGCCCGTCTGGCAGAAAGACGTTTTGGTCTACCAGATTAAAGATAAAGAGACCGGCGAACTGATTTCAAATTTCTACCTGGACATGTATCCGCGCGACGGGAAATATACGCATGACGCGACGTGGAGTTTTGTCGACGCTTACAAAAAGCCCGACGGTACTTACATGACGCCGTCCGTCGTCATCGTCGGCAATCTTACGCCGGCGGGGAACGGCGTGCCTTCGCTTCTAAGTTTTGACGACGTGCAGACGCTGTTCCATGAGTTCGGCCACGTGCTGCAAATGTCGCTTACCAAACCGGACTACGCGTCTCTCGGCGGCGACAATATGGCGTGGGATTATATTGAAACACATTCCCAGCTTCTGGAAAACTGGGCGTGGCAGCCGTCCGTGCTTAAAAAAATATCAAAACATTATAAGACCGGCGAACCGCTGCCCGACGATATGATTAACGCGCTTATAAAATCCCGCCGCGCCGGCAACGCGCTGCCCATGCTGCGGCAAAACTTTTTGGCCCAGCTGGATTACCAGTACCACAAATCAAATATTCCCGTCGACACGACGGCGGTATACGATAAACTCAGCAAAGAAATTTATATGCTCCCCATGACGCCGGGCACGCATCCGCAGAGCAACTTCAACCATATTATGTCCCTTACGGACCCGTATGACGTCGGGTATTACGTATACGCTTGGTCTTTGGTTATCGCGGACGATATTTTTTCTCAGTTTGAGAAATACGGTATTGATAATACTGAACTTGGCGCGGAACTGCGGCGGGATATTTATACGCCGGGCATGACGCAGGAACCAAGCAAAATGGTCCAGAAATTTTTGGGCAGACCTTATAATAATAAGGCGTTTTTGCAAAATTTTGGCGTAAAAACCAAATAAAATAGTGTTATGGTAAATTTTTAAATAAATTTACTATAATTTATTTGTAAGTTAAAACACAGGAGACCTGTACTTATGAAAAAAGTATTAGCCTTAACAGCAGTCGCAGTAATGCTTACGGCCTGCACGATGCCGTCTTCATACCTGGGATATTCTTTAATCGCCCAGACCGTTGAACCCACCAATGTGACCGGCAACACCGGCACCAAAACCGGCAAAGCCTGCGGAACGAACATCCTCAGCATCTTCTCATCCGGCGATATGTCGGTTGAAGCCGCCAAAGCGAACGGCAAAATCAAAACCGTCGCCACGGTTGACAGAGAAATTACAAACTACGTCGTTTACGCCAAGGTTTGTACTGTCGTGACCGGCAGCTAATTGATTTAAAGTCAATTAAAACGCCGCCTTTTACAAGGCGGCGTTTTTTTATGCCGTTATTCCCTCTCCCCGCCGGGGGAGAGGGATAGGGTGAGGGGGTGTGAACACATAATGTACACAATTATATAGCCGTAGAGCCAAAGCGGAGTTACTTAATTTTATAACGGCAATATTTTGTGTACCTCCCCCCTCACCCCGGCCCTCTCCCCCGAAGGGGAGAGGGAGAATGATGAAAGGCGGCGTTTTTTTATTTTTCTCCCCTTATAAGGGAACTACCGGCAAAGCCGGGGAGGGGTTTTAAACCGGGAGACCAGCTTTATTAATCAGTACCTGCTCAAAACCCTTCCCCCGCTCCGCGGGTACTTCCCTTAAAAAGGGAAGAAAGAATTTCTTACAACTTTTACGAAAAGAAAAAAATTTTTTACTAATATTTAATAGTTATCCTTAAAATCCGCCGCATTTATCCGCACGACTGAGAAAATCTCCGCATAAAACGCGGAAAAAGCATTTCAAATATAATAGGTAATGGGTTGAACCGGCACGTCAAAACGTTTAAACTTTATGTAATACCTGAAAGGAGGTATTATATGAAAAATAATAATAAAGGTTTCACCCTGATAGAGCTGTTGGTCGTGGTTCTTATCATCGGTATATTGGCCGCAATAGCCTTGCCACAATATACCAAGACGGTTGAAAAGTCACGCTCGGCGGAGGCTTTACTTAACTTAAAAGCTATCTCCGACGCGGCGAACCGGAACTACCTGCTTAGCGGCGCTTATGTAAACGGCGACGGTACAGCTATGAATGACTTCTCCGGCTTGGACATTGACGTGCCTACGACCTCGAATAACTTTACATTTGCATTCGCCGGCTGCGCCGGAGATGTTTGTACCATTACGGCTACAAGAAAGGCCGCCGGTAATGCCTACGTAATAACTTATTATCTGTCAAAAGGCGGTTTTGATACGACCAAACCTGCGGCCGGCGGCAGCGGAAGAGGGTGCGCTGACGCGGCTGGAGGAAATACCTGCCCCGCAATTAACGCAATGTTGAAATAGCCAAAGTTTTACAATCCCCGCTCTTTTACGGGCGGGGGTTTGGTTTTAGATGCCATACGTTTTGTAACGGCCCTGCCGAAAGGCAGAGTGGGCAGTGCTAAAGGAGGCTGTTACTTTCCCCTCTCTCCCTTGTAAGAGAGGGGATTAGAAGCAAGAAAATAATAATTTACGGTTTGCCGGAGTACGCTCGGACGCGGCCCGGTAAGCAAGCAGTGAACTGTTCGCTTAACGTTTGCAATATAATTTTCTTCCCTTTTTAAGGGAAGTACCCGCGGAGCGGGGGAAGGGTTTTGAGCCAACCCCGATATTTAAACTTGAACCCCGGTTCAAAACCCCTCCCCGGCTTCGCCGGTACTCCCCTTTTAAGGGGAGAAAATATTGAGTGAGCCGTACAAAGGCTATGCCAGAAAATTAAAAAAACCGCCGGTTTTTGGCCGGAGGATTTTTTATTGCCTAAAAAGGTATTGATTTTATTTAACAAAATGATTATACTTTATATGATACCTACAAGGAGGTATTACATATGAATACTAATAAAGGTTTTACCTTGATAGAACTGCTCGTCGTGGTTCTTATCATCGGTATATTGGCCGCAATAGCACTGCCCCAGTACACCAGGACCGTTGAAAAATCACGCTCGGCTGAAGCTATGATTAACTTAAAAGCTATCTCCGACGCAGCGAACAGGGCTTACCTGCTTAACGGCGCCTACATAGGTTCCACCGGCGCGGCTCTGACTTTCGCCGACTTAGACATTGACCCGCCTACCGGAAGCAATAACTTCGGCTTTTCTTTCGGTACGTGCAACGCCGCCGGCTGCGTTATTAACGCCTGCAGAAAAGCGTCAAGCTCCACTACTGACGCCGCCGCCTGCACCGGGCCGAAATATACAATCACTTATACATTGGCCAGCGGCGGAACGCCTGTAAGAACCTGCGTAGCCGGAACGGATACCACCTCCTGCAACGCTATAACCGCAATGTTGAAGTAAGCAAAGCTTTACAAAACCCGCCCGCAAGGGCGGGTTTTTTTATGTATGTTCGAAAAACTACCCGGCCCGCCTCCAATACGTTTTTACCCTCTCCCTTCTGAGGGAGAGGGCAGGGTGAGGGTGGAGGTACACAAATATACTGCAGTAAAGTAGAACAGAGAATTTTAGTTTTATAACAACAAAAATTCTGTGTACTTTCCCCCTCACCTCGGCCCTCTCCCCCGGAGGGGCGAGGGAGAATAACAACCCCCTCTTTCAGATATTTGAAAGAGGGGGTTGTTATATGATATTTTAATCTTTTACATGCCAGTCGTATAATTGCTTTCTTCTTTTGTAATAAGGATATTGTGCGGGTGGGATTCTTCAAGCCCGGCGGCGGTAATTCTGACAAAGCGGCCGTTTTCGCGCAGTTCCTGTATAGTCTTTACGCCGCAGTAGCCCATTGCCGCGCGCAGGCCGCCGACAAGCTGGTAAACCACGTCCGCCAAAGCTCCGCGGTAAGGCACGCGGCCTTCGACGCCTTCAGGCACAAGTTTTTTGGCGTCTTCCTGAAAATATCTGTCGCCGCTGCCGGAAACCATCGCGCCGGACGAACCCATGCCGCGGTAAGTCTTAAAAGCGCGGCCGTTAAACATAATATTTTCGCCGGGAGATTCGTTTGTACCCGCAAACAGGGAACCCATCATGCAGACGTCCGCGCCTGCGGCTATTGCTTTGGGAATATCGCCGGAGTATTTTATGCCGCCGTCGGCGATTATCGGTATGCCGTATTTGGAGGCAACCTGGGCGCAGTCATAAATCGCCGTAATCTGCGGCACGCCTATACCGGCCACAATGCGCGTCGTGCAAATAGCGCCCGGGCCTATGCCCACTTTAACGGCGTCCGCGCCGGCTTTGATTAAATCTTCAACGGCGTCGCCCGTGGCGACGTTGCCCGCTATGAGCTGCGCGTCCGGATACTGCGCGCGCAGTTTTTTAACCGCGTCTATAACGCCCTGGCTGTGGCCGTGCGCCGTGTCCACGACAAGCACGTCAACGCCGGCGGCAAGCAGCGCGTCCGCGCGGGTGAGCATGTCTTTTGTAATACCGATGGCCGCGCCGGACAGAAGACGGCCTTTAGCGTCTTTTGAAGACTGCGGGTACAATATGGCTTTCTCGATATCTTTAATCGTTATAAGCCCTTTTAAAATAAACCCGTCGTCAACCAGCGGCAGTTTTTCTATTTTTTCTTTTTTGAGAATTTCTTTGGCTTCTTTTAAAGAAGTACCCACTTTGGCGGTGACAAGATTTTCCTTTGTCATAATTTCGGATATGGGTTTTGAGTTTTCGGTTTCAAACCGCATATCGCGGTTTGTTATTATGCCTATTAGTTTGCCCTTGTCGTCAACTATCGGCACGCCGGAAATCCTGTATTTGGCGGCCAGTTCTTTGGCGTCCGCCAGAGTATTGTCTTTTTTTAGGGAGAAAGGGTTAAAAATCACGCCGTTGTCGCTGCGTTTTACGCGGTCCACTTCCGCCGCCTGCTGCGCTATGCTCATATTTTTGTGTATTATGCCTATGCCGCCCTCGCGCGCTATGGCTATGGCCATTTTAGACTCCGTCACCGTGTCCATGCCGGCGCTGACCAGCGGGATATTTAGTTTAATTTTGCGCGTAAGCTGCGTCTGCGTTTTAACGTCCCTGGGCAGCACCGTGGAATGCTGCGGGACTAAAAGAACGTCGTCAAACGTCAATGCTTCTTTACCGAATTTTTCCATAATTATAGTACTCCGTCCTCCGATTTTTTTCCTCTCCCTGAAAGGGAGAGGACACAGGTGAGGGTTTTGAAACACAAACATACTGCCGTAAATCTATTCAAGGCCCCGTCATACGGGGCCGATAAGGAGTAAAAATCCTAAATTTACGAACAGCACATGCTTGCGTATATATTGTGTTTAGAAACCCTCACCCTCCCCTCTCCCTGTCAGGGAGAGGGAAAAACAGCTAAACAACATAAAAGCAAAAGGCCCCGCAAGGGGGCCTTTTTAAAACTGTTGCACAGTGATACAGTTGATAATAAAAAATATAAACAAAAACCAAGTGATTGTTTCCATATTATATTATAGCAAATTTAATAACGTATAAAAAACAAAGCCGGCGAAAGAAAGTAAAACAAATTAACCAGCGCGCCGAAACTTAAAAACGGGCCGAACGGAATGGCGGAATCCGTAGTTGCTTTTTTATTCCCAAGTAAATAAACGGAATAGACGAGCCCGGCGGCGGAACCGAGCATCAGCGTCATTATAACGCCCTGCCAGCCTAGCAGCGCGCCCACGCCGCCCATAAGTTTAATGTCCCCGCCGCCCAACGCTTCTTTCTTAAACATCAGCGTCCCTAAAATCGCAATCAGCCACATTCCGCCGAAACCGATTGCCGCGCCCAGCAGACTCTGCAAAAACGCATGCAAGTGAGTGCCGCTAAAATTCGGGTTCACAAAACAAATTAATAATCCCCAGACGATAAGACCGACTGAAAATCTGTCCGGTATTATCATAGTTTTCAAATCTATAACGGACAGAATGATAAGAGAATAAACGGCGACAAGCGCGCCCGCCGTCCACAGCGAGATGCCGTAACGCCAGACAAACAAACCTGTCAAAATGCCTGTAAGCATTTCAACCAAAGGATATTGTATGGAAATTTTGTCTTTGCACTTCCGGCACTTTCCGCCGAGAATTAGATAAGACACCAGCGGCACATTGTCATACCATTTAATTTTTGTATTGCACTTCATGCAGTGCGACGGCGGAAACGCGACGCTCTGACTAAGCGGTATGCGGTAAATGCAGACGTTTAAAAAACTGCCTATTATCAACCCGAATATGACCGCGATAAAAATTATAAGTATGTCCACTCAATTCTCCGTCCACTGTTTGCCAGTTGAGTCATTGCCCGGCAGGTCGATAATAATTTCGCCCCAGCGGGGACTATCCTTCTTATTAAAATAAAACCAGCCGCCTTTGCCGGTCTGTTTATCGGTGTATACTTTATTGGATTTGTCATAACCCGGCGCGGCTTCATACGGTATTTTTTCAATATACCGCGGGACAAGGACGGACAAGTCGTCCTCCGGGTAATTGCCGCGGTTGTCGCCGTAATAAGCGGCTATCGCGCTGCGAAGACGCTCCAAATTATATTTAGTCTCCCCCTCGCCGCATTTTTGCTGGACGTCTATAAACTTAGGAACGCTTAAACCTGCAAAAATGAGGACAAGGACCAGCCCGAAAATCATCTGCGTCTTGGTAAGCCCGCGGGAATTGAACATAAATCTCCTATTTCAAATTAAGCGCCATACAGGCGAAAACTTTAGCGTCGCCCAGCGTGTCGGAAATTTTGCTGTATTCGTTAGGCTGATGCGCTACGGAATCCACCTTTGAATACACGACGCACGGCACGCCGACTTTACGCAGATAAGCCCCTACCGTGCCGCCGCCTATGCCTATCGCTTTGGGTTTATTATTGTAAACTTTTTTGACCGCGGCAATAGTCTGAGTTACAAGCGGCTCTTTAACGCTCGTCGCCGGGGATTCCACTTCCTGCGTGACTTCAATGTCAATCTTAACTTTAAACTGTTTGCTTATTTTGGCGACGGCGGCGTTGACTGTTTTTTTAACGTCCGCAAGTTTATACGACGGCAAAACGCGGCAGTCCAAATGAAACACGTCTTTGCCCGGCACTATGTTTGAACTGGCGACGTTCGCGTACTTTTTAGTGGGCTCAAAAGTACTCACCGGAGGGCTGAACAATGTATTTTTCTTGTTAAATTTTTTGTGCAGCTCTTTATCAAGCTCGACAATCAAATTCGCGCCGGCGCGGTGCGCGTTAATGCCTTCGCTCGGCGTGGACGCGTGCACCTGTTTGCCGGTAATCGTAAATTTTGCCCAGTAAATTGATTTTTCGGCCACCTCGACTTCCGTGCCTTCGGCATTTCCGCCGTCGGGCACCATAACGCAGTCGCCTTTTTTAAACATTTTGAAATTTGTCTTGATTATATGCTGTATGCCGTATTCGCTGCCGACTTCTTCGTCTGCGACTAACAGCAGGCACACATTTATTTCCGGCCTGATGTTAAGGTCCATCAAAGCTTTGACGGCACACAGTCCGGAAAGTAAACCCTGGTGATTATCCTCGGAGCCGCGGCCGTAAATTTTGTCGCCCTGCACGACGGCTTTATACGGGTACGTCTTCCACATAGCCGTATCGCCCGGCGAAACAACGTCCATATGCGCCATAATCCAGAAATTTTTATTTTTATTTTTGCCGTAATATTTGGCGACTATATTCGGGCGCACGCCTTTTTTTGCTTTTGCGTCCTTCGCGTCTATGTGGAAAATTTCGTCAAACTTCATACCTTTTAAAACTTTTTCTATAAAAACCGATTTGTCATATTCGCCGACGCCGCCCTCTACTGACGTGCTCATGGCCGGGCACGGTATCATTCCCGTCTGCGCCTCTATGACAAAATTTTTGTAACCGTCAATTTTTTTAAAAATATCTTTCATGTCCATAATAATCTCCGTTTACAGCCGGTTTTCAACGTCTATAAATTCAACAGCGACTTTAAATTTTTTTCTGACAACTTCCATCAGCGCTTTTACGCCGAAAGTTTCCGAATTATAATGGCCGATGGCCATAAAATTAACGCCGGTTTCCCGCGCGTATTCCTGCACAAATTCCTCCGCGCTGCCGGTAATAAATAAATCCGCGTGAGCGTCCGCCGCCGCGCGGAACATATCCTGCCCGCCGCCGGAAACTACCGCGATTTTTCTTATTTCCCGCGGGCCGAAATCAAAAATCGTGTTTGCGTTAAACCCAATTTTATCTTCAATTTCTTTTAAAGACAGCGGCGCTTTAAGAACGCCGCAAAAACCTATTTTTACGCCGTGGTATTCGCCGAAGCTTTCCAGTTTTTTAAGCCCCAGCTTTTCTGCAATCCGCGCGTTGTTGCCAACCTCTTCATGCATATCAAGCGGCAAATGCCACGCGCAGAGATTTATATTATTTTCAAGCAAAAATTTAACCCGCCGGCGGAAAACGCCGGTAACGCGCGGACTGTCTGACCATAAAATTCCGTGGTGGACTATTGCCATATCCGCGCCGGACACAACAGCGCGTTTAAAAAATTCCAGATTAGCGGACACTCCGAAAACTATTTTTTTAACGTCGTCTTTTCCCTCTACCTGCAAACCGTTTTGGGAACTGTCTTTAATAATTTCGGATTTCAAATATTCGTTTATAAATGAGACTATTTCATTACGCGCTGTCATACTTTATGCTATCATTTTATTATGCTGAAAAAAATAGCTTTCTTGTTTTTCCTCCTCTTAACATCCGCACTTTATTGCCAAGAAATCGCGCCAATGCCGGCCGCTGCCAGTTTGCCGGTGCGCGAAGCAAGTCCTACTGAAATTTTCCCCGTTTCCGTAGAATATCCGCTGGAAGGCGCCACGCTGCCCGCAGGTTCAAAAACCGTAATTGTTTTCGGCGCGGCATCAAACCCTGCGGCCTCTCTGACCGTCAACGGCGCGTCGGTAAAATTATATAAAAACGGCGGCTTTCTGACGACGGTCCCCGTCGCGCCCGGCGACGTTGATATTGTGGTTGAAGTAAATGACGGCACCAATACATATTCCGCCGTCAGAAAAATAAAAGTCGACGGCGTTGACGTGTCCAAATTCGCCGACGCGCAGTTTGATATTACCACTCTTTCTCCGCAGACGGATATATGGGCGCTCCCCGGCGACATTGTGCCGCTTTCAGCTTACGGCACGCCGGGCGCGGTGGTCACCGCCGAGATAAGCGGCATTAAAGACGCCAAAGAAATTATTTTACCGGAAACGGACGCCGGTCTTTACAAAAGCACTTATACGATTACCGACGGGGATAAAGCTAAAAATTCAAAAATAACTTATAAAATTTATAATCCGCAGACCAAAGACAAAGGTAAAGAAACCGCGCCCGGCCGCCTCAGAATTTTAACCGATAAAGACCAAATTTTTGCCGCCGTAAACGCGGCCAACGCCGGCACGCGCATACGCGCGAAAGCCGTCCCGCAGGGTTACCTGTTCCCGTTTTACCGTCTGTACGGAGATTTGGTTATAACAGGTCTGAACAACGGGCTTTACCGCGTAAATCTGGACGATAATAACATAGGCTGGATTGAGGGAGCAAAAATTTCCCTTACCAAAAAACCGTCTGAACCAAACAAACTGCAAACGGTAACCACGGCGGACCAGGACACAAAAACAAGAATAATTTTCTTCGGCTCAAAAGCCGTTCCGATACTGACGGAAGAAACTCCGTCGTCATTCAACATAACCTTTTTTGACGCGGCGCCGGACATGCCGGTTATTGAAACGCCAATCAGCGCGCTCGTCAACAATATAGTTTTTGAAAACGCCGGAAATAACACGGTAAAATTTTACATAAATTATAATGACGGACAGGTTTTATGGGGTTATGATTACGCCTATGACGAAAACGGCAATCTGGTTTTGGACCTTATGCATAAACCGGTCTTAAACCCGCAGCCGTATAAACCGCTGACCGGCGTAAAAATTATGCTGGACCCCGGCCACTCGCCGCGCCGCAAGCCGCCGTATGACGGCGCAATAGGCCCGACGGGGCTTTTGGAATATGAAGCTAATATGCAAACAGCCAAAGAAGTGGCGGCTCTGCTGTCCAAAACCGGCGCCGAAGTTATTTTGAGCAAAAATGAAAAAGAAGATTTAAATTTGCAGGGCCGCGTGGAGAGAGCGCTGAAAAACGGCGCACAGCTTTTTGTAAGCATACACCATAACGCGCTGCCGGCAAACGCGGACCCTTTTGCGAAACCGCGCGGTTTTACGACTTATTATTTTAACGAACACAGCAAAACGCTGGCGGAAAGTTTAAACGCCGCTTTTGTAAAAAACGTAAAATTGCCCAACCAGGGCACGCAGACGGGCGATTTTTTTGTAATACGCGCGCCGCAGTTCCCGGCGGTGCTGACGGAAAACGCGTTTTTAATGTTCCCTGAACAGGAAGACATGGTGCGGCAGGACAAAACCCGCGCCGCTTTTGTCCAAGCGATTTACGAAGGCATTTTAAGTTTTTACGGTTACAAACCGTCAGATTTACTGCCCCCGCCGTTACCCAAAAAACCGGCGCCGGCAAAAAAACAGCTGAACAAAAAACCCGCCAAGATAACGCCGCCGACTACAAAACCCGCGCCGCCGGAGTCGGAACCCAAACCCGAACCGCCTGCGCCGCCGCAGCAACCGCCCGTTGATTCCCCATACGCCGCGCCGCAGGAACCGGCTGATTTGAACGGATAAAATATCTAAAAAGGCGGAAATAACCGTTAAAATAAAATTATATAGTCCGCGCCGATTGTATCTTTCACGGCCTTGGGAACGTTTATAATTATTTTAGGCTGCGCGTATTTACCGCTGCCCGGGATATTGTTCCAAAAATTATTGCCGTAAATAGACGCCGCGGAGATATATAAAATATTCACGACTTTTATACCCTGCGCTTTTGTTCTGTCCGCCAGGGAACCGGTGCTTTCGCCGTAACCGAAATGCCTGCTGCCGCCGTAGACAAGCATCGGTTTTTCGTTTCTACCGGTTTTATAAGCTTCCAAGTACGGGGAAAGTTTTTTAATCCACGTTATATTCCGCGCGGCGACGCCCGTCGGACCGCTTATAAACTCCTGTAAAGGCTCTTCCAACTCAAGCACTTTGCGAAACAGTCTGTCCTCCCGTAATTGTCTGTCGGCTTTTATCCCGCCGAATTGCGCCCTGATATCCTCCAAAGCTATTATATTGAGCCCCCTGGCCGCTTTCGCCACGGGGAAACTGCGTTTGTCAAGTTCGGTATCGCCGTCCCGGCAAAAACTGATATATTTTAAATCTCCGGTTTCATTAAATTTTTTTATGCCGTTTTCCAAATTATCCGTCAGGCTTTCAAGAGCAACATGGCCGATACCGATTTTCCCGCGCAATTGCTCCGCTAATACGGAGACCTCGCGTTCCGCATACTGTTCATGAAACTCGCCGGCAAAGATTATCTGTGTCCCTTGAGGAATAACGGACGAATAATCAAAATCTTTATCCTTTATTTCGTAACCGCCGCTTTCAAGCTTTTTGGCGATAAAACTAAAAATACCGGATAATCTGCTTACCCTGTCTTGGTCTGTCATTCTTTGTATTTTGTTAAAGTTAATAAAAGTATCGCCTTCGGCTGTTTTTGTAAGTTCTTTTATAAAAATTTTAATCTGGGAATTTACAAAATTTGCCAGTTCCGCGTCGGAAGCGTTTTGCCAGCGGCTCAGCGGGTCCGCCTGCGACTGCGGTTTCTGCGGTATATCATCAGTTTCGGATAAAATTGTATCAGCAGGATAGGAATACCCCACGGCCGCAAATAAAAATATTATTAATAAAAGCAATATTCTTTTCATAATTTATTTCCTTAAAACCAATATCTTTTTTATAATTATATAGTTATACATTTGCCACCCGCAAGGGCCTTAAGACCTATTTTAGAAATAGGCCTTATGAAAACCCGGCGGTTTTACCGGGACTATTTTACTTTATGTCTTGCCGTAGTCTGCGAAAGAATTATTTGCGCAGTTGAGGTAACCGGGAAAAAACAGAATAAGCGCGGAAGTATAAAACCCGCGCCGCGGGAACCGGTTAGCCCTGCCGACTTAAACGCATAATACGCTAATAAAAAACAATCCAGGCCGTCCGCGCGGACGGCCTGGTTATATGTCAAATTATGCTTCTGCCGGAATAATCAACTCATCTTTTTATAGTTCGCAAAACATACAGCAATAATAATAAGCGGTATTATGAGCGAGCCCACGCCCCATAAACCTTTTGTAACCAGCACAATCTGGCCGACAACAAAAAGCGCGGTGTAAAGAATAACGCTCCATTTTCTCATCAGCCAAAGCCCTATCAGCGAAACCAAACCTACAACCGTGGCGGCCGCCAGATACGGCGGGTACCAACCCCCGACCTGTTTAGCAGCAGGCGTAAAAATTAAAGCCGCCGAGATTAATGCGCCTATAAAACCTATTATGCAGATTACTGTTATTATTACCGGTCTTTTATTCATGGCTGTTCTCCCGTAATTTTTTAATACGCTAAATTATATAACAAAAATCCCGGTTTAAAAGCCGCGGTTAACGTATTCCGTGCATCCATTCTTTTAACTTGCCGGACATTGCCCACAGCGCGAGGCCGCAGACGAACACCGTCAAAGCCGGTATGGAAAACAGTTTAACAAGGCTCATGCTCTCAAAACTGCCGGCGAAAATACCGCCGAAGAAATTGCCCAACACGTCAGACGCCAGCCACACGCCCATAAAAAGCGAAGCGTACTTCGCGGGCGTAAGCTTTGTGGTCATTGAAAGCCCGACGGGGGATATGCAGAGCTCGCCCAGCGTAAGCATAAAATATAACGTTATAAGCCATAAAGGGCTGACCGGAACGCCGCTCTTCTGGAATATAAACGCGCCGGCGGCGATTACGATATATCCGGCGCCAAGCAGAAAAAGAGACCATACGAATTTGGCCGGAGTGGAAGGGTCCTTATCGCCCAGCTTAATCCAAAACCACGCGAAGACCGGCGCGAGTATTACCACAAACAGCGAAGGCACGGCCTGCAGCCAGCCCACCGGCATTTCCCAGCCGAAAATAATTCTGTCCGTCGCGCGCTCCGCGAACAGCGTAAGCGAAGAGCCGGACTGTTCGTAAAACGCCCAAAAGAAAACCGAGAAAAACGTAAGAATCAATATGACTATTATCCTGTCTTTTTCCGCTTTGGTAAGCGGTTCGTTTTTGCCTTCCTTATTTTTATGCTCTTCCATGGAAGGCTTTAAACCCGTGTTTCCCAGAAACTTTTTCCTGCCCAGAAGAAACCACATCAAGCCCAAGAACATACCCGCCCCCGCGGCCATGAAACCGTACCGGAACGCTATTTTTTCCCCCAGATACGAACATACCAAAGGGGCGAAAAACGCGCCTATATTCAGATACATATAAAAAATCGTAAACCCGGAGTCGCGGCGGTTGTCGTTCTCTTCGTAAATATCGCCGGTTATGGACGAAATATTGGCCTTAAAAAACCCTGTGCCGAGGATTATCAGCGCAAGCCCCAGCGTCAGCGCGGCGTAATTGTTGATGAGGCCGTAAGAAGCAAGCGTAAACTGCCCCAGCATAGATAACACGCCGCCCAGAATAATGGAGCGCTGCTTGCCCAAAAATTTGTCGGCCAAAAATCCGCCGAGCACGGGCGTAATATACACTATCGACGTAAAAGTGCCGAAAAACAACCCCGCTTTTCTGACGTTAAGCCCTATAACCGGGCTTGTCAAAAAAAGCATCAGCAGGAAAAGCATGCCGTAGTAATTAAAGCGTTCGAACATCTGCACGCCGGAAATAAAATGTAAAGCGCGCGGCTGTGGTTTGTGTGTTGTATCTGACATTATTATCCTTTACATGAACTAATACTTATTTCTTTACTCCGGCTAATTTGGATTTATAATCTTTGATTAAAGGCTCAACGACTGAACAGTCCGATTCTTCGCTGGTTTGCACATTATTCTCATACTTATAAATATTACATTTATAATTTTCACAGCTGCCGTCTTCTTTTATTTTGGAGCCTTTAGGACAGGATTTATAAGCGGTAGCGCGGGCTTTGGGAGCAGCGCTTTCATAAGCGTAATCCCACCAGCTCATTTCATATTCTGTACAAGAGTTGCCGTCAGCACTTATAGTTTCAGGATTGCATCTCAGCGTTGCGCTTACGTTGTTTAAAGCGTCGCGTTTGTCAAACTGGACAAGACGATATTTTATACAGCTTTTACCTTCAGAATCAAATGTTTCACAAATACGCCATCCCTCGGGACCGCCTTTAGGAGCTGTCATGCTGCTGGACCCGTATGCTTTACAAGTGCCGTCAGGCAGCACGTCGCTTTCTTTGCAGTAGCGGGTGTCCTCTTTTCCGTCTTTATTCTTAAAATAGATATTTAACATAACGTCAGTATTAAATCTTTCTCCGAAAGGGAGACATGTCCCGTCGGAATAAGCGCCGGCGCATTGTTTGGAGGTTCTATAATTGTAAACCAAATCTTCTGCTACATAATCCTGGAAATAACCTTCTTTTTGCAAGAATTGTCCATATCCTCTTCTTACAAGTTTATCGTCTTTATAAGTATAATCGCGCAGATATTCCCACTTTTTACAACTTTGCCCGTCTGTATCGAAAACGCTGCATTTGCTTTCAAAAATAATTCTGCCTTTGCCGTCTTTAACTTGAATGACGGGGTTTGGAATATCCATGCACACGCCATTTGATGTTACTTTTTTACAATTCACGAAATCATGGGCAAACGACGCGGAGCATAATACAATGACAACTGTTAACGATATAAATATTTTTTTCATAAAAACTCCAAATAAGATTGTTTTTAAAGATAAATACCGGGAGAGGGACTCGAACCCTCACGGCCGTGCGGCCAATAGTTTTTGAGACTATCCTGTATACCATTCCAGCATCCCGGCATAAAATCAGCAGTTCAAATTGTTTTTATATTTTACTAAATTTGACGGGCCGGCAGATTGTCCGTACTTTTAAACAATCCCAAGCAGCAGCGGCAGAACCCAGCTTAATCCTATCGCGTAAAGCAAATCAAACCAAATAACCCTCAGCACGTGCGCTATGCTGATTATTATTACAAAAATCCATGAAACCGTTTTCAGCAGAAAGCCTTTTTTGTGCAGTTTCACCAGTTCTTTAAAATTATTAGCGTCATGCGGGCTGGGGAAAGCGTGCATGCCAATGCTTATTCCAAACCACATAAGCACGATAGAGAACCAATGCGCGTCCCTGAGGCCGAGGCCAAGCGCGACAAGCGGAATAAAAGAAGAAAAAGTAAAAATAACGCACAGCAGGCTGTTAATTATAAGCGGCCCGACGGATATTAGAAACGCGCTGGGCAAATCATTAATCGGCCCGTGTATGACATAACCCGGCGTTCTGGAAAAATTAAAATAAGAAACTTCATACACCGGCACATTGCGCAAATCACAGAAAAACCTGTGCGCTATCTCATGCACTATAATGCCGGGAAAAGTTAAAAACGCAATCAGCCAGCCGGGAATAGGTATCATTTTTTACCCCCTTTGGCGGCGGGCGCGGCTGCAGGCTTTGGCTGTTCATCCGCTTTTTCCTGTTCAAAATATTTCGGCGGCATTAATTTTAAAATTTCATCGTACGTTTTTTTGTCAAGCTGTAAACCGTAAAGCAAACCGAGCGCGCGTTCATAAAGGTGGTCTTCGTCATTATCGCTGTGGGCGGCCTCCGTCGAAAGCAGTATCCTGGCCATAAGCACGCGCGTCTTGGTAGAATAAAAACCAGCGTTCAAAATTACCGCCATGTTTTCATAAGCGGAAGCAATATCCCCTTTTTGATAGTAAATCCCGGCCCGCTTAAACATTTTTGCAAACTTATAATCTCTTGGAACAGAAATAAAAGAGTAAACCAGCAAACATAACATAACGACAAAAAACAGTTTTATAAGCGCCGGATAACTGTGTTTTTTAAGCGGCATGCGGGTGGCAAAATACTGTTCCCACTGCGCGGCCGCCTCTTCTTTGGTAACAACGGCGTTAGTCTGTTCTGTTTGCATAAAAAAGATTATACTATAAATCCGCCCGCCGTTTTTTATTATAAAATATTATAAGTATGAACTATATCTTACTCGGCTGTCTGCTTTTCGCGGCGGGATTTGTGGACTCTCTGGCGGGCGGCGGCGGGCTTATAACTCTGCCGGCTTTTATGGCCTTCGGGCTTACCCCCGCTCTGCTTTTAGGCACGAACAAATTATCCTCCTGCATGGGCACGTCCGTGGCGGCTTGGAAATTCCGCCGTCAAATTAAACTAGATAAAAAATTTCTCGCCGTCATATCCGCGCTCGCGCTGTTTTTTTCCGCCGGCGGCGCGCTGCTGAGCCGCGTTATACACCCGTCAAACTTGAAAATCCTTATAATTATTGTCATCCCGTTTGTCGCGTATTTTGTCATAATGCACAAAAAATTTGCCGACGTCAAAGAAAAATATACCGCGGCGCAAAAAAACCGCTCCGCCAAAATAATTTCTTCTTCCGTGGCGTTGTATGACGGTTTTCTGGGCCCCGGCGCGGGCACGATGTACGCTTCTTTCCTTACGCGTTTCTGCGGATATGATATCGTGCAGGCGACGGCGGTCGCCAAAGTGCTTAATCTGTGCTCAAATTTTTTCGCGCTGTGCGTTTTCCTCAGCCTGGGCTCGGTCAACATAAAACTGGGATTTGTCATGGGTATTTGCAACATTTTGGGCGCGCGCCTCGGCGTGGCCGTGGGTAAGCGGCGCGGCGGCGCGGTAATAAGACCGCTTATATTGCTGGTCTGCCTGGCGATACTGATAAAATATATTTATGAATTTGCAGTAAAATAAAAGGAGGATGTATGAAAAAATTAATATTTACGGCGCTAATTGCCGCCTTCTGCGCGCAGGGGTTTGCGCAGACGATAGAACTAAAAAAACCGCAGCTTAAAAAAGGACTGCCAGTCATGCAGGCATTGTCCGAAAGAAAATCCACAAGAGAATTTTCTTCCAAAGAATTGGATATGCAGACAATATCCAACCTGCTTTGGGCGGCCAACGGCGTCAACCGGCCCGACGGCAAACGCACCGCGCCAAGCGCGATGAACAGGCAGGACATCGACGTTTATATTTGCATGGCGGACGGCGCGTATCTTTATAACGCTAAAGAAAATCAACTTGAAAAAGTTTCGTCCGAAGACTGCCGCCTGCTGGCCGCGCCGGTGACGTTATTTTTGGTCGCTAACGCCAAAGAAACAGACAAATACGCCGACATTGACGCCGGAATAGTCGCCCAAAATATAGCTCTGTTCAGCGCCGGCATGGGTTTAGTTACGGTGCCGCGCGGCACCATGCCGCCGGCGGACACGATAAACAAAGCGCTGGCGCTTAAAGACGGACAACTGCTTAAACTGAATATGCCCGTCGGTTATCCTAAAGAAGCAAAAAAATAAAAATCCTGATAAAAAAGACCGGACATAACTGTCCGGTCTTTTTTATTCCCCAAAAATTTCGAAAAACATCAAAAAATAGCATTTCATAGCCGCTAGTAAAACGGAATCGTCTCCGTCGTAAAAAAACATAGCCTTTTTAGTTATTTTGGATTAACCTTTTCTCGGTTTATAATATAAGTGTGATTTCACGCTTATAAAGGAGGACTTTTGTGAAAAAAATAATAAAAAATTTAATATTCGCGGCCGTGTTGTTTTTCGCCGCGGGGACAGCCTTAATCTACGCTTAC
>WRFH01000004.1 GCA_009778915.1 Elusimicrobiota bacterium
CACTCCTTCGGACCTGACACAGCCGGGCATGGTTTGGAAAACTATAAAATACTTTTCCGCTTTAGGAGATAAGACATCTCAGCCTATGGAAGCTACATTTTTAGCTATTAACGATGGAGGAACGCCTGGAGTTTTGTTATGTGACGGTGTCGCGCCGTCAGGAAATGTTGCCGGAACGCCGCGTTCCATAAATGGTGCATGCCAATGCGATTCCGGCGAGGTAACCGTAAACAACGGCGCAAATTGCTGCCTTTCAACCATGCCGTCTTTTTTAAATGGGTATTGCTGTAAGGTTAACTATTATTGGGACGGTTTCCAATGCATCCAGTGTAACGGAACCACCGCTTCTCCTACAGACTTTATAGCCAGAAAAGGCCGTATATGGGATAGCACGACAAACACCTGCCAATGCGGCTCCGAAGCTGTATCTGTATACAACGGTACGTATTGTTGCCATACAAGCACTCCTAATTATACATGGTCCCTTACCGGCGGCGCCGGCGGGGGCAACAACGCTAGAGGCAACTGCTGCGCGGATAACTTTTTTTGGGACGGGACAACCTGCGCCCAATGCAACGGGGCAGTCGCTTCTCCTACGGACTTCATAGCCAGAAAAGGCCGCTTCTGGGATAACACGGCAAAAGTCTGCAACTGCGGCCCGGAAGCTGTGCCGGTAAAAGACGGCATGTACTGTTGTCACACGGACACGCCCATTTACACAGACGGGCCCGGAGGCACAAAGGGCAACTGCTGTCCCGTGGATAAGCCTGTGTGGAACGGCACCGCCTGCCAGGTATGTCCCACTGACCAGTTCCCGGCGGTGAATGACGGTACGCAATGCTGCCCCTCGGCAAACATGACCTGGGATGGGACAAATTGTGTGCCGCCGGCGTGCGCCAGTCCGTCATGGATTCCGAGCGGCGATACCAGTGTATGCTGTCCGTCAACGGCCAATTATTTCTATAATGGAAACTGCAACACATGCGTATCAGGCTCTACGCCTAACGCGGCTTCGCCTAATGCAACAGGATGCGTGTGCGGCGGCAGCGGCACTTGGGTTGCTGCCAGTAATACCTGTACGTGTCCAAGCGGGCAATCTTGGAACGGGACAGCTTGTGTGGCGCCGTGCCCTGGCACGGCGGCACCGTCTGGATTATATGGCGCCTCACAGCCTTATTATTGGGATTCCGCACAAAATAAATGTACGTGTGGAAGTGACAGTCATACAGCCACAAATAACCCCAATTATTGTTGCTCCGGGTTTAGTTATTATGACGGCAACGGATATTGTTGTCAATCGCAATATGAAGTTTATACCCCGTCCGTTAGTATGTGCTGTTACGCTACAGCTTCTTCTTCTCCTTCCAGCACTCCAAATGCCGACGGCACGGTCAATGGCGGATACACCAATGTCGGGTGTCCGTGTCCCGCCGGAAGTATTGTCGTGCCTTACGGCGTGTTACAGTATTGCTGTCCTCCCGGATATACGCATATGTACTCTCAAGCATTGTGTTCCAAATAACTTTCTTAAAAGACTTGGAACTAGGCAAGTGTATAAGCGGTAAAATTTCTAATTCAAGTATTCGGAAGGGGTGTTTTCAACAACGCAAAAAAGCCCCTGACGTTTGTCAGGGGCTTTTTCAAAACTTAGTTTTACGGAATGGCGTCCATTACTTTTTTCAAAGCTTCTTCGCTTTTACCCCGGATTTCTACCGTTTTTTCTTTCCCCTTCGCGCCTTTGACTATGTTTACGTTGCCGGAGGCGACGGCGAAAAACTCCGCCAAAAATAATTGTATGATGGAGTTGGCTTCGTCCTCAATGCTTTTTGTTTTTACTTTTACCCGCAGCACGCTGCCTATGCGGCTGACGACTTCATTATCGCCTTTGGTGGGAATAACACGCACTTTAATTATCATTGTTTTTCTCCAAAAATCGCGCTGCCGACACGCGGCAGGGTGGAACCTTCTTCAACGGCTGTTTCCAAATCACCGCTCATGCCGAGGGACAAATATTTTTCTTTCTGCGCCCCGAATTCTTTGTCCCATAACTGCTTTACGGTTTTAAACAGCGGCCTTAAAATTTTCTCATCTTCCGTCTGCGGCGCTATGGCCATCAGGCCGCACAAATTTATATTTTTCAAATTTTTTATTTCACTTATTAACGCCGGCGCGTCTTCGGGTTTAACGCCGCTCTGCGTAACGCGGTCCGTCAGTTTAACCTGGAGCATGCACTTCACGGGTTTTGAAGCCGCAACATCTATCCTCCGCGCGGTTTCGATATCCGGCACGGAATCTATGAAATCAAAAAAACTTACGATTTTGGCTATTTTATTTGACTGCAGCGCGCCTATATAATGTAAGTTAACCTTCTGTCTTAAAACTTTAAACTGCGGCAATTCCCAGCGTTTTTGCGCGTCCTGCAAACGGCTTTCCGCCGCCGCCGCGCCTGAGCCTAAAAAATTTAAAAGGGTTAAAACGTCTTCATTTTTTGCGTATTTTATAACCGGCAGCACGGTTACTTCATTTTCCCGCCGCCCGGCGGCCGCGCACGCGGTTTTGACGCGTTTTAGAACATTTTGGTAATTGTCAATAACGCCCGACTGCATAAAAAACCCCTTGACATATTATACAAAAAATACTTTAATCTGTCCCGTTTTTCCGCCTGTTGCGCCCGCAATATCCCGCCGGTTAAAAAATAGTGTAGAATAAACATGAGAGGGTAAATAAAGTGGAAGAAAATAACAATACTAATGTTGATTCTTTAAACCAGTATTTTAAAAAGATGAGCGAAATTTCCAAAGAAATTGACCGCAAGGAAATGGACAAACTTTGGAGACGCATCAGACAGGGCGACGCTGCGGCAAAACAAAAAATGATGGAGCTTAATTTGCGCCTGGTTATACCGGCGGCCAAACGTTTCATGCGGAAGGATATTGAACTGCTGGATTTGATTGAAGAGGGCAATATCGGCCTCATGCAGGCCATAGAAAAATTTAAGCCGTCCAAAGGTTTTCGTTTTTCCACTTACGCAATTTACTGGATAGAGCAGGCTATAAGAAAATATATCGACGAGCAGAGCGGCACCATCAAAATCCCGTCCCACGCGTGGGGCGACATTAAAAAGTGGACGCGCGTCTGGAACGCGATGAAAGAAACTTTGGGCCGCGAGCCGTCTTTAAGCGAAATGGCCGCAGAGCTTGAATGGAGCGCGCGCAAAGTAAAATCAATTTTGGAAACCATTAACGCAGCCAAAGGCGTGGACTCTCTGGCGTTAACCGTCGGCGACGAGGACGAAATCACCCTTGAAGAAACTTTGACCGACGACGGGAAAGGCAACCCGGACGACGTATTTTCCCGCTCTTCTTCCAACACTGACCTCCTGTCCGCTTTGCAGGAACTCAACCCGCGGGACCGCGAAATTCTGATGATGCGCAACGGCCTGCGGACCAACGAGCCTATGACGTTGAGCGAAGTGGCGGACAAGATGGGCCTTTCGCGCGAGCGCGTGCGGCAGATAGAGGAACGCGCGGTAAACCGCATACGCAAAAAAGCGCAGAAACTTGGTATTCTGGAAATCAATAACATGCCTGACCGCAGGACGACGAATATTCACGCCGGCATGGATATAAAAGCAAAGCGCAACGTGCTTGGCCAGGTTACCGGAAGGACTGATTTGGAAAAATTATTAAAGCAAAAACTGCTTGCGGCGCAGGCCGCGAGCGGCATAAAACCGGCCAAAAAACTGACACCGTTTTCAAAACCGAAAACGAAGCCCAAAAAGAAAAAGAGATAAACGTTTTTTTCTCCCCTTTATAAGGGGAGTACCGGCAAAGCCGGGGAGGGGTTTTGGACCGGGAAACAAGCCGCTTTATTTAGTGTGGATAAAAACCCTTTCCCCGCTTCGCGGGTACTTCCCTTAAAAAGGGAAGAAAGATTTGTGGACGGAGTACTATAATGGCTTCTATAAAAGACTATATCTTAGACGTGCCCGACTTCCCTAAAAAAGGCGTAGTATTTAAAGACATCACGCCGCTGCTGATTAACCACGACGTTTTCCAGGAAACAATAATCCTGCTGTCCAAAGATTTCCAAAATAAAGGCATAACAAAAGTGGTAGGCATAGACAGCCGCGGTTTTCTGCTGGCCGCGCCGTGCGCGCTGCTGCTCGGCGCCGGCCTTGTCCCCGTCAGAAAAAAAGGCAAACTGCCGCGCGAAGTTTTCCGCCAGGCGTATCAATGCGAATATCATAATAA
Source organism: Elusimicrobiota bacterium (assembly GCA_009778915.1). Classification (GTDB taxonomy): domain Bacteria; phylum Elusimicrobiota; class Elusimicrobia; order Elusimicrobiales; family Elusimicrobiaceae; genus Elusimicrobium. The sequence continues at coordinate 4,254 of WRFH01000004.1, forward strand.
CGAAATAGACGTCCACAAAGACGCTTTTACGCCGTCTGACAAAGTGCTTATAGTAGACGACGTTCTGGCCACCGGCGGCACCGCCCGCGCGGCCTACGAACTGGTAAAATGCGCCGGCGCGGAAGTCATAGGTTTTTCGTTCCTGCTCGAACTCGGTTTCTTAAACGGAAGAGCGCAGCTGCCAAATGGCCCGCTAATTTCTGCGGTTGTAAATTACCAATAATACCACGCGATAACAAAGCCGCCCGTAAAATTTTTACGGGCGGCTTGCTTTTAAAATTCTAAAAAACGCGCCGAATAGGAGTTGAACCTACAACCTTGTCCTTAGGACGGACCTGCTCTATCCAGTTGAGCTATCGGCGCATGTTTATATTATACAAAAGTTAAATTCCGGGCTAATCAGGACGTTTTCTCCCCTTAAAAGGGGAGTACCGGCGAAGCCGGGAAGGGGTTTTTCACGCGGGCGAAGCGCTTAAGGCTAATACTGGTTCAAAACCCTTCCCCCGCTTCGCGGGTACTTCCCTTAAAAAGGGAAGAAAATTTATTACTGCCTGAAAAATTTGGCGTTGAATTTTTTTGATTTATTTTTCTCGCCGCCGTGATGTTTGAATTTAAATTTTTTGCCGTCGTGTTTTTTCCGCGCCCAGCCTTTGTGTTTTTGCGCCGGCGCGGGCTTTTGATTTTCAAATTTTCTGCGCTCTTTTTGCGCGGGCTTGGCCGGCCGCTGCGGCTGCGCGTCTTTGCCAGCTAAGAAATTTTGAATATCGTCCCAAAGATTTTTTTCGCCTTCGCTTATAAAAGAAATAGCCAGACCGGTCCGCGCGGCGCGCGCGGTGCGGCCTATGCGGTGAATATAATCCTCGGCGTGAAGCGGCAGGTCGTAGTTTATGACAAGCGCGATATGCGTGATGTCCAAACCACGCGCCGCGATGTCCGTGGCCACCAGCACGTCAAATTTTTCTTCGCGGAATTCGCGTATCGCGCGGCTGCGTTTGGCTTGCGCGTAACCGCCGTGAATGCCGCGCGCGTTAAAGCCTTCTTTTGACAACGCTTTTGTCATCCAGTCGACGTTTCCCTGCGTCCGCGCGAAAACTAAAGTGCTGCCGCCTTTCGTGCTCAGAATATGTTTTAATTTTTCAAATTTTTGTTCGCGCGGCACGTGGTAATGTTCTTCGGTAATGCCCTGCGCGACGGCGTTTTCTCTGTCCACCGCGACGCGGACGGGATTAATCAAATATTTTTCCGCAAGTTTTAAAATGCGTTTTGGCAAAGTGGCGGAGAACATCAGCGTCTGTTTCTGCGCCGGAAGATGGCTGATAATTTTTTCAATCTGGTGTATAAAACCTATTTCAAGCATTCTGTCAACTTCGTCCCAGACAACGGTTTTTACGGCGGAGAGTTTTAAATTGCCGCGGTTAATATGGTCGTTAATTCTGCCGGGCGTGCCTATGATGACGCGCGGCGCGGCGGCCAATTTTTTTGCCTGTTCGCTGACGCTTAATCCCCCTACCAAAAACACGCAGGTTATATCCGGGAACCCGGCGGCGCATTCGACAAAAACTTTATAAACCTGCTGCGCCAGTTCGCGCGTCGGCGCGACGACAAGCGCGCGCGCCGCAGTATCTTTGGAAAGCGTTTCGATTATCGGCAGAGCGAAAGCGCAGGTTTTTCCGCTGCCGGTCTGCGCGGACGCCAAAACGTCTTGCCCTGCCAGAGCGTGCGGAATCACTTCCGCCTGCACCGGAGTGGGCGTGACAAACCCCATATTTTTTATGGTATTTAAAAGGACGGCGGAAAAACCGAAACGTTCAAAATCATTCACTATTATATTCTATCTTTTTTAAATGTTAGAATATGAATATATTTCTCCCCTTAGAAGGGGAGTACCGGCGAAGCTGGAGAGGGGTTTTGAACCGGGGTACAAGCTTGATAAGCCGGGTTTGGATAAAAACCCTTCCCCCGCTTCGCGGGTACTTCCCTTAAAAAGGGAAGATAATTTTATCATGTTGCAAATGCAACGGAAACGGGGTTGCGGGGTATTGTACACTATATATAGGATACAAAGGAGGGGTTATGGCACAGGAAATGGATTTTGCGGCTGAGCAGAAACATATTGACGAAGTTACGGCCAAAGTAGCCGCGGCGCAGAAAAAATACGCGCAGTATACGCAGGAACAGGTGGACAATATTTTCCGCGCGGCTGCCGAGGCGGCGGCTTCAAAGCGCATACAGCTGGCCAAACTTGCCGTCGAAGAAACCGGCATGGGCGTAATGGAAGACAAGGTTATAAAAAACCATTTCGCGTCCGAATATATTTATAATACTTATAAAAACACGCAGACGTGCGGCGTGCTGGAAAGGGACCACGCTTTCGGCTTTGCGAGAGTGGCCGAGCCTATCGGCGTGATAGCCGGCATTATCCCGACGACTAACCCTACGTCCACCGCAATTTTCAAATCTCTTCTCGCGTTAAAAACAAGAAACGGAATAATTTTTTCCCCCCACCCGCGCGCCAAAAAATGCACGATAGCGGCCGCAACAGTTGTGCTTGACGCCGCCGTTTCCGCCGGCGCGCCGCCGGGCATTATCGGCTGGGCGGAAAGCGCGTCAAAAGAAGCCAGCGAATATTTGATGGGCCATCCGAACATCAATTTAATTCTCGCCACCGGCGGGCCGGGCATGGTCCGCGCGGCTTACAGTTCCGGCAAACCGGCCATCGGCGTCGGCGCGGGAAATACGCCCGTGCTGATAGACGCGACGGCGAATATCAAAATGGCCGTCAGTTCCGTCATAATGAGCAAAACTTTTGACAACGGCATGATTTGCGCCAGCGAACAGGCGGTTATCGTGGAAGAAAGCATAGCCCTTGCCGTCGAAGAGGAATTTGTAAAACGCGGCTGTTATTTTGTCGACGGGCCGGAGCGTGAAAAACTTTCAAAGACTATAGTTTTTGACGAACATTTGAACTCAAAAATCGTCGGCCAGAGCGCGGCGGCCATCGCGAAAATGGCCGGCTTTGAAGTGCCGCCAGAAATCAAAATTTTAATCGCGCATACGGAGAAAGTAAGCTGTGACGAACCTTTCGCCTACGAAAAACTTTCCCCCGTCCTTGCTTTCTACACGGTCAAAACTTTTGAGCAGGGCGTTGAGCTGGCGCAGAAATTAATTGAGTTCGGCGGCGCGGGCCATACGTCGGTGTTGTACACGAACGAAGTCAACACAAAGCACATAGAAATTTTCCAGGAACATCTGACTACCGGGCGCATACTTATTAATATGCCGTCGTCGCAGGGCGCGATTGGGGACGTGTATAATTTTAAACTTGTCCCGTCTCTGACGCTGGGCTGCGGCTCCTGGGGCGGCAATTCGGTAAGCGAAAATATAGGGGTGAAACATCTTATGAACATAAAATCCGTGGCGGAAAGACGGGAAAATATGCTGTGGTTCCGCGTGCCGCCGAAAATATATTTTAAACAGGGCGCCACGACGCTGGCTCTTGAAGAATTAAAAGGCAAAAAACGCGCTTTTATAGTTACCGATAAGACGATGGAGACTCTCGGTCAGGTGCAGAAAGTTTCCAACATTTTAGAAAATACCGGAATATCCGTGCGCGTTTTCTCAGATGTTAAACCGGACCCGGATATGGCGAATGTCCGCGAAGCGCTGGAACTTGTAAATCTGTTCCAGCCGGATATTTTAATCGGTTTCGGCGGCGGCAGCCCTATGGACGCGGCAAAAATTATCTGGCTTATGTACGAGCACCCGGGCATTAAATTTGAGGATATCGCGCTGCGTTTTATGGATATCAGAAAACGTATTACGGAGTTCCCGCAGATGGGTACGAAAGCGATAATGGTTGCCATTCCTACGACATCCGGCACGGGCTCCGAAGTTTCGCCTTTTACGGTGGTTACCGGCGACAACGGGATAAAATATCCCATCGCCGATTACAGCCTTACGCCGAACATGGCGATTATTGACCCGGAATACGTGCTGAGCATGCCTAAAACTTTGACCGCTTATTCCGGGCTTGACGTTTTGACGCACTGCGTGGAGGCTTACACTTCCGTCTTCGCGAATAATTTCAGCGACGGGCACGCTTTGGAAGGCCTGCGGCTGGTTTTCAAATATTTACGCGCGTCGTATAACGAAGGCGCGGATAACCCGACGGCGCGCGAAAAAATGCATTACGCGGCGACCATCGGCGGCATGGCTTTTGCAAACGCGTTTCTCGGAATTTGCCATTCGATGGCGCATAAAATAGGCGGCGCTTTCCATATCGCGCACGGGCTGGCAAACGCGGTGCTGCTGCCTTATGTGATTGAGTATAACGCGACGGATAATCCCGTCAAGCAGGGCTTAATGCCGCAGTACAAATATCCGTTTGTCAAAGGGCGTTACGCGAAGATAGCGGACCATCTGGGCATAACTTTGGACTGCGGGGACGATAAAGATAAAAAAGTCCGCCGTCTGATTGACGCGATTAACGGCCTTAAAAAAGATTTAAACGTGCCGTTCTCTTTAAAAGACTGCGGCGTGCCGGAAAAAGAATTTCTGGCCAAACTTGACGAACTGGCCGAAGAAGCTTTTGACGACCAATCGACGGGCGGCAACCCGCGATACCCGCTGGTAAGCGAACTTAAAGAATTGTATTTAAAAGCCTACTACGGAAAATAAGATTAAAAAAAAGAGCCCTTTAATTTAAAGGGCTCTTTTTTAATTTGAAACTCAATACCGTTACTGCACTACCACCTTACAGGCCAGATAATAGCACTCGGAAGCGGTGGTATCATTACCAACGTAACAGATGTTTTGAAAGCCTCCTTGGTTTGCGTTGAGATACTGGCTAATCGTCGTCCCCCATGCCGTCATACATTCGCTTGCCGCTGTATCTCCGGGCATTGTGCTGTGCGGGTTAGCGCCGTTGGGGCAGCGCTGCGCTAAAATGGTTGAGCCGGTAAAGCCAAACACAGACATGACATTGGTATTTAAGCAGCCGCCGGTTTGATTAACCATTTGGATATTGGCTACAAGCGTAGCCGCGGGCGTCGTCGCTTTACAGGTGCATGAATTATAACTGACACCGTTGCATGTCGCTACAGAACCGGGAATGCCTTGATATCCGCTTCCGCAGCAAGCCGTACAATCGGTAGCCACGCTGGGGCCGTTCTTAACATACCCGCCCGCTTTGGCGGTACATGTTATAGCGGGGCAGCATTCGCTTGTGGAATGGCCCGGAGGCATTACCCCGTATCCGCAGCATTGGGAAATAGTGGCCGGAGCAAAATTAGCCTGACCGCAGCGGCATTTTAAATAAGCGTCCGACTGTGAAAAACTATAAGAAGCAAGGAACATCAGAACAACAACCGCCATATGTTTTATTATTCTTTTCACAAAAAACCTCCTGAACTAATTTGAATGTACGCATATAATATAACATATTTTGGTATACAATAGATATAAATAGTTAAAATTATTTAGGCTAATCTATTTAGGAAAATCCGGCGGATAAAAATTGTTTTTTTGCGACGAAAGCCAAAAAATACCGCTCTTGTCTTTCCATCCCCGCCGGAGGAGCGGTAGATAACGGATAAAATCCGTCTATCGTTTTTTCCTTCGCCCCTCCTGGGGAGAGGGTTAGGGTGAGGGGGTGTGTACACATCATATTGTTGTTAATCAACTTAGGTTTTTCACCTTATCGGCCCCGGAAAGGCGAGGCCTTGAATAGATTTAAAGACTTACGGCGCATGTTGTGTAACTACCCCCTCACCCGTGCCCTCTCCCCCGGAGGGGAGAGGAAAAAAATCGGAGGACGGAGTATTAATAATCACGCCGCGGTTTTTCTTATTTTGTAAAATATAAACAGTCTGGCCGCGTTACTAAAGGTAAAAAAATGGGTTTTTCAGTCGAGTTTGTGCTGCTTGCCGGTTCCCTTATGATTTTGCTGAGTATTCTTGTCAGCAAAATGTCTTCGCATTTCAGTATTCCGATATTGGCCGTTTTTCTGTTTGTCGGCATGATGGCCGGCTCAGAGGGAATTGGCAAAATAACTTTTGACAACGTGGAATTTGCAAAGGGCCTCGGCATAGTGGCGCTTTCATTTATTTTGTTCGCCGGCGGGCTGGACACTAATTTCCGGCGCACAAGACTTATCATGTGGCCGTCTTTCGCGCTGGCGACGGCGGGCGTTTTTATTTCCGCCGGCGTGGCCGGGCTGCTTATACATTTTATTCTGGGGCGCGGCCTTTGGGAAAGTCTGCTGCTCGGCTCCGTCATTTCTTCGACGGACGCCGCCGCCGTGTTTTCAATACTGCGCTCCCGCAACGTTAAACTTAAAGGCATGCTGAAACCGCTTTTGGAAATAGAATCCGCCAGCAACGACCCCTCCGCCGTTTTTCTTACCTTAATTATCATACAGATAATGATGATGCCGTCGCTCGATTTAAAAGGCCTGCTTATAATGTTTTTCCAGCAGCTGTTCTGGGGCGTGGTGGTCGGCATCGCGCTGTCGCGCGTCGTGGAATTTATTATACGCCGCATGGATTTGCAGTACGAAGGTCTTTACCCGGTGCTGACGATGTCCTTTGTAACGTTTACTTACAGCATGACGGCGCTCATCGGCGGCAACGGCTTTTTGGCCGTGTTTCTGATGGGGTTAAGCCTGTCCCGTTTTGATTTGCGCCGCAAAACTAACCTTATTACTTTTCACGACAGCATAGCGTGGCTTATGCAGGCCGTCATGTTTTTGACTTTGGGGCTTTTGGTTTATCCTTCGCGTCTTATAGACGTGTGGATAGAAGGCGTCGTCGTGGCATTGATTTTATTTTTCATCGCGCGGCCGATAAGCGTTTACGCAAGTCTGCTGCCTTTCAGAAGTATAAACGGCAAAGAAAAGGCTTTGATTTCCTGGGTTGGTTTGCGCGGCGCGGCGCCGATTGTGCTGGCCACTTTCCCGCTGTCCGAGCGCGTTCAAAACGCGGAATTTATTTTCAATATAGTTTTCTTCGTCGTGCTGCTGTCGGTTTTTATACAGGGGACGACTATCACCCCCCTCGCCCGCCGTCTGGGTTTGGACGCAAATACGGAGACCGAAGAAGAACACGATACGCCTGATATTATGGACGACAGTTCCTTTCAGGCTTAAAAAATGTAGTACAATATATATATGTTAAAAACGGGATATAAATTTTTTGCTTACATTTACGCGGTGAGGAAGCTTTCCGCGCCAATGAAATTATCCCCCGCAAATTTTGCGTAACGCCATCCCTGCCTGAAAAGCGGGGATTTTTTTTAGCGGCATGTTGTTTTTTCCTCTTCCTGAAAGGGAGAGGGCAGGGTGAGGGTTCGGCACACATCATGTACAGTAAATATAGTCGTGTTGTTATAAAATAAAGTTTGGATTTTTACCTTATCGGCCCCGGAAAGGAGGGGCCTTGAACAGATGAAAGGCGCATGTTTGTGTTTCAAAACCCTCACCTGTGTCCTCTCCCTTTCAGGGAGAGGAAAAAATTCGGAGGACGGAGTACTATGACCATCACCAGAACGCCGGAAGAAATGAAAAAGATTCAGGAGATTTTAAAAATCTCGCAGGAAAATAATCTGCAGTTTATGGAAATATGGTTTGTAGATATTTTGGGTAATTTAAAATCTTTGTCCGTCTCGCACCGCGAAGTAGAATACGCGCTGAAGGAAGGCATGGGGCTGGACGGCTCGTCGGTGGAAGGTTTCGCAAGAGTTTTTGAGTCGGACCTTGTGGCCGTGCCGGACTTGGACACTTTTACCATTTTCCCGCCGGAGATGATGGGCATGCCCGTCGCCCGCGTGTTCTGCGAAATTAAAACGCCCGACGGCAAATCTTTTGAAGGAGACACGCGCTGCATACTCAAAAAAAATCTTGCCGAAATGAAAAAAATGGGTTTTACGAATTTCATGGTCGGGCCGGAGCTTGAGTTTTTTCTGTTCCCGAATGACAAAAGCGTTTCGCCGCTTGACACCGGCGGATATTTTGACAGCGTGCCGATAGACGAGTCCCACCTTCTGCGCCGCAAAATAATGATTATGCTTGAAAAACTGGGCATACGCGTAGAGTACGCGCACCACGAAGTCGCGCCCAGCCAGCATGAAATTGATTTGCGTTACGACGAGGCTTTGCATATGGCCGACAACGTGGTAACATACAAAGCCGTCGTAAAAATGATAGCCGCGCAGAACGGCTGTTACGCCACTTTCATGCCAAAGCCCGTGCAGGGCGAAAACGGCAGCGGCATGCACGTACACCAGTCTCTTTTTAAAGACGGCGAAAATACTTTTTTTGATAAAGAGGACCCTTATTATCTTTCCAAAACCGCCAAATATTATATCGCGGGAATTTTGGCAAACGTAAAAGATATCTGCGCCGTCACAAACCAGTGGGTAAATTCCTACAAGCGTCTTGTGCCCGGTTATGAGGCGCCGGCTTATATCGCCTGGGGCCGCAAAAACAGAAGCACTCTGGTAAGAATCCCGCAGGTTAAGACGGGCAAACCGTCAGCCACGCGCATAGAGTGCCGTTTCCCGGACCCGGCGTGCAATCCGTATCTGGCGTTCTCTGTCATGCTGGCCGCCGGACTGGACGGTATAAAGAGAAAATTAACTTTGCGCGAACCGACGGAAGAAAATATTTTCCATATGACGCCCGAGCAGAGAAAAGCGTTAAAAATAGACAGCCTGCCCGGGTATCTGGTAGAGGCCGTCAATAATCTGGAAAACAGCGAGGTCGCTAAAGCCGCGCTTGGCAAGCATACTTTTGAAAAATTTGTCGCGAATAAGCTGATTGAATGGGAGCAGTACCGCACCCAGATAAGCAGCTATGAATTAGAAAAATATTTGCCTGTATTATAGGAGAACAATAATGAAGAAAATAGTAATTTTAGACTTTGGCGCGCATGAAACTCAGTTTGTGGCGCGCCGTCTCAGAGAGAACGCCGTTTACTGCGAGGTCCTGCCCTGCAATATTAAGATTGCCACGCTCTGGCAGGGGCTTAACAACGCGGCCGGCATAGTTTTGGCGCATCCGCTCCGCGGCAAAAACGCGCCGGACTTTGACAAAAAAATACTGGAAATAAAACTTCCGTTTTTAACCGTGTATTTTGACGACAAGAAACGCGGCGGAAGAAACGTCGTCAACCTGCCGGACATGCACTCCAAAACCGCGGCGGCGGAGTTGACGAACTTCGCGCGCAAAACCTGCGGCATTACGGACAGGTGGACCGGCAAAGAAATTCTGGCCGCGTGCGTCGCCGAAGCCAAAGAGCAGGTTGGCAAAGAAGGCCGCATAATATGCGCGCTGAGCGGCGGCGTGGATTCCACCGTCGTGGCCGCGCTGCTTTCAAAAGCGGTAGGCAGCCGGCTTAACTGCATTTTTGTGGATACCGGCCTTATCCGGCTGGGCGATAAAGAGAAGGTAATAAAAGTTGCCAAAAAATTAAAATTTAATTTAAAAGTGATTGAGGCGGAAGATTTGTTTTTAACCCGCCTGGCCGGCGTGGAAGACCCGGAACAGAAAAGGAAAATTATCGGCGCCACGTTTATCGACGTGTTTGAGAAGGAAGCCAAACAGTTCAAAAACGCTCAGTTCCTGGCGCAGGGCACTATTTACCCCGACATAGTGGAGTCTCTTTCTCCGAAGGGCCACGTCATAAAATCCCACCACAATGTCGGCGGGCTGCCTGAGAGAATGAATTTAAAACTGGTTGAACCCGTTAAATTTTTGTTCAAGGACGAAGTGCGCGTCTTGGGCAGAGAACTCGGCCTGAGCGACGATATCGTAAACGCTCATCCGTGCCCTGGTCCGGCTCTGGGCGTGCGGCAGCTCGGCGCGCTGACCAAAAGAGATTTGGACACTCTGCGCGAGGCGGACTTAATCGTGCGCGAAGAACTTACGAAAGCGGGCTGGTACAACAAGTGCTGGCAGGCTTTCGCAATCCTGCTGCCGATACGCTCCACCGGCATAAAAAACGCCAAACGCACTTTTGAAAAACCCGTCTGCGTGCGCGTTATAAACAGCGTCGACGCGATGACTGCGGACTGGACGCGCCTCCCCTATGAAATTCTTGAAAAAATATCGTCAAGAATTACGTCCGAGGTGCCCGGCGTGAACCGCGTGGTTTACGACATAACGCCCAAACCGCCGGCCACGATTGAATGGGAGTAGCTGACGGAAATAGCGGTTTTCATAAATAAAAAAAGCGGTGCAAATTTTGCACCGCTTTTTTTATTTATGAAAACCGCGCCTACATTGCCATTGGGCACGGGACAAAAGTTTGGTTTGCGGCTTTGGCCAGCGCCGAACACCGGCCGGCGTCTATATCAGTGCAGCATAAACTGTTTTTGTCTTTTCTTCCCAGTAACAGGCGGTGCCCGGGTTTCAGGCTTTTTCCAAAGACTATCCAGCCGCCGTCCGTTCCGTCGCTTAAACTGTACTGCGCGTTTTGGTCTGACGGCACGGCGATGTCCAATTCCCCAATATTTTTTGAGAAACGGTTATTAACCATGAAGTAGCGCTGCTGGGCATAAGCCAACGATATCAGGTTTGCAAGAATTTCTGATTCCGCCTGCGGCGCGTCGGCGTCTGCCTTGGCTTTTTCCTCGGCGGCCAGTTTGAAAAAATCATCCAAATTGCCTATGCCGAAAACCTGCCAGTAGCCGTCCTGTTTACGCATGAGAAGTTCAACGACGGTAATGTCCTTAACGCCGTCAATTTTAAGTCCGACGCGCGCGGTATTGCCCTCTTTTTTAACATATTGGATATTATCCTTTTTAAAATTTTTCAAAGAGTTCATCGCGTTCGGCTGCGCCGAGGCCAGGCCGCCGGTCATGTCTGGCATTCCCGGGTTTTTAGGAGAGGCATTTTTATCCCCCTGTCCGAAATTGCCGCTTTCAACTGATTTTAAAATCTCCCCTTTCATCATTTCTATTATGGAGGGTTTAAGCATAGTCATAAAACCCATTGCTAACTGCATTTTTTGCGCGTCTTCCGGCGGGGCCGTTTGGACGGAATATTTCATGGCGCCGGAAATAAAACCGTCCAGCACTCCGCCGACATCCACATACTTTTCAAACGCGGCTTTATCATGGTTTTGCACCGCGCGCGCCGCCTGCAGCAGCGAATATTGCGGGGAAGCTTTCCAGTACATATAGGCGCCCGCTGCTATAACCGCGGCGGCGGCGACAAGCACTGCCGCTATTATCATAATTTTTTTCATATAGTCCTTTCACATAAGCTTAGAGTTACATTCCTGACTACACGATTATACAAATTTTCCCCTCCGCGCAAAATGATATAATTAAACATATTAATTTGGAGCAAAATCTCTATGGAAGACACCATTAAATTTTTAATGCGCGGCTGCGTGGACGTTATCAGCAAAGACGAACTTGCCAAAAAACTGGAAAAGGGCAAACCGCTGCGCGTGAAACTCGGCGTGGACCCGACAAGCTCAGACCTGCACCTTGGGCACAGCGTTGTCTTATCCCAAATGCGCCGTTTCCAGGACAAGGGCCATATCGTTGACCTCGTCATAGGTGATTTTACCGCCGGCGTGGGCGACCCCAGCGGCCGCAACTCCACCCGCCCCGTTCTCTCCCGCGAAGAAATTTTGCAAAACGCCAAAACTTATATTGACCAGGTTTTTAAAGTGCTGGACCAAAGCAAAACGGAAATCAGTTTTAATTCGACGTGGCTGGACCCTTTTGTGCAGGGCAAAGATTTTTTAACCACGCTGAGCAAAATCACCGTCGCGCAGACTCTGGAACGCGAAGATTTTAAAAAACGCATGGAGTCCGGCACGTCCATCAGCATGCTCGAAATTCTGTACAGTATTTTCCAGGGGATGGATTCCGTCGCGTTAAATGCCGACGTGGAATTCGGCGGCACGGACCAGCTTTTCAACCTGATTATGGGCCGCAACCTGCAAAAAATCAAAGGGCAGGAACCGCAAATTGTTATGACCGTCCCGCTGCTAGTCGGTTTGGACGGCGTCAAAAAAATGTCAAAAAGTTACGGAAACTACGTCGGCCTGACAGACGCGCCGAACGAAATGTTCGGCAGACTGATGTCTATCTCAGATGAAGTTATGTATATTTACTACGAACTTCTTACGTCTGAAGACATGGACAAAGTTAAAGCAATGCACCCGCTTGAAGCCAAAAAAACTTTGGCGAATATTATAGTCACGCGTTTTCACAGCGCGGACGCGGCGCAGAAAGCGCGGGAAAATTTTGAAAACGTGTTTTCTAAAAAAGAATTGCCGGACGATATTAAAGAATTTAAAATTACGTCTGGCCAAACAGTCTCCTCCGTACTGGCCGCGAGCGGCATAGCGGCGAGCAAAAACAAAGCTTTCGCGCTCATTGACCAGGGCAGCGTAAAAATCGACGGCGAAAAAATTGAGAAAGACGGCCCGCTTGATTTCAAAGCGGAATCCGCGGTTTTGCAGGCCGGCCGCAGGCATTTTTTAAAACTTATCAAATGAAGAAAAAACATAAACTGGTTATCTCAATCTGCGCCGCCGCTGTTATCGCGGCCGTGTTTGTCTACGGCGTAAAATCATATTATTTCAGCGAAGGTCCGGCGGTGGTTTTTCAGATTAAAGACGGCGCGACGGGCGCGCAGGTGGCGCGGGATTTGAAGGCGCAGGGCATAATAAAAAGCGAGTTTTTATTTAAACTTTTTTTAAAATTTTTCGGCAATTCCAAAAAACTTAAATCCGGTTCTTTTGACCTATATTTAAACACGCCGGCGGAGCAGGTTATCGCCTGCATTTCAAACGGCGCGTGCCTGCATTTAGAAAAAGTTACCGTCATAGAAGGCTGGCGCGCGGAAGAAATAGCGATGGCGCTTGAGGACAAAGGCGTCTGCGACAATATGGATTTTACGGAGCTGTCCAAAAATAAAGAGGGTTATCTTTATCCGTCGACGTACCTGTTGCAGCGCGGCATGCCGCCGCAGAAAGTCATAGATACCATGACCGGTGAATTTGACAAGCGCGTGCGCCCTCTTCTAAAAACCGAATTTATGCAAAACCTGTCCGAGCACGACGTAATCACGCTGGCGTCGATAGTCGAGCGGGAGGCAGTCAATCCGCAGGAGCGCCCGCTTATAGCCGCCGTCTATTTAAACCGTCTGAAAAAAGGCCAGAAACTGGAAGCGGACCCGACGGTGCAGTACTCTCTGGGTTACACGGGAAGGGAAAACCGTTTTTGGAAACGCGGGCTTACGCTTAAGGATTTAAAATTTGATTCTCCTTATAATACATATGTTTACTCCGGTCTTCCGCCCGGCCCGATATGCAGCCCGAGCATGGAATCGATATATGCAGTTCTCCACCCGGAGCAGGATTTTGACGCGCTTTATTTTGTGGCGGAGAAAGACGGGACGAACCACGTTTTCAGCCGCACGTTTAAAGAGCATGAGGCAAATATACGCCGTATACGGGGCAACTAAATTATGACCAAATTAATTAACACATATCTGGGCGACGGGCAGGTGCGTATCGTTCACACCCCGACGGATACCGTGATTATGACCGACCTCCCGCCGGACAACGGCGGCAAAGGGCGCGCGTTTTCCGCGACAGATTTGTTAGCCGCCGCGCTGTCCGCCTGTATTTTAAGCATTATGGGCAAAATGGCAGACGCGCGCGGCGACGACCTGGCCGGCCTTAAACTGGAAACGGAAAAAGTTATGGCGCAGAACCCGCGCCGCGTAGGTAAATTTATTTTAAATTTTAAATTCCCGCCGTCTATTGATAAAAAGAAGAGAGATTTATATCTGTCCGCCGTAAAAGCGTGCCCCGTGCACAACAGCATCAGCAAAGAAATTGAGATTGTCATAAACGTCGAATAATTGACAAAAAAAATTTGCCGTGCTATACTTACCTCCGGGGCGCCGTCATAAAACTTAATTACAGAGTGTTATGACAGAAACAAAAAAATACGATACAAACGCCGCGAATAAATTAAAAAGAACTTTTTTAAAACATTTGCAAAATTCAGTTGCTATCGACGGCGCGCTTGAAGCCGCCGGCATGGAACCGATAAAACTTTTGCATTACCTTGACAAAGACAAAGATTTTGAAAGTTCCTTCCACAAAATAATAAACCAAAAACTTGAAATAGCTTTTTTGGACGCCGCGTTAAAAACCAAATCCCCGACGATACTTTCTTTCGCGCTGACAAACCGCCTCGCGGAAAAATACAATAAAACCAAACCCTCTTTCCTCCCGCCGGAAACCGCGCAGATTATTTTTACGGACGCTGATGAAGGAAATAATTAAAGCAACCGTCGCCCGCGTTTTTAAGGAAAATAATAAATCTACCGCGCGGACCGTCGTAAACGCCGGCGGCGCGAGAAGCGGCAAAAGTTACGCGCTGGCGCAGCTGCTGCTCATGCGCGCGCATAATAATCCCGGCCTTAACGTCGGCATAACGCGCAAAACCATGCCGGCTTTAAAAATGACCGCTATGCGTCTTTTTATTGATTTGCTTAAAAAGTATAAATTATACAGCGCGAAAAACCACAATAAAATGGAGCATTATTATGACCTGGGCGTAAGCCGTGTGCAGTTTTTTTCTCTGGACGACCCGGAAAAAATAAAATCCTCCGAGTTCAATTATATATGGATGGAAGAGGCGACGGAGTTTACTTACGCGGACTATATCACTCTTCTTACGCGCCTGTCCGCGTCGACGGCGAAAAATCTTAAAAACCAGATTTTTCTGACTTTCAACCCGTCGGACGCCAACTGCTGGATAGCCAAAAACCTGCTGCCTTCGCCGGATGTACAGACTATTTACAGTTGTTACAAAGATAATCCTTTTTTAACTGCGGATTATATTGAAACGCTGGAAAGTTTGAAAAACGTCGACGATAATTATTACCGGGTTTTCACGCTGGGCGAGTGGGGGCGCAACAAAAATATTATTTACGAGAATTATAATTTTGTCGACGCGCCGCCGCAGAACGCGCTGGAAATTATCTGGGGCATTGATTTCGGGTTTAATAATCCGGCGGCGCTTGTAAAAATTTATCTGACGGACGAAGGCGTGACTGCCGAAGAAAAATTGTATAAAACAAACCTCACGAACAAAAATATTATAGAGCGGCTGTCGTCAATAATTCCCCCCGCCGACCGCGGCCAGACTATTTACGCCGACGCGGCGGAGCCCGACCGCATTAAAGAAATTTATGACGCGGGCTTCAATATTCTGCCGGCGAATAAAGCCGTAAACCCGGGCATAATGAGCGTCAAAAACAGGAATTTATTTATTTTAAAATCTTCGGCCAATCTGATAAAAGAAATACAAAGTTACGTCTGGAAAACTGATTTAAACGGAAATGTCTTGGAGGAGCCCGTTAAATTTAACGACCACGCTTTGGACGCGCTGCGCTACGCCGTGCACACGCATTTCGCAGCCGCCACGCCGGAGCCGCGCGTAACGTTTTTTTAAATCTTTATTCTCCCTCTCCCCAGGTGGGGCGAGGGAAAAACGAAATAAAAACACGGCAACAGTTTCTGTATTAAAAAGTATAATATATTTATATAGGAGAGGTAAATATTTATATGAAAAAACTGATTAAAATCGCTGCAGTTCTGGCCATAATTTTTATAGTCGTCGTAGTTGGCGCGGCTATCGCCGTAAGGCAGATGTTCCCGCCCGAAAAAATACGCACGATGGTCCACGATTACGTTAAAACAAATTACAACCGCGAGATTAAGTTTGATGACGTGTCTTTCCGTATAATCGGCGTGGATTTGTCCAATTTCGCTATTTCTGAAAAGGGCACTTTTGACAACGGCACTTTTGCCAAGGCCGACAATATCGTAGTAAAAATAGCATTGGCGCCGCTGCTCAAAAAAAATATTAAAGTAAGCACCGTCGGGCTTGAAGGTCTGGCCGCGAACGTTACCAAAGACGAAAAAGGCGTTTTCAATTTCGCGGACCTTATTCCCGCGGCGGGCCAAACCCCGCCGGAACCCGCTGAACCGAAAAACGTAACCGCCCAAGGCATGCAGTTTAACGTCAGCGTAGACAAATTTTACATGTCAGGCGCGGCTTTTGATTATAAAGACAAACAGTCCGGTATGTCCGCCTCCGTCAAAGACTTAAATCTTAACGTAAACAAATTTGTCCTCGACGGCGATTTTGATTCCGACGCTACTTTGACCGTCAGTTACGCCGACGCCGCCAGAAAGCTTACCGTCCCTCTGCGCGTCAATGTAACCACTAATTTAAAAAATAATGATTTTAAAACTGCGTATGTCACCATTAAAAGTGTGAGCGGCACTTTAAACGGCGCGTCTTTTGAGGCAAGCGGCACGGTGACTGATTTTGACAATCCTGTTGTTGACTTAAAAGGCAGCTTGTCCGGCGTGACGGATAAAACGCTGGCCGGTCTCGCGAGCGGGATTCCGGCTTTCACTCTGCCGGCGGTAAAATTCGCGGCTAAGGCGCAGACGGATTTACAGGCATCTTCCGCCGACGTGCAAAGCTTCAGCCTCAACCTGCCAAAATCTAACGCGAGCGGTAACGCGAAAGTCAACTGGGGCGGCAAAGATTTGGTTTATTCAGCCAACACCAGCTTTAATTTGTTTATCGACGAACTGGCGGGCATTGTCCCGCAAATGACGGCGCAGTATAAACCCGTCGGCACGGCCAACGGCAGTATCGCCACGACGAACGCCAACCTTGCCAAAGGTACGGTGAAACTGGCGCAGGTCGGCGGCATTTACCAAGACATGGCGACGCTGAAAGATTTTGCCGGCACGCTGACTTTAAATTCCGTCGACAGTATTAAAACGGATACTTTTAAAGGCAACTTGAACGACGCTCCTTTTACCGGGACTTTAGCTTACGCGCAGCCCGCGGCCAACAGGTATAAAGTTGACCTGACTTTCAATCTGGACAGTTTTACTATGAAGACGCTTCCGCCGTCTCAGTCCTCTTCGACAACGGCTTCCGGCGCGTCTTCAACGCCGCCCAAGTTTGACAAGAACGCGCCTATGCTTGACTTAAGCAGCAATATCACCGTCGGCAAAATAAGCGTTCCTCATTTCACCAGCGACGGCGCTACTCTGACCACGAACCTTACCGGCATAGAGCCCAGCATGACGCAGCTTAACGGCCCTGTGAATTTTGACGTCAAAGCCGGCCAGATTAACGGCTTGAACGACTTTTTGAATTCCAGCAAAATAGTGCGCGTGCTTTTCGGCGCCGTCGGCATAGCGGAGAAGGCGTTTGCGTTTTTGAATCTTAATATTTTGTCCCCCGGCTCAACCGCCGCGGCGACGGATACCGTGCCTTTTGATTCCATAACCGGCGTTTATAATTTTAAGAACGGAGTTATGAATATTGATAAAACCAATTTCAGCTCCAATCTTACCACGGTCCAGGCCGGCGGCACTATTGATTTAACGACCAATAACCTTAATATGACTATTAACACCTCCCTCGGCAAAGGCGGCAAGCCGGCGGTCATAAAAGTAGGCGGAACTATTGACAATCCTAAGCCGTCTTTGAACGTGCTTGCGACGGCCCAGTCGCTGCTTCCGGCCAACGCCGGCGCGGCAAAAGACGTTGCGACCAGCGCGGTTAGCACGGCAAAAAGCGCGCTGCAAAATATAGGCAGCCTGTTTAAAAAATAAACCCTTGATTTTAATATGAATAACCATTATAATATTAAATGATATATATAAAATGAAGTGATACCGAGGGTGGCATATGACTGAAAGCAGCTTCATGATACTGCATAATATAGGCTCCATAGTATCGGACGATAAAATGGAAGAAGTCAAATTTTCCATTGACGCTTACCGGGGCTACCGTTACGCCTCTATAAGAAAGTATTTGAAGTCAGACTCTTACAGCGGCGCCACGCGCGCCGGTATTACCATGACGCCGGAAATTGTCAAAGGCGTTGCCGCCGTCCTTGAAAAACTGCCGGACGATGCGAGCAAAATTGAGGACGTCGAGCTTGGCAAATTCGCAAAGCGCCCGGGAATGAGCGTCGTCGCCAGGATAAGCTCCTTCAAAGGCGCGCGCGGGCTTGATTTACGCCAGTGGCAGGAAGACGATATCTACACCGGCTGGACCAAAAAAGGCATACGTCTGCCGCTTAATAAAATGGGCGAAATCAAAAAGCTGTTTAAAGAAATGAACGAGTATTTTCAGGCTAAGCCGGAAGATAAATAAAATTATTTTTCCGTCATATTTAAACCCCCGCACCGCCGGGGGTTTTTCTTTTCCCCCTTGCCCCTCCGGGGGAGAGGGATAGGGTGAGGGGGTGTGTACACAAGATATACACAAATATTTTGCCGTAGAGCCAAAGCGGAATAACTAATTTTATAACGGCACTATTTTGTGTATCTTCCCCCTCACCCCGGCCCTCTCCCCCGGGAGGGGCGAGGGAGACTAATCCCCGGAAACTTGTAATATTTTCGCCAAATATTTTCTATAATTATTTTATATGAAAAGAATGGGGGTTCTTTTTATAGGGGTTCTGATTTGGCTTGCCGTTAAAGCGCCCGCGCAGGAACTGGGCATCATGGGGGGCATACTTAATAAACCGGATTACGCGCGGTCTTACGCCTGGAAAATTAATTACTACGACGTTATTTCCGATAACTATTTGTGGAGTTTTTCCTGGTATAACGAAGGCCATATTACGGACAACCACCGCGACGGCATGCTTTTGCAGGCCTGGTACCGCATGCCTGTTGCGCCGGATAAATTTTATATAGGATTAGGTGCGGGGCCTTTTTATTTTTTTGACACTACCGGCAATGATATTGCCTATAAGAATATACACGGTTTCGCGCTGGCTCTGGGGTTGGATTTGTGGTATTATCTGTCGCCGCGCTGGGCGCTTAAGGGCAATATAACATATATAGTAGCGGATAACGCGAATACCAACACGCAGTCCGCGCTGGCGGGGATTTCTTACAAGTTTAAAGATTTAAACGACTCCCGCGGTCCGTATATAAATTACGCGGACAGCAACGAAGTTAATCTTTTTCTGGGCAAGACGATATTGAACAGTTTTCATACGCATACGAACTACGCGGCTATGGCTGAATACCGCCGCAATGTCGGGAAATACATGGACCTGTCCGCCGCGCTGCTTTATGAAGGCGACACAAGCGTACTGCGCCGCAACGGCGTTATAATCCAGGCGTGGCCGACGAAACGGTTTGACGGCGGGCGTTTTTCGCTGGGAGTAGGTTTAGGCGCTTATGTTACCATCAACAGACGCGAATTGGACGTGGACGACATTTCCCCCTCATCCGATATCGCGGGCATAGTGACCATGACGGGCGCTTACAGGTTCAGCGGGACGCCGCTTACATTGCGCGCTTCATGGAACCGAATTGTGACGACTTATGATAAAGACACGGACGTTATTATGGCCGGGCTCGGCGTTTACTTTTAGGAGACAAACATGGATAAAATAGGATTACTGCTTTTAATTTCTTCAGGCATCACCAATTCGCTGGCCAATTCCCTTCTCAAAACGGCGTTCGCGGGCAATAATATTTTTGCCGGCGGGCTTATAAGCGGGCTTATAAAAGTCATCACGAATCCGTGGGCGGTAGGCGGCGCGGCGATGTTCGGCGTGTCGTTTTTATTTTTCGGCAGCGCGCTGGCGCGGGTTAATTTGTCAATGGCGTACCCGTTCATGTCCGGCACGGCGTTTCTGCTGATTTTTCTTATTTCTCTTTTATTTTTCAAGGAAACCATAAATATCTGGGGCGCCGTCGGCGCGTTCAGTATTCTGTTCGGAATAATCTTAATCAGCGTAAAAGGATAAATAGTACTCCGTCCTCCGATTTTTTTCCTCTCCCTGAAAGGGAGAGGACACAGGTGAGGGTTTCGAAACACAAATATGCGCCGTAAATCTGTAAATCTATTCAAGGCCCCGCCCTTCCGGGGCCGATAAGGTTAAAAACCTAAGTTGATAAATGCGTGCAGGTTATTTTTAAAGTGAAAGCGCGTCGGCTATATAATTATTTTAGATAAGAAAAAAGTAATTTGCGTATTATCTTTCACTCGGAGCCCAAATTTTTTATTCTTTACTTATATGAATAAAAAATTTGGGTTCACGCTTATAGAATTGTTGGTTGTCGTTCTCATCATCGGTATTTTAGCCGCGATAGCCGTGCCAAAATATGAGCTTGCCGTGGAAAAATCCCGCGCGGTGCAGGCTCTAATCGCGGTAAGGGCGGCGGCGGACGCGCAGAAAAGGTATTTTTTGGAAACCGGCTCTTACGCCGCGACGTGGGACGACCTTGATATAAGCCTGCCCGCGTATAAAATAGTCAACAGCGGCGGGGATTACGCCTATTTGGACAACGGCTGGGAAATATCGCTGAAAACGACAAGCCTTGTTCTCGGTATCAGAAGCGTTACCGGGCGGCCTATGCTTGCCTTTGACCTTACGTCGGGTTTAATGTCTTGCTGCACGGATATCGGGACTGAAACTCAAAAATGGAAGTCCGTCTGCGTGTCTTTGGGCGCGAAAGAAGCCGCGCCGTCGTTATACGGCAGAAAGTGCTATAAAATGTGAGTGTTATTTTTGCAAAGAAAGCGCGCCGGCGCGGCCGGGCAGGAAACCTTGCACAATTCCCCCCTCAGGCGCATTTTTGATATTTATGGCAACTTCGCGCGGAGGCAGAATTTGGTAACCTTTGTCCAAAGTTTGCGCGATTAAATCGTCAAACTGTTTTATTTTTCCCCCGCCTTCCATTTCGGCGTGCACGGTGTGCACGTTCAAACCGGGCTTGAGAAGAGAAATATAGCGGGATACGATATTTGTGTCGTCAATGCCATCCGCGCCGTAAATCTCATCCATCGTCGGCAGAGTTGACGGAATTTCAAGCGTCTTAAAACCTTTCGGTACAAACGGTGAACGTCCGCGTGTGTTGCTTACATAATCAAAATTAAAACTGTCCAGCGCGGCAAGCGCCGCTGGCGTAAGCTGCCAGCCAGGCGCGGCAAAAGCGCGCGGTTTTACGCCCAGCGCCGTCTCAAACGCGTCAAACGCTTTTTGCAAATCCGCCTTAATTTCCGCCTCCGTCAAACGCGGAAGTTTATCCTGCCAGCGCACATGGTCCCACGCGTGCAGGCCGCATTCATGGCCCGCCTTAAAAATGTCCTGTATGACGTTTTGATGCGGCGGCACGATAAGCGGCGCGGGCAGCAGCGTGCCGTACATCATTGTCTTAAGGCCGTAAGTCGACGGCGCTTTAGTCCGCAGCATTTTTGTAATAAAACCTTTGCGGAATATGCGGAAAATAGCCTTGCCGGAATTATCCGGCCCGAAGGAAAAATAAAAACCCGCCTTCACGCCGCGCTTTTGCAAAACGTCAGCCATGCGCGGCACGCCCTCAAGGTAACCTTTGAGAGTGTCGACGTCAACTTTTAAAACTAAAACATTATTCTCTGACATAAATATTATAATCGCCCGCTTTTTCGACAAATTTTGTGCTGTCTTTGAGAAGATAATTTTTCATATGGTCGTCATCGCTGACAATATACATTTTCTGGCCGGGTTCAAGCGGGATTTTCAGTAAATCCGCCTCGCTGCCGTGAGGGAAAAACCAGTCTTTAATATCGGGCGCGTTTTGCATGCCGTATTCCAACTCCCCCGTCCAGCCGGTTATTATAACGCGGCGTTTTAAGTAGAAAGGCATGTCCTGAAAGTAATAATTGTATATCGCCACTTTGTCCTGCGGTTTTAAATATTTGAGCAGCGCAACGGCGGCGATTTTTGAGGAACGCTCTTTTGCCACCGTCACAAATCCCGGCTTTGCCAAAAATAAAAAGAGAATCGCGAATATGCAAAACGCCGTGATAAACGCCGCGCGTCTTTTAAGCAGCAGCCAGCCCGCCGCCGTAAAAATACAGCTTAAAATGACAAGATTTATTATAGTGTTTCTGTAAAGCAGAATGTCGTCAATCCTACCTATAGTTATAAACTGTCCGAATATTAATACAGCGCCGACAACCAGCGCGGCTGTCACCACCGTCTGAAAAATAAGCAGAGCCGCGATTTTAGCCTTAGAATTTTCGCGCAGAGCGTCCATAATATTTTTGGCAATTATTATTGCCAGCGGCGGCAGCGCCGGGACAATGTACGGTATAAGTTTAGAATCTGATATTGAAAAAAACAGCAACATTACAAAAAACCAGCATGACAGAAAAATAACGTCTTCCCTTTTGGCAAACATATTTTTGAAAGAAAGAAACAGGCCCGCCGTCCACGGGAAAATACCGCCCACTATCACGGGAATAAAAAACCAGAAAGGTTCATAACGCCCGTGCATTTTCGTCGTATATCTCAAAAAATGTTCCTGTATAAAAAAGAACCGGAAAAAGTCCGGGTTGGCCTTGCAGACAAGGTAAAACCACGGCGTAACAATGACTAAGAAAAACAAAATACCCGGCGGCCAGAAACTTTTTTTAAAAATATCCCATTTGCGCGTAAAAATCATAAACCAAAATATGACGCCCGCCGGCAGCACGACGCCGATTAGCCCCTTTGCCAGCACCGCCAGCGCCATCGCGCCGAAAAATACCAAACCCCAAATTTTGTTATTTTGTTTGTGGTAGAAATAAAACGCGAACAGCGACAGCGTCAGGTAAAACGACACCGTCATATCCGTCACGTTTATATGCGAAATAGCGTAATGCAGCACGCCGGTGCCAAGCACCACGGCGGACAGATTAGCCGTTTCCTCGTCATAAGTTTTTTTCGCGAAAAGCCACGTAAAAAAGACGCCCAGCAGACCTAGAAGACACGGAAAAAACCGCGCAGCAAATTCATTCTGGCCGAAAATCTTAAACGCAACGACTGTCTGCCAGTAATGCAGCGCGGGCTTTTCAAAATATAAAAGATAGTTGAGCGTGGGCGTTACAAAATCCGCCCGGGCAATCATTTCGCGCGGAATTTCGGCGTATCTCCCTTCGTCGTGGTTTATCAGGTTGTATGAGCCGAGGCCCCAAAAATACAAAATAACCAGCGCGGCAAAAATAAAATATTTTGTGTTTTTTTTGTCCGAAATGAAAGCCGTTATTTTTTGCATTACTTTAGTTTCCCTTTCTTAAAAGCCGGCAGATAAGCGGCAAAAGTTTTCCTTACCATATCTTTTAAATTAGTTTCCGGCTTCCAACCCAGACGGTTGAAAATATTTTCAACGCTCGGCCGCCTGTCGGACGCGTCTTCGTACGTCGAGCCGTAATATTGCGCGGCCGGCTGCACCGTTATTTGCGCTTTGTCGGCGAACGGTTTATATTCTTTAAATTCTTTCATCACTTCGACGATGGTGTTTGCAAGTTCTTTAATTGAATGGTTATTGTCCGGGGCGCCGATGTTGAAAATCTGCCCGTTGGTTTTTTCATTGTCATTGGCAATGATTAGCAAAAGCGCCTTCAGCGCGTCGTCGATATAAGTAAAACTGCGGCGCTGGTCCCCGCCGTTGACGAGGACGATGGGCTGCTCTTTCACCACGTCGTAAAACATCTGCGTGATGCTGCGCGCGTAACGTTCTTTTGCGTCTTCAAAAGTATCCAGCCGCGTGCCAACCCAGTTGAACGGGCGGAACAGCGTGTAACGCAGGCCGTATTCCTGCGCGTAGGCGGTAATTACGCGGTCCATCATCTGTTTGCCGCAGGAATAAATCCAGCGCATTTTATTGATTGGGCCGAGCATTAACGGGGAACTGTCTTCCTTCAAAATTTTGTCCGGGCTCATGCCGTAAACTTCAGACGTCGATGGGAAAATGACTCGCTTTTTATATTTGACGCACATTTTGACGATTTTTAAATTCTGTTCAAAATCAAGCTCGAAAGTCCAGACCGGTTTTTTGATGTAATACATAGGCTTTGCCACGCCGACGAGCGGCAGCACCACGTCGCACCACTGTACCTGTTTATCCAGCCAGCGGTCGGCTTTAAAGACGTCGCCTTTTTTAAAAGTGAAATTCGGGTGTTTTATTTTTTTTAAATTTATTTTGTTTTGGTCAAAAGCGGTGACTTTCCAGTCTGTCTCTTTCAAAATTCTCTCAACTAAATGCGAACCTATAAACCCGTCCGCCCCTAAAATTAATACGTTCATGTTTCTAATCTCCTTTGACAATCTCATAATCTAAAATCTGCAAATCTTTTGTGCCGGTTTTCATGATAAACGGAACGTCTTGTTTGATATCCCAGTTTTTCCAGCCAAAACCGCCGAAACTTGCCGCGGCGTTACCGTCTAAAATTTTAGCTTTCCATATGAGCATTTTGCGGCCGTCCGGCAAATATGTGAAAGCGCCGGGGAACGGCTTTGTAACGGCGCGGATTAAATTGTAGATTTTAAGCGCGTCCCATTCCCAGTTTATTTGTCCATCCTCCGGCGTGCGGCGGCCGAAATAGGTGCTTTCCGACATATCTTGCGGCTTGCCCGCAGCCGGCCCATTCTCTAGTTTTTTAAGACTGTATTTTATTATACGTCGCGCGGCGGCGGAAACTTTTTTTGTCAGCGTCAAAGCGTTGTCTTCAAATTTAATTTCAACTTTTTCTTGGTCAACGATATCGCCGGCGTCGGCTTTTGCGGTCATGTAATGCAGCGTAGCGCCCGTGTATTTTTCGCCGTTGACCAACACCCAGTTTACGGGGGCGCGGCCGCGGTATTTTGGAAGGTAAGAGCCGTGGATATTGTAGGCCCCCCTCGGCGCCAGTTTCAAAACTTCGTCGGGCAAAAGAGAGCGGTAATAGACGGACAAAATTATTTCCGGCTTAATTTTGGCTATATTTTCAATATCCGCGCGCTCAATTTTTTCCGGCGTAAAAACTGGGATTTTGTTTTCAACGGCTATTTTTTTGACGGACTCAAACCAGTTTTCCGACGGATTGTCTTCATAGGTATAAACGGCGGCGACATTTGCGCCGTCCAAGAGCAGCTGGCGCAGAACTTCCGCGCCGGCCATGCTGAAACCGAAGAAAACCAGCTTAGGCCTTGCCATCGGAAATTCCGTATTCTTTTTTGATGACGTATTTGGGGCGTTTTCTGACTTCTTTAAAAATGCGGCCTATATATTCGCCCACTATGCCGACGGCGCTGATTAACACGCCCATCAGGAAAAACATTATGGCGAAAAGTGTAAATAAACCTTCCGCCTCCGGCCCGATAATCAGGCGGCGTATAATAAGGAATACGGCGAACAGAAAACTTAGGCCGGAAATGAGCATGCCGGATATCGTGATAAACTGCAGCGGCACCATTGAAAAACTTGTCATCAAATCAAAATTGAGGGAAATTAAACGAAAAAAACTATATTTGGATTCCCCCTTTTCCCGCCGGCTGTGCGCTATGTCAATCTCCGTTGGGTTAGACGCGTATTTTTGGGCGAAAGCCGGTATAAAAGTGGTCCCCTCGCCGCTTTCGGCTATAATGTCCGCGATATGCCGTGAGTACAGCCGCAGCATACAGCCGTAATCATGTATTTTCAGACCGGTGATTTTGTTAGTTGTGATGTTTACTATCTTGGAAAAAAATTTGCGGTAAAAAGGATCGTCCCGGTTCGCGCGGACGGTGCCGACAACGTCGTGGCCTTCCTCAAACTTTTCAACCATGCGGGCGATTTCCTCAGGCGGGTTCTGCAAATCCGCGTCCATGGTAACCACCATGTCGCCGGTAACTTTTTCAAAGCCCGCGGCAATGGCCATATGCTGGCCGAAATTGCCGTTGAAATCTATAATTTTAACCTGCTCCGGCCTTTTGGCATGCTGCTCTTTCAGCAGGTCAATGCTTTTGTCCTTACTGCCGTCGTTGATAAAGATGACTTCATATGGCCGGTTTAACTTGTCCAGCGCCGGAAAAGTGCGCTCAAAAAGCGCGGGCAGGGACGCTTCTTCATTATAAACCGGGATTACCAGAGAAAGTTTTTTCATTTTTTGTTAGCCTTTAAAATTTCCGTTACCGCTTCGACGCTGTCATTAAAATCCTGCTCCGTCATTGCCGGGAACAGCGGCAGGGAAACTATGCGCTTGGCGACGTATTCCGCCTGCGGGTAATCCCCCTCTTTCCAGCCGTAAGTTTTCTGGTAATAAGAAAACAGGTGCACGGCCTGATAGTGAAGCGCGGTGCCTATATTGCGTTCGCCCATCAGTTTCATAAATTCGTCGCGCGTGATTTTCAGACGGTCAATATCCAGCAGCGGGCAGAAAAGGTGCCAGGAATGGACGTCCCCTTTCCGCACCGGCGGCGGCAGTATAATACCGTCCAAATTTTTGAAAGCGGTCAGATATTTGTTGACAAGTTCCGTCCTGCGGGCGTTGAAACTGTCCAGCTGCTTCATCTGTGAAATTCCTATGACGGCCTGTATGTCCAGCATGTTATATTTTAAGCCCGGCATAAGAATATCATAATGCGCTTTGCCTTTTGCGGCGTAGCGGTTCCACGCGCCTTTGCTCATGCCGTGCAGGCGGAAAACGGCTGCTGTTTCGGCCATATCTTCGTCGTCGGTGCACAGCATGCCGCCTTCGCCGGTAGTAATATTTTTAGTCGGGTGGAAGCTGAAAATGATGGTCCTTTTTTCGCCGGGCAGCCCTATTTTTTTGCCTTGGTATTTCGCGCCCAGCGCGTGCGCGGCGTCTTCTATAATATAAAGATTGTGCTTTTTGGCTATTTTTTCAATTGCGTCCATATCGCACGGGCGGCCGGCAAAGTGCACGGGGCAAATCGCTTTAGTCTTAGACGTAATTTTTTTCTCAATATTTTCAGGCGTGATGTTTAAGGTCTTCGCGTCAATATCGGCAAGAACGGGTACCCCGCCGGCGAAAATGATGGTGTTGACGGTGGCCGCGAAAGTCATCGGCGTCGTAATCACTTCGTCGCCCGGTTTAAGGTTAAGCGCGGTAAAAGCCGCGTGCAGCCCGGCGGTGGCGGAGTTTACGGCCAGCGCGTGCTTCGCGCCGGTATAATTTTTAAAAACTTCTTCAAATTCAATTGTGCGCGGCCCGGTGGTAAGCCAGCCGCTCCTCAGACACTGCGAAACCGCAGCCACGGCGTCTTCCGCCACGGCGGGCTTTGCAAAAGGCAGGAAATCTTTCCTCATAGTTTTACCTCAAACCTCTTTATTTTTGTAACATATATATTATATAAAATAAGGAGTTGTCTATGAAGAAAGTATGCATGGTCGGGACCGGTTATGTAGGGCTTGTCAGCGGCGCGTGTTTTGCCCACTTGGGGCACACGGTAATCTGCGTGGACAACAACGCGGCGCGCATTGAAAATCTTAAAAAAGGCATAATGCCTATTTATGAGAAAGATTTGAAAGAGATGGTAGAGGCCTGCGTAAAAAAGGAAAATATAAGTTTTACGACTGACCTTTGCGGCGCGGTGGAAAAATCCGAAATAATTTTTATCACCGTCGGCACGCCTTCGGACAAGAAAACCGGCGACGCGGATTTGTCCTTTGTCTTCGCCGTCGCGGCGGATATCGCGAAACACATGAAGGACGAATATAAAGTTATAGTTTTAAAATCCACCGTTCCCGTAGGCACCGCGGAAGCCGTGGAGGATATTATAAAGAAAGCGAAACCGGCGGCAAAATTTTCCGTCGTCTCAAATCCGGAATTTCTGCGGGAAGGTTTTGCCGTGTCTGATTTTCTTAATCCGGACAGAATAGTAGTCGGCGCGAACGACGCGAAACCGCTTTCCGTCATGCGGGAACTTTATAAACCTCTGACGGACAAAGGGTTTGCGCTCCTTACCACCAACACGACTACGGCCAACATGATTAAATACGCGTCCAACTCTTTCCTCGCCATGAAAATTATGTTTATAAACGAGATTTCCGACATGTGCGAAAAAGCCGGCGCGGACGTTACGGACGTCGCCAAAGGCGTGGGTTTGGACAGCAGAATAGGCCACAAATTTTTAAATCCCGGTCCGGGCTACGGCGGCTCTTGTTTCCCGAAGGATACTATGGCGCTTGAGCGCATGGCCAAAAAATTTGATTCCCCCCTCAAACTTGTCGAGACTACGATTGCCGAAAATAACGCCCGCCGCTTTAAAATGCTTTCCAAAATTTCCAACGCGCTGGGCGGCAATATGCGCGGCAAACGGCTGGCTGTTCTCGGCGTGACTTTTAAGGCGGAGACGGACGACATGCGCGATTCACCCAGCATAGGCATATTGTCAGAACTGCATTTAAACGGCGCCGCGCTTGACATTTACGACCCGCAGGGTAAGAAACACGGCCCGGAGTTTTTCCCGTACGCCAAATTTCACGACAGCGCGGCTGAAGCGCTGTCCGGCGCGGACGCGGCTCTTGTTCTGACGGAATGGCCGGAATTCAATAAAATCACGGCGGCGGAGTACAAAAAACTTCTCAAAACTCCGCTTGTCATAGATTTGCGTAATATGTATAAATTAGAAGATATGAAAGGCGTTGTCTACCACAGTTTGGGCCGTAAAACAGTTAAATAAAATTCAAAAAGGGAAAGGTTCAACATGAAAAAATACATGGCGTTGGCAGCCGCTTTGCTCTGCGTTTCTTCGTCGTTAGCCGCTATGACGGACGCGGAAGCGCAAAAGCAGGCCAAAAAGATAGTCTCAAAAATGACGCTTGAAGAAAAAATCGGACAGATGACGCAGATTACGCTTGACGTCATTATGAAAGGCACGGACAACCCGCCTTCCAACACGCTTGAAGTCGACATGGATAAACTGCGCGAAGCCGTAGTAAAATACCACGTGGGTTCCATACTCAACTCACCCGAAAACCGCGCCAAAACCGCGCAGTGGTGGAATGACGCGATAGCGAAAATGCAAAGCGTCGCCATGAACGAAACGCGCATGAAAGTGCCGATAGTTTACGGCCTTGACCAAATGCACGGCACGACGTACACGGCCGGCGGCACTTTGTTCCCGCAGCAGATAGGGCTGGCCGCCACCTGGGACCCTTCGCACGCGCGCAAGCAGGGCGAAATTACCGCCTATGAAACCCGCGCAAGCAACGTTCCCTGGGTTTTCGCGCCGGTATTAGACCTCGGCCAGGACCCGCGCTTTCCGCGCCAGTATGAGGACTTCGGGGAGGACCCGTATTTGGCCTCGGTCTTCGGCTCCGAAATAATAAAGGGTTTGCAGGGCGATAATATGGGCGCGCCGGATAAAGTAACCGCTACGCTCAAACACTTTTTAGGCTATTCCGCTCCGTTCAGCGGCAAGGACAGAACGCCCGCCGTTATACCGTGGCACGCGCTGCTTGAGTACCACGTCCCCCCTTTCCAGGCGGGCGTTGACGCGGGCGCGGGCACCGCGATGATAAACTCCGGCCTCATAAACGGGGAGCCCGTGCACTCAAGCAAAAAAATATTGACGGATTTGCTGCGCGGCAAAATGGGTTTTAAAGGCATGGTCGTTACCGACTGGGAAGATATTAATAAACTTTATAACCGCGACAGAATAGCGACTTCCGTAAAGGACGCAATCAGAATTGCAATTAACGCCGGTATCGATATGTCCATGGTTCCTATGGAGTATAAGGAATTCTGCGGCGACCTTAAAGAGCTCGTCCAAGAGGGCAAAGTCAAAATGTCCCGCGTTGACGACGCGGCGACGAAAGTTGTCGCTTTAAAACTTAAACTGAATTTGTTTGACAAGCCAAATACGTTTTTAAAGGATTATCCGAATTTCCATTCCGCCGCGTCCCAGCAGGCTTCTTACGACACGGCGGCCGATTCAATAACCCTTCTTAAAAACGACAACAATATTCTGCCGCTTAAAAAAGGGACTAAGATTTTCGCCGCCGGCCCTAACGCGACGGATTTGCGTCCTATTTTCGGCGGGTGGACGCGCTCCTGGCAGGGCGAGAAGATATTTGAGTTTAAGCAGTCCGAAGGTTTTATAACCATGCTTGACGCGCTTAAAGAAAAATTCGGCGCGGCGAACGTAACTTTTGAACCCGGCGTAAGCTATATTCAGGTGGAAAACGCGTCAACGGACAACAACGCCGGCTCCGCCGACGGGGAATACAAAGACGGGTTTGATAAAGCCGTCGCGGCCGCCAAAAAGGCGGACGTCATAGTCTTGTTCCTGGGCGAAAATTCTTACGCGGAAAAACCGGGCGACGTTAATGACTTATATTTGTCCGATTTGCAGACCGAACTTGCAAAAGCAATGATTCAAACCGGCAAAAAAGTTATTCTGGTTTTGAGCGAAGGCCGCCCGCGCGTCATATCAAAATTCGTGTCCGGCGTAAACGCGGTTGTGCAGACTTATCTGCCCGGCCCTTACGGCCCGGCCGCGCTTGCGGACATTCTGGCGGGCGACGTAAACCCGTCGGGCAAACTGCCTTACACGTATCCCGCGTTCCCGAATTCTTTGGTGCCGTATTATCACAAATACGCCGACGAACAGTCAAACGCGGACGTTGTTTATACGTATAAAGGCGATTTCAACCCCGAGTTCCCGTTTGGTTTCGGGTTAAGTTACACGACGTTTAAATACGGCGGGCTGACGATTGACAAGTCTTCGCTGCCGTTAAACTCCAAGGATGAAATCACGCTTTCAGTTGACGTTACAAACACGGGCGGCGTTGAGGGTAAAGAGGTCGTGCAGCTTTATTCAAGCACGCAATACGCCTCTCTTACGCCCGACGTAAAAAGGCTCCGCCGTTTTGAAAAGATTTCGTTAAAACCCGGAGAAACCCAAACGGTTACGTTTAAGCTGAAACTTGACGATATCTCTTTTATAAATCTTGACGACAAGCGCGTCGTCGAGCCCGGGGACATCATCTTCTCCGTCGGCAGTTCGTCAAGAGATATCCAAAGCAAAGTTAATTTTACCGTCAAATAAAATAGAAATGTTACAAAAAATCCCCGGCTTTCCGCCGGGGTTTTTTATGTTAAAAAGAACACGGTTATCTTTTTACAACAAAGAAACTTGTATAATTCTTGTCGTCGTCCTGCAAATCGCTGTCAACCGTTTCCAATTTATACATCTGCGCCAGAGCGGCGGGGCCGAGTATGGCGGTATTTTTGTCCAGCCGTCCGGCGGCCAGCGCGGCGGCGGCCATTGCGGTATCAATCAAATCGCCTTTGCCGCTTTCAAGTTTTAAGTGGAAATATTTTCTCAGCAGATTGCCGCGGCACTGTAAAAATACCTGCGGGTGCGCGGTAATTTTGGTTATTTTTTCCATAGGCACGCCGGGCAGCTTCATTAAAAAATGGCGTATGCGGATGGCAAATTCGTCGGCGATTCTGACTTTATGCCGCGCCAGCGCGTGCGTGGACTCATGCACTATGCCGCCGATGGCGTTGTGCATGGCGAAAATGCCCAGGTCAATATCCCCGTTATGCAGCCGCTTGAGCACCCGCTCCGTCGTGTACAAATATTTTAATTCAAAATTTTTGATGTTTTTCTCTTTGATATAATGCCAAGCGGCCTCTTCGCAAAAACTGCCTTTGCCGCCCTGTATGCCTATTATTACGTAATCTTTATGCTTCTGTTCCGGCAGCAGTTTATTGTAAAGGCTGTCATAAACGCGGCCGAGGGACAGTCGCATTTTTTTTGTGTAAGGGTTGAAATTCTGGAGGTCGCGGAAAAGCTCCCACGTGTCGTTGCAGGTAAATTCCTTTATTTGCTGCATCTGCTTTGCCCCGACGGTATCGATTGCGGACGGCTTTATTCTTAAGCCCTGCAAAAGCCTGCCCATAAAGTGCGCCAGACCTTGAGACATCGCGGCCTGTTTGTCGTGCTGCGCGGCGCTCATTTCAATAACTTTGAGGCCGCGTTTTGCAAAAAAATCTTTCCAAAATTTATATTCCGCCGGATTCGCGCTGACGTTTTCCATGACGACGGGCAGGTTTTTATGGGCGTAGCGCAGGCTGTCCGGCCCGAACATCGGGTGCGTCAAAATTACGCGCGCGCCGGTGTTTGCCGTATATTTTTTCAGCGTTTTTTTAGGCAGCGTTTTGACGGACAGCACGTCAATTATAAGCTGGTCTTTAAAATAATTCCTGTGTTCTTTGACGGTTTTCTCAAATTTATTTATCGGCACCGCGTAAAAAATTACTTCTGACTTAAACGCTTCCGGCAGTTTTTTTACAATTTTAAAATCCGCCGCGTTTTTGAAATTTTTAAAAACCTCCGGGTTTTTGTCATAGACGGTAACGTCAAAATGTCCGGCGAACATTTTGGCCAAAACTTTGCCGAAGCGGCCGAAACCTATTATGGAAACTTTTTTCATAAATACTCCTTAATTTTGCTGATATCCGAACAAAAACTGATTCTTATATATTTCTCCCCCGCCGGCCCGAAAGCCGCGCCGGGCGTGACCAACACCTGTTTTTCTTTTAACAAAAATTCCGCGTACTCCGCGCCGTTTTTAAATTTGTCCGGCACATGCGCCCATAAATAAAGCGCGGCTGACGGCGTTTGTAATTTGCAGCCCAGTTTTATAAAAACCCGCGCCAAAATATCCCGCCTGCGGGTATAACTGGCAAGCATTTTGTTACGCCATTTAACGTCGGGCTTTGACAGCGCGTATTCAGCTATTTTTTGTAAGGGCAGAGAGAGACCGCTGTCCGTCTGGCTTTTTATTTTGGCCAGCGTGTCAAGAATTTTTTTATTACCGGCCGCAAAACCTATTCTGTAACCTGCCAGAGAAAATGTTTTGGATAAAGAGTGAAGTTCGACGGCAAAATCCCGCGCGCCTTTGATTTGCAGAATGCTGGGCGGCCGCGCGCCGCCGTAATACATTTGCGCGTAAGCGTTGTCATAAATCAGCGCGATACCGTGTTTTTTGGCAAAGGCCGCGCAGACAGCAAGCTCTTTGAGATTTAATATTGCGCCCGTCGGATTAGACGGAAAATTCAACCAGATAAATTTGGTTTTTTTTGTTACCAGTTTTTCCAGTTCTTTAATGTCCGGCTTAAAACCGTTTTCTTCTTTAAGCGTATAATAAACTGGTTTGGCGCCTATCATAAGCGCCGGACCTGTAAAGCCGGGATAGCCTGGATTGGGCGTCAAAAATTCGTCCCCTTCGTCTAAAAGCGCTAATATCAGGTGCGTAATTCCGTCTTTGGCGCCAAGCAGCGGCACAAGATTTTCCGTATCAATTTTCACGTCGTAAGAAGTTTTATAAAAATTCTGCACGGCCTCTGCGAAACCCGGCGTCATGCCGTAACCGGGATAAAGATGCATACCTTTTTGCTTAATCGCGCCGCACAGCGCGGCCAGCAGTTTTTCAGACGGCGGCACGTCCGGCGAACCTACAGCCAGGTTTAACACTTTGCGCCCGGTATGCTGTTCAATCTTTTTTGCTTCGCGGTTGAGTTTAGCAAAAACATATTCGTCAAAATTATTCAATCTTTCGGAAAATTTTTTCACTTTATTTCCTCTTCAATTTTTACGGCGTAACGGTGTATAAGTTCATATAAATCCGCCGCAAAAGCGCGCTCAATTCCGGCGGAGTCCGCGCGGCGTTTAAATTTTTCTAAAACTTCTTTTTTGCGTTTTTCGTCTAACGCGGACAGGTTGTTAGCTTTTTTGTAAAGCCCTATTTCTTTCACAAGACGCTGCCTCTGCGCCAAAATTTCCGTCAGGCGTTCGTCCAAAGCGTCTATTTCCCGTCTAAGTTCTTCAATCCCGCGCATAGGCCCTCCATATTAAAAAGAGGTCCATAACCGTAATAGCGCAGACGGCGTCCACGACGGGCACCGCGCGGGCGGCCAGGCAAGGGTCATGCCTGCCTCCGGCGGTAAACTCAACTGGATTGCCTTGTTTATCCGTCGTGATTTGGGATTTAGAAATAGTGGCCGTCGGTTTGAACGCGGCGTTAAAATAAATAATTTCCCCGGTGCTGATTCCGCCAAGCACTCCGCCGTTTCTATTTTTCTCCGTCATGATTTTTCCGTCTTTATTTATAAAAGCGTCGTTGTTCGCGGAGCCTCTGAGCCGCGCGGCTTCAAAACCGTTGCCGATTTCAAAACCTTTCGCCGCGTTTAAACCCATGACCGCCGCGGCAAGCCTTGCGGAAAGTTTTCCAAACACCGGCTCGCCTATGCCGGCCGGCAGATTTTTTATAAACCCGCGTATGACGCAGCCGACGCTGTCCCCCTCTTTAACCGCCGCGGCTATTTCCGCTTCCATAAATTTTCCCTCGGCGTACGGGCAGCGCACCGGGCTTTGTTCTATCTGAGCGCGCATTAGCGTTTGCAGGGCGGAAACGTCGGCTTTTACGCTGACATTCCCTACGGCGGCGGTATGGCTTAAAAATTCTATGCCCGCTTTTTCTTTAAGATATTTCTGGGCCAGCGCTCCCGCCGCTACAAGCGGCGCGGTGGCGCGGGCGGAGGCGCGGCCGCCGCCTCTGTAATCGCGCACGCCGTATTTTTGCTCATAAGTAAAATCCGCGTGCGAAGGGCGGTAAAGATTTTTTAAATTTTCATAATCTTTGGAATTTACGTTTTCATTATTTATAAGCAGCATGACGGGCGCGCCGGTGGTTTTACCTTCAAAAACGCCGGAGATTATTTTTACGGCGTCGCTTTCTTTCCTCGGCGTTGTAACTGGGCTCTGACCAGGGCGGCGGCGGTCTAGCTCCGTCTGAATATCGGCGTCAGTCACCGCAAAACCAGCGGGCATTCCGTCCACAACGCAGCCGACTGCTC
Source organism: Elusimicrobiota bacterium (assembly GCA_009778915.1). Classification (GTDB taxonomy): domain Bacteria; phylum Elusimicrobiota; class Elusimicrobia; order Elusimicrobiales; family Elusimicrobiaceae; genus Elusimicrobium. The sequence goes on from WRFH01000004.1 coordinate 38,952, forward strand.
CGCCGTGTGATTCGCCGAACGTGGTTACTTTAAAAATTTCTCCGGTAGTATTGCTCATAATTTTACCTTCATGCTATTGTATATTTTTTCCAAATTTTTAACAGTGAACTGCCCCGGTGCCGTGGCTTTTCCAGATGGAGCATAAGCGGCAAAAGAACCTAGCAGCGGGAAGAAAACTCTTGTAAACGCCGCTTTTTCCCCCATCACCGTGACTATGATTTGACGGCCTTCCTTAATAGTATCAATTAAAAAGCACGTAACGGTGAGGATATCTTCCGTATTTTTTGCGAAAACAGCGATTTTAATTACCGCCGGCGCAAAAGCCAGCATCTCTTTTTTTATTTTGTTAAGTTCGTCCGGAGAAGGCGTTTTTTTGAAATTGTGGTATGACAAAATTAGTTTTTTCTTTTCCCCCGCCGTAAAAGACATTTTTTTTGCGGCCGCCAGTTCAACGTCCACATAAGAAAAATTTTGTCTTAGCGCGTATGAGAGCATAAGAAGCCTTTTTTGTTCGCTTCCTTTAAACGCTCCTCCTTCGGCTTTTGTTCTCAAAGTAAAAATACTTTTATTCTTTTTTGCGGCCGCGGCCAGCGCGTTTATTTGCGCGCAGTCTGAAATTTGCGCGTAATCGGCCCGTATTTCTATGCTGCCTTTTTGCTTTTTCACTTCGGAAAGCAGCGTTTTGAAATTCGTCCGGCGGATAACTTTGTATATTTTCCTTGTCATAAAACCTCTTTAATAGCTTTCTCCGGCGCGGGCAGGCCTGTGAATATTTTGAACTGCTCCAGCGCCTGGCCGAGAAGCATTTTTTCGCCGGTGATAACCGTCAGACACTTTAGAGTTGCCAGGGCCGCCAGCGGCGTCGGGTTTGGTTTATAAATCATTTCAAGCAGAGTCTGCCCGGCTTTCAGATATTCCGCGCCCGGCGGTCTGCTTACGCCGTCCATGCCGGCGGACGTCGCGTTTATTATAATGTCCGCGCGTGAAATAAGTTTTAAATTTTTATCGTCCAAAACTTCCGCGCCGAAAATTTTTGCCGCCTCACGCGCGTGCCGCAAAGTGCGGTTGTACAAATAAATTTGCCGCGCGTCTTTAAGCGCGTATAACGCCGCCCGCGCCGCGCCGCCCGCGCCCAGCACGACGGCGGTTTTGCCTTTTACATTGCCGAGCGCGTAAAGTACGCCTTGATAATCTGTATTATAACCTGTCAGAAAACCGTTTTTATTCACGACGGTGTTTACGGCGTTTATTTTTCGCGCGGCAGGCTCAAGCGCGTCAAGATATTTTATTATTTCCGTTTTTAACGGCATTGTCACGCTGAGGCCGTTGTATTCTTTTCTTGTGTGCCGCATAAAATCCCGCAGTTCCGTCACGGTTACTTCTTTATATCCGAAAGAAAAAATTTTTTCCACGCCCAGCGCTTTATATCCCGCTTTATGCAGCCGCGGCGAAAGCGAGTGGGCGACGGGACTTCCTATCACTACATTTTTTTTCTTTGCCGCGCCGGCCAGCGTTTTGATAATTGCCTGCACAGTTCCGCCGATATCCAGTTTCCCCCTGTGAATAATATGGTCGGCGTATCCTTTATATATATGCTGCCGCGCGTTGTAAAGAGCCCGCGCGGAAACATGATTTTTGAACAGCGGGCGCGTAGTGAAATTTTTTATGCGCGTTTTTAAAATTTCAAACGGCGCGTCGAGAAAAAAACATACGCCGCCGCCCTTCTTTAACGCTTCCAGCGCGCCGGGCGCGTTTATCATGCCGCCGCCGCTGGCTATCACTGCGTCCGCCCCGCCGTCGGCCAGCGCGCGCGCGGCGTTAAATTCCAGTTTTCTGAAGTATTTTTCTCCTTTTTTTTCAAAAATTTCGCGGACGGATTTGAAAGAAGTTTTGTCCAAAATATATTGGTCCGTGTCGATAAATTTTAACTCCAGCCTTTCGGCCAGCGCGCGGCCGACGCTTGTTTTGCCCGCGCCCATGAAGCCAGTCAGAATTATTTTCATAGGCGGAACCCCGCATGTTTCAGCTTAATCCAAAAATCAGGGAATGACTTTTTTACAACGGACGGGGTTAAAATTTCTATTTTCCCCAAAACCGCCGCCGCGGGCGCGAAAGACATTGCCATGCGGTGGTCGTTGTACGTTTTTATTTTGGCGGTTTGCGGCGCGGCCGCTCCGTAAATTTCTATAAAATCTTTGCCGGATTTTGTCTTTACGTGCATTTTAGCAAGCTCAGCGCAAAGGGCTTTAATGCGGTCTGTTTCTTTTATTCTCAAAGTGGACAGGCCGGTGATTTTACTTTTGCCGCGCGCGAAAGCGCAGAGCACGGCAAGCGTCTGCGCCGTGTCAGGCATAAGCGTCATATCGGCGTTAACCGCTTTTAACTGGCAGTTGTTTGAAACTTCTATATAATCTTTTCCTTTGACGACTTTTGCGCCCATTTTTGCCAAAATATCGGCAAATTCCACGTCGCCCTGCAAAGAATACGGATTTAAATTAACACGCACTTTACCGCCGGGATTTAACGCGCCGCAGGCCAGAAAATAGGACGCGCCGGACGCGTCAGGCTCACATTTATACTTCGCACTTTTATACGGACCTTTGACGGTTATTTTTCTGTAGTTTTTATTCTCTATTTTTGCTCCGAACCGCCGCATGACGTCTAGCGTCATGTCTATGTAAGACGCTGATACCAGATGTCCTTTTATATTTACTTCAAGGCCGTTTTTAAGCGCGGGCCCCAGCATAAGCAGCGCGGAAATAAACTGGCTGCTTATGTTGCCGCCAATTGTCGTGCGGCCGCCTAGCAAAACCCCCTTTCTTATTTTTAACGGCGGGAAGCCGGCCTCTTTCAAATATTTTATGTTTGCACTCAGGGAATTCAGTGCGGAAACTAATTCTCCGATTGGGCGTTTTTGCATGCGCGCGGAGCCTGTTAAAATTATTTCTTTTTCCGTTAACGCGCAAAACGCCGTCAGGAAACGAAACGCGGTACCGGCGTCTTTGGCGTCAATCCGGACATTTTTATTTAGTTTTTTCCCGCCTGAAATTCTTATTTTTTTGCCGCCGGTTATTTTTACGCCGAGTTTTTTAAGCGCATTTATCAGTATTTTTGAGTCCGCGCTTAAAGACGCGTTTTCTATAACGCTGCGTCCATCGGCGAGGGACGCTGTCAGAAGCGCGCGGTTCGTCAGACTTTTGGAGCCGCCTAAAACGATTTTCGCGTTAAGCGGTTTTAACGGTTTTTTGATTATCATAAAATTTCGTCTATCGCTTTTGAAATATTTTGCGCGGCGCATTCAATATCGTAAACCGCGCCTCCTATGGAATTAAGAAGCGTCCATTTTATTTTTTTGCCGTCGTTCTTTTTGTCTTTTAAAATCATTTTTAAAATGTCTTTTTTTTGTATGTTTTTGCATTTCAGCGCAAAACCGCGTTTGGTTAAAACGGCTCGGATATGTTCAAACTCGTTTGCTTTTAAACTGCCGTTGAGGACGCTGAGTTTGCTTTCCGCGATTATTCCCAGCGCGACGGCCTCGCCGTGCAGCAGCGGATTTTTTGTTTTAAAAGAAAGAGTTTCAACCGCGTGGCCGACGGTGTGGCCGAAGTTAAGCGTTTTACGCGGGCCTTTTTCACGTTCGTCAATTTTGACAAATTGCGCCTTTATTTGACAGGATTTATAAATTAGATTTATCATGTCCATAGAGCCGGCGCGTTCAAAATATTTTTTATCTTTTATAAGACCGTGTTTTAAAATTTCCGCCCAGCCCGCGCGCAATTGCCGGCGGGGAAGCGTTTTAAGAGTGTTAACGTCAATAAGCACCAGCGACGGGCGGATAAATGCGCCGATTATATTTTTTGCGCCGTCAAGGTCAACTGCGGTTTTGCCGCCGACGCTTGCGTCTACTTGGGACAACAGCGTTGTGGGGATTTGTATAAAATCCATGCCCCTCATATAAACGCCGGCGGCAAAGCCTCCCATATCTCCTACAACGCCGCCGCCGAAATTGACCAGCGCGCTCTTTCTGTCCGCGCCGTGTTTGAAAAGCGTTTTCCAAATATATTCCAGCGTCTTCAGGTTTTTATATTTTTCCCCCGGCGGGATTACTATAAAACGCGCGCGCGGCAAAATATTTTTAAGCTTGGCGGAATAAAGTTTATAAAGTGTTTTGTCCGTCAGAATAAAGACGGAAGAATAATTTTTCCCTACGCAAAAATTTTTCAGGCGGCCAAAAATCCCCGCGCTGATAATTATTTCGTAAGAATTTATTTTTAGTGTTTTAACGTTCATATTAATGTCCGATAAGAGGGCGCGTTTCCGCTATTTTTTGGGCGATATAACGCAGCTCCTCAATAGTAATATGCTGGTCTGTATCCGTCTGAGAAGTGCCAACTTCTATCAAAATGCCGTCGTAGAGAAAAGAAGCGTCATCCGCGCGCATGAGCAGCGCGTCGATAGAGCCCTGCACAATCTGGTCCCGCATTTTGGGGCCGAAAGAGTGGCTGGGATCAAAAAACATTTTCGCGCCGGTATTTTTTTTCATGCGTTTTGCAAGATTATGCAGCGGCAGATTTCTGTAAGAACCTTTGCTTTCTATGTCAAAGCCGCGGTGTATGTATATGATATCTTCCGTCTTGAGACGCGTATATTTTGCAAGCCCTTCCCACGCTTTTTCTATATCGGTGCGTTCGGTGCGGGACGGAGAATCCGCTTCGCTGATTTTGCAGTCAAGCCATTTGCCGTTTTTCAGCGCGATTTTCCATTTATGCTTCTGCGCGTACTGGCCCATTTCAAAAGCCTGCCAGCCCAGCTGGTTGACCGACGGGTTCCAGATTATCAGTTTGCCGTCGGCGACTCTTTTTTCATAAAGCGGGAGCTGGACGAGCGGGGACATTATTTCGCTGGCCACGAGCATGCCGGTTTTTTTGGAAATTTCCGCCGCTATTTCGACACTGGGCGGACATTTAAATTTTTTGGAGCGGCGGGTTTTCATCAGCAGGTCAAAGTTTTGTTTGAAAAATTCATAGTCAATGCCCATGCTTTCTTTTTCGTCTTTAAGCGTGGTGCGCGATTTGAGGCCCACCACGCGCACTCCGGCTATGGCGCGCTGCGTCTGACCGTCCGCGTTTTTTACTTCTATGTCCGCTATTTCAAAAAGCTGCGGCGCGTTGTTCTCGTCGATAGAACACGGGCCGGCTATTATAGTTACTGCGTTTTTGTCGTCTTTCATATTATCCCTTTGCGCGTGCATAAAAAAACTCCCGGTTTTGCGTCACCGGGAGAGTTTTCCAAATTTTTAAAATAAGTTACAGCCCCGATGACGTTGACGGCGGGAAGTAAAAGTTAAAGTAAAAATAAAATTTCGGGCTGTGTAACTTATTCATATTAATAATATTATATTTTAAATTCAGATAAGTCAATAGAAAAACATTGGCTGCCTAGGGCTGACGGTCAAGCAAACTCTCTGTTATGTTGTGAGTAGAGCGCATATTTTGTAAAATATTAAAATAAACAGGCATAATAAGCAAAGCATAAGGATAGAGATTTCCGCGCCTATAGCTCAATGGATAGAGCACCAGCCTGCGGAGCTGGGGATACAAGTTCGATTCCTGTTAGGCGCACCATTTGGCAACGGCATCTTATAAAAGATGCCGTTTTTGTATGGGTTGTGAATTTTGTCGTCGTGGGTTTTTGAAGGTTTGCCGAGTGAGCGTCTTGTATAGCCTATTATATGTCTAAAATATTGGCTTTTTAAGGCCAAACTATACCCATGCCTATTTTCAGGTATCCCAACAAGTGTATAGTTTTCTAATACTAAACTATGCACTAACGCGACTATTCGTATTTGTAGCCCCATTTTTGTTCCTGTTCTTTGAAGTTTAGGTGGGTATAGGCCAAAGTTTTTAAATCTTTCAGACGGAGGTTTTTAGGATTTTTATTATTGAAGATATCACTAACAATATTCGGAGACAGGTAGGTCAAATTTATATATCGGTCTATTGTCCTGTAGTTTTGTCCGACTTCTTTTTCAATATCACGTAAAGTTTTCCCTTGCTCCAACATACGCATAAACTTCCATCCCAAGGCCAAGCCGCGCACCAAGCCCTCATTCATTTGCGTTACTGTTAATACGTTTTTAAGAGGACCTTGAGCCAGACTTGTTTTAGTCATATTATCTATAACAAATTCTGTTTTAATAATTAGTTCTGTCCCATCAGAGCTTAGCGAGATATTATTGTCTATCGGTAAGTTTTTTTCGTTAAATCCGCTGTCATCATAATGCGTCTTGATGAATTTTGTAAATTCTTCAATACTTAAATATATCACAAGTTCTGAGATATTTTCTCTTTTAATATAAATGCCTTTATTCAAGAATACTTTTATATGTTCTTGCTTTAGTGTCGGTATTTTCTTTAAAAATATTTTGATATCTTGCCCAAAACAATTCCAGCTGCTGAAATCAAAGTCTAAAATTTTACTAATGGCTTTGACGGCAAAATTGTCTATCTGCTCCACAGGCAAGTACGTGCCACCGCCTTTTGTGTAATAGTAGTTAAACCTGCGTCCGGCTTTTTTACTATTAGTAAAACCAAATGGCTGGTTTTCTATTGTATATAACTTGCTATGAAAAAGCCCCAGAGAATATAGATATCTTTTGCGCTGTTCATTTTTATCATATCTGCGCCCAAGCTGGGTTTGTACCGCTTCAAATGTTTCTTTATCAATAATAGCCTCGTGCTGGCCTGGATAGGCTTTTTTCAGCCGCAGGTGTTCCATCATACCTATGTATACTTTGCGCGTTAACAGCCAATGCAGACGGGCAATATTAAAGTCTTTTCCCCCCTTCATGTCCCCGTTCCTCTTTTTCCATGCTTTCCTTTTTATGCCTTGAGTACGCACACATTCAATAACACCTCGCAAAGTCCCAAATTCTAAATATTTCGCAAACAAAGCCTTCACGATTTCGGCCTCGGCGGGATTGACTACTAATTTTTTATCAATCACATCATAGCCGAGCGGCGGCATGCCACCCGCCCACATCCCTTTAGCCTTTGTCGCAGCTAGTTTATCACGGACACGCTCGCTTGAAACCTCTCTTTCAAACTGTGCGAAAGATAGCAGCATATTAAGCGTCAACTTGCCCATAGAATTACTAGTATCAAAGGCTTGTGTGATAGACACAAAGTCGCAGCCATATTTCTTAAACTCTTGCATCATGTTATGAAAGTCCATGATGGAACGCGAAAGCCTGTCCACCTTATAAACGACCACAATATTTACAAACCCTGCTTTTATATCCTTTAGCATCTCTTGGAGCCCGGGCCGATCCATAGTGCCGCCGCTTATCCCGCCATCTTCATAAGTTTTAAAATATTCCCAAGCATTAAAAGTTTGGCTGGCAATATAAGATTTACAAGCATCCTCTTGGTTATTAAGAGAGTTATATTGCAGCTCCAGCCCTTTCTCGGTTGATTTTCTCACATATACCGCACAATTTATTTTTTTCATAATAGTCCTTATTTACTATAATACCCCTATACACATTACCGCTTACTAAGCGGAGGAAGTCAAGCTAATATTTTTTATAAATTAAAATGTGAGGGAAACGTAAATGAATCAATATAAAGTATTCTATGGGGAATATACACTAAAACATTGGATTGACCTTATTCTAAAAAAAGATATAATTCTTCCTCCCTATCAACGTAGTTTTGTTTGGAGCAAAGAAAGGACTTCTGGATTAATCAAAAGTTTAGAAGAAGGATTTTTCGTCCCTCCTGTTATTATTGCTTCTTTATCTATGAATAATAAATGGGAAAATTATATTCTGGATGGACAACAACGCCTGACTTCTGTTCTGCTACGTTATCTTAATATATTCCCTGACGAAGACAAGTTTAAAGATACAGGGAATGATGCATTGGCAAATGACAATGATGACGAGGAAGAAGAAGACTCTGATAATATTAATATCCTAAATTGGACGCTTAGAGATATTCAGGATGCGATACAGAATAGAGAAAAAGAAAATATTTTGAAAAATCTAATGAAAAGTGGAAAATATAAAGAATTTGATATCAATACACTAAATAGCGAATTTTTTGAAAAAACTTGCCTTCCTTTTGCTTATATAAAACCAACTCAAGACTCTGAAAATGACCAAGTACGATATTATTCTTCTGTATTTCGCAGAATAAATACTGGAGCCCAATCTCTCTTACCTTTAGAAGCACGGGCTTCAATGTATTGGCTTAACAAAGATTTTAAAGATTTCTTTCAGCCTGTATTATTTAAACAAATAAAAACGAATACAAAAGTGACAGATTTCGCCAGATATATGTCTATATTAGCTGAATACGACCATTTAAAGAGGGGTAACAAAAATATATCTCTGTTGGCTCGTGGATTCCGATATAAAATGGAAACATATATAGAAAATTTTATATACCATACAATAGGCGATAAACCGTCAACTACATTTACTGAGTTTAAGAGTATTTTCCCAAGTAATCAATATCAAGATAAAATTAATTATTTAAAAGAAGACATCAAGTATGCAGGAGTGCCAGAAAAACTCCAATCTATAGTCGATGCAGACTATTATTTATTTGGATTAATTTATTTTGTCTTATTTGAAAATAAAAGAATAGATACTAATAAAGTGAATAATTTAGATAAAGATATAAAGCAAGCCATTTCTGATGCCAAAGAAAAAGAGAAACGCCAACCTGCGGCATTAAAATATTTAACAAGTAGAGTTAAAAAATCCATAGAAATATACGGACGCTATATTAAAGATGAACATAAATAACAGCAGAAGATTTATAAAAGAGCCTGTTTTAAACATATTATATGATTCTATTGTGTCCACAATATCTCTTCAGGATGGATTCAATTCTTTGGCAGTTTTCGACTATATTTTCTCATCTGTTTTTATAAAAATCACAGGATGTTTAGAGCAAAAGATGAAACTAATATGTTGGGAAATGGCAACTGAAGATTTAGAATATAGACGGAAACTGCTGTCAGATGAAGATAATCTAGGGGAATGTTCTCGCTATGAGGCAAAAAATAAAATATTCAAATCTCTTTGTAAACATTATTTTTCTCTAACTGACACCACAGAACTTGAAATACCTCAAACTTTATATTTAATAGAAATAAAAAAAGAGTTCCTTTCTCTATTTTCAAATTCTCACTTTAAAAATATTTATCCGAGAGATTACATGGAATGGCTTAATATAATTGATGAATGGATCAAGCAAAAGAAAGACTATAAAATAACATTGCTAAAAGATAGTGGATTGTCAAGTTCATTATTTGGAGAAGAAAATTGGGATAAGGACACAAAAAATCAAATAAAACTATCATATAATAATATGATTATTTTTAGAAATACGGTCGCGCACAACACAAAATCTCCATTAAAAGAGCTTCCTACGATAAAAACTATGCGACAACCTGATTTTGTTTATGAAAACTATTTTATTAGGTTCACAGTACTTATTTTAGCTGATAAAATTTTCATATCATTATTTGACAAATATCTGAAAGCCCTTTAAAATATCCATCACCTCAAATTAAAAAAATCCGGGCCGCTGACTTTTGAACCACAAATTGTCTTGGCCACGGCTGAAAGCGTGGGATAAGTTTGTCCTTTATATTCAAACTTATCACTCCCCAAAACTATGACTTTGTTTTCTAGTCCGTTATAAATGCGGATTAGTTCCGTACCGACTTTCAACTCATATTTATTTTTAACCGCTTTTTGTAGGGCCTCTTTTGGCCCACGTTTGGCATATTTGTTAAGGCGTAGGGCATATTTATCCACTAGTTTAATACCAAAAAGCTCGCACTGTATTTTATACCACAAAGGCCGGAGTATTGATGCCTTGGCACGGCAGGGAGATAAGAAAAACATTTCCCAATATTCCTGCAATCTGGCATATTCTATTTTTGATAGCTCTTCATAGCTTTTAGGCAAATAAACTTTATTTCTCATTTAAAATCTCCCTGATTTTTTTGAGTTTTATCAATACTTGTCTGTCTTTATTTTTAGCACGTAGCAACAACTCAAATATCGCATTAGTAATCTCAAAAACTTCTTTGCCGGTTAAGCGTGGGCGACCATATGGATTCCCGGATATGCCTTTCTTAAACCTATATTTTTCTGGTGGTTTTCTTTTAGACATACATTCTCCTTTTGTAACATTACCGCTTACTCTAGGGAGAGAAGTCAAGTTAAATATAGGCTCAATCCTGTAATAAAACAGAATGAGTCCGTAGTGAATAGTAGCTTTTGAAAATTGTAGAATGGTATCATATACTAAAACAAAGCAAAAAAGGTATGTTATGACAAAAGAGATATTCATTAAAACCCGATTATTTAAAAATAACTCTGATTTTATAGAACAAAGAAAAAAACTTATACAAGAAGCCATTTCTTTTAAGTCTGGCAACCAAACACAAAGAGAAAAAACTATTACTTCGGTATTTGGATGTAATAAGGCAGCCTGTTTTTCAAAACCGGGCAAAGAAGCGGCAAGAAAGAATAATCCGAATTTGCTTGATATGTATCCCAGCGTAGAAGAAAATGAAAAAGAATTGTTCCAAAGTTGGGCATTTCAGCAAATTTGGGAATATCTTATAAAAATTTCTATTATTCAACACGATGCTTTTAAGAAAGTATTAGTTTTATTATATCGGTTATGTTTTTTTATTGACCATAAAGAGAATACTGCTCATCAATTTCGCTATGCTCCGTCTAATGAGGTCCTCAATGAAATTGAAAATATACAAAAATATGTTTTAATTCCGGGCTTCAAAGAAAGATTTGGAACTACTCAAGAAGTTGAATTACTGGATTTTCTGTATTTTGTTGATTTACTTTCTTGGAATGAAGATGTTAAGTATAGGACGAAAAAAGAGCCGGGAGAATTTTTTAAGAAAAATAAAAATGGAACTTATAGCCTCTCTACAGGCGAATGTTGGGCGGGACGAGTCAATACAATTTTATCCATAATTTCCGCGCCGCTTATGATTAGCAAGTTTATAGACAATATAATTTACGCAACAGCCAATAAGGGCACTATCGACGTCAGACTTATAACAACGACTATCCAAACTTTTGCGAAAACCAGAGGAATATGCGTAATACACGACAGGGAACTGCTTGCATACCTATCCCCCTATTTAGAGGACAATAAATGAATATGCTCGACGAACTCAAAAATAAAATTTTCAACGAAGATGTTTTTGAAACATTGAAGAGATTACCGGACAATTCGGTCGACATGGTTTATGGCGACCCCGATTATAATGTCGGCATCAATTATAACGGTAAAAATTACACAAAAAAATGGAACGAATATATTGATTGGTATATTTCTTTGACGGAGGAATGCTTGCGCGTATTAAAGCCGGACGGCAATTTGTTTATGCTTAATTACCCCAAACAAAACGCCTATTTGCGTGTTAAATATTTAGACGACGTGGCGTATAATGTCAATGATTATGTTTGGGTGTATAACAGCAATGTCGGAATGTCTGATAAAAAATTTACTACGGCCCATCGCTCTGTTTTACATGCGACAAAATCAAAAGACAATAAATTTTATAAAGAACAGGTTGCTCTGCCTTATCAAAACTTAAATGATAAAAGAATAAAACAAAACATTTCAAACGGCTCTGCCGGCAGAATGCCGTATTCGTGGTGGTATTTTAATTTGGTAAAGAATGTTTCAAAAGATAAAACTTTTCACTCCTGCCAAATTCCTTTAGACCTTGTTGAAATGCTTATAAAAGCGACGACAAAAGAAAATGATTTGGTACAAATACTCTTCGGCGGTTCAGGCTCGGAAATAGTTTTATGTAAAGAGTTAAAACGTAACTTTATATCAAGCGAATTGCACAAACCATATTACGATATGATACAGGCGCGGCTGAATAACAACGGCAAGATAGAAGAAAAATATAAATTGCAATTGAGAAAACAAAATAACGTACCTGAACAACCAATGCTTTTATAATAAAATTTACAATTTTATTGTTACGCCGTTCAGTTAAGCAAAGATACAATTAGAAACGAAACTAAGTAAAGCCCCGTTGATATATTTCAACAGGGCTTTTTATATGAAGATGAGATTTTATTTTAAGATTTTTACCCAGCTATCTTTATATTTCATGGCCGACAAAACATCTTCTTTTTTTAAAAGAGGAGGTTTTGTTATAGAAATATATAACGTATCAGAGGGGATGTCTTCCACTATAGTGAATTGAGAACCATGCGGCTGCCAAGTAAAGCAATGCTTGCCTTTAGCGTCAAAACCCTCAAGATTTTCTCTGCTATTCCATTTCCAAGTATATAATTCATGCTCATATCTTTGAGTGTCAAACTCAAAAATCGCGAATTCATCAAAGTTTTTACCCTTCATTAAAACCACAGTCCTGACAAATTTATATTCTTTGCGTACGGCGGAAACGCGCTCGTTCCAGATTGCAAGAACTTGTTCCCCTAAAGAGTTCGGGTCGGCTGACAGATAATGAGAGTCTCCGAATGAATACTTAGGCGAGTTCCTACCTGATATCAAGCGAACTCTTTTTTGAGTTCTAATAGAAGCGGATTTGACCGTCTTTGCGCCCCAACAACAATTACCGAGGACAACGTCATCTAACCCAACATTGGACGGTTTCCATTTTGCGCCAACGCAATTGGCAAAAATTTCTTCCCACTCGCTGCCTTGAAGGTCATAGGAAAGTTTTGTCGCCATGGCGTAAGCAAGTTCTCTCCCTAAGTTGGATATAAAACCCTTTGGAAACTCGTTTAAATCAAAAGGCGGTTTTACCTTCTGTACAGTTCTTAATTTGGGATTTAAATTTGCCATTTTTTTCACTCAATAGAATTAATTAACTTCTAATAAATTCTACTGGTTTTTTAGGAAAATAACAATGGGTTAGTAAAATACGGCGGGGATAAAGTTTTTTAATACTTCATAAACCATATCGACGGGCACGGCGTTGCCGGCCTGTTTGCGAATGTGAGAGTCTTCCAAAACTATTCTGAAATCGTCAGGGAAACCTTGAAGGCGAAGCATTTCTCTTGGGGTTAAGCGTCTTTCTCCGTTGACAAGCAGATAATTGTACGATGCGCCGGCGCGTAAAGCGCAGGAGTACGGATAAGAAGAAATATTTCCGCTCTTATTTTCATGCCAAATAGACGGGGTATGTTTGCTTGTGTGCGCCGCTTTTCTTTTGTCAATTATACTTTTAGAGGCAAAATATTTGGCGGCGACATTTTTTTCTAATATATCATTCAACTTTTTGCCGCTTGCAACCTTCTTCGGCCATTTCATATCAAAAGGGTGTAATGCGCCGACAATGATTACTCTTTCTCTCTTTTGCGGCAGACCATAATCTAGGGCGTTTAAGACCTTATAGTCAACAAAATAGCCCAAGTCTTTTAAAGTGGTTAAAATTTTCTTAAACGTCTTACCCCCATCGTGCGAAACCAGCCTTTTAACGTTTTCCAAAACGAAAGCTTTGGGCTTTTTAGCCGCTAAAATACGCGCAATTTCAAAAAATAACGTGCCGCGGGTATCTTCAAAGCCCTTGCCTAAACCGATAATGCTAAACGCCTGACAAGGAAATCCTGCAAATAAAATATCGTGTTCCGGGATTTTATTATTTGGAATCTTTGTAATATCGCCTGAAGGATATTTGCCGAAGTTGGCGGCGTAGCTTTTACAGGCAAACTCGTCAATATCCGAACTTAAAAGACATTCATAATTTATTTCTTCAGAATCAAAAAACTTTTTTGCGGCAAAATGGAATCCGCCTATTCCGCAAAACAAATCTATAAAACGGATTTTTTGTTTAACGGCGGGCTCAACAGCGGAATTTTTGTTAAGGAAAATATGTTCTACCGGCATGTCAAATACGCCGGATATGCGATAGGCGAGGTCTATTGACGGCGTGGTATCCCCGTTTTCAATAGAAATAATAGTCTTACGGGTAACGTTTGCCCTCTCAGCCAGCTCATTTTGGGTAACGTTATTAGCCCTGCGTATTGTTTTTAAAGTGTTTTCCATATAAAGTATTAAATGTGAAGTTTATTACACTTATTGTATTAAAATTAAGAAAGAAATAAAAGCGTTATTTTCAAAGTTTGGCGTTGACCGCTTTTTTAATTTTGGAAACGCACTTATCTATATTTTTTTCTATATCATTCCCCCAAAAACGCAAAACAAGCCATCCATCTTTTTTAAGCTGTCTGTTAACGAATTTATCCCTTGACATATTTCTTTGTATTTTGGCCAGCCAATATTTTTTATTGGAGTCTATATAATTAGGATTTTTTTGCAACTTTTTTCCATGCCAAAACTCGCTGTCGCAAAAAACCGCTATTTTATATTTTCCAAAAACAATATCCGGTTTGCCCAAAATATTTTTACAGTTTTTTCGATAGCGAAAACCGCTTTGCCATAACGTCTTGGCGAGTTTTACTTCTATTTTAGTCCCGCTAGACTTTATGGCCCGCATTGTTTCGCTGCGCTGTTTTTTTGTCACGGTATCCATAAAATTATTTTAACAAATCAGTTGCGGTGCATAAAGAGCATTGTTTCATAAACGCTTTTTAAATGGAGAGCAGCCTTGTCTATATCCGCCAGCCCGCCTATTATTAAATTAGCTTTGTTTTCCTCCACCCCCTCTTTAGCATAGGCCATTTTTTGGTTAATATCACGCGTCAATCCTTCAAGTACGCTGAAAGATTGCTTTAAAAATCTTATTTTTTCTTCTTTTGTCATAACGCCTCCTGGTTTTAGGTGGCAGGAGTTATCCTGCCACCTGTTTGATTACAGTTTAAAAAATACATATCCGCTGACCGGGCCGCCCACGATATGGACTGCGACGGCGGATATGCTTTTGAAGGTTTGGCCTTTGTATTCAAAGCCGTTTTCAAGCACTTTTACCTCCAAGATTTCGCCTTTATACTTCCTTGTTATGACGCTGCCCGGCTTGGGTATGCGCGGGTCATGCGCCCTGGCAGTATCCTGATAGGCCGCTGTTGTCATGTCTATGGGCAAGCCTTTTTGCTCTGTTTTTATAACCTTTATTTTTGTTTGTTTTTTCTTCATAACTTCCTCCATCCCTATAGCGGGTATACACATTACCGCTTACTATAGGGATGTAAGTCAAGTTATACCAGATTCTTAAGCCAATCCAGTCCGGGGCCTCTATTCAGCTCATGCGCTAAAAGCTGGGAAAGAGAGTCGCATTGGTCGTCATGTTTCCCGTTAGGGAAGCTTACAAGCTCTTTCTCAAAAGCTTCCCACCACTTTGGCTTGTTATCTGGGAAAACGCACCTGCCGGACTCTAAAAGGTGCGATATATTTTTTAACCTTGTAGCCTTGTCGTGCTCAGGCTTGAAAGGTTTTAATGTATTGCCATACTTTTCCGTCATGTATTGGGCAAGCCCGGTGCCGCTATTGATATCCTCGACTATGATATCCTCTAAAAAGGCTATGTCTTTATATTTTGCAGAGGCCTTATCTTTTAGCTCCTCCGCTTTTTTGACTAAAGCAGGGAACTCGAGTTTATCTCTGTAAACGCCTAAAATATAAATCTTATTATCAGAGGCCGTCAGATACGTTATACAAACAGAATAATCATTGTGTTCCTCAGCCTTACTCGCGGTATCCCAGCTCTGCCCGATATGAAACGGCCTTATTTTACGGGTTCTTATATCTTCTAAAAGAGTTTGCCGGTTATAAAACTTTAGCCATTCGCGCTTAATAATATTCCCTCCGCGCGACGTCGGATTTTGCTGATACTGGCTGGCAAAGTAATAAGAGCCCATACTGCTTTCTATTTCTTTCAGTTTGACCGCGCTCTCTCTTTCCGGGTGCAATGCCTCGCCAATTTTACGTGTAAAAATGGTTTTATTACCCGAATGGTCACTGACTTCCCAACTCTCATCCTCCACCGCTATTGAAGGCATTTTTATCAGTCTAAATGAGGAGTCTATTTCCAGTAAATGGCCTGTAAAGTCCATCTCGTGAGTACGCTGCATAATAACGATTATTTTACCGTTATTTTTATCGTTCAGCCTTGAAATGAGGGTATTCCCGTACCAATCGTTAGTTTTTTCTCTGATAGTGTCCGAATTAGCGTCTTTTGGAGAGATGGGATCATCGATTATGGCGATATCCCCGCCCCGTCCCGTCAGCGTTCCCCCTACGGATGTGGAAAACCGCCCGCCGCCTTTAGTGGTTTCAAAATCGCTTATACCCTTCCTGTCTTTTGAGAGCTTGGTCGCGGGGAAAATTTCCCGATACCACACGCTGTCCATTATCTTCCGGCAATCCAAAGCCATTTTTTCCGCCAAGCCGTCCGAATAACTGGCGCATATAATATTCATTTTCGGATTGTGCCCGAGTAAAAAAGCGGGCAAAGCCACGGAGCATAGAATAGATTTCATGTACCTGGGCGGGATATTAATTATTAACTTTGGATTTTTGCCCTGCGTTACGTCAACAAGTTCACTGCATATAACGTCGGTATACCAATGGTCCAAGTACGTACTATTCCCTGCGATTTCCTGAAAGACTTTTATAGAAAAAGACTTCAAGTCCTGCCTTAATATTGCCGCCAATTCTTCATTTTTGTTCATTTGTCATCTCCTTTTTTCTCTTAAAAAAATTATTTATTATGAATTCATCATCCTTTGTTAATGCCGAGACTACTTTTTCACGTTCTTCCTCCTTCATATCTAAGATAGAAACCTGTGATAGCACCATCCCCACAGCTTTCAAATTACCCTTTAAAGCACTGTTAACAAGCTGCATCCAAATGGCGGTAAGAGTTTTTACCCTGGACGGTTCCCCATTCTTTCTAACGTCAATATCTTTTTCAAGAATATCTTTGAGTATGGACATTGAGTTTTTATCGCCTTTTGGCCGGCCCGCAGGGTTGCCGGACACGCCTTTTTTAAACTGTGTGTTCAACGGCGGCTTTTTGTAGCCGGTTTTATACTCCGACTCCGATATAAGTCTATTTTGAGTTCTTTTTATGGTCAGTATCATAATTCTAGGGTATCCTCTTCTACTTTTTTGGCTTTTTTACCCGCCATCTTTTCCCAGCGGTATATGGCGACATCGCAGTAATGTTCAGACAACTCTATGAGACGCGCCTTGCGCCCCGTACGCTCTGCGGCAAGCAAGGTAGAACCGCTGCCGCCGAATGGGTCAAGTACGATATCGCCGATTTTAGAGGCATCCAAAATCAAATCTGCGAGCAGTCCGACAGGTTTAACCGTTGGATGAAGCTTTATATTTTCTTTATTAAGCTTGTTGTTTATAAAAATACCCGGGTAGTCGATAACATTCGTCCGATAGCGGCCCTGAGCCCCTAGGTTTATATTGTTTGTGTGCGGAGCGGTACCGTTTTTATAGACGAAAATAAATTCGTGCTGGGAACGATAAAGACTGCCCATGCCGCCAGACAATTTGTTCCAAATCAGAACGTTTTTAAACTCTGTAAAGATTTTTTTGGAAGCATTTGTAATTTCTTCTATGTGACGCCAATCTTGAAAAATATAGTGCAGGGAACCATCCGTGGAAAAATTCGCCATATGTTCAAAAGCCGTTCGCAGGAACGCCGTAAACTCTTCGGAAGAAAGTTCTCCCGACGCCATGATAAACTCGGTATGTTTCGTTTTACCTCTACCGCAGATATGCCCTTTAACCTTGACGTCATAAGGTGGATCCGTTACGATAATATTGGCCTTTTCTTGGCCGAGAAGCGTTCCGTAAGAACCTGCGTGAAGAGCGTTCCCGCAAAAAAGTTTATGCGAGCCCAACTGCCATAAATCTCCAAGCTCTACTCTTTTAGGAATGTCCTTCCCCGGCCAAGCGTCAATTTCTTCATTTTTAGGCTGTTCTTTGTTTAAAAGTAAATCGACCTCGGCGGTCGCCAGACCCGTTAGCGTTACGTCGAAATTGGGATCACTAAGAACAATATCCTCTACTTCTAAAGCCAAAATTTCTGGGTCCCATGAAGAGTGCTCGCCAATTTTATTGTCCGCCACCACGTAGGCTTTCTTCTGAGTTTCGCTCAAATTTTTTAGCCTTACTATAGGAACTTCCTTAAGAGCCAATTTTTGAGCGGCTAACAGGCGTCCATGCCCTGCCAAAACCATATTCTTTTCGTCGATGATGATAGGCGCGGTAAATCCGAAATGTTTTATACTTTGACAGATTTCCTCGATTTGCTTCGCGCTGTGCTTCCTCGGGTTTCGGGCGTAGGGTTTTAAAGCTTCAATACTCATTTTTTCCATAAAAAATCTCCTGTAGGATAAACTACAGGAGATATTATGCACCAAAATACTTTTTAAGCCCATTTCAACTTTTGTACTACATTACTTTACGTCCATAGCTGATTCAAGTTTTTTATGAATACGATGCTTATCTACAGATATTTTTTCCTCAGATAAATTCTGTTCATTATTTTTAGCTATATATTTTGGATCGTCCATAATATCTTTACGTGTTTTACCGGTATTTTCAGAAGCCAATAGCACATCAGCATCTCTATGAAGGTTTAAATTTAAGGTAGGCATTTCTTCTAATAAAGCTCTTATATATTTACTGTTTGAGGCTAAAAATCGCGAAATTTCCCGCATGGATTTATTACCGCGAATTACCAACGACACTTCGTTCTTACCATTATTTTTATTTTGTTTTACCGTTATCCCGGCGTTTTCCGGCAAGACAAACCCAAACGTCATCGTAACAAAATTTTTACTTATAATAGGATCAAGAACCAATCCTTTTTCCCCTATAGCCGGCGTATAAGAGTAGTCCTTATCAAGTCCATCTAAGTTCATGCGCCCCAGTTCTACTTCTCTAATAAGCTCCTTGGGAGTAATTTTTCTTATTTTGGCTATCCCCTTTTTTATCTTATTAAACCTTGGCTCTTTATCAAAAAATGTCGAAAAATTTTCAAAATCTTCTTGGGTGTAGCCTAAATAACCTTGCTTCATAAGGCTTTGAATTTCTTTAAATGTCTTAGCTTGAACCAAGCCAGTTTTATTCCTAAGAACAAAAATTAGATTTCCCATAATATCCTCCTTTAACAATCATAGCAGGATTTTATGGGAAAATCATATTTTTAATAAAAGAATAAGTCTTTTGCTTTGTCCCCGAGGGAATACGGTCTGAAAGCATTAACTGTGTTGAAAGCCCCTATAACTGATGTATATTCATATAATCCTGCGTATGTAAAAAGCGTGCCGTTTAAGTGAGCTCCGTTTACATAAGGCTCGTTGGTGTATACAAAAATTATTTTGTTAAAACTTAAAGGAGCATTATAATCACCGGTCACTAACACGCCGTCTTTATTTCTTGAAAGAATACTGTTGTAATATGAAAAATCATTACCATAAATACAGTTTTTGTCAGGCCTTATATCAAAGTTGGTACTTAAAAAATGTGATATAGTGATATGACAAACGACTTTTCCGCCGGATCTCTTTTTAAAAATCTCTTCATCCTTTGCATAATAATACTCTTGCAGCATCCTGGCAGATTTATCGAACTTATCTATATTTTTTTGTGCATTTTGGAGCAAAGTATAACTATTCATAGGGTTATTGGCGGTACGCTCCTCGTATTTTTTAAAAAACTCATTGGAAGATGTTGTACCCAAATCAAGAATTAAGCCAAACCTACATCCATTCGGGCAATATTCTTTACTTTTTGACTCAAAGTAATTATTAAGATTGCCATAAATATCATGGCTCAATGTAGAAGTATTTTTAAATTTTTCAGGACACTGTTTCAAATCATTGTAAGCATTAAGAGCTTTTTGAGTACTTTTAGCTTTATCCAACCCTAATGCATCTAAAAGACTATTAATACTTTCCGTATTTTCATTAGAAGCAACAATTTTACAACTCTCCGGGATGTTCGCCATGATTTTATCATTTTCTTCTTCAATAGTAGCAATCCCATCCCAATAGTTTTCAAGGTTATTACATTTGCAACTTCCTAAAACTAGTGGCTTAACTGTGGAACAGCCGCACATAAATGAAACTATAATCATAAATAGATATTTTTTCATTTTTATTCTCCTTTTAACAAATCAAATCTGTTAAAATAATCCTGCTTTGAGAGGATTTTGTCGCTGCCATTGCCTATTCTCATAACCTCTCCTTTTGCTTTGTTGTTTTCTATTACAACATCTTTTGAGGAAAGAAGGTATTCAATTACTTTATCCGCAGGGACAACGTAAATATATGGATAATCAGGATATTTTTTGTCTTCTGAAGAACCAAAAAACACAAAGCAGAAAAATATTTTTCTGCCTTTATAATCCTCTTTTCTATCCAGGACGTTGTCCACCTTCCAATATTGGTAATTCCCCCAGAAATCTTTTTTACTTTTAACATATTTATCTCTCTGCAATGTCGTTTTAACTTCAATGAGAAACGGGGTTTTGCTATTAGGATTTTGGACGAAAATATCAAACCCCTTCGTATTGTTTAATGATATTGAAGCGTCAAACCCCTCCTTATATAGCCTTGATAGAACGGCAAACTCTCCTGCAAGGCCACTTTTGTTTGTATTTATATTTTCGGGTATAATAGTTGTTGTTCCCATTGTTTATTCTCCTTTTTTATGCCCTTTATGGGTTAATAAGGAAAAATTATTTAAATAATGATTCCAGTCCAGCACATCTTTTCCAAAACCGATTCTCAGCGCAAAATTTTTCTTTACGCCTTTGCCCGGAGATTTTGTACGCGCGTCTCTTATATAAGACAAAACTTCTCTTCCGGGTACTATAAAAATATAAGCATAATCTGGTTTTCTGTCTTCGGGTTGTTTCGCCACTATTCCGGCCACTTCTTCTTCATTGGGGAACCAAACAAAAGCAAAAATTTTTTTGTTATATTTTCTTTCTTGGTCAAATATTTTTTCGCCCACATTCCAAAAACAATGCTTGCCCCACTTACCGCCGTAAAGCGATTTCATGTAAGAAGCTGTTTTAACTTCAATTTGAAACTGCTCGCCGGTCTTGTTATTAACAGCAAGGATATCAACGGATTTAGTGTTCCCAAAAGTCAAGGAAGCGTCAAATCCTTTTTGCGCTAAACGTGAAAGCACCGCAAACTCTCCTGCAAGACCACTTCTGTTGTTATCTATATTTTTAGGCATAATGCCTCCTATTTTTTCTTTTCCTTACATACAGCCTTACTTTCCGCAGCAAGTCAAGTAAATAAATTTTTTGAATTCGAATATGATACCTATTTGTCGGCAAAGTAAGTTAAGATATAAGTGTAAAAACAGCCAATAAAAAAGGCGGCTATCATTTTCGAGGGATTCGAGACACTCTAAATGATACACCGCCTCCCTGACCTCTTACGAGGCAGGGAATTGGCTGATCACTTTGGTTCTCGAATCCGCACGCCTGTTTTTCAGGTGTGCTGTGATACTTTTTTAAGTATCAACATCTGGGATCAAAAATTTTTATAAAATAGTTTGTTCTTTTTCAGACTCCTTTTACTTCTCTATTTTTATTTTAGCAATAATATTCCGGAAATGATACTGATGCAATATTTTAGTCTTATATTATTATAGTATTATATTCACATGATATTTTGTATAATGCGCGGGAGGGATATTTTATATAATAAATGTATATATTACGTAGGGGTTCCAAATGGTTGAAAAAAAATTTATAGATTTGTTCGCAGGCTGCGGAGGGCTATCTTTGGGATTAATTAATGCCGGATGGAAGGGGATATTTGCCATAGAAAAATCTCCTGATGCATTTCAAACCCTAAAACACAACCTAATTGATCAAAAAGTAGTAAACTCTTTCAACTGGCCAGTCTGGCTCCCCTGTGAAGCTATGACAACATCTTTTCTATTAGAACACTATATCGATCAACTTAAAAACCTTCAAGGAACTATTGAATTAATTGCAGGAGGACCACCTTGTCAAGGATTTTCTATTGCAGGCAAAAGAAAGCCAGATGATCCACGGAACTCTCTAACAGAAGAGTATATTCGTGTTGTAGACTTAGTTAAACCAAAATTTTTGTTACTCGAGAATGTAAAAGGATTTAAAGCTGCATTTAAAATAAAAGGATCTAAAGAGCAAAAAGTATATTCTAAAATAGTAAAAAGCAAGTTGGAAGAAATAGGATATATCGTATATGACCAAATGTTAAATGCGGCTGATTTTGGCGTCCCACAAATTCGAGAGAGATTTATAATGATTGCTGTCCAAAAGGATATATATCGTGAGAACGAAAACCCCTTCATTTTTTTAAATAAAAATCTTGAAGAATATCTAATAAATAAAAACCTTTATAGAAATAAATATACCACGACAAAACAGGCTATCTCTGACCTAGAGACAGATTGTAGAGAATTAGTTGATTGTGAAGATTTCAAGAATTTTAAACAAATAAAATATTCTCCCAAAAACTTAACTAAATACCAGAAACTAATGAGAGAACATACTAATTCAGAAAAGAATCCCAACAGTTTGCGTTTAGCGAAACATAGAAACAATACTAAGAATAGATTTAATCTTATCTTAAACAAGTATGAAAAGGGCAAAAATATACCAAAAACCGATTTAGAGAGTTTTGGCACCAATAAACAATGTTTTACTCCCCTGCACCCAAATCTCCCTTGCAGAACAATAACAACATTACCTGATGATCTGTTGCACTATAGCGAGCCTAGAATATTAACTGTTAGAGAAAATGCTAGGATTCAATCTTTTCCTGACTGGTTTGATTTTCTAGGAAAATATACTACTGGTGGAGATAGACGAAAAAAAGAATGTCCGAGATATACACAAGTTGGAAATGCTGTGCCTCCGTTGATGGCCGAAGCCTTAGGTACTGTTTTGCTTAAATTGGAGGTAGAATATGGCAGATAATACTCTTTATTTTAAAGCAAATGCTGGTTTAAAAGATATTCTTGGAAAAGGGCTAATATATGATGACAATGTTGCTATAATAGAGCTAATTAAAAATGCTAAAGATGCCAAATCTCCAAAAGTTAAAATTAAATTTGAAGACGAAGGCAAAATTTCAAAAAAATCCTCACTAACTATAACCGATTTTGGTTCTGGTATGTCTATTGATGATATAACATGGAAATGGCTCAATATGGCATATTCCGAAAAAAAGGATCAGCCTCTCAGTAAAGGTTTTGCCGGAAGCAAAGGTATAGGAAGATTTAGTTGTGATAGACTAGGGAAAGAGCTCATTATATTCACAAAATCTTCAAAAGGCGAATATATTAAATTCCCTATTGAGTGGACTAAGTTTGAAAATAAAGGAAAAGAAGACCTAATTTCAAACATACCATTAACATATGAGATTTTAGATAAAAAAAGTTTTCTTTCAGAGATAAAAGAAAAAGATTTCACTACAGGAACTGTACTAAAAATAAAAGAACTTAGAAGTGATTGGCCATCATCTAAATTGAAAAAGCTAATAAGCGAATTAGGAAAGTTTTCTCCATCGTTGGATAATGGTTTTGAGGTTGAGTTGTATTCCGATAATAGAGATTTAAAGGGGCTTGTAAACAAGAGAATAAATAAAGACATCTTTGATAAGCTCTCATTTAAAACTACATATATAAAATCAAACATAGATAAAAATGGAAAAAACATTGAAACCACTTTGTTCTATCAAGGGAATCAAGTTTATAATTATTCGATACCTAACCCTTATAAACTTCTGAAAAATATTAATATTGAAGTTCATTATTTAGACACATTATCAAAAATGTATTTTACTAAAAATTTTGGAATCAACCCTGTAGAATATGGTTCCATTTTTTTATTCTATAACGGTTATAGGATATCGCCTTATGGTAATATAAAAAATGATTGGCTTGGTTTGGACCAACGCAAATCTCAAGGCACTAACAGATTCTTGGGAACGAGAGAAATTCTAGGTAAAATAAACATAGTGGATGAAGATAATACTTTTTCAATAATTACAAGTCGTGAGGGCCTTGCTCACACAAAATCTTTTCAAGAATTAGTAGCATACGATAAAGAAGAAAAAACTACAATCAATGAAAATGATGAATCTTATGGCTACGTTACTGTGATAATAAGACAGTTAGAAAACTTTGTTGTTACCGGATTGGACTGGGATAGAATTATAGACAAATTTAACCCCAATAGAACTGGAGCTATTAATGAATTAGATATAATTTCTGACCCTAGCAATTTTGAACTTAAAAAAGCAAATGAAGAAAATATTGAAAAAATATGTAATCGTTTACTAAAGTCTAAATGGAAAATAAAAAATCTTACCATTAACACTAATCTTTTAAAGGATATCTCTAAGATTTCAGAAGAAAAATATGATAAATTTGTTGATGATTTTAAAGGTATTCTAAAATCAAAATCCATACAGAGCCTCTCTGTAAGAGAAAAAGGTGCTCTTGTCAAGATAATTGATAGTGAACAAGGAAAAACAAAGAAAGCTTTGGAAGAGCTGAATGTAGAAAGTGGCCTTAGGCAAAAAGCAGAAGCGGACAAACTTATTGCTTTACAATTGGCTGAAGCAGAGAAGAAAAGAAGTCAATATTTTGAAGACCTCATTTCTCCAGAACAAAATCTAGATGCTTTGATTACCCACGTTATCAAACAAATATCAGGTGGTATTGAAAGCAATGTAAAGGCTACGCTTTCCACTTATTATAAAAATCCAGACCATGTTTCCAAAGAAGAACTTGTTGAAATACTTGAGGATGTTGCATTTGATATTTCTACTATAAAAGAATCGGCAATAATGTCCAAGAACGCTAATTTTAACATGAAAGTAAACACTATAAAAGCTGATTTGTTCGCATTCATAAAACAATATATAGATAAAATAGCTTCTAGAGAGAAAAAATGGGAATTAGAAATTTCTTATACCAATACACAAGATTTGGAAATGAATAAAGTTTTTTCCCCACCAGAAATAGCAGTTTTATTGGCTAATATTTTTGACAATGCTCGCAAAGCAAAAGCCAACACATTGAATATCTCTTTCCATCCAAATAAAATAATTTTTACCGACGATGGTAAGGGCCTCTTGCCTGATGTTCCATATAATAAATTTTTTGAGAAAGGCTTTTCTTCTACAGATGGAGGATTTGGTCTGGGATTATACCACTCAAAACTTATAGCGAATAATCTGGGCGCAATTATAAGAATTGAAAATAACAAAGATAGTAAAGGCGCAAAAGTTATCTTGGAGTTTAAAGGATGAAAATAGAATATAAAATTCTATGGATTGACGACAATCATAGACATCTGAAAGGGATAAAAAAAGTAATATCTGATTTTATAAAACAACAAGAAATTATACCTAATATAAAAAATATAACAGCTAATCCGGATTGGACTCCAGATAACGATAAAGAGTTTATTGACGCTATAAAAGACATTGAATTAGATATGGTATTTATTGACTTTAATATGCCTGGCGCAATGGGTGACGACTTAATCAATTGGATAAGAACTTCTGAAAACAATTATCATATTCCGATACTTTTTTATACTGGGGAAGATGATCCAATAAGCACTTTGCAAGACAAAATAATAGCTCTTAATAAAAGAAAAAGAACAAAAATAATTGATGGAATATATTTTTCAGATAGAGATAATATTGCGGATAAAACAATCAATATCCTTAAATCACTCTTTAAAAAAGAAGAGAGTATTCAAAGAAGCCGTGGGCTATTAATGGATAGAGTAAGTGAAATTGACGGTGAAATGATAAATAGTCTTGATCTGTTGTGGAAAAAAATACCCGCTGGCAAAGAAGGAGCAATAAAAGGCTTCCTTATAAAAAACATAAAACAATTTGGAGAACACAGTCTAGAACTAGCAGAAAAAATTAAAAATAATAAATTTTCTGAAGTATTAAAAATAATAAACAAAAAACATAATACAATAGGAACAGCCTTAAGAACATCAACCCTTGTTCAGCTATTAGAAGCTACAAAATCTAAAAAAGACCTCTCTCAAAAACTAAAATGTTTTAGCAATTCATCAGACAAGAATTGTCTTTGTTCACTACGAAATAGATATGCCCACACGACTGCTAAAGAGCTAGATAAAGAACATAATACAACTTTATGTAAATATATCAGAAAAGAAACTAGAGAGCAGTTGGAAAATGTCAAACAGATAATAGCCCAACAAAAATAATCCCTGATATTCCCTGTTGTGGAATTTAGGGAATTTTGGGTGTCACCATAGTGAGAAATAGATAAAAAAGCTGGAAAATAGGGCTAAAAGTGCCTTTTTTTATGAATTTCGCTGTAAATTGCGGGAATATCAGGGATTTCAAGGTTTTACTCCAAGAAAAGCACATCAGGACACAAAACAACAGGCCAAAAACGGCATTTTACCCTGTTTTTGGCCTGTTAGCAGGGTAAGCTCGCAGCCAGCAATAGTCCCCGTCTTGTATGCTCCGGGCGGTCACTATTTAGTACCGCACCATTTGCCACTGGCATCTTATAAAATATGGCGTTTTTGTATGGGGTTTGGAATTTGTCGTCATGGATTCTTGTGAATTTGCCTAGTAGGTGCCTTGTATATCCTATATATGTTTAAATTATTGGTCTTTTAGAGGTAAAGTAACCTGTGTCTGTTTTCAGGTATACTAACAAGGGCTTAGTTTATGGTTATTAAACTATGTACTTCCGTAATTTATATTGGTAACCATATTTTTGCTCCTGCTCTTTGAAGTTTGTGAGTATAGGTTAAAGTTTTTAATTCCTTGTCCTAATATTAATCTTTTTTATGTTATAATCTTAATTGACTAATTATAATGTATACAAAAGGAGCCGCATATGATTAGCAGTTTATTGACAGGGTTTCCGGGATACGGCGCGGCTTTTTGGGCGCAGGCGGCGGACCGCCCTGTGCCGGGGAAATAGCGCGTGAGGATAACTATCAAGATACCCAAAGCCATTGCGGCAAAGGTTTTAGCCGCGGTTTTTTTATGCTGCGCGGCGAACGCGGCGCAAGCCTTGGACAGAACGCTCACGGCAGATGATACAACTTTATTCAATCAATATATCGCCGATATCAACGCGTCGCCGGACGCCTCAAATACTCTTACAATAACGGCCAGTCAGACTCTCACGGCATCCTTGACAGAGTTAACAAAGTCTACCACAATAGACGGTGTTTCGACGGATACTGTAATTGACTTCAACGGAAATAATGGTCTTGAGCTCGGCACTACCGGCGCTGTGTATAATGTTAAAAATATAACATTCCAGGGAAATTTATCCGGCGTTTCCGTTTACGGAATTGCCGCTTTACCGTCGGGGCGGTTCGGCGCTCCGATTATCAATATAGATAATGTCATATTCCAAAATATCAATAACGACGCTGCCACCGCGATATACGCCGGCGCCGCCGGCATTGAGTTTAATCTGACGTCCACGGGCGGCAGCACCATTATCAGGGATAATGTCGTCAGCAACGGCGTTCTGCCGGGGTTGGCGCCGATTGTCCTTTCAAGCGGCGGCTACATTACCGTCACGACAACAGGAAACCCGATTATTTTTGATAATAATACCGGTATTGAGTCCGGCGTAATAGTCCAATATTTTTCCTCATCCGAACTCTACGTCAAAGCCACGGACGGGGATGTTATTTTCAGCAATAACAAAGCCGTAAATCCCGGAGTGGCATATACGGCCGGAGCATTATTATGTTATACCAATACTCCCGTTGAACTCACCTCTTCCGCCGGCGGAAACATAGTCTTTGAAAATAATTACGCCAACGGCGCGTTAAATGACATTTTAATGTGGGGTCAGAGTCCTTCATACGGAAATCTGCTCATCAACGGCGACGCCGGCGACGTATTTATCGGAAGCGGCATCAGTTCGGCCGTAAATGCGCCGGCGGACATTGCCGGTATTATTATAACCAAAACGGGCAACGGCTCTTTAACCTTAGGCCCGGATTCCGTCAACGGAAACTATCTAGGCGTCTACGACCAAACCGGCGGGACTTTGACGGATTATTCAACCTCTTTTTTCGGCGGAACGAACAATATTTCCGACTCAACCGTCAATTTGCTCTCGCCTGTCAGCACTCTGACGCTAGGGACTGCTTTTAATGTTAACGGCGCGGGCGTGAACGCGATAAACGGCTCTACGACGACGTTTACCACCCCTGCGATGGATGTTGTTGGTACAAATAACTTCGGGATTGACGTTAACGGCAAAACCGGAGCCTCCGACAGTTTCCAAATCGGCACATTAACCGGCACCGGCACCTTGAACCTGAGCGCGCTGAACGTGATAGGCGCGCCGACGGCGGCGCAGATTCCTTTCCAAGCGTTCGACGCGGGCAGCAACTCCGGCGTTTCTTTCGACACAACCGTTGGTCGGGTAGACACTCCGATTTATGCCTACGGCGTGCAGTCGAACGGCAACGGGCAGTACAGCCTTTTCCGGCTGCCGGGCATAGATACGAAAGCCCAGCGCGGACAGGCCGCGGCTTTGGCGGCGTATCAGAACCAGCTGGCCGTGACGGGCTATCTGTTTGACCACGTCTATCTGGACAGAGGCGGGCCTCAGGAAAGCCGCGCGGATTATGCGGGTTTGTCTTCGGGCGACGCTGCCGGACGGATGCCCGCGCTGTGGGGCAAAGCCTACGGACGGACGGGCAATATGAATTTGACGCAGGGATACAAGGCGGACAACGACGCCTATGGTTTTATCGCCGGTATGGATTCGTCCGTAAAGGATGCTGGCGGCGGGTGGGACTTCATGCTGACACCCTATGCGGCCTATAACGGCGCGCGCCTTAAATACGACGGGATTACCGGATATCAGGACGGCGGCCAGGGAGGTTTGATGGGCGCGGCGTTCAAAGAGAATTTCACCGGCACGCTTCTTGCCTATGCGGGCGGTTATAACACGCGCATGACGCAGACGGACGATAATTACAGCAACTGGTTTGCGGGTACGGCCGTAAAGGGCGCGTATAATTTCTATCTGGCCGAGCGCAATATCATACAGCCGACGTTGCGCGCGTCCTATGCCAAGTTCGGCCGCCAAGAATGGCGCGCCGGATGGGGAGATGTGAATATGTTTGGCGGCAGCCTGGACGGCTGGACGCTGACTCCGGGGATGAACCTGTTTTACGAGCGCGGCGGCTGGGACGCTTACATCACCGCGGGCTATGTGTTCAATTTTGACGGCAAGGCGGGCGGCAGCGTAGAGTCCGCGCCGCTGCCTGAAATGGCGCTGCGGAACAACTACGCGGAATACGGCGTCGGGATGAACTACCGCTGGAACGCGGATTTGACAAGTATGGCGCAGATTACCGGCACCGGCGGCGGCCTCAACAGCGTAGGCTTGCAGGCGGGAATGTCGTGGAGGTTTTAGAAGTTTTGTCAAGAAATTGAGCATTTGGTATTATAGAAGTTACAAGAAAGACCAGCCTTTTATCAACACGGGAATCATAATGCTATATAATGATTTGTTAAAATTTTCTTACAAGCGCCTAAAAGATTTCTTTAAAAATGTTTCCACCTTTGAAAATCAGTTTGAATGGACGGAATTTTCAAATATTTGTTACAACAAAATGTACGGGAATAATTCTTACGAGCGTTTCTGTACCACCGCTGAACTAAGAAAAGAAATTCCGGAATTACCGGGCATGTGCAAAAAATGCAGAGAATATTTTTTGCATCCCCGCAATAAAAGCAAGGTTGTATATGACGTAATGATGGGAAGGTTGTTCGAAGATATTTTAATAGATTTTTTAAATTCACAGTGTAAAATTAAAGCGGCCAGGGCTGATAATCAAAACAAAAAATATCCCGATTGCATGATTTTAGGGAAGGACAAGGGGATATTGGCCTATTTCGAGGTAAAATACCACTGCGCTCCGTTTATTTTAGCCAACCAAAAGATTGGGCGTTATTGCTATGAAGGCAGCGCCACTTTAGACCAGAAAAAAATAATAAAGCAGTTAGAAATAATAGAATCCGATATTGACAGGCCGGTTTTTTACCTGCACTGGATAGACTATCCTTGTTTAAAGGGAGTTTTTTTTGAAACGTCTGAACAGATTAAAGATTATCTGTACAACCCCGATAACGTTTTCAAAAGACAACGCCGCGAGGGCGATAACGATAAAGGACCTCAGTCAGTATATCTCCATAAAGTATATTCCCCCCTGTTATCTATGGGCTCGTTTGAAGAGTTTGCGGAGAAAATCAAAGGACTGGAAAAATGATTACAATAAACGGGAAACAACTTCCGATACCTTCATTTTTTATGATTTCCAACCTCGGCGGCGGCGCCAGCGACAAGTACCGCGAAGTCGTTTATATGGATTTGTACAAAAATATCCCGACACTCTTCAACTACTATTATTTAACTCGTCCGGACTTTGCCACGAAATGGCTTAAACACCTGCCGGATTATGATTCAATGGCAAAATTTATAAAATACGTGCGGCAGGATATGATAAATACGGATAAGTACATTTCCAAGAGCCATTCTCCGTCGGACGTAGACTATGAATCTATAGTTTATTTGTTAGATTCCGGCGCGGCTAATATAATAAATAAGTTTGATAAAAACGCGTCTATAGAGCAAGTCAAGGAGCATCTGCTTAAGGAGCTTATCAACTATTATGACTTTGCTCACCGGTATAAATTTGATTTGATTGTAGGCTTAGATATCGGCGGCAAATATACTTTTAAAGGCGAGGAAAGGCACACGCAAGAGATTATCGACAGAAATACCCAAATTAAAAAACAAAATGATGAAATAAACTCTATGCTGCTGGAAGCGAGTATAAAATATTTAACCGCTCATAAAGATTATTATCCGAAAGTCTTGGCCACTGTCCACGGAGACACTCCAAAAGAATTCAGGGAATATACCGAAAAAATTTTGGCGTTAGAAAAAGAATATAACTATAAATTTTGGGGCTTTGCTTTAGGCGGCGTGGCAAATGCTAAGGGTAAGGATAAATCTTGGTTTAAATCTATGCCGGAGGGAATGTCCGCGAATACATTTCTTACCGCCGAGGCCGCGAAAATAGTAAAAAAAACCGCCGGGAACAGATATATACACGTTTTAGGCGGCGGCGGGAAAGATAACATTCCCCTGATATCCTCCCAAGGCGCAGCATCTTTTGATACCTTTACTCCGGGCAGGAGAGCTTATGACGGAAATGACGCTTCCACAAAACTTGTTTTCAACAAAGATGCCGATGAGCACTTCTCAAAATATCTCATCGGGAAATATGATATAAATCTAAAGCCTATTAATAAAGATTGGGATTTTGATTATTATCCTTTAAATAAAATAAACGACGATATAGATTTATGCGGCTGCCCGGCCTGCCAATGTATAAAAGCATTTGGAGAAATCAAAAAGTTGTACTCCCTCAGAAGAGAAGAAGATAATGAAGACTATTATTACGCCAGGCAGCTATGTAACGCTCATTCTATTTGGCAGCATGTAAGATTGTGCGAAATCGCGTCGAGAAAAAAATTTCTTAATTATTGTCTTACGTTCAGTCTTTTAATAATCTCTTTTTTATAAGAAGAATCCATCTCAAAACCTATAGATTTACGCCCAAGCTTAAGGGCGGCCAGGCAGGTTGTCCCGCTGCCTAAGAAAGGGTCTAAAACAGTGTCTCCTTTATCGGAAGACATTGTTATTATTCTCTCAATCATGTCCAGCGGGTAAATCGTTGGGTGCTTAAGGTTGAGAGACTTCTTAGTCATATTATTAACGCGGTTAAAATACCATACGTCCGTCGGGTTCCTGCCCTTCCCCCCCGCCAGCCGCTTATCATTCTGGGTAATATAAGGAATACGGATTTTATCCAAATTAAACACATAATTTTTTATATCCTTAACGCCCCAGACTATATTCTCATATCTGCCGGACAGCCTGTTGGTGCAATTCTGCATATTATTAAATGTCCAGGTTATTATATTCCGTATCTTAAAATTCTCTTCCTTCATAATTTGATAACCGATAAACGGAAGAGGTAAAATTTCCCTGTCCTCCCCGTACGGGATGGGAGAAAGATTTAAGAAAAAACTGCCGTCGGGCTTCAGAACCCTGTATATTTCTTTTGTTATATCCTTTATAAGTTTTTTCCACTCGTCCAACGGAATCGTATCCAAATATTTGCCATAAGGTTTGCCGATATTATACGGCGGAGAAGTGACAACAAGACGCACGGAAGAATCCGGAACCTTTTTTATCAGCTTTCTGCAATCGCCGAAATCAACAAAAATATCCTTTGTCTTAATCATTTTCAATCTTCTTTAATCTTTCATTTGCCATGTCCACATACTCGGGCACTATTTCATATCCCAAATAGTGCCTGTTTAGTTTTTTAGCCGCCGCGGCGGTAGTGCCGCTGCCCATAAACGGGTCTAAAACGATATCGCCCGGGTTGGTGCCCGCTAAAATTACTCTTTCAATCAATCTTTCGGGATACTGGGCCGGGTGCGCGGTGCGCTCCAAAAAATTGCCGGAAATCATCGGAATACGCCAAACATCCGTCGGGTTTTTAAGCTGGGATTTATATCTGTCCGGCCTGTAATTAAGAGACGGGATTTTAACGTCGTCCAGATTAAATTTATATTTTTTATTATTTTTTGTATACCAGAAAATAAATTCATATCTTGGCGCGAACCGCCTGTCCGTCGAGCCGCCCCAGTCAAAATTCCATATGATTAAATTTTTCAGATACATTTTTTTAAAAAATGTTTCCATCCAAAACGGCGTGATTACGGCGTTTCCGTCATATCTGTTTTTAATATTTATCCAAACAGAGCCGTCTTCTTTAAGGACTCTGAAACACTCGGCAAAAACTTTCTTCAGCATATTTCTGTATTCTTCTTCCGGCAGGAAATCTTTATATTTCCTGCCCTTGCTGGCAATTGTGCGCCCCGACTTAGTTTTATTGCCGTACTGAATATTTATATTATACGGGGGAGAAGTAACTATTAAATCAACGGATTTATCGGGTATTTCTTTCATTTCCTCGCTTGAGGATAAAAAAATCTTGTCTATTTTCATAATCTCGAACTTATATAAATACGGGAATCTAATTATTGTTTATAAAACATTATACAATTATAAAAAAACAGGGTCAAGAATATTATAAGAAGTAAGTTTAACAATATTTTATTACGTCTGAACTATATTTTGCCCGCGAAAATATACGGGCGCTTTGTACTGAGCGCTTTTTTATACGCGGCTGCGGCATAGTTTGAAATTTTTTCAAACGCCGGCCGGCAGTTTGTCTTTCATTAATCTTCGGTAGTTTAGTTTTTTGCCGTCTGTTATAAAGGTGCCGTCGCCGACGGCGTGTATCACGCGCTTTTCTCTGCGCCCGCCGTTAACCCACGCGGCGGTTGCGTCCAGAACAAAAATATTGTGCTTTTTTATATGGTCAACAATTTTACATTCAATGTTTGCTATGCATTCTTTTACCAGCGGCGCTTTTACCGTAGAAGCGGGCAGCGGAGTCAGATTAAATTTTTGGAATTTGTCCGTGTCCGCGCCCGTGCAGTCCCCGATACGCACGACAGTTTCGGCTATATCAACGGCGGGGATTGAGATGACGCACTCTTTGGTTTTTGTGAGAGCCTGATAGGAAAAATTCCACGGACCGGTCAGAATTGCAAACCTCGGCGTGAAATCCATAACCATATGCCAAGACAGCGTCATCATATTATTTTTGCCGTTATCAGACGTGGTTATCAGCACCACGGGCCCGGACTCCATTAAAGTAAAGGCCTTTTCTAACGTCAGTTTTTTCATATTTCCCCCTTTAACGACAATAAATATTTTACAAATTATTTTCTATAATCCCGTTGATATATTTGAGGGTGATTTGCATAATAGACATTTCCCCCCACCCTGAAAGGATGAGGGGAAAAATTTTAGGATGTTGTACTATGTTCTCTATACTTCCCAACTTTTGGAAAACTCTCTGTCCCTGAAAAGCGCGGCCAGGCCGGTTATTTGTTTTAACCTTAAAATCTCGTCGGCGGACATGCCCAGGTGCTGGCTTATCCAGTGGTCGCTCTTTCCCATTTCCGTCAGCTCGGCCACTATGTTGCTCATCAGGTCTACGTTGTGGGAGCCGCGCGCGCGGTTGTGGCGGATTGTGGACGCCATGCGTTCGCCTATCGGCTTTTCTATGACGGCGCACGGCAGGCGGCCGTGTTCGCGCTCGTAAATATCTTTGTATTTAAGCATAACCGAATAACGGTGGAAGCCGTCCACAATTTCATACATATCGTCTTTTTTGTGATAGTAGACGACTATGGGCATTGTGTAACCGTCTTCTTTTATACTGTCGTACAAAAGCGCCATTTCCGGCGGCGCGACGGTGTTGGGGTTATACTCGTTGGCCCGTACTTTTTCTACGGGGATGGATTTTATTTCATAGACAGGACTTCTGTACAACTCACG
Source organism: Elusimicrobiota bacterium (assembly GCA_009778915.1). Classification (GTDB taxonomy): domain Bacteria; phylum Elusimicrobiota; class Elusimicrobia; order Elusimicrobiales; family Elusimicrobiaceae; genus Elusimicrobium. The sequence goes on from WRFH01000004.1 coordinate 73,478, forward strand.
TCTGCCGGCAACTTTGCTTGTGCCGGACCCACTGAGTTTCTTCATTTTTTGCACCCACTTATATTTTGTTGTATTTCTCTATAAGTTCTTTCATTCTTTCTCTCTGCTTTTTTGTCTGCGAGAAAGAAAGCGACCTGCACAACTGGTCATTTTTTAAAATGCAGATTGCCATTCTGCGCCAGGTAGGGGCTATTCGCTTAACCTCCAGCCTGGAATTTATTGTATCCGGAATATATTTGAAAATAACAAGCGGCAGGCCCTTTCTGCCTCTTGTCGAAAAGCCGTTGAACGTTATTGCTCCGTTCGGCAGCAGTTTATAATATTCTTCCGGAATGACTGACCCCATGCGGTGCCAGTAGCGTATAAATTTAACAAATTTGTGTTTATAATTGGTTGCCAGCTCCGACGGCAGGCTGGCAAGCAGCAATTTTGTATATGTTTTCCACGTGTGCCCTTTGGGTAGTTTGACGTTTCTGTACCCCAGAATGCTGTTGCCGGCGTATATGTTGCCGAAGTTGGCGCCGCTTACCCTGTTCACCACTTTTACCCACGTCGCCGGCTCTATCACGCGGAAAAGGTTTAATCCTATGCGCTGGTCGTCGCCGAACGGCTGGCATATTCTCTGCGCGGACAGCGCGACGCCGGCCTTGTAAAACATATCGTAAAGTTTGTTGTAATCCCAGTCCTGTTTAGCGTTTGCTACCCATACGTCTTCCGTCGTCCAGTCATAAATAGGATAGCAGTTGTACAGCTTTTCCTTTCCGGGTATTTTTGTAGTCCAGTTAAGGTTGCTCAGCATTTCTTTATGCTTGACGGCTATGGTTCTGAAACGGTTAAAACTTTCGTTCGAACGTATGCCTATGAGACACGCCGTTTTCTTCCCCCCCGCGTACCATTTGCCGAACTGCACGACGAATTCCTCAAATTCCATATGCTTGCGGAAAAACGGAAACGGATGGTGCTTTTCCGTAATGCACGGGTAATTCGGATATTCCCTTATCCATTTATCGCGCTGCCTGAGGTCCCACGGCGTCCAAAAAGGCTCGTAAACACTGACGGCGTTACGCAGGTTAAGCGGCAGGCAGCACCAAAAAACTTCAAACAAATCCGAATTTTTCTTAAATGTTTCGATAATAAAATCTATCGTCAGGTTATACTGCCCTTCCAGGTCGACAAACAAAATGCCTACTTTCTGTTTGATTTTATGCGCGCGCATATAATCGACGACAAGGTTAAGCATAACCCCGCTGTCTTTCCCGCCGGAAAACGAAAGATATATCTTTTGGAAATGATTAAATATATAATCAATTCTCTCACAGGCGGCCGTATAAACGTTTTTGTCTATATATCTTTTTATGCTCATCCAATCTCTCAACGCGGGTAATGCTATTTAATTGTTGATATAAGAATAATTTACTATAATTAAATTTATAAGATTAGTGCATAAGCACCTAAAAACTATGAACGACTACACTAAAATGATAATAAAAAGCCCTCTTTTCAGAGGGATTTCCAAAAAAGAGACTGATTTTATCCTGTTTTACCTGAAACCGCAGATAAAAAAATATAAAAAAGGCGTTTATATAACCCTGGATGGAGAACCTGTCCGTGAGCTTATGCTGCTTTTGGAAGGCTCCGTGCGGATAGTAAAGGATGACATATCCGGCGCGCGCTCGTTTATGGCGCAATACCGGCCCGGTGATTATTTTCTGGAAGCGTTTGCCTGCATTGACGCAAAAAGCCCGGTCAGCAGCCAGACGGCAGCCGATTCTTTGGTCATGGCAATACCTTATAAAAATATCATCGATATGCCCCCGTCGGTAATTGAAACGCAGTGCAAAATACTTAAAAACCTGCTCGTTGTCGTCGGGAATAAAGCTTTGGCGGCGCACCGCCAGATTGAGCATGTCAGCAAGCCGGGCATAAGAAAAAAAATCATGTCCTACCTTTCGGCGCAGAAAAGCCGGGCGGGGAAAAAAGAGTTTATCATTCCGCTAAGCAAAACGGATTTGGCCGATTTTCTCTTCATAAACAGAAGCGCGATGACGAGAGAGCTTGCCGCGATGAGAAAAGAAAAACTGCTCAATTTCAAAGGCAGAAAATTTACGCTGCCGCCCGACATAAAATATAACAGGTAAACACGTCGGAAATATTATATATTATACCTATGAAAAGAAGTTTAACTACCAATTTGTTCTTGGCGCTCTGCGTGCTTGTAGCCGCAAGCTACGTGTTTAAAACTTATTTTTCCGCGATAAAAGAGTTCGCGGCCCAGGTCCGTGTCGTGCAAATACCCGAACGCGATATAAACTCCGACGGCTCATCAAAAACAACCATGCATAACACCGATTTGTGGCAGGCAGCTATCGTCAAGTATATTAATCCGCTGAAAGCCGCTTTTAAAAAACTAAAAAACGATATTGTGCCGCAAAAAACAGGCAGCGTCATTATCGAGGGCGACCAGTGCGTAGTGCAAACCCAGAGCGGCAAAACAAAAGAATGTCCTAAATAATTTTCTCCCCTTTTTAAGGGGAGTACCGCCGCAGGCGGGGAGAGGTTTTGAACCGCGCTACAAACTTTATAGCCGCCGGAGGGTAAAAACCCTTCCCCCGCTTCGCGGGTACTTCCCTTAAAAAGGGAAGAAAATTATATTCTGACAAAATTTAGTTTAATAAAAAATCCCCGTAAGAAGAAATCTCTTACGGGGATTTTTTGTTAAAAAAACAACTTTACATCATGCCGCCCATACCGCCCATTCCTCCGGGCATCGGGTTTGCGCCTTTTTCTTCGGGCAAATCCGCGACCAGAGCTTCCGTCAAAAGGACAGTCGCCGCGATTGAGGCCGCGTTTTCCAGCGCTATGCGGACGACTTTCACGGCGTCAACGACGCCCGCTTTAAGCATGTCCGCGTATTCGCCTTTCTCGGCGTCAAAGCCTTCGTTCTGTTTGGCTTTTTTGACGTTTTCGACGACAACAGCGCCGTCCAAACCGGCGTTCTCCGCTATTTGTTTAAGCGGCGAAGTTAAAGCTTTCTTTACAATATTGATACCGGTTTTAACGTCGTCATTGTCGACTTTCAAAGCGTCCAAAGCTTTTTCGCAGCGCGTCAAAGCGACTCCGCCGCCGGCGACAAGACCTTCTTCAACTCCCGCTTTTGTCGCGTTTTTCGCGTCTTCGACTTTGGCTTTTTTGGCTTTCATTTCGGTTTCCGTCGCCGCGCCTACGCTGATTACCGCGACGCCGCCGGACAGTTTGGCCAGCCGTTCCTGCAGTTTTTCTTTGTCGTAATCGGACGTGGAATTTTCAATTTGTTTTCTGATTTGCTCCGCGCGGGCGGAAATATTTTTCTTCTGGCCTTCGCCGTTGACGATGGTCGTGTTTTCTTTATCCACGACGACGCGCTTGGCCGAACCAAGCATGTCAAGCGTCGCGTTTTCAAGTTTTAAACCTTTTTCTTCGGTAATAACCGTGCCGCCGGTAAGAACGGCGATATCTTCCAGCATTTCTTTGCGTCTGTCGCCGAAGCCGGGGGCTTTAACGGCGCAGCCTTTTAACGTGCCGCGCAGGCGGTTGACTACCAGAGTTGCCAGCGCTTCGCCGTCAACATCTTCGGCTATAATTAAGAAGTTGCGGCCGTTTTTGACAATGCCTTCCAAAAGCGGCAGAAGTTCGTTCATGGAAGAAACTTTTTTGTCCGTCAGAATAATCTGGCAGTCTTCCAAAACACATTCCATTCTTTCCGCGTCCGTCACAAAATAAGGCGAAATATAACCGCGGTCAAACTGCATCCCCTCGACGATATTAAGTTCCGTCGTCGCGGTTTTGCCCTCTTCAACAGTGATAACGCCCTCGTGCCCGACGCGCTCCATAGCTTCCGCTATCAATTCGCCGACGGTGCGGTCATTGGCGGAAATCGTGGCGATTTGGGCTTTCTCTTCTTTGGTCTTGACGGGGCGCTGCATTTTGGCAAGCTCTGCTTTAACTGTTTCCACGGCCTGCTCAATGCCTCTTTTTATCATGGTCGGATTTGCGCCGGCGGTGATATTTTTAATGCCTTCGTTCAAAATAGCCTGCGTCAGAACGGTGGCCGTCGTCGTGCCGTCGCCGGCAATGTCGTTGGTTTTGGACGCGACTTCGCGGATTAACTGCGCGCCCATGTTCTCAAATTTATCTTCAAGCTCAATCTCTTTGGCGATTGTCACGCCGTCGTCAATAACCAGCGGGCTGCCAAATTTTTTTTCAAGCACCACGCTTCTCCCTTTGGGGCCCAGCGTAACGCCGACGGCTTTCGCCACTTTTTCAACCCCGGCTTTCATTTTAGCGCGGGCTTCGTCTCCGTATACAATCTGTTTTGCCATAAAAAATTATCTCCTATTTAATAATACCCATGATGTCTTCCTGATGCATAATCAGGTAGTTTTTATCGTTAATTTTAACTTCGGTGCCGGAATATTTGCCGTACATGATTTTATCGCCTTTTTTAACGTCCATAGGCATGCGTTCGCCCTTTTCGTTTAATCTGCCCGGCCCGGCGGCGACTACTTCCCCCTCCACCGGTTTTTCTTTGGCGGTATCAGGTATGATGATGCCGCTTTTCATAACTTCACGCTCAATGGGTTTGACTATAATTCTGTCCCCCAAAGGCACAATATTTATTTCTGCCATGTCCAAAACCTCCGTATTATTTTTAAATATTCTGGTTTTTACCGCGGGCAAACGTCCCCCCGGCTTATTCTTAATTTACAAAATTTGTTTATTATTGTCAAACTTAGGCAAAGAGTGCTAATTTAGGAACTAGAAAGAAAAAAACATTTTTTTAAACCGCGCCCATTTCAGCGCCCAGTAGCCGGGTTCCGGCATTACTTTGATTATGACGGCGGAGATGTTGTCTTTACCGTCGTTGTCGTTGGCTTTGCGCACCAGCGCTTTGCAGACTTTTGAAGGACTGGTTTTGTCGGCTTTTTGCAGGTACTGCTTTATTTCCTCGTCGGACAATCCTTTGTTTACGCCGTCGGAACATAAAAATAAAATGTCGCCCGGCATTATCGTAAACTGCAAAATATCAAACTCAACGTCTTTTTTTATGCCCATGGCGCGCGTCAAAACGTTTTGCACGGCGGACTTTTCCGCCTGCACTTTTGTAAGCAGCCCGCGCTTTATATGTTCCGCCGCCAGAGAATGGTCCGTCGTAAGCTGCGTCAGCACGTCCATGCGCAAAAGATAGAGCCGCGTGTCGCCTATATGAATGACATACGCCTCATTCCCCTCTATCAGCACGCCGCTTAACGTGGTGCCCATGCTGCGGTACATCGCGTTTTCCTGCGCCAGTTTATAAATTGAATAATTGGCGTAGTCAGCCGCCATTAAAAGTTTTCTTTCAGTCTTGGACATTTCCGGCAGAAAATCTTTCGGAATAACAATCTGGCCGGAGTTCATTTTGGTAAGCGTTTCGACAAAAGAACTTATCGCGATATTGCTTGCCACTTCCCCCGCGCTGTGGCCGCCCATGCCGTCGGCCACCACGGCAAAACGCAAATCCGAAGATATATAAACCATATCTTCGTTTTTATCTCGTATCTTGCCGATATCGCTGTAAGCGGCAAAACTGAGCCTCAGCGTCATAAATCACGTCTTAGAGTCATGTGTATTATAAAATAAATATTCGCAAAAATGAAAATCAGCAGCGCGCCGAATTTAAAAATAAAAGTATCCGGGTTATACTGCGCGGTCCTGTCAAAAGGAACAAAAACGGTCTGGTACCATATGGCGCGCATCATGCCTCTGTCCCCTTTTGAGAGGTAAATGCCGGCAAGGATTCTGAGAGGGTCCGTTTCCGGGGCTGGTCTCTCGCCGAAGCCGGGTTTTTCCGTCAAATCTTTAAGGTCGTTCGCCGCCGTCAGCAGGCTGGAGCCGAAATTCATGTCCAGCTGCACCAGTTTTCCGCCGGAGTCAACGGCCGGCGCGGATAATTTTTCCCCGTATTTCGCTATATAATCTTTAACCTCCGGCACTTCTTTTACCTGGGCGGCGGTAGCGTAAACTTTACCTGAAATCATATAGCCGAAAATGGAACACAGCGCCAGCACGAAAAGCATAAGCGGCAGCAGGCGGCTGAACGTAAAAGTACGCGGCAGCACGACCGCCACGGCTGAAACCGCCAGCAGAATGGCCGAATAATACAGCAGCGTGATAAGCGTCGTGTCAGCCGGCATCACCTGCAGCGCGGCAAACTGCTTGCAGAAAAACAGCGTAAGCAAAATAGCGGCCGAGCACAAAATCCTCAGCGGCAGAACCTGCTTGCCGAACATTAAAGTTAACGACAGTATCACCCCTATAACCATATATATAAGCATGTAATCCTGCGCGAACATATTCATCAGCCCCGTCGAAAAAGCGCTTCCCCATCCGGCGTTTACGCCGAAAAAGCCGGCAAGATAAGAAAACGCGCACAGCGCGATAAAAGACAGCGCCGCCCGCGAGTACGCGTTCATGCAAGACATTATAAACAGCGCGAAAACGAGAGCGCCGGCGACTATGGTAAGCGTCACGTCCGCCATATAAGATTTGACGTCGAACAAAAACATAAACGCGTCAAAAAAGCCCGGCTGTCTGCCCGGTTCAAGAGTAGTCGCCACCGCGCCGCCGAACTTAACCACAAAAATCATGGCGATAAGCGTTACGATGAAAAATATAGGGATATGAAAGAAAAGTTTGGCCGCGACTTCCGATACTATCTTAAAATGGGTGTCTTTGTTTCTGACGGTTTTTACGGGGATGGGAGATGTCCTGGTTTCCAGCATTTCCTTACTTGATTCCGTTTTGCTGTCGCGGCGTTTGCGGGAAACTTCTTCCTTAAAACCCTGCGAACCGATGACCGGCATAGCCACGCCGGCGTTTTCGCCTTGTTTAAGTTTTTGTATTTGCTCGTTTTCGGTGATGTGCCTGTAACGCATGCTCTCCGTCGCGGTATGCACTTTTTCGGCGCGGACGCGCAGCGGCGCCTCTCCGCCTATGTCAAGCGACGTGCCGGAGCCCTGTTTTACGCGCAGCTGGTCCTCCGCCCGCATTTTTAAAATATAGTCTAAAGTTTCCTGCGCGCTCTGAAAGCGGTCCTCGGGTTTTTTGGCCATCAGTTTCTGGACGACAATCGTAATCCAAGGCGGCATGTCCCGTCTTATATCACTCGGGTTAGGAATAGGCTCGTTAATATGCTTCTGGATAATTTCCATAGAGGATTTGCCTCTGTAAGGGAACTGGCCGGTAAGCATAAAATAAAGCGTGGCGCCGGCGGAATAAAGGTCCGCCCGCACGTCGACGTCGCCGCCCAAAGCCTGCTCCGGCGAAATAAAATAAGCGGTGCCGGCCATCTCCGTGGTTCTGGTGACGTTTTTGTCCTTCTCCATTTTTTTGGCTATGCCGAAGTCAACTATTTTCGCTTCAAGTTTTTCGTTGATTAAAATGTTAGACGGTTTAATGTCGCGGTGTATAATGCCTTTCTCATGCGCGACGGCAAGGCCTTTGAGCACGTCCTGGAAAATATTTAAAATAAAACCGACAGGCAGGTTAGGGCGGCGGCGGATAATATTCGAAACGTTGTCGCCCGATATAAAAGACATAATGATAAAATACAACCCGCGCTCGCGCCCGACGTTGTAAACGTTGACGATGTTCGGGTGGTCCAGCTCCGCGATGGCGCGGGCTTCCGTCAGGAAAAGGGAAACTGCTTTCTGGTCTTCCGCCAGCGACGGGCTTAAAATTTTAACGCAGACTATTCTGTCCAGCGCTTTGTGCTTTGCTTTATATACCGCGCCCATGCCGCCGACGGCGATTTTCTCAAGGATTTCACAGCCGGCTATGGTGGTGCCGACCAACGGGTCCTTCATATCTTTTTGTTCTGGCATTTTTTCACCCTTTCAGATGCGGAGTTGTAAAATATTTATCATTTTCATTATAACATAAGTTATACGCGCGCGTACCATACAATCAAAATATAATAAAGACGGTTTTCCGGGCGCATTTCCCATTCACGATAAAAAATTGTATAATCATAATATAATTTGCACAGAGGTAAATAAAAAAATGAAAGAGAAAATACACCCGAAATACGAACCTGTTGAAGTTACCTGCGCGTGCGGCGCAAAATTTTTAACGCGTTCCACGATGAAAACCATTAAGCTGGACATTTGCTCGGAATGCCACCCGTTCTTCACCGGCAAACAGAAAGTGCTGGACACGGCGGGCAGAGTAGATAAATTTAACAAAAAATTCGCCGCCACCGAAGGCAAAGCCGTGGTAAGAAAAGCCAAAACGGAAGTCAAGGCCCAGGCCAAAATCAAAAAGCCGGTCAAGATTAAAAAAATTATAGTGGCCGGGGACGACAGAAAAGCGCCTCCCAAAAAATTGAAAAAAGAGGCGGCCAAAGAAGCAAAGAAAGCGGCCCCAAAAGAAGAAAAGAAATAAAATTTGTTGCAGACAAACCCCCGCCGGAAGAAAATTCCGGCGGGGGTTTTATTGTATATTTTCCCCTCTCCCCTCCGGGGGAGAGGGATAGGGTGAGGGGGTGTGTACACATCATGTACACAAATTATATCGCCGTAGAGCAAAAGCGGAATAACTAATTTTATAACGGCTATATTTTGTGTACATTCCCCCTCACCCCGGCCCTCTCCCCCGGAGGGGAGAGGGAAAATAAAAAAAGCCCGTCCTTTCGGACGGGCTTTTTGAAGTATTATATCTTATTGTTTATAATTCGCGGCGACTAAGTCTTTGTTGGCGGTGATGTTAAGCACCACGCGTCTGTTGGCCGCGCGGCCGTCAGCGGTGCTGTTGTCCGCGACCGGGTTATTCTGCCCGTAGCCGACGTAAGTCAGGCTGTAGGTTTTAACCTGGTTGGCAACCAGCTGGTTGTAAACCGCTCTTGCTCTGTTCTCAGACAAAGTCTGGTTGAAAGCGGCGGTGCCGGTGGAATCGGTGTACCCTTCCACGACGATTATATTATAAGGATATTTCTTAAGCACTTTGCCGAGATTCCCTATGGTCGTGATAGCGTCCGAAGACAGAGTATAGCTGCCGGTGTTGAACAAAATATCGCCTTTCAAAACAACTTTAAGCGAGCCGTCCGGATTTTTCTGCACGTCGGCGATGGCGGCAAGTTCTTTGGCCTGGGCGTCAAAATAGTTGCCAATGCCCCCGCCCAAAGCAGCGCCCGCTAGACCGCCTATGATAGCGCCGGTGGCGGATTTACCGCCGGTATTATTCGCTATTACAGCGCCGCCGATGGCGCCCACTGCGGCGCCCGCGCCCGCGCCGAGATAAGTATTTGTGCTCGGCGTAGTGCACGCGCCGAGAGCCAACGCGCCGGAGATACAAACTAAAACTAATTTTTTCATACATCCTCCTGAGTTTGATTTCTTCTATATTTTACAAAAATTTTCGTTTAACAACATAAATATAACGCCGCCGTGACAAAATTATTGCATTTTGTATAATATAAAAATGAATACTGTCTACCTTGGCTTAGCTATTACCGCGCTTGTCGTCCACATAATAATGAAATTAATGGCGGTCAAAGATAAACCGCCGAAATACGAAGTTAAACCTTTAAAAAACGAAATTCCTGAAATTTCTTACAAACCGCCCGACGGCATGACGCCCTGCCTGGCCGCTTATATAATGAACCGCGGTTATGATAAGAAGATACTGAATATTTTAGTGGCGTACGCCGCCGTCAGAGATTTGGTGCGCGTCAAAGACAGCCTGTCATATGACGCGATGATTATTGAGACGTTAAGACCGTCAGAAGATTTTGAAATCCTGCCGGAGATTGAAAAGAACGCTCTTTTTATTTTGCTTGGCGACAGATTTTTGCCGGGCAGAATTTTCAGGTTCGTACCTAAAGAAATTGAGGACTTTAACAGAATAAATGAATTTCTGGCCGAACGTCTGGAGCAGGCGTCTTATTTATATTTGCACGCGTTCAGCGATTTGCTGGGTTTTAAAAAATATTTGGAAGTAGGCGAATTTACGCGCCTGCCCGAAGCCACGCCTGAAGAAGCGCCGGCGCGTTTTATAGGCACGCGCGAAAACGCGCTTGAATACCTGCCGTACGCGCTGGCTTTCGGCCTGCAAAATAAATGGGCGGGGCTTATAAACTCCGAAGTAATTGACGGAAGCTACAGCGTTCTTTTGGCCGAGAACCAGAGGCACGCTTCCGCCCCGAGCGGAATTTCCGAATCTGATTTATACGATTTATGACCTTAACTTTACAACGTAAAAATGTTTTAGTAAAATATATAAAGTTAAGTAAGTTCTGACGGAACAAAAAAATTTTATTCCCCGGTAGCTCAATGGTGGAGCATTCGACTGTTAATCGAAGGGCTGCTGGTTCGAGTCCAGCCCGGGGAGCCATTTAAGACAACTAAACCCTTTGGCGATTTCATCAAAGGGTTTTTTCGTCTTAAAATTTGGCTTTTTATTCTGTTCGGACTATCGTGTTTTAATCCGAAAATGTATGGAGGAAACAACAATGGAAAGAAAAATTTTTAAAGGACTTTTGTTTGAAGGACTTTGCCGGGAAAATTTTGAAACCGCCGTCGCCGTACAGCGCCAAATATTCCCGCGGGAAGACGGAAAACAGAATTTTTTAGATTCCCTTAAAAACGGGCCGGCAAGAGGATACGGCGTCTGGCTTATAAAATTAAAAGACGAATGTATAGGCGTTATCGGGCTGTACCATTATCCTGATTACCCCGAGGACGCGTGGGGCGGCTGGGGCGGCATTACGGAACAAAACAGAGGAAAAGGTTACGGCACGGCGATGATGGATTTTATAGAAAATGAAGCCAAAGAGCGCGGTTTTAAAAATTTCCGCTTTTTTACCGACGATGTTGACAATAAAAACATCCTGAATATTTCTAAAAAACGCGGCGTGATGGTTGAATTATATTCTAATCCCGACGACTACTACGCGGCCGCCGTCGGAAACATTGTAATAGTCTCCAAAAGCCTGTCCGCCGAACCCGTGCAGCCGTGGGGCAATAAATATCTGGGCCTTAAAGAACTGGGAAAAAAGCAAAACGCTTTTAAACAAGAAGACGCGGCGCGTTGATATTTTTCTAAAGGACCGGTATCTCTTTTATTTGCTTCTGCTTTTGGATTTAGAATATAAATCAAACGCCACCGCGCCTAACAGCACAAAACCTTTTATGGCCTGCTGCCAGTCTATCCCGACGCCCATTATTGACATGCCGTTGTTCAGCACGCCCATAAAAAGGCCGCCGATAATAGCGCCGACAACCGTGCCCACGCCGCCGGTTACCGACGAGCCGCCTATATAACACGCGGCTATAGCGTCCAGCTCAAACATGTTGCCGGCTTTGGGCGTGGCCACGTTTAAGCGCGCGGCAAAAACTATGCCCGCCAAAGCCGCCAGAAGGCCCATGTTTGTGTACACCCAAAACATTACCCATTCCGTTTTTATGCCGGAAAGTTTCGCGGTTTTCGCGTTGCCGCCGACGGCGTAAACGTGTCTGCCAGGCACGGTTTTTACCGTTATAAAATGATAAATACCGACCAGCGCGCCTAGTAAAATTAAAATATTCGGTATCCCTTTATAAAGCGCGAACACCACAATAAAGAACATAACGGACAATATCAGAAAAATATTTTTCAAAATCCAAATCCCGAACGGCATAACATCAAAATTATATTTGATTTGTTTTTTGCGGCTCAAAATTTCAGCCGCCAAAAGTGCGGCGCACAGCAAAACGCCGATAAGCAGGCTCAGCGCGTGCAAAGGTTTTCCGAAAAGCGTAATCCCGCCGAACGGGTCCCCTATAAACCCGGACGCTATCGACTGGAAAATCTGCGGGAACGGCCCTTTTGAAGTCCCTTTCAAAAGCACCAGCGCGAATCCTCTGAAAATAAGCATGCCCGCCAGAGTAACGATAAAAGCCGGCACTTTTATAAAGGCAATCCAAAACCCCTGCCACGCGCCTATCACGCAGCCCGCGAGCAGCGATATAATCACGGCAAAAAGCGGATTTAAGCCGAGGTCTACCATCAGCACCGCGGCCACGCCGCCGATAAGCGCCACGGCGGAGCCTACGGACAAATCCACATTCCCCGTCAGAGTGCACAAAAGCATGCCGACGGCTAAAATCAAAATATAGCTGTTTTGTAAAATGAGGTTTGTAAGATTTATAGGCGTCATCAGCACGCCGCTTGTGAGAAAACTGAAAAATATCATCAAAGATATCAGCGCGATTATCATGCCGTACTGTGTTAAATGTTTTTTTATATAAGCTAATGATTGTGTCATTTTTTTATCCTATATCATATGGGAAATAATTTTTTCCTGCGTGGCGGTTTTGGCGTCAAGTTCGGCGGAGATTCTGCCTTCGCTCATCACGTAAATTCTGTCGCTCATGCCTATGACTTCCGGCATTTCGGACGATATCAATACGCACGCCATGCCGCCGCGGGCAAGCTCGTTTATGATTGTGTAAATTTCATATTTCGCGCCCACGTCTATGCCTCTTGTCGGTTCGTCCAAAATCAAAACTTTCGGCGCCGCGAAAATCCATTTTGAAAGAACCACTTTCTGCTGGTTGCCGCCGGAAAGATTTTCCGCCGTCTGGTAAATCGACGGCGCTTTTATGTTCATTTTTTCTTTAAATTCTTTCGCGGTTTTTGTTTCGCCGCTTTCATTTATCACGCCGTAATCCGCTACGGCTTTAAGATTCGCCATCGACGTGTTATTTTTTATATTCTGCATGAGCACGAGGCCGTACTCTTTCCTGTCCTCCGTGACGTAAGCGAGCCCGTGTTTTATGGCTTTCGGAATAGTGTCTAGATTTACTTCTTTGCCCTCCATAAAAGTTTTTCCGCTTATATTGCGGCCGTAATATTTGCCGAATAAACTTGTCGCCAGTTCCGTCCTGCCCGAACCCATGAGCCCGGCAAAACCAACCACTTCCCCGGCGCGGACGCTGAAGTTAATATCGTCTAAAATTTTCCTCTGCGGATTTTCCGGGTGGAAAACTGTCCAGTTTTTCACTTCAAAAACAGTGTCGCCCGGTTTGTGGGAACGCTTGGGAAACATGTCCGTAATTTCCCGTCCGACCATACTTTTTATAATTTTCTCTTCTGAAATTCCAGCTTTGTTTACTTCAATTGTTTCGATTGTGCGCCCGTCGCGCAGCACCGTGACGGTATCCGCCACGGCGGAGACTTCATTTAATTTATGGGTAATTAACACGCAGGATATGCCGTGATTATTTTTAAGTTCCGTTAAAAGTTTGAGAAGATTTTGGCTGTCCCGTTCGTTTAATGCGGCGGTGGGTTCGTCTAAAATTAGCAGTTTTACGTCTTTGGCGAGCGCTTTCGCGATTTCCACAATCTGCTGTTTGCCTACGCCTAGTTTGTTTACCGGCGTGTCCGGGTTTTCGTTCAGGCCGAGTTTTTGCATGTAAACCAGGGCGTCCGCTCTGGTCTTATCCCAGTCTATCATGCCCGCCTTTGCGCGTTCGTGGCCGAGGAAAATATTTTCGGCTATTGAAAGATAAGGGCTGAGCGCAAGTTCCTGGTGAATTATGGCGATGCCGGCGCGTTCGCTCTGTTTTATATCCGAAAATCTGCATAACGCGCCGTCAAAAATAATATCGCCGCTGTAAGCGCCGTAAGGATAAACGCCGCTGAGTATTTTCATCAGCGTGCTTTTCCCGGCGCCGTTTTCCCCGACGAGCGCGTGTATTTCTTTTTTCTTTACTTTAAAACTGACGCCGCTTAAAGCTTTCACGCCGGGGAATTCTTTGGTGATATCCTTCATTTCAAGAAGGATGTTTTTTTCTGACATTATTTGATGTCGCTTTCTTTATAATATCCGGAATCTATCAGAGCGGGTTTTACCGTTTCTTTATAAACCGTAACGGGCGCGCAAAGATAAGACGGCACGATTTTTACGTTATTATTATATGTTTTGGTATCGTTGACTTCTGGCGTGCCGCCGTCAAAAATAGCTTTGGTTATGTTCACGGCGCGCTGGGCCAAAACGCGCGTGTCTTTGAATATCGTCGCCGTCTGCTCGTCATGGAGTATGGCTTGGACATTGACTTTATCGGCGTCCTGACCGGTAATTACGGGGAACGGCTTTTTCGCGTCGCCCGGCGCGTAGCCCGCGCCTTTCAGGGCTGAGATTACGCCGTAGGCCACCGCGTCGTTAGGAGAGAGCACCGCGTCCACTTTTTTAGAAGTGTAAAAGGCGGAGAGTATATCCGTCATTCTTTCCTGCGCTTTCTGGTTGCTCCACTGCTCAATGCCGTATTTCGGCCAGCCGACCTGGCGTGAAGGAGTTAAGATTATTCCTTTGTCAATGTAAGGCTGCAAAACGCTCATCGCGCCGCTGAAAAAATAGTAGGCGTTGTTATCGTCCGGCGCGCCGCTGAAAATTTCCACGTTAAAAGGCCCCTTCGCGCCTTTGTCAAGCCCGAGGGCTTTTTCTATAATCCTGCCCTGCAGCACGCCCACCTGGTAATTGTCAAACGTGACGTAATAATCCACGTCGGGAGTGTTTTTGATGAGCCTGTCATAAGCTATTACTTTAATATTTTTTTCCGCCGCTTCTTTAAGAACGGGCGTCAGCGCTTCGCCGTCAATAGGCGCGATAATTAATATATCCGCGCCGAGCGTGATTAAATTTTCAATCTGCGAAATTTGCGCGCTTACGTCATTTTGCGCGTATTGGACAGAAACTTTGTAACCCAGTTTTTCAAGCTGGCGTTCGAGATTATCGCCGTCCACGCTCCATCTTTCCAAATCTTTCGTGGGCATGGAAACGCCGACAAAATGCCGTTTGCCGCCATTGCCGCCGCCGCAGGCGGATATAAATAAAATCGCCGCCAGAAATAAAACACCGTATAATTTTTTCATTTGGAAATCTCCTCTAATTTAAATACAGTTTTATACTCTTTTACGACGTTGTTTTTTATTACCGTGTCGCCCCAGCCCGGGTGGTTTACGGCGTCCGGCAGGTGCTGGGCTTCTAAAGCTATTCCCATAAAAGGCGCGGCAACGCGGCCGTTTATTTTCCATTGCGGCTCAAAATAGCCGGCGGTGTAGACGACTAAAGCGTTTCTGTCGGTAAGAACGCTTACGCGGCGCGTGCGTTCTTCGTTTTCAAGCGTGCAGGCGACGGAAGAGTTCAGGCAGAAAGGAGTGTCTATGCCTTTGCCTTCCAGGTGCTGGCCGATTTGCGAGGTTTGCGTAAAATCATAGACGGTATTTTTTACCGGCAGCTTTTTACCCGTAGGTATATTTTGCGCATCCAGCTCCAAATATTCCGGCGCGTTTATTTGAAGATAGTGGCCTTTTATATCCGTCCCTCCCAGATTAAAATAGGCGTGGTTCGCGGGATTAAAGAGCGCTGACTTTTGGCTTTTCGCGCGGAAAATTATTTCAAGACTGTTGTCCGGATTGAGGTTATAAATAACTTCCGCGTCGATAATCTCCGACGAAGAAAATTTTACGCCGCGCGGAGTTTCCTCCGCCTTCCATAATATATTGTGGAACGCGTGCTTGCCGCCGTGCAGAGTATTTTCGCCTTCGTTTTTGTCAAGGTTATAAGTAACGCCGTCGACTTCATACCGCGCGTTTTTTATTCTGCCCGCCGCCGGGCCGGCCGCAGCGCCCAAGTAGTAACCGTTGTTTTTATAGTCTTCTAAATTACTGAAAGACAAAACGCGGTTTTGCATTGACGTGGACGGAAAATACAACCCGCACAATCCCGCGCCGTAGGATGAAAGTTCAACGCGGTATCCGTTTTCATTTTCAACCGAAAACAAAAGTACTTCATGCCCGTTAAGCGAGCCGAATGTTTTATTTGATATTTTTATCATTTGGTTAACTCCCGCGTCGCCGCGTAAATCTTTTTATATTTTTCGTAAACCGTCTTATATTCTTGCGCTGTCCGCGCGTCCGGCGCATATTCTTTTGATAATTTTACAAATTTTTCGGCGCAGTTTTGAAAACTGTCAAACCACCCCGCGCCCACCGCCGCAGTCATACACGCGCCCAGCGACGGGCCCTGCTCGGTCTCAAGCGTGATTATTTTGCAGTTAAAAATATCTGCCTGCATTTGCAGCCAGTCTTTATTCTTCGCGCCGCCGCCGACGGCGATAACGCGCTCAAATTTTTTGCCCGCTTTAATCATAAGTTCCATACAGTCTTTCAGCGAAAACGTTATCCCTTCCATAACCGCCCGCGCGAAATGCGCCGTTGTGTGGCTTATGTCTATTCCTATAAAACTGCCGCGCACGGCGGAATCCGCGTACGGCGTTCTTTCGCCGACAAGATAAGGCGTAAACAAAAGACCGCCCGAACCGGCGGGAATTTTCTCCACCCCGTCTAAAAATTCTTCAAAACTCATATTTTTTGCAAACGCGTTTTTGAACCAGCTTAAAGAACTGCCCGCGCTTAAAGTTACGCCCATTGAATAATAGCTGTCCTTTATTATATGGTTGAAAAAGTGCACGCTGCCTTTATAGTCCTGCACCGTCCGGCCTTCGTAAGCCAAAAATACGCCGGATGTACCTATGCTGCACATACCGGTTTTTGTGTCCAGCACGCCGGCGCCGGCGGCGGCGCAGGCGTTGTCCGCCCCGCCGGGATAAACGGCCGGTTGGTTTGTAAGGCCCAATTTTTGCGCGATTTCTTTTTTGATTACTCCGGCTTTATCCGTCGAGTTCATTAATTTCGGGAAAACATTTTGCGGGATGTTAAAAGCGTCGGCTATGCGTTTGCTCCACTGCTTTTTTTCTATGTCTAACATCAGCGTCCCGGCGGAGTCCGAGTATTCCATCTGCATTTCTCCGGTAAAATAAAAGGAAAGGAAATCTTTAGGGAGTAAAAATTTTTTTGTCTTTTTCCATATCCCGAGTTCGTTTTCCTGCACCCAGAGGATTTTGGGAAGAGTGAAACCTTCAAGCGCGCGGTTTTTTGTTATTTTGAGAAGGTCCGCGCCCAAAACTTTTGTTATTTTTTCGCATTGCGCTGTGGTGCGTACGTCGTTCCACAAAATCGCGTTTCTGAGCGGTTTGTTGTTTTCGTCAAGCAAAACCAAAGTGTGCATCTGGCCGGAAAAACTGACTGCTTCAATTTGAGCTTTCGCATCGGGGACAAGACGGATAATTTCTTTAATTACGTTTTCCGCCGCGACGGGCCAAAGCAACGGGTTTTGCTCGCTGAACCCCGGAGCGGGATTTAAAACCGGATATTCCGACGACGCGCTGGCAACAGCTTTCCCGTCACGCGAAATTAATAAACCTTTTAAAGCGCTTGTGCCTAAATCAAGACCAAGAACATAAGACATAAAAAACTCCTCCGTTAAAACATATATCTTCCCTGCAAACTTGCGCTGAAACCTTGCCTTGTTCCCGCGTAGCCCTGTAAGCCGATGTCAAGTGTCAAAGGCAGATTGTCCGAAGGCGCCGCTTGCAGACCTAATTCGCCCACGCCCGTCGCGCCTTTAAGCTCCGGCGTGTCAACCGCCGCGCCGTTGACTGCCGCTTCCGCTTTGCCGTTGAACTCATAATCAAGGAAAGCGCCAGCGTAAGGCGTGAGATTTTTCTTTGCCGCGTAATTCACGCGCCCGCCCAGTCTTGTTCTTATTGAATTGGCCGCGTCAAAAGATACCGCGTCGCCCTGAATATCCGCGTCGTCGCCGCCCTGATACGTGTAGAACGCTTTCGCCGATAAATCAAGCCCGAACTTCCCGCTCAATTCATGTAACCAGCCCGCTCCTAAGTGCGCGCCGTAATACATGGCGGAAGTATCGTAGCTTACATTGCTTAAACCTACAAAGTCCGCGCTTGAAAAATCCGTCCCGGCGGAACCCGCGCGCACCGAACCTTCCCCGTACCACGCGCCGTCAATATCATATCTGCCCAACAAGCCCAGACCGTAGTAGTTTGTGTTTCCGCCGCCGTCAACGGACGGCGCGGAGTTGAAAGTGTTGTAAGAATCATAATTACCCCAGCCCGCTTCTAAGAACGCGCCCGCCGTGATGTTTTCATTCATCTTTTTGGCAAGACCGGCCATCATTGAAAACCCTTTCACGTCAATGTGCGAGCCGGTTTCATATTTGGCGGAGCCGCCGTCCATCGCGGCAAAGAGCGTAATCCCCTCCGCTCCCCGCGCCGCCTGCATCGCGCGGATTATGCCGTAGCTGGCTATAAGGTCTGAGCCTTGGTTTAGAAACGCAAGTCCGCCGAGCTGCCCTTCCGACAACGCTTTCGTTTGGTCATTAGACGACGAGCCCGCGACTGTGGCGTAAAGGTTATCGGCGTCCCACGTCAGGTCAAAGTCATAGATTTTGGAAATGCCCGCGATGCCCAATGCCGTGGTGTTTATCCCCGTAGTCGTCAGGCCGTTGCCGGACGTGTTAATCAATGTCACTGTGTCGCCCGGGTTTAACGCCGAGGTGCCGCCGTCTATGGCCACTCCTATTTTGCTGTTCGTAATATCCACGGCGGAACCGACGGTCAGCATTGTTTCCCCGCCGGCCATTGTCGTCGGCAGATAGAAGTTCAGGTTTTCAAAATTATAAACGCCGGCGACGCTCATGCCGGAGTTTTTAACATTAAGCGTATTTCCTGTCCATAGGTCTGTCGCTCCGGTATTAGTGCTTGAGTAAAGGGAAAGATATCCGCCGTAGACGCTGGCCGAACTTAAGTTGGAAACACCGCCTATTGTTACAGTATTGTTTGTGATATTTACCGGTATATTCGCGCTGGCCGACAATGTAAAACCGACATCTCCTCCCGCAATCAGAGAGGAAACCGTGCTGTCCATAACGGTCACGGTATTATTCGTCAGCGTGTAAGTGCCTGTGGTGCCTAGCAGCGTTACGACAACCGCGCCGGTAACGCTGTTGACACTGCTGTTGCCGCTGACGTTGACTGCGTTGCCCGACAGCGTCGCGGAAGCGGCTCCGACCAGCCCACCCGCGTACCCGCCGGAAAGGGCGCCGGTTACCGTGCAGTTGGAGAGGTTGACGGTGTTGCCTTCAACCGTGTTGGCGGTTGAAGAGGCGGCATTCCCGCCGTAAAACGCCATAACGTGGCTGTTGGTGGCGTTAACTGTATTTCCGTTAGCCGTGGCTGAGCCGCTGCTGCTGCCGGCGAATCCGCCGGTAACCACATCCGCATTGCTGTTGTCAATATTTATGGTGTTGTTATCGGCCGCTTTGTCGCCGGTAAGCGTGCCGCCGGACGGCATAGCGCCGCCGTAAATGTATAAATGGTTTATTGAGTCTGTACTGACGGCGTAGCTGTTGAGGAAGTTAAGCGTGTTGCCGTTACTGTCAAGCAGGGCGGCCGTATCGGCGCCGTTCCAGCTGCCGTTGGCGCCCGGGCCGTTGCCGTAAACATTGGCGGTGGTCGTACTAAAGCCGTCAATGGTTAATGTCTGCTGCGCCTGCGCCGGAACAACCGCGGCGGAAAGTAAAACACATAAGCCTAACGATGATATTATTAGTTGTTTTCTCATTTATAGTTTACGAATTAGTTAAAAGTCAGCTTTTCAGGCGCCGCCGCCTTACAAAAAACAGCCCCCCGTCGTTAACGGAGGGCGTGATGACTAATAAAGATAGTCGTTAAGTTTTGCTTTTAATGTTTCCAGCCTGTCGGACTCATTTTTGAGGTTCTTGTTGTTTAACGCGTATTCCTCAAGCTGTTTGAAGTCCGTTTGCCCGGCGACGATTTTCGCGCCTATGCCGGTTTTGTAGGACGCGTAACGCTTGTCGATAATATCCTCAAAAAATTTGTCTTTTTTGAGTTTTTCCACCGCTTTAAGCGCGCGCGCGTAAGTGTCTATGCCGGCTATGTGCCCGAGGAAAAGGTCGTCCTGTTCAAATGAGCCGCGGCGCATTTTGGCGTCAAAATTGATACCGCCTTTGTGCAGGCCGCCGTTTTCAATAATCTGGTACACCCCGAGCGTGGTGGAGTAAAGGTCCGTCGGGAATTCGTCCGTGTCCCAACCCAGAAGAACGTGGCCCTGGTTTGCGTCAATCGAACCCAGCATGCCGTTTATGCGCGCCACGCAGAGGTCGTGGTCAAAAGTATGACCGGCGAGAGTGGCGTGGTTGGCTTCGATGTTCAGCTTGAAATCCTTTTGGAGGCCGTGCGTCGCCAGGAAAGCTATCGTCGTGGCAGCGTCAAAATCATACTGGTGGGTAGTAGGCTCTTTGGGTTTTGGCTCAATTAAAAACTGCGCGTCAAATTTAATTTCTTTGGCGTAGTCAACGGCCATTTTCATAAAGCGGGCGATATTGTCCGTCTCAAGTTTCATGTCCGTGTTCAGCAGAGATTCATAACCCTCTCTGCCGCCCCAGAAAACGTAATTTTTTCCGCCGAGCCGTTTGCCGACTTCAAGACCTTTTTTGACCTGCGCGGCGGAGTGGGCGAAAACATCCGCGTTATTGCTTGAGGCCGCGCCGTGCACAAAGCGCGGGTCCGAAAACATGTTCGCGGTGTTCCACAATAATCTTTTGCCGGTTTCTTTCATGCGTTTTTCTATCAGGGAAACTATTTCGTCGATATTTTTATTTGTCTCTTTCAAATTGCCGCCCTGCGGCGCGATATCCGCGTCGTGAAAGCAAAAATATTCGACGTCCAGCTTCGTTAAAAATTCAAAAATGGCGTCAACTCTGTTTTTAGCGGTATCCATCGGCGTTTTGCCGAACCAGTTGCGTTGAAAAGTGCCGGGGCCGAACGGGTCCCCCCCTTCCTGCACCATCGTATGCCAGTACGCCACGGCAAAGGGAAGATGCTCCTTCATTTTTTTGCCCAAAACAATTTCTTCGGGGTTATAATATTTGTACGCAAAGAGATTTTTACTCTTCGGGCCTTCATAAGCTATTTTTTTTACTTTTGAAAAATACTCCATACCATGCCTCCGTTTTTTTTATTATAAATCAATTTCCGCCGTCAGAATTTTACCGCCGGATAAAGACATGCTCCGCGCGTCCGGCTGAGTGAAACCCGCGTGTAAAACGTGTTTGCCTTTTATAAGCTTAGCGTCCCCGTTCGCGTCAAAACGGGAAAAAGCGTTTTTGGCCAGCTTAATTTTAAGTTCTGTTTTTTCACCCGGCTTAAGATAAACGCTGCCTATGCCGCAAAGGCTGCGGATTTCTTTCTGTCCGGGCGAGGTTACGTAAATCTGCACCGTTTCGCGCGCCGGGATTTTACCTTTGTTTTCAACCGTCACGCTGCACACATCTTTATCAGCTTTAAAATTTTTAAGAGAGAATTTTGAATAGCCTAACCCGAAGCCGAACGGATAAAGCGGTTCCCCCTTAAAATATTTATAGGTGCGGTTGGTCATGTTATAATCTTTAAAATCCGGCAAATCAGAAGTGGAGCGGTAAAAGGTCAACGGCAGTTTGCCCGACGGACTGAATAGGCCGAAAATTGCCTCCGCCACCGCGCGTCCGCCGTTTGCGCCAGGGTAAAAAGCTTGGATAATACCGTTCGCTTTTTCGTCCGCGTAAACGCAGGCCAACGCGCTGCCCGAAACAAAAACGACTATGACGGGTTTTTTGCCCGCCGCCGCGATTACGTTTTCAAGCAGCTTCTGCTGGCGGCCCGGGAGTTCAATGTAAGGCTTGTCCCCGACGGCCTGGCTTGCGCTGAAAGCGTCGCTCTCTTCGCCTTCAATGTCCGCGTCAAGACCGAGGCAGACGATAACCGCGTCGCTGCGTTTTGTGACGGCGCGGGCTTCGGACAAACGGTCGTCTTCCTGCGCCAGTCCTTCTGTCCTGTCTTTAAAAAGATGGCAGCCTTCGCTGAACAAAACGCGGGCTCCGGCTTTTTCCGCTATTTCCCTCACTCCGTCAAGAACGGTGATGTGGCGGCTCGGCGTGCCCATGTAATTGCCTTCAAGAGCTTTGCGGCTGTCCGCGTTCGGGCCTATTACGCCGATAGTTTTTATTTTTTTGATATTAAGCGGCAACGCGCCGTCGTTTTTAAGCAGAACTATGCTTCTGCGGGCGACTTCCGTGTTAAAAGCGTTGTGTTCGGGACAATCCACGACATTATAAGGGATGTCCGCGTATTTCGGATTTTTGGGAGCGCCCAAAAGTCCCAGACGCATGCGCGTGGTAAACAGGCGGGTTACCGCCGTATCTATATTCTCCTCGCTTATCAAGCCGTTTTGAACGGCGGCCACGGCGTTGGGGAACAGATTGCCGCAGTTAATGTCGCAGCCTTTTGAAATAGCCAGCGCGACGGATTCCTCCGGCCCTTTTGTAACTTTATGGTTTTCGTGAAAATCTTTTATGGCCCAGCAGTCTGAAACCACGTGTCCGTCAAAACCCCATTTATCGCGCAGGATTTTTTTTAGGAGCAGTTCTGAGCCGCAGCAAGGCTCGCCCAGAGTGCGGTTATACGCGCCCATGACGGCCTCCACGTTGGCTTCCTTGACGGCGGCTTCAAAGGCGGGCAGATAAGTATTCCACAAATCATAATCGTCCACGACGGCGTTGAAGTGGTGTCTGTCATTTTCCGGGCCGGAGTGAACGGCAAAATGTTTCGCGCAGGCGGCGGTTTTAAGGCTGTTTTTGTCAGGCCCCTGCAAACCCTTTATATACGCCACGCCCATGAGCGACGTAAGATACGGGTCCTCGCCGTAAGTTTCATGACCGCGGCCCCATCTCGGATCCCGGAAAATATTTATGTTCGGCGTCCAGTAAGTTATTCCTTTATATATATCATGGTCGCCTTCTTCCTGATTAGCGTTAAATTTTCCGCGGCCTTCGGTGGAGACAGTGTCCGCCACTTTTTGGACAAGTTCGGCGTCAAACGTCGCGGCCAGACCTATGGCCTGCGGGAATACCGTCGACACGCCCGCGCGGGCTATGCCGTGCAGCGCTTCGTTCCACCAGTTGTAAGACGGGATATTGTGATGTTTAAGTTCTTTTGAATTATGAATCATCTGGGAAACTTTTTCCCGCAGATTCATTTTCGCTACTAACGCGCGCGCTTCTTTTTTTATATCGTACATATTTTCTCCTAAGCCTGCGCCGCGGCGCGTTCTTCGACGGCGTGGACAAGTTCGGCGTAACGTTTGTCGTCAAGCGGGTAGAATTTCATTATTACCAGCGTTATAAACATTAATATCGCGGGCACTATCGAAACCATAATCAAAATGCCCCGCAGAGATTCCGCCGATTGAACCTGATTAGGAACATACTTAAATAAGTCCAGCATGAAACCCAGCAGCATGCCGCCGACGGCCAGACCGAATTTAAAGAAAAATCCGATTGCCGCGTACGCCACGCCGCCCATTCTGTGGCCCGTTTTGTATTCGCCGTAAGTAATGGCCTCCGGCACAAGAGCCCACGCGTAACCGCCGGTAATGCCGCCGACAGCCGCCACGATTTTACAGACAAAAGCCGCCCACACCGCGCCCGGCGGGATTATCAGATATGCAAGCGTAAAGACCATGTTCAGCAGAATGCCGCCGTACATAAAAGGCTTTTTCCCGACGGCGCGCACCATCGCGGGCACGAACGGGAACAGAATAATAGCCGGTATGGTGCCGGCCAGGTTAAAATATTTCAGAAGGTCCGGGCGGCCGAGATTATACTGTATATAATAGGTGCCAACGCCGCCGGCTATGGAGAACGTGGAAAAGTTTACCGCGAACATAACGCATAGTAAAATAAGAGGAGTGTTTAACTTAAACTGCGAAATCATGTCTTTGACTTTAATAGGTTCTTCGCTGACGGGCACGACGCGTTCCTTAGTGCTTTTGTAGCAGAACAAAAGAAGCGACGCGCCGATAATGCCCATGACTACCATAGTCATTTGGTACCCGTGCTGGGGGCCGAATTTCGCGCCGAACAAACCCGCCAGAAACGGTAAAAAGAAAGCTATTATCACGCCGCCGGCGTTCGCCATGAACATGCGGACGGAGGTGATGCTGGCGGTTTCGTCCTGTCTTCTCGTCATGGCCGCGGTAAGAGCGCCGTAAGGAATGTTAATCGTCGTGTAAACCATCGTCAGAAGAATATAGGTGACGTAAGCGTAAATTATTTTGCCGACGTCGTTAAAACCCGGCGTGGTGAAGCAGAGGACGGCGGTCACTAAAAAAGGAATCGCCCCGTAACGCATATAGGGGCGGTATTTGCCGTCTTTGAAGTGGTGTTTGTCTATGAACGCGCCGATAACAGGGTCCGTAATAGCGTCCCAAAAGCGGGACACGAAAAACATAATGCCCACGGCTTTTGCGGAAATTCCGAAAATATCCGTATAAAAAAACGTCAGATACATTATTATAGTCTGGTAGATAAAGTTGCAGGCCATATCGCCTGAAGCATAACCGATTTTTTCCAACATTCCGATATTGTCCTGCCTGGGGGGAAGCGTCTGCGTGTTAGCGGTCATAATTTCTCCTGTTTTGAAACGGACATTTTCAATTATATCACATATTTATATGTTGTCAAATTTATGTTTTTATAACTTTGTCTTCAAGACATCCTCGTCGAGCAGATGCTCAAAATCCGCGGACGGGAGCGGGCGCGAAAAGACATAGCCCTGCGCCAAATCACAGCCGATGGCCGTTAAAAATTCCACCTGCTCTTTTGTTTCAACGCCTTCGGTAACTATGACGCAGCCCAGCTTTTTTATCATCTCCACCGTGCCGCTGATAATATGGCGCATGCGTTCGCTGGTTTCGCCGCGCGTCAGAAATTCTTTATCCAGTTTCACGCAGTCAAAATTTAAATCTTTAAGTATGTTAAGCGAAGAATACCCCGCGCCGAAATCATCCATAGCGACGGTAAACCCGCGCGCGTGCAGCGCGTCCAAAACGCCGCGCATAGTTTTGCCGCTGTCAAAAGCGATACTCTCGGTTATTTCCAGTTCTATAAGGTTGTGCGGCAGGTTATAGCGGTCAACAATTTCGGTTACCGCGTCTATAAAACGAGCGTCTTCCAGGTGTAAGCGCGAAAAGTTTACGCCGACGGGCACTACCCGCCTGCCTTCTTTTATGCGCCGCGCCAGAAGTTTTACCGTCTCTTCCAAAACGAACATATCCAGTTTAAGCACAAAACCGTTTTTCTCAAACACCGGAATAAATTTGTCCGGCGGGATAAGCCCCTTTTTCGCGTCCTGCCAGCGGACCAGCGCCTCCGCGCTTTCTATGCGGCGGGTTTTGAAATCATATTTGGGCTGTATAAAAACTTTAAACTGCCCGTCGGCAAGGGCGGCGTTCATTTTGCTCTCAATTTCAGATATAAGTTTAATCTGCTCGCGGTAAGCGTCGTTGTAAAACGCGAAAGTCTGCCCGGCGTCGCGGCGTATGGAATTGAGGGCCATGTTCGCGCGGTCAATCATTATATAGAAAGGGACATCCTCGTCAACCAGGTACATGCCGGCGTTAACCGTTATTTCAAGACATAATTTTTCATCCTGGCAAAAATGGCTTATGCGCGACAGTATTTTTTCTATACGCGCGTTAAATTCCGCGCGGTCCGGGCAGGCCAGCAGTAATAAAAATCTGTCCGCGGACGAATGGCAGAGAAGTTCGTTTTCCTTAACCTCTTCCTTCAAAATCCGCGCCGCGTGTTTTAAAATCTTGTCCCCCTGCTCAAAACCGTAAATATCGTTAATCGCTTTAAACCTGTTTATATTTACCGCCGTCAGCGCGAAAGGTATTTTGTTTTTTCTGAAAGCGTCCGCGGTCCTGGCAAAATTAGACTCAAAATAATTGTGGTTGCCCAAACCGGTCACGTGGTAAATAAAAGCGCTGCGGTACAATGCGTCGCTGTGCTGGCGGTAAGCGAGTATAATAAACAGCAGCAAAACTCCCAGCACGATAATAATCGCCACGCACATAAACACGGCGGCTGTCAGCTGTTTCTGCGGCCTGTGGCCGGGGTTAGGCTGCAATGCCAGCAGCCGCCAATTATTGTACTCGAGAGGAACGGAAGATATAAAATAATCCCTGCCGGATAAAGAACACCGCGCGGCGCCGTTGTCCGGCGGGATTTGTTTCAGGCAGCCGGCGGCGGCGTTATTACGACCAAGTATAATATCCCCGTCCGCGCCGGCAATAAACCACTGCGTATAGCCGGGCACCGGCTCACGGTACAGCGCGGTCTCGTAAAAAGCCGTAAGCTGCGCGGCAAATAATACGCCCGCTTTATTGCCGTTTCTGTAGACGGGCTTGACAATTATAATCCTTTTATCATCATGCGCGGCGGACCTTGAAACATAATAGTTATCTCTGTAAGCGGCGGATATTGCTTCGGCGGAGAGAAAATCGTTTTGCGCGGAACTGTCCGAAAAATAAGTTTTGCCGTCGGGAAACTGAAAGCCCATCATCTCAAAATTATTGCGCTGCTTCTGGCGGGCCAGATAGAGCATAAGGCCCTTCGTATCCTCCACGCGCGGCAGTCCCTCAAGCGATTCCCCGACGGAGGCCAGCACCTGCAGTTCCGCGTCAATCTGATAATTAAATTCTTTGGCAAGAGTTTGTCCGGCGGAAAAGATGTCCGCCTTTTCCCTCTGCTCCAGCACGTTGTCTAAATGTTTCCAATACAAAACAATACTTAAAGACACCAAAACGACCGCGGTAAAAATCAGCAGTAAAATATTTCTGAAAGCCGGTGTTTTATACATATAGGTTTCTCCCTATAGGCAAAACATTATGTCTTAATATATAGTTTATAGTATCATAAATAAAAGAAATAATTACAAGAAACTCCCCGCATATCGGCTACGCGGGGAGTTTTGTCATTTGTCCGTTATCTTTTTATTTTACTATTTGTAACCCGCCACGACGCAGGTTCCGTTGTTCATCGCGCTTTGCAGCAGAGGCGAATCCGGCGAAGAGGAAGAAGTTTGCTGCCCGCTGACTAAGTCCGCCGATACGTTGACGGACATATTTCCCGCGTCGACGGACGGCATTGTTTTTCTGTATTCGTCCGCGTAGTTCGCCAGGTCTTTTTTCGGAAATTTACAGGTCATCAAACCGTTATTCGGCATTTGTTCTTTGTACACGCATTTGCCGTTTTTTAAGCCGGTGATATTACGCAGCATCATGCTTTCCTGGTCCGACGCGCCGAAAGCCGCCATCGCCGGGTGTTTAAATTTGCATTTAAAAGGAGAACACGCCGCAAGTTTATCCGGGAAATTCGCGCATGAAGCCGCCGGCGCCGCCGCTTTCTTTTTTGACGAATGTTTTTTAGATTTTTTTACGCTTGGCCCAGACGTCAGGTAACTTACGGAATACGCTTGAGCGGTCGTCGTCTTTTGCTGCGCGTATACTGATACCGTCGCGAGTAAAACCGCCGCGCAGAAGATAAGAATTATTTTTTTCATTTTTTCTCCTCATAACTTAAGTTTAAATTTTATTATACATATTTTAATATGGAAAAATACCGCGCGGTTATTGATATTCCGCGTACATCGCGGTATGAAGCGGAGGCAGTTATGATTATCCCGCGTACTCCTCAATCTAACTAGTTATTTTAAATTATAAATATATAAATATTTAGTAGTATAATGATATGTTTAAAAAGCTGACAAAAAGGCTTATGCTGTTTCTCGGCAATCCGAAGATTAAGGATTTTGACGTTAAGGACGCCAAATCCGTTCTCGTGCGAAGCTGGTCCGGCATAGGGGATTCCATAGTCATGGCGGCAGCCGTCAGGGAACTTAAGAAAAACCGGCCGGATATTAACGTCTGCGTCGTGCAGAGAAGCCGCTCGCGCGACGTGTTTAAAGATAACCCGTATATCGACAAAGTATATCCTTACACTTTTTACCACTTCTTAAAATTGAGGAATAAAGCTGACGTTTATATCGACGCGCGGGACCATATGAACGCCGGGAATTTTTTATTTTACCGCGTGCTGAACCCGAAGAAAGTCATCACCGGCCCGCGTTACTCGAAGTACGATGTAAAAATGACGGATTTTTCCTATTACAAAGATTACAAACCGGCGGATAACGCGGGCAGACATATTTATGACGTTATGCTGGATTATTTTTCCGGATTTAACCTGAAAACGGAAAAAAGAAAATATGATTTATACGTTGCGGAAAAAGATTTAAAAACCGCGCTGGCGTTCTGGAAAAAAGGTCAAAAAAGGGTGCTGCTGAATATTTGCGGTTCCGCAAAAATACTGGACGCGCCGTCGGTAATATCGGTAATTAATGATGTTCAGTCACATTTTAACGATTTGGATATAGTAATTCCGTACGACGAAAAGACCAAAGAAAAATCACTGGCTTTGTGCGGAGAAAACGGCATACAGAACGCCCGGCTGTCCTATAAAACGACGGTGAAAGAACTTTTCGCGCTGGTTAAATCCGCCGACATAATTATTTCCGTGGATACCGGCATAGTCCACATAGCCTCGGCGTTTGATAAAAATATGGTCGCGTTTTACGAAAAAAACATTTTTACAAACTGGGCGCCTATAGGCAATAATCACGACGTAATATTATGTAAATCAACAGACCTGGGAAACGGAAAAGCGCACTATTCCTTTGACAGGGAAAAAGCAACTGCGGCAATCAAAAACCGTCTCGCCAAAATATAACGGAACACCCCAATTTTAATAGCCCCTGAAAATCCAGCTTCTGCCGGCATTCTGGGAATAGAATACCCCTTTGCTCGTCAGCGCGCGGAGCTCTTTTCCGCTGCCTTTTAAATCCTGAAATTCTCCGGTAGCGGACAGACCGATATAGCGTATTCTCCATACGCGCCCCCCATTGTCGGAATATTCTATTTTCCTCGCGTCTTTCGGGCTTATTCTTATAAGTTCTTTGCCTACCGTTAACATTTGCCCCACAACAATACCTCTCTTTAAATTCAAGTATTCCGCCAAAAGGCGCGCGGATATAAATATATTATACGCGTTAAAACCGGTAATCCAAAATTATTAAAAAGACTATGTTTTTTTACGACTGAGATAATTCCGCTTAATATTTTAGATGAGTTCGCGGGAAATGAGGAAGTATGAGTAAATTATTTTCTAAAAAAAATCCTGACAAATAAAATTTATAAGTTATAATAATTATCTATGGAGAGGATAAAAAATATACTCGGCTGGATATCTGATTTCCCGGACCCGTACAGGCAGAGTTTCTTCTTTTTTAAATATAAACTCTCGCATGTAATTATTATCATAGCCGCGGTTCTTTTTGTATATTCTTTCCACGTGACAAAAATCACTTACGCGTCGGACTATTCAAAAGGTTTTATCCACTCTCTTTTTGACAACGATATCGTTTACCTGCCTAATTATCTGATACATGAATTCAGCCACACGATTGTCGGAAATATGGCCGACATGCTTTTGCCGGTGCCCGACGGTTGTTATGACGATAACGGCATGTGCCTGGCCAGGTGGATAAGGATAGCGGCCGGCAACGGTATGGAAACTTTAGTCCCGATAATTTTACTGCTGCTTTTGCTGCGTTTAAAAGGCGGCGGCATGCTGACACCGCCGCTGTTATATTGGATAAGCACGACGATTTACGGCGCCGCGGAGTACGCTTCCGACGCGCGCGCGCAGAATATGGCTCTGACGGGTTCTGATTTCCTCAGCCATTTTAAGCCCGGAGAAGCAAACGGAGACTGGTATTTTATACTTAAGCCGCTCGGCCTTCTGAATTATGATATTGTGGTAGGCAGAATTTTATTTTTGCTCGCCGCGTTTTGTTTTGTGATGGCGGTATATTCCGCGTATTATTATTTTACGCATCTGGAAGAAATCACAAAACGCGGCATAGCCGGCGGTGACTGGAATAAAAAAGAAGAGAAAGCGGAAATAAACTTTGGTAATATCTACAACGGTCCGCCGTCCGAAGAAGAACCCGCCGCGCCGGACACGGAAAATAAAATGCCCCGGCTTTAGCCGCGCACTTTATCAAACAATATTTTTCAGCAGTATATTATTTTCCAGATGGATATGTTCGTGCAGGTCGTCTTCCATTTCCTGAAGAGAATCGTATAAATTTTCAAAACTCATGCATGCGTCGTCCGGCAGATTGTAATTGTGAGTCAGCACCCTGATATCATCCAGCAGCGCGCCGGCTTCTTCATGTTCTTTCTTGATTTCGCGCGCAAGTTTTTTCAATTTTTCATTTTTATTTAAATCTGTTATCGCCGGGAACAGCATGGTTTCTTCTTTTATTAAATGCTGCTCTAAATCCGTTTTCAGTCTGCCGAACAATTTATAAATTTCAAATAATTCCTGATGACGCGCGCCGTGCACGCCCAGGACTTTTGCCGCCAGCGCGCCTATTTCCGGCAGGGCTTTATGCAGATAAGCGTGGTGTTTATCGTCGATATATCCCGCCAGCGCCCGCGGCGTCATCTTTTTGAAATCAACCTCTTTTTTAGCCGTCTTTTTCAGTTTTTCCAGCTTAGTTATAAACGCTTCAGCTGTTATATTTTTTTCTTTCAAAGCCTTCTTTAAATTCTGTTTGCCGCCGCAGCAAAAATCAATTCCCAGTTCCTTAAAAACAGCAATGGATTTATGTTCCAATGTTGCCATTTCCCCAACGGTCATGTCATTATTAATATTCATACCTTCCCTCTCCGCGCGGCGGCCATTTACTTACTCGGCAGAATATAACAGTTACTCTGGCTGATTACATTCAGACATAAGCCTGCCGACGGGCTTGGTTTGCCGCCCATAGAGGTGCATAGTTTGCCGTATTTAACGGTATCCGCGGCGCTGTACACGCCGCAGACGGCGGTGCCGTCATTTTTTACGGCTATAATATATTTAGAGCCCAAAGGATAAGCGTTTGCAAAGCCTTTATAGGAGTAAGCCGTTGCAACTCCCACTTCAAAAAATTTGGTTCTCACGCGGTTCAAACCGTCAGCAGTATCAGTAGGATCATTTAATTGCGGCGGCTGCCCGGTTCCGTCTATTTTTATATCCAAATCCTTCATGTCGTTGGCGTAGGAGTTCATTTCCGAATAATAAGCGTCGTTCGCGCGGGCGATTTGCTCCGCGAGAAGAAGACCTGTCGTGGCGCGGGACCGCTCTACCGCCATTTCATAGTTTGGCAGCGCTATGGCCGCCAGCGTGGCGATTATAAAAACTACAACCATAAGTTCCAGCAGCGTAAATCCTTTTTTCATCTGAATGCCTCCGCGGATTTTAAAAAATTTCCTTAATATCATTATAATATAAATCCTAGCGCCGCGACGCGCTTTCCTCCATAATCTTATACGCAAATATAACTATGTCCAGTAAGCGCCCCCCAATACAACAAGGACGGGAAAAGGGCCCAGGCGCAACATAGGTCTAAAGGCCCATGTTTTTTCATTTTTAAACATTATTATATTCTTATGAAGAAGTTAATAAGCATTATAATGATTTGTACTATAATGTTTTCCGCTCCGTTCGGTTACGCGCAGAGCGGAACTTTGCCGCCTGCCGATTCCGAAAGCCTGAAAAATATCTTTCTTTCAATAAAAATCTATGAAGACGGTAAAATGTTTACGGCCGCCAAAAGTTCCGCCGTAATGTCATACAACCTGGCGTATGAAATAGCTTCCGAACGTCTGAACACGCTTAAAAACGCGGGCAAAAACGCAAAAGTCGCGGACGAAAGAGAAAGCCTCGCCTGGCAGATACTCAGCGAAATATATTTATCCCCCTATATCACCCCGCGGCAGAGAGAACGCCTGACTGACCTTGCCGCCGACAGCCTTTCCAATCTCGGCCTTATAGAAGACCAGTATAAAACGCCGCTGGAAGGATTGGACCACTTTTTCGCGCTGAGCATACTCGCGCAGTCAAGATACTCCGGAGCGGAAACGGAACAGGATTATCTGAACATAGAAAAAGGAATCGCGAAAAACAGAGAAGTCCCGCCGGAGATAATAAGAATAATAGAAAACAGCACCGACAGACCGTTTGTCAGCAGCACATATTTTGCGGCGGCTTTAAGGGCGGTTTATGATTTTGCCGGCGCGGAAGAATTTTACAACAGCGAAAACAGATTAAGAACCAGAGTATTAAAAGAACAGGAAAATCCGTATCTCTGGGCAGAACTTTACAGAAGATTAAAAAACAAGCTGCTGACGAGTTACGGCAACGTTGAAAATTACAGCATTAAAGAACGCTATTCCTACGCTTTGTGCGACGAAAGCATATATCCTCTTACCAAAGAAATCCTCAATAATAATTTTTACAATCCGCCTGACGCGGTATTTAAAGTAAACAGCGCGCTCTGCCTGTTAAACGCGCCGGACGCGGCGGATAAACAAAAATCCGACGCGGCGGCCTTCATAGAAAAAACGTATTTTACAAAAGACGTTGAAACTCTGGACCCGGAGTACGGCGCAGCAGTGGTGGACAGCCATCAGGAGCCCGCGCCCGACGGGACATTTATATCAGACCTTAACCCGAAAGAAGCCTCCCTTTTCAGACAGCGCATGATAAATATTCTTTACCAAAATACTTTAAAATACGGGAACAGATATCTTAAAGGAGATTATTCCGAAGCCGTGAAAAGAGCCGACGGCAAACCGCGCCTTGAAGAGCAGATTTACAGCGTCGGTACAACTCTGGCAGAAATTATCGGGATTGATTTGGCTATAGCCGCTCTGACGGGCGGAGAATCTTTAACGGTAAGCCTGCCGCGCTGGGGAAGCAGGATAATTTTATGGAGCGCCAGAAGCGGCACGCAGACGTTCAGGGTTATCAGAGCCGCCGGCGCCGTGGAAGGCGGCACGATAGTGTGGGCGAAAGCAGCCGAGAAATCCGCCGAGACGCTTCTCAAAATGAGGCAGATTCCCGCCGCCGCGGTAAACTCAATAAAAACCGGCATGGAAACAGCCGTTACCAATCCCGCGTTCGCGGGAATTACAGACGTTATTAAAATTCCGGCGGAAGAGCCTTATTATTTCAGCGACATAGGCAAATATGTCCTGCCAAAACTGGCAAACGGCGAAAGCAGGCATGGGTATGATGTTTTCCAGCTTTTATATGATAAAGAAATGAGGGCGTTGAAATCTTCGATAGTCAGAGAAGCGGCTTCGCCTAACAGGATTATACAGTATGAGAATCAGCGGAAAATGCAGGAAATCGGCGACGTTTTACGTTCTTTTGAAAACGGCGCGTTTAAAAATGACGCGTGGTTAAAAAAAGCGCGGGTTACATATAATCAAACCCAGGTAGACCAGGTTCCGATACTTAAACCCTATTTGTTTCCATCGAAGGCGGCGCCGACGGCCGGAAGCAGGATTTACGACGCAGAAAAGTTCACTTTTTCAAATAAAGTTAACGGAGATATCCCGCAGGCTTTAACAGGAACTTATTTACAGGATTACCAGAGTCTTGCCTCCGATAAGACAGTACTTTATATTACTGACGAATATAGTTATGCGAAAACGGCCACAGAAATTCTGGGAAAAGACTTCCGTTCTTTTGAAATTGCAAGAGGGCAGAACGACGCTATAGCCAAACTCATGGCCGGCAAATACGACCTTGTGCTTATGGATATGAACTTTAATACAAACATGGGAAGAGTGGCCGGTTCCGCGCCTTTTGCCACTCTCGGCGACTCGGGATATGACATAGCCAAAGCCATACGCGCCGCCAAGCTGCCGCGCCAGCCCCGGATAATATGCGCCGCCTCCTGGGTGCCCAAGCCCGAAGATTTATTTAAAGGCGGATTTGACGGGAGTCTGCTGATTTATGACGATACGGAATTACTCAGCGCATACACGCGCCCCAGTCTGTACAAATGGCTAAAAGCCAACGATGATTTGTTCAGCGCCGGCCCCGCGGCGGTAAACAGGATTTATGAACCCTCGAAATTTTATTTTACGGGCGAAACTTCGGGACATCCTCCCCAGGTTTTAACCGGCGCTTCTTTAGAGCAGTACCACAGGCTCGCTTCTGAAAAATCCGTGCTGTTTGTCACCGACGGATACGTTTACGCCAAAACCGCGGAAAATACCATAGGAAAAGATTTCCGCGTCTTTGACACGGCGATGGGCAAAGAGGACGCTCTTAAAAAACTAATGTCCCGCAAATATGATTTGGTGCTGATGGACATGAATTTTGAAAACGTCAGCGGGAGCATGGGCTACACGTCTTTTAACAGGCTGGATTACAGCGCCTATGATATTATTCAAGCCATGAGAAGCGCGCGCCTGCCTTCCCAGCCGCCGGTGGTGCTGACGTCCTCAGCGACGGCAAACCCCAAAGATTTATTTGACGGCGGTTTTGACGGAATGATAAAGATGTATTATGACACAAAATCAGTCAACAACTTCACGCGCCCCAACCTTTACAACTGGCTCAAAGCCAACAGCGAGTTGTTTAAGTAACGCCGTCCCAGCCGCCGCAGAATTCCGCCGTCTTAATTTTTATATAATATATAAGACGATTTAATCTTTCAGGAGAACTGCAATGGCAAACATTTCCGAACTTCAGCGGCAAAGACTTAACTTCAAACCCGTCCTTCCGGATATTTTAAAAAACGGCCCGTCGGCGTTAAAAATCAAACAGGGCAAACCCACCCAAAGCGTAGCGGACCGAGAAACGGTCAAAAAAATATTCCCCCATACTTACGGCATGCCGGAAATTTCTTTTGTCAAAGGCAAAAACGCCGACGTTAAAAAACTAATCCGCGCGGCGGTCGTCCTTTCCGGCGGGCAGGCGCCGGGCGGGCATAACGTCATAGCGGGCATTTTGGACGGCCTTAAAAAAGCTAATCCTAAAAATAAACTTTACGGTTTTTTGGGCGGCCCGGGCGGCGTGCTTGAAAATCAAATTAAAGAAATTACCCCCGCGCTTATGGAGGGCTACAGAAACACCGGCGGCTTTGATTTAATCCAGTCCGGCCGCACGAAAATTGAAACAGACGAGCAGCTTGCCACGGCAAAAGAAAATATTTTAAAAAATAAACTTGACGCGTTCATAGTAGTCGGCGGCGACGACAGTAACACCAACGCCGGCGTAATAGCGGAATATTTTAAAACCTCCGGCGTCGCGGTCAGCGTCATAGGCGTGCCGAAAACCATCGACGGCGATTTAAAAAATGAAATAATCGAAACCTCTTTCGGTTTTGACACGGCGACAAAAATTTACGCGGAACTGGTCGGCAACATCTGCCGCGACGTAAATTCCGCCCGCAAATACTGGCATTTTGTGCGGCTTATGGGCCGCAGCGCGTCGCACATAACGCTGGAAGTCGGCTTCAAAACGCAGCCGAATATCGTTCTTATCGGCGAGGAAGTGCTGGCGAAAAATATGACGCTGTCCCAGGTAATTGACAATATCGCCGCCGTTATCGTTTCGCGCGCGAAAGACGGTAAAAACTTCGGCGTATGTCTTGTGCCGGAAGGGCTTATCGAATTTATCCCGGAGATGAAGGAATTAATTTCCGCGCTCAACGACGCTCTGGCCGAAAACGAAACCGCGCTTGCCGCCGTTTCTTCTTTTGAGGAAAAGAAAAATTTTGTAATCTCCAAACTGCCGGCCAATCTTGCCGCGCTGATGAAGTCCCTCCCCGGCGGTATCGCCGCGCAGTTAATGCTGGACAGGGACCCGCACGGCAACGTGCAGGTTTCGTTAATAGAGACGGAAAAACTGTTAATCGATATGCTTTCCGCCAAACTCAAAACGCTGAAAGCGGAAGAAAAATACGACGGCAAATTTTCCACTATAACGCATTTCTTCGGTTATGAAGGCCGCTGCGGCGCGCCGTCTAACTTTGACGCGAATTACTGCTACGCGCTGGGTTATAACGCGGCGGTTTTGGCGCTGAACAAATGCAGCGGTTATTTATCTTCCGTCAGAAAACTCGTCAAAGCGCCGGCAAAGTGGGAATGCGGCGGCATACCTTTGACAATGATGATGAATATTGAAAGACGCAAAGGCAAAGAAAAACCGGTCATCAAAAAAGCTCTTGTCGAACTTAACGGCGCGCCATTTAAGCAGCTGGAAAAAGCGCGGGACGTCTGGGCAAAAACCGAATCCTACGTTTTCCCGGGCCCGATACAATTCTACGGTCCTTCGGCGGTAACGGACATGACAACAAAAACCCTTCAATACGAGCAAAAAAAGAAATAAAATTACAACAACAAAAAGCCCTGCCGGAGCGGGGCTTTTTTTGTATATAATATGCTTATGGAACAATTATCAAATTATTTGCATCTTATTATGACGCCTCCTAACCTCTATATTTTCGGAGGCTTGACAATATTTATATTACTGCTGCTGCTGGTGTTGCTGCGCAAATCCAGAACAAAAGCGGCCAGTCCCGTTTCAGCGCCGGTAAAAGCTGCGGTTTCCGTCACGGTTCCCCCTCCGCCTCCGGCTCCTGGGCAGGCGCCGGTTTTAGAAAAAACTCCCGTTGACGCACCTGTTCCTGAGAATGTTCCTGACGCGGAAAAGACTTTTACTTCTTCTCTCCCGGTTCCGGACCTTACCAAGCGCATTTCCGGAAAGATTGCAAAACCGCAGCCCATCTATAACGACTTTGCGAGACTCTTAATTATACAACCGCCTCTTGAAAGAATGTCGGTTTATTCCGTCAACAATGGCGAGCCTTTATTTTTTACCGAAAACGGCAAAACAGGCATTCATCTGCCAGAGGGCACCGTTGAAATAAAAGTTGAATATTCCTGGCCGCGCCGCGGGGTTATGTACACTCCCGAAACCGTTTCGTCAGGCATAAAAAAAGTGCTGATAACGCCCGTCGAAGGCAGAACATACTATCTTTCATTTAATACCGATAAAGAAAGCTTTGTAATAAGCTGAAAAAAGCTCCGCGTTTACCGCGGAGCTTGCAGTTTCAAGCGGCGTATATCCCCCAAACCGCCGGTTTTCACCCGCTTACCCTTACCCCTTTATTTTGACTATTTAAATTACAGAAAATTTTTGCTAGACTTTACGTTACCTTTACTACATTAAAACAAGGATATCCTTATGTTTGACGCTTACAATGAACTTAAAATGACAGTCTTGTTTGCCGGCCTTACGAAAGAGGAAATCGAGCGCTGCTTCAGAATGGTGAGGCACCGCGCGCGCAGTTTCAAAAATAATGAAATGATTTTTATATCGCATGATAACTTTTTTAATGAAATAGGAATAATTTTGAAAGGCAACGTATTTATCATGCGCGGCGGCACGGACGGCGATTCAAGGATTCTGCACGACTTAAACGAAGGCGACAGCTTCGGCGAATCCGCCGCCTACAGGGACACCATGCCGCGCGATTTTTACGTCGTCGCGGGCGGCGCGTGCAAAATACTTTTTATAGACGCGCGTACACTGCTTAATCCCTCCCCGCTGCTGGCGGATATTCACAGAAAAATAATGTATAACATCGCGAAAATGATATACAAAAAATTTGTGCGCGCTAATTTCCGCGTGCTGCATATGTCAAAGAAAACCGTGCGGGACAAAATAATTTCTTATTTGCAGGAAGAACACGGCGAGCCGCGCAGTTTTACCTGCGGCGGCAAAATCAACAAAACGCAGCTGTCTGATTTTCTGAACGTCGACCGCACGGCGCTGGCCAAAGAACTTACCGCCATGCAGCGCGAGGGGCTTTTAACCTACAGCCGGCATTCTATAACGCTTAAAAAACATCCATATCAAACGCGATAATTAAAAACTAAAGAATCCGTCTCTAGTCTTTTGATAGGAAAGGGAAAGAGAATCGAGTAGCGTAGGTTTTTGATTCCTCATCCCCCATTTAAGTTACTGGAACTAGCATATTATAAATATATCTACTTTATACTTTTTCCTTTGTATTATTTTTGAATATTTTATTTATATTACTTTTTTTCTGCAGTCTTTCCCGCCCCGTCTCTTAAAAATTGTTCCGGGTTTTTGTCTGATTATTTCTATTTCCCCGTCGTATAATTAAATTTA
>WRFH01000005.1 GCA_009778915.1 Elusimicrobiota bacterium
ACCTGCGGATGTCCATCGGACCATATAAAAGGTACAGACGGAGTAACGTGCGTGTGTCCTGCGGATAAACCGAATGACCTAAACGGCATATGCTCAGTGTGTACGACGGCAACGCCGTTCCCGTCGAATAACGACGGTACGAAATGCTGCGCGAATCCGAATATGTACTGGTACGCGAGCGCCAACCCGCTTTTGGGGATAACAGCTGGCTGCAACGTATGTCAATCGGGCCAGTTCCCGGCGCAGAATAATTCTACGCAATGCTGCTCGGCGCAGAATATGTACTGGGACGGAACAAAATGCGTGACGTGCACCGCTAACGGTGTTGTTGGGCTGACTTCATTATTAAATACGAGCGTGTGGGATGCCGGCACTTTGACATGCAAATGCGCTACAGGCGAGGTAACAGTTACAGGCGGCTGCTGCGCTTCGTCTAACCCTAATTTATCAAACGGCCATTGCTGTCCGCCGACGGCGCCGAACTGGGACACAGCGTTGAATGCGTGTTCGTCAGGGTGCACAGCGCCGAAAACACAATTTAACCCGACGACATTAAAATGCGAATGTCCTACGGGAGAATTTGAAGCTGCGAATAATAGCGACCAGTGCTGTCCGAATAACGGAGATAACTGGAGCACTGCGACAAACGGTTGCGTAACGTGTCCGACGACAAAACCGTGGGACAACACGGCAGGGAAGTGCCAGTGTCCGAGCGGCCAACAAGACGCGATAGGGGACGCCAGCGGCCAGAACTGCTGTCCTACGGATACACCTAACTGGAACACAACGACAAAGACATGCCAGCAGTGTCCTACGGGGCAGTCACAGTCATTAAACGATACAACACAATGCTGCGCTTCTACAACGCCATACTGGAACGGCTCCGGGTGCGTGGCGTGCAGCGGCATTGATCCGTCAGGGAATGTCGCGGGAACGCCGAGTGTATGGAATAACACTTCTAAACAGTGCGTGTGCTCAGGTACAAACGTTTTAGTAAACGGCAACGCGAACTGCTGCCCTTCAGGGTTGAGTTATTCGAACGGCCACTG
Source organism: Elusimicrobiota bacterium (assembly GCA_009778915.1). GTDB lineage: Bacteria > Elusimicrobiota > Elusimicrobia > Elusimicrobiales > Elusimicrobiaceae > Elusimicrobium. The sequence continues at coordinate 1,050 of WRFH01000005.1, forward strand.
CTGCCCGTCAACGACGCCGACGTGGGACACGGCGAGCGGCACATGTTCGGCTTCGTGCACGCCGCCTCAGACATGGGACGGGAACACCTGCGTATGTCCTTCAAGCACGCCGAACTGGTGGAATAACACCTGCAACTTCTGCGCCTCCAGCGCAAGACCTTATAAAGCTTTAAACAGCACAGAGTGTTGTATCGACGCGAATAATTACTTAGTAAGCGGCAGCGGAGCGAGCACTACTTGTTGCCCGTTATCAACCGATAATTGGAGCAGCGCCACCGGCTGCGTTACCTGCTTTGCGCCTTTGGTCTGGAACGGGAGTAAATGCGCGTGCCCGTCGTCGGCTCCATATCCGGCCAGCAATAACGCCGCGCAATGCTGCTCTTCAACCAATATGTATTGGAACGGTTCCGCGTGCCAGGCTATTATATGTACGCCTAACAGCACAACATCATGCGGAAACTGCGGTACGGAGACATGCAACAGCAGTGGTACCGCTTGGGGCTCTTGTACAGGCCAGGGAACATGCTCTCCGGGTTCAACGACTTCATCTTCATGCGGGTACTGCGGTACTCAGACAGCGACTTGTACCAGCAGCTGCCAGTGGGGTTCATATGGTTCTTGCACTGGGCAGGGCTCATGCTCTCCGGGTTCGACGACTTCGTCTTCATGCGGGTACTGCGGTACTCAGACAGCCACCTGCAGCAGCAGCTGCCAGTGGGGTTCATATGGTTCTTGTAACGGCCAGGGCTCATGTTCTCCAGGCGCAACGCAAGCTTGCCCCTCTGGATATAATGGAAACCAGAACTGTACCAGCAGTTGCCAGTGGAGCACTTCAGGATGTACTGCCCAGGTGTGTACGCCTAACAGCACGTCGTCATGCGGAAACTGTGGTACTATGACATGTAACAGCACCGGTACCGCGTGGGGTTCTTGTAACGGGCAGGGCTCATGCTCTCCGGGTTCAACAACGTCGTCTTCATGCGGAAACTGCGGCACGCAGACAGCGACCTGTACCAGCAGCTGCACGTGGGGTGCATATGGTTCTTGTAACGGCTCAGGGCCGTGCTACTCTGGCCAAACGAATTCACAGACTTGCGGTAGCCCTTATACGGGAGGCACGCAGAAACAGACTTGTACCTCTTCTTGCCAGTGGGGCGGTTGGGACTACAGCGGGTGTATATCGTGCTCTAACGTCAACCCGGGTTCTTTTAATACCAGCGGGACCGCAACCGGAGTTTCGATTCCTTCCGGATGCTCTTGTAATAGCCCCGGTGTCAGTTTATCCGGTTATTGCTGCCCATCTGGTACGAGTTATATATCTGGCAGTACTTGCTATAAATGTCCGTCAGGCCAGTCATTGTATAACGGAATATGCTGTACAACCGGACAGAATTCGCCTGACGGTGTACACTGTTGTGCGTCCGGCTACAGCTATTATTGGAATAGTGCTTGCCAGCAGTGTCCCAACAGCACATGTCCTTATCCGTCAAGTAACGGCAGCTACTACTATTGTTGTCAGGCTTCAGGTTATACCAGCAGCCTGTCCAGTTCATGTTCTACAACATGCACAGCGCCGTGTGCCTCAGGAAAGTATTCCTCTAACGGGACATGTTGTCCCTCAGGCGGGACTGTTGCCGCTACCGGCGGTAATACAAACTGGCAGTCCAACTGCTGTGCATCCAGCAGCGCCACGCTTTGGGTAAGCGGAACGAGTTGCATCCATTGCTCTACCAACTCTTCCTCTGATTCATGTCAATGGTGGAACAACTTTACATGCATGAATACCTTTAGCAACGGTTCCTGCGTATGTCCGAGTGACCATCCTGTTGCGGTAGATAGTATGCATTGTTGCCCTAGCGGTTTGAAATGGGCTACTGGCAGCGGAACCCAACCGGGTTGCTGCCCGAATTCTACCGATACATATACAACATCCGGTACATGTCAAGCGGCGGCAGTAGCATGTTCCAATTCATCGGTCGGTGGAGGGTCAGGCACTACTGCAAGTGGACAGACTTTAAATGTTTCGTGTGTTAGCGCATATCCATATACATCATACCCGAAATGTAGTTACTATGTTTATACGTGCAATAATGGTAATTGGTCTCTTACAACCAATAACTGTGCCACGGTAGATTTACAATGTTGTCAATATCAGTAATTAAAAGGGCCCAGACTATGTCTGGGCCCTTTGGGTTCTAACATATAGGTCCAAAAGACCTCTGGATTAATTTTAGTTCGTTTCGTATACTAAGGAAGTAAGTATATTAGAAAGGAGATAGAATTATGTCTAACAAGAAATTGCTGCTGACAGTAATGTGCACGGCATTACTGTGCATTACTTATGGTAATGTTTTTGCCCAACGCACCTATACATCCACGGAGAGAAAGGCCCCTCTAAGAGCGGATTCTGCGGCCCCTATGCAGATTACGTATGCTGGGGTATTAAATCAAGGGACTTCAGATGACTACCAAGGAAATAGTTTGTTTTTTAGTACCGCTCAAAATCCTTTTAATCTTCTTCTGACTGTTCAGGTTAATACGCCTGTAAACGTAAAATATTCTCTCTATACTTTTAAAAAGACATTTTCACAGGACGGCAAGAGAGGATACTTGCAAGGGATAAATGAATGCAATTTGAATACCGCTATTACAACCCAGGCGCAAATTGATGCTAACCTTGATAAAATTTATGAGTTCCCCGCTGTAACAGAAAATACAAGCACAAGTAAATTTATGGCGTGGGACGGGAATACGGACCCTCAGTTTACCGGCCAAAAATATGCCGTCAGGGATTGTATATATGTGGCGGCTTATAATGCGGACACCGGCGCACTTATAGATACGCAGGGTGTATTAAATGCCGCGCTAAATTATCAGACTATCGGTGTCCCCGCTGTAGCATATAATATAGACCAACAAAAAGACAATAGCGGAAACATTACTAAAGAAACGCTTTCCGCAAAAGTTTATGTGGCGTATCCCGACAGTTGGCCTATTAAAAAGCTTACGGCGCTTATAATGACAGAAGACTGCGGTTTTGGCGCGACACCGATTACCGTGGTTAACCAGGGCGCGGACGCAATAGCGGCTAATATAAACAGCAGATTACCCGGCGATGTTGTCGCTCATATCACGCTGACAAACCCTAATGTTGCCGCAAATAATCCGGATATAAAAACATTTGACTGGAAAGATATAAAAACAGAGGACGGAAAAGATTTTGTTCCAGACTTAGTAAAAAATCCGCAGGGATACCTGATGGCTATAATAGTAGATATGGATGACATGACGTTTACCGGCGTTAAAAATGGTTCTATAGCCCCTGGTGTTCCTTCTGTTCCGCCCGTGCCGAAAAGCTACACCGGGATTCAATCTGTCGACGCGAATAAAGATGTTAAAATATATCCAAACGGTCTCGGCGGGTTTAACATAGACTGCCCAAACGGTATATGTGTCAATAACAGCAAGTATCGTGTTATTAACACCGGCGGACAAGTGGTAGGCGCCGGCAATGTAAACGGCAATAAAATAGAAACCGGGGCCCCGCTTACCAAAGGGCAGCTTTACATAATCCAAGTGGACACCAGCAACGGCACGGTAACGCAGAAAGTTATAAAAAATTAAAAATAAATTGAAGTGGGAAACAGATTCAACCCCCGAATGTACTCCCGGGGGTTGTTTATTTAATTTTCTCCCCTTATAAGGGGAGTACCGCCGAAGGCGGGGAGGGGTTTTTAATCGGGGTCCCGGCTGCTTTATATTACTGTGGCTCAAAACCCTTCCCCCGCTTTGCGGGTACTTCCCTTAAAAAGGGAAGAAAATTGATTTAGATGTCTTCTTTCCGCAATGGGCAGGGGAATAATTTTTATATAATTAGTTAGAGGATAAAATTATGCCGAATAAAAAATTATTACAAGCCGCGCTTACTCTTGCCCTGTTATTGACTGGCTGCCATAACGCTTCGTCCGAAAAAACCCAACCCGCGCCGCCTCTGCAAATTACAAAAGCGTATATAATCCCGGTCACGGAAACTTTTGATAATTATCTCGGCAGGCATTTTTTATCTTTCGTAAAAATTCCGCACTACGACGGGCTGGCGCTTAAAGACGCTTACAGCATTAATCTGCAGATTGAAAATACTCCGCCGGCTGACGCCAAATATTCGCTGTACACCTATAAAAAAACTTTCGCGCAGGGCGGCAAACGCAATTACATGCAGGGCATAAGAGAGTGTGACTCCATTACGCCGCTGGCGACGCAGGAAGATATTGATAAAAATTTAGATAAAATCTATGAAACGACATTGGTAACAGAAGGTTCGTTCCAGTCCTACGGCGCGCCCGCTCCGACAAAATATTTGAAATTTGAATGGGACGGCTCCACGAACCCTCAATTTACCGGCGGCCAAAAATATGCCGTCAGGGATTGTCTTGTCGCGGCAGTACACGACGAGGGCGGTAAACTTATATCAATGAAAGACCTCACCACCGCTGCAGAAGGCTACGCCGTCACCGCCGGCACAAGTTATACCGCCGGGGACAAAACAATTTCCGCTAAAATTTACACGGCATATGACAGACCGCCTAAAAAGATATGGGCATTTTTGATGGTTGAAAACTGCGGCATAGGCGCATTAACGTACGACGTGGTAAACCAGGGCGGCGCGGCCATAGCGGCGGACATAAACAGAAGGCTGCCCGGCGACGTGGCGGCTTATACTGAGCTTACCAACCCGTCTTTTGACACTAAGAACAGTCTTATAAAAATTTACGAATGGAAAGATATTAAAGGTGTGGACGGTAAGGATTTCACGCCCGCGCCGGATAAACCGCAATACCGCATGGCTCTTATTTTAGAAACCGACGATATGACGTTTACCGGCATCAAAGACGGTTATATCTACGACGGAGCTTACCAGGTTGTCCCGTCGCCGAAAAAAGTAAAAACGGCTAAAAAATAAAATTTCCGATGGCAATGCTATTTTCTCCCCTTAAAAGGGGAGTACCGCCGAAGGCGGGGAGGGGTTTTGAACCGGGGGACAAGCTGCTTTATATTACTGAGGATTAAAACCCATCCCCCGCTTCGCGGGTACTTCCCTTATAAAGGGAAGAAAATTATTTTGCCAAATAAATAAAAACGCGGCCCCCGGCGGAGCCGGGGGCCGCGTTATAACGGTAAAAAAGCCGAGAATGGGGATCGAACCCACGACCTGCCGCTTACGAAGCGGCTGCTCTACCAGCTGAGCTATCTCGGCAAATTGTATATCTATTTTAGCAATTTAAAATCCCTCCGTCAAAATGATAATCTTTACCTCTAAAAAAGTTATAATTATTCTATGAAAAACTCTAATACCGGCAAATATAAATTTGACGCGAAAACAGGCAAAGTCATAAAAGTCTCGGACGATATCCCCAAAACCGTAAAACAGAGCGGGGATTGCCCGCACGGGCATGTCTGCGGCGGGAATTGTCATCATTAAACATTTTTCCCTCGCCCCTCCGGGGGAGAGGGTGAGGGGGAAGTTACACAAAACTGCGTCGTGTTGTTATAAAACTAAGTTTGAATTTTCACCTTATAGGTCCCGGAAAGGCGATGTCTTGAATAGATGGTACGGCAACGGCGCATATTTGTGTTTCAAAACCCTCACCTGTGTCCTCTCCCTTTCAGGTAGAGAAAAAAAATTGGAGGACGGAGTATTGATAATCAAAATGTTTTTTTAAAAACGCTCGGTTTCTTTGCGCGGCATTTGGTTACCGTCGTGCTGCCTTATATTTTTGGCTCGATGGCTTTGGCCGCGGTGGGCATAGTGTGCGTTTATAAATTCGCTTTCGCGCCGGGCGCGTACCGCGGCGCGGCGCAAATGTGGGCGGCGGTAATTTTAGGCGTCATATATTTGCCGCTGTCGTTTTTTTACGGTATATTTTTGGCGTGTCTGAGCACGCTGCGCTCCGTCGCCGGCGTTATGGAAGGGGCGGTTTCGGATTTTATTCTCCGTCTTAAAAAATATTCGGAACATAAAGTTAATTCCATGCAGGAAGGGTTGCCGAAACAGCACGCGCAGCTTTTACTTAACGCCGGCATTAAAGAAGTGACGGCGCAGTACAACGCCTACAGGCCGAAGGGAATCGCGCGCGCTCTGTCCGCGTTTTTGCTGGCTTTCATAGTTTACGCGTCGCGCAAGATTTTGTTTAAAGAAGTCAAACAGGCCGGCGCGGAAATCACTTTAGGCATGATGTTTGCCGGTCCGCAGTCGCTGGCCGCAGCGGCGGTTTTGAATTTGAAACTTACGGCGACGGCTCTTTTGGTTTTGGGCTGGATATTAGGTTTAATCATTTTAAGCGGGTTATTGGTTTTTATAATTTTATGAGAAAACAAATTATTTTAATTTTATTGTTGTCATTTTGCGCTGCCGCCTACGCCGCCGCGCCTCAGCCCGCCGCCGCGCGCGCCGCTTTCGCGCAAGGCCGCAAAGCTACAGACGTAACGGACAAATTAAAATATTTTGATAAAGCAATTCTGCTAAATCCCTCCTACGCCGCCGCTTACCAAAACCGCGGCGATGTTTATAAGGACCAGGGCAAACTTGCAAACGCTTTGTCGGATTATACCCAGGCGATAAAATATGCGCCTAAGGACGCTTTTAAATATTACAGCCGCGCGCTGGCTTATTCCTCGCAGCGCAGGTATGCTTCCGCCGTCGATGATTTGACGTCGGCCATCGGGCTGCAAAAGAATTTCCCTGATTTTTATCTTGAACGCGGCAGGGCGTATCTGGCGCTGGAAAAGTTTGATTTGGCCGTTAAAGATTTGGAAAAATATTCTTCTTCCAAAAAAAATAAAGACAGCTCTTTTGACCTTGACCTCGGCCGCGCGTACCTTGGCATTTACAACAGCGACAAAGCGGATAAAGAGTTTGACAGGTTTATCGCGTCGGCTCCGCAAAGCCCGGACGGATATTTTTATAAGGGCCGCATACTTTATGACGGCGGCAGTTATGACGGCGCCATTTCTTTTTTCAGCAAAGCTATAAACAGGGACGCGTCTTACGCGCCGGCCTACCGCGTGCGCGCGGCGAGCTTTAAAGAAATACAGGATTATCCGTCGGCGATAGCTGATTACACAAAGCTTATAGAGCTTACGCCGGACTTTACTTTTTACAACCGCCGCGGTTTGGTTTATGACGAGATGGAGGATTACATTTCAGCCGCGCAGGATTTTGAGAAAAGCATTGAGCTAAATCCCAAATGGGCCGTCGCCTACAACAATTTAGGTTACGCGAATTTGAAATTAAAAAATTGGGACGCCGCCAAAAGTAATCTGGAGGCCGCGATAAAACTGTCGCCGGACATGGCTCTGCCGTACATTAATCTGGCGGGTTATTATTGGATGTATAAAAAAGATAAAAAGAACGCGCTCAATAATTTAGACCTCGCTTTAAAAAGGTCTTACAAAGACATCGACGGCTTATACGAAGACGGGAAAAAAGGCTGGATGTTTAAAAATTTCAACACGACGCCGCAGTTCCGCGCTTTAATTTATAAATGAAAAAATTAGTTTATTACAATAAACCCGCAGGGCCGGAGCGCCGGCGCGAACCTACAAACAAAACGCCCGGCCTATTGCGCCCGCTGCTTATACTGGCGCTTTTCGCGGGGATGCTGGTTTCCGTCGGGTTTGTTGTGTATAAAGCCGCGCCTAAAGCGGCGGAAGCATTTTCTTCGTGGCGGCGGGACGGTTTTAATTCGTGGCATTTTAAGACGGCGGAAATCAAAGGTCTTACGGGGGATGATTTGGCGGCGTTAACCGCGGCCGTGCCTTTTCAACCCGGCCAGATAATCACGCAGTCCGCCGCGGACGGACTTCAAAAAGATTTAGAAAAAAAATTCCCTCATCTTAAAAATATTTCGGTAAAACGCGGTTTGTTCACCGGCAAATTAAGAATATCCGCCGCGCCGCGTACGCCTGCGGCGGAGCTTGTCAGCGTAAACGCGCGTAAAATGTTAATTGATGACGGCGGCGTTGTCTATCCGGCCGCTTCCGACGTGCCGCCGGGCGCTTACCCCGTTCTGATGCTTTCCGGAGAAGCAACAAATACGCCTGAAAAGGTGAGCAAAGAAATTGTACAATTAATTAGCGCCTTAAACGCCTTGAAGCAGGAAATAAATTTTTCATCCGTTGACGTCAACGCGGACGGCACCGAAATACGGGTAGTGATAAAGGACACGGCCGTCATAAATTTCGGCGGGCCGGACAATCTGGAAAAAAAGGCAAAGCTGGTTCCTAAAATACTAGAATATAGCCGGGCGCGCGGCGTGAAACCGCTTTTTGAAATTGATTTATCATTTTATTCTTACGGAAAAGTGTATATAAAACCATATGGCTAAGACAAATATTATCGCAGGTTTGGACGTAGGCAGCGGCAAATTGACATGCGTCGCCGCCGCGCAGGATTTTGAGACTAATACTTTACGGGTGGAGGCCGCGGCGTCCGTCCCGTGCAAAGGGCTGCGAGCGGGCGTGGTCCTGGATATCAGGGAAACGTCGATGGCGGCCGTCTCCCTGCTGACCGCCGTGGAAAAAGAATGCGGCAAAGATATAGGCGCGCTGTTTATGGGCGTGCGCGGCAGCCATCTTGAAAGTTTTACAAACCACGGCACCTACAATATTTCCCGCGCGGACAAAGAGATTACTATTAACGATATGCAGCTGGCCATAGAAAACGCAAAAGCCATACCGATAAAAAACGATAATGAAATCATAAACGTAATCCCGCAGAGTTTTACGATAGACAAAGAAAAAGGCATTTTGAACCCGGAAGGAATGGAGGGCTCCCTGCTGGAAGTGGACGTGCATATTACGACGGGCTCTTCCGCGCATTTAAATAATTTAACCAAAGCCATACAAAAACCCGGCTACCGCGTCGACGGCACTTTTTACGGTCTTGTTCCGCTGGCGGACATGGTGCTTACGCAGGAAGAAAAGGAAATAGGCTCCATGCTGATTGACTTGGGCGGGGAATCTATGAGCGTCGGTATTTATATTGACGGCGTTTTGCGCTTTTCGCGCGATATCCCGTTCGGGTGCGATTTAATTACGTCCGACATCGCCCGTCTGCTTCACACGCCGCGCCAAAACGCCAGAGAGATTAAAGAAAAATACGGCGTGGCGTTCCCTGTGTTTCTCGAAGACGACGGCGAAATCCCGGTGCCAACTTTGGACGGCCGCGCGACGCATAACGTCAAAAAAAGTTTTGTTCTTGACATCATACAGCCGCGCGTTGAGGAACTTTTTGAGGAAGTTAAAAAAGTGGTGGACCGCTCAGGTTATAAAGATTTTCCCGTCGTGGGTATTCTGTCCGGCGGAGGCAGCGCCATGCCCGGCATGACAAACGTCTGCGTAAACGTGCTCGGTCTGCGCGAAGTGCGCGCCGGCTCCGTTTCGCGCGAGGCTATTATAGGCGACGAAAGATTTTTTGACCCGCAGTACAGCACCGCGCTGGCTTTGGTGGCGTACGCGTCGCAGCGCGGGCTTTATGAAGAATTTAACAAAGCGTCCTTTGAACAAAAAACGGGAATGATTTCCAAACTCGGCAAAATTTTCAAAGGCGTGGACATTTTCGGAAACTAGCTTTTTTCTCCCCTTTATAAGGGGAGTACTGGCGAAGCCGGGGAGGGGTTTTGAGCGCGATTAAAACCCTTCGCCCTTCGGGCACTTCCCTTAAAAAGGGAAGAAAAGATTTGAGGACGGAGTCTTAATTAATGATAATGGACGAAATATTTTCTTCCGCTGAAACTTTTGAAACGAAGAAAGCAAAAATAAAAGTAGTCGGCGTAGGCGGCGGCGGCGGGAACGCCGTCAACCACATGGTTGAGGCTGGCATTGAAGACGTTGACTTCGTGGCTATCAATACCGACGCGCAGGATTTGCGCCGCAACAAAGCGCCGTATCTTGTGCAAGTCGGCGAGCGGATTACCGGCGGCCTAGGCGTAGGGGGGGACCCTAAGCGCGGCAAAGAGGCGGCTATAGAAAGCACGGAAAAATTGAAACACGTTATCGCCGACACGGACATGATGTTTATAACCGCCGGCATGGGCGGCGGCACCGGCACCGGCGTGGCGCCGACGCTGGCTAAACTGGCGAAAGAAATTTACGGGGACGACATTCTTGTCGTAGGAGTAGTCACGCGTCCGTTCAGTTTTGAAGGTTTTATCAGGGAAAAGCAGGCGGACGAAGGCATTAAGGAATTACAGGAAAACGTTGACAGCATGATTATAATTCCGAATGACCGCCTGTTTGAAACCATTGACGCGCAGACGTCTTCCAAAGAGGCGTACAAGCGCGTGGACGACGTTCTTTTGCAGGCCGTAAAAGGAATTTCGGAAGTTATCACGCGGCCCGGCGAAGTCAATATTGATTTTAACGACGTAAAAAAGGTGATGTCCAACAGCGGCCGCGCGTTAATAGGAATAGGCGAAGGCAGCGGCCACGGCCGCCATCTTACCGCCGTGAAAAAAGCAATATCCAGCCCGCTTCTTGAAAGCGCGGACATTACCGGCGCAAAGGGTTTTATAGTCCACTTCCTGGCCGGCGAGGGGCTTACGCTGCTTGAGCAGGGCGAGGTAATGAATCTTGTCAAACAATACGGCAGCAAGGACAGTATAGTGATGTTCGGCCACACTTATGACAAGAGTCTGGACAATACGATAAAAGTCACTGTCATAGCGACGGGATTTTCAAAAGACAATTCAAAAATTATAGCCGCGCGCCGCCCGGCTTTCCGCCCGGAGGACACGCTGCCCGGTACCGCGAAGAAAAATATTTTTAAGGAAGAAGCAGAAACCGAAGTCGCCGATAATATTTTAATACCGGCTTATCTCAGAAGAAAAAAAGAGAGGTAAATTATGGCAGTAGGGTTAACCAGTCTTTTAAAGACCGTCGTGGACAACAAAGCCAGCGGTTTGCATTTGAGAAGCAATTCTTTCGCTTTCGTCCGTCTGAACACGCAGATTAAGCAGATTGAAGACAGTTTTATGTCCAACGACGACGTGCGCAAAATCGCCTACGCCTGCATGAGCGACAGGGAGAAAAAAATATTTGAGGAAAACGGCACCGTTGACTTTTCCATAGACGCCAAAGAGCATGGCCGTTTCCGTTTCAACGTTTACAGGCAGAGCGGCAAAATCTGCATTTCAATACGCCACATATCTCTCAAAATTCCGACGTTCCAGGAATTAAATCTGCCGGCAAAAGTGCTTGAGGAATTGAGCGAAAACAGACGCGGCTTAATCGTTGTCACAGGTATGACGGGCGCGGGCAAAAGCAGCACGCTGGCCTCTATGCTGGGCTTCATTAACCGCACGCGCCGCGGCCATATTCTGACTATCGAGGACCCTATTGAATTTATTCACGCCGAAGAGAAATGTCTTGTCAGCCAGCTGGCGATAGGGCTGGACACTCACTCTTACGTCTCCGCGCTGCGCGCCGCCATGAGACAGGACCCCGACGTTATTATGATAGGCGAAATGAGAGACTCCGACGTTATCCGCTCCGCGATACTGGCGGCGGAAACCGGCCATTTAGTTTTTACGACGATGCATACGACTGACGCCGTGCAGACGCTCACCAGAATGATTGAGGCTTTCCCTTACGAACAGCAGGGCCAGGTGCGTATGCAGCTGGCGGATTTGATAAAGGGTATTATCAGCCAGCGTCTTTTGCCGGACGTTAAAGGCGGCATGGTGCCGGCCGTTGAAGTCATGATAAACACGCCCCAGATTAAAAAACTGATTACCGAAGGCAAAATAAACGAGATACAGCGTAACATTTCCGGCGGCGAATATTACGGCATGAAAACTTTTGACCAGGCGCTTGTCGCTTTGTATAAAGAAGGCAAAATTACCGTCGAAGATATGATGGCGTATTCGACGAGCCCGGACACGACTATGCTTGCCGTCAAAGGCATAGGCGACGACAAAAAGGGCCTATGAGAAAGAACGGCATAGTAGCGGCTATCGACGGTCCGTCGGGCACGGGCAAAAGTTCCGTCGGCAAACTCGCGGCGCAGGCTTTGGGTTACAGCTTTTTAAGCACCGGTGAAATGTACCGCGCGCTGGGTTATAAAGCTTTACAGTCCGGCATCGATATGGCGGACGCGGCGGCGGTAACGCGCGCCGCTCAGAGTTTAAAATTAACTTTTAAACGCCAGCCGGACGCTGTTTTGAGAATGTTTGTCGACGGCGTTTTTCTGGGTGACAAACTGCATGATGAAGCCGTCGGCAGCGCGGCGAGCAAAACCTCCGCCGTGCCGGGCGCGCGCGAAGTGCTTACAAATTTAATGCGCGAAATAGGGCGCAACGGCGGCGTGATTATGGAAGGGCGGGATATCGGCACGGTGGTATTTCCGGACGCCGAAGTAAAATTTTATATAGACGCCGCGCCGGAAGCCCGCGCGGAGCGCCGTTATAAACAGCTTGTCGAACGCGGCGAAAGCGCAAATTACGACGAGATTTTGGAGGGCATTAAAGAGCGCGACCACAGGGACAGCACGCGCGCCGCGGCGCCTCTCAAAGCCGCGCCGGACGCAATAATAATAGACACTTCGACGTTAACTTTAAATGAAGTCGTTGAAAAAGTTTTGAAAATTATAAAGAAGCATTTGTAAAAAATGACAACATTTCTTCTGAATTTGATAAAATGGATATTCAGGACGTATTTAGGTCTGTTTTATAACGCGAAAGCCGTGGGCCTTGAAAATATTCCTAAGACGGGCCGCCTGATAATAGTGTCAAACCACGTCTCAAATGTTGATCCGCCGCTTTTGGGCGGGTACGCCGGTTTGGTGCGGGACTCGCGGTACGTCATTAAAAAGAGCCTGATGAAAATTCCGGTGCTGGGCTGGCTGTTTAAACTTTTCGGTTTTATACCGGTGGAGCGCGCCGCCGGAAAAGATTTGGGCGCGTTTAAGGCCGTGCTAGCGGCGCTTAATAATGAAGAGAGCGTCGGGATTTTTCCGGAAGGCACCAGAAGCAGAGACGGAAAAATGCAGCAGGCTAAAGCGGGCGTAAGTTTTTTGGCGCATAAAAGCGGCGCGCCGGTTTTAATAAGCCGCGTTTTTAACACATACGGTTTTCCGTGGAGAAGGAATTTGAGGGTAGTTTTTTCCCACACAATCAAATTTGAAGAAGCGCCGGGCGTGGATTTGAAAACACAGTACAAACAATTTGCAGACAGAATTATGAAAGAAATCAGCGAAGTTAATTAACCGGGAGGATTACGCAGGCCGTGTGAAAGCGCGGTCTGTAAACTAAGACCTATTATGACCAACGCAGAAAATCAGGAAGTGAAACAGGAAAGCGCAGTCGCAGTAACGCCGCAGGCGGAGCAGGAAATGACTATGGACGAACTTTTTGCCGAGCAGGAAAATTTGCTCAGCAAACTTAACAAAAGGGAAATTGTCCAGGTTACGGTAGTACAGGTTGGCACGGACAGCGTTTTAGTCGATACCGGTGATAAGAAAGAGGGCTATATCCCTCTGGCGGATTTTGAAGGCGGCAATGTCCCGTCGGCGGGGGACACGATTCCCGCCGTTCTGGTTAAAAAAGGCAGCGACGAGCGCCACGCCGTTTTGTCCTACAAAAAAGCGCAGGAAGCGCTTGGCTGGGACATGTGCAAAAAAGCTTTTGAAAATAAAGAGCGCGTGCGCGGCACGGTTTTACAGACGGTAAAGGGCGGTTATATAGTTGACGTTTTCGGCGTGAACGGTTTTATGCCGCTGTCACTCTCCGAACTGCATACGGCGTACAAGCATTATCTGCCCGTCGGCGCGAAAGTCAAATGCGTTATCGCGGAAATTTCAAAAGATAAAAATAAATTAATAGTTTCCCGCCGCTCCGTTTTGGAAGAAGACGAGAAAGTCAGGCGCGAGGGCGTGCTGGGCACGGTTAAAGAGGGGGAAGTGCTGCGCGTCGTCGTGGCAAAAGCCGACAAAGATAAAATTTACCTGCGTTTCCACGGCATTGAAGGCGTGGTTAATCTGGACAACGTCGCCTGGCAGGAACCGCAGAAAGTCATAACTTCTTTCCGCCGCGGGCAGCGCCTTAAAGCGAAATTGCTTAAAATTGACAAAGCCACCGGCAAACTTGAGTTCGGTTTGAAACAGCTTTATTTAAATCCCGCCGACGCGCTGCGCCGCAAATTCCCGTACAAGAGCACGGCAAAAGCAAAAATTACGGCTATTACGGAGCAGGGCGTTGAGGTAGAGCTCGGCAAAAATAATACCAAAGGTTTTATCAGCGAGTTTGAGACGGGCCGCGATTTTGAGGCCGAAGTCGGCGACACGATAAGCGTAATGGTTATCGGCATTAACCCGGACACTTTTACGGTTAATCTTTCCGTCAAGAAATATGACGCCGTGCAGAATAAAAAATTCGTCGCGCAGTATACCAAACAAGCCCCGCGCCCGACGCTGGGCCAGCTGCTGGGAGACTCGCTCAACAAAGATACTGAAGAATAAGGTTTAAAACCTATAATAAAAAATCCGGGGCATTCAGCCCCGGATTTTTTATGCCGCTTGCAGGGCGCCGCGCTTCATTTCTCATGTGCCGCAAGAATACATTAATTCGCTTCGCATAATGTATATATTTAGCATAGTATAAAATAATAATCTGCATATAGGCCTTTTGGCCCTTGCTATTTCAAACTTTTCATATTAGAATTTGGGTATAAAGTCTAGATATAGTACGTACAAGGACAAAGAATGATTAAAAAATATTTTCCATTTTTTAAACAGACGGTCGCCCTGGGTATAATAACGATTTTACTTTTTGATTCTAATACCGCGGCGCTGGCCCAGACTGTATCTAACCAACAGCTGGTAGACAAAAAAACGGAAGACCTTAATAATTCCTATAACAACGTGTTGGTGAGAGACAGAGTTAACAAAGAGATAACGCGGTACAATGCGGTGGTTCCGTCGGTTTTTCGCGTCAGAAGCAGCGGCTACAACAATTACGGCGCGGTAGGCGATGAGATTGCAAAGAGAAAATTCCTGGAGGAAATCAAATATAAAAAACAGCTGGAGTCAGATGATATTTTTAAGAGAGCCGAAGAAATTAAATTTATTATTTTGGGCAAAGACAACAAAACGCCGGACCAGGAAAACAAACCTTATACTCTTGAAGAATTTACCAAAGAACGCGTCAACCAGCTTAACGCCTACCAGAAAAATTTTTTTGCAAAAGCCGATGACTTTTATCAAAAAGAATCAATAAGACTTAATAACACGGCAACGCAGTTAAGTTATGGCGAATACCCGCCGCAGCAGATAGCCGCCTGGAAAGAGACTAATGAAAATAAACTGAAACAGTCCGTAGAAGACGCCAAAGCCGAATTTTTGCGCAGCAAGGCCGCCGAACTTGCTAAAACGAATTTAAGATATAAAGAGTATCTTGGCCAGGTTGACCGGGAAAAACAGCAGCATATAGCGGAAGTTTACGATACACTTGAATCCTTAACCCAGGAACTTATGGGTATGTACAAAAAAAATCCGGAAAAACTATTGTCCTACGTCGCCGAGCTTTCCCCGCTGCTTCTTATAATAAGCGGCAACCACAAAGAACTCAAATCGCTTTTTACCCCGGAACAGAAAAAGGATTTACTGTTTCTGTATACGTCAATTTTGAACGTCCCGTCCAAAGATTGCGAGAAACTTTCAAAATGCGATATAGAAGTCAACGCGCTTTCCGGTATAGGCATATTAGGGGAAAGCGAGCAGGACGCTCATCTCATAGGGCGGTTTATAGAAGAGCACGAGCATAACGGCGATTATACAAGAATACTAATTACCGGCGTAAGCGCGCTTCTTAGTTTGAAACAGTACGGAGTGATTAACAGTTATATTATAGGCGCCTCAGGGCGCGAGAATAATTCTAATGATTTTGATATGTTCAATTTTTCACAAATGGCAGAGGCTTATAATACCAGAGACGGAAAATATCTTGGAGAGGTAAGCAAATACGCGCAGTACCAGGAAAACCCCAACTTTTTCACAATGGACAATGCTTGGACGGACGTGGCCCGTCTTCTCGCGGAAGAAGGCAGCCAAGGCAGTCTTGACATTTTAAAAGAGCACGGCGTTGACAAATGCGAAGTATTTGAAGACACGCAGATTAACGGACAAAAAGATTTTCATCTTGGATGCGGCGATATAATATTGCCGTTTCTCACGGGCGCGTTATTGTCCGGTAAAAGCGGCGTAGGGAATTACAATCCCGGAACATATATGTCTGCCGGTCCATATATTACAAAAGCGGGCACAATTTATATTACAGAGCAGGCAGCGGCGAAGAACCGCGCGAATTCCGCGGCGGCGGCGCGGATACTTGCCGCGCTTGCCAAACAAAAAGGGGTGAGCCCGGACGCGCTTTTTGCCCTTTATATAATTGACCAGAACATGGGCGATTTGCCGTACCGCGAAGAATATAATCTGGATAACGGTCTTTACAAAAAATTCGGAAGCCAGCTGGACAAAAATTTAAATAAATTCGCGCTTGTAGACAATAATCCCTCAGCCGCCCAGACCAAAGAAAGCCGCATACAAACGGCCAAAATAGTAAATATCGTCGGACAAACCGCCGACGTGGCGTTTATCGCCTGGTGTTTTTGGGACTTGTCAAAGCTTGCCACGAAGGGCGTAAAGGGAATAAGCAGACTCTGGTCAAGAGTTTTTCGCGGCATAGAACTGGCCCGCGCCGGCAGCGCGGTTGAAAAAATTGCGTTTTTGAGGACAAATTTGTCCGTATATCAAAAGACTTTTGCCGGGCGCAAAGATTTATCCGTATTGGCAAAAGTGAACGAGCGTATTTTTAAAGCGATGGAACCGACGGTGCTGGAACAGGGGCGCTACTATTTTACGGATATAGCGAAATCCGCGCGCCCGAAGGGAGCTGAAGAGAAAGCCGTGGAGGCCGTTCTCTCCAACACTGTTTTTGACGCCCAAAAAGGAGCTTTTGTAACTGACAATAAGGCCGCTTACGCGGCGCTTCAGGGATTTGAGGGCCACGGCAAAGTTTTACAGGAAACCAAGATAACCTTAGATAACGCGGCTAAAAACGCCGCCGGGAAATTCGACAAATACAGCCTGCCCGTAAAATCCAAAAGACCTGTTGTAGGCAAGATTATAAATAAAGCTGGAAGTTTATATAATGATGAGCTAGGCAGGCAGCTTTTGGCAAGAGAAACCGAAAAAGCGTTCGCCAATTCCTCTTACTTTAATACCTTCAGCAAAGCAATAGGCCGTGCTTACGGTAATACGCTGTCCGCAATCGAAGAGGTTCCGTTTATCATGGATATGAAAAGCGGAAAGTACGGCGAGGAACTTGTAAAAACGCCGCACGCCGCCGGAGAGACGCGCAACTTGTCGCTTTTTGCCCAGGGAAAAGAAGGCGCACCGGAAAGAAGAGTGGGCAACGTGGAAATGTCTCTTGACGAGCCTATCCCAGGCGTAACGTCGGGCTTTTGGCACAAAGGTATTTTCAAATTTTTTCAAAATTCTGATTTTATAGAAGGCCGCGCCGCCGCGAAAAGACAAAAAATTTCCAGCGTTATTTTAGAACAGAAAAACGCGGCAAGCGGCAAGAAAGTTCTGCGTTTTGTCGGTTCAGACAATACCGGCATTGACGCCAATCTCTTTAAAATAACCGTTGATAAAGAGAGCGTTCCTTCACTTTTAAGGGCGGCGGAAGAATATGCCGATAACAGGAAACTCACCGGGAAGGCCGAAAAACTTCTGGAATTAAAGCTTACCGCCGATTATAAACCTGAAAACTACGGTATTTTCTCAAAAGTAAAAGACTTTTTTAGAAATAAAGAAGCTGCTTTTAAAGAAACCATTCCGGCAGTGATAACGAGCGAAAAAGGCGAAACAGCCTTTACTGGAGTAAAATTAAGAGTTAACAAAGAGCTTGAAGGGTTTAAACTTGTCGTTAACGGCGCGGACAACGGCGTCACGCTTGTCAAACCCGGCGGCGGCGCTTTTGAAGGTAAATTTAATGTTCTTCTGCCAAAGATGGAGATTAAAAAATTTACCAAAATAGCCGATTCCGCGGGGTTTTTGGACAGAGACATACATCTCGGTTTAACCGGCAGCAAAAATAAGATTAATTCGCTTTTTGTAATTTCCGGCTTAAGTTTAAGCGCTGCCTCAACAAGTTTAATCAAGCCGCTTAATACAAATTATCCGGAAGCGTCGTATAAATCCAAATTCGCGATAACCGTTATTATGCCTTACGCGATGTCGCTGCTTTCTCCCGCAATAGCGCCGTTTGTAAAGCGATACGGGCTGGTAAAAGTTTTGCAGGGAAGTCTTATTGTCGCGGCGGGCGCGCTGGTAATACCTAGTGTTACGGGTTTTTATGGTTTTGGCGGCATCACTCCGGAACATAAACCAAGCCTTTTCCCGTTGGTCGCGGGGGCGCTGCTGGTAGGCGCGTCTACCGCCATGACGCGCGCCACGCTTACGCCTTTGACGGATGCTATCGGCGGCGGCGGCAATACGCTTAAATCCGTGGGTTTTAAAAATCTGAGTTCGTTTTTGATGCTTCTCCCGCCGGCGGCGGCAAACGGCGTTGCATACGCTTTCGGCGCGAAGAATGAAGATATGATTTATAAAACGCCGGACGGGACCGAACAACATTTCAGAAAAAAACCGACGGATTTTTCTTTCGCGTATCCGGTTTTATTAGGCGCTTCGCTCGGCACTTTGGCAATGTTGAGAGGCGCTAAAATAAGTTCTTTGATAGGCAGAGGGGAAGAGTATCTCAAAATGCCTCCCGGGCCTCTTTGGAAAGAAACAGCGAATGTTATAATGAGAAAAAGGGACCCTATGCCTTTTTTAAAAGAAATCGGCTCTTCTTTTGCCACTATAAAAAATAAAGACGTGTTGCCGGTTATAGGCGCGTCCACGTTGATAGTCGGCTCCGAAGCCGCGCTTGTAAACAGTTACAGCATGAGCGAAGTAAACAGATATGTTATCGGCAAATATAAAAAATCCGGCGAAGGCCCGTGGGCTGAAGACGGCAGGGGTTTATACTCGGTAGCGATATATACCGCCGCGCCGTTTATCTTCAGGATGTATTCCGGTAAAGTATTGGAACTTATGGGCGGCAAAGAAAATCCGCTTGCTTATAAAAGGCTTTTAACGGCCAGCCTCGGCACTGCGGCCGTGGGAACGGGTATATTGTATACGCAGCATGACATGCCGTCGTTTTTAACCGGAATGGCGCTTACGTCGGTAGGTTTTGCCAGCACTACAAACGGTTTCTTTAAACTCGGCCAGCTTAATTTAAAAGCGGCTGGCGCGGCAAAAACTTTCTTAACCAGCTATGAAGTTCTTTACCCGGGTGTGCATATAGGCATGGCGGTTGTTCCCGCGCTTATGACTACCGCGTCCGATATTAATAAAAATAAATACCCCGACAGCAAACAATATCTTGGACTGCAGGAGTCTTTGTGGGTTCCCGCGCTCGGCGTAGCCGCGGGTACTATTATAGGCAGCAAGGTTATAGGTTTGGACAGCAAAATTTTTAGTTCAAAACTTTTCCAGTATCCGGCGGCTATAACAGCCGGCACATTCGGATTTATACGTAAAACCCGCGCCGGCAGTTTTGGGGTAGGCGGAAATGCGCTTTACAAGGATTTGACAAAACCCGAAGAGGATGATAATAAATCTGAAGCCGCTGAAAAAAGCCAGGACCCGGAAAATGTTTTTACAAATAATTCCGCTGATGCTTATAAACAAATAAAATCTCACAGCAAAAGACCGAAGCTTACTTTTAATGAAACACCGTTGGAAGACTCTAAATTAAGCAATTCACAGTAGTGCCAAAAAATTATCCAGCCGGATGTTTCCTTCGGGAGTGTTTTTGAAGACGCCGCAGCATTCAAGGACCTCGGCGAAGATTTTGCCGGTTTCCTGCTCCAGTATTTTTTGCGCGTTTTCCGTCGTAAATTTATATTTTTTGGACAGACGCAGAACCCAGTCGTAGTGTTTGGTTACGGCGGGGGAAATTTTTATTGCGTTTAAATCGCCTTTAACCAGAAAGTTGCCGACTTCTTTCATCTCCGTTTTCAGCCTGCCGGGTAAAATAGCCATGCCCATAACCTCTATCAATCCTATATTTTCGCGTTTTATATGGTGGAATTGCGGGCGGGAATGGAAAATGCCGTCAGGAAATTCTTTAGACGCCGCGTTGTTACGTAACGCGATATCAAACTGAAATTTGCCTTTAAGCATGCGCGCTATCGGCGTAACCGTGTTATGGCGCACCGCGCCGGAATGTGATTTAATTCCCGCCGCCGCGTCGTTATAATTAACCCAAATATTAAACAGGCGGTTTGCGGCGGCCAGCGCGTCTTTGCGCGAGCCGGTAAAACGTATGACGGTAACCGGCCAGTCCAATACCTCGCATTTCAGACGCGGAAATTTCTTCAGCTTAAAAGTTTTGCGTATTTTCGCGCGGTGCATGGGGAAAACATAATTGCCGCCCTGGTAGTGGTCATGGTTCAAAATAGAGCCGCCCACGACAGGTAAATCCGCGTTGGAACCTATGAAATAATGCGGGAACTGCTCCAGAAAATCAGCCAGGCGGACAAAAGTTTTTTCATTAATCAGCATGTCGGAGTGGCGTTCGTTCAGCACAATGCAATGCTCTTTATAATAGACGTAAGGGGAATACTGGAAAAACCATTTTTCGCCGGAGAGATTAAGCGGGAGCAGACGTATATTCTGCCGCGCCGGATAATTGAGGCGGCCCGCGTAACCTTCGTTCTCCGCGCAGAGCGCGCACTTCGGATAAACGCCGCTCTTAAGCGCGTTTACGCCGAGCGCTTTTACGGCGGCAATTTCTTTAGGGTCCTTTTCCGGCTTAGAAAGATTGACGGTAATGTCCATGCGGCCGTAGCGCGTAGGAGTTGTCCAGGACAGATTTTTTGAAACGCGTTCCGTTTTAATATAATCCGCCGTCTGCTGCGCGGCGTACATCCAGCGCGTGGCTTTTTTTATGTCTTTAAAACTTTTAAATTTAGCGGTAAAATCAGACGGGCGCGGCGTCAACAAACCCATTATTTCCGTCTCAAGTATTTCCCGCGCGGAGGACAAATCCGCGATTTTTTTATCTGCCGCCGCCCAGGCGGAAATCGCGAACAGTATTTCCGACGGGTATTTTGGCAGAGGCTCTTTGGAAGTCACGGCCTTAAAACCGTCCAGCCCGAGGCGCGAAATTATTCTGTTGGCCGCCCAAACCCGGTCGCCTTCTTCAATGAGTTTATTTTTTACCGCGTAATCTATAAGGCGGGAAATCTGGAAATCTATCATTAATATTTTCTCTTTTGTTCCCATTTATAAACTGTTTTTATAATGTTTTCCAAGTCATACTGCGGAAACCAGCCAAGAATTTTCCGCGCTTTTTCCGACGAAGCGACTAGGACCGCCGGGTCCCCGGCCCGTCTCTGCCCGTACTCTATTTTAATTTCAAGGCCGGTCACTTTTTTTACCATATCGATAATTTGTTTGACACTGTAGCCGGAGCCGGTGCCGAGATTATATTGGTCGCTGCCGCCGGTCTCCGCCATTTTTTCAAGCGCGGCTATATGCGCGGCAGCCAAATCGCAGACGTGAACATAGTCCCGTATGCAGGTGCCGTCCGTCGTCGGATAATCGGTGCCGAAAATTTTTATGCTGTCCCGCTTTCCGAGCGCGGCCTGAAAAACCAGCGGGATAAGGTGTGATTCGTTTGAATGAGATTCGCCGATTTTGCCGGACGGGTGCGCGCCGCAGGCGTTAAAATAACGCAGGCAGACGCTTTTTAAACCGTAGGCCGTGTCATAATCTTTAAGCGCGGTTTCCACCATCAGTTTGCTGCTGCCGTACGGGTTGATAGGTTTTTGGGGATGGTTTTCGTCGATATATTCCATAATCGGTTCGCCGAAAGTCGCGGCGGTAGACGAGAAAACGAAATATTTTATATTAGCTTCCCGCATGGCGTCAAGCAAATTTATGACTTTGCAAAAATTATTCTCATAATATTTGGACGGGTTTAGCACGCTTTCGCCGACTTCGGTAAACGCGGCGAAGTGCATAACGGCGTCAATTTGATGTTTTGCGAAAACTTTGGCTAATTTTTTCTTGTCGCCCAAATCGCCTTTAATAAAAGTATACCCGCGCACGGCTTTTTTGTGGCCTTTGGTGAGGTTGTCATAGATTACCGGCGTATAGCCTTTCTCTTCCAGAACTTTCGCGGTGTGGGAACCTATATAACCCGCTCCGCCGACTACTAAAATGTTTTTCATTGTTGTACTCCATAATTGATTTCTTTCTAAAATATTATACCTATTTTGACGGCGGATTTAAGAGGTCTATCATATCCTGATTATTTTTTTCAAACGCCAGGTCAAGCGGCGTTTTACCATCGTCATTGGGCATATTTAAATCAACATCTCTTTGCGCAACCAGCATACGCGCCATATCTGCATAATCGTTCCATACGGCAAGGTGCAGCGGGGTGTTGCCGTTTTCGGGTAATTGGCAGTTTATGTCATATCCCTGTTCAAGCAAAGTCCGCACCGATGGAATGTCGTTCGCGACGACCGCGTCTATCAGCCGCTGTTGGTTAGCCGGCGGGGCAACGATATTTACCGGGGCCTGCGACGGGGGAAAAAAATTCTGCGCGCCTCCCGTTCCGTCGCCCATAAAACACTCTTTCGCGAAAGATTTATAGTTCAGCATTTCCGGTATTTTCAGCAACAGGTCCATTTTTTGGTAATATTTTTCAGGGGAAAATTGATTTTTCGGATTATACGGCCAGTCGTCGTTTTTGATAAAGACCAACATTTTGTTATCATAAAAAGAGATAAATAAATCACTTATGGAACGCTGTTGGCGGAAATTATAAACGGCTTCCATAAAATCCGGCTGCATAATTGTCCGCGCGTCAATCTGCGACGTGGTGTATACGTCAAAAGCTTCCTCAAACTGCGCCCATTCCAGTTTCACGCGCGACAATTTTGAATTGATATGTCCGATTTTGGTCAGCAGCGAATCTTCATATAATATAGTAGTGCCTTCAAATTTTTTATCCAGAGGATACAGCGCGAGCAGCCCCTCGTTCATAATCGGGCCGTGTTTATTTTCGCTTATTTTAAATTCCGTCCTCATTATTTCAAGCGGACACCCGCCCAGCGCGCCGTGCAGAACGTAATTTATTTCGGCGTATTCAGTATAATTTGACAGGCCGCACTGTGTCAGGATATAGGACGCGGTTAAAGGATTGGGCTGGTATTCCAGCCCAAAAAACGCGCCGACTTCCGTCATAAGTTCTTCGCGCTTTTGCCCGGCCTCTTCAAGCAGGTGGTTAAACTTAGCCCTGTATATTTGCAGATGTGAAAAAGAAATTATCCATATAACGCCGGCCACGATAATCAATATATAGACGGGCATATAAACGGGGTTGTCATAGCCGATGGGAGGCGGCTCGCCGTGCTTGCCGGGTGATGTCAAGGCGAATGCCAGAATAGCGGCGGCGGCAGAGAGAGTGCAAATCCAGGCGCTGACCGGCGCTACGGAAAAACTCCACCGGAAAAAATTGTCCCTGCCGGCGCCCGAGATGACTTTTGGTATTTTTCCGGCAAGGTCCGCCAGCTTGCCGGAATATAAATTACTGAAGTCGTTTTCAGTCATTGTGATTACGCCGGGTTAAATTTTACCCGCGCCGCGGCCTGCCTGCGCGGTGTAGAATTCCGCTTTGAGGCCCGTGCGTTTTTCATATTCCGGCGCTATATTCTTTTTGAAATTTTCAATGCCGTCGTTTTTGACTATACATACGGCGCAGCCGCCGAAGCCTGCGCCCGTCATACGCGCGCCTATCGTGCCTTTTTGAGCCAGGGCCAAATCAAAAACTGTATCAAGTTCTTTACAGGAAACTTCATAATCGTCCCGCAAAGAAACGTGAGACTCATTCATCAGTTTTCCAAAACCGGCCAAATCACCACGCTTTAAAAGTTCTACCGCTTTTATCGTTCTGGCGTTTTCATAGACGGCGTGTTTGGCGCGTTTCTGGGCGGTTTTGTCAGTAATTAAACCTTTGTTTTTTTCAAATTCTTCGGGCGTCATTGAGCATAAATCTTTCAGTTTCAGCCTTTTGTTCAGCATATTAAGCGCGGTCTCGCACTCGGCGCGGCGCTCGTTATATTTTGAGCCGGCAAGTTCGCGCCGTTTGTTCGTGTTCACTATAACTATCGACGCGCCGCCGAGGTCCAGCGGCACAAGTTTATATTCCAGCGTGTTGCAGTTCAGCAAAATGGCGCGGTCTTTCTCACCCATAGCGCTGGCGAACTGGTCCATAATGCCGCAGTTCATGCGGATAAATTCATTTTCCGCGCGCTGGCCTAGTTTGGCTATTCTGATGTTGTC
Source organism: Elusimicrobiota bacterium (assembly GCA_009778915.1). Lineage (GTDB taxonomy): Bacteria > Elusimicrobiota > Elusimicrobia > Elusimicrobiales > Elusimicrobiaceae > Elusimicrobium. The sequence continues at coordinate 25,513 of WRFH01000005.1, forward strand.
AACTTTCAAATCGTAAAAATCATTGAGCAGAACGCCCGTGCATACTTCTATGGAAGCGGACGACGACAACCCAGCGCCGTTCGGAATATCCCCGCCGAAAAGCACGTCAAAACCTTTGTCGAATTTATAGCCTTCTTTTTTAAAAACGTCTATGACGCCTTTCGGGTAATTTGTCCAGTCATGCTCTTTTTGGAATTTTATATCGTTAAGATTTACTTCTATAATTCCGATTTTCGGGAAATTCTGCGAATAAAATCTTATTTTATCGTCTTTCCTTTTTGACGCCGCGGCATAGGTGCCCAGAGACAGCGCGCACGGGAAAACGTAACCCCCGTTATAGTCGATATGTTCGCCTATCAGATTGACGCGGCCCGGCGCGAAAAAGACGGCGGACGGTTTGGTTTTAAAAATAGTTTCAAAATTTTTGATTACTTCGTTTTTCATGGTTTTCTCCGATTTTCAAGATACAAAAAAGCGGCCTTTGACAGCGCCGCTTTTTTGTTTGCTCAGATTTATTTCGCTATGCCCAGCGGCGAGAGAAGCACGTATAATCCCACCACTATCACGCATATTATGAAACTGACAATATAAACTTTGTCCCACGGTTTCATGTCGACGACTTTTTTATCCATGTGTATATCAAACTTAACCTGCGTCGGATAAAAATGGCCGGCGGCGAGCATGAATACCAGGGAAATTACAAACAATATCGCCAGTATGTGCAGGAAGTGCAAATGCACGAACCACTGCAAAAACCCGGGCAGAGACGCGACGTACGCGCCGTTGCCGAGCATGGGGAATATCTGCGTAAAACCGTAGACGATGATAAAACCTATTAAAACGGTTTTAGCAGCCCACGCCGGCGCTTTTTTGCTGAACATGCCTATGAGTATTAACGTAAATATAGGCACGTTGTAAAGCCCGTTTGCCGTCTGAAGATACTGGAACAGGCCTTTCGGCGCGTAAGATATAAGCGGCGCCACGAACATTGAAAACACCACCAGACATATGGCCGCTATTTTGCCTTTTTTAACAATATCTTTGTCAGGCGTACCGGGTTTTGCGAAGAAAGGCTTGTAGACGTTAAGCGTAAACAGCGTGGAGGTTGAGTTTATCGCCCCGCTGAACGCGCTTAAAATGGCGCCGAAAAGAACCGCCGCGAATAAACCTATCAGCAGCGGGTTATGCAGCACCGTTCTTACTAAAGACGAATAAGCCATATCCTGCGTTTTAAGCGGATTATCCTTAAATATATGATAGGCGATAATGCCCGGCAGCACGAGGAACAGCGGGCCAATAAGTTTTAACATGGCGCAGATTAAAACGCCTTTCTGTCCTTCTTTAAGGTTTTTTGCCGCCAGTGCGCGCTGTATGATAACCTGGTTTGTGCCCCAGTAAAATAAGTTAACCAAAAACATACCGGTAAACAGTGTGGCGAACGGCACGGGGTCCGCGCTGCTGCCTATGGAATTAAATTTTTCCGGGTTATCGTGTATAAGAGTTGTCAGGCCGGTTATAAGATTGCCGTGCCCGATATACATGAGCCCGAAAACAGGAATCAAAAGCCCGCCGACGAGCAGGCCGATGCCGTTAAAAGTATCCGCCCACGCGATAATCCTGAGGCCGCCGAAATAGTTGTAAATAATACCAAGAATACCGATGGCCACGACGACAATGGCAATCATCTGGAAATCGCTGTGCAGGCCGAAAGCGTTTTTAATGTCGAAAATACCGCCCATGCCCACCGCGCCGGCGTACAGAATAATCGGGAACAGAATAAAAATGTATCCCAGCAGGAACAGCGCGTTAATCATATGTTTTGTGGCGGCGTCATACCTGTCGCCGGCAAAATCCGGCACCGTCGCGTAGCCTTGTTTTAAATAACGCGGCAGGAAATATAACGCGACTATGATTAAAGCCACGGCCGCCGTAACTTCCCACGCCATGACGGACATGTTAAAACCGTATCCCTGCCCGTTGAGACCGACCATCTGTTCGCAGGAAAGGTTTGTCAGCAGCAGAGACGCCGCTATAACCCAGCCCACAAGGCCGCGCCCGGCGAGGAAATAACCTTCTTCCGTACCGGTGTTTGCGTTTTTGGTCTTATAATAGGCCAAAGCAAGCACGGATAAAGTGAAAACAACGAATGCCAGCATTGATATTAACATAGTTCTCCTTATTACAACGGTATTTGTTCATTAACGACGAAACTTAAGTTCCAGCTGTATGACTGCAGAGGACGTATTTCACTTATTTTTCTTATTTTGTTTCCTACATACAAATCGTCATAGACGCCGGTGCAGGGCTCAAGCGCTATGTTATAGTCCCCGCGGTAGCCGCCCTGCGTTTTCCAAACGCCGAGGTACGGCACCTGCAAAGCGTCGTAGCGGTAAATTAAAGTGTCTCCGGTGTCTTCATGTTTTATGCCGCACCAGCCTTCTGTGTTTTTTTGGATGAAATAAAATTTTTCGCAGTTACGCGCGGACGGCGGCTGCGTGGCGGACATATCTATTCTTTTTCCGTGCACGGATTTTGTTTTCGGATAAGAGTGTATCGTTCCCCACGGGCCGAGCGTCTGCGTGGAGTGTTCCACCGTCATAATTTTGTTAAGCTGCGGCGGCGTTAAAATTTTTGTTTTCGGCGTGCATTGCAGCAGCGCGTGAAGGGCCCACATGAATTTAAAATTTTCGGTCTCGGAAGTGTTTTTGACTGTATATCGGAATTCTACTTTGTTATTTTTTATTGTTACTTCTCTTGTGAAAGTGTAGGGCAGTTTGGGGCTTTTTACTTCGGCGGTGAAACCGTTTTCTTCGGTCTCGGTAATGGTCCAGGGCAGCGCCCAGATTTCACCGTGGTCCGGGATAATAATATTTTCTTTGCCCGGATAAGGACAGCGGTCTATCGACGGAAAAACCTCGTCATACCCGCTGGAATCATAACCATCGAACGCGGCGGCGTAGGGGGGAATTTTTAATGTTTTATCAAGCGTCTGATATAAAAATTCCCTTCCTGTTTTTTTATCAAGAAGGGAAACCATTTTACAGCCGTATGACGGAATAAATTCCGTTTTAATAAAATCATTTTCCAAAATAAGGCTTGGAAGGTTTTTGAAGATAGCTTGCTTCATAAAAACCACTCTACTATATTTATTGTTAATTGTGCAAGATTATTAAGACTCCGTCCTCAAATTTTTTTCCTCTCCCCACCGGGGGAGAGGACACAGGTGAGGGGGTAGTTAAACAACATGCGCCGTAAGTCTTAAAATCTGTTCAAGGCCCCGCATGCCGGGGCCGATAAGGTGAAAAACCTAAGTTGATGAACAACAATATATTGTGTACATGATGTGTACACACCCCCTCACCCTATCCCTCTCCCCCGGAGGGGCGAGGGGAAAGATATCTTGTTTTATCGTCCGCGCGGCCTTAATTTTCGGTATTTTTATCAAGTTAGCATACCTAACTAAAAAATGCGTCGCCGTCTAAGCTCTGTATAGCCTGACTATTTACTTTACATTAGCAGATTCTTTGAATAAAATATTAATGAAATTAGATGTTTAATCTTATTGGTTTATCAGGACAATAATATGAAATATAGATATCAGGCGCGGACGGGTTTTACCCTTATTGAATTATTAATAGTAGTGCTTATAATAGGAATACTGGCTGCCGTCGCTTTGCCAATGTACAACAAAAGCGTTGAAAAATCCCGCGCCGCGGAGGGAATGACTATAGTGTCTTCTCTAGCCAAAGCCGGGAAAATGTATATGATGGAAACCGGAAATAATCCGTGGCAGGGAAATGCAAAATGGTCCGATCTTGATGTCCAGTATACTGTTGCCATACCTGATGCGTGGGCCGGAGGTAATCAAATCATAGGCAGCGGTAACTGGTACTGCGGCTTTGGCACCGCGTACGCGCGTTGCGCCAGGCAGTCTGGAAACTTTAGTTACGCATTTTATTATTATTTTGACGGGCCCAATAATAATCTTATACAGTGCTCTGGCTTTACAAACGATGGCAAAGCAATATGCAATGCCTTGGGTTTACCGCTTTCAAATTGCTCGTGTCAGTGTGAGGCTTTTTCTCCGGTGGTAACTGCGAATCCGAATGCGCCTATTGTGGGTTGCGCTTGTTCGTGCCTCACGACATAGCATATAAAATGGATTTATAAATGTGTAACAATAAAAATAAATATCCCTCTGCAGGGGGATATTTATTTTATGCAATAATTATTTAGCAAGCGCGACGAGGCCCGGCAGTTCCTGGCCTTCCACAAACTCCATGCTCGCGCCGCCGCCGGTGGAGCAGTGGCTCATTTCAGATGTTTTCATTTTGGCTTTTTTGAGAACGTTCAGAGAATCGCCGCCGCCGATAATCGTCACCGCGCCCTTTTTGGTAGCCGCCGCCATTGTTTTGGCTATGGCGAATGAGCCTTTTTCAAAATTGCTCATTTCAAAAGCGCCGACGGGGCCGTTCCAGAATATCGTTTTACATTCCAAAAGTTTTTTGTCAAACAGTTCAATCGTTTTGGGGCCGATATCAAGGCCCATCTGTCCGTCGGGAACATTAGCGTCTTTGGTTGTCATAACTGGAGTGTCGTTGGAAAATTCCGTGCTGCAAACGTTGTCAACCGGCAGCAGAATTTCAACGCCTTTACTTTTAGCTTTGGCTAAAACTGCTTTGGCTTCTTCGATTTTGTCCGCTTCCATTAAAGATTTCCCCGTCGTAAAACCCTGCGCTTTAAGAAAAGTATACGCCATGCCGCCGCCGATGACAAGCACGTTCACTTTATCAATAAGCGTGTTTAAAACCATAATTTTGTCGGACACTTTCGCGCCGCCGATTACCGCCGCGAACGGGCGTTTGGGGTTTGCGAGCGCGTCGCCCAAAAATTCAACTTCTTTCTGAACGAGAAAACCTATACCGCCCGGCAAAAGTTTTGCTATCGCCGACGTGCTGGCGTGCGCGCGGTGCACGGTGCCGAAAGCTTCCTGCACAAAAACTTCGCCGTTTTTGGCAAGTTCTTTTGCAAAATTAGCGTCATTGGCTTCTTCTTCCGGGTGGAAACGCAGGTTTTCAAGGAGGACGATTTCTTTATTTTTCGCGGCTTTAATCGCGTCCTGCGCCGGTTTGCCAATGCAGTCAGACGCGAAATGAACTTTTACGCCGAAAATCTTTTCAACTTCGGGCGCCACCGGTTTTAACGAAAATTCCGGGTTTACCTTGCCTTTCGGGCGGCCGAGATGCGCCATTAAAACTATTTTGCAATTATTGTCCAGCAGATATTTGATTGTTTTTTCCGTCGCGGTAATGCGTTTGTTGTTTGAGACTACACCGTTTTCCAGCGGCACGTTATAATCCACGCGTACCAGAACAGTTTTGTTTTTCAGGTCCAAATCCTGAATTTTCTTGATATTTTTAAGTTCCATATTTCCCTCGCTATTTTTTTAAAATTGTATTTCTTAACCTTTAAAAATATTTTAGCAAATAAAAAGCCCCCGCGTTTTAAAACGCGGAGGCCAGAAATTTTTAGTTAAGCGCGAGGCATTGGGTGGCATTCCAGCCGCAGTTTACCGTCGGCGGATTAGTTTGTTTTGCGCCGAGGGACTGGCATAAAGCCAGACCTTCGGTATTGGTATTACTTGCGACACAGAATATTTTCCTATCTCTGTCTTTCTGATAACTTATATAAACAGTTGACACTGTACCCGAAGAATACGCGGTAACATAATTTGCATACGCCCCCGAACCCATTAAAATAAACCAGTCTTTTGATACGGTTATTTTGGCGTAACTGTCATTATATCCCGGATAGCGTGATTCCTCAGCCGGAACCTGTATGTCCAAATCACTGAAATTTACAGGATAATCGCCGGTCTCCAAAAAATATCTTTCCCTGCTGTCGGCGATATTTCGTACAAGGATAAGCGCCTGCATGGCGCGGGATTTTTTGACGGCTTTATTATACTGCGGCACCGCTATGGCGGCCAATATGCCTATTATCAGGACGACGATTAATAATTCTATTAACGTAAATCCTTTTTCCTTAAACATAGTTTATTTTAAGAAATTTTGGATACGAGTGAAAGAATATAGTCTTTTTACTTTTTTATAATGTAAAATAATTAAAAATAAAAAAGGCCCCCGGCGGTAACCGGGGGCCTTTTGCTTATGTTGAAACTTATTTGTTGACTGAGGACATGTAGACGATGAGGTCAAGACATTTGTTGGAATATCCGACTTCGTTGTCATACCATGAAACCACTTTTACGAAAGTGTCGGTCAGCGCGATGCCGGCTTTGGCGTCAAAAATCGACGTAAGCGGGCAGCCCAGATAATCGGACGAAACCACTTCTTCTTCAGTGTAGCCTAGTATGCCTTTCATTTCGTTTTCAGACGCGCGTTTCATTTCCGCGCAGATGTCTTTGTAGTTGGCCGGTTTGGCGAGGTTGACAGTTAAGTCAACTACGGAAACGTCCAGCGTCGGCACGCGGAATGACATACCTGTAAGTTTGCCGTTGAGGGAGGGAATAACTTTACCCACCGCTTTCGCGGCGCCGGTTGAAGACGGAATGATGTTGCCGCTTGCCGCTCTGCCGCCGCGCCAGTCTTTGGAGGACGGGCCGTCTACGGTTTTCTGCGTGGCGGTGGTGGAGTGGACCGTCGTCATCAGACCGTCTTTAATACCCCATTTGTCATGCAAAACTTTGGCTATTGGCGCCAGGCAGTTGGTCGTGCAGGAAGCGTTGGAAACAAACTGCGTGCCTTTGACGTAAGATTTTTCGTTGACGCCGCAGACGAACATCGGAGTGTCGTCTTTTGACGGAGCTGACATTACTACGTATTTCGCGCCGGCCTTGATGTGCGCCGCGCATTTTTCTTTATCTAAAAATAACCCCGTGGATTCAAGGACGTAGTCCGCGCCCACTTCGTTCCATTTAAGCTCTGCCGGATCTTTAACGGCGGTCACGCGGATTTTGTGCCCGTTTACGGTAAGCGTGCTGTTTTTAACGTCGGCTTCCACCGTGCCGTTAAACCTGCCGTGCATGGTGTCATATTTAAGCATGTAAGCCATGTAGTCAACGCTGAGCAAGTCGTTAATGCCGACTATTTCGATATCCTTCCTGTTTACCGCCGCTCTGAAAACTAATCTGCCTATACGGCCGAAGCCGTTAATACCAACTTTAATTGCCATAATACTCCTCCGTTAATTTAAGATTGCAGAATGTTCCTAACCCTCTGCGCGTTTGCCAAACAGCCGGCAAACCCTGCGGGCTGTGTAATTTTTATAAAATTTTAATTTTTTTGCTCCTTACGTAGGCTCCGCCTGTCGGCTACGCGCGTCGCAAAGAAAATTAAAATTTTCTAAAAATTACTTTGCGCACAGCGGGTTAGGAACATTCTGCAATCTATACTTATTTATATATATTCTACAAAATTTGGAGCGTGGCGCGGATTGCCGTTTTCGTACAAATAAAAAAGGTCTGCCAGAATTGGCAGACCTTTTTTATTTGTACGAAAACGGCTTATTTAGTCTTGGCCGCGAGGCTCTTAATCATGTCGTTGGCGGCTCTTACGCCGGCGGCACAATCTTCGTTTTTCGGGTCAAGCTTCAGGCAGTCATTCCAGGTTTTCAAAGCGCCCTTATAATCGGTGTTGTCAAACTGTTTAAGACCGTCTAAATACTTCTGCTGCGCGGCGGCGACGTTAGGGTCGACGGGCGGAACAACAGGGGCTTCAACCACGGCCGGGGTTTGCGCCACGGTCACCGCGGGAGCGGGCTGCGTTTCGTCTTTAGTCGCCTTTTTTGAGCAACCGGTAACAAACGCGAAAGCCAAAACAAATACTGCCAATGCAATTATTTTTTTCATAGATAGATATCTCCTCTATGCAAATATTATATAAAATATTTCAATGAAAATACCGCGTATAATGGGAATTTTAAACGTAACGCCGGATTCCTTCTTTGACGGCGGCACTCCGATATCCCCGCTGGAACGCGCCGCGCAAATGATAAAAGAGGGGGCAGATATTATTGATATAGGGGGAGAGTCCACCCGCCCCACTGCCGCGCCGGTAAGTTTGGAGGAAGAGGAAAAACGCGTTCTTCCCGTGCTGCAAGAAATCCGCGCCGAGTATCCGAAAATCCTGATTTCCGTTGATACTTATAAGACGCGGCTGGCCGCCAAAGCCGCCGCGCTGGGCGCGGATATTTTAAATGATACTTCCGGCCTGGCGGACGCGGAAATGGCGCGTATTGCCGCCGCGCGAAATAAAAAACTTGTGATAATGCATACACGCGGCACGCCGCAAACCATGAATAAACTGGCGGTTTACAATAATATTTTAGAAGAGATGAAAAACTTTTTTGAAGAAAAAATTAAAATCGCGCTTGCCGCCGGCGTCAGACGTGAAAATATAATTTTGGATGTAGGTTTCGGCTTTGCCAAAACCAAAGAGCAAAATTTATTTCTGCTTGAAAATCTGCAATATTTTAAAACATTTAATCTGCCGCTGCTGATAGGTTTAAGCCGCAAAAGATTTTTAGCGCAGACGGAAAACGACACTCCGGCTGACAGACTGCCCGCCACTTTGGAAGCCAGCAAAAAAGCTGCGGAATACGCGGATATCCTGAGAGTCCACGATGTGGCGGCCACAATAAATTATTTGTCCAGCATTTCCGCCAGCGACAGCGCGGCGGGGTAAACTTTATCTCTGAAATAGCATGGATCATTCCCGCCGGAGAGTTTGTAAAAAATAATATATTTGCCGGAAATTTCTATATTCAATTTTTCCTGTTTTAAAAACTGCGACTGTTCGGCGATGAAATCATAAAGAACCTGCAGCTGGTCCGGCGAAGCGTCGGAGGCGTACAGTTTATAAGGCGTGCCGGGCGGGACCGGCTGTTCCGGCTCGTCCATACGCGGCTGGTTAAGATAGTAGAAGTAAAAAGATAATTTATCCCAAAAGTTATGCGTCGCTATTTTAACGTAAGGCATTTCTTTTTCCGTCTTAACGGCAAGCGCGTAAACATGCCTGATATTCCTGTATCTCCTCCGTCTGAAGCCGTAACCTTCTGGAACAAACTCATGCGTCATGGAAAGGAAGAAAGTTTCTCTTTCAGGCAAATTAAGCAGGACAAAATAATTCCATACAACGTCTGAAGTCATTTCAAAACCAAGCACGGACGCATTGCCGCCGTCGGTCACCGTGAAACCGTAAAGAGTATCCGGCGCGCTGTCCGCGTCAAAAAGCGTAAAACGGTTTCTCTTGCAAACAGCCAAAAAATGCCAGCGTCTTATAAGGACAAAAAGAACAATCCCTACAAGGACTGCAACTATTCCAATAAGCATCAGCGTGTCGGTATCCATATAAATTACCTTTATTTGTCCAGCATTTCCGCCAGCGACAGCGCGGCGGGATAAACTTTATCTCTGAAATAACACGGATTATTGCCGCCGGAAAGTTTGTAAAAAATAATATAATTTCCGGAAATTTCTATATTAAGTTTTTCCCGTTTTAGATACCGCGACTGCTCGGCCATAAAATCGTAAAATATTTGCAGTTGTTCAGGCGAAGCTTCAGAGGTATACAGCGTATAAGGAGTGCCCGGGACCGGCTGAGCCGGCTCGTTGCCGCGCGGTTTATTAATGTTAAGATAATAAAATAACGATAAATTATCCCAAAAATGATTTGCCGTTATTTTAACATAAGGCATTACTTTTTTTGTTTTAACGGCAAGGGCGTAGATATTCTTGCCGTCAAAAAATTTTCTGCTATATCTATCTCTGTTAAAATAGTGCTTTAAGGACAGAAAGTAAGCCGTCCTTTCAGGCAAATTCAGCAGAACAAAATACTTCCACGAAATGCCCGGATAGCTTTCAACACCAAGCAGATTCATCGCGGCGCCGTCGGTTACAGTGAAACCGTAAAAAGTATTTGCCGCCGTGATTTTGTCTAAAATCATAAAATTGTTTTGTCTACAAATTGTCAAAAAATGCCGGCGTCTATATATTGATAAAAGAATAACTATGACTATCAGAATACCAATCAGTATCCAATTCGTACTTGTCATATAAACTCCTGCCCGGCGTCTTAATAAGTGACCAAAGAATTCACGTGCAGCGGCATGCCGCCGGCTTTAATTTTCTCTTTATCCTGGTCTGACAAATCCTGCTTGCCCATCTTCTCATACGTCAGCGCGCGCAGCGCGTAGGCGTCTAGGTTCGGTTTAAATTTTATGACGGCGTTCAAATCGTCTATCACGTTGTCATACTGCTGCATATTGTAATAAATTCCGGCGCGGGACATCAGCGCCTCCGCGTTAGCGGGATTAACAAAAATGGCGTAATTGACAAATTTCAACGCGTCGTCATTTCTGCCGAGCGCGGCCAGAGCGGAGCCCAGCGCGTTATAAGCCGCCGCGTTTTCCGGCTGGTTTTCTATGACGGTAATAAAGTCCGCCGCCGCCGCGTCATAATTTTTAAGATAAAAATTCGCCGCGCCGCGCGACGCGTAAACGTCAATATTATTCGGATTTAATTTTAAAGCTTTGTCATACTCTTTAATCGCCTTCTCCGGCTTGCCGTCCTTGTGGTACCCTTCGCCGCGCGCCAGATATTCGGACGACGTAGGCAGGCTGTTGCACGCCAGCATAAAACCAACCAAGACTATCGCAAACTTTTTCATATTCAATGCTCCGTTTTTTAAAATTTTACCAAAATGTTCTCAAGCAAATTTTTGAATTTGCCTTCTATTTTTTTTGTTTCGGCCAGCGTTTCGGCGTGGGACAGCGGCGTCTTGCTTATGCCGCTGGCAAGGTTTGTCACCCACGCCGCGCCGCAGACTTTTATGCCGCACTGCCGCGCGGTTAACACTTCGTGTATCACGGACATGCCCACGATGTCCGCGCCCAGCGTTTTAAACGCGCGTATTTCCGCCGGCGTTTCAAAATTTGGCCCCGTAACCGCGATATAAACGCCCGGGCCGCATTTTATTTTTAATTTTTTCGCTTCCGCCAGAATGATTTTAACAAGTTCTTTATCATAAGCTTCGCTCATGTCAAAAAACATAGGGCCGAAGGCCGCGTCATAATTGCCGATAAGCGGGTTGGTGCACATAAAATTGATATGGTCAGAAATCACGCATAGAGCTCCCGGCGTAAGGTTTGCGTTGATTGAGCCGACGGCGGCTGACACCAGCAGCGTTTTTACGCCCAGCCGCGCCATCACGCGCGGCGCTAAGGCTATATCTTTAATATTATGGCCTTCGTAATAATGAAACCTGCCCTGCATAACCATAATATTTTTATTTTTATATTTTCCGAAAATCAGATTGCCGCTGTGCCCCGCGACGGTGCTCTGCAGAAAACCCGGAATATCTTTGTACGGGAGGACGATTTTATTTTGCAAATCCGGCACGCTGTTTGCCAGGCCGCTGCCGGTGATTATTGCAATTTCCGGCTTAAAGTTTTTTGTCTTTTTATTTATGAAAGACGATATTTTTTTAACCGTTTCCAGCTGCGTCATAAAGTCATTCTCCTGGGCGTAAAAGCGTTTTCAATGTGCTCGATTTTCCCGTCCAAAATCGTAATAACGTCAAAGGTAATGGTATCAAATTTAGGCCGCGTTTCCTTAATATAAAGCAAGGCGGCGTTCACGATTTTATTTTGTTTGGCTTTGCTCACGGCGAGCAGCGGGCCGCCGTAGGCGTCATATCCGCGCGCCTTGACTTCGACAAAAGACAGACGGCCGTTTTTGACGGCGACGATATCCAGTTCCCCGCTTTTGCGGCCATAATTTTGCAGCGCGATTTCATAACCCTTTCCGCGCAAAAATTCCGCCGCCGCTTCTTCGCCGGTTTTGCCCAAATCGTTCATATAAACAACTCCTGCTGTCTGACGGGGCCGAAACTCCTTCTGTGCTCTTTGCATATCCCGTGTTTGTTGATGGCCGCGATATGCGCGGCGCAGCCGTAACCCTTGTGCGCGGCAAAACCGTACTGCGGGTACAGCGTGTCTATAGTTTTCATATATCTGTCGCGGTAAACTTTGGCGATAATGCTGGCCATGGCTATGGAAAATGATTTCGCATCTCCGTCGATGATTGCGGTTTGCGGAAGCGCGTAACCGTTTATTTTATGATTGCCGTCGACGAGAGTCTGCGCGTCCCGCAGGCCGGCAAATTTTTGCGCGGCGCGGCGCATGGCCAGGAACGTCGCCTGCAAAATATTTACGCTGTCAATTTCCGCGCTTGACGCAAAACCCACGCCGAAGGAAATTTTGTGTTTCAGTATAAGTTCAAAAATTTTTTCCCGCTGTTTTTCGGTCAGTTTTTTGCTGTCGTCAACGTCTTTAAACGCGCCGTAAAATTCCGGTCCGGCGCAGACAGCTGCGGCCACGACCGGCCCGGCCAGCGGCCCGCGCCCGGCCTCGTCAATACCTATTAAAACGGAATTAAACTGCGCGTCAAATTTTTGTAGTTTTGTCATAATTACATGATATAAAAATAATAATGCTAGGCGGAAACTTTTATCCTTTTTATTTAATAAAAAACCCGCCCTGAAAGGCGGGTTTTTTAAAGTTTGGGCTATTATTATTTGAGCATAGGGTTAATTGTATTGCATATAGTAATATCTGCGCCGCCTACACATGTTCTAGGATTATCTGATGAGAAACCGCCTTTATCTAACGAGTAATTAATCTGATAAGCGCATAGGTAAATACCATGCACAGGATCAAAAGGTTGAGGAGGAGGCACTCTACAAGCGAAAATTAGGCATTTATCACCCGCGCATGTGCCAGTCATATAATAAAAATTTTTGCTTGCTGACACGTCTATATCCAAACTGTCTGAACCGCCTGGGGCACCGATGTTAATGCTGAGGCCGTCGTAAGAACCGTTAAGCAGATAGTATCTCTGCGCGGCGTCTGTTATAGCTTTTAAGTTAAGCAAAGCTTCGGCTGCACGTGATTTTTCTACCGTTTTGGTATACTGCGGCAATGCGATTGCGGCCAGTATGCCGATTATTAGAACTACTACGAGTAATTCTATTAATGTGAAACCTTTACTGTTTTCCATATAAAACGTCCTCCTTATCTATTTTAAATATTCTAAATAAATAATCTTGTATATAAACATGTTGTTCTAAAATCTTTTGCATAGCGTAAAATTCCAAAAATGCTAAAATTATATTCATGCAACAGAAGTTCTTACTTGTCCGCACGGACCGCATAGGGGATTTGATTTCCATTACGCCGGCTGTTTCTATTCTGAGGCGCAATTTTCCGCACGCGCATATCGCCGTGCTGTCGTCGCCTTACGCGGCGGACGTTATTAAAAATAACCATGAAATTGACGAAGTCATTTTAAAAGGTCCTTTTTTCAAAACCCTTGCCGAAATACGCGCTAAAAAATTTGATACCGCGATTATATTTTTTCTTGACGCGTACGCCGCGCTGCTGGCTCTTTTCGCCGGCATTCCTACGCGCATAGGGCCGCGTTCCAAAATATGGGCTATATTTTTAAGTAAATCAATACGCCAGCGCCGCTCGTCGGGCGAAAGGCATGAGGCGGAGTATAATACCGCCCTTTTAAAGCCGCTTTTTGTTTATTATCACCCGGCGAAAACCAGAATTTTTGTGCCTAAAAAAGATGATATAAAAGCCAAAAATTATTTGAAAGAAAATTACGGCATCGACATGTTTGACGATTTGGTTTTTATGCACCCGGGCTCAAAAGGCTCTTCCCCGGCGTGGCCGTTGGAAAATTACGCGCTGCTCGCGCGCAAAATTATGCAGAATTACCCGACGGTAAAATTAATGCTTACCGGCGGGCCGGACGAACGCAAACTGCTTGACTCCGTCGCTGAAAACACTAAACCTTTCACGCCTTTTGTACTTAAAGACTGCCTGCCGCTGGAAGATTTTATAGCGCTTATCAACCAGTGCGCGATTTTTATTTCAAATTCAACGGGTCCGCTACATATAGCGGCCGCGCTGGGCAAAAAAACTTTGTCGTTTTTCGGCAATGAAAAAGCGTGTTTGCCGCGCCGCTGGGGGCCGTACGGCAAAGGCCGCGCCGCCGTCTTACAGCCGCCGGAAGAAAATTGTTCCCTCAAAAACCATAAATGCACGGAAGACTGCATGCGTTTAATTTCCGTCGACGCCGCTTTTGACGCGTTTTCCAAACTTCTCAAGGATAAATAATGCTTTACGTTTCCGCCGCCGCCGCGGTTTTAATAATCCTAGCCGTTATGTTTTCCGTCAGATATCCGTGGTGGAAAAAGCGCAAAGACGGACTGGTGATTTTGCTTTACCATCATATCGGCGCGCCGCCCGCAAAATCCAAATATAAAAGAACCTGGGTTAAGCCGAAAAATTTTGTCAGGCAGCTGGACTGGCTGTCCGCGAACAGATATACTTTAATTAATTTTGACGGGCTTTTAAAAATTATGGCCGGCAAAGCGCAGTTTCCGCAGAAACCCGTAATCATAACTTTTGACGACGGATATAAAGACGTTTACCAAAACGCTTTTCCCGCGCTTAAAGAAAAAAAGATGAAAGCCGCGGTTCTTCCCGTGCAGGAGGCCGTCGGCAAATATAATTTTTGGCAGGACCCGGAGAGTGAAGCGTGGACGGATATTATGACGGAAGAGCAGCTCAAAGAAATTTTAAAATCCGGCGTTTTTTCTTACGGTTCGCACGGGCTGACGCATAAAAATTTGGCAAAACTTCCGCCGGAGACCGCCGAATATGAAATAAGGGAAAGCCGCGCGCGGCTTGAAAATACCTTCGGCGCGCCGTGCGCGGTTTTCGCCTATCCTTACGGCGGCGGCGCCGATGATGATAAAATAAATTCTTTTATAAGCGCGGCTGGTTATAAAATTTCTATTTCGTCGGAACAAGGCGTAAATCCGCTGCCGCTTAACACGGCAAAACCGCTTAAAAGAATCAGAATAAACCGTTGTACTGACATGCTTCAATTCAAACTGAAAATTACCGGGGGATAAATATTATCCCCCGAATAAATAAGCTTACTGCTGTACGCATGTATACGTTATTCCGCACGTGAAGTTAATTCCGTTACCGGACTGATTGTTTTGTACATCAGTTCTTCCGTTCCAGCTGGTCGCGCAGCAGCCGCTTGCGTAGGTAATCCCGTCCGCCAGCAGTACCGGGTACGCGCTTTGGTTTTCGCAATAACCGGTGGTGTTGAGGTTGCAGCTTGAAGTAGCGATAGAAGTCGGACACGGATTACTTGGCGAGGCATTGGGATAAAGATTTAAGCCGTTGTTCGCAACGCCGCCGTTCTTGCAGTTTACCATAGCGTAACTCATCTGCCATACATAGCTGGGCGTCGGCGTTATGCCGCCTCCGCCGACAGGGGCAGATCCGCAGCATTTGCCGCTCGGGATATCTTCCTGATAGTCAGCCAGTTTGCTCTGTGTTCCTAAACACAGACACGGAGTAAGACAAGTTTTTCTGGCTTTTACCCATGTTTTAGTGATATCTGAGCAGCATCTGGAATCGTTATCATTGCCGTAGCCGCCCCAGTTATTTGCGCAGCAGTCGGAAACGATATTGACGCCTGAACCGGGGGTTGCTTGATTACACCTGCACTCGGCATAACTGCCGTAAGGGTAAGTTATGCCGGTTCCGGCGGCGGCAAACAGAACGGCCGCGAACACAAAAATTTTTATTATTTTTTTCACAAAAAAGCCTCCTTAATAATCTTGGAATTACACTTATATTTTAACCCGGAAAAAGCGTAATCCAAAATAACTAAAAAGGCTATGTTAGTCTCAGACGTGAAATTTTTTACGAAAATTAGGATTGCTTAAAAATGAAAACATAAAAAAGGCCGCCTTTCGGGCGGCTTTTTTTATGTTTAATTTTGTGGAGGGGGCGGTTCAAGCTGTACTACATTGCGCGTGTCAGGCTGTTGCGGGGTTTGGTCCGCCTGAGCGGCGCGGGCAGCGTCCGCCACGGGACCTATGCCGTCGCCTTTCACGGCTTCGCGGTTGAGGTAATACATTACCAGCGGCACCTCTATATAACACTGCGGAGTCATTTGAATTACTAGGACAACCAGCGTCAACAGTACCATAACTATAATCCCCAGAAACGGAACCAAAGACGCCAGTATTGCAAGAATTATGCCTATAAAATAAACAATCCACTGGACGAACATCGCGGCGATAACGAAAGCAAACATTACAAGCATTACCAGCAGGAAAAAGCCTATCGTCGGCCAATAGCCGCCGCGCACGAGGCGCCACGCGTATTTGACGGCGTCCGTATAATTTTTGCCTTTAAGCGCCAAAACCTGCGGCAGAGGCAGAACTGTCATAAAAACAAACCATGCCGCTATTAAGGTGAAAAAAGCGGCAAGCATGCACAAAGCCCCCACAGCGGGCTGACTAGCCGTAAAAGCAAAAACGGCCCCGCCGCCGAAAACCAGCGGCACGGCGTAAATAATTAAAAATACGGCGAACAAAGTGAGAAAAAACGGCGTGACTCTGGCGTAAGTCTTTTTAAAACTTTCCCATATGCCGAGCGGCGTCCCCAAAAATTTACTTTCAAGATACGCGGACACCGCGGCTATTCTCCAGAAGGCGGCAGCTATAAGGAGAATCAAAGCGACTGCAAAAAAGAGCCACATATAAGGATCCCTGAGAATAATATTAAATACTTCTAAATCCATTTGCCGCGCGACTTCCGTCGGCAGGTTTTTTGGTACGGCGTTAAAAAGAGGAGCCTTTGTTAAGACAAAATATATCCAGAACGGCGCCGAGCATACTATAACCGCGGCGACATAAATAAGCTGGAACAATATAAGGTTTACTATATTTTTAAAGAATACGTTAAACGAATCGCCTACAATATCCGTCACTGCATAAAGTTTTTTAAATATTTGTGTTTGCATTATTTATCCTCGTCGTTTTTATTTTTATTCGGCGGCGGAGGGGGAACGTTGACCACTTTAAGCCGCGGCGCCACGGGACCGGGCGGCGGCAGCGGTTCCTTGGGCTGCTGGCTGTCGTTTTCCGGCAGATATTCAGTGTCTTCCAAATGGATTTCAAGATTTTGCTGCGACAGCGTGACGGTATTTTCCATATTGTCCTGCTTCTGTCTGTTTTTTTCTCTTTCGCGCAGACGCTTTTGCAGGATTTTTTCTATGTTATGGTCGCTGACGTTGGCGGTGTCCACGTAAATAGTGGGCATTTCGCCGCCGTGTTCATCGGATTCCGCGTTGGCTTTGTCAAAAATGCTTCTGTAAAATTTTTCGCTCTCCGGCAGGTCGTCGTAATTTTTTAAAGGCTCAGCCGCCGGAACTACGGTTTGGGCGGGCTTAGTTTTTTCAAGCTCGTCAAAATCAAGCGCGTCCGCGCCGGCGGCGGCTTCAAGTTTGAAAAACAGAAGCGCGTAAGCGCTGTAAATAAAGGAAGTCAGCCAGGTAAAAAAAATAGCGGCCGCCACGCCTACCGCGAGCCCTACAAACAGCGCCATCGACAGAGTTTCAAACATGGACGGCGACATAGAGTGCAGCGACGCGCCGGTAATTCCGCCTATTATCGAAACAAGAATCACTAGTCCGTAAAACGCTAAATAAACCGCTGCAGAAAAAACGAACACGCTTGCCAGATAACCGAGCGTTTTCCAGTAATTATTTTTGACGATGGAAAAACTGTGTTTGAATGCTTCCCAAAACGGCATGTCCCGCAGCACAATGGCCGCCAGCGTAAACGCGGCGTACAAAAGCGCGAATAAGTATGCAATGTCAAGCAGCGCGATTAACCGCAAGTCATTGATTCCGGCGGCGTTTAAGCCCAGGCTTACGGCGCTTATCGGGACTGACATCAAAACCGCGGCTATTATAAAATGAAAAGTATGAACACCGCCTGCCTGCAAAGATTCAAATATACCGGCCGGAGCGCCTTGTATCCTGCTGCCGACTATTCCCACGGCGGACACGTAATAGAGCAGGGTTATAACATAGACAATAATTAATGAAGGCGTCAGCTCTCTTAAAACCAGCGCGCCGACAATGCCGATGACAAGCGCCCCTATGCCGCATACCAGCCCGAGGCCGAATATCGCCCAAAAACACCTGCCGGCCATTTTAAAGCACGTTCCCCAATATTCGCCGAAACCCATCATCTTATAATTTATTTTATCTGTCATTTTTTGCTTTTCCCGCCGGCTAGTTTAGTGAAGTTCGGGTACAAAGCTTCGGTAAACACTTCAAACTCTTTTTTGCCTTTTATTTCCATATTTATGGAAAGCACGTAAACGTTTTTATTCAAAATATCGCGCCAGTTGTCGGGGAATTTTACAAAATCTTTAAACGTCGTTATAAGCGGCGCGCCGCCGGAAAGTTCCATAAAATTTTTCAAATCAAAATCCGTGTAGCGCCTGTGGTCCGGATAGCGCCAGACTTTGGTGAGCGTCAAACCCAGTTTTCTCAAAGTGTCTTCAAACCCGCCCGGTTCGCCGATAGCGGAAAACGCGCCGGCCTCTCCTTTAAGCGCGGTGAGAGGAACTTTTTTTGATTCACAGATATCAAAATAATGGTCCGGCTTGTGGACTGCGCTTAAAATCTGCACGTCTTCGTTAATGAGGCGTATCTGGTCGCGTATATCTTCAAGCCTGCGCGCGTCAACATGGTCGCTGTGCGTGATTAAAATAAGATTGGCGCGGCTTAAGCCTTTTAAGTTTTCGCGGAGAGTGCCGTAAGGCAAAAGTCTTTTGTCGCCGAAGGGATTACGCGCGTCAATCAGCACGATATCAACGTCTCTTTTCAGGCGGAAATGCTGGAAACCGTCGTCAAGAAGAATAATCTGGCTCTTAAAACGGCGCAGCGCTTCCGTGGCGGCAAGGTAGCGGTCTTTGTGTATGACTATGGGCACTTTAACGTCGGCCAGGCTGCGGGACATCATAAAAGGCTCGTCGCCGGCGGTGGTCCAGTTATTTTCAAGTTCGTCGTCAAAAAGCACTACGGGGTTTTTATCTTTAACCGCGCGTTTGTAACCGCGGGAAATTATAGCCGTCCTTATGCCGGCCTGCGCCAAAGTGCGCGCCGCGAGCAGCACGGCCGTGGTTTTGCCGGTGCCGCCGGCGGTAATATTGCCTATGCAAACCACGCGCGTGTTTACGCTGTAAGTTTTGCGCCAGTGGTGGGTGTATAAAAATTTATTTAAGGCCGCGCCCAGAGAGTAAAATTGGGACAAAACCCATAAAACACCCCTGCCGAGAAAATTATTTTTAAACGCGTCTCTGGTTTTTTCCAAGTCCATAAAATACCTCAATAAAATATTTTACATAATTAGATATGAAAATTACAATGAAAAAATATAATATGAATATAAATAAAAAACCTCTTCCGCAAGAAAGAGGTTTTTTTCACTCTGTTTTATCTCTAAACAACTTATGGCTGAGGGGTACAAATTAATCTAGCCAGCATTTGCCCGTTGCTGTTGCTTGTACAATTTGGTTGAGTCCCGTTCCACGCCGCTGTACTGCCAGGCGGACAGCAAAGGCAGTTGCAAGACTGAAAGCCCCATACCCCGCCCGCGGATATGCATTGGTTATAGGCCAGCTGGCTGGGGCAGGTACATGCGCCCCATGTACAATCAGAGCCGCACGTTTGAAACATATAACCTTGTAAATAACTGCCGTTGCCGCCTAAGTCCACGCCGGTGTAAGTCGTACCGCCGCACCATTGCGTAGCGCCGGCCGTACATGCCCCGGGACAACTCCCGCCGAGGGTGCCGCCGCCGACAGGTTTTGACAGACAACATACCCCGCCCGGGGCGTCTTCCTGATAATCAGCCTGTTTGGTCTGTGTTCCCAGACACAGGCACGGCGTTTTACAGTAAGAAGTTGACCAATTCGCGCTTCCTCCTGCCCACACTTTATTCACGCCGGCTACAAGGGAGCAACATATGTCTGGGTTACTATTTTGATACGAATTATTGCTACTATCGGAGCAGCAGGTGGAGGGTTGATTACTGCCAAGCCCTGGGGAGGCTTGGTTACACCGGCAATGCTCATAAGACGTGGCGGCAAATGTTACCATTGTTCCCGCAGCCAGAAACAAAAGCGACAGAGTTAAATTTATTGTTTTCTTTTTCACAAAAAGTCTCCTTAATAATTTTGGAATTACACTTATATTTTAACCCGGAAAAAGTGTAATCCAAAATAACTAAAAAGGCTATGTTTTTTTACGACTGAGACGATTCCAAATAAGATTTGACAGAAGTTTGAAAAACCGAAGGATTTTTGCATTTTCTCCCCTTTGTAAGGGGAGTACCGCCGCAGGCGGGGAGGGGTTTTGAACCGGGGGACAGGTTTATTTATATCGGGGTTGGTTCAAAACCCTTCCCCCGCTTCGCGGGTACTTCCCTTATAAAGGGAAGAAAATTATATTGTCAACTAATTATCCCACGTTGGAATAAAAAAAGGGCCGGTTTTCACCGGCCCTGAGGTTAAAAACTAATCGTTTAAAGTCCGCCTAAAATATTTAAGCAAAACCGCAAACAACCCAGTTTTTAAATTTATTTTGTTTCAGCTTTTGATTTGAGGAAATCAAACACTTTCCTCTCGGTAATCGTGGCTATGATGTGGTCTTTGCGCTCGTTGAAAAACGCTTTGATTTTCTTGTCTTCTTTTTTGTCGTTTTCGGCCAAAGTTTTGTCCAGCTCCGTCTGCCAGTCGGCTTCCGCGGCTGTCAGGTTTTCTTTTTTGGCTATGGCGTGGATAAGGTAGCCTATGCGTAAATCTTTTTCAACGTTTTCGCGCATTTTTTCCGCCATTTCTTTTTTCTGCTCCGGCGGAATATTCTGGCCGCCGCCGTAGCGCTGCAGGAAACCTTCGACGGTGGATTGCAGCTGTTCTTCCACCAAGCCCTTTGGAAGTTCGAAGTTATTTTCGGCGACAAGCGCGTCTTCGATTTGCTTTACCGTTTCGCGCTCCGCGCCGGTTTTGGCGTCCTGCGCCATGCCTTCGCGCACTTTAGTTTTTAGGTCGTCCACCGTCTCAAAACCCATATCTTTTGCAAAAGCCGCGTCCAGAACCGGGGCTATTTTTTTCTTGACTTCCTGCACGGTAACTTTGAACTCCACCTTTTCTCCGCCGACGGTCTCCGTAAAATCTTTCACGTCGCCTTTCTTCGCGTTTTTTATGACGTCCGCCATGCCGGCTACCGTCTGCGGCGCGGACATGTCAATAAGTTCGCTGTCCGCCGAAAGTTTGGCGTCCTTTACGCCGTTTTTAAGCGCGTCATAAGAGACAGTGACAAAACTGTCGTCCTTTATAACGCCGTCCGCGTCGTCTTCAAGACGGGAATTGTGCTCCATAATTTCTTTGATTCGCGCGTCGACTTCCGCGTCGGACACAGCGTCTGATTTTTTTGTAATTTTTATGCCGGTGTAATTTTTCGGCTCAAACTCCGGCGCGGTTTCCACCAGACATTCAAAAGTAAAAGGTTTGTTTTCTTCAAGCGTGTTAAAATCCGCTTTTGTCAAAGAGGGCACCGTGACAGGATTTAATTTTTTTATTTCCAGCGCCTTCGCCACGCCCGCGCGGATGACGAAATCAACGGCGCGTTCCTTAATATGCGTCGGGAAATTTTGTTTAACCAGCTGCAGCGGCACTTTGCCGGAGCGGAAACCCTGCATCTGCGCGCGGCTCTGCACCTGGATAAGCGCGTCCTGGAAACATTTGTTAACCAGCTCGGGAGTTACTTCTATGCTTAAAGTAATTTCGGTGGGTTTTTTAGTAAGTTCTTTTACTTTTACGTCTGCTGCGTCAGCCTTTGTGAAAATTGCCATTTTGTTTATCTTCTCCTGTTAAGATGGTGGACGGAGAGGGACTTGAACCCTCAAGGATTTCTCCATACGGTCCTAAGCCGTACGCGTCTGCCAGTTCCGCCATCCGTCCTTGTATATTATTAAATGGTGGGCTATACAGGGTTCGAACCTGTGACCTTACGCTTAAGAGGCGTCTGCTCTACCAGCTGAGCTAATAGCCCGTCGTTCCATTATATCAAATTTAGCCGGACTAATTGGTTTGCTCTGTATCTAAATTTTGTGTAAAAAAGCAATACTCAAAATCCTTCTTGCTGTTTTTGTTGAAAATTGTAATAATGTAAGAGGGTTTATATATATATAGATGTCGTTAAAGGGATATAATAATGAAAAAAATATTTTTATTAGCAGTTGTTTTATCCGCCTGCGCGCCGGTTTTCGCGCAGCAAAGCGTGGATAATCAAATAAATTCTCTAATGGGCCAGTACGCGTTGTCCGACGTTACCAACGCCTATTTTACAATGCTTGAATATTCTTATCCGGAACGCGCCACTCGCGCCGGCATTGACCGCGCCAATGACAGGCTTGACGAGCGCACAGTCGCGGCCGAACAGAAAAGACGCACGGATATTAAGAATATCAGAGACATGCTCACCAAAATCAAACAGAAAAAATTAAACCAGTCCGAGAAAACGGATTACGACGTGCTGGCCAGAAGCCTCTCATTTGATTATTATCTTACCACCCGCGGCCGCACGCAGGCCAGCCCGCTCTGGTACCTGGCCGCGCAGGACGCGGTTTACGATGTTCTGCTTAAAGGAATCAACACTTTGAGCCCGTATATTATCGAGCCGCGCGTTAAACTGCTGCCGCAGGTTTTTAAAGACGGCACGGACAATATAAAAGGCGCTTATAAAAGCGAAGCGGCCCTTGCCGTAAACAAAGCGTATGCCGCTTTCACGTCGATAGGCGATATGGACGCTTTCCTGGGCAAAAACGCGGGGGACGACGCGCACGCCCAGCTTAAAGAAATTACCGACGTAGAGAAAACAAATCTGCGCGCGTTTTTTGATAAGCTTAAAGCCATAGCCAAAAACGCGAAGCCGGAACCTAAAAAAAGTCCTTCTTATTACGAGATGATTTTAAAAGACCAAATCCAGCTTGACCAGACGCCGGACGACCTTACAAAGGTTGCCGAAGCGTCCCTTAACAAAGCTAAACAAAATCTTCTTGTAATGGTTAAATCTTTCAACCTTAAAAAGCAAACCGCCGAGGTTAAAGATTTTTACACGCTCGCCGCCAACGTGCAGGACGTGCCGCAGTATGAAAACCTTTTGCCGACCGTCGGGGAAGAAATTAAAAAAGCCAACAAAGCGATGACCGACGCGCTGCCCGGCTCCGACATGAAAGTTTTTGTCAACCATATGCCGCAGTATCCGTCGTTTTTAAATCCGGCGTATCTGTTCCTGCCGCCGTACGGCATTGAGCACAACCTTGTCGGCACGCTGTTTATCTATACTCCGCCGACGACAACCAATAATCCGCGTCGCGAGCTGGACGCTTTTATTAAAAAGAATTTCACAATGCCGCAAATCAAGCTGCTGGTTACGGAAAGCGTAGTGCCCGGCAAGCAGATGTTCTACTCTTATTCTTATAATACTAAGCCTATACGCCGCGCTCTGGCGTCCAACGCCGTGCTGGACGGCTGGTCCGCCTACGCCAAACATCTGGCTTACGAGATGGGTTACATTAACACCAAAGAGGACGTTTTATTCCTGGCGTTTGACGACTATGTCCGCGCCGTCAAAGCTTTGGCTGATTTGAAACTCGGCACGGGCGCGCTGGATTATGAGGAAACTATTCTTTTCATGATGTCGCAGGGCATAAGCAAAGACGACGCGGAAATTTTTACGCGCCAGATAGCGTTTAACCCGGGCGCCGCCGTCGGAGAGCTGCGCGCGTATGATGAAATCAAGGCCCTTCGCAAAAAATATAAAGACGCGCAGGGGGCAAGTTTCAATCTGGCCGCTTTCCACAACAATCTTTTTTACGTGGGCAAGGTGCCGGTGGCTTCGCTAAGCGCGGAACTTGATTACGCGTATAAAAATAATAAAAATATGGACATGAAAAATTATACGCCCAAAATAAGCTATTAAAAAAAGCCCGCGCAAAACGCGGGCTTTTTTAAAATGCTATAATATATAGGAAGACTTTAATTAAACCCGGTGAGGTTAAAAGCTAATGATGTCAACTATCGAATTTACATTTATCAAACCCCGCAGCGTTTAACCGCGCCGCGGGGTTTTTGCGAGGCAGTATGGAAAAATTAATCAAAAACGATACGGAACTGAACAGGACTCTTGACCGTATCGCGCATGAAATTATTGAACGGCATACGTCTTTGGACAACGTCGCGCTGGTAGGTATACGCACGCGCGGCGTTTATATAGCGCGGCGCCTGCGGGAAAGGATTAAAAAATTTACCGGCGTCGAGACTCTTTACGGCGAACTTGACATCACGCTGTACCGCGACGACCTCAGCCAGGTTTCCGAAGCGCCGCTGTTAAAAGCTACGGATATCCCTTTTGACATAACCGGCAAGATTCTTATTCTTACTGATGACGTGCTTTATACGGGCCGCACCATACGCAGCGCGCTTGCCGCTCTGGCGGACTTCGGCCGCCCGTCGCGCATTGAACTGGCCGTAATAGTAGACCGCGGGCACAGGGAACTGCCGGTAAAGGCGGACTACGTCGGCAAAAATCTGCCCACCGCGCGCACGGAAAATGTTAAAGTGCGCCTTACGGAGTCCGACGGTGAAGACAGCATTAAACTGGTGACCAAAGATGACTAAATGGACGAAGAAAGACTTACTTGGTTTAGAATATTTAAGCGCGGAAGAAATTGAATTAATTTTAGACACGGCCGCGTCGTTCAAAGAGGTCTCCACGCGCGACATAAAAAAAGTTCCCGCGCTGCGCGGCAAAACCGCCGCCAACCTTTTTTACGAGCCCAGCACAAGAACGCGCGTAAGCTTTGAAATCGCCGAAAAACGTCTTTCCTGCGACGTCGTGAATATGGATATGAAAGCCTCGAGCGTCCTGAAGGGAGAAACTCTGGCCGACACGGGGCGCAACCTTGAGGCTTTAAAAATCGACATTTTCATAATGCGCCACAACATGGCCGGCGCGCCGAACGTACTGGCCCGCTTCGTCGGCGGCAGCGTTATTAACGCCGGCGACGGTAAACACGAACACCCGACGCAGGGCCTGCTGGACATTTATACTTTGCGGGAAAAATTCGGCAGTTTGAAAGGTCTTAACGTCAGCATAATCGGCGATATCGCGCACTCGCGCGTGGCGCGGTCAAACCTCTGGGGCCTCACAAAGCTCGGCGCGAACGTCACGCTTTGCGCGCCGGAAATTATTTTGCCGTCTGATTTTAAAGAGTTCGCGCCGCACGTAAAAATTACGTCCGACATTGACGCCGCGTTAAAAGACGCGCACGCCATCAACGTGCTTCGCATGCAGTTTGAGCGGGACGCCGCCGGCGCGTTCCCGAGCCCGTCGGAATATTATAAGGAATACGGCATAACAAAGGAACGCCTTAAAAAATGCCGCAAAGATATTGTCGTCATGCATCCGGGCCCTATCAACCGCGGCATTGAAATAAGTTCGGACGTGGCCGACGGCCCGAATTCCGTCATAATCGAACAAGTGACAAACGGAATAGCCGTCCGCATGGCCGTTTTATATCTGGTAACTTTGAGGAGCAAATAATGTTCTTAATTAAAAACGCCCGCGTGGTGGACCCGGCAAACAAACTGGACGCCGTCAGAGATATTTTAATTGAAGACGGAATTATCAAAAAAATAGGCGAAAATCTCGACGCGAAAAACGCGCAGGTTATAAACGCCGCCGGCCTGACTGCCGTCCCCGGTTTTATCGACATGCACACGCATTTAAGAGAGCCCGGCTACGAAGGCAAAGAGACGGTATCCAGCGGCACGCGCTCCGCCGCGAAAGGCGGTTTTACGACGGTGTGCATGATGCCGAACACTAATCCGCCGATGGATAACACGGCCAATGTCGCCCGCGCGCGGGGGATTATTAAAAACGACGCGGCGGTAAACGTTGAAATTATCGGCAGTATAACCAAAGCCCGCGCCGGCAAAGAGATTACGGATTTCGCGGAGCTGAAAAAGGCCGGCGTTATAGCATTATCCGACGACGGCTCTGAAGTGGAAGACGATTTTATAATGCACGAAGCGGTGCAGAGCGCGGCCAAAAACAACGTTCTTTTGATTTCTCACGCGGAAGACACAAAGCTCGCCGCCGGCGGAGTTATGAACAAAAGCGTGACCGCAGTCAAACTCGGCCTGAAAGGAATTTCAAACGAATCT
Source organism: Elusimicrobiota bacterium (assembly GCA_009778915.1). Lineage (GTDB taxonomy): Bacteria > Elusimicrobiota > Elusimicrobia > Elusimicrobiales > Elusimicrobiaceae > Elusimicrobium. The sequence continues at coordinate 51,721 of WRFH01000005.1, forward strand.
GAATTTGCAATGGTAGAGCGCGACATAAAAATCGCGGAACAATTTAAAGCGCGGCTGCATATCGCGCATGTGTCAACGAAAGAATCATGCGAAATTATCGCCGCCGCCAAAAAGCGCGGGGTTTTGGTAACGGCGGAAGTTACGCCGCACCACCTTACTTTAACTGATAAAGAATGCGAAAGTTTCAGCGGCAACGCGAAAATGAACCCGCCGCTGCGGAGCGCCTCCGACGTTGAAGCCGTCAAAAAAGCCTTAGCCTCCGGCGTGCTCGACGCCGTCGCCACGGACCACGCGCCGCACGCCGTCCACGAAAAAGAGGTGGAGTTTGAGCTCGCCGCTTTCGGCATTATAGGTTTGGAAACGGCGTTTCCGCTTTGTTATGAAACAATGGTGCTTTCCGGCCTTATGAGTTTTGAAAAATTAATCGAAGCGATGAGCGTAAAACCCGCCAAAATTCTCGGCCTCAAAAAAGGTGCTCTGTCCGCAGGCGCTCCCGCCGACATAACCATTTTAGATTTAAACAAAGAATGGGAATATTCTAAGGAAGAAATACAGTCCGCCAGCTGCAACACTCCGTACATCGGCCGCAGGCTTAAAGGCGGCGTTGCATATACTTTTGTCGGCGGGGAATTAAAATACGGCATCATAAAATGAAGAGAATTTTAATTTCAGCTTTTATCTTTTTTGTTGCCGCCGGGTTTATCTACAAAGCCGCGGCGCAGCAGAATGTTAAATTGGCGGCCGACGCCAAGATAGATAAAATTGAAATTTTAAAATCCGCGCGTAAAATGAACGTTTACCAAAACGGCGCGCTTTTGAAAACCTATAAAATCGCGCTCGGGCCAAATCCAGTCGGCCCCAAAGAAATGCAGGGCGACGGCAAAACACCGGAGGGCATATATAAGGTAGACGGTAAAAACCCTAACAGCTTATACCACAAAAATTTGGGCGTCTCATATCCTAATGCCGACGATATAACACGCGCGAAAAAGCTTGGCAAAAACCCGGGCGGCGACATTAAAATACACGGGATAGGCAAAACTTACGGTTACCTAGGCGCGTCGCACGCGCTTTATGACTGGACGCTCGGCTGCATTGCCGTGACTAACGAAGAAATTGACGAAATTTACGCTCACACGCCGATAGGCACGGAGATAGAAATTAAACCATGATAAAAAATTTTAAAGCTGAAATTATTTCAAATAAAGAGATAAACCAGGGTATTTTCAATCTTATTTTTAAAGCGCCGGAGCTGGCCGCGGCCACCGTGCCGGGGCAATTTTTGGAAATTATGTGCGGAACGGACGGCGCCGGTAATGGTCCGTTTCTAAGACGGCCGTTCGGCGTTTATAATACCGACATTAAAAAAGGAACGGCGGAAATATTGTTCAAAGTTTTAGGCCAGGGCACAAAAAATTTAAGCGCGCGCAAAGCGGGTGAAATTTTAGATATTGTCGGCCCGCTCGGCAACGGTTTTAAAATAGTTGAGGCTAATCACCCGGTTATCGCCGGAGGCGGAATGGGCGTTGCGCCGCTGCTCTTGCTTGTAAAAGTTTTGCGCGACAAAAAACAAAAACCTATAATTTTTCTCGGCGCGAAAAATAAGGACGAACTGGCGGCGGTTGAAAAATTTGAAAAATACGGCAAAGTTATTTTGACTACGGACGACGGCTCCGCCGGCGAAAAATGCTTTTTAAATATCCCGCTTGAAAAATATCTGGAAGAAAATAAAAACTCTGTCATTTACTGCTGCGGGCCCCATGCCATGCTAAAATGCCTGGCGGAGCTCGGCAAAAAATATAAAGTGCCCGTGCAGGTTTCTTTGGAAGAAAAAATGGCGTGCGGCCTGGGCGTCTGCCGCGGCTGCCCGGTGGAAGTCAAAAATAAAGACGAAAAATATAAAATGGTCTGCAAAGACGGCCCTGTTTTTCCGGCGGAGGACGTTGTATGGTAAAAATAAAAATCGCTGGTCTTGTGTTTAAAAATCCGGTGATGAGCGCCAGCGGCACTTTCGGCAGCGGCGCGGAATTTGCGGAGTTTTTTGATTTAAGTTTAATGGGCGCCGTCGTCTGCAAAACGGTGACTTTAAACCCGCGCGCCGGCAACAAACCGCCGCGCGTGGCCGACGTAAGCGCCGGCATGCTTAATTCCATTGGCCTTGAAAATAAAGGCGTAGAATATTTTATAAACACCGCTCTTCCGTTCCTGCGTAAATTTGATACAAAAGTCGTGGCCAGCGCGGCGGGAAATAACGTAGACGAATATATTGAGACGGTAAAACTTCTTGCCGCGCAGCCGGAGGTTCACGCTATAGAAGTAAATATGTCGTGCCCGAACGTCACTCACGGCGTCAACCGCGGCCTGTTCAGTCAGAATCCTGACGCGGTTAAAGAAATAATGTCCGCCGTCAGAAAAGAAACCAAAAAACCGCTGTTCGCGAAAGTTTCGCCGCAGGTGGCAGACATTACCGTCATAGCCTCCGCCGCGAGAGACGCCGGCGCGGACGCGCTGTCGCTCATCAACACAATCCCGGCGATGGGAGTGGATTTAAAAACGCGCCGCCCTCTGCTCGGCAACGTGACCGGCGGACTAAGCGGCCCCGCCGTAAAACCTGTGGCTTTAAAACTAGTCTGGGATGTTTTTAAGACGGTAAAAATCCCGCTCATCGCGATGGGCGGCATAATGAACGCGACGGACGCGCTTGAATTTATATTATGCGGCGCGACGGCGGTACAGGTAGGCACAGCAAATTTCGTAAACCCGCAAGCCTGCGCCGAAATAGCCGCCGGCATAGAAAAATATTTTGAGGAACACAAATTGCAAAGCATAGAAGATTTAAGAGGCAAACTCAAAGTATGAGAAAACTTTTTCTCGCGTCCTGTTTCATATACTGCGCGGTATTTTCTTTTGCCGCCGCCGAAGGGCAAGTTATAAAAATCCCCGCCAATTCGCAAAAGGGTTTTAATTGGGGATATTTTTTATATCTTCCCAAAACGATGGACAGAACGCAAAAGCAAACAGTGCTGATAACGCCGTGCAACACCGGCCGTTTTACCGACGACGACGCGCAAACTGAAGAATGGATAAAAGAAGAAATTACAGATAACGCTTACGTCTATAATGTCCCCGACGGTTTAGGCGCGCCTATGCTTATGCCTATTTTCCCGAGATACAGTACGGACAGGGATCCGCACGGTTTCGGCCGCGATATGCTCACTATCGGCGGAAACAGAAAAAGAGTTGATTTGCAAGTTCTTGCCATGTTTAAAGACGCCAGAGAGCAGCTTAAAAAATTAAATATAGAAACAAACAAAAAATTTTTTATGTCGGGTTTTTCCGCCGCCGGTTCTTTTGCGGAAAAATTTGTAATTATACACCCTAAAAATGTTCTCGCGGCCGCCAGCGGCGGCGATGTCGGCCTGCCTACGCTGCCGCTTAAATATTATGACGGCTATCCTTTGATATACGCCGTAGGTATTTTTGACCTTGAAAAACTTACCGGCGTAAAATTTAATTTAAACGCTTACCGCAAAGTGCCGCAGTATATTTACGACGGCGCCGACGATACCAATGATCCATTTCTCTACACAGACGTTTACGGCCCAGCGGAAAAGGGAATAATAGAGCAGGTGCTGACTTCCGACATTCAAAAACGCTGGCAAAAATCGCAGGAAATTATGAACGGACTGAATGCGAATATTCAGTTCAATACTTACGCCGACACGGGACATGAGCCCGTCAACGCGGACGTGATTGCGTTTTTAAAAGCCAATGTTTCCGGCAAAGGTCTTAACAAAATAACGCCGACTAATACCGCTATGCCTGACGACGTAAAAATTAAAATAGAAGAAACCGTTTTCGGTTCCAGTAACCTTATCGATGACGAGCCTAAATCCCATATCAACCCTACGGATATAGTTTTTATTCTCAGCAAAGAGCAAAGCGATTGGAGCCGCGGCAGATATGAAAAGATTAGACCTCAATGTCCTTTTACAATTAGCGACGGGAAAAATCTTTTATTTACCACAAAAGAGTGCCGCGGATTTTTCCGCGTTAACGACGGACGGGTGGCCTTTCATATAAATATAGCGCAGGAAGATTTTGATAAAATGAAAAAAGGCGTAAAGTACTATCTGCACCCGCTTACTAAATCTTATGAAGTGAATGAAAACGCATATTTAATTAAAAATTAGAGGAAAAAAATATGAAACCGTATGAAAAAATAATTGTGGCGTTGGACGTGGAAAATGAAAAGGCGGCTCTGGCGCTGGTTAAAAAACTTAAAGGCAAAGCCGGCGTGTTTAAAGTGGGGAAAGAACTTTTTACCGCCGCGGGGCCGGGAATTGTCAAAAAAATACAGAAACTCGGCGGAAAGGTTTTTCTTGATTTGAAATTTCATGATATACCTAACACCGTCGGGAAAGCCGTCGCGCAGGCGGTAAAACTCGGCGTTTACATGATGACTATTCACGCCTCCGGCGGGCTTGAGATGATGCAGGCCGCCGTTGCCGCCGCGCAGGAAAACGCGCCTAAAGGCAAGATGCCGCTCCTGCTTGCCGTTACGGTTTTGACAAGCCTTGACGATGACGCGCTTAAAAAAATAGGCTTTTCCGAAGGCGCGGAGCAAATGGTTTTGCGCCTTGCCAAAATGGCGCAAGAAGCGGGAATGGGGGGAATAGTTTCCTCGCCCAAAGAATTAAAAATGTTGAGAAAAGTTTTAGGTCCGTCGATGATTTTGGTTACGCCCGGCATACGCCCGGCGTGGAGCGCCGCCGGCGACCAGAAACGCATTACCACGCCCGCGCAGGCCGTGCGGGACGGTTGCAATTTTATGGTAATCGGCCGCCCGATAACGGCGCATAAAAACCCCGCCGAAGCCGCGTCGTTAATTGCTAAGGAAATTTCAGCCTAAAATGATAAAATATAGTTAGCAACTATATATACATTCAGAGGGTTAAAATGGCTGACAGAAAAATTAACGCGGAAATTTTAAAAAACTTCCAAAAACAATTAACTAAAAATAAAATCGACGGGTACATTGTCACGGATAATGTCGACCAGCTTTATCTGACCGGGTTTACTTTCTTTGCGCATGAGGCGGCGCTGCTTATAACGCCCCGGGAAATATATTGTTTCACAAGGGATTTATATGTGCTGGAACTGGGCGCCTATGCCCCGTTTATGAAAACTTCCGCTCCTTTAAATTTTGCTCAGGCAGCCGCGGAAACAGCCGCTAAACTTAAATTAAAAAATGTTTGTTTTGACGCTGAAAAAACCACGTATCTTGACGGTAAAATTTTTGACCGCGCCGGTTTCAAATCTTCCGCTTTTTCGCCGGGGTTAATACGCCAAGTTAAAACTAAGACGGAAATCGCCGCTATGCGCGAGGCTTGTAAAATTGCTTATAAAACCTATGAGCATATTAAAAAATTTATCAAAACCGGAATGACGGAAAAAACTGTCGCTGCGGAAATTGAAAGATATACGAGAGTGTTGGGCGCACTGCCGGATATTTATATGATAGTTTGTTTCGGGGTAAATTCAAATAACACTCATAATGTTCCCACGGATGATAAACTTAAGGATGAAAGCGCTATTTTGATAGATTACACCTGCGTTTACAAAAATTATTTTTCGGATATCACCCGCAGTTGGTGGCACGGCAAAAACCCGCCGGCGGAGTATAAAAAAATCTGGCGGATAGTAAACACCGCGCGCGCTGCCGGCGTTAAAGCCGCTAAGCCCGGTATTACCGGCAAGGATTTGGATTTGGTCGCTAGAAATATTATCACCGCCGCCGGGTATGGCGATTATTTTATACACCGCCTTGGCCACGGCATAGGTTTGGAGGTGCATGAAAACCCTTGCGCGGCGGCGACTAATACGGAAAAATTTGTGCAGAATAATGTTACCTCCATCGAGCCGGGTATTTATCTGCCCGGTAAATACGGCGTCAGGCTGGAAGATACCGTCGTTGTTGATAAAGCCGGCGGGATTATCCTGACTAAACCATGACCGCCGCAGAAATTAAAAAATTTCTGTCGGCTATAAAACCTTATAGCGGATACGTTACGAGCGACGTCCAGGACATGCGTTATTTTACAGGATACGTATTTGAACCGACGGAAAAAAATTTTATGCTTGTCCGGCGCGGCGGCATTAAGATATTTTGCTCAAACCTTTCTTATAACACGCTTAAAACCGCGCTGCCGGGAACTGAAGTTATGCTTGCCGCTTTTAAAGGTAACATGGCGCAGGCCGTCGCGGAGTATATTAAAAAAAGTAAACTTTCAGGTTTGGTATTTGACAAAAATAAAGAGTTTTTCGCGGCCGGTGATATTTTGCGGGCCGCAGGGATAACGCCGCAAACGGCGGTTACCGCGCCGGCGCGCATCACGAAAAATCCGTCGGAAATTAAATTTATAGCACGCGCCTGCAATATCGCTTACCGCGCTTATAAATACGTAAAGCCGCGCCTTAAAACCGGCATGACGGAAAGAGCCGCCGCCGGTAGGCTTGAAGGTTTTATGGTTAAGGCCGGGGCGGAGAAAGGTTCTTTTTCGCCTATAGTCGCGTTTGGTAAAAACACCGCCGACGTGCATCATCATCCCGGCGGAACAAAACTAAAAGCGCGGGACGCCGTGCTTATGGATTTCGGTTGTCTTTGCGGCGGTTATTATTCGGATATTACGCGCAGCTGGTGGCGCGGCGGCGGGGTACCGTCCGAATATGAAAAGATTTGGAATATTGTTGACTCCGCTCAGCGAGCCGTGATTAAAAAAATTAAACCGGGATATCTGGCAAAAGAGGCGGATAAAATCGCGCGCGATATAATTTCCGGCGCGGGTTACGGCGATATGCAGCACACCACGGGCCACGGCGTGGGGTTAAATATACATGAGGCGCCGACGCTCTCTCCGCGCGCGGGGGAAAAAGATATTTTGCGCGCCGGGCACGTGTTTACCGTCGAGCCGGGCATTTATTTAACCGGAAAATTCGGCGTGCGGCTGGAAGAAACCGTGGTGCTTGAAAAGTCCGGCGTAAAAATTTTAACTAAATAAAACAAGGAGTATGTATGATAACGACGAGCGATTTTAAAGAAGGCTTAATTTTTGAGGATCCCATTGAAGGTATTGTGGAAATTGTCGAATACCAGCACCACCGCAAAAGCCAGGCCAGGGCCGTCATAAGAGTTAAACTTAAGAAAATTGAGACGGGGACTTACCTTGAAACTTCTTACAGGCCGGAGGATAAATTTAAGGACGTGTCCGTTGAAAAACGCCCTTTCGCCTACCTTTATACCGAGGGCGGCATGGCGCATTTTATGAATAATGAAAACTTTGAGCAGGTCGCCGTGCCTCTTGAAAAACTCAAAGACCAGATAAAATATATGATTGACAATATGGAGTGCATCGGCCTTTATATTAATGACCAGCTTTTTAATATCGTCCTGCCCATCAAAGTCGCTTTGACGGTTAAGTCCACGGTGCCGGGCGTTAAAGGGGACACCGTGTCAAACCTTACAAAAGACGCCGAACTTGAGACGGGCATGCCGATTAAAGTTCCGCTGTTTATCAACGAAGGCGACAAAATAATTATTGACACCCGCTACGGCACTTACGTGGAACGCGCTTAATGAGAAAACTTGCTGCTTTCGTTTTTCTTGCGGCTTGTTTTGTTAATTTGCACGCTTTGAATATTGTGAATTTTACGACGGAAGACGGGACGGGGCGGTTCGACTTCGGGCCGTTTGAAATAAGAAATACTGAGTTTGAAGATAATACTTTGACGATGCCGCTGGAGCGGGACGAATATAAAAATATTACCGTGCTTACGCGGGATTTTTATAACAAACTGGCGCAATGTTTTGACAAGTGTTCTTACGCGCCGGCGGGTGAAATAAAATTTGAAGTGACCGACGTGGCGGCTGCCGGAAAAATATTTCTGGCCACGGTGACTTTTGACGGCGAAATGGGCGTGACGTTTGTTGTCTCCGTCGGTGAAGGCACGCCGCGCGTCAGGCGTCCGTCTGATTTTATTTTTACGGATAAAGATTTTGAGAAGAACGTTAAGGCCAAAATAAGGGAGGCCGTCCTTGCAAGCGGTAAACAAACGAAATAATTTCAGGCTGGCGGACGTTGTAGAAGTAGCGGCTTCCGCAGGCGAACGTATGAAAGGGCTGCTGGGCCGTAAGGAATTGCCGGCGGGGCGCGGGCTGCTTATAAAAAAATGCAACGGCATACATATGTTTTTTATGAAATTTGCTATTGACGCCGTGTTTTTGAGCAAAGATGACGAAGTCGTTTATATCCTGCGGAATTTCAAGCCGTGGCGCATCAGCAAAATAGTGGGCCGCGCGGCGTCCGTGCTGGAACTGCCGGCGGGGACTCTTGGCGATAACGTTAAAACAGGGGATTTTATAGATTTTGTAGTATAATAAAAATATGAAAAAGATTTTAATGATTTTAATTTCAGGGTTTTTGGCCGCTTCCGCTTTTGCAAACGGGAGTTATAAAGATTTTTCCGCCAACGTGACGGCGGATAATCTTAAATACTTTGCAAAAGACTTGGGCGGTCTTATGGGCGCGGGCACTTTTACGACGGGGCGCGTGCTCGGCTGGGGCGGTTTTCAGGTGGGGCCGCACGCTTCAATGTGGTTTAAACCGTCTGACAACGATACCGCGCTGGGGGATCCGGCTAAAGCAGGCGCAATGATTATGCCGTGGATGCAGGCCGATATCGGTTTCCCGTGGCGTATTGACGGTTTTATACGCGCCGGCACGTGGGACGGGCTTACCACGGCGGGCGGCGGGTTCCGCTGGGGCATTTTCAGGCCGACGCAGACGGAGTGGGCTTTCCAGACAATGGTTGTAGCGGCGGCGGACGCCGGCGTGGCGGACAGTTTTTCCGTCGCGCATTATCACGGCAGCCTGGTGCTTTCCATGACGATGAAATATTTTACGCCGTATATTTCCGCCGGCGTTGACAATACGTCAGTGACTGTCAAAGACGTGCGTTCCTCAATGGACGGCATGGTGGAAAATGTGTGGACTCCGCGTTTTTTGGCGGGCATGAATTTTAAACTGCCGATGTATCTTGACCTGAGCCTTGCCGGGAACTGGGCCAATTACGGCCCCGGCGCGGAAGCAAGTTTTACGATGAGATTTTAATATGGACGAAAAAGCCGAAATATTCCAGCGGCATTTTAAAACGGGATTTTTAAAAGCGTCCGCCGTGTTTGCCATATGGTTTGTTATTTATAATACTGTCGTTCTTGCCGCCGGTTTATTATCCAAATTTTTTATCCCGCAGACGTCCGACGGCTCGGCCAATATGCTTCTGTTTTTGATTTTTTACGCCGTTTCATATTATGCGCTGTGGGTTGGCATAGTTCTTATCTTCGGCGGAAAATTTAATAAAACGGATTTTATCAGGACCGCCGCGCGGCAGTGGTGGTTTTTGGCTGTGATTTTTATATTTCAGGCGCTGCTTTCATATTCTTCTTCCGTACTTACCTACATGACGCAAAATAATATTATGACGGCTGATAATTTATTTAAAAATATGCAGCTGTTCTTTCTTGCCGTGGGCGCGGTCAAAATATTTTTTACCTGCATGTTTCTGATAACGGCGAGGCTGGGGGTTTCTCTGACCGTCGGAGTAAAAGAAAAACTTAAGGATAACTGGCGCGTGATTGCCGTTTTTCTGTCCGCCTCCGTGGTTTTCAGCATTATCGCGCTGGGCGGTTTCTGGGTTTTCGGCATGAGAATGATGGGTATATTCTCCGGCTGGGGCGGGCGTATATTAATGCTTTTACTTTCCTTTGTGCCGCAGTATGTCCAGTATGTGTTTATACCGTTTATCGCGCTGCCGTTCGTCGTTATGCCGCCCGCGGCTTCGTCTGAGAAAACCAATTAAATTCTTAATATGCTAAAATGTATTTAATGGGCGGGTGGCGGAACTGGCAGACGCGTACGGCTCAGGACCGTATGAGTGTATAACTCTTAAGGGTTCAAGTCCCTTTCCGCCCATAAAATAAAAAGGCTGAATGATAAGAAACTATCATTCAGCCTTTTTATTTTTGTTTTTTATAACGCGCATACATCTGCGCGTTATAAAAAACAATCCCCAAATCTTTGGCCGAATTTGAATTTTTAATGACGAGAGCACACACCGTGTCCGCGCGGGAACGGAAAACGGCCCCGCGCTACCCGCACCAGTGTGCCCGTCGTCATTAAAAATTCAAATTCGGCTCAAATCTTAGGGGCCCCCAAAAAAATTGCGCAAAAAACGGCACGCGCAATTTTTTAACAACATGCACGGCATTTAAACTATGAAGTCAGTTTCCTTACATCTGATATTTCAAAATTATTTTTACGGTATTTTATAATTCCTTCCGCGCGCAGGGCGGCAAGCTCGCGCGAGAGCGCCGCGCGGTTGACGCATAAATATTCCGCCATGGCGGCCCTGTCATGCGGGATTTTAAAGCGTAAAACCCCGCCGTTTAACTTCGTCTGACGCAGAAGATACGCGGAAATTTTTGCGCGCGTGGAGGGTTTGGAAACTATTTCAATTTTGTTTTTCAGCTCCGCCCCGTAAAGGCTTACATGTTTAAGCAGGTTTGCCAAAAATAAGTCTCCGGCGGCGCTTTTCGGCGCGGAAAGAAGCGCTTTATAATTGATAAACATAACCGTGCAGTTTTCCTGCGCGGAGACCGATAAAGAATCATTCTGCGTTCCGGCGCAGACAAGCAGCTCAGCAAACAGCCTGCCTGGTCCGGCAATTTCAGTTTTTGCCTTTTTGCCGAAAATATCCAAATCTGATACTTCCGCAAGTCCTTCCAAAACTATTCCAAACTCAGCCGGGACGCTCCCGGGCGCTATTATTACGTCCCGCGCGGCATAATTTTTAACTCGTGCGGCACCGCGTAATAAATTTGCCATATCCTGCTTAAAAATTCCGGCAAAAAGCGGGATATTGGAGAGGAAAAGTATATATTTTTCCATAAAAACCTCTAAAAATTAGGTTGCAATTGCAACCGATATTATAGCAAATTTTATGTTTGTATAGATGAATAAGACTCCGTCCTCCTATTTTGTCCCTCTCCCCTCCGGGGGAGAGGGCACGGGTGAGGGGGACGTTACACAATATGCGCCGTAAGTCTGTAAATCTATTCAAGACATCGCCTTTCCGGGGCCGATAAGGGGAAAACCTAAGTTTATGAACGACACATCAATATTGTTGTGTACATAATGTGTACACACCCCCTCACCCCGGCCCTCTCCCCAGGAGGGGAGAGGGAGAACTCTCCCAGGATAATGAAAATAAAAAAAGCCCGTCCTGAAGGACGGGCTTTTTGTTTATTTGTATATCGTTATTTGGTTTCGGCCGGTTTTTCTTCCAGTTTTGTTTCTTCAACCGGGGCGGGGGCGGCTTCGGCTTCCGTCTGCGCGCCGTCTTTGTCGGACGCGGCGGTGGATTTGCCTACGTTTATGTCTTTTAGTCTGGCCGCTTTGCCGGACAGGTCTTTGATGTAATTAAGTTTCGCGCGGCGTACTTTGCCGGATTTCAAAACCTCAATGCTTTCCACGCGGGGGGAGTGCAGCGGGAAAATTCTTTCCACGCCTACGCCGAAGGAAATTTTGCGCACCGTAAAAGTTTCGCTTATTCCGCTGCCTTTGCGCGCTATCACCAGCCCGTCAAAAGCCTGCAGCCTTTCGTTATCGCCCTCAACAACTTTCACCATAACTTTAACCGTGTCGCCGGCTTTAAAGTCAGGTATATTGGTTTTAAGGTTATGTTTTATGTCATTTATGTTCATAACAACTGTTATCTCCGTTTCTTTCCTGTTGCTGAGAGGAGCAAATCAGGTCTAAATTTTTTTGTGATTTTTAAAGCTTCGCCGCGGCGCCAATTCTCTATTTCTTTATGGTTGCCGCTTAAAAGCACGGCGGGCACTTTTTTGCCGCGCCAGACTTCGGGCCGCGTGTACTGCGGCGCTTCCAGCAAATTATTTTCAAAACTTTCGTTTTCCGCGACTCCGGCTTTTTTAAAGGTGCCGGGCAGTAAACGCGTAATCGCGTCTATCATTACGACGGCCGCCGGTTCTCCGCCGGTCAAAATGAAATCGCCCAAAGAAATTTCCAAATCAAAATAAGGGTAAACCCTCGCGTCAACGCCCTCATAATGACCGCAGACAAAAACCAGATGTTTCTTTTTCGCAAGTTTTTTAGCCAGAGACTGGGTAAAAACTTTGCCCCGCGGACTTGTGTATATTACGACGCTGCCTCTTTTTTTAAGCTTTTTCACAGCCTGATAAAGCGGCTCCGCCTTCAGCAGCATGCCCGCGCCGCCGCCGTAAGGCCGGTCGTCGATAGTCTTGTGATTGTCAGACGTAAAAACGCGCGGGTTTGTGAAATTTATTTCAACAACTCCCTCTTTCCTCGCGCGGCCCGTAATGCTCGCGGCAAGCGGCCCGTCGACAATTTCAGGCAGAGATGTAATTACGTCAATCTTCATCAGTCTTCGATTTTCAAAAAAACTTTTTTATTCTGCTTTGAGCCAGCCGCGCTTAACACCGTGCGCATGGCCCTGATAATGCAGCCGTCTTTGCCTATAACTTTACCTTTGTCCTCCGGCGCGACTTTGGTGGACAGGTAAATGCTCTCGCCCTCTATGCGTTCCGTCATATTAATTTCTTTGCCAAGAGTAAGGGATTTGAGCATAAATATTGCCATCTCCTTCATAAAACCCTCCCGCGCAAATTATTTTGCGGCGGCTTTTTTGGCAAGCGCGGCCACGGTGGGCGACGCCTGCGCGCCTGTTTTTACCCAATAATCGTATCTTGCTTGGTCAAGCTTAATCTGGTCGCCGGCTTTGGGATTGCAGGGATTGTATGTGCCTAAAACTTCCTTAGCCTGGGCGCCCGGGGCGCTTTTCTTTTCTACTGCGATGATTCTGTACTGAGGCTGCTGCTTTTTTCCGACTCGTTGTAATCTGAGAACTACTGCCATTTTTTTTCTCCTGGGGAGTGACGGCTTGGCCGTCACACGTTATTTTTAAATTATTTTTTTAAAATCTTTTATTGCTGTTTCTATACCTGTTTCCGCGCCGAAAACCGCGTAACCCGCCACCAGAGCGTCTGCGCCGGCTTTTACGGCGCGCGGCGCGGTTTGCGCGTTTATGCCGCCGTCAACTTCCAGCCAGATTTTGCGGCCGCTCTCTTTTATCAGACGGCGCGCGGCGGTAATATTTTTTTCGCCGGCGGGTATATACGATTGTCCGGCGAAGCCGGGTTCCACCGTCATAACCAAAATCAAATCTATAATGTCAAGGTAAGGTTTTATTTTTGCCGCGTCAGTATGCGGTTTTATTGAGACGCCGCAGCATAGCCCCAAGTCTTTTATTTGTTTTAAGACCGCATAAGTATCATCCTTGCTTTCAATATGCACGGTAATGTTGTCCGCGCCCGCTTTGAAAAAAGGCAAAATAAACTTACTTGGATATTCTACCATTAAATGGAGGTCAAGGGGAAGAGCAGTTTTGCCTTTCAAACTCTTGCATACCGCTGGGCCGAAAGTTAAATTGGGCACAAAATGGCCGTCCATAATGTCCAAATGCAGCCAGTCAGCGCCGGCGTTTTGCACGGCGGTCACCTGTTCGCCAAGCCGCCAGATGTCAGCCGACAATATTGACGGCGCCAAAGCGGTTTTGCCTGAAGGTAAAGGAAAAGACATTAAAATTCTCTCTCTCTCACTAAAATGCCGTTTATATAAATTCTGAAAGCGGTTGAATTCCCGTAAGGTATATCCATGTCTATTTTGGAGCCCGGGTCCTTCATCTCGTTCAAAATATCCTTTTCGGTTCCGTCGCTGTTTACCAGCGTTATGCGGACGTTGCTCTGGTTTTTGCCCTGCGCCATTTCATAGTGCAGGCGGTAAGATTTTTCGTCCGCCGAGACGGGGCGGCGGCTGACTATGACATTCACCGTGTCCCCTTTGTTAACCTGCATGTCGGCCGCGGGGGACTGGTCTGTTATCACGCCGTTGGGGAATGCGGAGGACGCGTCTTCCGTCACGTTAAGATTAATATCATTTGCCGTGGCCCAGGCGCTGATATCCGTTAATTTTTGCATGCGGAAAGAGGGCATAAGCATAACGTTCTGCGGCGGCGGTCCGTTGGAAACCACAAGAGTCACCACCGAACCCTTTACCAGTTTGCTGCCGTTGGCCGGATTTTGCGCGGAGACTGTGCCTTTGTCATAATCATTTGAATAAGCGTTGTCAACCGTGCCCGTTACAAGACCGTTCTGACGTATTAAAAGCTGCGCGTTTCTTAAAGATTGTCCGACGAGATTCGGCAGCGTCACTTCTTCTTCGCCTTTGCTTATCCAGACTCTGATGACGCGGCCTTCGCGCACGACGGTGCCGGCGGAAGGCAGCTGGCGGACGATAGTGTCCGGCGCGGCTTTAGCGTCAGCTTCGTCGCCAGCTTTTTTTAAAGTTAAATTGCCGGCCGCCAGAAGGTCCAGCGTTTCCGGCAGGGTTTTGTATTTTAAATCAGGCACGGTAACTTCTTTGCGCGTGTGGATAAGCGCGTCAAGCGCCCAGTCCATTGAAAAATATATAAGACCGGCGAAAAGTATCAGCGTTACTAAAACGAAAGCTATTACTTTGCTCGGTCTGCCCTTTTTGGATTTGTTTTTAGAGGAAACTTCATCAAAAAATTCGTTCATTATATTATTCCGTTGTCAGTAAAAAATAATCTGCGCCGGTTTCAACCCCCGGCCGTTTAAAAAGTCCGCCGCGCGCATGTCGTTTTTGCCGGCGGGGCGCAGCGTGTTTACGTATAAAAAACCGTCTATACATTTTACTAATATTCTGCCGTCCTTATCAACAATAATCACCGCGCCGGGCCGGAAATCGCCGGCGGGCGGCGTTTGGCAAAGCGAAGTTTTTATTATTTGGACGGTGTCTTTGCCGGACGGCGTTTCAATAAGCGCGCGCGCGTTAGGGCCGCAGGCCAGGCCGCGCACGCGGTTGTGGATGGTGACGGCGGACATATTGTTGAAATCTAAAATCGTGTCTTCCTTTTTTATGACGGGCGCGGACGACGGGCGCGGGAAATCCTCCAACTCCACGTTAAGCGGGTACATGGTGTCTTCACTGACGCGGGATGCCATTTTTATTGTCTGCGGAGTTTTTTTAATCTGGCCGGTTCGGATATCCTCTATAACTTCCGCTAAAACTTGGCAGCCGAGCGGGATTAGTTTTGCAAATAACGTCCGGCAGTCATCGTCGGGCGATACCGGCATCGCGCGCTTTAAAAATACCGGCCCGGTGTCCATGCCTTTATCTATCCAGAACGCGGTCACCCCGGTTTCTTTAACTCCGGCAAAAAGGCTGTGCTGCACGGGCGCCGCGCCGCGGAAAAACGGCAGCAGCGAAAAATGTATATTGATTATACCGAGTTTCGGGATATTTATGACGTGTTCTTTGATAAACTGCCCGTAAGCCACGGCGACGCCGTAATCCGCGCCGGCGGCTTTTATTTCAGCTTCAATATCGGTAATTTTTTCAGGCGATAAGACTTTTAAGCCGAGCGCCGCCGCGCGTTCTTTGACGGGACAGGGGGAAATCTGCATGCCGCGGCCGCGCGGCCTGTCGGGCTGTGTGACGACGAGGGCGATATCGGTATATTTATGTAAAACTTCAAGGAACGGCACCCCGATTTCCGGCGTACCCAAAAAAATTGTTTTCATTATATATATATTACTAAATTTAATACTCCCTCTCCCCACCGGGGGAGAGGGCCGGGGTGAGGGGGAAGGTGCACAAAATAGCGTTGTTATAAAATTAGTTATTCCGCTTTTGCTCTACGGCGATATAATTTGTGTACATGATGTGTACACACCCCCTCACCCTATCCCTCTCCCCCGGAGGGGCGAGGGGAAAAGATATGACGGGGAGAGGGTAAGAATAATGAGGAAGATTTTCTTTTTACTTCTGACAAAATAAAAACCCGCCCGGCTTTGGAGCCGGGCGGGTTTTGTTTTAAAGCTTATTTAAGATGATTGCTTATATATTTGCTCATTTCAAACATGCTGATTTGGGCTTTGCCGCCGAAAATAACTTTCAAGGTAGCGTCGGCGTTTATCATTCTTTTATTTTTAGAGTCCTGAAGTTTGTTCTTTTTGATGTAGTCCCACATCTTTTTGACAACTTCCGTCCTGGGCAGCGGTTTGGAACCTACTACGGCCGCCAATTCGGCGCTCGGCGTTAACGGCGCCATAAATTTTGCGTTTGCTTTTGCCATATTACTTAATCTCCTTTCTTTCTAAAAACTTTGGGCCGCGTGTCTTAGCGCCCCATTGAATAGATTATATACTATTTTGCTGCTGTTTATGCAAGCTTAATTTTTTACCACGTCCTTTTTACGGTTTTGCCGTCTATGACAATCTCGTCGGGGGAAGACTTGTCCAGCGCCCATCTTATCCTGCGCGCGCCTTCTATAACTGTATCCCGCGCCGCGCAGTAACTTATACGGGCGTAGCCTTCCATGCCGAAAGCTTCTCCGGGCACGACGGCGACATACGCTTTTTCCAGTAAAAATTTCGCCAGTTCCATAGAGCTCAAGCCGTAATAGTTAAAATCAACCAGCGTATAAAAGGTGCCGCTCGGCACGGTTATGCCCAAACCTTTTATCTGTTTTAACTCGTTGATAAGCGCGTTGCGGTTTTCTTCAAGCTGCTTGCGCAAATCTTCGACGCAGCTCTGGTCGCCCATAAGCGCGGCCGCGGCGGCGGCTTCCGACAAATCGGAATTGCATGACGTTGTCTGCGACTGAAAACGGCCCATGGCGGCTATTAAATCCCTGTTTTCGCTTATAGCCCAGCCTATACGCAGGCCGGTTAACCCGTAAACCTTGCTTACGCCGTTGACGACGATAAGGTTTTGCCCGTCCTTCGCGTATTTGAACGGCGACGCGCAGGTTTTGCCGTCGAAGGTCAGTTTGTGGTAAATATCGTCCATGATGAGGAAAATTTCTTTTTTCTCGCAAAATTCGACGATATTTTTTATAAACTCTTCTTCAAAAACCGTGCCGGAAGGATTGACGGGGGAGTTTAATATTATCACTTTTGTTCTGCGCGACACCTGGTTTTGTATATGTTTAAAAGAAACTTTTAAATCTTTGCCGGGCTTGACGGGCACCGGGATTGCGCCGGCCATTATCACCATTTCCGGGTAGCTTACCCAGTACGGCGCCGGGAAAAGGACTTCTTTGCCCGGATTGATTGTGGCAAGCAGAGCGTTGTAAACCGCTTGTTTCGCGCCGCTTGTAATAATAATGTTGGACGGCGCCACGGTTTTGCCGTAGTTGTCTTTTGTATATTTTATGACGGCGTTTTTGAGGTCCGTAGTGCCGGTTGAGGGGGAATATTTTATTTTATGCGTGTTTGCTTTTGCGATAATCGCGTCCACCGCCGATTGCGGCGCCGGATATTCCGGCTCCCCGCCGCCGAGGTGGATTATCGGCAAACCTTGCTTTTTTAAAGCGTTTGCCTGCGCGTTGATTCTTAAGGTAGGCGAATCGCCTACCGCCGCGGAAAGTTTGCTCAGTTTCATTATATATCTCCGTAAAATGTGCGTAAGTACGCCATATTTTACAAATTTTTTGAAAAGCTGCGGCAGGTTCCCTAAGATTATCAGCGCGCGGCCTGAAAATCTTTTACGGCCTGGACATTATTTTTACTCAGCGCCGTCAGTTTATCCGCCAGAAATTTGTGGATGTCAACCACCGCAATGTTATAATTGTCATACACGCCGGAATCAACATCTACAGTTTTAAGCGCGTTAAGCTCAACGGCGGCATCATAAATTTCGCGCTGAAGGTCTTCAAAATCCTGCTGCGTTTTATCCGTCTTATCCTTAACAGCGGCAAGGCGTTGTGCAATTTTGTCTGCCCGCGCGGCCGCTTCTTCCGCGTGTGCTTTGTTGGATGTATTTAATGAATCCAAATCCTCATACGATATAAGTTTACCGCCCGGATTGAAATTCTTATAATATTTAAGTACATAACCGAGCTGTTCAAATTCATTATCAAGGTTGGAAATAAATGGATTTAGCGCAAGCTGGAGTTCAGATTGTTGCGCCTGCGCCGCTGGCGCCGCGGAAACGGAGGTCTGAGCCGCGCCGCCCAGGGCCAAAAAGAGAAACATTATAAAAAACGCCGGTATTTTTATCTTCATAAGGACCTCGCTATAGTCAATATTAAATATTTTCTCTCCGCGCTGCAAGAGCCAAAAGACCTAAAATCGTTATAGGTCCTATTTGCGCCGCATTCGGCGGAATTCTATTTTTAGTATAATTGACTTTATGGAGAGGTGTGTGAGCGGTTGAAACAGCAGGTCTCGAAAACCTGTATGCCGCAAGGCATCGTGGGTTCGAATCCCACCCTCTCCGCCATTTTGACAGGCGCGCAAAACGGAAATTCCGTTTTGCGCGCCTGTCAAAATGGCGGAGTACCCCATGCTTTTGAGTTTATTTGAATTTTTAATTACTCCGTCACACACCGTGTCCGCGCGGATACAACTTCCGCGCTGCCCGCACCAGTGTGCCTCCGCAATTAAAAATCCAAATAAACTCAAAAGCATGGGGCCCCTTATTATAATTTGAATTTAAAAACTACGCAGTCCGTCTTACACCCCCTAATTATTTCCGGCTTTTATATTCCCGTTTACAAATGAGGGGGAAGTCATGTCTAATTAGTTTCTAAAGAAACTATTGACAAAGAAACAATTTACTTGTATACTTTATTAGAGAGGAATTTATGGACCGGTTAAATAAAGGAAGCCAGAATTATTTCGGAAGACTGTTGGCGGCGGCGTGTTTTATGCCTTTCGCCGCGAGCGTGGTATATTTCTTTGTTTTAGACGGCAGTTTTTTGGCTAAATGGGTTTATCTGGCGGCGAAGATAATTATTCTTTTGCTGCCGGTTTATGTTTTAGGCATTTCAAAAATCAAAGAATTTCCCAAGGCGTTAAAACCGGACCGGCAGGATATTTTATTGGGTTTATTGTCGGCTCTTTTTATTTTTATCCTTTTTTATTTATTGTTGCATACGCCGCTTTGGCGGTTTATCGAAGAGGGGAAAACGGCGGTAATTTCTAAAGTCAATAATTTTAATATAGGGCGGCACTTTCTGCTTTATTCTCTGATAATTTCTTTTGTACATTCTATGGTGGAAGAATATTACTGGCGCTGGTTCGTATTCGGCGGGCTTAAAAAATTTTTCCGCGGCGGCGCGGCGCATATCATGGCGGCGCTGGCGTTTTCACTCCACCACTTTGTGGTCTGCGTATACTATTTTCCGCTAATTACCGCGGTAATATTAACGTTTGCGGTCTTTTGCGGCGGTATGTTGTTCAGCACTTTATATAATAGGAAAGGCCTGCTGCCAGGCGCGTGGATTGCGCACGCGGCGGCGGATATTTGTATATTTTACGCCGGTGTTTTGCTTTTAAAATAACGGAGGATTTTATGGGGAATTTTAAAAAGTACGGCATTCTGCCGGAAAAGGGACGTAAATACGAAAATATAATTTACGTCATGGCCATGATTTACGGCATGCTGGAAAAAGAAATCGCCGTGTATTTCCAAAAATATAATTTTACCATGCCGAAGTTTAATATTTTGATGATTGTCGCGTTTCAGAACGAAGGCAAAGGCATAAACCAGGTGGAGATAGGGCGCCACCTGATTACGACGGCGGGAAATATCACAAAACTGGTTGAAAGTTTGTACAGGGACAAACTGGTGACGCGCGCGCAAAACCAAAATAACCGACGGGAAAATATTGTAAAAATTACTCCGCGCGGAAGGGTGTTTATTGAAAAACTGTGGCCGGAATATGATGGCCTGTTAAAAAAACGCACGGATTTGATTCCCGCCGGAAATCAGGAAAAAATGGCCGCGGTATTAAAAAATTGGTTTTTTGATTTGGAAGAAATTTATAAGGAGCAAAAATGAAAAGCTTAATCAGAATAATCTTCAGAAGGTCGTTTTTATCCTTTTATATCACGCAGTATCTGGGCGCGTTTAACGATAATTTATTCCGCAACGCTCTGGCCGCGTTTGTGACCTATAAAATAACAACCATGTCGCAGGACGGCAAGAGTGTAATGGTATCTCTGGCCGTCGGGCTTTTTATGCTGCCGTATTTTTTGTTTTCTTCCACGGCCGGTGAACTGGCCGACAAATACCGCAAAGATTTACTGATAAAAATAATCAAATTCTCGGAACTTTTAACCGTCATGCTGATAATCGCAGGTTTTTATTTACACAGCCCGTATCTTTTGCTGTTTGTTTTATTTTTGACGGGAACGCAGGCCGCCTTTTTCGGCCCGGTTAAATACAGCGTTTTGCCGGATGTTTTAAAAGAGGACGAACTTATCGCCGGCAACGGCCTTGTGGAAGCTGGCACTTACGGCGCTATTTTGCAGGGAACGATACTAGGCGGCGTAATAATGGCGGGCACTACGGGCGGGGAGCTGGCGCACATATCATTTTGGTTAGGCGGCGTCGCCGCGGCGGGTTTTTTGGCGAGTTTGTTTATTCCTAAAATAAACGCGGCGTCGCCCGACGTAACCGTAAATAAAAACTTTTTAGCCGCGACGTGGAAGAACATCAAGTTCATTAAACGCAGAAGAGAAATTTTCCTGAGCATACTCGGTATTTCATGGTTTTGGCTGTTAGGAGCGGTGCTGATTGCCCAAATGCCGCCGTTTGCGAAAGATATTTTGAACGGCGACGCGACTGTGCTTACCTATTTGCTTACTTTATTTTCGTCGGGCATAGGGCTGGGCGCGATACTTTGCCAATTCCTGTTGAAAGGCAAAGTCAGCAGCAAATATGTTCCTCTAAGTATTATTTTAATGACGGTGTTTATAGCGGATTTAGCTTTTGCGGCAAAAGGTTTTGTCCCGTCCGCGGAGGCAATAAACTATAAAACTTTTATATCCGTTTGGAGCGGGCAGAGAATATCGCTTGATTTATTTTTCTTCGCGTTCCTCGGCGGATTATACGTGGTGCCGTTGAACGCTTTATTGCAGGTGCTCTCCGGCGAAAAAATGCGTTCGCGCGTTATAGCCACTAATAATATAGTCAACGCTTTGTTTATGGTAGTCGGCAGCGGCGTGTGCGCGGGTTTGTTCGCGGCCGGGTTCGGCATTCCGGCTATTTTTACGTTTATCGCCATTGCAAATACTATCGTCGCGGTTTATATCACCGGCCTGCTGCCGGAGCATATCGTAAGAATGATTGCAAAGCGCATATTGGATTCAATGTACGGCGTAAAAATTACCGGTCTGGAAAATTTAGAAAACGCGAAAGGGAATATGATAATAATCGCGAACCACACGTCTTTCCTCGACGCGGTTTTGATATGGACCTATATGCCGGGTAAATTTTATTTCGCAATCAATACTTTTGTAACGCAGTTGTGGTGGGTTAAGCCGGTGCTGCACCTTGTCAAATATTTCCCGATAGATCCGGTGAACCCGATGGGCGTTAAATCCATAATAGAAGAAGTGAGAAACGGGAACCGCGTCGTAATTTTCCCCGAAGGCAGAATAACAACGACGGGCGCGTTGATGAAAATTTATCCCGGCCCGGCGATGATTGCCGACAAAAGCAGCGCGCAGATACTGCCGGTGTGCATAGACGGCAGCCAGTATTCGATATTCTCGCGTTTCGGGACAAAATTTAAAACGCGGCCGCAGAGCAAGATAACGATTAATATTCTGCCGACGACAAAACTGAATCTGCCCGAAACTTTGCAGGGCCGCGCGCGCAGGACAACCTCCGCCCGACGGCTTTACGACATTATGTCGACGATGAAATATTCGGCGGCAAATACTGAAGAAACTTTATTTGATTCTCTGCTTGACGCCGGAGATTTGGTGGGCAGAAATAAAATTATCATAGAGGATATTACGGCGCCGCTGACCTTCGGCAAATTTTTAACGCTTTGTTTTGTACTGGGGAAACAATTTTCCAAATATAACAAACAGGGCGAGTACGCCGGTTTTATGCTGCCAAATTCCGTGGCGGCGGCGGGAGCGTTTTTCGGCCTGCGCGCGTTTAATATAACTCCGTGCATGCTGAATTTTTCGACGGGCTTAAAAAATATGCTGTCCTGCTGCAAAGCGGCGCAAATAAAAAATGTTTACACGTCCGCCGAATTTGTCGAGAAAGGAGATCTTACCGAAACCGTAAAAGCAATGCAGGACGAAGGCATAAAAATAATTTATCTGGAAGATATTAAAAAACAAATCTCTTTTAAAGATAAAATCACCGGGCTTATAGCGTCTTATTTCCCGAGGAGATACTACAAGGCGTCGCGCGGCAATGTCACGCCGAAAGACGCGGCGGTGGTTTTGTTTACCAGCGGCTCCGAAGGCACGCCGAAAGGCGTTGTCCTCAGCCACGAAAATATCCAGTCAAACCGTTACCAGCTGCAAAGCGTGCTGGATTTCGGTTTAGGCGACAGCGTTTTCAACGCCATGCCGATATTTCACTCTTTCGGGCTGACGGGCGGGCTTATGCTGCCGCTGCTGTCGGGCATAAAAGTATTTTTGTATCCGTCCCCGCTGCATTACCGCATAGTGCCGGAACTTATTTATGACAGAAACGCGACAGTCATTTTCGGCACCGATACTTTTTTAAGCGGCTACGCCAAAACTGCCCACCCGTATGATTTTTATTCGGTCCGCATAGCGGTGGCCGGCGCGGAAAAACTTAAAGAAGAAACTTACAGAACTTTTACGGACACTTTCGGCATACGCGTTTTGGAAGGTTACGGCGCGACGGAAACCGCGCCCGCTCTGGCCATAAACACGCCGATGTATTTTAAGCGCGGCACAGTGGGCCGTCTGCTTCCCGGCATAGAATTTAAACTTGAAGCCGTGCCCGGCATGGACGAAGGCAAACGGATGTTCGTCAAAGGCAAAAATATAATGTTGGGCTATCTCAAAGAGGACAAACCCGGCGTAATCCAGCCGCCGCAGGACGGTTGGTACGACACCGGCGATATTGTCGATATAGACGCGAACGGTTTTATTTCGATAAAAGGCCGCGCGAAACGTTTTTCCAAAATCGCTGGCGAGATGATTTCGCTGAGCGCGGTTGAAACCGCCGTAAATAAACTGTGGCCGCAGGAAACGCACGCCGTTGTCGCTATTCCCGATGAAAAGAAAGGCGAGCAGCTTGTTTTATTCACGACGCGCAAAACCGCGGCGTTTAACGAAATACTGGCGGCATTCAAAGAACAGGGATTAAGCGAACTTTCCGTGCCGAGAAATATAAAAATACTTGAAGAAATTCCGCTTATGGGCACCGGCAAAACGGATTACGTAAAACTGTCGCAAATGGCCGCGGAGTAAAGTTATTTATATAATATAAAGAATAAAATACGGGAGAAAATTATGGGAACGATTGCTTTGATTTTAGCTGTCATAGCTTTATTAAGGCCGCTTGTAAAACAGGCGGATATTGATGTTTTGACAAAAAAGATAGACGAACTGGAGCAGAGATTAAAACAGCTTGAAAAAGGCGGGCAAATTCAAACCGCCGCGCGGCCTGAAACGGAAAGCCGGCCCGCTCCCGCGCCAGAAGTTCAAAAGCAGCCGGAACCGGCTCAGGATTCCGCGCCCAAACAGCCGTCTTACGCCGCCGCGCGTCATTTTGTGCCCACGGTTAAGGACAGAGGTTACGGCGTGCCCGGCGGCCCCGCGCAGCCTTCTGAAATAATCGTTCCATTAG
The DNA here is from genome assembly GCA_009778915.1 of Elusimicrobiota bacterium. GTDB lineage: Bacteria > Elusimicrobiota > Elusimicrobia > Elusimicrobiales > Elusimicrobiaceae > Elusimicrobium. The sequence goes on from WRFH01000005.1 coordinate 75,540, forward strand.
CGGAGGAACCCGCGCCGGCAGTCCAAACTCCGGCGGAGCCTAAGCCTGTTCCGCAGCCAAAAAAGGCGGAAGAAGTTGTCCTTCTGAAAGAAGAAATTAAAGGAGTAACGCCTGAAAGCAAACCGCTTTTCACCGCGCCGAAAATAGACTGGGAAATGTTTACCGGCGCAAAACTGTTCTCCTGGCTGGGCGGCATAGCATTGTTTATCGGCATAGCGTTTCTCGTCAAATATTCGATAGAGAACGACCTTATAAAACCGTGGCTCAGGATTTTTATGGGCGCGGCGGCGGGTTTCGGCTGCATAGCCGGCAGCCTGTTTATAAAAAAGGAAAAATATAAAACCACGGCGGACACGCTGGCCGCCGTCGGCGTGGCCATACTTTACGCGACGGTATTCGCGGCGCAGTATTTTTATAATTTTATTTCTTTGCAGACTGCGTTTGTGCTCATGTCGTTTATCTCGTTAGGCGGTTATCTGCTGGCGCATTTGACGAAGTCAAAAGCCGTGGCCGTGCTGTCCAGCATTGCCGGTTTTATGCTTCCTTTTATTTATAACCTGCCGTATGAAAGACAGCTGCTGGTCTTCGGTTTTATTTTTATCCTTAACGCCGGGGCGCTCGCCTCCGCCGTCAAAAATAAATGGGACATCGTCGCGGAAGTGTGCGCCGTCGGCACTTTTTTAATAATATCAAGCTGGTTTGCCAGTTTCTTTTCGGCGGAGAAATATGTTTCCGTGATATCCATAATGACGGTCTTCCTCGGCGGCGCGGCGTTTATTTTAATTAAATTTAAAGACGCGTTTAACGACGTCACGCGGACATTGATTAAAATTTTTCTGCTGGGCGGAACATTATTCGGCCTCATTATTTTCTTCGGTTATTCAACGCAGCCGACGTTTTGGACGGGGATTTATCTTATGTTGCTGCCCGTCGCGGTTTTCAAACTGGCGGAAGAAAAATATTTTACGCCGTTTTCCGCCGCCGTGATGACGGCCGCCGCGGTATTTGCCGCTTTCGCGCCGTCGGCTGATTATAAGGATATAGTTTTTCTGCTCGTTTTGCCAGTCGCGCTGCTCGTCTGGAATATATTTAAAAAAGACGGTGAACATAATCTGCGCGGCGCGTTAAACGTCGCCGGCGTCGCGGCGCTTGCTATGGGCGGCGCGGTTTACGGCGGGCGGGCTGCGTATCTGCTGTTCGGCGCGCTTGCGGTTTTTAATATTTTTAATTTTATCGAAGAAAAACAAAAAGCTTTCAGGCCGTGGACCGCTTATATTACTTTTGCCGCGCTGTTTATATGGGCGATTAAGAGCGAAAGCCTCGGCGTAAATACTCTGCTCTTTGTTTTGGGCGCGTTTTCCATGTTTAATTTTATGCTGGCGAAAGTCGGGCAGTCTCTCAACAAAGAAGTTAAGCCTTATGTCTTCGCGCTGACGCTGCCGTTTTTAAGCATAGTTTATCTGTATATCAATTTCAGGCCGGACGCAGTCCTCGTGCTTAAATGTTCGCTGTTTATGACGTTAATGTACGGCGCGGCGGTTTATTTTACGCTTAACATGAAAGAGAACGGGAAATTTTTGTATATCCCGCTGGCTTCAACGCTGATATCGCTGTTTATGTGGAACGTGTCCCACTTGGAACCGGATTTGATTTTAATCGCGGCGGTGTGGGCGGCGATGGCCGTCATCATCCCGTTCCTGACGCTTGTGTCGACGCGGTTTAACGAAGATAAAAACATCAAGGATATTTTCGTTTATTATATTCTGGCGTCCATGATTATACCTGTTTTTATTCTTCAGAAAACCGGCGGGCTGTGGCCGGGGTTCTTCGCGGGTTTCGCGCTGACGCTTTTAATAAACGCGCTGCTGTTGTTTATAATTTTCGACGATAAAAAAAATTACGGCAAAACGCTGCTGGCCTATCTTTTCGGCGCGACGTTTGTCGCGGAACTTGTCTGGACGGGCGGCCATTACGACGCGTATAACATTTTTGTAATCCTCGGCGTATTCGCGTTTTTCAGCGTTTTGTATACCGCGCTGGCTTTTGTTATGAGAAAATCTGAGACGAAAGAAGAAGACGGCCCGGCCGGTTTCTTTGTGCTTGCCGGCATGGTCTGCGTCTCTTTTCTCACTACGTCAATAGCGCAAAGCGCGCAGGTTATTTACGGCGGGTTCGGCTTTCTGCTGATGTCCAGCGTAATGCTTACCGCGCTTATTTACAGACGTAAAAACCAAGGTCTTTATGTTTTGGCGATGGCCGTGATTACTTTCTTATTTGAAGCCGCGTGGCTCTCGCGGACGGACGCCGGCGTTTATATGAAAGCGGGCGTTTTGCTGCCTTTTATGGTTTTCTATTTCGCGCTGACGCAGCTTAAAGGTATAAAAGAAAATCTGGCGAAAGCCGTCTCAAGCGCGTTTTTAACCGCATGCATTTTGTTTGTGATAGGATTGACAAGAGGCGCGTTTTTTACGTCGGCGGGACTTTTGCTTTTCATCAGTCTTGCCGTCGCGTATCTCGCGTATAAAGATAAAGCGCTGCATGACGTGCAGTTCAGAATAGCGGGAGCGCTTTCATTCGTCTACGCGTTTTTAGCTTTGCAGCTCAGGCTGGATATTAACGCGGCAATGCTAAGTTTATTCTTTGTTCTGGCGGTGATTTACGGGATGATGGATTATCTGCGCGCGCGGAAAGAGGGGGCTAAAGAAAGCGACGTCTCCTATATAATAAGTATAGCCGCGTTTTATCTTTTGTTCGCCGGGCTTACAAATTTCAGCACGGCTTTCGCGTTTCTGGCGGTTATTTCGGCGCTGTATTTATGGTTCAACTTTAAGACGAATAAACAGTCGGCGAGCATAGCGGTATTCGCCGGCGCGCTTGTCGTGGAAGCGCTGCTGCCGTCCTCCGCGCCAGCGCCGGGGCTTGCGTATGTTTTCCTGATGGCGGTTATGTTCATGCTGCCCGCGTTTTTAAGCAAAGAGAAAGAAAAAAATATACTTTACGGCATTGCCTATATCTCCGGCCTGGCGGGTTTTGTCATGATGCAGTCAATTATTCAGAAATATGACTTCATGCCGGGCTCGCGCGGCATGTGGCCGGTTTTATGGGCGGCGGTTTACGGCGTGGGCAAATATATTGCCGATAAAAAACAGGAAAACAGCAGTTTCCGTTTTCTGTTCGGCGCGACGGCGTTCGCGTTTATGGTTATCGCGGTGCCCGTGCAGTTTAAAGGGCAGTGGATAACGATATTCTGGGCTCTTGAAGGCCTGGTTTTTATGGTGGCCGGTCTTATAAAAGCAAACAAACCGCTGCGTCTTGCCAGCACCGGGCTTTTGCTGGTTGTAGTGTTCAAACTGTTCTTCATAGACCTCTGGCACCTTGGCGGGCTTTACAGAATAGCGGCATTTATAGGAACGGCCGTTACGCTGATAGGCGTTTCGTTCTTCTACCAGAAATTTATTAAGGAGAAGTAATTTGCTAAAATCTAACCATATGAAAAAGGTTTTGGTATTAATATTTACGGGGGTATTTATTATGGCAAACACTGAAGCAAAGGCGTTTGATATTTCCAGCGCGGCCGTGCAAAACAATGTTTTCATGGCGGCAGAGCAGGCGGACGGTAAATGCGGAGGGGAAAATGTTTCGCCGGATTTAAAATGGAGCGGAATACCGGCGGAAGCAAAAAGTCTGGCGTTGATAGTCCATGACCCGGACGCGCCGCATAAACACGGCTGGTATCACTGGATTGTCGTCGATATTCCGGTGACAGTGACGGGTATAGAAAAAGGCGCGAAGTTTGCAAAACCCGCCCGCGCGCTTGACGGTTATAACGGGCCGTGCCCGCCGGCAGGCCACGGCGTGCATCATTATAATTTTACTCTTTACGCGCTGAACGTTGAGAGAATGGAATTGAAGCCGTCGCTTACGCCGTACGAAATAGAGAAAGCGGTTAAAGCGCACGCGCTGGCTCAGACAAAAGTCACCGGACTTTACGAGAGAAAATAGCCGGAGGAGCGGTTTATATCAAAATATAAATCCGTTTCTCCTCTCCCTGACAGGGAGAGGGCAGGGTGAGGGTTTCTGAACACATAATGTACACAGAAATATTGATGTGTCGTTCATCAAGATTGGGTTTTCACCTTATCGGCCCCGGAAGGGCGGGGCCTTGAATAAATTAAAAGCGCATGTTTGTGTTTCAAAACCCTCATCTGTGTCCTCTCCCTTTCAGGGAGAGGGAAAAAATTGGAGGACGGAGTCTAATTTATGCCAAAACACAAAATTTATCTGGTTAAAAAAAGCACGTTCGGGGCGATACACTCTCACGTCGGCGCGCTGAACGAAAGCGCGCACGGGCATGATTTTGTTTATGAAGTCAGACTTTACGGCGCGACTAACGACGAAGGATTTTTGGCGGATTTCAGAAAAGTCGAAAACGACATGATGACCTTTGTCAACAAAGAGCTGGCTTATAAAAATTTAAACGCAGTCATGCAGATGCCGCCGACTACTGAAAATATCGCCGTCTGGATTTACGATAAAATGAAAACCGCCTACGGCGGCGCGCTGCGAAGCGTGACCGTTTACGAAACGCCGGACTCCTTTATTATATACGAAGGCGAAAATGCCTGAGGTTTACCTCGCGCTGGGCTCCAACGTCGGGGACCGCGCGCAAAACCTTCGCGCCGCCGTTGCGGAAATAAAAAAAATAGCGCGGGTGATTGTGGTTTCTTCCGTATATCAGTCAAAGCCGCAGGGATTTGCGGAGCAGCCGGATTTTTTTAACGCCGCGATTAAAATAGAGACGGACATTCCGCCGCTTGAACTGCTGCGGCAAATAAAAGATATTGAAAAGCGTCTTGGCCGCGCGCCGTCTTTTAAAAACGGGCCGCGCGTTATAGACATTGACATTATTTTTTACGGCGTGGAAAAAATAAATACGGAAAATCTTACCGTGCCGCACCCGCGTTATAAAGAACGGGATTTCGTAATTCTGCCGCTGGCCGAAATCAACCCTGCAATAAAAATCAAAAATCCGCGTTTTAAAAGTGTTGTAAAAATCATGCAAAATTTGTTATGATATTTAGGTACGTAATAACTTTAAGGAGGAAGCATGAAGAAAGCATTATTAGTTTTGGCAGTCGGCGCGCTGTTAGCGGCGTGCAACTGCTCTGTCAACTCAAGATGTGGTAAAGACGGCGACTCTTGCGCCATGTATAAGGGCAAAAGAGGCATGTACGGCTATGAAGGCTGCAGAGGCCAGTGCAATCCGTGGAGAAACGTTCCCTGCAAGAAAGCCGAGCCTGTCGTAGTTCCGCCCCCGGCCCCTGTCGTGGTAGCCCCGGCGCCGGCTCCGCAGCAGATTAGCAGCGATGAACTCGGCACGGTAGCGGCGGTTAAATCAACCGCCACAGGCCAGAAGATTTCTTTCAACACGCCTATCCTGTTCAAAACCAACAGCGATAAAATCGAACCGCAGTCTTTAAATGATATCCAGAAGATTGCCGACGTGCTGAAAAATCACCCGAACGCCAAAACCACGGTTGAAGGTTATACGGATAACACGGGCGATCCCGCTTACAACGTGAACCTTTCCCAGAGAAGAGCCCAGGCCGTTGCGGACCAGTTAGCGGCTGACGGCGCAAATTCAGCCAACATTTCTGCAAAAGGTTATGGCCAAGCCAACCCGATAGCGGACAACAAAACCGCCGCGGGCAGAGCGCAGAACAGAAGAGTTGAGCTTGATATCGTCAACCAATAAGTCTAATTATTGAAACTTAAAAAGAACCCGGCGCAAACCGGGTTCTTTTTTTTATTCTAATCTATTAATATTAAACGCGTTAGGCCTTTAGACCTATATCAATATAGGTCTAAAGGCCCTTTTGTCATATATAGTATTCATTTAGACTATTATTATGCGTGAATTATTAATGAGATTTATAAGTCTTGTACTGAGCGCCGCTTTTATTATTACAAACGGCGGGGTTAATATATTCGCGCAAGTATACGGCGGGATAGATTTTGGGAAAGTAGAAAGGGACATCACGGTAGCGCGGCAGGACAAGACGCGGATAGAGAAGGGAGTAGTTAAGTTTAAACCAGAGGCGAAAAGATTTACGCCGGAGAGCGAAGAAGTGTATAAACTGCTGATGGAGACGGACTCTTCGTTAAAGACATTTCAGGCAAATATACTGATAAATTATCTTCGGAACAAAGACGTGCCGGAGGCGGAGAAGGCGGCTTTGTCCGGCGGTATAGTGAACGCATTATTTTATTATGATGGCGACGGGCAGGGGATAACGGAGAGTTTAATCAAAGAATTCAGCACGGAGAAGTATAAAGTAAAAAAAATCGACGTGACGACGGAACTGCTCAGCAGGACAACGGAGTTTGTATTTGACGATATACCGGACCTTATAACATACGGGGAAAGAAAACCCAACCGGCGGGATAAGGGAATGGCTGGTATTTGCGCGGCGGCGGCAGGGGGATATGACGGCGGATATGATAACAACGGCAAACTTGAAGACGGCCGGACAACTCTGGCCGCGGCGTTGGTAACGGCGTACGCGGAAGTATATTACCCGAATTACGCGTCGCCGAAATTTTTACTTGAATTAAGCCGGAGCGACACGCACCGGCTGGTGCGGCACGCGGCGTTGACGGGACTTTCGAAATCAAATCTTGACGGCGCGTACAAGAATGAAAAAGCATATGTGGAAGGTTCTCTGGCGGCTATGTATTTTTGCGACGAAGCAATAGCGGACGGGATACCGCCGAGGAGCGAATACGGGCAAATCCTGAGGAATGAAACCGCCTACGCCTACGCGCGGCTGACAAACGGCTCTGAGGAATACGCGAACCAAGGCGTCATGGTTGGCAGTCACGGAGACGCGGTAATAAAGGCGGAGCCGGTGGTAAAGCCCGAAGATTTAACGCTGTCCGAGAGATTTTTCAGGGCGCTGGGCGAAGAGAATCCGTTGAAAGTGTACATAACGGCATACATGACGGCGTCAGTGGTGGCCCAAGGAGGGCAGGCGATAGGAGACGGGGTAAAGTATTTTAAAGAAGCGAGGGCTGCACAGGCAACGGCGGCGGAATTAGCGCAAAGCGCGATGACAGAGCTCAAGACGCCGATAGGGACAAAGCCGGGAGTGCCTGTAAAAATATCAAAAGTAAGTATGACAAACGGGGAGATACTGGACGTAACATTTAAACCCGCCGGTCAAAGCGGAAGGATTTGGGACGAGAAACTAGGGAAGTGGATAAACATAACCGGAGATGAAGAATATTTAGGAGGAGTAACAAACCCGACGGGGCCGATGGGAGGCCCTGGAACGGCGACGGCGGTAAGAGTATCATCAAGGCCGAAAGTACCAACGATACAAATAACGCCGAACGCGAAAGTAATATTCCCGCAGATAACAATAAGGAACACGGCGGTACCGTCGATAGGTGAAGATTTAAAAACAGCGGAAGTAATCCCGCAGACAACAATAAAAACTATTACTAACACAAGTACAGCCGCGCCTGCGGCGCCGGCTTCTTACGCATTGCCAAAAGCGGTAAGCCCTCTGCCTTACGCGGCCGTGCCCCTAACCAAATCTAATTTCGGTGAAAATTTTCAAAAGTCAGAAAGACCAATAGTAATCCCTACCTTAATGCCTACGACGGTGGAGTTGGAAACATTGCTGCAGCAGGCCGAACGCGGTTATATCAGCTGGGAATTAATAAAAAACCGCGCCTTTCTTAACAAAAAACAACGCGAACGCTTAGAGGCCGTTTTAAGAAGAACCGGCGTAGAAAATATTACCGTAATTACAGATAATATCGCCGCGGCCGCAGATAACGCCGTCACCAAAATAAAAGAGTTAATGAAAAAGCCCGCATGGAAAAGCTATCCCGCTTTTTTAAAGCTGGCGCTTATGGAAGACGCCGCAGGCATATTTACGCCGTATCCTGATTTATATTTTATGGCCGACGGCAATTATCCGGGAACCACTAACGAATCTCAGCTTTTGGCGCTGCAAATTATCGTCAAAAACCAGGCCTCGACAATAGCCGGCAAAACTCTTCTTGAGGGGCTGAAGATATACAACGAAAAAGGAATGCTGTTACGCAACACGGCGCTGTATGACGAATTATATAAATTAGCCTCCGGCAAAGAACCGTATACCGTCAGTCTCGCGCAGGAAAGGACCGAAGCCGCAGTCCTCTTAACCGGTTTAATGCCGAAGGGCCAAGAGGACAGATATCTGGGCGATATAGCCGCCGGCACATACTGGACTGCGGATATGGGGACGGATAAAATAGCCGGCATAATAAACCAAACGCTTAAAATGAAGGAGAACGAAAGCCAAAAAAATATGTGGTTTCCCGATAATTTGCTGCAGGGTAAAACGCCGTATGAACAGCAGGCGATAGTCAACGGCATTATTGCAAATTTTAAGGCGGAAAAAGAAGATTTCTTAAACCACGTTAAACTTACGCCCGGCATGCTGCGCGGCATATGGGAAAGCAGAGGGGACGCCGTAAAACAGGATAAAGCGTTCGGGCTGAAAGTGATTTACGCCTGGAACAAGGGAAATTTTTTCAGGTTAAATGACCTCTACGTCACATTACACGGACAAACGATTAAAATCCCCGTATTGGAATTAGAAAAAAGCATGGGGGCCGCCGGGTATGAGAATCTCAATAATTATGCAGTAAATATTATGAAAGACTTTTTAAAAGGCTCGCCGGCTCCGCGGATAAGGCGCAATAGGTTCGGCGTTATTGCGTCTTACGTCAAGGACAGAACGGTAAACAGCATCTTTTTTGTCATAGGCCCGCATGAGATAAAGAGCGCTCCCCAGCATTTTCATTTGAAAATCACTTCTTACGATATAAATAAATCTTACGGCGTCACTCTCAACTACACGTATGAATTGCATAACCGCGCGAACGGGAATGCCAGAATTATTCTTTCCGATGGACAAAGTTTGCAATTTCAAAAATTTACGCCTGAAATCGCGAACAATATTTTAGACGATATTCAAAAACGGCTTACTGAAGAAGTAAATAACAGAAGCGCGGCAAAAGCCTCAAACGCTCCGGCGGCAGCGCCGCAAGCCGCGAAACCTGAAGCGGAACAAAAATTAATAACGCCCGTTGCCTCCGTAACGGCGGAATCAAACCCCGCGGCGCCGACAGCCAATGTAGATAACGGAGCCGGGCAGATTTCTTACGCGGAAAGCGTACCTGTAAAGGATACGGAACAACAAGAAAACGCATCCTCAGATAGCAGACGGCAGCGTTTAAACACGGAAATGGAAAATGCCAGAAACGGCGTTATAAGCCGGTATTTGATTGATAATAAAGCGTATCTTACCAAAGAAGAACATAAAGAGATTTATGATATTATTACAAATAAAATAAAAAAAGCTGCCGGTAAAGAGCCCTCTTATAGTATCTGGGATGAAAAACCGATTTATAATTTAACTACATTTAATCTGCTGATGGAAGAGCTGAAATGGCTGCAGGACCATGACGGCCGATATATGGATACTTCCCCTAAAAAGAAAGAAGAACTTGCCTTCTATAACAGGGTAAACGCCAGAATATTATACGGTATAAAAACGGGAAAAATTGATAAAGATCCCGCTTTGCAGGTGTTGCGAGATATTAAGGAAGCTAACAGAAAACAAATACAGGCTCCGGATAAATCTTCGCGGGAATTACTTAAAATTGTGAAAGATTTTATGGCGGCGAACCCCGGCAAGTTTATACCGGCCTCTTCTGAATATTATGACATTATAGAAGCAAGAGTAAACAGGGCTACAGAAGAGAATATCAAGAAAGATTCCGCTTTAAGAGAGTTAGTACAAATATGGAAAGCTAATATCAAAGAACCCCTCTTAACTTCAGAAGAATTTCTCCAAAAATTAAAAACTTGGATGGCGGCGCATCCCGGCAAGTTTATGTCGCCGTCTTCTGAGGATTATGAAGAGGTAAGACTGTATGAAAATTTATGCCGCAGAGTAATGTACGCTACAGAGGAACGTATAAAAAAGGAACCCGGGTTGAAAGAGTTAGTAGAGATATGGAAAGCCAACACAAAACAAAGCTCCATAAAACCCGCTGAAGCTCAGGCGCCCGCGCCGCTGCCCGCGGCGGGCCAAAATAATGTTAGCCAGACGCTGAACGGCGCGGGAGACGCAGCTACCGCAGAAAAGGAAGTAGCGAAAAATCCCGGCACGGAAAAAGCTCCCTCTTGGATGGAACTGCATACGGCTTTACAGGATGCCGAACAGGGGCTTGGCGACATTAACTACCTTATTGCAAATAAATGGCGTTACAGCGCGCAAGAACAGGCAATTCTTGACAAAATATTAAAGGACGGCTTAGAGCAGACCAGACGTAATTATGTCACAAACTTTGAGATGTCTAAAAAAAGCGAATTTGAAAAAAATAATCCGAAAGAGTGGGAAAAATTAAACGCGTTATTGTCATCCGAACCTCATTATCAAAAATGGCCTTATGACAGATGGCACCATGTGGGCGGAGTAATTGATGTAGATATGGGTAATGCGTTTGTCGCCGACAATACAATGCCGGTTCGTTTTTTACGTACCGACGCCATCGCTGACTGCATAGGTCTTGTTATAACTGCAAAACATAATGATACGGTTTTAAATACCGGTCTTGCCCATGTACACGGTTTCGAAAATTTCAAATCTTTGCTGGAAGAAGGATTTTTAACTAAAGTGAGAGGGGACGGGCTGAAAGTCAATAAATTTGAAATAAGCATGACGGCTTCCATGTCAAACAAGGAATTCGCCGTAAAAGTTCTGCATGAAATTATTAAATATGCCAAGAAGGAAAATATTACCGTAACAGTCTCCGCTGATTTGTTCAGGTACCCTAATGTAGCGGTAGATATAAAAACCGGTTTGTTATACGTCGACACCGCGCAATTACCCTATTACCTCAGAGACAATTTCCCAACTGCTGCTCCGGCGCCAGCGCCGCTACCCGCCGCATCCGTAACGGCGGAGCCCAAAGACCTCCAAATTAATACAAATGCGCCCGCCGGGAAAAGCCCATTTAATACAAAGCCTCTTCTTGACGCGCCTCCCGCGCGCAAGGGACGGTTTTTAGGAGAGGAATTGGAAGAATATTTGAGGCAAATCGGAGTGAAAGCCAATGAACCGCTGTCTTATACATATAAACTGCCGCAGGGAGTAACTGAGCAGAATATTGAAAACCTTTTCGGGCTTTCCAGTTCCAGAGCAAGCAGAAATGAAATATTAGGCAGAAATATAACCGCATATGAAAAAGAGTTTGTTGAAGAGATATTTAGGCTTAACCCTGAAATTAGGCAGTATTTTAACACCGGAGTAGACTTTATAGACAAATTGCCGGTAACGGACAGGATAAGCAACTCAGCCTACTTGGAAAACTTTATTATAGGAGTGGCGTCCAGGTTCCACCCGCGCGATATAGTATATTTTATGGAACTAAATGGTTTTAATCACCGCGTTATGACTGATAAGTCTAGAGAATTAGCTGACAAGCAGTGGCAAGGTCTTACAAAAGCCCTCGGCAGAGATATTAGCGGTTTTCGTCCGGATCCCCGTGTCTTTACAGATGTCAAGATTAGCAGAAGCCCGGAATATCTCCAAAAAATACAAGACAGATTAGCCGAAATCAATAAAGCTCTTGAAGGGAAAAATGTAAGCGCGGCAGTCAAACAAATACACCAACAAATACAACAGTGGCAGTCTGATATAGAAAAAGGGTTAACCTCAGATATAAGTAAACAACAACTTGCCGCACAAATATCCCCGCTGACGGCTGAAGAAAAAGAAATTATATCTTTATTAAACGAACGCTCTTTTATAGAAGAAAAAAACTGGCTGCCCGTCGGCGGAGAAAAAGTATTTAATTCCGATTGGGGAATTTATACGTTTGAAGTTTATCGCAGACCATGAGCGATATACCGTGCCTTACGCCGCCGCGCTGCCAATATCTTTTGCGCTACTGCGGCGGTTTTTATTTTGTTAAGATATATTCATGCAAATTTATAACGCTATTATTATCGGCGCGGGCGCGGCGGGACTTACGGCGGCGCGGTTTTGCGGCGCAGACACTTTGGTTGTGGACGGTAACTCCGGCCCGGGGAAAAAGATTTTGGTTACCGGCGGGGGGAACTGTAATTTTTCTAACGCTTCCGTCGGAGCGGGCGACTATGTTTCGCAAAATCCGCATTTCTGTAAAAGCGCGCTGGCGGGTTTTACTCCGGCGGATTTTCTTAAACTTCTTACAAAACACAATATCAAATGGGAAGAGCGCGAACAGGGAAAATATTTTGCTTTCAACGCGAAATATATTTTGGATATGCTTGTCGCCGAGGCGCAAGCCGCCGGCGCGCAGTTTTTATATAACGCGAAAATCTACGGCGTGGAAAAAGACGGCGATATTTTTACCGTTAAAACCGCCGGCAAAGATTTGCGCGCGCGTGTGGTAATCGTAGCGTGCGGCGGTTTGAGCGGCGTTAAGTTGGGCGCGTCCGGCCTTGCATACGATATTGCAAAAAGTTTCGGTTTAAACGTTGTGGAACCTTATCCGGCGCTTACGCCTTTTTTGTGGGGCGCGGCTGAGCAGGAAAAATTTGGCGCGCTGTCCGGCGTGTCTCTGCCGGCGGAAATCAAGCTGGACAGAATTAAAATAAAGGACGATTTACTTTTCACGCATTACGGAATAAGCGGTCCGGCGGCTTTGCAGATGTCGCTTTACACCAAAGGCGCGGAGGAACTCAAAATTAATTTTCTGCCGGGCATTGACGCCGCGGCCCTGCTGGACCAGGGCCGCAAAACCAATAAAACTTTCGTCAAAATAGCGGAAAGCGTTTTGCCCGCGTCGTTAGCCAAAATTTTACTTTCAGAGACGGACGTTCAGGCGGCAAACGCAACAAAAGAAGTTTGCGCCGCCGTTATAAATAAGTTAACCGCTTTCACTTTCACGCCGCAGTTAAACGCGTCTTATCTGAAAGCGGAAATCACGGCGGGCGGCGTGGACACGCGGGAATTATCATCGTCGACAATGGAATGCCGCAAAGTCCCCGGGCTTTATTTCGCCGGCGAATGTTTAGACGTAAGCGGCCGTCTTGGCGGTTACAATTTGCACTGGGCTTGGGCCAGCGGCGCCGCTGCCGGAAAAGCAATCGCGCAAAAATTTTAATACAATCTTTAAGTGGGTGAGGTGTAGTAAAATTTTCTCCCCTTATAAGGGGAGTACCTGCGAAGCCGGGGAGGGGTTTTAAACCGGGGTACCGGCTTTATTAACCAATAGAGTATAAAAACCCTTCCCCCGCTCCGCGGGTACTTCCCTTAAAAAGGGAAGAAAGAAATTATATGAGGTAAAAAACATGAACAAAACTATGGTCTTAATTTCTGTAATTGCTTTTTTGTCCGCGTGCGGCGGGAACGTCAAACAAAATTCCTCTTCCGCGTCCGCGCAGAGCGGTACGATTATCTCCGGCGCGGAGGCTGATTTTAATTCATACTTAGCCAAAGCAAAAGCCGGTGACGCCGCCGCGATGGCCTATGTCGGCATATCTTATTTAAACGGTATCGCGCCGGCCCAAAAAGACACGACTCAGGGTATAGACTGGCTGACGAAAGCCTCCGCCAAAGGCCAGGGCGAAGCGTCGCTGATGCTTGCCACGATTTACGATACCGGCAAAATTGTTCCGCAGGACTGCGACAAAGCCATCAGTTATTATTTGAAAGCAGTGTCGCAGGGCCAAAAACCCGCCGCCTGTATTATGGGCGACAAATACGCCGGCATAGAAACTTTGTGCAAGCAGAACCAAAATAATTTCGTCGCCGCGGCATTCTACAAAAAAGGCCTGCCGGAAAACGACTGCAAAAACGCTATCAAAAATTTTGAAAACCTCGATACCGTAAAAATAGGCGACCAGCCGGCAGGATTTATTCCGGCCTTGTCCGGGGTTAAAACAGGAGATTAAAATGATAGTTCCAACAATTATAGACAAAAACGTAGGGTATGATATTTTTTCAAGGCTGCTGAAAGACCGCATAATTTTCGTCGGCGGCAGAGAGGGGGAAGTGGACACCGCCAGCGCGACAATGATTATCGCCCAGCTTTTATATCTGGACGCGGAAGATTCGGAACGCGACATTAACCTTTACATCAATTCCCCGGGCGGCCTTGTGACCGCTGGTCTGGCGATTTACGACACCATGCAGTTCATCAAAGCGCCTATCACTACTATTTGTATGGGTCAGGCGATGAGTTTCGGCGCGGTGCTTTTGGCGGCCGGCTCAAAAGGCAAACGCTACGCGCTGCCGCACGCGCGCATTATGATACACCAGCCGCTTATCTGGGGCGGAGGAATCAGCGGCCAGGTGACGGATATTGAAATCGAGTCCGAGGAACTGCGTAAAAATAAAGAGCACCTGCTTGATATTTTAGCTCACCACACAGGCCAGTCCAAAGACAAAATCCGCCAGGACAGCGAGCGCAACTATTACATGTCCGCCGAAGAAGCCAAAAAATACGGCCTAATCGACGACGTTCTTCCGCTAAAAAAATAAAAAACTGCTATCAAAATATTAACGGGACCGGTATAAAACCGGCCCCGTTTTTTTCCGTCTGCCGTCTCTTGATATATTTTTTGTATACAAAAAATATATTAACGGGACTAATCCCGGTTATTTATTCACATAATATATTAAAATATCATAAAATATGAATATAATTAACAGGGTATTTTATGAAAAATCTAACAAAAAAATCAGGTTTTACGCTTATTGAGCTTCTGGTCGTGGTGCTAATCATCGGAATACTTGCCGCAATCGCGGTTCCGCAATACCAGAGAACCGTTGAAAAATCCCGCGCGGCGGAAGCTTTTATCAATCTTAAGAACATAGTTCAAAAAGTACAAATATATATTTTGGAAAACGGCGACACCAACCTTAATCCCCAGACAGATGATTTACTTACAATAATAGACGCCGTACCGTCAGGCGCGACGGGACCGGTGGTGGTATCTAATCTTAAATCATGGCAGACAGCAACCTTTACCTATTTGCCAAACTCTCTTAGTAATTTACAAGCGAGAAGACGGCCGGAACCGTTTTCCTACTATATAGGCGCAAATTTTTCAGCCGACTGGCAGAGCGTCAGCTGGTGGTGCCAATCCTCCAATGCAACAGGCGAAAGCGCGTGTAAGTCTTTGGGCGGCAGATTAGATAGTTCTTCTGGTTCAACCAAATATTATAAAATTTTATAGTATTGACGCAGATAGAAGATAAAGATTTTAAACGGCACAAAAAAACAGGACCAGGATAAAACCGGCCCCGTTTTTTATTTCCCTCCGACATACCGGCAGAATTGCTTAATATTTTTTGTATACAAAAAATATATTAATAGAACTAACTATAGCTATTTATCCGTATACTATACTAAAATATGATAAAGTATAAACATATTATAATTTTTACGGAGAATTTCAATGAAAAATATAACAAAGAAATCCGGGTTTACCCTTATTGAACTTCTAGTCGTCGTACTAATAATCGGCATACTTGCCGCAATCGCGGTTCCGCAGTACCAGAGAACCGTTGAAAAATCCCGCGCTGCAGAAGCTTTTATCAATGTTAAAAATATGGCTCAAAAAGCGCAGATGTATTATATGGAAACAGGCACGACAAACCTTGACGCCAAAACAATTGACATACTTACAGAAATAGACGCAGTACCGTCAGGCTCAACGGCGGCAACTATAACAACTATTAAATCATGGCAGACGGCGACCTTTTCTTATTTACCAAATGATATTACCAATTTACAGGCAAGAAGGCGGCCTGAACCGCCTTCCTATATTATAAGCGCAAGTCTTCAGAACCAATTAGACTGGGGCCACATTGTCTGGATATGGCAATGCCAGTCTGCCGACACCATGGGCCAAAAAGCGTGCGAATCTTTGGGCGGAAAACTGTTAAACACAAATATTGTCGGCACAATCAACAGAACTTACCAGCTTTTTTAGCGTTGTCAGAAATATTAAAATTCGGAGCCGCGGTTTGCGGCCCCGGATTCTTTTTGGTTTAAAACTAGCAATCTTGGCAATAATTTGCTAAAATAGATTTGATAAAGTTTTAAATTTTGCCGGTATTACGACGGGGGGATAAAAATTATGACGGTTGAAACATTACAAAAAGAATTACCAAATGTAGTTCCTGTGGTCGCGATAAGGGACGTGGTTATGTTCCCGGGTATGAGTCTGCCGCTTTCGGTAAACCGCGCGAAAAGCGTGG
Organism: Elusimicrobiota bacterium; assembly: GCA_009778915.1. GTDB lineage: Bacteria > Elusimicrobiota > Elusimicrobia > Elusimicrobiales > Elusimicrobiaceae > Elusimicrobium. The sequence goes on from WRFH01000005.1 coordinate 91,859, forward strand.
CGGCCATTGAAATAGCGCTGCGCTCAAACAAATACGTTGTCGCGGCGGCGCAGAAATCCGCCGACATTGAGGAGCCGAAAGGCGACGATATTTACCACTTCGGCGTTCTCAGCGAAATTACGCAGAGCCTTAAAATGCCCGACGGCAGGATAAAAGTTTTTCTGCAAGGCATAGCGCGCGCGAAAATTGACAATCTGGAATTTAACAAACTTTCAAATTCCTGGTTCGGCAACATCAGCTATCCGCGCGAAGTTTACGACGACGGGCCGGAAGTCACCGCCCTCATGCGCCAGCTGCTGGACGAGTTTGAAAACTACGCCTCCGTCTCCCGCCGCATAGCGGTGGAAGGCGTTTCGTTCCTGCGCCAGATTGCGGACGCCGGCAAACTGGCCGACACGGTGGCCAGCAATATCATTGTAAAAATAGCGGACCGGCAGGCCATTTTAGAAAATATCAATACCAAAAAACGTCTTGAACAGCTTATAAAAATTCTTGCCAACGAAGTGGAAATTATGTCGCTGGAGGAAAAAATCCACTCCAAAGTACGCAGCCAGATTGAAAAAAACCAGAAAGAATATTATCTTAACGAGCAGATGAAAGCCATACAAAAAGAGCTCAGCCAAAAAGATGATTTTCAGAAAGAGCTGGACGAACTGCGCGCCAAAATCAAAAAGAACGGTTTGCCGAAAAACGCCAAAGAAGCGGCGGAGAAAGAACTGGAAAGGCTGTCAAAAATGGCCTCTTTCTCGCCTGAAGCCACCGTTTCCCGCACCTATCTTGACTGGGTTGTCAATATGCCGTGGAACGAAACCACTGAGGACGTGCTTGACATTAAAAAGGCCAAAGAAGTTATGGACGCGGACCATTTCGGCCTGGAGAAACCCAAAGAAAGAATTTTGGAATATATCGCCGTAAGCAAACTCACAAATTCGCTCAAAGGCCCGATACTCTGTTTCGTCGGCCCGCCGGGCGTCGGCAAAACCAGTTTAGCCAAATCCATAGCGACGGCAATCGGGCGCAAATTCGTGCGTATGTCGCTCGGCGGCGTAAGAGACGAAAGCGAAATACGCGGCCACAGGCGCACTTATATAGGTTCCATGCCGGGGCGCATTATCCAGGGAATAAATAAAGCTAAGACGAACAATCCGGTTTTTCTGCTGGACGAAATTGATAAAATGGGCTCCGACTGGCGCGGGGACCCGGCGGCGGCTTTGCTGGAACTGCTGGACCCGGAGCAGAATAAAGATTTTGTGGACCATTATCTTGACGTGCCTTTTGACGTCTCAAAGGTAATGTTTATCACGACTGCCAACTCCCTCGGCGGTATCCCGGGGACGCTGCGGGACAGACTGGAAATCATAGAATTTTCCGGCTATACCGAATATGAAAAAGAGGCCATAGCAAAGGACCATCTTATCCCGCGCCAGATGAAGGGCCACGGCCTTAAAGAGGGCAGCCTTGAAGTAAACGCGGCCGCCATCAAATTAATTATGCGTGAATACGTGCGCGAAGCCGGCGTGCGTAACTTTGAGCGTGAGATAGCGTCCATATGCCGCAAAGCCGCGAAAATGTACGTCGAAAACGGCGGCAAGAAAATATCGGTGACGGAGAAAAATCTGAGTGACTTTCTGGGCGTGCCGAAATATTCCAACTTCGCGACTGAGGAAAACGGCGTAGGCATTTCGACTGGTCTGGCGTGGACAAGCGTCGGCGGCGAAACACTTTCCATAGAAGCCGCGGAAATTCCGGGCGGCAAAGGCGGCATTATTCTGACCGGGAAACTGGGCGACGTTATGAAAGAGTCCGTCCACGCCGCTCTGACTTACGCGCGCAGCAAAGGCTACGGCAACGGGACTGATTTTCATAAGACTGATTTTCACATCCACTTCCCCGAAGGCGCCGTCCCTAAAGACGGCCCCAGCGCGGGCACCGCGATAACCACGGCTTTAATCAGCCTTCTGACAAAGCGGCCCGTCAAAAAGAACCTTGCCATGACCGGTGAGGTTACGATAACCGGCCGCGTGCTGCCCGTCGGCGGGATTAAAGAAAAGTTTTTAGCCGCGTACCGCGAAGGCGTAAAAACTATTCTCTATCCGCATACGAACGAAAAAGACGTTTCCGAAGTCCCGGAAATTATAAGAAAGCAGCTTAAACTAATCCCCGTTAAACATATGGACGAAGTAATTAAGCTGGCTTTTGACGACGCGCCAAAACCCGCGAAAAAGCCCGCCGAAAAAAAGGCTAAAAAGAAATAAGTGAAAAATAACTCTCCCCGTCTCTCCGCCGGGGGAGAGGGAAAATAGGGCCGGCTGTCCGGCGGGTTAGATTTCAATCCTGCCGATAATTTTAACGGATACATAAACCCCCCGCGGTAAAACACGCGGGGGGTTTAAAATAAAGATATCTTGCTGTTTACACGTACTATATTCGCAATAATCCCGTAATGAATCCATAGTGTTTCTTGCTCAACTAGAGGCACGCGCCATTGGCAAAGCCTGAAGTCGGACAGCATATTGACGTGGGCATAATATAATAAGGAGTGTTTGCAGTGCAACACGCTAAATCTCCGCCGCTACCGGTGCGGGCGCTTCTTTTTTCACCCGGCGCGCAGTCGCAATATTTTGACGTTTCGTTCCAAACGGTAGGCCCCCCGACATTATAATCTGTAGGGCCCGTACTCCAGATAGCACTACCGCCGACGGGACACGCTACACATATTCCCCCGTTCCAGTACATGTTTTTAGACGTACAGCATTGAGTAGAGTCATTAAGCGCCGGGGTTTTGCATATGCAGCCGCCTAAACCGTCCGGAAGGAGGGGAGCGGGGCATGCAACGCAGGTCGTTCCGTTCCAGTTCATATTTTTGGACGGACAGCATTGGGTAGCGTCATTAGCCGCCGGGTTATTGCATAAACAGTTGCCCGAACCGTCCGCTACCAGAGGAGCGGCGCAGGTAATGCAGGCTGTCCCGTTCCAGTTCGTGCAGGTAATGCAAGACGTCCCAACCCAGTACATATTTTTGGCCGGGCAGCATTGTGAAGGGTCCGAGGCGTTAAGCGCAGGTGTCTGCCCAGTGGGGCATATCTGGCAAGCGGTGCCGTTCCAAATCGGAGTTGCCGCTGGACAGCAGGAACCGAAAGTAGCCGCGCCGCCTGCCGACGCGGGTGTCCAAGCAGGATTTCCTGCATAACAACAAATACCGAACGCCACCTGTACTCCGTTGGCGTCACACCCGCAAGTACCGGCGGCCGCGTCCGCCACGCTGCCCTGTCTAGCCTGGAGCTGCGCGGCGGCGGTAGGTTTAGCAGGGAAAGCGGCGCCGCCGCATACACGGCAGCCGTCGGCTATCCAAAAGGGGCTGGCGTCCGTGCAGCAATGCTCTTGGGAATAAACCGTTCTGGCCGTGACGCAACAATTAGCGCCGTTGTTTACGGTATTCTCGCCTGCCGCGCATTGACAAATTCCGTTTATTAAACGCGGCGTTCCCGCCACATTGCCCGAAGGCTTAACCCCGTTGTCGCACTGCCCGATGCAAGACTGAGTGAGAGAATTCCAAACCAACCCTTGCGCCGCGCAGTTCACGCATTGAAGTTGAACCGTGTCCCAGCCGTCATAAGCGCTCCCGCATTGGCATGTTGGCGGCGTAACCGCGTCATTACAATATTGTCCGCCCGTGCACGCCGGCGTGCATGGCGATACGCCCGTTGTTCCTCCATCGTTAATAGCTAAAAATGTAGCTTCCATAGGCTGAGATGTCTTATCTCCTAAAGCGGAAAAGTATTTTATAGTTTTCCAAACCATGCCCGGCTGTGTCAGGTCCGAAGGAGTG
>WRFH01000006.1 GCA_009778915.1 Elusimicrobiota bacterium
AAATGTCCCCAAATATCCCGAACTGTCCCCGTTGATGAGTAATTCGCCCGCGCCAGGTTTGTCTATCACCGCCGACACTGTGCCAGCTATGCCGTCTCCTATAATAATGTTATTCGCTCCATCAAAACTTATCGAGCCCGTATTATAAATGTCATTCCCGTCGGCGGCGCTTGCGGCCTTGTTGCCGCTGAAAGTGATATCTCCCGCCGTCGTATCCATTAATATAGTTCCGGCGTTGTATATCGCCCCGCCCTGTCCGGAAGCCGTGTTGTTCGTGAAAGAAGAGCCGTCGTAGATGTTAGCCCCGCTGCCGCTTGCTATATACATAGCGCCGCCGTCGGCCGCGCTGTTGCCGGTAAACGCTGATGTTTCCACCGACACGTTGCTCGCGCCGCTGTCCACATATACCGCGCCGCCGTTGCCCGCCGCCGTGTTGTTCTTTACGGTAAGATTATTTAAAGCGGCCGCAGACGTCGCGCTTGTAATATTCAGAACTGAGCCGTCCGTCGTATTAGTGCCCAGCAGGGACGAGTTGGTCCCGTTCGCCGCCGCGTTTTCTATCGTAAGATTTTGAAGCGTCAAATCAGTCGTACCGTTAAGTTTGAAGAAGGAGCCGTTTCCGCCCGCAGGCGTTCCGTTATTATCAACCAGCGTGCCGTCGATAGTATCCTGAGAAGCGCCCGCGCCCTGAACCAAAAGGGTGCCGTCCGCCGCGTTATCCAAACTGGCCCCTATATTATAGGTAGAGGGCTGGGGGGAAAAATACGTCATGTCAAAAGCGCTGTCGCCCGCGTAAACATTGGCCGCGTTGAGTGAATTATTGCTTGACGCGCCGGTAGCGGTCAGCAAAACGCCCGTCGCGTAAGGGTCAACCGCCGCCGTGTACTTATAAATACTTGTGACCACCATGGTAGAAGGGGAAGCAGTGTCAAACGTAATGCCGCCGCTAAGCACCTCCGCGTCGTAGGAGCTGTGCGTGCCGTCGTCCTGGTCTTCCAGCAGTCCGATGTTGCCGAGTTTAAGCGTGCCCGCGCCGTTCGCGGTGTTCAGAGTATCAGAACTTATGACGGAGTTCGTCCCCGTCGGGTTCGTTATGGACAGATTAAAATTAAGGGAGGAATTATCAGCCGCGCTGAGCGTCGAGAAATTGACGGTATTAAGCGTTGTCCCGCCCGACGGCGTGGTTATGTCCAGCACCGAATTGTCCAAACTATACGTCCCGCCGCCCGTGTAGTTTGTCGAGCCTAGCGTTACTAATGAATCAGTGAAGTTGACCGTATTACCGGCGGCGTTCGGCACATCGGTAACCAAATTATACGCCGCCTGCGCTAATCCCGCCGCCGCGCCGAAATTCATTACAGCGCCTGACGCGCCGGAGGCGAAAGTTATACTGCTTCCCGTCCCGCCTATATCAGTAGATGCCGCGGTTGTATCTAAATTGTTCAGTATGCCGTTATTCCCAAGCGTAGCGTTATAATAAAGTCCGTTCGCCGTCGTCACATTAAGCGTGCTGTCAGAAATATTATTCGTTCCGGCGAACATTGTGTCCGCCGCGTCAACAGTCGTCGTTCCGTCCGTCTGGTTATACGTGCCGTCAAAGACCGAGTTGTCGCCGGTCAGCGTCAGCGTGCCGGCTCCCGTTTTGGTTACAGTGCCGCCCGCGCCGCTTAAGTCGTTTATCTGTCCGCCGGCAACCGTCATATCGTCGCCGGTGGAAATCAGTAACGTGCCCGCCGTGCCTACGTCAAACCGCGTCCCGGATGATATGCTCGAACCCTGCGCCAGTTCCACCGTCCCGCCGGAAATACTACTGAGTCCGCCAAAATACGCCGCCTTTGCCGTCGTCGTGCCGCCGGACTGATTAAACGTGCCGGTGTAGTTTGAACTGTCCCCGTTTATCGCAAGCGCGCCGCCGTTGGATTTGTTAATCGTGCCGGTGCCGGCTATGCCGTCCCCGACCGTCGTCGTACCCGTCGTGCCGTCTATGTTTATAGTGCCGCCGGCGTTATAAATGTCCGCGCCGTTTGCCGCGCTTGACGCGGAGTTGCCGCTGAAAGTAATATTTCCCGCCGTGGAATCTAAATTCACTGTGCCCGCGTTGTATATCGCGCCGCCCTGGTTTGAAGCGGTGTTGCCGCTGAATGTCGTCGCGCCGGAAACGTCAACCGCGCCGCTCGCAACATACATCGCGCCGCCGTTCGTTGCGCTGTTGCCCGTCAGAGTTGAGTTCGACACAGACACGTTATCCACGCCGCTGTCCTGGTAAATCGCGCCGCCGTTGCCTGTCGCCGTGTTGTTCTGTATAACCAAATTATTTAACGCCGCCGTCGCGTCCGCGCTTGACACGTTCAGTACCGGGCCGTCGGTTCCGGCCGCGTTTTGAATTGTCAAATCCTGCAAAGTAAAATCCGTGGCGTCGGTCAGTTTGAAGAAAGAACCTTTGCCGCCGACAGGCGCGCCGTCGGAATCAACCAGCGTGCCGTCAATAATGCTCTGAGACGGATTCACGCCCTGCACCAAAAGCTGACCGGTGGCCGCGTTGTCCAAACTCGCCCCTATATTATAGGTAGAAGGCAGAGGTGTAAAATACGTCATGTTAAAAGAACTGTTGCCGACGTAAGTGTTAGCCGCGTTAAGAGAAAATTCGTCTGACGCGCCCGTCGCCGTCAGCAAAACGCCCGTCGCGGCGGAGTCAACCGACGCGGTGTAAGTGTAAATATTCGTAACAACCAAAGAAGAGGGGGAAGAAGTATCAAAAGTAACGCCGCCGCCGGTAAGCACCGTCGCGTCGTAGGTTCCGTGTACGCCGTCGTCCTCGTCCTGCAATAAACCTATCGCGCCGAGTTTGAGCGTGCCGGTTCCGCCGCCCGTGTTAAGAGTGTCGGAACTTATCACGGAGTTTGTCTGCGTCGGGTCCGTTATGCTCAGGTTAAAATTGAGCGAAGAATTGTTTGACGCGTTTAACGTCGAAAACACGACGTTGTTAAGCGTTGTCCCGCCCGACGGAGAGGTTAAGTCAAGCACGGAATTATTTAAACTGTAAGTTCCGCCGCCGGTGTAACTCGCCGCGCCGAGCGTTACTAATGAATCAGAAAAATTAACCGTGTTGCCCGCGGCGTTCGGCACGTCGGCAACCAAATTATACGTCGCTTGGGTTAACGACGGGTCCGCGCCGAAATTCATTACCGCGCCGGCCGCGCCGGAGGCAAAAGTTATGCTGCTGCCCGGGCCGCCGATATCCGTGGAAGCCGCCGCGGTATTATAATTGTTAAGAATGCCGCTGTTACCCAAAGTCGCGTTATAATAAAGACCGTGCGACGTAGTAATATTAAGCGTGCTGTTAGAAATATTGTTGGTCCCGGCAAACATCGTGTCAACCGCGCCCACCGTCGTAACGCCGGCGCTCTGGTCAAAAGTTCCGTCAAAAACGGAGTTGTCGCCGGTCAGCGTCAGCGTGCCCGCGCCGGTCTTATTCACCAAGCCGCCGGCGCCGCTCAAATCGTTTATCTGCCCGCCGGCAACCGTCATATCGTCGCCGGTGGAAATCAGTAACGTGCCCGCCGCGCCGACGTTAAATATTGTGCCGGATTCTATGCTCGAACCCTGCGCCAGTTCCACCGTCCCGCCGGAGATATTGCTGAGTCCGTCAAAATACGCCGCCGTCGCTATCGTGTTCCCCGCGGAGTTATTTAACGCGCCCACATAACCGGAGCTGTTGCCGTTGATAAGAAAATCTCCCGCACCCGATTTATTGATTACCGCCGCCGCCGTGCCCGCTATGCCGCCTCCGATAACAACGCTGCCCGCCGTGCCGTTTACGGCTATCGTGCCCGTGGTATAAATGTCGTTGGCAACCCCGCCCGCCGTGTTGCCGGAGAACGATATATCCTCGTTAGTCGAATCTAAAATCACCGCGCCGGTGTTGTAGATGGCTCCGCCCAATCCTGTCGCAGAGTTATTAGAGAACTCCGTTTGCGAGTCCGAACCCGGCGTGTCTCCGGGGATTCCGCCGTCTATCTCCAAAGTCCCGGTCCCCGTATTGCTGATGGCTCCGCCGTTGCCTCCCGCCGTGTTGCCTATGAAGTTGACATCTACGAGAGAGACGTCTGCGGACGTAATATTGTAGATGGCTCCGCCGCTTCCGCCGGCTTTGTTGCCGTTAAACGTTATATCGTTGACGGCGGAAGTAAGCGCAAGCGCGGCCGCGTTGTAAATAGCCCCGCCGTTGCCGGTCGCCGTATTAGAAGTAAATGTCGTGCCCGTGCCCGCGTCTGTAACGGTTACAGTGCCCGTGTCATTATAAATCGCGCCGCCGTCCTGGGACGCTTGCAAACCCGTAAAAGTATTGTCCGCGATTGCAGTGTCGGCGGAAGCGCCGATATTATAAATCGCGCCGCCTTTGGCCGCGTTTACGGAATTGGCCGTGTTCGTGAATGAGTTGCCGGCATTCAGAGTCAGGCTGCCAGTATTATAAATTGCTCCGGCACGAAGACCGGCTGTATTTGAATCAAATGTCGTTCCGCCGATGGTCGCGCTGCCGCTGCTGTAAATCGAACCGCCGTAGCTGGCAGCCGTATTGGATACAAAATTCGCACCGGTAATACCTGTTGTCCCGACATTATAAATTGCTCCGCCGGTGCCGGCGCTGTTAGAAGCAAAAGTTGGCGAGCCTGAGATTGTGACTGTGCCGCTGGCATTATAAATTACCCCGCCTCCGTTTGATGCCATAAAACCTGTAAATGTATTACCCGCGTTAATAATCGTAGTGGCGGAACTTGTGCTGAAAATCACGCCGCCGTTATAGGCGTTTGTAACATTTTGCGTATTTTTAAACACATTGCCGGCGTTTAAAGTTAAAGTGCCGCCAACATTAGAAATAGCGCCGCCATAATTGTTGGTGATATTGGAATCAAAAGTCGAACCGGATATTGTCATACCGCTGCCGTTGTAAATCGCGCCGCCATAGCTGATAGAGCTATTCGAATCAAAAATCGAGCCGGATATGTCCATACTGGCAACATTATAGACGGCGCCGCCATAGTTGCTAGCGCTGTTGGAATCAAAAGTCGAACCGGATATTGTCATATAACCGGAAGAAATATTATAGGCAGCGCCGCCGTTCGTGGCTTGTAAGCCTTTAAAGGTATTGCTTGTAATATTACTAGTGGCCGTAGCGCCTCCATTGTAAACAGCGCCGCCGTTATAAGCATTTGTAATATTTTGCGTATTTTCAAACACATTGCCGGCGTTTAAAGTTAAAGTACCGCCGGTATTAGAAATAGCGCCGCCGTTACTGTTTGTTGTGGAGGTTGTTATTGCGTTTGAATCAAAGGTCGAGCCGGATATCGTAACACTGCCGCCAGTATTATAAATAGCGCCGCCGGCGCTGGCGGCAGTATTGTTGTAAAACATCGTCGTGCCCGTACCGCCGGAGATGTTAACCGTTCCATTTGACACGTATATCGCGCCGCCGTTGCCCGTCGCGGCGTTATTCTGTATCGTCAAATCATTTAAAACCGCCGTCGCGGACGCGCTGGACACGTTCAATATCGGGCCGTTGACGCCGGCAGCGTTTTGAATAGTCAGGTCCTGCAAAGTAAAATCCGTCGCGTTCGTCAATTTAAAGAAAGAGCCGTTGCCGCCTGTCGGCGTATTAGAAGAATCAACCAGCGTGCCGTCGATAACGCTCTGCGCCGGGTTTACGCCCTGCACCAAAAGCTGGCCGGCCGCCGCGTTGTCCAGCGACGCGCCTATATTATAGGTAGTAGTCTGGTTGTCAAAATACGTCATGTTGAAAGAACTGTTGCCGACGTAAGTGTTGGCCGCGTTCAAAGAGTTCTCGTCGGTCGCGCTCTGCACCGTCAGCAAAATGCCGGTCGCGCTCGGGTCCACGGACGCCAGATACGTATATATATTAGTTACAACCAAAGAGGGGGTGGGGGAAGAGGGGGCAAAAGTCGCGCCGCCGAAAAGCACCTTCGCGTCGTAAGTTTTATTTAATCCGTCGTCCTGGTCCTGCAGCATGCCTATGGCGCCGAGGTTAAAAGTGCCGCTGCTTGTCGTTGCCGTCAGCGTGTCTGAATTTAAAACCGACTGCCCGCCCGTCGCCGTGCCGAAACCCGCGTCCGTCATGCTGATGTTAAAATTAAGAGTGGTATTATTAGACGTAAGATTTGTAAAATTAACATTTCTCAAAACGGGATTAGACGTGCTGGCCGCCGGGTCAGATATGGTAAGAGTGTCGTTGTTGAAGCCGTACGTCGTCGCGCCGGTGTAATCGTTAAGCGCGAGAGTGACGTTGGCATTATTAAGGTTAACCGTATTCGCGGAACCGTTGTCAATCTTGCCGGCGAGATTGAAAGAGCCCTGCGTCAGGCTGGAGTCAATATCAAAATTCATCGTGCCGCCGGACGCGCCGAAAGCCAGGCTGCTTGTGGACGTTCCGCCGATATTCATCGTCGACGCCGACGTGGTGTAGTTGTTTAAAGTGCCGCCGTTGTTGACGGTAATGCCGTAATAAATGCTGGAGTCCGTCACGTTAACAACGCCGCCGCCGGAAACCGTGTTTAAAGCCGTTCCGCCGCCGAACATTTTGCCGCCGGAAGTAATCGTTGTTATGCCGCCTTGGGACGAAAATGCCCCTAGGTACCCCGAAGCGTCGGAATTAATGAGTAATTGCCCGCCGAGACCGGCACTCAACGGGTTGTCCATTACATATATATGGTCCGCGGTGGCGGCGCCGGTAATATTATTATTTGTGTCGAAAAAGACATTGCCCGCGCCTAATTTAACGTATAAATTACCGCCGACGTTAATAGCGTTATTGCCGGTTACGTCGGTATTTTTGCCGACAAAATTTATATCGCCGTTGTTGGTTACAAGGTTCAGCGTGGCGTTGTTTCTGTTCTGTATGACGCCGCCGTTACTGCCGGCGCTGTTGGAAGTCGCGCCGGTGCTGTCGCCGAAAACGACATCGGCGTTGTCCGCGGTTATTGTAAGAACCGCCGTTGTGACATTGCCGTTGGTTATCGCGCCGCCCAACGAGGTTGAGCGGTTGCCGGAAAAAACAACATTCGCGTTTTCGGCGGTAATGTTCATTGTGCCGTCGTTGTATATCGCGCCGCCGCCCGTCCCGCTCGCCGTAGAACTGTTGCCGATAAACGAAGTATCGGTAATATTCGCCGTCGCGCCCGCAATATTATAAAGCGCGCCGCCTTGGCCGTTGTTTGTGTTGCCGGAAAATGTTGAGCCGTTAATTGAAAGTTGAGCCCCGGACGCCGCGTTATTGACAACGCCGCCGGTAATCCCGCCCGTGGCCGTGTTCCCGGAAAATGTGGAGTTGTCAATAGTCATAGTACCGGTTGCATTGTTTCTTATTAAGTTGTTGCTTGAGGAAGAGGTGGAATTAGTTACGGAGACATTATTAAGATAAGCCGTGCCGTTGTTCGCGATGATGCGGGTTGCCGCGGCGGAGGTGACGGTGAAGTTTATATCGTTCAGAGTAAACGTCTGCCCCGTCGCCGGAACAAAAAGGTTTGTGCCGAGCGCCCCGGTAAAACCGTACAGGCCGCCGCCGGATATAGTGACGGCGTACGTCGGCGAAGTATTCTGGACTATGTTTGTCCCGCCGAGCGCTATGTTGTTGCCCAGAAGAATATCCGCGGTGCCGTTAGTACCGATTTCCGTGCTGAGCTGCGACGCGGTAGTAACAGTCGTCTGCGCAAAAGAAAAACTTGCCAGACAAAACAATAGCAACACTGTTAACTTAACTCTAGTAAGCGGCATGTAAGCCCTCATGTACGCTGCATCAAACTGTAGAATTATAATATATTACGTTTTTCTGACTCTGGCAAAAGCGGCGTTTCAGACGCCGCTTTTTTTTACCCTGACTTTATATCTTCTTAAGAGCTATTATTTCCACGCGCCTGTTCTGCGCGCGGCCTTCTTTAGTTTTGTTTGTGGCCACCGGTTTAGTAAGGCCGAAACCCTGCACGGTCACGTTATCCGTAACGCCCTGTTCTTTGAATACTTTATAAACCGCGTTCGCGCGTCTGACGGACAGTTTTTGGTTGTACGCCTTTGTGCCGATATTATCAGTATGGCCTTGTATCTTTATTTCATAATAACCGCTCTGTTTGAGCCGCGCTATTTCTTTAAGGAGATAATCCTTGTCGCCGGCGCGCACATAGTATTTATCAAAACCAAACAAAACGTTCCTCTCAAACAGCGGGCCGTTTTCCGGCTGGGCCGCGGGGACAGGCTGCTCAGCTTCCGCGGGAACGGGCTGCTCCGCGACGGGCGCAACGGGGAGAGGTTTGCACTCTTTGCCGAACAAATAACGTAAATCAAGAGCCGCTCCTACGCCGGTCCTGTCCAAATTCCGCGCGTACAAATCCAGCCCCGCCGAAAAATTATCCGTGAACTGATGTTCCGCGCCTACCGTGTATTCAAGATAATTGCTTGTATAAATTTCCGGCAGCTGAATGCCGCTGATATAAGCCACCGGCTTATCGTTCGTCGTATACGCGTAGCTGATTCCGGCGCGCGCGTAAGTTGATTTGCTTAAACCGGCAAGCAGTTTTACGCCGGGCTCGATAGTGAAAGGAGAAAGGGTGTTTGCGCGGACGGGGTTACCGACTTCGTCGTCAAAATCGCTGAGACTGACCATAGTATACGCGCCGGTTATCGACGGCTGAAGCACAAAAACTTTTGACAGCCGCGCGTTGTAACCAAGTTTTAAAGCCGCGCCGTAAGTCTCCATGCTGTAATCCGCGCTGCCGAGGTTGGACCGCGCGGTGCCGTTGCCGGCGGTGCCGCTCAAAGTCAGACCGGCGAACGCGTTTCCTTTATATAAACCGGCCGCCGCGCCCAAAGCTACAGAGTTTTGGTCAATGTCAACATCTTCGTAGTCATGGTTTAAGTCATTGTACCCGGCGAAAACCGTAAAGTCGGCGTTATAATCACGGCCGATATCATATTTTCTCGTGTCAAAACCGACGTATATGCCCGCGTTGCGCTCTTTCACTTTCACGCCGTCGCGGTAATCTACGCTCTCTTTAAAACCGTAAGGTCTCACCCATAAACCGTATGAAGAGCAGCGTCCGTCCAAGCACGGATTTTCCGTGCCGACGTAATTGAGCACCGTCGCGTACGCGTTTAACTGGTTAAGATACGCGCCCTGCATTGTAACCTGCGGCATAAAACCGGCCGGGGCGACTGACGCGGCTATAAACTCCAAAAACGCGTCGCTCGCGCCGTCCGTGGGTATATAGGATACATTATATGTATATATGGCGCCGTTTAAAGTGTAATTTGGGGCGAGGTTTAAAAACGGAGAGGCCGCGGCGTCTCCGACGGGAACATCCGTCGTTCCCTTGGCGTTGGAAAGCAGTCTTATGTCCGAAATCATTATCTGCCCGCCGCCGGACGCGGTGCCCGCTGTGTCGGAGAAAAACGAGCCTGCGGCCGAAGCCAAATCAACGTCTATTTTTTCGTTGACGTTTCCGTTAAGCGTGAAGTTGGACATATCTATGGTGCCCAGCGAGCCGTTCTGCCTGTCCAGCGTGCCGCCGTTGCCGATGAAGGGGGAATTGAAAAAGTAAGAATCGTCCGCCATTTTGATGGTGCCGCTGTTTAACGTGACCGTGCCGTTAAAACCGGTATCGCCCGTCGCGAGGCCGTGCCCTTTCATGTCCGCGTTTAAAACCACGCTGCCGTTTGTCCCGCTTATGTTTATGCTGTTCGCGGACGCCGCGCTGGAAGTAATGGAGTCGTTAAAAGTAATGTCGCCGTTATTAACAGTCAGATTCGCAACGTTGCCGACGTTCATATCCTCCGCGCCGGTGCCGTCCGAGTTGCCTTCGAAAGTGATATTGCCGTTTTGCGCGGTAAGATTAATCTGAGAAGTGCCGGCCACGCTTTGTATCGCGCCGCCCGACGTGCCGGACTTGTTATTTGAAAAAACAACGTTGCCGCCGTCCGCCGTAACGTTTAAGGTTGCGTTCGCGTCCACGCGTATCGCGCCGCCCTGGTTGGCGGCGGTGTTGCCGTCAAAAGTAACGTCGCCGTTGCCGTCGGCGGTAATGTTAACGACTGACGTTCCCGTCGCGTTTATCGCGCCGCCGTGGGTGCCGCTGGTGTTGTTTAAAAATGACGTGCCGCCGTATATGTTCACCGCGCCGGAAGCGGAGTTGTCTATCGCGCCGCCGGTCGAACCCGAGGTGTTATTTTTAAAAGTGGAGCCCGTTATATTAAGAGCCGCGGTGTTGGTTATCGCGCCGCCCGCGGCGGAAGCTGTGGTGTTGCGGTCAAAAACGGAATCTGTAACCGTCATGGTGCCGGCGTTGTTGGCTATAATATTGCCGGCCCCTTGGGTTCTGTTATTAGCAAAAAGAGAGTTGCCCGTTATGTTCAGCGCGCCGGTGTTGGTAATAAGAGTGCTGCCCGCCGTGCCGTTAATGCTGTTATACTGGAACTGTGTATTATCTATATTCATCGTTCCGGCGTTTGAGGCTATAACGCCGTTGCCGCCGGTGGTGTTCATGGCTCCCGCGGTAAAAGCCGTTCCGCCGATAAACGAATTGGTGATATTCATTATGCCGCCGGCCTGCGTAAGAAGAAAAGCGTTGTAACCGTTTGTGCCGTTAGCCACGGTGGCGTTGGTAATTAGAACGTCGTCCAGATTCGCGGTGCCGCCGTTTGCGGCGCGCACTATGCGGTCGTTAGAACTTGTGTTCGCGATAGTGACTCCTGTAAAAATCAGCGAACTCAGCGTCGCGTTTTTGCCGGCGCCCGCGTCTAAGAAGACAGTCGCGTTCGCGCCGGTGTAAGTGCCGGTAAAACCGTTGGTCCTTGCGCTGGTAACATTGTAAGAATCTGTGCCGGATATAGTGAACGCCGACGAGGTGTTGGCCGTTAAAGGCCCGGCTATGGTAAGAAAGTTTGGCGCTCCTAATGTAGTAATGTTGGAAATGTTTATCGCGGTAGTGCCAAAGCCCATCTGGTTGTTAAGCTGTGTCAAATTGTTAACGTTTGTCTGCGCGAAAGAAAAAGTAGTAAGGCACAACAATAACAACCCTGCTATTTTTACTTTAGTAAGTGACATATAAACCCTCAAATATGCGACTGTGGTATAAACTACAACATGAATTAATTATATATATATAGTTTATAATAGTCAATATGTATTTTTACAATTATAATACGGGGTTTTTTGTCAAGTTTTATGTCAGATTTTTAACATATAAAATTATTCGGTTTCGCCTATCAGCGCGAAGCCGGTCACTTCATTATTGGAATTTTTTATTACGTTTACCTGCCACTTGCAGGATTTGGCCGTCGTCTCTCCGTCGGTAAACGGCTGGTCCCAGACAAAAGTTTTGCTGCCCGCGCCGGCATACGCGGCGAAAAAACTTTTGCGCGCGGCCGGCGGAGCCGGCGTAAAAACTTCAAACAAATCGCGTCCTTTATAATCTCCGTCGGGCTTGTTAAAAGTTTTCAGAAATTTTTTGTTGAGAAAAGAAATTCCGCCGTCGGATTCTATGACCGCGGCGGGCAGCGTCAGATAATTAAAAGTATGTTCCAGCCTGCCCTCTCCTTCTTCCACTAGTTTGCCGGTGTTGCGCAGCTCTATGCCCAAACCAAGAAGACGGGACATCAGCGCGATAAATTCTCCGTCTCCGTCCTGCGGGGAAACGGACTGACGGCTGACGAACAGCAGCGCGCCCTCTACTTTCCCGCCGACGTAAAGCGGGCCGGCAATTATCGTCTTAAGTTTTTTATCTTTGCAAAACGCCGTCTGAGAACAGTTGTTCGCGTGCGCCTCGTTTTCAATAATTATATTGCCTTCAAGCAGCGGGTCCAGACATTTGTCGCCGGGGAACAGCATTCCTTTTTTGAGGCTTAATTTATTTTCCGACGCGTAAAGAACCGTAAAAGCGTTGTCTTTTTTGCCGGAAAAACGAATGATAAGGCCGGCGTCCGCCTTAAAAATCTGCCTGCCGAAATTAAGAATCTCGTTCACTCCCGCCGTAAAATTATCGCCGGAATTTGTAATCTCGTAAAGCGCCTGTATTTTGCGCTCCATCTCATGCAGGTTAGTAACTTCTCTGATAAGCACGAACGCGCCATGCTCGCCGCTTACCGGCGACACGCGGGCCTCGTAAGATTTTACGCCGCCCTCGTTAAGACTGAAATTAAACGACGTCACCGTGTTGACGCTCAGCGCTTCTTTGACGGAATAAACAAAAACGTCCGCCGCGTCTTTCGGCAGATAGGAGTACGGGGATTTATACTGGTAGCGGGGAATATTATAAAAACCGCCGCGCTCGCGCGAATTTGTGTATCCGTCGGAAACTACTCCGTCGGCGTCAACTTTAAATAAAACGCCGCCCAGGAAATTTTTTATACCGTTAAGTTCCTGGTAAACGGCATTGTCGGACGCGGCCGCTTTTATAAGTTCGTTCAAGACGCGGATTATAAAAATATAGACGCGTTTTCCGGACAATTCAAAGGCGCTCAAAATAATTTCAGCGTCAAAAGACGCGCCGTCTTTCGTATAAATCTTAGACGTGAAACTGGAGTACGGCTTCGCCGCCAGTTCTTTCGCCGCGGCGTCAATAAGCGCGCGCGCCGCCGCCGGCGTTCCGGCGGGGGGAGTAAGAAAATCCTCCGCGTTCATGCCCGCGATATCCGCCGCGTGGTAACCGAACATATTTTGCGCGGCGCCGTTGGCAAAAATAATTTTACCCGGGATATTTGACGCGGCCTCTTCGCAAAACAACACCGCTCCGCCGGCGGCGGACAACAGCGCGTTCCGCACTTCTTCCCTTTCGCGCAGCAGCGCCAGAAACTGGTCCTGCGCGGTGACGCTTTGCAGAGTCATTACAAAACCGTCGTTGTCGCGCGCGCGCGCGGCGTTAACGGTTACCGGCAGTTCGCCGTCCGCGCCGTTCAGTTTATAAAACCTGTTGTAAATAAAACCCTGATGGAAAAGTTCTTCCAAATCCCGCGACAGCATATATCTGTCGGTATAAACAAACAGGTCGTTCAGCGCGGCTCCTCTTTTAAATATTTTCGACGGCAGTTTAAGCGCGGAGAACGCCGTGTTTACGGAAATTATTTTGCCGTCGTTAGAACATTTTAATGCGGGGACGGAGAACAGCAAAACGTCTTCCGCTTCAATCTGCGTTTTCGGCGGCGTCTTTTTTTCCATGATTACCATATACTCCGCCGTAACGCTGCCGTCTTTATTGTCGCGCTTGTTCAGCGGCACGAATTTTAGTTTGCAATCAAGAGGTTCTTTGAGCGCGGTTTTAAAAATTTTCTGGTCAATGTCCGACGGATTAAGAGTAAAATCAAACTCCGCCGTTTCGCCGCGGGACATTTTTTTTCTTACTTCCAGCGGCAGCTGCGGTTTTAAATAATATGTGCGGTAAACGCTTCTGTCTTCCGCTTTAAGGCCCAGCATCTGCCGCGCCGCGGCGTTTAATACCGACAGGTAGCCGGCGGTCGTAAGCATCGCCAGCGAGGCCGGATAAAACTCAAACGCGTTTTTAAAATATTCCCTGTCAGAACGCAGGTCTTTGATAAGCCGGTTCTGCTCCGTAACGTCGCGGAAAAACATCAGCACGATTCTTTTACCCATGTATTTTGACGACAGGGCGAAGACTTCCAGATTAACGGCTTCACCGTCGGCGCGCTGCATGGTTATATCGCCGGGTTTGGCCTGCGCGCCGGCAACGGCGCCGTCGTAAATTTCTTCAAGCGCGGGTTTGCTTTCGCCGCTGGCGAAATCAAAAATACTCGCGTTCGCCGCGCTTTCAACGCCGGACAAACCCAACAGGGAAACAAATTTCGCGTTCGCGAAAATTATTTTTTTGCCTTCTATAATCACGACGCCTTCGCCGGAATTTTCGACGAGCAGCGAATATTTTTCGCGCGATTCTTTAAGCTGCCGCTCCATCTTGCTTTTAAGCGTAATGTCTTCTGAAACGGAAATCAGATAGTCCGGGTTTCCCTGCGCGTCGAACACCGGCGTTTTGACGGTGTGCATTATTTTTACGCCGTCTTTTACCGTCGAAATTATTTCCTGCGGCACGTCCATTTCCCTGCCGGATTCAAAAACCTGTTTGTCCTGCTGTTTTATATAATCCTGCAGGTCCGCGTTAAGACCTTCCTGGTAAAACTGGCGGCCTATAACGTCGTCCGCTTTAGCGCCGAAAAGCTCCTCGCTTTTTTTGTTCCACAAAATATATTCGCCGCTGTATTTTTTGGCCAGCAGCGCGACGGGCAGATTGTCAACCACGCGCTGCAGAAAATCTTTGGCTTTGTTAATATCCGCCTGGTGGCGGCGGTTTTCCGTAATATCTTCGGCGATGCTCAG
Source organism: Elusimicrobiota bacterium (assembly GCA_009778915.1). GTDB lineage: Bacteria > Elusimicrobiota > Elusimicrobia > Elusimicrobiales > Elusimicrobiaceae > Elusimicrobium. The sequence continues at coordinate 14,384 of WRFH01000006.1, forward strand.
CACCATAAAAGGATTGCCGTCTTTGTCGAAAACAGGAGCTTTTATCAGACGCAGAATATACTCCTGCCCGTCGTGCGTATGATAATGTTCCTCAGGGATTTCCATAATTTTTTTGTCAATAAAAATAGCCCGCTCGCGCGACGCGAAAAACTTAGATTCTTCCTCGTCCAGCGGATATTTGCGGACCATGTTTTCCAAATCAAAAATTTCGTCGGCTTTTTTGTTTGAAAACAGCATTTTGCCGTCAATGTCATACGCGTAAATACCGACGGGCGCGTTGTCAAAAATCGCCTGCAGGAAATTACGCGTTTCCAAAATCTCATGCTCTTTTTTAACTTTCTCGGTAATATCTTCGGCGATGTTCAGCACCGCTATGCCCCGGCCTTCCTCGTCAAAGACCGGCGCTTTAATCAGGTGAAACACGGCTTTGCTTCCGTCGTTTCTTTCATACTCTTCGTTAGGAATGTCCATAATTTCGCCGCTTTTTAAAACACTCTGCTCGCGCGACAAATATTCTTTGATTTGTTCTTCGGTCTCATGCTGCGGGTTGGGTTCCTGCCGCCAGGCGTCTTTAATTATTTCTTTATCGTAAATGGCGCCTATATGTTCGTCCAGATGCGCTATGATGCCGCCGCCGAAATCCTGTATGGTTTTTTTGTTGTAAATCACGTAACGCCCGTGCTTGTCCCGCGCGTAGAGGCTCAGCGGAATATTGTCGATTATGGCTTCAAGGAAACTCTGAATCTGCCGGCTTTTAAGATTCTCGCGGACAACGCCGGTAACGTCTTCAAAAATGCTGAAAAACAGCGCGTCCCCGTCGGGCAGAACTTTATAACTTTTGAAAATATTTAAATATTTTTCGCCGCCCGCCATAACGCCTTTGACGTTCTGCAGATATACGCCGGCGGCGGATTTGGCCGCTTTTTTATCCGACTCTTCAATCTCTTTTTTGAAATTTTTGTCTTCAAGCCACTCCGGCAGATTTTTGCCCCGCACGTCGTCTTTTTTAAGACCGGTAATCTGCTCCGCCGCGGAGTTCCAGAAGACAACCGCGCCGCTCTCGTCGCGCACGCTGACGCCGAAGGGGGAAATTTCCAGCAGGTTTTCTATATTGTCCCGCAGAGCGCCGCCGCCGCCGGAGGTTTCAATCAGAACCGTCGCCAGTTCGGTGCCCTGCACCGCGTTTACGCTTACGCGTGCCGGAAATTTTTTACCCGATTTACCTGTAATTTTCTGGCTCAGGCGCGCGCCGGCCGCCAGAGTATTTTTTTTGAGAGAGAGTTTGGAACAGCTTATATCGCTTATTTCTTCCGCCGTGTAACCAAGCAGCGCAAGAGCGGGGGGATTTGCGAAAATTATTTTTTTGCCGCCGTCTAAAATCAACACCGGCTGCGGGAAATCCGCAAAAGCCGCTTTCGCGGCCTCAAAAATATTTTTGGTGCTTTCCGGCATAGAACTTGAAAAAAAAGAGAAAAGGTTTTTTGACATATATCCTCGCGCGTGAATGATAAGTTATATAATGCATGCTATTAAATTAATACGCTAATTTCAAGATTATAATAATAATTTTCTCCCCTTATAAGGGGAGTACCGGCGTAGCCGGGGAGGGGTTTTTAACAGGAGCAAAGTGCTTGCCGGCAGCACTGTTATTAATAAAGACAACTGCCCGCCCCCGGCGGTATAAAACCCCTTGGCCCTGCGGGCCGCTCCCCCTTACGCGGGGAGAAAATTAAATAAACATACAAAAAACCCGGCGGGCGGATTAGTACGCCCGCCGGGTTTTAGCAAATATTGCGCGTGGCGCGGGTTTTGCGCCGCGCTTCAGTGCCGGCTGTCTTTATTTACCTTGCCGCCCCGGAATGCCATAACTTTCCAGCCGTGTTTAGCCAGAAAGTCAGATACGTCAGACGCCGCGCCGCCGTCATGCCCGGCGGCGGTCATCAACCCTTTCCCTTTTTTAGACATACAACCCCTTTTCTAAAAACAAAGACCGTCTGTGACTATTTTCCGTCTCAGGTTTTTTACTTTTTTAACCCTTTTAAGTTAATTATAATATATTTACACTAAAATAAATTAACCAGTAATAAATATTATTATACCATTATATAACAATTTATCAACAGCGACAAAAAACCCCCGCAAAATTTTGCGGGGGTTTTAAAAAAATATTTATCCTGATTAGTAAGAGTAATGTACGTTTCCGGAGGTGCCCCCGACGGAGCCCATCATATCGGCAAGACTCTTATCGGCCGCGGGATATCCGACGGGATTCGGCGGATTACTATTAATACCCGCAAAAGAAATTGCCTGCGAGATATACGCCCTGCAGGCGGCCTGGTTGGGATTTGTGCAGCACGATTTGGCCGTGGCATCCGCATACTGGGCGCAGGCGTTGGTAATAGCCGTTGAATTGTTGGAAGCGGCCAGAACAGTCCAATCTTTGCCGTTAACGTCTCTTATTTTAACCCAGCGCATAATCTGGCTGGCGGGAACCTGCGGAATAATATAAGGAGCATTATTGCCAAGCGTAACGTCGCTGTCCTGCGCGCGCCAGGCTACTATTTTATTCGCCGTCAAAGCCCCGTTCATTGTAAAAGTATTATTCGGCGCGGGCGACGCCGTTGTCTGCGCCGTCCTCAGGTAGGCATAATTATTAGCGGTCAAATTGGCGGCGGAGCCGTTTATGGCGCTGATGCCTATGTTCAGCGGGCTTGTGAGGCCGGAGGCGTCGGCGTTGGTAATAGTAAGCGTACCGTCGGTATTCGCGTCAGGAACGGCGGAAGTAATAAAAAGACTGCCGGGAACCCTGAGTTTGTACATTGTCAAAGTCCCGTTATTCACGTTGAGCTGCTGCGAAATATAAAGCTGCGCGTACTGCCCGGAAGGCACCGGGTGGAACGCCACCGTCTCAATAGTGGCGGCGCCGGCTGACGCGGATAAGGCCGCAAAACAAATTAAAGAAATAAATTTTTTCATAGCTTCTCCTGTTATTTATATGTGCCGTCGGGATTTGTTTGCAAGGTAGTGGTTGACAGCCCGGTACACAAAACATACATATTGCTTGTCCCTGTAGTGCCGCCGCTCAACGGAACGCCGTTAACCGGAACGTTATTGGCCCACTTCAATCCGGCAGGTATGCCAGGATCAAGTTCCACGCCGTTTATAAAAAGTCTGGCGGCATTAGTCGGTATAGCGGGAGCGCCGGAAACGCCTATAAGTCCTATGTTGCCTTCAATAACAAGCGTGTCGGCGTCAGCGGACTGAAACTGAAGCGGAAGGGGGATTCCTACAGCCATAAGGTTCGCCACCGTTATCTGGTTGCCCGCAAAAATTTTGTTTATAGCAAGCGCACCCTGGCCGGCATTATTTATCAGAAGCGTATTTGTCGCCCCTTGGGCGCCAAGCACAACTTTTGACATGGTGGCGTTTCCTTTAACGTCCAGACGGACAAACGCGGCTACGTCGTCCGGCAAAATCGTTACCATGTCCACGTTGTCTGCTTTCAGCAGAACCGCGGACAGGCAAAAAACAAACAGCATTAAAACTCTTTTCATAATTCCTCCACTTTTGTGGTTAGTTACATACATAATAATCATTAATAACAAAAAAATCAAGCCCTATTTGATGATTACTGCTTAAACAACAACTATAACGACAAACTTCAGCTTATTCCACGCTTATTATTTTTACGTCGAAGACTAAATTTTTTCCGGCCAGCGGATGATTAAAATCCAGCTCTATTTCTTTGTCGGTTATTTTGCTGATTACCGGGTGCATCACCTGGCCGCCGCCGCGGACCGTCACCATTTCGCCTGCTTTAAAATCTTTAATGTTCGGGATGGCGTCGGCGGGCAGCGTTCTTTTGGCCTGCGGGTTGAGTACGCCGTAACCGTCCTCAGGTTTAACGTTGACTATTTTCTGCTGGCCCGGCTCCATATTTTCCAATTCTCTTTCAAGACCTTTGATAATGTGCCCCGCGCCGTGCACGTACTCCAGCGGCCCGCGCCCGGACGAAGTGTCCCGCACTTCGCCGTCCACTTTCAAAGTATAATCAAATTTAACTTTAGAGCCGTTCTTTATCATGCTAGTAACTCCGTTGTCCTACAAAAAATTTTCTTCCCTTTTTAAGGGAAGTGCCCGGAGGGCGAAGGGTTTTATTCCCGTTCAAAACCCCTCCCCGGCTCCGCCGGTACTCCCCTTAAAAAGGGGAGAAACATTTTATAACGTCTTCAAATCTTCCGTGTTGGAGATGTTTCTGCTGCGGCTGAAAGCCTCCACAAAACCTTCCCCGACGACGTACGTCAGCGCGGCTGTGCGGCTTGCGGCGTGGTCTTCCAGAGTTTCGCTTTTGAAATTTATTTCCAGCCAGTCATACGGCTGCGCGCCGGACGCAAAAGCGCCTTCTATATTTTCCTCAAACCTTCTGGCCCATTTATTTTCAACGCCGAGCGCGACGGCGTGCGGCAGATATTTGGCAAACTCTTTTTCATAAACTTTGGAACCGCCTTCGGAGTCCGCAAGATATTTTCTGAAATTTATAATATCCTCGGCAAGCTTTTCGCCCGCCGGCGTAAACGGGGGGAAAAACCTGCGGAACATCAGCGTCAGCACCGCCATCAGCGCAAGCACGCCCGCGCAGTAAAATAAACCGCCGCCGGCGCAGAACCACAAAACCAAAACGCCGACTCCGCCCAGCGCGTAACCGATTGTTGTCCAGACGGTATTCGAACGTATGTATTTGCCTTTAAATTCGCGTTTGACTTCGGCTTTATTCTGCTTGATTATGCGCCGTATTTTGCGCGCGGATTTTGAAGACGTTAAAAATATTTTTACTTCCGCCGGGAAAATTATATCAAGCAGCGCGGCGTCCGGCGCGTTAAGTTTGCCGCGCGGCGGCGTCTGCGCTTTTACAAATTTATAAACGTCGCCGTCGGCGGTAATTTTAAAATATCCTCTGACCGCCAAATCAAGAAGAGCGGACGTCAGCATCTTATAACGGTCCTTAATCTGCCCCGGAATTTTTTTATACATATACCGCATCTGCGCGACGCTTACCGACGGCGGAACTGAAACCGCGCTCCGCGGCCTGTCTTCCCTGTCCCGCAGGAACGCCCAGACTATAATATAGTAAGCGGCGACGAACGCGAACACCAGCAGCGTCAAAAGTATCGCGCTGTTATCCGCCGCAAAACTTTCGATATCGCCGCCGGAATCTGTTATAAAACCTTTTTCAAGGCCGAGTACTATTATATGCTCTTCTTTCGCGGAAGGATTTGAGCGGAAAGTAAAAGTAAGCGCGCCGGGCGAAAGTCCCGTTTCAATGTCGCCCGCCGGGCGCAGTATGCCGTTTTCAGACGTAAAAACATGCAGGTAAATAGGTTTAGCGCCTTCCGGCAGTTTGACGGTGACCTTTGTGTTCTCCGGATAAAAATCATTTAAAGATTTATCCAAATGCAGGTAAAGTTCGTCGGCGTCTTTGTATGAGCGGATTCTGGTGGATTTATAAGCGAAGGAATATTTATATTCGCCTTTTTTAAGCGGCGTTTCGAGAAAAATTCTTTTTGAGTCCGGCGTATCTTTGACGGTATAAGGTTCCGGCGCGCCGTTTTTCTGGACGGATAAAAGTTCGAACCCTTTGTCTTTTTTCACCCACACGGACGACGTTTGCACGACGGGGACATCTCTGTAAAGAGGTTCGTCAAAACCGTTGTCCCCGACGGTAATACCTATCTGCTGCTCCACCAAAACCTGCGGAGAAGAGGACAACGTGACGTTAATGTCATATTCGCCCACGCTGACCTGCCCGTAAACGCGCAGCGTGGAAAATAAGACGGCAAAAACCAGTAATTTTTTCATCATTATCCTTTAGTAGGTTCAAAATTAAAAAATCCTGCGGGGCTGTAATCAAACATTTTAGCCACGATGCTGGCCGGAAAAATGGAAATCATGGTATTATAATCCCGCACGGAGTTATTGTAAAACGCGGCGGACTGTTTTATTCTTTCTTCGCATTTTAAAAGAGATTTTTTAGACGCGGAAAAATTTTCGTTATTTTTAACCGCGTCGACGCCGGCGGATAATTTAAATAAATCCGTTAAGTTGGACGACAGTTTATTTTCCCGTTCCGCGCGGACGTCGATTTTAAAATCCGTGTCCGGCTCCACGCCCAGTTTCATCACAACCGAAATAATTTCGCTGTTATCCTGCGCCAGGCCGGAAACGCCGGCGGACAAATTTTTGACAATTTCCCGTCTGAAAGACAGCTGCACGTTCAGTGCGGAATGCGCGGAGTAAACGGTCTCGTCCGCTTTTCTTATTTTGTAATAAGCGAAAACGGCAAAGCCCAGAGTGACGGACAGCAATACCAGCGCTATTATTATTGACGTCATACGAATAATTTACAAAATAATCCGCGTTATTGTAAAATGAATTATGAAGAAAATTGTCCTCGTTTTTATAGCCGCCGTTATAATTGTGCCGCTTTTATACGTCTTCTTCGCGCATCCGTTCCAAAATAAACCCGCGCAAAAATCCGTACCTGAAGATTTGCGGCCTCTGCTGTCCGCGGCCGACAAAGGGGACAACAACAGCCAATATATGATAGGAAAAGCCTATTTTTACGGCGAACAGGGCCTTGAAAAAGATTTTGACAAAGGCTTATATTACATGAAAAAAGCCGCCGAAGGCGGCAGCACGGACGCGCGCTATGAGCTTGCCCTCGCCTACAAATACGGCAAAGGCACGCCTATGGATTACAACGCCGCGCTCGACAATTTTAAAAAAGCGGCGGACGGCGGAAATTCCGCGTCCATGCTTGAAATAGCCAAAATTTACGATGAAGCCAAACAGCCGGCGGCCAGAGAGTGGTTCGAAAAAGCCGCAAACGCCGGCGAATCGGAAGCAATAAAAAAAATGGCCGACATTACCTGCTCTGTCCCGAAACCCGCCCAAGACTGCGTCGACTGGCTTAAAAAAGCGGCGGATATAAATTCGACAGACCACATAAAACAGCTTGCTAAAATTTATGAGGACGGCGTTATAGTTCCGCAGTCTAAGCAGGACGCGCTTACCTTATATACAAAAGCGGCGGCGCTGGGCGACGTCGGCTCAATGGCCTACGTCGGTTATTCTTACACGACTGGTTCCCTCGGTCCTCGGGACAACAAGCTTGCTTATGAGTGGACTTTAAAGGCCGCGCAGGGGGGAAACGTTGAGAGCATGTACAATCTAGCGGTAATGCTCTACGACGGGAAAATCGTAGTGCAGGACAAAGACACCGCGCTGCAGTGGTTCGCCAAAGCGGCGCAAAACGGCAACAACCAGACCGCTTACCGCGCGGGTTTGATTTACGCTGACAAACAAAATTTCAAAGACGCTGTTACTATGCTGACTCAGGCGGCAAATGCAAAAATCCCCGGCGCGGCCGGAAGTCTTGCAAAAATAATGCTAACCCAAAAAAATTATCCTGACGCTTTGTCCTGGGCCAACAAGGGCGCAAACGCGGGGGACGCCAACGCGATGAACGTACTGGGCTATCTGTACACAAACGGCCTCGGCGTTGACCAGGATTTGCAGCAGGGCCTTAACTGGTATGGGCAGGCTATGAAAGTACAGCCGCAGAACGGGACAATTATGTTTAACATCGCCACCGGTTACGCGCTGACAGGGGAATATGACAAATCAATTTACTGGCTGAAACAGGCTGCGGAACACGGCAGCAAAAGCGCAATGTATAAACTGAGCGAATTATATCACGAAGGCCGCGGCGTCAAAAAGGATGACAAACTGGCCGCGCAGTGGGCCGCCTCGGCGGCGGCCGCGCAAGATGACTCATTATGAAATTTGAACTGGCTATTTTTGATATGGACGGGCTTTTGTTGGACACGGAAAGAGTGTACGAACGCGTGTTTGTGCTGACGGCGGCGCAGATGGGTTATAAAGGCACAAAAGAAATGTACGCGCGGACGCTGGGCGTGGGCAACAACAGGGCCAAAGAGATTTTTAAGGAAATATACGGCGCGGATTTTCCGTCTGAGAAATTTCTGGCAAACTCACACGTTAACATTTTAAAAGACATAGAACAAAACGGCCTGCCGGAAAGGCCGGGCGCGACGGAAATTCTGAATCTGCTGGACAGAAAAAAAATCAAAAAAACCGTAGCCAGTTCCAACGACAAAGATTTTGTGATGTTCGCGCTGGAACGCGGCGGAATGGCCGGCCGCTTTGACGCGGTTAACACCGCGCAGGACGTAAAACGCACAAAACCCGCGCCGGATTTATTTTTAAAATCCGCCGCGGATTTCAACATTCCGCCTGAAAAATGCATAATTTTTGAAGATTCCGAAAACGGCGTTTTAGCCGCCAACGCCGCCAAAATCCGCGTCTGCCTGGTCCCCGACATCAAAATGCCCTCCGAAGAAATAAAGTCCAAATCTTTCCGCGTTTACAAAACGCTGCACGACGCGCTGGAATTATTTTAACCCGCGCCTATTTTACAAACAATACCCCGTCGGTTCCTTTGTCCAGCGAAGCAAAAGGGACTCTCCAAAAGCCGTCCCCTACGTCGTCTGTGATATTCATTTCTTTATTTTCCGCCGGCGCGGGTTTGCTGTTTGAATCCTGTATTACCGCCACGCACTGCCCGTCTCTTTTTTCAACGCCCACCACGGCAACGGCGTGGCCGTCGTGATGATAAACGGTTTTATAGCTTATTACGATAGGTCTTCTAGCCTGCAAAAGTTTTGTGACGGAAAAATTCGCGTCCGTGTTATATTCAAAACCCAGCTCTGGGATTTTTGTCATTATAAATCTTTCGCCGGTCTTGCACATTTTTTTCTGTTCGCGCTCCATAATTCTCTGAAGCGTAAAATTTTGGAAGCCGCGCACGGCCTCGCTCGTATTGCCGGAAAAAGCGTTTGCGCCGCTGTTTTGCAGCTGCTTGCGCGTTTCCAGCATAAACTGCCGAGGCCCGTCGGGCACTTGCGCCACGGCCGCGCCAAAAGCGTCGTCTCCGCCGAAAAAAATATGCCGGTTCCGCGCCATAAAATTAAATGTTTTAAAACTTTCAGTTTTCAACACGCACAACTCGCTTGCGCCGTTAACGGCGCGCGCCACGCTGCCCATCGCCCCGCCGTCGTACGTCCAATAATTATCTTTTGACTTTTCTTTTTTGACCATCTTGGAAACTATGATAAACGCTTTCAGGTCTGGGTTGTTTTCTATTTGGTCTTTTACGGCGTCATAGTCGGGGAAAAATAATCTGATGTCGGTAAAATCATCGTTGTCAACTATAAGGCCTTTGGTATGGCTACGCGTCATTTGATAAACCTTTACGACGGTTAAAGCGGTTTTGACATAATCGTCATAATTTTTTTGCCCGTCGGGCGTGCCGGTTTCATATATAATTCTGTCAATAAGCGCGTTGGAAATTAAAAATATTTTAAGGCTAAGCTGCCCGTCGTATTTTGAACCCTTGGCAAACACTTCTTTAAGGCCGTATAAATCTATCAAATCCCTTATGGGGGATTTGAAATATCGTAAGAAATTATCCTTATCGTTTTTCAAAATATCTTCAGCCATATTTTTTGCTTTTTTATAATAATCCGCGAAAGCGGTGTTATGGTATTTTGTGGCCATTTCAGACGGAAGATTTGTAGCCAGCTGCGCTATGTATACGGGGGAAACAATGTAGCCGCCGTTGTGTTTAGGGTAACTGTTTAAAGTAAGCATAGTCGCCGCGGCGTGGGCGTAACACAAGCCGCCTATTTGGACGGACTTGGGCATGGTTTTCGCGTCGTCAAGATAATCGGTAAAAACAGGGCAGTCCGACACTGTATTGTTGTTTTGCGATGCCGCTGCCGCAAGTTCACCGTAAAAATCTTCGGCAAATTCATATTGTCCCGCAAAAGACGGGCTTCCCATTACCAGCAGACAGAATAACGACACGATAATTTTTTTCATGTGATTTAACCTCTCTTAAGAATTATAGCGCCCGCGGAGGAAAAAACAAGAGCCTAAAGACCTATATCCGATATAGGTCTTTTTTTATTTGCTGACATAGTCCGGGGCAGTGTGTGGGGAATATTTTTCTTTAAGTTTTTATGGCACCGTAAAAGCAGCATAAATTTTAAGATTTTAAAGTATAGTCTGGTTTTGCAAAATGTATTTTTTATAAAAACAGGCCTTTTTGCAAAATCGTATGCGATTTTGAAAAATTCTTTTTTGTGGAATTTTTTAGCAGCGTTTTACATATCCGACATATAATATATCTCTTTTACACGGCAATAAATAAAATTCTAATACCTATTATTCAAAATTTATCTATTGAAAGTTGAAACTTTAAACAGATGTTGGCATATAAAATCATGAGTAGATTATATGTTGACATATGTCAAATTGTTTGGTATTATATGTCATAGACCGTTAGTAAGTGTGTTTATTGGTTTATTTGGAGGACTTTTATGGCGGGCGACAGAATCAAAATTACGCGCGTTAAAATGCGCTTAAAAACAGGCGAAGAGTTTGAAGCCGAAGGCGACTCCGGCTTTATTTCCCGCCAAAAAGAAGAGTTTTTAAATTTAATAGGCAAACCTCAGCCCGCAGCTCCGTTTGTCTGGCGGCCAGCGGCCGCGCGGCAGCAGCCGGAACTTTTTGAAACGCCGCAACAGACCGCCCCCGCGCCGAATTATCCGTCTCAGCCGGCCCAGCCGGTTTATGAAGCGCCGGAAAATTTTACGCTGCCCCGGCATTTGCGCGGGCCCGTTTCTACGTCGGAAACCGCGCCGCTCCCGTCATCAGTTACGCCATCGTCCGCGCCGGTAATTAATGCTCCCGCCGTATGGAACAGCGTCTGCGCGGCGGAGGGGGATTTGGTGATTCTCAGACGTAAATCCAAACTTTTGACGCCGCAGCTGGCCGCGCTTATTCTGCTGGCCGCGGCTAAAATTTTGCTTGGCCAAAATTATTATTCGTCGCTTAAACTTGCCAAAAGCATGAAAATCGCGGATTTCATGGAAGACAGGCTGGACAGGATTTTATCGTCTGAAATCAGACAGGGCACAGTAGTGTTCGAAGGGGAAAAACGCAACAGAGTTTACAAAATTACCGACGAGGGCTTCGCCCGCGCGTTCGTGCTTGCGGAAAAACTGCTTTAATAACAACGTTAAGACGGCCAGAAGACAAGCATGTCGGCTGGTCTGCTGCGATACGCGGCGTCTTCTCCGTTGCCTGGGACGAATAATACAAATTTAAATTTATCTTTTGAGAACTGGTTGCCCAGCTTGGGAAGAAAAGAGACCAGAAATATATGGCTTTCCGCCTTGCACAGCGGACAATCCTTTTTCTCAGGCACTGGCTTAACTGCGGCGAATCTCTTAAACGATAAAATGGAATACACTATTTTGCCTTTTAAGTCTGCAACCGACATGTCGGACAGACTGTCCGTTTGATTTATATCGCCGTAACCCACGTGCGCCGCGCCGCCCATAAATACCGCTTTGCCGCCGGCGTCAACCGCAGCTTTCATTTTTGAAAATATCAGCGCGTTGCGCAGGTTTACGCCCAAATCATCCATGGCGCTGATATGCGCCGTCGGGCACAGCAGACATTGTTTATGGTCTTCGCAATAACGGGCGGTCTCGGGCGAACAGTCGGTATATCTGTTGAAATCCGGGAAAACAACGTTCACGCCGCTCGCGTTTAAGACGCACATCATCGCCATGGCCGGCTGTTTGTCTAAAGGATGGCCCGCAAAATGTTTTTTTGTTTCCGCGTCGCAGTAGGCTTCTTTTTCCGCTTCCGGCAGAAGAGCCGCTACCCGCTTAGTTCCGTCAAGCACGGCCTGGACCGACGACGGATTTTCATAAAATATATCCGTTATTTTTTTATAGTGAAAAGCGTCCGCTTTTTGATTATATTCCCTTATAAGTTCCAGCATTTTAAGTTTTAAACCGTCGTCGGGTTCATGTGCTTCGCCCAATAAAATCAAATCGCTCTGCCGAAAAATGCTGGCGTAAATATCACCCGCGCGGCCGCCGTCCGTTACGACGGCGTTTTTGTTTATATAGTCGTCTATTTTTTTCTGGCTTTTGTAAAACCATTGTTTTTTACGCGTTTTCTGCTTAATGCCGTCCACTTGTATTTTTGACTGTTCAAGCGACAGTGTGTCACGCGCTATTGTAAAATCCGCTTTGCCCTGCTCAAGTAATTTCTCAATACTCGGCGGGCCGCCGGCAAAAGCAGCTGCAGCCGTAAACAAAATTAAAAGGAATAAATTTATTTTCTTCATATATATAGTTTAATAAAAAAGATTCCCGTCGTCATGGGCCAAAAGACCTATCCGCATATACATATTTTTATATACAAAAAAATCCGGAGCGTTTTACCGCCCCGGATTTTTTGTTTTCCTAAAGAAACTTATTCAACTTCTTTTTTACTTTTTAGTATCGCCCACGTGATTACGCCCAGCAGCGCGATTACCACGAGCCAGCCGAAAACGTTCAGCTTTGTAAACTCGTTATTGAACGTGACTATGACCGGCGCGACGATAACCGATACCAGGTTAACCACTTTAATCATCGGGTTTAACGCCGGACCGGCGGTGTCTTTAAGCGGGTCCCCCACGGTATCGCCGACGACGCTGGCTTTATGGCGCTCGCTGCCTTTGCCGGTGTTTTTGGCCGGGTCGGACTTTTCGTCCTCAATAACTTTTTTGGCGTTGTCCCACGCGCCGCCGGCGTTGGACATAAACACCGCCAGCAGCTGGCCGGAAACTATTATGCCCGCCAAGAATCCGCCCAGCGCTTCCACGCCCAGCATCAAACCGACCACGACGGGGGAAACTATTCCGATTAACGCCAGGTTAATCAGTTCCTTCTGCGCGGCGACGGTTGAAATGCTGACCACTTTATCATAATCCGGCTGCGCTTTGCCCTGCAAAATGCCTTTGGAAAACTGGCGGCGCACTTCGTGCACAATTAAAGACGCCGCGCGGCTTACCGCGTTAATGGCGAAAGACGAAAACAGCCACGGCACCGCCGCGCCTATTAACATGCCGACGAAGACCACAGGGTTGGAAACCACAATGCCGACCTCTTTTAAAAGCGGCATAATTTTGTCTAAACCGGCCGCGGCCCACTTTGCGTTGATTACCGTCTGCACGCTGCTGACGTCAACCATGAAAGAGCCGAACAGCGAGACAGCCGCTATAACCGCGGAACCTATCGCCACGCCTTTCGTGATGGCTTTCGTCGTGTTGCCCACGCCGTCCAAGTCCGCCATAATCTGGCGCGCTTTTTTGGTTTTGGCGTCGTTCTGTTCATGCCATGACATTTCGCCTACGCCGTTGGCGTTGTCCGCAATCGGGCCGAATGAATCCATCGCGACGTTGTTTCCCGTCAGCGTAAGCATGCCTATGCCCGTCATCGCCACGCCGTAGAGAATATAGTTAAAATGTTCCGTCGCGCTGCTTCCGACCGTACCGAATATCAATATCGACGAAAATATCGTCAGCGCTATGACGATAATAGACCAGACCGAAGATTCGAGCCCGACGGCAAAACCGCTCAAAATAGTCGTCGCGGCGCCGGTGGACGTGGCTTTTTTTATTTCCTGTACGGGTTTGGATTCCGTGCCGGTAAAATATTCTGTCAGACGGTCAATGACTATCGCCAAAATTACGCCGACGGACACAGCCGCGCAGGGCCGCCACCAGCCGCCCGGAACGCCTTTCATATACTGGGAGGCCAGCAGTATAAACAGCGCTATTGAAATTACCGCGGAAATAAAATAGCCGCGGAAAATGGATTTCATCGCGTCGCCGGAGCCGCCGTATTCGCGCACCGCGTAGGTGCCGATTATCGAGCAAAACACGCCTATGCCGCGCACCAGAAGGGGGAAAACTATCCACTGGTACAAGCCGGTAAGATGATAAAGCGCGAGGCCGAGAATCAAGCCGGACACTATCGTCACTTCATAGGACTCAAAAATATCTGCGGCCATGCCGGCGCAGTCGCCGACGTTGTCGCCCACCAAATCCGCCACGACGGCGGGATTGCGGGGATCGTCCTCAGGAATGCCGGCTTCAACTTTGCCGACGAGGTCCGCCCCGACGTCCGCCGCTTTCGTGTAAATGCCGCCGCCCACCCTCATAAACAGAGCAACCAGCGTGCCGCCGAAACCGAAACCGAGCAAAGCGTCCGGCGCGGAAACGCCGAATACTATAAAAATTAACGTGCCGCCCAGAAGACCGAGGCCGTCAGTCAGCATGCCGGTAATGGTGCCGGCGCGGTATGCGATTTTAAGCGCTTCGCCGAAAGAACGGCGCGACGCGTCCGCCACTCTTACGTTGGCAGCCACCGCAATTCTCATGCCGATTTGGCCGACCGTCAGCGAGAAAAACGAACCCAGTATAAACGAACCCGCGCGGCCGAAAGCGATTATCAGTTTAACCGTGTCGGGCGAATAACCCGCGAACCTCTGCATAGCCTCCGCCGAGACAGGCACGATATAAACGGATAAAAATAACGCGACCGTCAGTATGCCGATGAGCGGCAAGATGGCTTTCAACTGCTTAGTCAAGTAAGCGTTCGCGCCGACTTTGATGGCGCCCCAGACGGACTGCATTTTTTCGTCGCCCATAGGGTGGCTCATAACCTGGCTTCTAAGAAACAAAGCATAAAAAAGACCTAACACCGCGATGCCCAAAACGCTGAAAAGAGCGTATTGTTCGAATGTGTGCAGGCCGCCGATACCATACAACATATATATCCCTCCGTGAAGTTTAGTCTAATGGCCCAAATTACGTCTTTTACATTGTACATCTTTTAAATGTACCTTGTAAATTTTTACATTTTTGTTATACTATAACTATCTTTAATTATGAGGAGATATCGTATGAAGAAATATATTGTTTTTGCCGCCGCGGCAATTTTGACATTACCGGCGTTTGCGCAGAATGACAGTATCATGAAGGAGTATCCAGTACAGCAGCCTCTTAAACAGAGAAACTATGAAGACCCGAAGGAGCAGCCCGTCTACACGGCGGACCAGGACACTATTTCTTCCAAAGTAGCGGACCAGTCTAAAAAAGAACAATTCCAAAACCAGCTCTCGGCTGAAATAAAAAACGGCGCGGTCAAAAACGTCAGCGGCAATATACCGGATATGTCCGGCGTAAAAACGCCGCCGCCTTTTGCCTCCGCCGCGCTTAAGGATGTTAAAGGGCTTCTGGCGGCTTTTCCCGAGGACTCTAATAAAAACTTCATGCCTTTTGACTCTTTTGCAAAAGCGCTGAATAATCCCAAAGAGAATAATATAGGAAAACTTGGGGAGACGATGTTTGACAGCCTTAACAGCTGGCTGGGTACGGACGTAAAAGAAAAGAAACAGCCCGTCAAAGTCTGCACGGCTAACGAAATAGTGCAGGCGTGGAGGCCATTGATAGAGGCAAGCGCGGACGGCCAGATAAAAATAGAAAATGAAAATACGTTTAAATTTTTCTGGCGGAATTCGTCCGATATGTTCAGCAAGGCGTATACTATATGCTCTAATCTGGAGCAGAAGTATGAAGAAACGAAAAACGCTGACGCGGTGTACGCGAATTACATGCGTACCAATGATAAATCAAAAGCTATGATGAACAGAAATATGAACTTAGCTTTTGTCGCGCTTGTAATGCAAAACAGCAAATAATTTTTGCGCCGAAGTAAAAACCCCGCCGGTAAAGGCGGGGTTTTTTATTTTTTTTCAACATCGCGTTTAATCAAAACCGCCAGCGGCGGCAGAGTAACAACGGCGTAATCATAAGCGGTTTTGCCGTCTTTATCCTTTATATTAATATCGCCGCCGGCGGATTTGAATATATTGTAAAAATCTACTATACGTTTGGGCATAACTTCCTTATAGTCGTCCATATACATCCTTGTCCGCGCGAGATAGTGCAGCGCGGTGCGGCCGTCATTATCCCGCAGGTTAACATCCGCGCCCCACTTGATAAACTGTTTTATAAACTCGTTATTTCTGTCAGTCGCTCTTTCCGCAGAGAACATCAGAATAGTCATGCCGTTTCCTTCAAATCCGGCGGAGGATAACGGGTGCACCGCGTACGTCGTTTTGGCGTTAATGCTTACGCCCTCGTCCATAAGAGCTTTAAACCTTGTGACGTCGTCATAATGCCAGCAGGAATATAAGGTGTACCACCACTCGGCCGTAATGTCGCGCTTCGCGCCGGCTTTTTTCAAAATTTCCGCCGCCTCTTTATACTCCGACACGTCGGCAACGGTAAGCGCGCTGATATGGCTGTCGTCGATATCGTTCACGCGGGCGCCGCTGTCCAGCAACAATTTTATTATCTCCGGCTCCGCGCGCCTGTATACTGCAAAAGCCAGAACGCCCGCGCCGTCTACGTCTTTGGCATTCACGTTAAACCCGGCGTTTATTAATTGCTTGAAGAAATCATATTTCCCCGGATTGGTATCAAGAATATATATTAACGCGTTCTTCCCGTCCACCGGCGTATTAACATCCGCGCCCGCCGCGATAATGCGCGAAAGTTCGTCCTTGTCATAACGGTATCTGTTTCTATATTCTTCGACGATTTTTACAAAGGCGTCGTTAAACGCTTTTTTCGGCACTTTTCCGCCGAGGCCGGCTTCCTTTACCGTCTTAAAACCTTCTTCGGTGTCAAGATAGTCAAATAAAGTTTTATTTTCTTTATTCTTGATATCCGTTTTCGCGCCGGCTTTGAGGAGGATTTTCATCGCGCCGAAATTCGCCTCTTTCGCGCTGAGCAGCAGCGGCGTGTTGCCGTCATTATCCTTTATATTAATATCCGCGCCGGATTTTATCAGAAGTTCCACTATTTCATTATGATTCTGCGGCGGCGGAGCGGCGGGGTCCCCGTGCGCGCCGTTCTCGCGGTCCCGGCGGGAGCCCATCGGTATCGGCCAAATCATAACGTAATAATGCTGCCCGCCCGCGGCGCGGTGCAGCGCGGTTTTACCGGTTTTATCTTTGGCGTTTATATCCGCTCCGGCTTTGATTAAGAGCTCCGCCGTCTGCGGCGGGACAATATTATTCTCATCGTAAGAAGCTTTGTCATAACCGGCGTAAGCGTTTAAAATAAGCGGCGTCATGCCTTCGCGCTCGTCGTTTTTCTCTTTCGCGTCGGGTTTGAATTTATAATTGACATCCGCGCCTTTGGACAAGAAAAATTTTGCGGCCCACGCTTTCCCGTCCCGCGCGGCGCGCAGCAGCCCTTCGTCAGCTTCAGACGGAGAAACCGGAATATTTATTTTATTTTCGTCCAACGCGCGCAGCAGATTAAAACGCGCCAGCGCGTGCGGGGGGAGTTTTTTGTTATCCGTTTTGATACCTTTGGAAATAAGGAATTTCGCGGTTTCGTAATCGTCGGTAAAAAACAGCGCGTTATATCCCTGCTCGTTTACTGCGTTTATGTCCGCGCCGGCGTCAAGCAGCAGTTTTGCCGTCTTTAAATCATTGTGCGCGATTGAATTTAAAAAGGCGTAGGAATAAGAATCTCTGTTGGCGCCGTTTTTGATGAGGAATGAAACAATGTCATAAGAATTATACAGACCGTCGGAAAAATATACTACAAGCGGCGTGCCGCGGAAAGACGGATTTTTATCTTTAAGCAGATTTTTTGCCAGCCCGAAATTGCTGTTGTCCAGAGCGGCCGGCAGCGGCGGCCAGCCGTACCTGTCAGCGTCCGCGTCAAATTTTACGCCGCTTTCAAGGAAAAAATTTATCACGTCTTCGCTGCAGTGTTCCATTGCCCACGGAAAAATCTCGCCTTTGTTGATGTCCGTAAGTTTCGCGCCTTTGGACAAAAGATATTTGATTATCGGCACGTCCTGGTCTTCGCGGCTGTTAAATTTTCTCTCCGCCGCGCGCTGTATGATTGTAGACCTGAAATGATTACTGTAACCTTTAGGATTGGCCTTTTTATCTTCAACGGCATATTTGACTATATCAAGATTCCCGCCGGTGACCGCGTAGGCCAAAGTTTCCTGCCAGTCAATTTTTTTCTTTCTGTCCGCAATGAATTTAAAAATTTCAAAGTGCCCGGTATACGCCGCCGCGCGCAGGGGGGAGGAGCCGCTGTCCGGGTTTTCATAATCAATGTCCGCGCCTTTGCTTACCAGATATTTTACCGTCTTAAAACTGCCGGACTCCGCCGCGCAGTTTAACGGCGTAAGGCCGCCGTTGGCGCGGTAGACGGCGTTAACGTCCGCGCCGGCTTCAACCAGAGTTTTAGTCATTTCAAGATTGCCTTTCCAAGCGGCGTAGTGCAACGCGGTTTCGCCGGACTGGTCTTTCGCCTTGACATCCGCGCCTTTGGACAACAGAAATTTAACAAGCTCGTTATTCCCGCTTGACGCCGCGCCCATCAAAAGAGTATTGCCGTTCTCATCCGGCAAATTCAGGTCCGCGCCGGCGGCAACGGCTTGTTTTACCGCGTTTAAATCGCCTTTCCAGGCGGCGTTCATCAGATTTTCTTTATCTTTCTCCGTCATAGCGCAAACTCCGTTAAGCGTCGCCGCCAAAAAAACCGCGGCTAAAATTATTTTCTTCATTTTTTTATGATAGCAAAATGGGGGGAAATACGCCGTTATCCGATTGACGGTTTGAATAACTGCACTGTCATAAGAAGAGTAAACAATATATAAGAAAGCCAAAAAACGCCGCATATCATATTACTGTTTTCATCCGGGTCCTTAATAAGGTAAATCAAAGTCTGCGTAATAATAAAAGCCGGTCCCGCGACTCTTGCCGCCGCGAAAGCAAACCAGCTTACCGGAAAAACAGTCGGCAGCAGCCACATTGCGGCGGGAATAATATAAGAGGCCGCAATATTGCGGATTTCTATATCGTCTAACTCAAAAGCCCAATCGCACACTTTGGCAACGGTTAACCCGGTGGAATAAGCTATGAAAAAGTAAAGCAGTGTTTCCGCGATTGACTTTAAAATTTCTCTCATGGGTAATATTGTACTATAATCCAATAAGGTTTTCATTTCTATGTTTAACATGTCTTTAACGCTCCTTTTTATAAAGTTTTACTTGACCTGAACCCCAAAAATCAAAATTGACTGCAAATTTAGAGATGGGGGACTTATTTGTCATACCTATTTAACTACTGATAATTTTTATTATGTTAATATTTATAGGGCTTCTCAGAATCAATCCTTTAACTATATTTATTATCATAAAAAGCTTATTTTTGCTTATTTTATAGCTAATTGTATACTTAACCTAATATTTATTTAAGATATATTTTGGCAAGCAAAAATATTTCAGCAAAATTTATAACAAAAATACTGAGACAATAAACATAAAATCTTATTTGACTTATTAGATATTTGTTTAAATAAATCTGTTAAAATTCACAATTATTTTATATTTTCAAAATTGACCTCAATTTTAAAACGCTTTATTTTGAGTCCCGGGGTACTTAGATATACCCAAAAATCAACCTCGGCGGATACCAATTTTCAGTAAAACCAAAATTGTCATACCGTTGAACCCGTTTTTAAGGTTTGTGAAATTTTGATTTGGGGGTATACAGGTATACCTCAAAACCAAATTTCAAAAAACCGGCTTTTGTCAAAAATCACAGAAACCAGCCAAAAAATTGTCAAAGCGTTAAAACCCCAATTTTTAAATTTTATTAATTAACAAAACAATATTATAAAAACTTACAATTTTATAATTTCGTATAATTTAAAAGTCCACAAATTAACTTACCTTGGATGCACGGAACTAATTAAAAAAATCTCTTCCCTACGGGGGAGGGGGTTTAATTTATGAAAATCAAATGGCTGTTTATTTTTTTACTCCTCCCCCCCTTGCTGCCAGCGCAGGAGGACGCCGTTCCCCCCGCTTTCACGGCAGGGGATATTCAGCTGCGGGAAGCCGGTTTTGTAAATATGGCTTATCCCCCCTTCCCCAAATTTTATTTTGACATGCGTTACGCCGGAACGGAGAATTTTACAGGCAAAAAAATTTATAATTTCCGCTCCTGCTGGCTGCGTAAAGAGGCGGCGGAAGCCGTGGTAAAAGCCTATGATTTGCTCCAGAAACGCAGGCCGGGCCTGACATTTTTATTTTATGACTGCTACCGTCCGGAAAGCGACCAGCAGACATTATGGGACGCCTACCCGGACCCGCGCTACATCGCGCCGCCGGAAAAAGGCTCCCGCCACAGCCGCGGCATGGCCGCAGATATCACGCTTGCAGGCGCAGACGGCGCGCCGCTTGAAATGCCGACGGGATTTGATTCCTTTTCCCCCCTCGCGCATATGAATTATAACGGCAAAAAAATTTCCGCCAGCGCCAAACAAAATAGGGAATTGCTCAAACAAATCATGCTGGACGCGGGCTTCACTTATACGCGCACGGAATGGTGGCACTTCGACAAAATCGGCTGGGCTGAATATCCGATAGAAGACATACAGCCGGAAGACTAAATGGCGTCCCTCCGTCAAACTTTGTATAATAAAATATGGGTAATTTTGTGCTGGTTGTGTCGTCGCCGTCAGGCGGCGGAAAAACAACTATTATAAACGAACTCCTTAAGCGGCGGAAAGATATTAAAAGAGTCGTCACCGCCGCCACGCGCGCCCCCCGCGAAGGGGAGAAAAACGGGCGGGATTATTTGTTCTGGTCTGTCAAAGATTTTGAGTCCGCGATAAAAAAAGGGCAGATGGCGGAGCACGCGAAAGTTTTTGCGGATTACTACGGCGTGCCGAAAGCAGGTCTTGAAACGCCGCTTAAAAAAAACCTCATTCCCATTTTGGTTATCGACGTGCAGGGCGCAAAAACAATAAGGAAACTTTATAAAAACAGCGTGCTTGTTTTTATAATGCCGCCAAGCTGGGCGGAACTAAAAAAACGGCTGCTTGCCAGACCTGGCGGCACAAACGATATTGAGTTGCGCCTTAAAACCGCAAAAAAAGAAGCCGCGCAGATTAAGCATTATGATTATCTTATAATCAACGATAAACTTGAAAACGCGGTAAACGATTTGTCAGATATTATAACGGCTGAAAAGCTTAAAGTAAAACGGAGCAAAAACAATGTCAACAGAAAAAGAATTTGACGCAAAATTAATGGACTACGGCGGGGACCGCTACAACATGGTAGTGCTGGCCACGATGTGGGCGAAGGAACTGAGGAAAAAAGACGAATATAAAAACCAGCCCGCCGCCGTAGTAATCAAAGTCGCGCTGGACGATATTTTGTCAAACAAAATCACCAAAGAGCAGGTTCTGGCCGCGTGCAAAGACAGCTATGAACGCGACGTTAAAGCCGCCGAAGAAGCCAAAAAAGAGGCCGAAAGAAAAGCCAAAGAACCTCTTAAATTATAATGAAAAAAGAAGCGCGGGATTTGGCGCGGGAATTTAAGACGTTCCTTGCCAATAATGAAGAAGAGGATTTTATAATGAAAGCGGGGGCTGCCAAAACCCCCGCTTCTTCAACTATGCCCGAAAAAGAAAATCCGGCGGAAACCGCCGCGCCTTCATTTTCAGACGGCGAAAAAGCCGAAATTCTGGCGGAAACCGCGTCCGCAATCGCACGCTGCCAAAGATGTCCTCTCGGCACCACGCGCATTAAAGCCGTCCCCGGCGAAGGCAACCCAAACGCTAGACTAATGTTCATCGGCGAAGGCCCGGGGTTTGACGAAGACCACCAGGGCCGCCCGTTCGTAGGCCGCGCCGGTCAGCTGCTTGACAAAATGATTGAGGCTATGGGCCTCCAACGCGGCGAGGTTTTTATCGCCAACATGGTTAAGTGCCACCCGATGATAGACGCTACCGATACAGAGAAACGCGGCAATGACCGCCCGCCGTCTCTGGAAGAAATCGCGTTATGCCGCAAATTTATTGAGTCGCAGATTGCCGTCATCAGGCCGCAATATATCGTCGCGCTGGGCGGCGTGGCGGCAAAAAGTTTAATCAAAGATACGTCGCTCTCCGCGCTGCGCGGCAAAGTGCACGAACTGGAACTTGATTCCGCCGACCTCGACGGCAGCGTAAAAATTATCGCCACTTACCACCCCGCCGCGCTGCTGCGTAACCCCAACTGGAAAAAAGACGCGTGGGAAGATTTAAAAATGCTGATGCGCGAAATGAATCTCAAAATCCCCGGGAAATAAAATGTACTGCAAAGTAGTTTTTGATATCGCTCTAGACAGGGAATTTGATTATATAATCCCCGCTTCTTTGTCCGCGTCCGCGCTGCCGGGGCGCAGAGTGCGCGCGCCGTTCGGCCCGCGGGCCGCCGGCGGCATAATTACCGCGGTCACAGATTCCGTAGACGAAAAAATTAAACTCAAAGAGATTACCGAAGTCTTAGACGCCGCGCCGAATTTCAGCGCGGATTTATTTGATTTGGCGCGTTTTATGCATGACACTTGGGGCGGCAGTCTTGGCCAAATACTTTTTTCGCTGGTACCGTTTTTTGTCAAAGATACTAATCTTTCCCCTAGCTCTTTGCGGGAGAGGGGCAGGGGTGAGGGGTACGCACAAAACCCGGAAATTACTGAAATCCTTTCGTCAAAAATCTCAACGCTTTTATACGGCCCGGGGCGCAGCGGAAAGCGTGACATTTTGATTTCCGCCGCCGTGAACGCCGCGCAAAACGGGACAGTTTTGATTTTGGTGCCGGATATTTTATCCTGCGAAGTTTTTGCGGCGCAACTACAGAAAAATTATGATAAACCTGTCAGAGTATGGCACAGTAAAACTCCGCTGAGCCTTAAAAAGAAGATTTTTGCGGATGCGCTGGGCGGCGGGAATATGCTCATCGTAGGCACGCGCTCCGCCGCGCTGCTGCCGCTGTCAAAACCCGCGCTGCTTGCATGCATCAACGAAGAAAGCGCGGATTTTAAACAGGAAGAACATGCTCCGCATTTTCACGCGCGGGATATCTTGCTTCACCGCGCAAAATTTTTCGGCTGCCCGCTTACGTTTTTAAGCCAGACGCCGTCTCTTGAAATTTTGGATTTAGTCAAACGCGGCGCCGTCACAGAAATCACTTTGCCGCTGAATACGAATCTGCCAAATCCTTACCCGCTTGTCATGACAACCGCTAAAGAAAAAGGCAAAAAATCTTTTTTGCCGGACATGACTTTTGACGAAATTTCCTTCGCGGCGGCGCAAAACAAAAACATACTTTTAGTTTTAAATTCGCGCGGCAGCGCGCCCGTTTATTCCTGTCTGAACTGCGGCTATACCGCGCGCTGCACCGAGTGCAACGGCCTGCTGGCGTTCGACGAACAGGATAAATTAAAATGTGTAAAATGCGGGACCGAAGCAGGCGCGGAGCAGAAATGCCCGAAGTGCGGCAATATGGTTTTCCGCCAAAAATCCGGCGGCACCCAGAAGGTGTTTACCGGCATTAAAAAACTTTTTCCAGCCGCGAATATTCTGCGTTTTGACACCGCGCCAAAAACACATGTTCCATTTGAAAATGGAAAGGCAAATATTATTATCGCGACGCAGGCCGCGCTTAAAATGCTGCGGGAAGAACGCGCAAAAATAGATTTGATTGTTTTTCTGGACGCGGATTTAGAGTTAAACTCGCCGGATTTCCGCGCGGCGGAAAGGCTGGCACAAATTTTATTCGCCGCCAAAAGCCTGCTGCTGGGCACGCCGGACGCCAAGATGATAATCACGTCTGACAAGCTGGACAGCGCGCTGGTAAACGCTGTGGTACACGGAGATTACAAAGAGTTCGCCGCCGAGGAAACGGACTACAGGAAAGCGTTTAACTTCCCCCCGTACGCAGCTTTAATCCGCCTGACCGCGAGCGCAAAAACTACCGAGGACGCGGAAAAAGCGTTAGAAGAAATAAAAACCTCCCACGGGAATGCTGGTGAAGTATTAGGCCCAGTCCCCTGCGGCAAAAAATCCGACAAACTAAAAAAGAAATATATTCTGTTAAAAAATATCCCTCTGTCAAAACTGCAACAATGCCTGCTCCAAACCAAACTGCCCAAAACAATAAAACTAAAAATCACCGTCAACCCGTATGGATTCTTTTAATTTCATTCTTGGTCTTCAATTATATTAGGTTTCCTTTTTTATTCTTCTCTTAATTTTTGTATTTCTTTATTAAGTTCTATGCGTTCCTGCGCGAGAAACTGCATTCTTTCCGCTTTTTGCTCCGCCGTAAAGGAGCGGATTCCGGGAACCGTTTCATTCATATATTCTCTTTCAAAATCTTTTTCGGCGTCCTTTAAGGCTATTTCCATAGGATATTTATCATAGAGGAAGACATCTATTTTATGGCAAAGGTCTAAATATTTTTCGTCCTCATAGACGTTTTCGTCCGCAATTTCAAAAATATTATCAAGCAAAATATAATTATCAATAATTTCCTTTGAAGTTTTTTTATCCCAGCCCTGCGTTTCAAAAAATTTAAACGCTTCAATATACTTGTCCGGCAAATCTTCTGCGTATCTCTCCGACAACGGGCCGTCTGTATTTATCTTGGATAATTTTTCAAGTGTTATGGCCATTCTCTCAGGGTAATACACCTCCGCTATAAGTTGCCCGTTAAATCCGCCGTCAAAACCCCCCTGCCTGCTGTTCAGCGAAAACACCGGAATATTTTTATCTATGGATTTTGCCTCGTGTAACACGTCAAACCCGTTGCGGCCGCCTTCAAAAAAAATATCCGTAATCACTATAAATTTTTCCGTATTTTTATTTTCACGCATATAATTTATAGCCGCGCCGGCGCGGGGAAAATATTTTATTTCTTTAACATACGGTTTAAAAACTTCGCCGTAACTTTTAAATCTGTTCTCTTCATCGTCGGCAAAAATAAGCGTTTTGTCTTTTAAAACGGCCTCTATTTCTTCCTCCGGCGAAGCGGGAGACTGCGCCGCGGCGGCGGAAATTTCGTCCTCCACGCTGTTTTTGTCTTTGGAAAAATTTTCTTTTATGTAGGCAGACATTCTATCAATTTCTTTTTTTGAGATTGACGGCATCTCAGAATAAGGCAAATAACCGTTTCTTGACGCCACCGCGTCAGACATGGAAAAATCCGCGCCTTCATTGGCCATGCTCAGTAATTCTTCTTTTTCATCCGGAGACAGAGGCGACTCATAGGCGGCAGCCTCCGGTGCTTTTGCCCCGCCAAACTCCTCCGCCACAACATTTTCAGTTAATTTTGCCCCCCCCCCAGCTATTTTTTCAGGCGGCGCGGCCTTATACACACCAAGGCCCTCGGCAAACACGGAAGCGGCCGGCGCGGGGAAAAAGATATTTTTCATTACGTCAAAAAATTTCAGCGTGTTTGCATGCCACACTTTTGCCTGTTCCCACGGCGGATGAGGCATTATGCCCAGGCTGCGGGAAGAACCGACTTTCTGTTTATCCTGCGGCGCGGCGGCGGGAGAGGGTTTTACTTTACGCGATGTAAAATACTGGAAAAAAGCATCTTCCGCGGCCCTTGCGTCAACTTCTTCCGGATGGTCCCAGTAAAAAATATCAATATCGCGGACGTCCGGGTTTTCATAATTCTCTTTGTAAAATTTCTTCCAATCGTAACTTTTGAGACCGCGGTGATAATTATCTAAAATATATTCCGCGCGCCGGTCTTTTAAATTTTTCAAAAATATGTCTTGCCAATTATGCGTTCTTTCATGCACGAAGGTTAAATAAATCACTTTTGTAAGCGGCGCTAACAGAAAATCAGCATCCATGTAAATTATGCCTGGATAATACTCTCCTTTCGCTTCATCCAATGCTTTGAAAAATACGTCTACTTCCTCTTCGGTCGCCAAACCGCCTTTGACCGCATTTGCAAGATAAATAAAATAGTCTCCCAGCTTGCTCTCTAAAAACTCTTTTCTTCTTTCCTCCCACTCCGGCGGCAGCGGCTGCGCGCCGTAAAAACCCTTGAGAACCGCAGTCATGGACGGGTATTCCGCCGAGGGAGGTCTTTTAATAACGTTGAACAAATCAGCGAGAGCGTCTTTTTTAAGTTCGTAATACGCGTCCGGCAGTGGCAGGCCGGCAATAGTTTCCGCCATCATGCGGTTTAAGGTGTTATATACAAGAAAATATTTTATGCTGCTTTTAATTATGCCGTTGGAGTTCCGATAATATCTTTGAGTTTTTTTCATTAATTCATAAATCTGTTCCGCGCGGTAATAAGCGGTCCGGTGAGCCGGCTCAGAATAATATTCCGCCGCCTTACTGTCACGGACCTCTGGCAGCATGGTTTCAATTTTTGCTTGATTGCGGGAAGGATTTATCCAGTAAACACTCTCTTCAGATTTTACCTGTTCTTCCGGCAAAACCGGCCCGCTTTTTATAGTAAACCCGTCCGCGTGTTCAGCGAAAGAATATTTGGCGGGTTTTGCCGCGCCGTCTTCTTCCAATTGCGTCACGGACGGAGCGGTATCCGCATTTTTATTTTCCGCAGCGGGAACAACGGCGGACACGGGCAAATCGTTGTTGGAAATGCCTTTCTTTTGGCCGGCCCATTTATCCCAGATATCTTGAACTTTTTTTTGCTGCTCATCCGACGCTAAAGTTTTACCCTTTTTTATCTTGTACAGTTTTTCGTATAAAGCATGCTCTTCTCCCCCATTGCTGTTAGGCATACGGCCGTGTTCGGCGATAAAATCTTCCAGTTCTTTAATATAGTTGTCCACAGTTATGCCCCAAAGTTTTTTGACCGTATTTACCTGCTCCGGCGTGGCTGTCTTGGTTGCGCCGCTTTTTATATCGAAACTTCTTGAATATAAACTGCTGTCTAAGGGCGGGAGTTTGTTATTAAGTTTAACGTATTCTTCTAATTCCTGTACTGTAGCCGCAATCGTATCATCGTTTCTTTGTTTGAACATGTCAGACTGGTAAGATTTGTATTTGTTATCTTCCCATACTTTTTTTATCGCCGCAGCCTGTTCAGGTTTTTCCTCGTCTTTTATGGCGCGGTAAACTTTAAAATACAAACTTTTTTCGCTGGGCTGTTCCGAGCTGGGCAGCCTGCCGTTTTCGGCTACAAATTCATTGAGTTCCCCCAAAATTCCGCTGTCACTATTGCGCTTATAATCTTCCCACACTTTTTTTATCGCCGCGGCCTGTTCCGGCTTTTTTTCATTATTCATCGCGCGGTTAATTCTTACATAGAAAGCATGTTCGTCCTGCCGTTTAGAGCTGGGCAGCCTGCCGTTTTCAGATATAAATTTATTCAGTTCCCCCAAAATTCCGGATTCTTCGGCGGCGGGCTTAGCGTCCGCGGCTTTCTCTGTCTTGTCCGAGGAAGACTTATTTCCTTTCTTTGAAATGCCTTTCTGTCTCCCGCGCGGAATGACATATACATTCCATAGTTCCGTAGTTATTTTACGTTCTTCCGCCGTGGCAAATTGATTGCGGCCCGTTTTAATTTTCCATGCCGCGTTATATAAAGCCCATTCATCTTCTTTACGGCTGTCGGGGAGACGCCCTTCGTGGTCGGACATAAACTGTTTAAGTTCCTTAATGGTTTCCGCGACGCCGGCTACACGCGCGATATTTTTATATTTGTCCCATATGGCCTGCAGCGCGGCTAACTGTTTCTCCGTAGCCGATGTCGCGCCGAGTCCCGCCAGAATCCCGTGGGCGGCGTTATATAAAGCGTCCTCCTCGCTGCCCTTAATATTAGTATTTGGCAGCCTGCCGTTGCTTTCGGCAAATTCTCTTGTCTTTTCTATTATGTTATCTATATCTTCCTCAGTTCTTTTGGTACGCGGCTTTTTAGTCTTCTCTGTCTGCTCCGCCGCCGGCGAAACGCTTTCGGGAGCGGCTTTTTTTCGTCCGGGCGGAACGGAATATTTATCCCATAGGGCCTTAGTCTTTTCTATCTGCTCCGGCAAAGCGGAAACCACGTCCCCTTTTTTAAGCGCGTTCATTTTGGCGTATAAAGCGCGCTCTTCCTTTTTGTTGCTGTCCGGAAGGCGGCCGTGTTCCGCGGTAAAATCTTCCAGCTCTTTAATATTATTGTCTAAGGTAACAGTCCAAAGTTGTTTTACCTCGGCTATCTGTTCTTCGGTAGCGGACTTTGTCCTTCCGCTTTTTATATCTAAACTTCTTAAATTTAAAGCTGTGCCAAAAGGAGGGACATCTTTGTTAGTCTCGACGTATTTTTTTAAATCCCGCACCGTCCGCTCAATCTGTTTATCATGTCTGTGTTTGTATGCGTCAGTCTGATAAGATTTGGATTTATTATCTTCCCATATTTTCTTTATCGCCGCGGCAAGTTCAGGGTTTTTTTCATTGTTCATCGCGCGGTTAAGTCTTAAATATAAACTTCTTTCACCAAGGTGTTTAGGGCCGGGCAGTTTGCCGTTTTCGGCTATAAATTCATTAAGTTCCGCCAAAATTCCGTCTTCTTTGACGGGAGACGCCGCAGGCGCTGCCTCTATGGTTTTCGTTTCCTTTTCCGCGGCTAAGGCCCTCTCTTCGGCTTTGGCTTTAACTGCCTTCCGCCTTTCGGCCCACGTCAGGCCGTACTGTTTATTATTTTTCGGCGCGGATGTTGAAGCCGCGGCGGGATTTTTATATTTTTCAATAAGCTTATTGAGTTTTGACTTCTGCTGCGGAGTTATGTTTAATACCTCGCCGCCTGTTAAACTGTTGATATCGTAATATAATTCTTTTTCTTTCGGATTTTCCCGCGCCGGCATTCTGCCCAAGTTTTCAAGCCGCTCAATAACCTCATCAATGTCATACCAGAAATATTTTGTCCTTTTAGCCGTATTCCGCACAACCGGAGCTTCAACAGAAGAGGCAGTTTCCGCAGACGCTTCCGCAAAACCGCCGCCGTCGACAAATTTAGCAATCACGGGCACAGGCAAAAACAGATTTTTTATTATATCCAGAAATTTCCACGTGTCAGCGGCCCACTGTTCCGCGCGGGCCTGTTGGTTAAAGGCTATTCCAAGATTCTGGAATGAATTGGATTTTTCTTCATCCGCTTTGGTAACCGCGGGCGCGACGGCGCGGCTGTTATTGATTACTTTTCCGTCCTTAATTTCTATATTTATTTTTTCTTTGGAGCCGCCGCTGTTTCTTAAGGTAACTTCTATTTTAAAATCCTGATTATTACCCAGCCGCCCCCACAAACTTTCCAGATTATTCACAAGCTTTATGCCTCTTTTAGGAACGGCCTTTCCTTCAAACCGCATAACGGCGTCTTCTGCGCTTTGGCTTGTTTTAATATCAAAAACTTTTTGACCTGAGACGTACACTGGCCTGGAACTGTCAACTCCGTAAAGTTTATAACTGATATAATCGGAAATAATATACGCGGGCACGTCATAAGGAAAATAGAAATAATCGTTCGCGTCCAGACCAAAGTGCCTGGAAAGAGCGGGGGCTTCCATTTTAGCGTTACGAATACCCTCTAATTCTCCCGTCTCCGTATTTACCATGGGACTGCCGCAGGTGCCTGTTCCGTCGGCCCACAGAGAACTCAGTATGCCGGCGGTGCCGTTTATATCTTTGATATATCCCGAACTTTCTTTTCCATGATTAAGGGCGCTGACGCTGTACACTCTGTCGCCGTTCCTGGCGGGCGTTTCGCCGGCTTTGAGCGGCTCCGTTCCCTTCAATTCTTCCGGCACCTGGAAAAGAGCTATGTCCAATTCCGGTATTCTTAAAAATTCCTCCGCGTGTAAAAGCGGTTCCCCTTTCTGCCAATTTTTAGGCCTGAAAAGCGCGGGTTCGCCCGAAACTACTACATGATTGGCGGTCACAAGATATGTTTTTGTTTCCGTTTTACCCGTTTTATCCTTTATCTCAAATTCAGCCAATGTGATATTGGCCCACGCTTCGCCGGAACTATGAAGAATGAAAACAGCGTCTTCCGCCTTTTTTCTTATTTCCGGGGAAATGCCGTTAATATTCCTTTCCTGCCAAATACTTGTTTCAGATTTTGAGGTAAGATAATCCGGCGGCGGCAGAGCCTGCGCGGAAGTTTCTTCTTCCCGCAAAACCGGCGCGCTTGTTACGGCCGAAATATCATCCGCGCGCGAGTCCGGAACGTATTTGGCGGGCTTTTCCGCCGCCGGAGCCGAAAACATTTCTTCCGTCTGCGCCGCGGCGGCCCGCGTGTTATCTCCGCGCGTTCTTAAAGCTGATATTTTCTTATATATAAATTCAGCCGCGGACCACAAGATATTGAAAGGAGGCAATAAAGAATAAGTATACCGGCCTGCGGAAATTGGGGCATTTGATTTTAGAGCTGTTTTATCGAAACGCGTATTTTGCGGCTGATTTTCAGTTCCTAAGTTTTCTTTCTTTAGTCCTGTTACTTTGCCGCCGTTAATTTCTATACTTATTTCTTCCTCGGAACCGCCGCGGTTTTTTAAGGTAAGTTCTATTTCGTATTTTGGATAACCCTCGCCTAATTGTTTCCACAAAGATTCCAGATTATTTATAAGTTTATATCCCTGCGTGCGCTGCGTTCTGTGGGCGCCGGACTCACTCTTTTTCCCGTTTTTGTCATACCAAGCCATATATCCGTCAGTTACGCTTTGGCTTATCAGGATATCAAAAACGTGCTGGCCTAAGACGTATACCGGCCGCGGACTGTCAATACCGTAAAGTTTATATTTAAGATAATCTGAAATAAGACTCACGGGCACGTCTTCGGGAAACAAACTCTCCGTCGGCAGGAAAAAATATTTAGAAAGACCGGGGTGAACCGTTTTATGATTACGTATGCCTGTGACCTCCCCCGCCGAATTTAACATGGCAATGCCGCAGCCGCCTCCTTCTTCCGCCCACATAGAACTCAATATGCCGCCGGGGCTGAATATGTCTTGAATATGTCCCGCGCTTTCTTTGTTATCATTATGCACGCTGATACTGTACACTTTATCGCCGTTCCCGGCGGGTATTCCGCTGGCTTTTAGCGGCTCCACTCCGTCCAGTTCTTCCGGCACGGTGTAAAGAACTATATCCAACGTGTTTATTCTCAAAAATTCTTTCGCGTATATAGGCTGGGCGTCTTTCGGCCAGTTTCTGTGTTTGAAAAACGCAAGTTCCCCCGGCTCCAGCGCGTGGGCGCTGGTCACGAGATATTTCTCTTTTTTACCGTTTATGTCAAATTCAACCAATGAGATATTGGCGATTGAGGTACTGATATCCGAAGAAGTGACAAGAACGAAAGTGGCGTTTTGCGCTTTTTTTCTTATCGCAATGGGAATGTCGTCAATATTTCTTTCCTGCCCAAGACTCTGTTCGGCTTTGGAAGAAAGATAAGCCGGCGGCGGCAGATTTTGCGGCGGGACATTGTCATTATCCGGTATTTTTTCTTGAGTTTTTACTTCGGGAAGCGGTTCCGCGGCGGGCATTTTTATGACAAAATCATCCGCCGCGCGCGCGGCGGCGGAATATTTGGCGGGCTCTTCCGCGGACGTTAAATTAACGCCGGCGGCATTGCCGTCCGCGTCCGGGCTTTGCTTAGCTCCGTCCGCTTTGTGCTGTACAGCATATTTATCCCAAATTTCTGCTACATGTTTGCGTTGCTCTTCGCTTGCGGATTTATTGACGCCGTTTTTAATTAACAGCGCGGCGCTGTATAAGCTCCATTCGCCGCTTTTGCGGTTATCCGGCATACGGCCGTGAGCCGACGTAAATTCTTCCAGTTTTTTAATTCTTTCGGCTACGCTGTTAGGACGCGCTATATACCAGTATTTATCCCAAAGGTCCTTTATTTCAGCCAGCTGTTCCGCCGTGTACGGGCTGGCTCTGTTTACGACGACATAAACGGCGTGATATAAACGGCTTTCATCGCTTCCCTTTTCTAAATCCCTTGGCAGTCTTCCGTTTGCGGCGATAAAATTTTTTAAATCTTCCGTTAACTTATTTATTTTTTCGGCGTTTAGCCGCGCGAGGGAGCTGTCCCATACATCCTTCATTTTCTGCACCTGCTCCGCCGACGCGGACACTGTTTTTCCGTTTTTAAGCGCTAACGCTCTCAAATATAAAGGCTGGCTTTCAGTAAGAAGCTGCGGCATCTTGCCGTATTTTGAGACGTAATCTTCAAACTCCGCAATGGTGTTGTCATGGTCAATCCTCCACAGTTTTTCCACCGCGCTTATCTGCTCCGGCGTGGCCTCTTTTCTTCGGCCGCTTTTTATCGCCATGCTTTTTAAGTACAAGCTGCTGTGCGCGGGCGGAAATTCTTTGTTAAGCTCAACATACTTCGTTAATTCCTGCACTGCCTGCTCAACTGTATCGCCGCCGTTTTGCCGCCTTTTAGCAGAATAGTGGGATTGGGAAATATTTTCGTCCCAGATTATTTGTAACCGCGCGGCGCGCGCCGGATTTTCAGTATTTCGCATAGCGCGGTAAACTCTTAAATACAAACCTTTTTCGCCCGGCTGTTCCGAGCTTGGCAGTCTGCCGTGTGCGGATATAAAATCATTGAGTTCTTTTACAAGTTTATCGATTGTGACGGCAGCCGCAGGTTTGACGGAAGGGGACGCGGCCGCGCTGGCGGGTGCAACAGATATGATTTTAGACACAGGTTCGGCGGAAGAGAGCGCGGCCGCGGTTTTATTAGCCTTGCCATTTTCCAGTCTCTCTGACCACGGTTTTTTCTCCGATGGTTTGCCGTTGTCCGCCGGCGCGGCGGTATGGTTATATACTTCGGAAATTTTCCTGATTTTTGCAATTTGCTGGCTAGTCGCGTAAATAGTCCCGTTCTTTATGCCGGATATATCATAATAAAAATCTCTTTCGTCTGCGTTTTCCCATAACGGCATTCTGCCTTTTGCCGCGGTAAAATCCTCAAGCCGCGCGATAATCGTTTCAATATCTCCGTTGCTCCTGATATATTCAGATTTACCGTTGCCGCCGCCGTTTACGGGAACTGTTTCCGACGGTTTTGCTTCAGCGGGCATTTTTATAACAAAATCATCTGCCGCGCGGCCGGCCGCGGAATATTTTACAGGTTTTTCTTTGAGAGTTAAACCGCTGCCGGCGGCGTTGGCGGCCGCATACGCGGTTTTCTCTGGAGCGTCAGTTTTTTTGCGGCGCATCGCGTATTTATCCCAAATGTCGGACACATACTGCTGCTGCGCTGCGGTTGCGGACTTGGTCTCGCCGTTCTTAATCGCCAGCCCGGAATTATATAAGCCCCATTCGTCGCTTTTGCGGCCGTCCGGGAGCCTGTTGTTCGCCGCCGTAAATACTTCCAATTTTTTGATGGTTTCCGCCACTACGTTAGTACGCGCGATATGCCAATATTCATCCCACATTTGATTTAATTCCGCCAGCTGCTCCGCCGTGTATATGCCGCTCTCGTTATTTTTTACGATATAAAGCGCCGTATAAAATTTGCTTTCCGCGCTGCCTTTGACGGAATCGTTAGGCAGCCTTTTATATTTGGCGATAAAATCTTTTAATTTTTGCGTTAATTTTTTTATTTTTTCTTCGTTTTGCAGCGCTGCCGTTTTATCCCAGATATCCCGCGCTTTTTTAACCTGCTCCTCGGACGCGGACTCGACTCTCCCCTCTTTAAGCGCCAGCCCTCTTTCATATAAATTCTGATATTTTGTATGGTTCTGCGGCAATTGATGATATGTTAAAGTGTAAGCTTCCAGCTCCGCGATTGTATTGTCAAAATCAATACGCCACAGTTTTTCCACCGCGCTGATATCATCCGGCGTTACCCCCTGCCTTATACCGTTTTTGATTCTCATGCTTTTTAAATATAAACTGCTTTTCGCGGGAGGAAATTTTTTATTGGCTTCGACGAACGCCGTTAATTCCCGTATCGTCTGCTCAATATCCGCGCGGCTGTTTTGCAGCCTCTTTTCAGAATGGTAGGATTTGGAAATATTGGCGTCCCAAATCTTTTTTAATTTCTGCGCGCGCGCGGGATTTTTAGTATCTCTCATAGCGCGGTAAACTCTTAAATACAAACCTTTTTCGCCCGGCTGTTTCGGACTGGGCATTCTGTCGTGCTCGGAGATAAAATCATTAAATTCATTTACAAGTTTATCTTCTTCGGCGGGCGACGACGCTATTTTAACGGCATACGCCGCGGACGCGGCCTTAGCTTGGGCGGCCGCTAATCTTTCGGACCAGGACACGCCGTCCGGCTTATTATTTTTTGGCGCGGCGGCTAAAGCGGCGGCGGTTTTATATTTTTCAATAAGCTTGTTGAGTTTTGTCTTCTGTTGCAGAGACAGATTTAATATATCGCCGCTTTGTAAGCTGTTGACGTCGTAATATAATTCTCTTTCGGCGAAATTATTCCAATCCGGCATTCTGTTTAAACTTTCCAGCCGCGCTATGACTTCGTCAATGTCGTCCCAAAAATATTTTGTTCTTTTAGCCGCGTGCTGCGCAGATGAAATTCCTGGCATTCCCATGACGACGGCCGAAGGAATTGTTTGTACGGGCGCCGAAGCAAAACCGACGCTTGCGGCAAATCTCATAACCGCCGGCGCAGGGATAAATAAATTTTTTATTACGTCAAAAAATTTCAGCGTGCCGGCATGCCACCGTTCCGCGCTGGCCTGCGGGTCAAAGGCGATAAATCCCAGATTTTGGTAAGGAGAAGATTTAGGCTTTGCCGCCGTGTCTTCCGCTAATTCTTTTTGGGCTAAGGCGGCCAGACGGTCTTGTATACCGTGCTGCAATTCGTAAAGTTTGCCGTACATCAGCAGGGTAAACGGGTTTTGGTCATTCTCTACTTTGTCGGAAAAGTTATAAATTATATCTTGTAGTTTGTCGTCATTAGCGCGTATATCTTTCAGATTTTCTTTACTCAAATCATCCTGCTCAAGAAAACGTATAACATCCAGCTCTTCCGGCGTAAACATTTTTGCCTGCGGCATTTGGGAAGGTTTTAAATTTTTGTCTTTTATAAACGCGGCTATATCGT
This sequence comes from Elusimicrobiota bacterium, assembly GCA_009778915.1. Taxonomy (GTDB): domain Bacteria; phylum Elusimicrobiota; class Elusimicrobia; order Elusimicrobiales; family Elusimicrobiaceae; genus Elusimicrobium. Next base: position 49,303 of record WRFH01000006.1, read on the forward strand.
CCGCCGCGCCGCCGCCGGACAAAAGACCGTCGTATCCCTGCTCAAAAAACTTTTCAAGCAACTGCGAACGCCCGGGATTTATAATGATGACGGGAATTTCTTGGCTCTCTTTTTTAAAGTTCATAAGAGAACTGCCGTGCTGCTCAAACGTGTCCTCGGCGTCAAAATTCATATCCGTCAGGACAACCAGTTTCTCCACGGGAACTCTGTCATTAGAAATAAAATATCTTACTGCGGGACGCACGCCGGGAAAATATTTTATCTGCTCCGGCGGGACGTACTTTTGCAGAGCGCTGATTATATTATCCGCCCCGCTTTTGTCCTGAGTGACTACTATAAAAGTTTTATCCTGCAACAGAGTTTTATTTTCCGCGTAGTTATTATCTACAGTAATGTCCGCCGCCGTTTTCCCGTTGCCGCTGTCTAAAAATCTTAACGTAAATTTATTTTCCAGCCAATTTGCAAGATTGTCTTTTTGCCGTTCCACCCAGGACTTATTTACGGCCGCCGGTGCTGTTGCGGGCGGCGCGTCCAAGAGCTGATTTTTATTTACCCCGGTTACTTTACTGTCTTTAATTCCTATATTTATTTTCTCTTTGGAACCATCGCTATTTTTTAAGATAACAATCATGAGGTCTTTATCCTTATAAAAATCGTTATTCAGACTCCACAAAGATTCCAGATTATTTATAACTTTACGTTGAAACGAAAATTGCGTTCCATTGGGCTTACTAACAATCCTTGTCCCCTCAGGTCCGGTTAGTATACTTTGGCTTGTCGCGATATCAAAAACGTACTGGCCTAAGACGTATACCGGCCGCGCACTGTCAATGCCGTAAAGTTTATATTTAAGATAATCGGAAATAATACCCACAGGCGCGTCTTCAGGAAAAAAATCCACATTGGGCAGAGAAAAATATTTAGAAAGACCGGGATGAAATCTTGCATAATTACGTATGCCTACAACGTCTCCTTCCGAATTTAATATGGCGCTGCCGCAGGTGCCTCCTTCGGCCCATAAAGAACTAAGTATACCTTCTGGGCTGGAGATATCTTTAATATATCCTGTGCTTTCTTCTTTGCGGGGTACAAAACTGACGCTGTACACCTTTTCGTTGTTCTTGGCTGGCGTTTGGGCGGCTTTGAGCGGTTCCACTCCCTCCAGTTCTTTCGGCGCGGTAAAAAGAGCTATGTCCAACGCGTCTATCCTTAAAAATTCTTCCGCTTGTAAAGGCACGTCCCCTTTATGCCAATCCTTAGGTCTGAAAAACGCCGGCTTCCCATTTTCCACCGCGTGCGCGCTGGTCACCAGATATTTTTCTTTTTTACCATTTATTTCAAACTCAACCAAAGTCAGATTGGCAAACGCGTGACCTTCTTTATCAGCGGTAAGAACAAAAGTGGCGGCTTCCGCCTTTTTTCTTATTTCCGGGGAAATGTCGGCGATATCCCTTTCCTGCTCAAGAGTCTTTTCAGATTTAGAGGTAAGATAATCCGGCGGAGGCAGAGTCTGCGCCGGAGTTGCCGGCGCGGAAGTCTGTGACTGCGCCTGTAAATTTTTAATATTTTGTTCGGCGTCTTTGCTCAGGCGGACGACTTTATTAAACGGAATAGCGTGCGTGCCGCCGCCGGCGAGAGTAATTGTATAATCCGGCGCAGCGCCGGTCTGCACATAATCAAGGAAATTTTTTAATACCGTAAGATTTACGGCAAGGCTGTTTTTTCTGTCATAATAACTGCCTTTGTGTAACCCGACGACAGTACCCTCCCGCGCCAGCACCAGCGGAGAACCGCAAAAACCCACGAAGAAGTCTTTAAAATTATAGGAAGTAATAAGTTTTGAGCCATCATTCGAAAGCACGATGCGGTTATTTATAAAGTACGGGACCATGCTTATATCCTGCTTTACAAAACCCGGGGAATCAACCGTATCGCCTGCTTTAACGTCTTCATCCGCAAGCGGCAGAGGTTTAAAATCCGCCAGCGCCTCCGGCGGCAGTTCCAGCGCCGCTATATCCGGCACGCCGGCCTGTAAAGTATACGGGCTGCCGCTGGCCAGAACTTTAACCTTATACTCTTTTCCCGAAAGAGATTTTATCGTCTCAGTTCTGCCCGGGAAAGGGAAAACGTGCCCTGATGCCAAACCGTAGACTTTGCCTTTATATTCAACTACAAAACCGCTGGCCGTTTTTTTAGGGGAATAAAAAACCGACGACGCGTACGGGCTGGACTGCAAATCCGCAATATTTAACTCATAGCCGTCCGCCGCAATCCTGGGATAATTTTCTCTGGGTTCATAACGATGCCTGTAAAAATCCACGGCGGTCTGGGCGGCCCATCTTGCCGTTCTGGTAAAAAACAGGCCGGCGGCATATTTGAAACCGTGCTTAGGGAGATTTGATTTAAACTCTTTTATGTTTTCCGACAAACGGAACAGCGTAAATTTTGACCAGCTCTTGTTTATGTTTTTTAAGTCCGCGTTTTGCGCGGAGGACGAAGGATTGGCAAACGTTGCCGGGATTTCTTCCGCGGAAGATATTTTATATATTTCCGAATTGCCCTGCTGCTGCAGAAACTGCGCCGCGCCGTAATCATTGCCTCCGGCCTGTTCTTCGTTCCCGGCATAAATTATTTTTCGGTCCGGTAAAATTCCGCGCGCGTGTTTTAAGGCGGTTTCTTTACCGTCAAAACTGTCGCGTATAACTATATTGCCGCTCTTGGGTAAAACTACATTCAGATTCGGAAACTGCGCGGAGAGACGCTTTGCAAAATCCGCTCTCTCACCGGTCCGCGCGTCCCAATCCTTATAAGCCGTCAGAACTTCCGCCGGAGCGTCTAGGCCGGCGACATTGAAAATAATTTCCCCCGCCGCGGTTTTTGTATGTTCGTTGTATCTTGCGCCGGTCCAGCCGCTGTCTTTGAGTAAGGCGTCTAACGCGTCGGATAAATTTGGAGCGCCGGCAAACGCTTTGCTGTATATAACCCGGTTTTGAACGTGAAGCTCATTGCCCATCGACGAATAAACGCCGGAAAGATTATCTATAATATCCGCCGGGATTTGCGTAACCACATGGTCATAATTAGTGCCGGTTACTATAAAGACGTTGTGAGTTTTGACAAACTCCCGCAGCCACGCCGCGGTATTTTCCGTCATGGGCGCATGGTCCGGCGTTATTGTGCCGTCCATATCAAACATGTATAACGGCCCGTCGTTTTTCAGATTAAAAATATTTTGTCCGGCCGCGGAATTTTCCGCCGGGGCGGAAAGCGGCGCGGCCTGTTCTTTCAGCGCGGGAGTTGTAACTTTTATTACTTTTCCGCCTTTAATGACTATATCTATTTTATCTTCGGAGCCGTTGTCGTTTTTTAAGACAAGCTTTATCCCGTAATTCCCGTTCTTATAAAAATCATCTTCCAGGAGCAGCAAAGATTCCAGATTATTTACAAGTTTATATTCAGGCGCAATTAAGGCTCTGTTGGGGCCCTTCGCCATAATTGTCCCGTCTTCGTCATACCAATAAATATATCCGTCCTTCAGGCTTTGGCTTGTTTTGATATCAAAAGCGCGCTGGCCTAAGACGTATACCGGCCGGGAACTGTCAATGCCGTAAAGTTTATATTTAATATAGTCGGAAATAACGCCCACAGGCGCGTCTTCAGGGAAAAAATCCCCCGTGGGCAGAGAAAAATATTTAGAAAGGCCGGAGTGCTGCGTTTTCTTATTACGTATGCCTACAACTTGACCGTCTGAATTTAACATGGCGCTGCCGCAGGTGCCTATTTCCGCGGCCCACAAAGAACTCAGTATGCCGCCGGGGCTGAATATGTCTTGAATATGCCCCGCGCTTTCATTATCATTATGTACGCTGAGACTGTACACTTTGTCGCCGTTCTGAACAGGAATTTCGCTGGCTTTGAGCGGCTCCACTCCGTCCAATTCTTCCGGTACGCTGAAAAGAACTATGTCTAACGCGGGTATCCTTAAAAATTCTTTCACTAATAAAGGCAGGTCTCCTTTCTGCCAATTCTTAGGTCTGACAAACGCCATATCGTCCAAATCCGCCGCGTGAGCACTGGTCACAAGATATTTTTCTTTTTTATTATTTATTTCAAACTCAACCAAAGTGAGATTGGCAAACGAAGTGCCCTTATGAGTGACAAGCGCAAAAGTGGCGGCCTCCGCCTTTTTTCTTATTTCCGGGGAAACGCTGGCGATATCCCTTTCCTGCTCAAGAGTATTTTTAGACTTGGATGAAAGATAAGCCGGCGGCGCGTACTGTTGCGGCGCGGCGGATTCCTGCAAAGCGGTAGAAACCGCGGAATTTTCTACAGGAGCAGAAACCGGCGGTGCAGACTGCAACGGCCCGACGGATTTCTGCAAAGGAACAGAAGCCGCAGAATTCTCCATCGGAACAGGAACAGACGTTTGAATATCGGGCAATCTGTTTCCGATAAGAGGGAGAAGAAGCCCTTTAATAAATCCACCCGCGCCGGCGAACAAATTTTCAATTCCTTCCGGCGTCAAACCGCCCGTGGTAAAATATCCGCTTTTGCCGCCGGGGACGGAAAGAGATTCAACAGACGGAAAATCCGGCGTCATAGACCTCATTTCATCTATGATATCTCTATAATTTCTATTCCCTTTCAAAGTCTTGTCTATTTCAAAAATATTTGAAATTAGTTTGTCCGACGCGGCGGTGAAGCGCCGGCCTTCATACTTTATCATGCCGCGCTGGTAGTGGATTAAATTATAATAGGTCTTTGCTTTGGCCGCGTCTATCGGACGGCCTTCAACTTCCGCTTTGTAAAGCTTATCCGCCGCGGCATAGTAATAGTTATAAAGAAAATTAGTCGCCTGCTTAGAAATTTTATCCATTTTCTTTCTAAGCGCGGCATCCGTATCCTGACTCCCCCTTAACTTTGAATTCAATCTCTCAAGCATTCTTTCTATAATTGCTATTTTCTCTTGACGCCATAAAGGATTATCGAAAAAAGCCAGCGGGTCATAGTTTCTTTCCTGTTCATCCACAACAAAGTCAGAATTTTCTACATATTTTTTCAGGAAAACCGGCCATCCTGTCGTATATTCCCATATATCCGGTAAAGCATACGGAAATTCTTTCGACAAACGGTCATTAATATTTAAAATTTTATCCACTTTTTCACGTGATAAAATATCTAAGTCTTTACTTAACCAAATACCAAGCAGCATGGATTTAATATACTGTATATCATCCAAAATATCGGCTCTGGCATAGAAAATATCGTTGGGACTAATTAACTCTTCTTTATTGAACTTATTTGTTAAGACCGGACTTACTTTATTCAAACGTTCGGAAATGTTTTTTACCTCTTTTGCAAGGCGTTTATTATCCTCTGAACTCTGAAAAGTATCTTCAAATGCCCGCTTCATTAAGTCCAGTTCGTATATAGTTATCGGATAGTATGTGTCAAAATTTAAAATCACGTCTAACTCGGAAAGTAACCTGTTCTTCCCGTCCTTTCCAAACTCAGGCTCTGACGCTACTGTGGAAAACAGAATATTTTTTGTTTCCTCAAACCGGTTCAGACCACTAAACAACCGCACGTCTCTGTCTCTTGAAGGAAGCTCGTTTAAATAAAACATCGCGTTATAAATAAATTCGTCCCTCTGTCCGTCACGTATAAGGTTTTGCAGATTTTCCCACTGTTTTGAATACAGGTATTTAATATAATTCTCTGTTCTGGCAACTTCTGAAAGGGCTCCGTCCGGCTCAACGCGGTCAAGAGAGGAATTAAATCTATTGTATTCTCTTACAAACATTTGTATTTTCGCGGCGGATGGCTTGCTTCCCGCAGGAAGTTTAGTATCTAAAATTTTATGGCCGTAATCTATAACAGGTCTTTCTTTTTGCTTAGCGGTAATACCTAAACGTTCTTCTATAAAATTAAAAAAATTATCTCCTAACATTTTATCCGTATCTGCATCAAGTACAGATAAGTCTTCATCTTTCCACCCGAAACCCGTACTATACCCTATCACTAAAATTCCGGGCGATATTTTTTTTGCCTCATTTACAAAATCCACATAGTCCATTTTTTCATCATGTAACTGATAATCCAGAAGAATGAAACTGTAAGGCACTCCTTCATCTACAGCCTTTTGAAGCATGGTTAATCCCTCGGATTTATTGGTGGCCTGTCTTGTGTCCGCGTATTTGAATGCTTCTTCTTCCCGAACGTCGTCGTCTATTATTAATATCTTTTTACCGTTCAGAACAACGCTGGCTCTCTTAGTATTACGGGCGTCTTGCTCTGTCAAGCTTCTTTCTTTTGGATCATAGGATTTTAAATATACTCCTTTCCGGGCAGCGGGAAGCTGTTCTTCCCGTTTAGGTTCAGCGACGGATCATTTATTACGGTTGTAGTCAAATATGCTTTCTATTTTTTTGTTTACCTCTTCAAACCATTTTTCTCCGCCGATTTCTTTAAGCTGGAGCGCTTCGGCCCGCAACTTGTCCGCGGATGAATTATAAGATTTTAAATGATTGAAGAAATCCATTGAAACAGCGTCCTGGAAAGTCTCATGCCCTACGCCAAACCAATAGTTAGGCTTTGCCAGTTTTTTATCATATTCATAACTTTGCAAATCTACCGCGTGTCTCAAATCTTCTACCCTTTGGTCCAGTGTTTGGTTAAAGCGGTCAAAATGATTTTGCCGGTTTAACTGCACCTTGCTCCATACTTCTTTTTGGATTTTGTGAATATTTTCAAGCCTTTTCTCAATGGCCGTGTCCCGTGTTTTCAGCCATAACGTGAACCATTCGTTTTCCTGCGCGTTCAAAGCCTGCCAATGTCCGTCAAATTTTTCGGGATATTTTCCCCAGTCCGCGCTTGAGAAAAATTTTAAGGCGGCGGAATATTTAGCATTACTGTAAGCGGTTTTAATATTCTTATAAATATTCCCAATAAACTTTCCCATCAGCTCAAAGTCTAAACCGTTCATCGGAAGAATGCTGCTGCCGCTGCCGTAAGTTTCAATTTTATTATCGTTAACGCCTTTCTGCATGTGCGTTATTTCTTCACTCAGGCTTTGCAAAAGTTTCCATTTTTGTTCCGCGTTCAAATAAGTGTTTGACGTGATTAATTTTCTGGAGTTCTGATAAATTTCCTGCAGATTGTCGGACGCCCCCATCGCTTTATAAAACAGCACGCGCGCCAAAATACGGGCGTCCGGGCTGAACCTGCTTCCCAAAGATTCAGCCGCGTCGTCGACGATTTTGTCCGCCGCTTTAGAATATACCGAGCCTAATAAATCTCCCTGCGTTACTTTATCCGTAAACCGTTCTACCAATTCTTCCTGGAATTTTGTTTTGGCTCCGTCGGAAAGATATTTATTATTATTCAATGATTTTTTAAGTTCATCATACAGAACGGAAGTCACGGGATTTGGCCGCCAGTTGCCGGACTGCGCGTTTTCGACGATAACGCGCGCCGCGTTATAGGACGCTTCGCTCAACGCATCCTGGATATAGACCTGGTCGCCGGCGGGCATCCCTTTTAAAGCATTGTCTCTTACGTCTTTAAAAAACTCGGGATAGGCTACGTATACTCCTTCATACCCGCCGCCTTTGGCGTCCATTATAATCTGCATGTAATCATAAATATCGCCCGCGGAAGGCTCATACGAGAAGAAGCCGCCGAACGGGTTCCATATTACTTTATCCGGGTCAAAACGAAAGCGCGTGAAGAAACCGCTTTTCTGATTCCGCTTTTGTTCGACGGCTATTTGGACTCTCGGGCCGGCGGACGCCTTGCTTAATCCTTCAAGAAATGCTTTTTTGAAAATTTCTTTCTCTTCCGCGTTTAATCTGTCGGACACCAAAACTTCGTCCAGATAATCAAGAAGAAGATTCAGGAAACGCTCGTCTTCTATTAAATAGCTGGCCATAACGGCTTCTTCGTGGTTTTTAAATAACTCGTATTCAAAATCATCATAGGCGGATTTTATGATATACGCCAGAGTGTCTTTTAAACGTTTTTCAGAAACACTTTTATTTTTTGATAACGCCTCAAAAAAGGGGAAAACTGAAACGGCCGCAAACGGAGTTTGAATATTACCGTCAATCTCCCGGCTTATTGTTGCCGTCAGGCGGGTTAGCGGATTTGTTTCCAAGGAAAATCTGTCGTCATAAATTTTCCTGCCGAACAGATACATATATCCGCTCATTTTCTCTTTAGCTTCTTCCGCCGTCGGGAACGTTAGTTGTTTGGCTATTACAGGTCTCGCGGATTTTGTTGTTTGTTCCGCTGTATTATTTACCGGTTGAGAAGAAGTCCCTGTTATTATGTTTTTGTTTTCCGCATTAATATTTTGCGTCTGCTGTATGGCTTTTATTATTTGTTTGGTACTTGCCGTTTTATTTGTTTTCAGCAGGTTCAACGTTTTTAGCGGCGCGTATACAAACGTGTTCCACAGCATGCTCCCCGCGCCAAATCCCGCGTAGTTGCCTCTGCCTAATTCAAAACCCGCTCCCTCCGACGTGTTTCTTATAAGACTGCTGCCCATCTCGCCGAATTCTGTTTTAAAAACATCGCGCAGCATGTCCGCGCCGGATGATATTTTTACATTTCCCAATCCTTCCGGCTTTATTAATTTTACACCGTCAAAAGCGTTTGGCACTTCCGCCGCTCTTACCACCGCTGTCGGCGCTTCCACGCGCGTAACCGCCGCCGCGTCGTTCATCGGCGCGACGAACGACGCCGCTGCCACCGACGCGTCCCCGAGCATATTTACCGCTTTTATTACCTGCGGCCTTTTTGATTTTACCGGCAGCGTAACGCGACCAATATTACCCGCCGACATTTCATCCAGACCGCCGTCTAATACAAACTCTTCCGTACGCGCTGTTTTACCTTTGCTCAGCCCGAATGTCTCTTTCACCACGCCAAGCTCGTCTTTAGCCGCTAATTCTAAACGGCCGTTAACGTTTTTGTACTGCCGCCTCAACGGATCTTTTGGATTATTCACGCGGCGGTGCAGCGCGGCGACATCATCGTCCGCCAAAGTCCCCGCCGCTATATTCCCGTCGTATCTGGCGTCATATTTATAGATTTTACCGTCAAGCTCATACGTCATGATTTGGCCTTCTTTGTCCCATACCACGACGTTCTTCCTTAAATCGAGCATTATCTTAGACGGCGCGTTTGCCGGTTTTGCATATCTGAAATATTTCCCGTTGCCGCTTGTTTCTATTTCCAAACCGTTCTTTGATAAATATTCTTTTTCAAGCTGCAGTTCTTTGGCCCTCAGATTGCCGCGTAATTCCATCTTCGTCCACTCTTCTGGTTTTTCTACCGCCCAGCTTTCTCTGACGTAACGGTACATTTTACCGTCGGGACTGTACTCTTTATGATATCCGCTCCTCTCTAAAAATTTCTCAAATTCAGCGTCCGCTGCCGTCTTGCTTCCGGCGTCTTTCCACGCCGCAGTTTCCGTTTTTATCCCGCCGATATTTTCGCCGAACATCTTTTGCGGTACCTGCGGACGGCCGCTTCTTATTATGCCTCGGTTTACCGTATTTTTAATTACTTCCGGCCCTCCCGCTTTGCCTCCCGCATATGTCAGTCCTTTCGGATTTATCAGTACTTCCGGCTCTCTATATAATGGCGCCGGCAGTCTGCTCGCCATCATATCCGTACCCAGACTCGCGTCCGCCGCAAACGCCGCCCGGCTCCCTCTTACCAATCCCGTCCCTTCCACTCCCCACACCCGCGCACGGTACGCGTCCAGCGCTCTTATATTCACCACCCCTTCTGTCCATATATCACCTACCACTCCCGCCGCTTTTGCCGCTTTTATTAATTGTATCCCGTTTATCAGGCTTTTCCCTAAACTTACCCCTATCGCCACCACACTTATCGCCGCTATTACTAAATCTCCCGCCCGCGCCATATCCGCTGCTCGCTTATATCTTTCTGCCGACTGCTGTTTTTTGTCGTTGTATGTTGCCGGAACCATCCAGCCCGGCCTGCTCCCTGTTCCCCCGTAATATTCATATAATTCTACCGCTTTGTTCTTCAACCGCCTTTCCGCCTTTTCCGATAAATCGCTCCACCTCGTGTTATATAACGCCCTTAAATATACCTCTTCCACGCTCCCGTACCCTTTCAATACCTTTCCACTTCTTACACTCTTCGCACTAAGTATCCCCGTTATCAGCGGCTTGTTCCCTATCCCTTCTATATCTATCTTCCCGCTCCCGTAATCTATTATGCTTATCTCCCCCAATATATCCGCACTCAATCCCTTCGTCGCAGGATCAGTCGCCAGCATCTCCCCTATGTCTTCCCATACGTTCGCCGTCTCCTGGTTCCTGTCCGTCACCCCCTCCAGATATACTTCGTTCCCTAATATATAATTCCCCGGCTCTGTTATCTTGTTCGTGTATCTCCCGTCTACCAAGTCCCCTACCGCCGGTACCCACGCACTCAACGACAGCACGTCCATACCCCCGCCGTACCCCTTTTCTATTATGTCCCTCTCCACCCGCCCAAGGATGAACCCACGCACTTTACCCTCCGCTCCCAGCATCAATAACCCGCTTATCCCGTTTACCAATACCGACGCACCGCTACGCGTTAAATAATATTTCTCTAACGCGCTCTCTATTACCTCTCCGTCCCCTTCTTCCCCTCCCAATAACCCTATCCCGATTAACGCCTTGCTCATCTCTACACATACCCCGTCCCTCTTCTTGCTCGCTTCTCCCCACGTTATCGTGTCTTTGCTCACTAAATCATTGCTGCAATATCCTTCCATCCCCCTTACCACTCTCTTAAAATATTCCAAACCCCTCTCCCTCTCCCCTTCACCTAACCACATCTTCCCATATAATTCCACCAGCCCGTTTATCTCTCCCGGTCCGTATCCCTTGTCTCCTTTCCCTTCTATATATTTCAATTCCGCCCGCCTTAATTCCCCTACATACAATATCTCCCTTTTTACCAACTCCTCTAATTTCTCCTCCTGCCCACTTCTTATCCCGTCTTCCTGCCCTTTTTTACCCGCACCTGCCCGCACTAAGCCGCCTCCCGGAATACTCGCTTTCTTTACCGCGTCTACCAAATCTAACCTCTCCTTCTCCTCCCTTAGATATTCCCTCCACCATTTATCCAAATCCTCTTCCGTCTTTATACCCCCTCTCATCCATGGATTCGCCTCCCTCATCCCCTCCAATAACATCCTATTCTCTTCGATATATCCCGCGTACCTCCCACGCATTTCCTCCTCCGCCTTCCCGCCTATTACCTTCTCTACCTCCTCTTTATATTCCCCATACCCCATCAACCCCTTCTCCTTTGCCCATGCTTCGCCGCCGGCTTTTTCATTAGCTTTTGCGTTTTCTACAGCCGCTTTTATTATGTCTTCCCGCCCGGCAAGATTTTTTATGCCGCCTTTGCCGGACCACGGGCCTTCGCCGGTAAGTTCATAATCCCAGGTGCCGTCTGAGTTTTGATAGAATTTTACGCCCGCCGAATTTGGTTTTTGCGCGACTGTTAATTGGGAAAAAGCTTCCTGCGGAAAAGTTGAAGTGAAAATGGAAAAAGCCAAAAGAACGCTGACTATTCTTCTGAAATGATAACTAAAAGACTTTACGCGGGATGATACTTTTTCCATACTATAATATTACATTTAACGCGCGTACGGACAAGGGCCGAAGGACCTAATTCAAATTAGGTCTTTCGGCCCATATAGTATAGAACGAATATATTAGGGAAAAAGCCGCCGGACGGCGGTTTTTACTGAGTGATATTATTTTTTTTGAACAGCGCCAGCATGTCGACGAATTTTCTTTCGTCTGCTGCGCGGTAAGGAGTATAACCAGAATTGGTTTTAACCGTAGCGTCCGCCTTAAGCAATAACAGCTGCGTCGCCGTGTCAACCATATTGTTTACGCTGGCCCAGTAAAGCGCGGTTTCGCCGGCTTTGTTGCGCGCGTTGACGTTCGCGCCTTTGTCCATCAGGAAAGCGGCCACGTCCGGCTTTCTGTAACGCGCGGCGCCTATCAGCGGCGTGGAGCCGTTCCCGACGGGCGCGTCCAAATCCGCCTTGTAGCCGACAAGCCACTTGACCATGTCAAGCTCTCCCATGCTGGCCGCCATATAAAGCGGCGTAAAACCGGAAGAGTCTTTTATATTGGGACTTATGCCGCTTTTTAACATCGCGGCGACGCCGGGCATATTCGCGCGCGCCGTATAAGTAAGAAGATTGGCGCTGCTCGCGCCCGCCGTGGCGCCGCGCGAAATCAGACGGTCTATCCAGACGCTGTTTTTATTTTCAACCGCCAGAAGAAGAACGGTGGCGCCGTAATTGCTGACGGCGTTTAAATTCGCGCCGGCGGCTATTAAAAATTCCAGCATAGAGTCATTGTTTCCGCGCATGGCCGTCATCAGAGGGGTTTCGCCGGTATTAGGGTTTGCAAGATTAACGTCCGCGCTCATGCTGTAAAGCAGCTGCGCGGCGTCCATATTATTATATCGCACGGCGGCGTTCATCAGCGTTTCGCCCTGCTGGTTAAATACGTTCACGTCTTTTAAATCTTTTACTTTAAGCGCGAAAGTGTCATAATCTTTTTGCTTTAGAAGACCGATGCACTCGTCGACGACAGCGTCCGGCGTCTTTGCCGCGGGAATAGTAGTTACCGGGGCCGTACTTCCGCTAGAGGCGTTGTTAATGAGAAGAGTATAGGCCACCAGTCCGCACAAAAGAACCGCCATTAAAACGGCGCTGGTAACAATGAGATGTTTTTGAAAAAGTGTTTTAAGCATATCGAATATTACGGCACAAAACCTATTTTTTTTGACTCTTTCTTATCTTCAGTCTCAAGCATTGCGTTCAAAACTTCTAGGATATCGTCCACGCGTTTATCGGTTGACAATACCGCTCTTTCCAAAATTTCCAATCTGTTGTCCACTCGCCCGCTGTTTACTATTTGCCGCATGGCGATAAAAGTATCTATGATTTGTATATTAATAGCTATCGCGCGTTTGCTTTTTAAAACGCTTGAAAGCATAGCAACGCCCTGCTCGGTAAAAACATAAGGAAGTTTACGGGTTCCGCCCCAACTTGATATTGCATTTTGCAACATCAAGTTATCAAACTCTGTTTTTGTAAGCTGGAACATATAATGTTTGGGAAAACGCTCAATATTTCTTTTTACGGCAAGATTTAAATTGCCGGTTGTAACGCCGTAAAGCGCGGCCAAATCGCGGTCAACCATTACGCTTTTGCCGCGTATGAAAAATATTTTATTCTCAATATTTCCGGCTGCCGCAAGTTGTTTTTTCATAATTATGCAGATTTTAACAGGCCGTAAATTACAGCCTGTTTTTAAATTTTAAGATTATCCAAAGCGTTTTTGGCGGCGTCCTGCTCGGCTAATTTTTTGTTTTTGCCTTTGCCGCGCGCCAGCTCTTTTTTGCCGGCTGAAACGGAGACGGTAAAAATTTTTTCGTGCTCCGGACCGACCGTCTGAACGATTTCATAACGCGGAACCGTTTTATAATTTTTCTGCGCGTATTCCTGCAGTTTGCTTTTCCAGTCCGCGCCCGGCTCTTCGCCTTCGTGCGCGGCTATCAGCCCGTCGACGATTCTTTTGGCTTCCGCGTAACCGCCGTCAAGATATACGGCGCCGATAAGCGCTTCCATCGCGTTGGAGAGTATGCTTTCGCGTTCCCTTCCGCCGGTGGCTTCTTCACCCGCGCCGAGGTTTAAAAATTTTCCTAACCCCATGGCCGACGCCCACAAAAACAAATTTTTGCGCGAAACCACGGAAGACTTAACTTTAGAAAGCACCCCCTCTTCAACCCCCGGGCGGCAGCGGTAAATATGGTCCGCCGCGGCAAGCCCGAGAACACTGTCTCCGAGGAATTCCAGCCTTTCGTTATGCTTAACGCGCCTTTGTTCCCCGGCGTACGATTTATGAGTGAGTGCTTCCTTTATTAATTCTTTGTCAACAAACGTGTAATTGATTATTTTTTCAATATCGTCGTACACGATTTATTTTTTGGCGGTGGCTTTAATATGCTCTATAGCTTCGCCGACGGTTTTGATTTTCTCGGCTTTTTCGTCGGGAATTTCGATGTCAAATTCTTCTTCCAAAGCCATGATAAGTTCAACCGTGTCCAGTGAGTCCGCGCCCAAATCGTTCACGAACTGGGCGTCCGGTTTAACCTGGTCAGCTTCCACGCCAAGCTGCTCCATGATAATATTTTTTACTCTCTCTTCAACATTTTCTACAGCCATTTTATCCTCCAGTCTAGATATATAATCCGCCGTTAACGGCTAAAATCTGCCCCGTGATATATGAAGCATCTTCGCCGGCCAAAAACAATATTGCTTTGGCGATGTCCTGCGCACTTCCAAATCTTTTTAGAGGTATCGCGTCAAGCAGCGCCTCTCTTACTTCCGGTTTAAATTCCTGCGTCATGCCCGTCTCAACAAAACCCGGCGCGATAGCGTTTACCCTGATATTTCTCGACGCAAATTCCTTTGCCAGAGTTTTTGTAATGCCGATAAGTCCGGCCTTTGACGCGCTGTAATTAACCTGACCGGCGTTGCCCATCTGCCCGACTATGGAACTTAAATTTATTATGCTGCCGCCGCGCTGCTTCATCATATATTTTAGCACAGCTTTGCTGGTAAAAAAAGCGCCTTTGAGGTTTATGTCAAGCACCAAATCCCAGTCTTTCTCCGACAGCCGCAGCGCAAGATTGTCACGCGTGATTCCGGCGTTGTTAACCAGCACGTCCGCGCCGCCCAAAAACTGGACCGCCGCGTCTATAAAATTCTGCGCGTCTTCAACTTTGCTGATATCGGCAAACTGCGTGTAAACTTTTACGCCGTAAGACGAAAGTTTCTCTTTGGCCTTAGCTAATTCGTCCTCTTCCACCGCGCAAATCGCTATGTTCGCGCCAAGTGACGCGAAAAGTTCCGCCGTCGCCAACCCTATTCCTCTTCCCCCGCCGGTTATGATTACGTTTTTATTTTTCATTATTTCTGAGCTTCCAGTTTTTCAAAAATTTCTTTATGCTCGGCGATGCGCTCTTTAATTTCCAAGACAAAACCGCTTTCCACAAGTTTTTTAGCCGTTTTAACGGCGTTAAAAATAGCTGTCTGCCCGGATTTGCCGTGTGAAACCAACGCCACGCCGTCTATCCCCAAAAGCGGCGCGCCGCCGGCCATGTCCGGGTCCGTCACTTTTGTAATATTTTTCAGAGCGGGTTTTGCAAACCACATGCCTAACATCGCAAGCGGGTTTTTCATAACCTCTCTCTTAATCATTGTAAAAAGACTTTTGGCCAAACCCTCGGCCAACTTTAAAGCTATATTACCGGTAAACCCGTCCGTCACCGCGACGTCCGCCGTGCCCGCCGGAATGTCCCGCCCCTCAATATTGCCTACAAAATTTATGCCAAGATTTTTAAGGTGCGGATAAGTTTCTTTTACCAAAACGTTGCCTTTGCCTTCTTCTTCGCCGATAGACAAAAGGCCGATTTTCGGTTTTTTCACCCCGTAAGTTTTACTTACGTAAATCGAACCCATCACCGCGAACTGCATTAAATGCTGCGGCTTGCATTCGGTGTTCGCGCCGGCGTCCAAAAGAAGCGTAAAACCGCCGTTGATATGCGGCAGCGGCGCGGCTATAGCCGGCCTTAAAACGCCCTCAATGCGGCCCATTTTCATCAACGCGGCGACCATTGTCGCGCCGGAATTTCCGGCGGAAATAAAAGCGTCCGCCTTGCCTTCTTTGACAAGCTGCGCGGCCACCACGACGCTTGCGCCTTTTTTGGAGCGGCACTCTTTGGCCGGGTCCGCGTCCATATCGATAATTTCCGGCGCGTGGAATACGGATAAACCCTTTGCGCCGGTTAAATTCAGCGCCGCAATTTTGGCGTTTAAAACTTTTTCGTCACCGACTAAAATCACTTCGCAGCCAAATGTGCTGGCGGCCTGCGCGGCGCCTAAAATATTAGGTTCCGCGCCAAAATCACCGCCGGCAGCGTCCAAAGCTATTCTCATAAAAAGCTCTTACTTTTTTTCTTCGGGCTTTTCTTTTTTGGCTACGGCTAAAACTACTTTGTCTTTATAAAAACCGCAGGCCGGGCAAATGTTGTGGGGCTTTCTCAGCGCGCCGCAGTTTGAGCACGCGACAAGCGTTACCGGCTCCAGACCTGAATTTTGCGAGCGTCTTAAATCACGTCTTGAGCGGGTATGTTTTCTCTTCGGATTAGGCATTGTTGCAACTCCTTAATTATTTTAAATTTTTTAACGCGGCGAACGGAGTAAAAGCTTCATCTTTGCAGCCGCAGTCATGCTCGTTTCTGTTTTTACCGCACACGGGGCAAAGCCCTTTGCAGGTTTCTTTGCATACCGGCGCGATAGTTTCTGTCAGCGCGAGCGCCTGTTTCACTTCATACATTATATCAATTATTTCTGATTTTATGGGGAAGGTCTGGTCAAATTCCTCGTGAAAAGGGGCGTCAAAAAACTCCAGACAGCGGCCGCAGCGGAGACGCGAAACGCCGTCAATTTCCCCGCGCGCCAAAATCTCTTTTTGGCCGACAGAGAAATCAAGACTGACGCTCACTTTTAAAATTTTATTAGGTTCCGACAGGATATCTTCAAAATTTTTCAGCGTTAATTTCGCGCTGCACTGCAGGCCTTTCATGCGGACGATATCGGCGGTTTTAAAAATTAAATCAGAAGGAACGTCATAATCTAAATAACCCATGCATACATTTTACAAATTTTAGAGACGGCTTGCGTCCGGCAAACCATAACCCTGCGCCAGCGGAGAAGGCGCGTACAGCATATCCGACGAAGCGGCGAGCATTTGTTTGACTTGCAGCGGCGACGGGCTTTGGCCGGAATGCTGCT
Source organism: Elusimicrobiota bacterium (assembly GCA_009778915.1). Taxonomy (GTDB): domain Bacteria; phylum Elusimicrobiota; class Elusimicrobia; order Elusimicrobiales; family Elusimicrobiaceae; genus Elusimicrobium. The sequence continues at coordinate 66,224 of WRFH01000006.1, forward strand.
GACGGTAACTCTGCACCGCCAGCGCGGCCAAGCCGGAAATATACGCCGCGGACATGGACGTTCCGTCCAGCCGCGCGTAGCCGCCGTCAATGCCGGTTGTGTAAATGTCCTGGCCGGGCGCTATAAAATCCACTTCTTTACCGTAGGAAGTTTGGTCATACGCGTCTCCGTCCGGCCCCAAGCCGGCCGCGGCGATTACCTCCGGCATATTGGCGGGGAACATGACAAAATTAGCAGACTCGTTGCCCGCGGGCGCGACTACCGTTATCCCCGCGGCGTAAGCCTTTTGTATGGCTGCCGCCAAATCAACGGAGCCGCCGTCCACGCCGTAACTCAAATTAATAATGCTGATTTTGTCATACGAAACTCTGTTGTGGTCTATCGCCCAGTTTATGGCTTTGACTATGTTCGCGGTGTTTAAAGTGCCGGAGCCGGCGTCCGCCTTGGCGCTGTAAATTTTTGCGCCCGGCGCCACGCCCGTAACGCGTAAGCCGCGCGAAATTATTACGCCTATAACGGCAGTGCCGTGCCCGCGGGAATCATACACGCCGTTGCCCGCGAAATCAAGCATTTGGACCGAGCCGGGCAAAAATTCGCTGTGCGGCGCGACGCCGCCGTCTATCACCATTATACTCACGCCGGAGCCGTCAATCCCCTTCGCGTGCGCCGCGGCGACGTTGAGCGCGTCAGCGCCCCAGTTGTCATTGTTTGTTGAATAGCCTGTGCTGTACACCGGCGTAAAAAATTCCACGCTGCTGTAATTATAAGTGTTCTGCACGTAAATATTCGGCGGGTAATGCGGCCGCATGGTTATATAATAAGACGGCGGCCTTATTGGAGGACGCGCGGGCGGCAACGGTTTCAGCGGCCGCATACCGGCGGGATTAATGGGAATTATCCGCGCGCGGAAAGACTGCTGCGGATACTGCGGCCGCGCGGGCTGGGGCAGATTCACTGGTCTGATTTCCGGCTGTTTAGGCTGAACGGGAAAGGACGGTAACGGCGGGCGCGCGTACTCTGTCCGCCGGGGCTGGGATTGCTGTTGCTGGACGTGCTGCCGGGGAGGATTGGAAATTTTGTTTTCCCGCTGAACGGAAGAGCCCGAAACACGCTCGCCGCCGCCGTGGTCCGCGCGCCGCGTTGTTTCGGCATAATTCCCCGCGCCGCTTGCGGCGCGGAAGTTTTGCGCCGCAAGCGGGAGCGTGAAAATTAAAATAAAAACAGCGGTAAAAATTTTCTTCATATATTTAAAACGGTTTCACACTGTATTTATTGCCTGGGTTCCATATGTATTACAACGGCGGAATTTTCTAGTTTTTGCTCTACCATTTTTTCTATGCTGTCGCAGATTTTGTGGCCTTCTTTGATTGTCATGGCGGGATTTAAAAATATTTTTACCTGTATTTTTTTGCCGCTGCCGGCTTTTCTCGTCTGCAAATCTTTATAACCCAGCACGCCGCGGCTTCTGTGCGTTTCAATGCAGTCGATAATAATTTTCTTATCTTCCGGCGATAAACTGGCGTCAAGCAGATTTGAAATTGTATTTTTGCAAATCTCAAACCCCGCTTTAAATATTATAACCGCGACGACAATCGCGATTATCGGGTCCAAAATATACACGCCGGTTATTTTTATTGCCAGCAGGCCGGCGGCTACAGCCAGCGACGAATAAACGTCCGTCCTCAAATGCTCCGCGTCGGCGTACAGCGCGACGGAGTCCGTCTTTTTTGACACTTTAAATAAATACCAACTCACCAGAATATTGACGAGCCCGGCAAAGACCATGACGGCAAGACCGAGGCCCAGACTGGCAATTTCATGGTTGCCGGAAGCAATTTTCAGCGCCGCCTTATAAATGATAAAAAGCGAAACCGCGATAATCAAAAACCCTTCCGCCAGTCCGGAAAGTTCCTCAAATTTACCGTGGCCGAAAGGATGTTCTTCGTCGGCCGGGTCCGAAGCCCGCAACACCGCGAAGTACGCAAGCGCGGAAGCCAGCAAATCGCCGAACGAGTGTATAGCCTCTGAAATAATGCTTATGCTGCCGGAAATAAAGCCCGCGGCAAACTTCAGCAAGATAAGAAGCAGGTTTGAGTATACCGATAAAGAAGCCGCGAATTTTTTTTCTTTTGCGTGCTGCATTTTATTTCCTTTTTTACAGTTTACTTAAATAGTTGAAACACTATTTTCTCCCTTTCGTAAAGGGAGTACCTGCGGCAGCCGTTGCCGTTTTGCGCCTCATCTGAGGCGCGCCGCGGGGGAGGGATTTAATGGATGTAAAACTTTTGTTACGCACGGCATTTTACAACCGCACTTTATAATCCGCTCCTAACGTCGCTTATATAAAATCCCTCCCCCGCTTCGCGGGTACTCCCTTTACGAAAGGGAGAAAATTAGATATTTTTTTATCGTCCATCATCCATCGGCGACACCGGGGCGGAAAATTTTAACGCCGGCGGCAGATATTTTTGTTTGAAAAGATTTTTTTTGTAAAGCGTTTCCGCGTGTTTTATGACGGCGATATCTATATTTAATTTTTTTGCGACGGAAGCCGACGGCAGTTTTTTGTCAAGATATAAATATAAAATTTTATCCAAAATTTTATAAGGAGGCAAATCATCTTCGTCTTTCTGGCCGTGCGCGAGTTCGGCTGTCGGAGCGCGAGTGATGGTGCCGCGCGGGATAATTTCTTGAGCCTTATTAATATATTCCGCAACGTCGTAAATATTTTTTTTGTACAAATACGCAAGCGGCGCGAAAGCGCCGCACGAATCACCGTACAAAGTAAAATAACCCATCGCGATTTCCGTCTTATTCCCTGTATTAAGCAGCAACCCGCCGGTCTCATTTGAGACGGCCATGAGAGCGTTCGCCCTAAGCCGAGGCTGTAAATTCTGGGCGGTAAGTTTATGCAGCTTTTGAGCGCCGCCCATTTCTTTAAGCAGACATTCAAAAGCGCCGTCAATATTAATAACCCTGAAATTTATGCCGAGATTTTTAGCAAGTTTTTTAGCCAGCCCCATGCTTTCGCACGACGAAAACCGCGTCGGCAGCGCGACTCCGAAAACATTTTCCGCCCCCAGCGCGTCCGCCGCCGCCGCGGCAACAACGGCGCAGTCAATCCCGCCGCTTAGTCCCACGACGGCCTTATCCGCCCCGGCCGTCTTAAAAAACTTTTTAATCCCGCCGGAAAGTTCCGCAAAAACCCGCGCCGCGCCAAGTGTTTTCATAATAAAATTTTAGCAAAAAAAGATAAATCAAACCGCTTATATCTTTCTACCTCACCCATTATATATAAAAGATTTGGTATTATAAAAAAAGTAATTTATTTGGAAAATAAAACGGAGGGATATTATGACAGAATGGATATTAAAACCAAACATTATTCTTGCAAAACTTTCCAAAGATTTAGAAACACAACTAAAACCACTAACTTCAACCACAACGACGGTTGGCGGAAGACTATATAATAAAAAAACCGCTGATAAGATATTTGATTCTAACGGGATTGTAATTAATATGTTCTATGAAGATAATAAACAACACAACATACCGCATATACACATTAACAATAAGCAAGGGGAGCAGTGTGTTGTTTCCCTTGATGGGAATTTTATTGAAGGAAATGTCGGCGGAAGAGCAGAGAAAATAATAAGTGATTTTGTTGTATCAAATAAAGAAACTCTTCAAAATATGTGGCAAGACGCTGTACAAGGAAAAAATATTAAGCCTCATAAACAAAACCTATTTTAACCCATATATCTCGTTCACTCTTATATACATTCGGAGCCGTTAGAAAAATTTCTGCATAAAAAACCGCCGCAGAAAATCTGCGGCGGTTTTTTATGTGGAATTTTTGAAAATTAAAAGCGGACGAATCTTACCACTTTTAATTCGAAACCTAACTCTTTTGACTGCTGCGCCAGATATTCACGCACGGTCACTTTATTATCTTTAATCGTGCCCTGGTCGAGCAGACAGCTTTCTTTAGCAAATTTTTTGAGTTTGCCTGGCATCATTTTTTCAATCTGCGCGGCGTCTTTGCCTTCTTTCAAGGCAAGTTCGCGGTAAATTTCTTCTTCCTTTTTCAGCACGTCGGCCGGGATGTCTCTTTCTTCCACCCACATGCTCTGCATGCCGACGGTGTGCATGGCCAGTCCGCGCGCGATTACGCGCATTTTGTCCGCGTATTTGGAGCAGGAACCGTCCTCTTTTACGCAGGAAAGTTCGAGCAGCGCGGCCTTTTTATTGTCGGTGTGCACGTAGGATTCTATGACGCCGCACTTGCTGACCGGCTTCCAGTTATAACCGCCTTTGAAGGAAACGTTTTCGCCCAATTTCGGCGCGACGGCTTCAATCATCGTCTTAATCTGAACGTCATTGTCATAATCTTTGCCCGGGTTTTCAAGGATGTATTTGCAGACGTCGTCGGCTAATTTTTTAAAATCTTCCGTCGCGGAAACAAAATCCGTCTCACAGCCCACGTAAGACATTGCATAATCTTTATCGTCGTGTTTGACTACGACGCGGCCTTCTTTCGTTTCGCGGCCGGCTCTCTTTGCAAGGCCGGCAAGACCTTTTTTACGCAGCGCGGTGACGGCGGCCTCAATGTCCCCTTTTGATTCTTCAAGGGCTTTTTTGCAGTCCATCAGACCGGCGCCGGTTTTTTCTCTTAAATTTTTTATATCGTCAGCCATTGACATATTATTCCCCCTCGTTTTCTGATTTTTTGGATTTTACCGGTTTTCTGCCGACGGGTTTCTTTTTGGCCGTGATTTCTTTTTTGGCTTTTTTGCCTTCTCTGCCGTGCATTTTTTCTTCGGTTTCCACTTCTTCGTCGTTAGCGGTTTCTTCGGACACGGAAACTTCGACGGTGTCGCCGGCAACTGGAGCGGAATCTTCCACGACGGCTTCAGTCGTGAGAGCCGCGCCTAAAGCTTCCGCCATAGCCGGGTTTTCGGCGGCGGCTGCTTCGGGCGTCTGGCCTTCTACGACGGGAATTACTACCGCCGGGCCCTGCGCTTCGGTGCGGCCTTCGATAATTGCGTCAGCCACGGCGGCGCAGAATAATTTGATTGAGCGCGCGGCGTCGTCGTTGCCCGGTATCGGGTAATCAATAACGTCCGGGTTCGCGTTCGTGTCGCAGACAGCCACGACGGGGATTCCCAAAGTTTTCGCTTCTTTAACCGCGCCCTGCGTGTCCACCGGATCAATAATAAAAACTATGTCTGGGAGAGATTTCATTTCTCTTATGCCGCCGAGCAGCGTCTGTAAACGCACCATTTCTTTGCCGAGGCGCGACGCTTCTTTTTTGGAAATCGCTTTAAAAACGCCTTCTCTTTCCCATTTTTCAAGTTCGTTCAGATGTTCAATTGATTTTTTTACCGTCTGAAAATTTGTCAGCGTACCGCCTAGCCACTTTTCACTGACGACGAAAGCGCCGCAGCGCGCGGCTTCCGTTTTAATGGCTTCCTGCGCCTGTTTTTTGGTGCCTACGAATAAAAATCTGGCGCCTTTTTTGGCTTCGTCTTTGATAAAAGCAATGGCTTTTTTAAGTTCTTTAGCGGTTTTTTGCAGGTCTAAGATGTGAACGCCGTTGCGCTCGCCGAAAATATAGTAACCCATTTTAGGGTTCCACCTGCTGGTCTGGTGGCCGAAGTGAACGCCGGCCTCAAGCATGGACTTCATTGAAACGTTACTCATTTTATCCTCTAGAGTCCCCGCGGAAATTTAGGCTGTGCGCCCATGATGCGGAGTCCTCCGGCAAAAAAAAGTCGCGGCATTTAATTTACGAATTTTTGCGCCGCGAATTAAATTTGCTTACATATATTATAGCATGAATTGTGCCGTATCTTCCAATTTTTTTCCTCTCCCTGACAGGGAACTGTTCTGTTTATGGCTATGGATACCGTTTTCTCCCTTTTGTAAAGGGAGTACCTGCGGACTTTGTTGTTCGCGCCCTTTAGGGCGCGCCGCAGGGGAGGGATTTAATGGACGTAAATTTCTGTTGTATCAGCTTTAAATTGCATTTTATAACAACCTTTATTAATCCGCTCCTAACGTCGCTTGCTTTAAATCCCTCCCCCGCTTCGCGGGTACTCCCTTTACGAAAGGGAGAAAACAACTTGATATACCCTCTTTTTGAACAATACTTGCTCACATGGATAGGGAAAAAATTTAAGGGCGCCGGTAAATCCGGCGCCCTTGTTTAACAATTTTTACTAAAACTTAGAACCTGCCGTTGACGAGTATCATCACCGGGAACCAGCCGTTTTTGGCAAAGTTGGCAAGACCTATCTGCAAACCTTTGTCAATGTGTTCGGTATAGTTAACCAAACCAAGCTGTAACCCGCTCATGCTTTTAGCATAGTTGACAACGCCCCATTGGAAAATCCTTGAGTCGTCCGTCCAGTTGACAAAGCCCAGTTGTATATCGCTGCTGCCTGAGGCATAGTTAACGCCGCCCCACTGCAGTATGCGGGAAGTATCGGCCAAGTTGACTAAACCGTACTGGACGCCTTGCACGTTGTCGGCTTTATTGACAAGCGCCATCTGGAGACCGGTCATATTTCCGGCTTGTGCAAAAATCCAAGACCACTGCCAGCCGGTCATGCTCTGAGACCTGGACCAAAGCAGGTTAAACTGAACGCCGACAACGGAATCGGTATAGCTTCCGATACCGAGGTCAAGACCGCGCACGTCTTTGCTGCTGGGAACGGCGATGCCGTCCCAAAGAGACAACCTTACCGGCGTAGCCGCGAAAGCCGGCAACACCGCCGCGCATAAAAGCGCGGCCAATAATATTTTTTTCATTACACCCTCCGAAAGTTATTTACTACAAGAAAATTTTATCATTTTTTGACGGGAAGTATAAAATATTTTTTTGATTAATAACTCCGCTGTCTTTCCCCTCGCCCCTCCGGGGGAGAGGGATAGGGTGAGGGGGTGTGTACACATCATGTACACTAATATATTGCCGCAGAGACAAAGCGGTAGAACTAATTTTATAACAACACTATTGTGTGTCCCTTCCCCCTCACCCCGGCCCTCTCCCCCGGAGGGGCGAGGGAGATAAAATTTTCTTCCCTTTTTAAGGGAAGTACCCGCGGAGCGGGGGAAGGGTTTTGATTCTCTATCGATTAATAAAGCGGGAACCCCGGTTTAAAACCCCTCCCCGCCTGCGGCGGTACTCCCCTTATAAGGGGAGAAAATAAAAATTCCCTCTTTCAACATGGAAGAGGGAATTTTTTTGACAACAATATCGATTTGCCGTATCAGTTATCGCAGAGAGTTTGTATTAATACCGCGTGCTGTACGGGTCCTCCGCCGTCGGAATTTCAATAGTCCTCACTTTGGCCGGCGGTTTGGATTGTTCTATGCGCACGGCATTAATATAAGCAGCTTCTTTGGCCCGCTCGTTTTTAGCCGCGGCCGCGTACCAGCAATAAAACCCGTAAGCGATTAAACCTATTACCGCCAGCACAATTATCCATGCAAAAACAATTTTGATTATTTTCATACTCAACCCTTTATTTTAATTGTGTGTTGCCTGTGTTACTAATACTTTTACCCGCTTTCGCGGCGTCATAATTGGCTTTGGCCGTTTTTGTACTGGATGACATAAGCTTTTGCACAGGTGTCCCCACTATAACACTTAACCCAAGATACCCTAACATAGATGTTATCCCGCCGGCGGAAAGCAGTCCGTCAACAAACGTTCCGATTGTATTAAAAAATTGGGCTATAGGCCCGCTAAAGGTTGATGCGCTATTACACTCGACCGCGACAACGAGTATCATCGCCATCACGGCGGTCATTATGGTGCCCATAATAATTTTTTGAGTTGTACCTATATTAACACCGTCGCTGTAATTCCTCAAAACTTCATACATGGCAAAACCTATAGCCGCTAGACCTATACCTACCACAACCCATTTAACCCACTGCGACATACTAATAGTTGCTACAACTGTGGCCAGCGCAATGCCGCCCACTACAGCCGCCATAAAAATTGCCCATGCTTGATTTGCCCTTGCCGCTTTCAAATCTGCCGCGGCTTTACCTACGTCTATCGTTTCCGCCGGAGTTTTCTGGTTAGGGTTTACTTTAGCTACGTCATTGATAGTCGGGTTCGGCGTAGATTCAGATACATTACCGCCGGACACTTGAACCCCGCCTTGCTGCTGCCCGGCGTTTTGGTAAATATCGCCGATAACCGTTGAAGCCAAATCTTTCTGACTTCCGGCGTCGGCCAAGGCCTTGCGTATCTGGTTAGCCTGGGTGCCCGCGCCAAGCATATCGCCGCCGGCGGAGGGTTTTACCGCCTGGCCGGCGGAGATGCCTGCATTAGAACCGCCCATGCCGGTTAATCTGCCGCTGCGCGCTTTCTCAAGATTACTTTGCATATTTTTAAGCTGTTGCTGCGCAAGCTTCTGTGCCGCCGAGTCCGAGCCCGGACCGCCCGCGCCGCCGGAACCGCCGGAAGGCGCGCTGGGACTATAAGTCATGCTGCCCGGCTTGCCGGAACCGCTCATATTTCCCAAACCTTCAAAATTTTTAAGCTTATTCGCGGCGTCCGTCTGAGCCTGCGCCGTGCCGGCGGCGTTTTGCGCGTCCGCCAGTTGCTTGTTAATATTGCCGAAAAGGTCGGACTGCGCCTGCTTCTGCGCTTTGGCCTGGTCGCCTATGGTCTGCAAAAGACCGCTGGCTGCCTGGCCGCTCTGGTCAGGATTGCCGATGGCGTTAGACGGACTCCAGTTCCCGCTGCCGCCCGCGGGATTAGCCGCCGGCGCGGGAGAAGGATTACCGACGGTATAGCCCGACTGGCTGGCTGCCTGGGCCGCGTCGCCGATGGAACCCGTCGTAATACCGCCGCTGCCGATTTGAGTATTTCCTCCGCTGCCGTATTGGACATTACTGCTGTAACCGCCATTGTTAGACGCGGTGTTGACGGCGTTTGAGGAATTGTCCCCGCTCATAACGTTATAGACGACAAGCCCTGTCGCCGCGGTCACGGCCACAAGCCCAAAGCCGGTGACGATTTCCTTTATCGCTATGCCTAATTTATTAAATATTAATTTGCCTAACATAATGGTACCTCCGATAATACTTGTTAAATCTGATTTTTTCTCTGTTACATGCAAATGTATGACTGTACAATCGTGATATTTTTCACTTTTCCCTAGCAGCCGGTTTTACCCGGATTAGCTTTACAATAATCGGCCCAAGTCTTAAAATTATCCGGAGGCGTATTAGAATTTGAACTGCTACCTGTAGGTTTATTACACTCATCAGCACTATATTTTTCTACACATTTTGCATAATTCATATAATCATTTGCGGATTGATCTATCCCAGTCCACTTTTTAAGCATACCTGTAGCAACATCTCCTAAACCATTAGCAAGATTTTTAAGAGCATCTTTCCATAAACAATCCCAATAACCGCTGCAATTTTTATCATCCGGTTTATCCGGCGTTTTGTCTTTCGGAGTGTCTTTAACGGCGTTAGCCACGTCGTTCACAGACGGACCGCCGCCGCCTTTGCCGGCCGTCAGGCCGTCAGTCGCAAGATTTGATAACGCTTTTTCCATGTCGCCGTCCATCTGCGCCGCGTCTTTGCCCTGCGCGTAAGCTTTGGCTAAAGTGTGCGCCGCGCCTTCGGCGTTCTGCTTAGCCGCGTTACTGAGCTCGCCCGCTACGCCCAGCAGCGCTCTGCCCGTCTGGTTGTTTTTAAGTTTGTCAGCCGCGTCTTTGCTGGCGGAAATTTTACCGTTGTTATCCTTATCTCTGTTACTGAAGTTTGACGGGGCCCACGTGGTGCCGCCGCTTCCACCGCGGCTGCCCATAGCGCTTTGGCCTGTCTGCAGCTGGCCGATTACCGTCGGACTCGCGCGCATAGGCGTACCGCGGCCGCCGCTGCCGTAGTTCGTGCTGGCGGGGCTGGAGTCGGGAATATCTTTTGCCGCCGCCGCGTATTCCGCGTCAGGCGCGGCCGGTATGCCGGAAAAAGCATCCGCGTCCTGACGGGCGGCTTTTTCGTCAGGCGAGTAAAGCGTGCTTTCCGGCAGATTGCCGTCAAGGTCTGTATATTTTGACAAAAGTTCCTGCTCAGCCGCGTCGTTGGCAAAAGGCAGCTGGGCAAGGTCAAATGCTTTTGGGTTCATGTTGGAAAAATCGTCCGGCTTAACGTCGCCTTTGCCGCCGCCCATGACGCTGAACAGCGCAAAAAGCACAAATATAAACACCAGCAGGCAGCCCGCCCAGACGTACATTGTCTTGCGGTCCATATTTTTTAAACCCGGTCCCTTTTTTATTATGAGTGGCATAAGAAGCCTCCCCTTTATCCCTTATATATAAAAAACTTTTGCTCCTGATGACCCGCGCCTTTGGCACGCTCAAACATGGAGCTTATACAAATAGTACTCCTTATATTATAATGATTATCAGCAAAAATTCAAGTGTCTATTTATATAGCGGCTCTTTCAGAAAATTTTGGAAACCGCGTATAAAAGCGTAAACGCCGAAAACAAATAGCGCCGCGCCGACGGCGTACATCGCGTGGCCGATGGCGACGTCATATTTCAGAGTGCCGAAAACGCCGTGCAGATATTCCCAGTCTGAGACGGTGTCCGCGTTCGCGTTTATAAGAGTTATCGTCGGCAGGCTGGTGGACAGCGCGTAGTGCCCGACGCTGTAAAAACTAAATCCCAGCCACGCGAAACATACGTACGCCTGACAGGTTTTACCCCGTCGTATAAAAAATAAAAACGCCAGCAGCGGCACTAAAATTTCCGTCGCGCAGCCGCCTATGTAATGCATAAACTCGTTGCCGAAAAACAGAAAATTAAAAATCGGATGGCCAGCTTCGTGTATGCCGATATTTAAAAACCACAGAAGAAAAAGTATGTTTTTTAACTTGTCATTTGCCAGCAGCCAGTAAAGCCCGTACGCCGACGCGGCCATAATTATGACCACAGGAATATTTATTTTTACAAACCACGGCATTATGCGGTAAGGGTCAAAAAAATTATAAATCCGGGCAAAGAAACCGGGCTCTTTTTCCGGCGGCAGAGTTATATTCGCGGGTTCGGAATTATAGTCCATTTTTAAGTTCCGATAATTTTTTTTGCGCGGAGAATTTGGTTTTTATTTTACCGGCGTATTGGAGCGCGCGCAAAATATTTTGCGCGGCGGAAATTTGCGCGTTTTTAAAACCGCGCGCGGCTATTTCCCCGCCGGTTAAAAACGCCGGTTTTGCGGCGGCGGGCGGAAGGCGCGGCGCGGAAAGTTTTATAATTTCCGTCTGAGTTTTTGTCAGTTTTTTTAACGGAGAAAGTTTGGTCTTTAAAATTTCAAGCGCGGAATCAATTTCCAGAAAATCTTTGCGCGGCAGTTCCAGACTTTCCAAAAATTTTCCGCCGGCACGCGCGGCCAAAACACCCAGGCGCGCGTTTGTTGACGACGCTTTTTGCGCGGCCGGAACCAATAGTAAAGACGGAGCAAAAAATTTTTCAAGATTGTAAAATTTCATTAATTTAAAAATTTTGTCCGCGCGTTTTTCCTGTAAAATTTTGACAAGTTCCGCGCGCAGACGCGCGCGGGACAAAAGTTCCGGGTAACGCCGCGCGGACGCTTCCGTCAAAAGGCGGCTTGTTTCTTTTTCAATTTTCCAGTTGAAGCGGCCGGCAAAACGGACGGCGCGGAACATCCGCGTCGGATCGTCTTTAAAACTTTGAGCGTGTAAAATTTTTATATATTTCCCATCGACGGCTTTTTGTGCGCCGTAAGGGTCAAAACCAGCCCCGAAATCTTTTTGAGACAGACTGACGGCCCAAGCGTTCGCGGTAAAATCACGGCGGAACAAATCCTCTTTTATCGTGCCCGGCGCGACCAGCGGCAGCATGGCCGACTTTGGATAAGTTTCGCGCCGCGCCGTCACAAAATCTATTTTTAAACCGTTTTTAAACTGCACGCGCCATGTGCCGAAAGCGTCAAATTTTTGCGCCTGCGCTTTATATTTTTTCACGCAGAAATTTACCAGAGGATTCGGATTTTCCAGAACGGTAATATCAATATCTTTCGTCGGAATGCCAAGGTATGCGTCCCGCACGCAGCCTCCGACTAGCCACGCGGACAGCCCGTGTTTCGCGGCTTCCACGGACAACGCTTTAAACAGCGGAAGATATTTTTTATTTATAAGCATCAGCAAAACTCAGGCTTGAAATCCGGCTTTTGCGCGTCCTCCGCGAATTTTCTCAGACGGCCGGAATTTAAACCTTTGTCCAGCACCGCGCCGGCGGACGCGGCTAAATCTTTCGCGGTTTTCTCCGATGCGACCGGCACGAAAAACGGGTAGCCCCTTACGCGCGCGTACGACGGGTTTAGCGCGGCCACTTTATAACCGGCCTCCGCCGACGACGCGGCGACAACCTCGCTCTCGCGCGCGAAAAACTCTTCCTGCTCTATTAAATTTTTAAGTTCATGCAGACCGAAAACGCAGACCGGCGCGCCGGATAAATTTACTTCTTTGGCAAGACTGTTTTTGATGATTTCGTAATCATGCCGCATTTTTTCTTTAAGCTCTTTTTCGCTGCCGCGTTCTTTTTCGTCGAAGACGAAAACAAGAAATTTTGTCGCGGAATCAAAATAAATTAAATTGTTGTCGTGGTGGAAATAAACGCCGCAGCACGGGCACATAATAAGGTTAAGCTCGCCGCCCAGCGCGGCCTCTTTAAGTTCCGGGCTGGAAGCCGCGTCGACTAAAGACCAAAAGTCATGCTCAAAATCTTCGCACCCGTTCGGGCATTTAAAAACGTCAGAGTTCTTTATTGATTTCATATGTATACTCTAGCAAAAAAGCGCCCCTTTGTGACGGGGCGCTTTTTAAAAACAATTAAATATTCGTTACGCTTTTTTCTTTCTGTGTTCAGGCGCTTTTTCCGCGTTCCAGACAAGGGCCACAAGCAGCATAGATATAAAAGCGGAAATAGCGCACGACGCGTACAAGCCCTGCCAGCCCCAGTGTTTAATGATAAACGCCGCGCCGGAACCCGAAAGCATGGCGCCGAAATAGCCGAACATTCCCGAAAATCCGCACGCCGCGCCTATAGACTCTTTAACCGTAATGCGCGACACCTGCACGCCGCCGACAAGGTTCTGCGGCCCGTCGACAAAAAATCCCACCGCGCCTAAGAAAAACGCCGTTACCGGTATATTCTGCGGCCCGGAGAATAAATAAAAACCGTAAACGACAAAAACCAAACATATCAGAAATCCTATATTTATCGGAGAACACCGCCCGTTGAAAAACTTGTCCGCCGCCCAGCCGCCGAAGATGCCTCCGAACATACCTATCAAAGGCATTATGGAATATAAAAACGGCAGGGAGCCCGCGTCCATGTGTTTGACGTCGCTTAGGAAAATGGTGGACCAGTCCAAAGTAGCAAAGCGTATGTAATATATAAATATGTAGGCTATGGAAAGATACCAGACATAAGGATTTTTGAGGACATATTTTTTAAGAATATCCCAGTACGACTGTTCGTCCTTGGTCTTTATGGTCGGAGCTTCGCAGTTGTGGTATTTGTCCACGGCCGGGAGACCGCAGCATTCGGGTTTGTCAATCAGCGCTTTCATTAAATAGAGCGACGTTAAAATACCTAAAATGCCAGGCACGTAAAAAACGCTGCGCCACGAAATATAATCGGCCATCACTATTTGATGGCCGAACAAGGTAAATTTAGCGTTAACCAGCAACAAAAGCGCGCCCGCCAAAATGGCCACGCCCGCCGTACCGACGGTGTGCGCGGAGGACCACAGCGTCCACTTCGTGGCCCTTTCTTTAGATGAGAACCACGTTACCAAACCCCTTGACACCGGCGGGAAGCCCATGGACTGCGCGGCGTTGCTCGCGCCCCAGAAGAAAGCCATAATCCAAAACGTGTGTATAAAACCGAAAAAGAGATTGATTACCGACGATAGAAAAAGGCCGGTGGCCATAAAGAACCTGAGGTTGCACCTGTCCGCCAGCATGCCGCTTATGAATTTGCCAACGCCGTAAGCGCCGTAGGCTATTGTGCCCATAAGACCGTACTGGGCGATGGTGATGCCCGCCTGTTCTTTGAAAACATTGGCGACGGGCGCTATGTTTTTCCGCGTAAAATAATACATGACGTAGCCGAGGTACATGGCGAAAAACATTTTGATGCGCATTTTTCTGAAAGTCTTTTTTATCTGCTGTTCGTCGGTAAGCGGTAACTGCGCGTCTGACATCGGTTTAAACAAACTGACTAATTTGTTCATTGTGGCAACCCTCTTAAGCAAGAATAATTTTTACTGCCGTCACCAAATTATAACATAAATCAATAAGCTAAAACGGGCTCTGTTTCAGGCTGCGGTTTTTGGTCCTCCCCTAACCATTTCTCCCCGTCCTTTGCCGGAAGATTTGTCCTGCGCACGGCGTTAATTTCATTGCGGCTGACGCCGAATTCCTGGCTTAAAGGGCCTTTGTATCCTCTTATTTCTCTTATGTTTTTAAATGTTTGTACAAGGTACGGGAGCTGCCAGAAAATAGGAATGGCGACCAAAGCCAGAGCCACAAAGCCGGCCCAATACTGGGAAGTAAAATCCAAATTGTACTTAGCCTGCGCGGCCTCATGACTTACTTTAGCAACCGTTTCTAAAACCTCTCTGGTTCCATAGCCGGAAGACGCCAGCCCGCGGTTGAATAATATAACACCCACTATTGCGGACATGAAAGTCAGAATACCCGCGAAAAACATCTGCTTGTTAAACAAAGCGGCAATATAAGAGCTGAATAATTTTTTGGCGTCGGTATTTTTATCTTTATAAAATTCCGTCATATTGCTTTCAATCTCATCGCCTGATTTTACTCTGTTTATTTCTTTATTAACGAGGTTGTAAATTGTTTTCTCAATAACGCCCATAGCCTGCCCCTGATAGTTGGAAAGGCCGAGAGTGGCTATGAAAACAAACGCGGAGCCGTATAAAGGATATATCGGATAGGTCATCAAAAATCCCAGTATGCCCGCCGCGCCGAGAGGCCCGGATAAAGCGAGAATTTCGTCATCGCTTATCGATTTTTTCTTAATGAAATTATTGGCGACTTTTCTTGCCACTATAGCCGGTACCATCGTAAAGATAAAGCTGGCAAGAGGGCCGTACCCGGAATCGCCCCCCCATTGCGTAGTTATAAAACCCGTGGCAAGCAGTAAGAAAATAGCGTCCATAGCCTGTTCTCCGGCGACAGTAAACGCGGTTGTAGCCACGCTTTTAATCAGTTTGCCGTAAAGCCCTAGCCGCTTCAGTTCTTCCTTTCTCTGGGCATTGCTGAGTTTATCCGCGCCGGCGGGATTAGCAGATTCCCGGCCGGAAATTTTTGCAGACTGCGCGTTTTCTTTATCCCCGCGTAAAGCATTGGTAAGTTTGTTAAAATTTGATTTTAACGCGGATGCCACGGCTTTAAATACGTACGCCGGAACGCTGTCTTTTTCTTTTTTATTCTGGTCAGTTTCTTTATTATAACCCGCATAATAAATTTTATACAAGGACCAGAGTACCACGGCCGTCAATATCGGGTATGTAACATTAAAGAAAGTAACATTATGACCGTGAAAAATCATACTGTCTTTACTGTACTTTGTAACAACGTGCGTACCCGTAAGAATAAGTTTTAAAAATGAATAAGGCAGGGCCACCAGCATGCTGCCGTACTGCTTAAAAAGCTGCCATTGCGCGTTATTGGCGGACAAGTGCTCATCAGTTATAGAATGCCTGGACAACAAGTTTTTACTTGTCTGCTGCTGCATTGCGGAACCCAGACCAAGCCCGACAGAAGCTAATGCCATGGTCGCAAAAATCAAGAATCCCGCATTACTGTTAATAAGGTTAAAACCGCTCAAAGCGTCCATGCCTATCAGCGCGCTTAATGTTACCCAGGAACCGGCTTTTAAAACTTTGTCGTCGCCTAAATCCTGCGCCATCTTTTGTAAAAAGCTGGAAAATAAATTAGGCAAATATGCAAGCACCGGGAAAAACTGCGCGCTGGCCTGGTCTAAATGCATGGTGTCTTTAAACACACCTATCAAATTGCGCACCGCGGAACTAAGGCTGGTCATAGAAGCCCAGTTCAGTCCGGCGAGTTTATCTTTATTAAGACGGACATAAACAATTAAATTAAGTTTATCCACCGCGCCGTTTATTTCTTTTATAAGAGAAATAAAATCTTCTAATTTATTTTTCGGCAGACGGAACTGGGCGGAGTTGAGAACCGCTTCTATCCCGGTTGCCGTTTTAAGGATTATCTCCCTGCCGTTAATAATAATGGAATCTCCCGTTTTCATTTCAAACGAAGAGTCCGCCGCCACTTTAATTTTTGTTTCTATATCCCCGGCGGTTGTGCGTACAAAAACTGGATAACGCTTTTCATCCGGTACGGAAATGTCGCTTTCTGAACTATCGTCTGTCGAAATGTCGCCGGTCCTGTTTTTAATAGTATTAATACGATTGTAAGAACGTATGTCTACAAGCTTGACGATAAAAAATTCTTTTTGTATCCCGAGCGCCTCTAGCGCCAGCTTCGCCAAATCCTGGGCTTTTATTTCCATATACCAGCCGACAAGAGCGTCCAGACGTCCGCCGATTTTTTTATGAAGTATATATTTATCTTTAACCCACACCCAGAAAAGATTCTCTGATTTAACTTTGAGCCGCGGGTCCGTCATGAACGTAACTGACGTCAATTCCGATTCTTTACCGGAAGAATCTTGTATCGTGAGTTTCTTTTTCTCCATCTGTTCATACGTCCCGCGGTTATGATAGCCGCCGCTCAATTTTTTAACGTCGCCGTCAACCTTTACATACGGCGCTTTAAAAATAAAGCCGCGGGTGCCGTCCATAATACTTTTTAATATAGATTGTTTTTCAGCGCGGCCAATATCGAGCCTGTTGACATAATCAAAAATTTTTTCGTTCAGTATTTTAGTAAACGCCAAATTGTCGGCCCTGGCCTGCCTGCCGGTTATTTTATCTATAATTGTCCCGACAATACCTTTCTTAAAAGATTGTCTTTTATCCAGCTTATACTGCTCAACCGCTCTTGCATAAGAATTATTTTTCGCTTCATCTGTCAAGCTTTGCAGACTGCCGTCAGATTTCGAATCATAAGCTGTAGGAAATTCAAGGCCGCTCACTTCGTCCATCGCCACTTCGGGTTTGTAACCTTCTTGTAAAATGAATTCCGGCGCGTTGTTTATTATCAGATTTTTGGCTCTTTGCGTAATATGCAAATTGTTAACGACGTTCCATATATTAACACGCAACAGATTTCTGTAATATGCGTTCGGCCGGTTGAAAAAAGACTTCATCAAAAAATCTGTAAAGTTATGATACGCACCGCGTATTTTATAACCTGCCATCCTGTCGTCATATACAACGGCATAACGCCCGTCCGCATAAGGCTTAACCATTGCTATTGACTGCTGCAAAAGCACGTTTAAATCGTTCCGGCCGGCCGCATTCATAGCCTCGGCTTTACCGCGTATTGACATCTCGTCTTCTTTGTTAAAAATACTGCTTAAAAATTCTTTTTCCGCAGAAATATTTGTCTTGGAAGCTCCCGCTATCTTATGCCACAGGCTCCAAAAATCAGCGACCTCTTTTCTGTCTTCCGCGCGCTTTTTCAGCAAATCATATACTTTCAGATTATTATTGTCTTGTCCTGCAGTCTCTTTGGCGGCAGCCTCATGAGAGACCTGTGTTTTCAACGTATATTTTTCAAGAGCCGCGGCGGAATATGTAAGTTCCGCGGCTAGTTCAATTACATCTTGCAAATTATTATGTTCGCCTTTTAAATATGCAAGTTTTGTTTCAAGAAATTCCTCTCTCTTCTTGAAATAATTAAGATAAATTCCATAATATACTACGCGCTCCAGCGCATCATTAACTTTATCCTGCGCGGCAAGAACTTCCTGGCTGCTTATATCAGACTTTTCCAGAGCGTTCTTATAGTCTTGTTCTGATATTTTGCCGGAGTCTAAATCTTTTTTAGCATCCTCAAGGAAGTCTTTAACTTTTCTATCAGATTCTTTTTTCCGCTCAAAATCTCCTTTTCTTTCCTGGGCAAGCCCCTTGTTGTTGTCAATTGCCACGACAAGAACAGATAATTCACTTTTTACGTCCATTAAATCTTCGGTGAGTTCTTTAATTGTGTTTCTAGCGGCTTTTGAATTTTTGTCTGTAAAAGTAACAATAATTTTATCAACATTCGTGTTTTGTTTTATCTTCGGATTAGAGTTAGTTAAAGTGTTTAATAATTTCCCTAAAGGTATTAAGGTAAACGCGGCGATTTTTCCTGTCCATTTTTCTTGTGCTATTCTCTGGCTCTCTTCTTCCTTCTGCTGGTTCTCTATTATCTTATTTGCTTCTTCCTGCGTCGGGAACGCCAGCTCTTTTGTTATTACCGGTCTTTG
>WRFH01000007.1 GCA_009778915.1 Elusimicrobiota bacterium
AAATGTCCCCAAATATCCCGAACTGTCCCCGTTGATGAGTAATTCGCCCGCGCCAGGTTTGTCTATCACCGCCGACACTGTGCCAGCTATGCCGTCTCCTATAATAATGTTATTCGCTCCATCTATATTTATTGTGCCATCATCATTATATATATCATTCGAACCATTGCTGTCACTATTGTTCGAAAAACTTATGTCCCCTGTAGTACTATCCAACGTTACCGTGCCACTGTTGTAGATTGCTCCGCCTAAACCTGTCGTAGCCTGGTTGTTCATAAAGGTCGTGCCGCCGTTGATGACTGTGGCAGCGGGGCCCGCGCCGGCATAGTAGTCATTATAGATGGCGCCGCCGCTGCCGCTCGCCGTGTTGCCGTCGAAAGAAGAATTGCTGCCGACGGAGACATAGCCGTCAAAGTTGATGATGGCGCCGCCGCTGGTGCCTGAGTTGCCGATGAACTGAGCATTATCGCCGACGGTCACCGTGCCGCCGGTTGAATCGTTCCAGTTATAGATGGCGCCGCCGCTTTTGGTTGCAGAGTTCCCTTTAAATAAGCTGCCATTGCCGATTGTTATATCCTCGCCCTCCGCGTAAATAGCGCCGCCGCTCCCGCTGGCGCCGTTAGCCTGGTTGCCTTGAAACACCACGTTGTCGCCAATGTCCACTGCGCCGCCGTTAGTGTAGATGCCGCCGCCGGCCACCGCGGCCGTATTATCGATAAACTGAACCCCGTCGCCAATCTGGAGAGGCCCGTGATTATTATAGATTGCTCCTCCGCTCGCGCCCGCCGTGTTAGTATCAAACGTTGTGTTTGTGATTGTCAGCGATCCCGCGCCGTTGGTCTTGCTTATCGCGCCGCCGCTCCCCGTAGCCGAATTGTTTTGGATAATCAGATTGTCCAAGACGGCCGTCGCGCCGGCATTGCTCATCTGCAACACGGAACCTGCCCCTGAGGTCTGCGCGTCTTCCACCGTCATGTTTGTCAGCGAAAAGTTCGTCACATTGACCAGGTTGAAGAAGGAGCCGTTCTCACCCGTAGGTATTCCCGTTGTATTCACCAGGGCGCCGGAGAGGATGCTGTGCGTCGGATCGGTGTCGTAGCCTTGCACGGCGAAGTCGCCAGCTGCCGTCGGGCTCAAGCTTTGGCCGATATTGTAATAGGTGGGATAGCCCTGATAAAATGAAAAGTTAAATCCCCTGCTGCCCGACTGGGCGTTCATGATATACAGAGAGTTCTCGTCCGACGCCTGCAGCACGGTCAGGTCCAACCCCGTCTGAGCCGCGTCCACCGTCGCCAGATATTCATAGGCCGTCGTGGAGATATACGTCGTCTGCCCCGCGTTAAACTGAATGCCGTTCAAAACATTAGCGATGTGGTTCGTACCGAAGAGACCGTCGTCGGCGTCATCCAGTATCCTGATGGGGCCCAGCGCCAGAAGGCTTCCGCCGCTGCCGTTATTGACTACCAGTTTATCGGACGTAAACGTTTCCGTGCTGCCCACTACATCCGCGTTCACGTCGAAAGACAGCGAAGAGTTAGTAGCCGTCAGATTGTCGAACGTCATCGTGCGCAGCGCCGGCACCGGCGTGGTCAAATCTATCACGGAGTTGTTGAACGTATATTTCGTCGTCCCGGTGTAGTCCGTCGAGGCGAACGTCACGTCCGAATTGTTGAACGCAACGGTATTCGCGTTACCGTTGTCTATCGCCGCTACTAAATTATACGCCGCCTGCGTTAACGACGTGTCCGCGCCGAAATTCATTGCCGCGCCGGACGCTCCCGACGCAAAATTTATTGTACTGCCCGCCGCGCCGATATCCGTCGACGCCGCGGTCGTGTCATAATTATTAAGCACGCCGTTATCGCCCAAAGTGACATTGTAATAAAGACCGTTTGCCGTCGTTATATTGAGCGCGCTGTCAGATATGTTATTTGCGCCGCCGAACATTTTGCCGTCGACGGTAACGTCGGTTTCGCCCGCCGTCTGATTATAAGTGCCGAGATAGCCTGATTCGTCGGCCAAAATATTGAGCGTGCCCGTTCCGGATTTATTTATACTCGTCGTTGAGGTACCGGTTATTTGGGAAGCGTCCGCCAGAGTTATATCTGAGTTAGTGGTAATATCCAAAGCCGCCGTGTCGGAAAGCGCTATGCTGCTGCCGGCCGTGAAGGAAGAACCGCCGGCCAGCGTCATCACGCCTACGCCGCTGATATCGTGGGCGCCGCCGAAAGTGGGAGCGGTAAAAATTGAGTTCCCAGCCGACTGCTCGTACGTGCCGTCAAAAGCCGAGTTGTCGCCGGTGACGTATAAAGTGCCCGTACCCGTCTTGTTGATGACGCCGCCCGCGCCGCTTAAATCATTCACAAGCCCCGCGCCGAACGTCAAGTCGCCGCTCGTCGACAGCAGCAGCGTGCCGGCCGCGCCGATGTTGAACGTGCTGCCCGGCGTGATGCCGGACCCGTCGGCCAGTTCGATATCGCCGCCGGAAATATTGTTCGTCCCGCCGAAGAAAGCCGCCTTCGCTATCGTCTGTCCGCCGTCGTTATTAAACACGCCCGTGTAGCCCGAGCTGTTGCCGTTGATTTGAAACACTCCCGCGTTGCTCTTATTTATCGCGCCGTTGCCAGTGATGCCGTCGCCGATAATAACGTTATTGGCCGTGCCGTCCACGTTGACGACGCCGGAGGTAGTATCCATATAAATATCGTTGCCCGCGGCGGCGCTGTTGCCGCTGAAAGTAATGTCGTCTGCGGAAGAATCGAGATTAAGCGTGCCGTAGGTGTAAATCGCGCCGCCCAAATAGGAGGCCGTGTTATTCGTAAAGCTTGTCCCGCCCAAAATGTTCAGCGTGCCGCCGTTGTTGGACATTGCTCCGGCGATATAACTTGATGAATTGGAATCCACGGAAGTATTGGAGAACGTCGCCGTGCTGCCCGACGGATTGAACAGCACGCCGCCGTAACTGGCCGCGCTGTTGTCATTAATGGTTGCTCCGTCAACGCTTAATGTACCGCCGTTGTTGTAAAAAACTCCGCCGTACGCGCCCGCCGTGTTTGACGCGAATGTGCCGCCGCTTATATTTGCCGAACCTGCCTGATTGGAGAAAAACCCGCCCATGGAGGCAGAGTTGCCGGAGGCGTTTGTGTCCGTCATAGTTAAATTCGCCGCCGCGCCGTAGTTATCAATCGCGCCGCCGTAAGAGGCCAGATTGTTTGTGAAATCTGAGCCGCTTATATTTAATTCCCCGTAGTTGTTTATGGCCCCGCCGGTGCCGCTTACCGACGTGACGGTGACTGCTCCTGTTCCAGTGTCGATGGTATAGTTGCCGGCGACGTTGTTATTAAACGTACTGTTGGTTATGGTGGCCGACACGCCGACTTGGTCGAAAGCGCCGCCCTCGGGAGAAACGTTGGACTCAAAATCTGAAGAATCCACCGTCACAGTGCCCTGGTTATAAATCGCGCCGCCGCGCTGCGCGGCGGTATTGGACGTAAAAGTTGAACCCGTGACATCGGTAACGCCTGAAGAAGTGCTGTCATATATCGCGCCGCCGAACGCTCCGCTGTCGTTATTGTCAAAAGAAGCGTTGGTCACAGTCGTCTGTCCGCCGTTGAAAATCGCGCCGCCGCCGTAACCCGTCGTGTTGCCGCTGAACGACGTCGTCGTGCCCGCGCTGCCGATGTTTGCCACGCCGGCCGCGTCATTGAATATGGCCCCTCCGCCGCCGCCGTTGGCGCTCGTCGACACGTTATCCGCAAAAGAAACATCGCCGCTCGTCATATCAAGCGAACCGTTATTATAAATGCCGCCGCCGCTGACGGCGGTATTAGCGTCAAACGTGCCGCCGCCGGTCGTTGTCCCGGTATTGTAAACCGCGCCGCCGTTTCCTGTCGCAGCAGTATTGCCGGTAAAGGAAACTCCGTCGAGTGACAGCGACGTAATATTGACAATCGCGCCGCCGTAATTTGCCGCCGTGTTTTCGTCGAAAGAAGCGCCGCTTCCAATCGTCAGGTCGCCGGCGCCGTAATTATAAATAGCTCCGCCGGCGTTTGCGGCCGTATTTTTGGTAAACGTCGTCGCGCCGCTGATAGTTATCGTCCCGCTGTTTTCTATTGCCCCGCTGGTGGTGGCTGACTTATTGCCTGTAAACGAACTGCCGTCTATCGTCATCGTTCCGGCCGTCTGCAAAATCGCGCCCGCGTAACCCCCGGAGTTGTCAATAAACTGGCTGCCGCTGATATTTACAATCCCGCCGCCCCCGCTGGAAATCGCGCCGCCGGCGGCTGAGGCTTGCAAACCGGTAAATATATTGTCCGTAACGGTCAGGTTTGCGGATGGGCCGGAATTGTCGACGGCCCCGCCTACCTGTGCATTTATTATGTTCAATGTATTTTCAAACACATTGCCGGAATTTAGAGTCAGCGTTCCCAAATTCTCTATCGCTCCGCCGGCTCCGCTGCTGCCTACTTTATTTGAGTCAAAGTCGGTATCGGATATTGCCGCCGTACCGGCGGCGTTGTTGTAAATCGCGCCGCCGCTGATTGCAGTTGAATTCTCGCTGAAAGTCGCTTTGCCTATTGTCAAACTGTTGGCGTTGAAAATAGCGCCGGCATACGTGGCGGACGTATTGCCGGAAAATGTCGTGCCTGTGTCCGCCGCGCCGGTGTCTATGTTCAATATCCCGGTATTTTCGATTGCTCCGCTCGTGCTGGCGGCGGCTGTATTATTGTCAAACTCGCTGTTTGATATATTCATCGTGCCGGAAACGTTGTTTATGGCGCCTGCGTAACCCGCGGAGTTATCAAGAAATTTGGTGCTGTCAATATTGTTCGTCCCGCCGCCGGAATAAATCGCCCCGCCGTTACTGCCGGCAGTATTGGAATCAAAAGTAGAGCCGGACATTGACAAGCCGCCGGTGTTATAAATCGCACCGCCGTATGTAGAAGCTTTCATCTCTGTGAAGGTGTTGTCAGTAATAGTCAATTGCGCCGAAGTTCCGGTCGCAATCGCGCCGCCATTCACGGCGTTTATGACTTCGTCCGTATTTTGAAATACATTGCCGGCATTCAGAATCAATACGCCGCTGTCCGCAAAAATCGCTCCGCCGTTGCCGTAGTTGCCGCCGCTGCCGCTGGCTTGATTGGAATCAAAAGTAGAGCCGGAAACGATGACAGTACCTGACATATAATTGTTAATCGCCCCGCCGTTATTGACAACCGTATTGTCATAAAATGTTGAATCGGAGACGGTAACCGTACCGGATTGATTGAAAATCGCTCCGCCGCCGTTGCTGGTATTCAACCCTTCAAAGTCATTGTTTGTGATGACGACGGAAGCAGAAGCTCCCACATTGGCAATGGCCCCGCCAAGGTTGGCATTTACCGCGCCGGCCGTGTTTAAGAACGTATTGCCAGAATTCAGTACTAAAGTGCCGGTATTGTAAATGGAGCCGCCCCAGCTACCGGCGACGTTGGAATCGAACGTTGCGCCGGAAATGGTGTTTAAACTGACATTGCTGCTGTCAACGAGGGTGCTGGCGTTATAAATCGCTCCGCCGTATGTAGAAGCTTTCATCCCGGTGAAGGTATTGTTGCCGCCCGTGATTGTCAATTGCGCCGAAGTTCCCGTCGCAATAGCGCCGCCGTTGTCGGCGTTTACGGCTCCGTCGGTATTTTTAAATGTATTACCGGCATTCAGAGTCAATACGCCGCTGTCCGTATAAATCGTCCCGCCGTTACGTCCGGCTGTGTTGGAATCAAAAGTAGAGCCGGAAATGATGACCGTGCCTGAAATGTAATTATTAATCGCTCCGCCGTTATTAATGACCGTATTGGCATAGAACATCGAATCGGAGATTGTGGCCGTGCCGGATTGATTAAAAATCGCTCCGCCGCCGTTATTGGTATTCAACCCTTCAAAATCATTGTTTGTGATGACGACGGAAGCGGAAGCTCCCACATTGGCAATAGCCCCGCCAAGTCCGGTACTTACGACGCCTGCCGTATTTGTGAACTTATTGCCGGAATTCAGAATTAAAGTGCCGCTATTATAAATTGCGCCGCCAGTGTCGGTTGTGGCACCGTTACCGGCCGTATTAGAATCAAACGTCGTGCCGGCTATCGTCGCGGTGCCGGCGTTGTAAATGGCGCCGCCCTGCAACGCCGTGTTGTTGCTGAACGAGCTGCCCGCAGAGACGTTCAGCGTCCCCGCTTGGTTGTAAATCGCGCCGCCGTTGTTAGCGGCCGTGTTGTTCGTGAACGCCGCCGCGCTGAGGATATCTATCGAACCCGCGTAATTCTCTATCGCGCCTCCGTTACCGCTTCCGCCGGTGCCGACTACAACATTATTCTGGTCAAACGTCGCCGTGCCGCCGGCCTCGCCCAAAGTAATCGCGGAGCCGTTATTGTAGATTACCCCGCCCTCGCCCGCGGTATTGCCCGTCGCGGAGATATTATTAAAAATAATATCCGTGGGCTGGGACGTAACAAGACCTATCACGCCGCCGGCGCCGCCGGCCGTGTTTCCGTTCATAGTCAAGGTCCCGCCGCTCATGGAGAGCCCTGAGGAGGAAATATAGAACGCGCCGCCGTTGGCTTCAGCCGTATTGTTAAGAAAAGACACGTCTCCCGCGCCTGTTATCGTCAGGGAACCGCCGTCTTCATACATGACGCCGCCGTGGGCGGTCACGTTGTTGCCGGAAAATGTCAAAAGCCCGCCATTCTCTATCGTCATCACGGAGTCGTTGTAAATGACGCCGCCGTATCCCGCGGAGTTGCCGCTGAATGTAATGCTGTTTGTTCCGGCAATATCGATACTGCCGCCGACCATATTGGCGATGGCGCCGCCGAACCACGTCGAGCTGTTGTTGCTGAATGTGATGTCGGCTCCGCTCACGTTGGTAAGACCGTAATTGAAAATTGTGCTGCCGTATACATATCCCCCGGATACCGCGTTATTGTCAAACGTAACAGAAGCGCCGTCACCGCCGATATTAGCCTGTCCGTAGTAGTTGGACAGAACGCTGCCGCTGCCGATGAGATTTGTGTTTTTAAACGTGACGGAACCCGCGATGTTCAGCATATAGCCGGAGTCGTAGACGGCAGTGGGATTATAGATGAAAAACATGTGGTCGGTCTGTCCGGCGGCCGCGTCAAACGTCAGGGGATTGCCGCTTTGCGTCTGCAGAGTAATATTTGAGGGGGAGCTGATTGTAGCGGCCGTGTCCGTCGGCTGCATGGCAAGATAATCGTCCAAAGGTATTGTCGCGGTTGTGCCGGCGGCGGAAATTATAGCCGTTCGAAGGTCCGTAAAATTAGCCGCCTGCGCGAAGAGGGGAGAGGGCGAAAGCAAAACGGCTGCCAAGAATAATATATAGATGGTTAAAGCCCGGACGAAAAGGCGGGTGATTCTCCGGTTTTTCCACACGGCCGCAAACGGCAAATGTTGCCGGCAGTAATTCATCTTTAAATCCTAAATATATTATTTATTTATAATAATAATGCTTTATTAATATAATTAAATAAATAAATTATTTCCACTATTATGTATTTCGCTTTCTATTGTATAACTTCCGTTTAAATGCAGGTAATAATATATTCTATTAAAAGTAGATAGCTATTATTAATTAGTTAAAAAATATACTAAAGTCTGTATGCCGCGAAAAAACTTTTTATAATTTCGTCATATTATGTTACAATGTACTAATAGGTTAATACATATGATAAAAAAACTGTTCAGAAGAAAACCGGTTGACCTTATTATAACCGAATCGCTGGAAACGGAAGGCGGGCTTAAACGTTCTCTTTCTCTGTGGCATTTGACGGCATTGGGCATAGGCGCTATTATCGGCACCGGTATTTTTGTGCTGACCGGCACCGCGGCGGCAAATTACGCCGGGCCGGCGCTTACCATTTCCTTCATAATCTCCGCCTTCGGCTGCGCTATGGCGGGGCTTTGTTACGCGGAATTCGCGTCGATGCTCCCGGTGGCCGGCAGCGCTTACGCTTACAGTTATTCCACGTTGGGCGAATTTATCGCGTGGTTTATCGGATGGAATCTGGTTCTGGAATATTTATTTGCCGCGGGCACGGTCTCCGTCGGCTGGTCCGGTTACGTGGCCAGTCTTTTTGACGGAATAGGCATGCATATTCCGACGGCGCTTACCGTCGCGCCTTTTATGCACGTGGGCGGGCACTGGGCGCTCAGCGGCAGCATTGTAAACCTGCCGGCGGTTTTCATCGTCGCCGTTGTCGCCGCCATGCTTATGCGCGGGACAAGGCAGTCCGCCGGCGTAAACAATGTCATAGTTTTTATAAAAATAATGGTAATCGTTTTGTTTATAGCTTTCGGAATTTCTTATATTAACACGCAAAACTGGGTTCCTTATATACCGCAGAATACAGGCTCTTTCGGGCATTTCGGCTGGTCCGGGATTTTGCGCGGAGCGGGCGTCATCTTCTTTGCGTATATCGGTTTTGACGCTGTTTCCACCGTCGCGCAGGAAGCTAAAAACCCGCAGCGGGACATGCCGCGCGCTATTATGATGTCTCTGGTTATCTGCACCGTTTTATACGTTTTGGTAACCGCCGTCGCGACGGGGATTGTCCATTATTCCAAACTTGACGTGTCCGCGCCGATAGCGCTTGCAATAGACACCGCGGGCATTAAATGGCTGAGCCCTCTTATCAAACTGGGCGCCATAGCCGGGCTTACCACCGTCGTGCTGGTTATGTCCATGGGGCAGGCGAGGATTTTCTTTGCCATGTCAAAGGACGGCCTGCTGCCGAAGTTTTTTTCTAAGGTTAACGAGCATAAGGCCCCGGCTAATTCCACTCTTATTACCGGCGTCGCCGCGGCGCTTATCGCCGGTCTGCTGCCCATTAACGTGCTGGGCGAACTTGTCTCAATAGGCACGCTGGCGGCGTTTGTGATTGTCTGCATTTCAGTCTTAGTCTTACGCAAAACGCACCCCGGCATAAATCGTCCGTTTAAAACGCCGATGGTCCCGCTTGTTCCCGTGCTTGGCGCGATTGTCTGCGCCGCGCAGATGCTTGCGCTGCCTGTGGACACGTGGATAAGGCTAGTCGTCTGGACGATTATAGGTTTTATAATCTATTTTGCTTACAGCAGAAAACACAGCAAGCTGCATGTTGCCGAAAGCAAGTAATATTTCAAAAGTAAAAATCCCCGGCGAAAAACCGGGGATTTTTTTGTACCATTAAACTATGCATAAACCTTTGGCGTTAAAAAATTTGTCTCTTGTGCTGCCGCATAAAATTTGTTTTGAAAATTTTAACGCGTCGGTTCCTTACGGCGCGAAAATCGCGGTTATCGGCGTTAACGGCGGCGGCAAAACAACGCTGCTGCGCGCGATAAAAGAGGACAAAACTTTAATTGACGGAGAAATTGCCGTTCCGCCCGGCGCCGTGGTTTCATATGTTCCTCAGACGGTTACGGAGCATGACGATTTGAGCGGCGGCCAGCGGTTTAATAAAGCGTTGTCATCCGCGCTTGCCGCCGCGCCGGACATTCTTCTGCTGGACGAGCCGACAAACCATCTTGACCGCGCCAACCGTAAATCTTTAATGAATATGCTGGAATATTTCAAAGGAACTCTGATTGTCGTCAGCCATGACCCGGAACTCCTGCGGAACGTCGGCACAATCTGGAACATAGAAAACGGCGCGGTAAATATTTTCACCGGAAATTATGACGATTATATGCGTGAGAGCGAAATAAAACGAGCGGGTTTAAATGCGAAACTTGAAAGTCTTGAAAAAGAAAAAAAGCAAAACCACCGCAGTCTTATGGCCGAGCAGGAACGCGCCGCGAAAAGTCGCCGTCACGGCGAACTTGCCAGGGACAAAGGCAAATGGGCGCCGATAATCGCCGGCGGGATGGAGCGCCGCGCGGAGAAAACCGCCGGAAGCAAAAAGAGCGCCATTTTTGATAAGAAAGACGAAATTAACGAGCAAATCCGCGCGTTAGGCGTGAGGGAAATTATCAAGCCGTCTTTTAATATTCCAGCGGGAGCACAAAACGGGACCGCGCTTTTTATAATGGACGGCGCGGCGGGTTACGGCGGAAAAGTTGTTATAAGCGGCGTAAATCTTACCGTGGCGGCGGGGGAAAAAGTCGCAGTTACCGGGGACAACGCCTCCGGCAAATCAACTTTGTTTAAGGCGATAATGAACCCGGCGCGGCGGCTGGGCGGAACATGGGACGCTCCCAAGACGGAAGAAGTCGGGTTTCTTGACCAGCATTATAATAATATCGCCGGGACGCGAAATGCTCTTGACGTAATTTCCGCGGCCGCGCCGCAGTGGACGCACGCCGAAATAAGAAAACATTTAAATGATTTTTTGTTCCGCAAAAATGAAGAAGTTAACCTGGACATATCTCTTCTTTCCGGCGGAGAGCGCGCGCGTTTGTCTCTTGCCGCCATAGCCGCGCGCGTGCCGCGCCTGCTTTTGCTGGACGAGATTACGAATAATATTGATTTGGCCACGCGGCGGCATATTGAGGAAATTTTATCGGCTTATCCCGGCGCGATGATTGTTATTTCCCACGAAGACGATTTTATAAATTCCGTCGGTGTACAGACCGTCTATTCTTTCCAAAACGGGACGCTTAAAAAGGGCGTATAAACTTTTATTTTATTTCTAAAATCATATCGCAGTATTTTTGCGGAGCGTAACGGAGGAAATATTTTTCTTCTTCGGGAATCCAGATTTTTTGAAACGCTTTCAAGCTTTCTTTTCCGCCGCGCGCCAGTATGCGTTTTTTCTGGGCGGAGGGGGAAATATTCATAAAAATTTTTTGGTCGTAATGCGCCGCCAGTTTTGGGTGCAAGCTGTAACAGCCTTCCACGATAATCAGGCCGCGCGGATTTATTTTTATTTCTTTTTTATATTTGCCGCGCGCGCAGTCATACGGTTTGTAAACGGCGGGTTTTCCGGCGGACAAATTTTTCAAAACTTTTTTCAGTCCGCCTAAATCCATATGCCCGGAGATTTTTTCCACACGGTTTTGCGGCGGAAGAAAAAAGTCGTCCGTGTGTATTATTTGCGCGGCAAAATTTTTGGCAAGCAATTTTGCAAAAGTCGTTTTCCCCGCCGCCGCGCGGCCGTCTATGGCCAGAATTAAAGTCATTTATTTTATAGTAATAAGCTCGTACTGCTGCGAACCCAGACCAAGTTTCTCGGCGTGTTTCGCGCAGTTGCGCCAGTCGGTGATGTCGGACAAATCTTTAAAATAGTCGTCGTGCGTATGTCCTTTTTGCGCCAGCAGGCTGCCGGGATTTATCGGTTGTTTGTTGACAGCGTCCGCGCACGCGCAGTCAATGGCCACAGGGTCAAATGACGCAAACATGCCGACGTTGGGCACTATCGGAACGTCGTTCTCGGAAAGACAGTCGCAGTGCGGAGAAATATCTACGGCAAGCGATATGTGGAAACTCGGCCTGCCTTCTAAAACCGCTATCGCGTATTCCGCTATTTTTTTGTTCATGTTATCAAGGCTTTCGTCAAAAGACGCGGTAATCGCGTCCGTCGGGCAGGCGCCGATGCACATACCGCAGCCGGTGCATTTTTTATGATTTATTTTTGATTTGCCGTTTTTAATTTCCGGCGCGGCGACTTGACAAACTCTGTAACACGCGCCGCAGCCTATGCAGCGTTCCGTCTGAACCGTGGGTTTCCCCGCGCTGTGCATTTCCATTTTCCCGGCGCGGCTGCCGCAGCCCATGCCGACGTTTTTTAAAGCTCCGCCCATGCCCGCGAATTCATGGCCTTTGAAATGGTTGAGAGAAATTACAATGTCCGCGTCCATAACGGCACGGCCTATTTTTGCGTGCTTTACATATTCGCCGTTTTTTACGGGGACATAAGCCTCGTCGGTCCCTTTCAGCCCGTCGGCGATAATAACCTGACAGCCGGTCGTTATCGGCGTGAAACCGTTGTAAGCGGCGGACTCAAGGTGTTCCAGCGCGTTCTTTCTTCCGCCGGCGTAAAGAGTGTTTGAGTCGGTCAAAAAAGGTTTGCCGCCTAATTTTTTTACCAAATCCGCGACGGCGGTAGCGTAGTTAGGGCGCAGGAAAGCTAGGTTGCCCGGCTCGCCAAAATGCAGTTTTATGGCGACAAATTTATTTTTAAAATCTATCTGCTCTATTCCCGCGGCTTTTATAAAACGGGTTAATTTTTTCGGCAGTCCTTCGCCAAGTTTGGTATGCATGTCGGTAAAATATACTTTAGATTTAAGTGGCATAATATTCTCCTGTGTACTTACCTTATTATATGTTTTTAAAAAAAACTTTTACAATTTATTTTAAAAAAGTTGTATAATTTTTTATACAAGAAAGCGGGCCCGTAGCCCGCCATTATTTTTTGGTTGCAAAAATTAAAGGGAAAATAAAACACCCGAGGCAGGAGCCCAAAAAATTGAAGATAAGCATAATTGGCGCGAGCGGTTATACCGGCGCCGAGTTGTTGAGGGTACTACACCACCATAAAAAGGCAGAAATAAAATATCTGACTTCCGAAACGAATGCAGGCGCGTCCGTTTCGTCCATATATCCCCATCTGGCGGAAATATATAAACAAAACTTTGTCGATATGAAGACCGTCGTGAAAAACGCTGACGAGTCCGACGTTATTTTTGTCGCCCTTCCGCACGGCCACGCGATGTCCGTCGGGAAGGAACTGGCGAAAAATAAAGTAAAAATTATCGACCTTGGCGCGGATTACCGTTTTGCGGACTCTGCCGTTTATGAGGCGTGGTATAAAATACCGCATACGCATAAAGACGCCGGCGCAATCTACGGCCTGCCGGAACTTTACGCCGATAAAATTAAAAATGCGAAAATTTTAGCTAATCCCGGCTGCTACACGACAGCGTCCATACTGGCGCTTACTCCGTTGCTGAAAGCCGGCTTGGTTCAGACGGAAAATATTATCGTTGACGCCGCGTCCGGCGTAAGCGGCGCGGGCCGCGCGCTGAAACTCAGCAGCCATTTTTCCGAAGTGTATGAAAATTTTTCCGCCTACGGCGTTACGAACCACCGCCACACTCCGGAAATTGAAGAACATCTTTCCGCTGCCGCCGGAACAGAAATAAAAATTTCTTTCACTCCTCATCTCGCGCCGATAGTGCGCGGAATACTTGCCACCTGTTACGCAAATTTAAAACCGAATGTTAAGCCGGAAGACATCGCGGCGGCATATGATATATATAAAGGTAAGCCGTTTGTACGCGTGCTTGGCCTCGGCGCGTCGCCCGCGACAAAAAATGTGCGCGGCTCAAACTATATAGATATAGGCTGGCATATTGATAAGAGGCTAAACCGCGTCGTCGTGCTGAGCGCTCTGGATAATTTAGTCAAAGGCGCGAGCGGGCAGGCCGTGCAGAATATGAATTTAATGTTTGGGCTGGATGAAAAAACCGGCCTTGATGATGTTCCGTTATACCCATAGGAGATAAGACAATGAAAGTTAATAAGCCGTCCATTACAGCGCCGAAAGGTTTTAAAGCCGCAGGCGTTTGGGCAGGTTTCAAAAAAGCCGGGAAAAAAGATTTAGCGGTTATAGTAAGCGAGGTTCCCGCCGTCGCGGGCGCGGTATTTACCCAAAACAAAATGTGCGCCGCGCCGGTGATTGTCTGCCGAGAAAATCTGCTTAACAAAACCGCGCGCGCGATTATTGTCAACGCCGGCTGCGCGAACGCCTGCACCGGCGAGCAGGGGCTTAAAGACGCGCGTCAGATGGCGGAAATTACGGCGGAGCAAATTGGTTGCAGCCCGAAAGAAGTTTTTGTTTCTTCCACCGGCGTAATCGGCTCTTATCTTAATATGGATAAAATGGAAGCCGGCATAAAAAAAGTAGCCAAAGAAGTTTCCGTTAAAGGCGGCAAAGACGCTGCGACGGCCATTATGACGACCGATTCTTACGCCAAAGAATACGCGGTAAAAATTGAAATTGAGGGAACGCCCGTAATAGTCGCCGGTATCGCGAAAGGCAGCGGTATGATAGCGCCGAATATGGCCACCATGCTTTCTTATATTACGACGGATATTTGCATTTCCCGCACGCTTTTGCAGAAGTGCGTCAAAGATGTCGCGGACAGGTCTTTTAATCTTGCCATCGTCGACGGGGACACAAGTACAAATGACACTCTTATCGTCCTAGCCAACGGCTGCGCCGGCAATAAAATGGTTATACGCGAGCAGGACAAAGATTATAAAGTTTTCTACGGCGCGTTAAAAGAAGTGGCGACAGAACTTGCCAAAATGATGGTGCGCGACGGTGAAGGCGCGACGAAATTTATAGAAATTTCCGTCCAGGGCGCGCAGACGCGGGAAGAAGCCAAGACCGCGGCGTGCACCGTGGCCAGAAGCCCGCTGGTGAAAACAGCTTTTTTCGGTGAGGACGCCAACTGGGGACGCATAGTATGCGCGCTTGGTTACAGCGGAATAAATTTAAAGCCTGAGCGTCTTAACGTCTGGCTGGAAAAAATTCATATTTTCAAAAACGGCACCGGCCTTAACGCCGACGAAAAACTGCTGTCCGAAAAAATGAAAGAAAAAGAAATCCACGTGACCATAGACCTCGGCCGCGGCGACGCGCAGGCCACCGTCTGGACCTGTGATTTTTCATATGACTACATCAAAATCAACGGCAGCTACCGGAGTTAAAATGTTCGAATCAGCCGATAAAATTGAAACTTTGATAGAGGCTATGCCGTATATCAGAAAATACCAGAATAAAACCGTCGTCATAAAATACGGCGGACATGCTATGGTTAATGAGGAGCTTAAAAAGAAAGTCGCGCAGGATATCGCGTTTTTGCAGTTCTCCGGTCTGCGCCCTGTCGTCGTGCACGGCGGCGGGCCGGAAATTACCGACATGCTTAAAAAGGTCGGCAAGAAGTCTGAATTTGTCAACGGCCTTCGTGTGACAGACGGGGAAACGGTTGATATCGCCCAAATGGTTTTGGTGGGCAGAATAAACACGGAAGTCACGGCGACAATCAATATGTTCGGCGGAAAGGCCATCGGGCTCAACGGCAAAGACGCAAGTCTTCTCCGAGCCGAAAAAGTCCTCAGCGAAGTTAAAGAAAACGGCGTGACAAAAGAAGTCGACATCGGTTTCGTCGGCGCGGTTACCGCCGTCAACGCGCACTTGTTAAACTCTCTTCTGGACAACGATTATATTCCCATAATAGCGCCCATAGGCGTAGGCGAAAACGGCGAAACTTTTAATATTAACGCGGACACGGTGGCCGGTGAAATCGCGGCCGCGCTGCACGCCGAGAAATTGATTATGCTGACCGACGTTAAAGGTATTTTTGAGGATTATAAAAATCCGGACACTTTTATCTCAACGCTGACGTTTGACAAAGCCTATGAAATGATGATGAAAGGCACTATCGACGGCGGTATGATACCTAAAGTGCAGGCCTGCATACACGCGCTTAACCATATGACAAGCAAAGCGCATATTATCGACGGCAGAACGCCGCACTCTATTTTGATGGAAATTTTTACGGACAGAGGCTCAGGGACAATGGTGGCAAAATGAAAAAAGAAAAAATTTTAGAAATTGAAGCGAAGCATTATCTGCCCGTTTTCGGGCGGTTTCCTATAGTGTTGGAAAAAGGAAACGGCGCGGTTTTGTATGATACCGACGGCAAAAAATATTTAGACTTTTTCGCCGGCATAGCCGTCAGCATTTTGGGGCACAATCATCCGGCGCTTGTCAAAGCGATTTCGGAGCAGGCGTCAAAATTAATACATTGCACAAATTATTATCACACGGAAATTCAGGCGCGCTTAGTCGAAAAACTGGCAAAATTAAGCGGTTTGGAAAGAGTTTTTCTGGCAAACTCCGGCACCGAAGCCGTAGAGGGCGCAATCAAAATCGCCCGCAAATGGGGCTCCGCGAACGGCGGGAAATTTAAAATAATTTCTTTAAATGATTCTTTCCACGGCCGCACGCTCGCCGCGCTTACCGCGACGGGGCAGCCGAAATTCCATAAAGGTTTTGAGCCGCTGCCCGCCGGCTTTGATTACGCCAAATTTAACGATATAGAAGATTTAAAAAGTAAATTTGACGACAAAACCGTTGCCGTAATTTTGGAGCTTATCCAGGGCGAAGGCGGCATAAACGTCGCCAATCAGGAATATGCTTCCGCCGTTTCAAAACTTTGCAAAGAGCGCGGCGCGCTGCTTATTTTAGACGAAGTTCAGACGGGTATTTGCAGAACCGGCAAAATGTTTTGTTTTGAACATTATGGCGTAAAACCCGATATTATGACGCTGGCAAAGGGACTCGGCGGCGGTTTGCCAATCGGCGCGGTGCTTTGCACCGAGGCTGTTTCGTCCGCGATACATAAAGGGGACCACGGTTCCACTTTCGGCGGTAATCCGCTGGCCTGCGCTGCGGCTGTAGCCGTTCTTGAGACGGCGGAAAAAGAAAATCTGGCCGCCAACGCGGAAAAATGCGGCGCGTATTTAATGGAAAAACTTAAAAAATTACCGTCTAAAGAAGTTCGCGGGAAAGGTTTGCTCGTCGGTATGGAATTAGAACACGAAGGCGGGGAAATTGTCAAAAAATGTCTTGAACGCGGGCTTATGATAAACTGCACGGCGGATAATGTGCTGCGTTTTGTTCCGCCGCTGATTATAAATAAGAAAGACGTTGATGAGGCGGTAAAAATTTTGGAAGGTGTTTTATGATGAAAGGCAAAGATTTAATCACGATACACGACTTGAGTTTCGGTAAAGTCGCGCTCATTTTAGAGACGGCGAAAAAATTAAAACAAATGCAGAAAACCGGCAAGCCGCACCGTCTGCTTGAAGGCAAAACGCTTGCCATGATTTTCCATAAAGCAAGCACGCGGACGAGGGTTTCTTTTGAGGTAGGCATAGCGCAGCTAGGCGGGCAGGCTTTGTTTTTGGACAATGTCAGCACGCAGATGGGCCGCGGCGAGCCGCTTAAAGACACCGCCCGCGTCCTTTCCCGCTACGTAGATGGGATTATGATAAGAACTTTCAATCAGAGCGACGTCCAGGAACTGGCGGACTATGCCAGCGTGCCCGTCATTAACGGGCTTACGGACGCGGCGCATCCGTGCCAGGCGCTGGCGGACATTTTTACCGCGCAGGAAAATTTCGGCAATTTAAAAGGCCGCAAACTTGTTTACGTCGGAGACGGGAACAATGTGGCGCATTCGCTTATGTTTGTCTGCGCCAAAGTCGGCATGGATATTACGCTGTCCTGTCCTAAAGGTTATGAGGTTAATCAGGCAATGCTTAAACTTGCCGAGGCGGATATTAAAGAAAGCGGCAGTAAAATTATTTTAGAGTCTGATCCTCTTAAAGCCGCGCAAAACGCCGACGTGCTTTATACCGACGTTTGGGCCAGCATGGGCCAGGAAGCTGAGACGGCAAAACGCAAAAAAGATTTAGCCGCGTACCAGATTAATGAGCGTCTGCTTAAAGCCGCGTCAAAGGACGCCGTCGTCATGCACTGTCTGCCGGCGCACCGCGGCGAGGAAATTACCGAGGATATTATGGAAGGCCCGCAGAGCGTAATTTTCGACGAGGCGGAAAACAGGCTGCATGTGCAAAAGGCCGTCATGGCCCTTTTGATGAGCGACAAGAATTTTTAAAATGAAAGACAAATGAAAAATATTTTATTAATATCATTAATCTATATATTATCCGGCGTTTGTGTTTATGCTGCCGATAACAATACTCCGGAATATTACATTAACCAATTTAATAGATATTTTTCTGAGAGCCGTAAAGAAAAAGTTACAGTCACAACCGAAAAAGACGGCGGTTCTCCGGTACCAGTAGGAACATACACTATACTACCTGCCGCGGCAGATGATAATTCTGATAGTTTGGCAATCGCGGACCCGAATACAAAAGAAATTGCCGGATATATGGTGTTTAAAGAAAATTTTAACACGGAATTATTTAAACAGGCTTTGGATTATATTGACAAAGGAATAAAAAATTTTCCTGACCGCTTGGATATGCGTTTTGGGAAGGCCAGCGCGTGCAGCGAAATAAAAGATACAAAATGCGTAAATGAGATATTTTTGGAAACTCTTAAACGCTCGGTAAAAAATAAGAACCGCTGGCTTTGGACGGATAATAAACCGTTAGACGACGGAAAAAAACAAATGCTTACGTCTATGCAAGATTATGTGCTGGCGTTTTACCATACGGAACTTGACGAAGCATTTAAAGAACTGTCGGAAAATATTTTAAAATATTATCCTGATAGCGTTGAAAGTCTTTCAAATTTAGGTATTTATTATTCTCTTCAGAAAGATTATGATAAAGGGCTTATATTTTTCCTTAAAGCGGAGAAATTAAATCCTAAGGATGAAATAGTTTTATCAAATATAGCAGAGGCTTATGATAAAAAAGGAGATGCACTAAAAGCAGATGAGTATCGTGCCAAACTTTTATCTCTGCAAAAAAAGGATTAAATAACAGGAGATAGTAAATAAAATGAGCGATATTAAGAAAATAGTTTTGGCGTATTCCGGCGGGCTGGACACTTCCGTCATGGTGTCGTGGCTTAAAGAAACTTTTAACGCGGAAATTATATGCGTCTGCGGCGACGTCGGGCAAGGAGCGGAGACCATTGGCCTGGAAGAGCGTGCAAAAAAAACCGGCGCGAGCAAACTTTATCTGCCGGATTTGACAAAAGAATTTTTGGAAGATTACGTCTGGCCGACGATGAAAGCCGGCGCGGTTTATGAAAAAAAATATTTGCTGGGCACGTCTTTCGCGCGGCCGGTTATAGCCAAAGCGCTGGTTGATATTGCTTTAAAAGAAGGCGCGGACGCCGTTGCCCACGGCGCGACTGGCAAAGGCAATGACCAGGTGCGTTTTGAACTTACCGTTAAAGCGCTTGCACCGCACATCAAAATTATCGCTCCGTGGAGGGACCCGCGCTGGCCCATTAAATCCCGCGAAGATGCGATAAATTACGCTGAGAAACGCGGTATTCCTATACCAGTCAAGAAAAGTAATTCTTACAGCGCGGACCGCAATATCTGGCACATTTCGCACGAAGGGCTGGACCTTGAGGACCCGTGGAACGAACCTAAGGATGATTTGTTTGTTCTTTTAACGCCGCCGTCTAAAGCGCCGGATAAACCGGAGTACGTCGAGATAGAATTTGAAAAGGGTAATCCCGTCGGCCTCAACGGCAAAAAAATGGACGCGGTTTCTCTGATGAAAAAATTAAACGAAATCGGCGGCAGGAACGGCGTGGGAATAATGGACATGGTGGAAAACAGGCTCGTCGGTATGAAGTCCCGCGGCGTGTATGAAACCCCCGGCGGGGAAATACTTTATTACGCGCATACAGAACTTGAAACGCTTTGTCTGGACAGAATTACGCTCAATTTTAAACAGACCGTCGCGCTGAGATACAGCGAGCTTGTTTACGACGGTTTATGGTTCACGCCGCTGCGTGAAGCGCTGGATGCTTTTGTTAACAAAACGCAGGAAACGGTTACCGGCGTCGTGCGCGTTAAACTTTATAAAGGCAAAGTTTCTTCCGCCGGAGTTAAGAGCCCGTATTCTTTATATTCCGAGGAGTTTGCCACTTTCGGCCAAGACGCGGTTTACAATCAGGCAGACGCGACTGGATTTATAAACCTGTTCGGCCTGCCTCTGAAAGTGCGCGCGCTGTTGAAAGAAAAGCGCAAGAAATAGTTTGGCGGAGTCAATTATGTCTAAAAAAATGTGGGGCGGAAGGTTCGCTAAAGAAACGGATAAAATTATGGAGCAGTTTAACGCTTCCATAAATTTTGATAAGCGGCTTTACAAGCAGGATATCGCCGGCTCCATAGCGCACGCCAAAATGCTGGCCAAGTGCAAGATAATTTCCGAGGGGGACTCTAAAAAAATTATCGACGGACTGGTCGCGATACTCAAAGATATCGAGGCCGGCAAATTCCAGTTTTCCGCCGCGCTTGAGGATATTCATATGAATATTGAAAGCGAACTCGCGCGGCGTATTGGTCCCGCCGGAAGCCGCCTTCACACCGCCCGCAGCCGCAACGACCAGGTGGCGGTTGACACGCATTTGTATGTTAAGGAAACTTGCGCGGAAATCGCGGATTTACTGCGCGCGCTTATGACCGTCACGCTGAATTTCACGCAGAGAAATAAAGACGTAATTATCCCCGGCATGACGCATTTACAGCACGCCCAGCCCATATTGCTGGCGCACCATTTTATGGCGTATTTTTGTATGTTTGAGAGGGATTTTGCCCGTCTGAAAGCGGCGTATAACACGGCGGACAACTGCCCGCTCGGCGCGGGAGCAATAGCCGGCACCACGCTGCCTATCGACCGTTTTTTTACCGCGAAAGAACTGGGCTTTAAAAATCTCTATTCCAATTCGTGCGACGCCGTTTCCGACAGGGATTATATTTTGGATTTCTTGAATTTCGCGGCCGCGCTAGCAATGCACCTCAGCAGATTTTCGGAAGAACTTATAATCTGGTCCAGCAGTGAATTCGGTTTTGTGGAAATTGACGACGCTTACGCGACAGGTTCCTCAATGATGCCGCAGAAGAAAAACCCTGACGCCGCTGAACTTACGAGAGGGAAAACCGGACGCATTTACGGCCATTTGCTCGGCCTGCTTACCACGCTCAAATCTCTGCCGCTTACATATAACAAAGATATGCAGGAAGACAAAGAAGGTCTGTTTGACGCGGCGGACAATATCAAATTAATTTTGCAGGTTTTTGCCGGCATGCTCGCGACGCTTAAAGTAAAACCTGCCGGCATAGCGCGCAGTTTTAAGACGGATTATTCCAACGCGACTGACATGGCGGACTGGCTGGTGCGGCGCGGCGTGCCCTTCCGCGACGCGCATGAAATCAGCGGCCGCGCGGTGGCCTTTGCGATTTCCGAAAACAAAAATCTGCAAAATTTAACTCTGCCGCAGCTGCAAAAAATAAGCGCTCATTTTAAAGCGGACATTTTTAAAGCGTTAGATTTAGAAACCTGCGTAAACGCGAGAAACTCCTACGGCGGCACCAGCAAAAAACAGGTAGATATGCAGCTAAAGCGCGCAACGACAGTTTTGAAAAAACTGAAATTATAAAGATTAGATATTTTACGGCGCCCTCTCGACACTAGAGGGCGCCGTTTTTTATTTGATGTTTGCCTTTACTGTTTTAGAAGAAGATGATCCGCTCTTTTTCTGATATTTTACATCGAATTCGAGTTCCGGCACGCCATAACATTTTTTATAATTATCATGGATATTGGGATTATCGCTGTGGCGGCTGCAAGCCAACTGTATTTTATAAGTGCCCGGTAAAAGAACCCAGGCCTTTGCCCTGCGGGGTATCATAAAGTACGGCGCCAAGCGGCGGGTCATTCCTAAAAACAAGCCCGTCTCTGTCTGCCATCGGCTCGCCGGCATTCGTAAAAATAATCCTGTTGTCACTGTCGCTCTTAGGGAAAATATATTGCAGTTCTTTTGCACTGTTTGAATTTCCACCGCAAGGGGTTTGGATAACTAAATAAAGGCTATTTATATTGCTAGGAGTGTAAAAGTTACAACCCTGTTTTTCAATAGCGGTGCCGTCAGAATCAACTTTAGGATAGCGGGCGTAAAAGGAAAGTGGCGTCTGATTTTCAAAAATACCGTCATCAGGATCTATTGTAACAACATAGGGGGGCTTCGTTGTCCAGTAAAATGCGGCATCAGGGTCTGAGACAGGCTGAGATGGTGCCGGTGTTTCCGCGGTAGAACTGGAGGTTGTTGCCCCATGGGAATCAGGTGTTGTCTGGTGAGGAACGGTATATGCGGCTACTGCGACTTTTTTTGAGCTACTGCTTGAGGGAACACCGCTGGTGTTGTTCAACGTATTAGGAATGGACGTTAGAGAGGTAACGGCAGTAAGATTGCCGGAGCTTATTAGGCCGCCGGCCGGTTGTGTTACAGCAATTACTTGGGCTGCCTCTTGCTTGTTTGTTCCATTTTTTATGGGTACGGCAAAAAGGGTGCTGTAAATAAATGCCAACGCCAAAGTTAAAGTTAACGCTTTCACATTTTTCATAATTTCCCTCGCTTTTCATTAAACATCAACTTATAATATATATGCGAAGGAGGGGTTTGTCAACGGAAGAGCCGAATATTAAAAATGTTCCTATAACTTAACCTTTTTTAATTATGATAATTAATTAAAATATTTTTTGAAGTCGTTTATAAAGCGGTCGCCTCTGGCGGATATGTAGTCCTTCAAGGATTTTTTATAGTAGGCCGCGTTTTTGTCGGCGCCGTTTTTCAGCAGGATTTGGGCTGGCTCGGTAAAAATGTTACGTTGGACGGTGTAGATTACGGCGGGGACGCCGTCTATCAGAGTGTTTACGTCAAAACCGGTTTTTATCAGATTTTCTACTTTGTTGCCGTTGCCGGTTGTCAGGATTGAGCGGATAACATGCGCAGGGTCAGGTGTCTCGTCGGTAATTCCGTATTTTTTAAATAGTTCCGCTATTTGGTCCCGGTGACATTGCACGACGAACGGATAGGGCAGGCGGTCCAAAGAATTAGGAATGTCGGCGCGCGCGCCGTTTTTCAGCAGAATTTCTATAACTTCCAAATCGGTAAAATCTTGCACCGCTAACATGAGCGGCGTGTCATAACGCGCGTAATCCGGCGCGTCGATGTCCGCGCCTTTTTCCAGTAAAAATTCCAGCGCCGCCGGGCTTTTGTTTATGACGGCAAAGTGCAGCGCGGTTTTGCCTTCTTTGGCGGAGCGTTCGTTTATATCCGCGCCGGCATTTAAACATAATTCAAGAACCTCGGGCTCTATTTTAGACGGGCCGGAAATATTTTCTTTCATCGCCGCGCGGAGGAAAGCAGACTGGCCTTTCGCGTCCCGCTCGTCGTAAGAAGAGCCGTTTTCCAAAAGATGTTTTATGATTTCAAGATTGCCGTATTTCGCGGCTTCAAGCAGCGTGGTAACGCCGTTCTCGTCGGTCTGTTTAACGTTTGCGCCGTATTTTATGAAGGCTTTGACCGTTTCCAAATCATCGTTACGCATTATGACGTTGAAAAGCGGCGTCTGGTAATCGATATAATTCGGGTTCGCGCCGTTTTCAAGCTCGGCCAAAATTTGCTGCGCGGTGCCTCTGTAACAAAGGTCTCTGAATTCTTCGTCGCTGACGCGGCTGGTTTTAGCGCCTTTTGATTTAAGCAGGTCTATTATCTGCTGCTGTTCCGACTTGTTTTGATAGCCGCGGCCGTTGGCTGCTTTTGTAAGCGCGTCTTCGTTATAATAATCTTTTAAAGTCGTGTCCGCGCCTTTGTCAAGGAGAAGTTCTATAATCTGTTTCGGGCGGCCGCCGTCGAGCGCGGCGTGCAGCGCGGTTCTTGAATACGCGCCGGTTTCGTTAATGCCGGCGCCGGCGTTAAGGAAAACTTCGAGCAAATCCGGGAAATCGGTTCTGTTTGTCCAGTAGACAAAAGGTGTGTCGCCGGTTTTATTTTTCCTTTTAATGTCCGCGTCGGCGGCGATTAAGTCTCGCGCCGCGTCAATACTTTGGGCTTCATGGCCGCGTATGTGGAAAAGCGCGTTTTGGTTTTGTTTGTCCCGAGCGTTTACGTCGACGCCGTGTTTTAACAGCCATCGCGCGGCGGCCAAATTTCCCGATGACACGGCGTGCATCAAAGGCGTGCGGCCGTCGTCGTCTTTTTCCGACAGAAAAGAGCCGGCGCCCAAAATATCCAAAATTTCACCGGTTATGTTTTGGACGGCTTGCATATACGTAGTGACGCCGGATTTGCCTTTTGACGACGGCGCCGCGCCGGCGGCAAGCAGCGCTTTAATAATTTCAGGGTGTTTGGAGGAGAGGGAATAATACAGCGCGTCATAACCTTCATTGTCTTTTATTTTGACGTCCGCGTTTTTTTGAAGTAGCAAATTAAGCGAAAATATTTTGCCGTTTTGCGCGGCAAGCATAAGGGCGGTGCGGCCGCGGTTGTCCTGCGCGTTAATATTTTCCCCGGCGGAAAGCAGAAGTTCTACGGTTTCGCGGTTTTCTTCAAGAACCGCCTGCATCAGCGGCGTGGTCCCAAAGTAGTCCGCGCTCATTTTTTACTTCCGAGAGCTGCTAGTATTTTGATTACGTTCGCATCCGCCTTATGGTAAATGGCGTACATAAGCGCGTTGCGGCCGTTGTTGTCTTTGACGGACAGAGACGCTCCCGCGGCTATTAAAATTTTTATTATGTCTATGTTTGACGCGCTGTGCGCGAGGGCCAGCATAAGCGCGGTTTCCCCGTCGTTATTTCGCAGGTTAAGGTCAGTGCCGGCGTTGATAATCGCTTCCACCGCTTTTAAATTTTTCGCGCGTACGACGTACATTAACGGGGACCAGCCCTGATTGTCCAGGTGGCTTGAGTCCGCTTTGGCATTCAGCAGCGTTTGTATTACTTCAAGCCCGCTGTTAGAGGAACAGGCGTACATAAGCGGGCTGACTCCGTCATTATTAATAATGTTGGGATTAGCGCCGGCGGCTAAAAGTTTTGGCAGCAGGCGCGGCGTTTCCATGCCGCTTACGGCGTACATCAGCGCGGTGTTGCCGCGGTTGTCTTTAATATTAAGGTTCGCGTTGCCAGAAATAAGAGCGTCCAAAATAGCGTCCGACGCGCCGTTTTGCACGGCTAACATAAAGGCGGTCTGCCCTGCGTCGTTCTGCGCGTTTATTTCGCTTCCGGCCGTGGCAAGAGCCTGCACTGTTTCCGTATTTTCTTCTTTGACGGCTATCATCAGCGGCGTCATGCCCTGTTTGTCGCGTGAAGTAACGGACTCGTCCGCGTTGTTTATGATATTGTCCATCTGCTTTAAAAGGTCAGCGTTTATTTTGGGTTTATTTTCTTCAGTCATTTTACGCTCCATAGGCCGGACATATTTTGTTTTGGGACTTCGTTAATTATAAGCGCCGCATCCCGCAGTTTAACCTGCGCGCCGGCGGCTAAATTTTTGAGGATAAACATCGAAAGCTGTTGCTTTTCCGTAGCGCCGTACTGCTGCGGCAGCGTGACACTTATTATCAGCAGCGCGTCCGGCCCGCCCTCGGTAATGCCGCTCGTTATAAT
Organism: Elusimicrobiota bacterium; assembly: GCA_009778915.1. GTDB lineage: Bacteria > Elusimicrobiota > Elusimicrobia > Elusimicrobiales > Elusimicrobiaceae > Elusimicrobium. The sequence goes on from WRFH01000007.1 coordinate 25,151, forward strand.
CACGTCTTCTTTTTTTATTCCCAGCGCATCGGCACAGGCGTTTATCAGTCCGTCGTAAACGGCGGTCCGGTTGCTTGCCATATAAGGATTTTGCGCGCTTGTTTTTATTTCAATCCAAATCATTAGAATTTGACGTCCATATCAAAAGGCAGCGTTACCCACGGGCTGTCTTTCTCGGTCAGTAACTGCTTCATGCCTTCTTTCATTTCTTCAAACTGTTCCAGCCCGCCCCAGACGGCGCGGCCGAATTGGTAACCGATGGAAACGTCTTTCCACGACGAATAATTCTTTTTTACTTCTTTCGCCGCGGCTCTTATATATTTGAGCGCTTCTTCCCGTTTAAGAATTCCGGCGTCAAAAGCCAGGCGGGAAATATTGATAAGCCGGCCCAAATCCCATATAAACATATCCGGTGCTTTTTTGCCTTTTATCAATTTCGCCGCGGAAAAAGCTTCAAGCGCTTCTTTTAAATTTGCTGCTTCTTCTTCGTAATCTTTTACGTTTTTACCTTCGGCGAACTGGTTATAAATTTTGGAATGGCGGCCTTTTAAAAGGCTTTCGGCCATTTCAATAAAACCGGCTTTGTTCTCTATGCCCCAGTCGTTGGCAAGAACCGAAACGGCGGTTTCTTTGTCAGCGCCTGTCGTTAGGTCGTTAATAATGTCCGCGCGCAGATGTATAAGGTCCGCGCCGCAGGCGACGGCCCATTGGTCATTTTTATCCAAACTTGACGGTTTAGAAAATTCAAAATAGCTGTTCATGTCAATGCCGGCGATATTTGCCTGCATTTGCAAGGCTGACACGGCCCCGGACATCATGTCCTGCATGCCGGGCTGCCGGTACATTTTCGCCGCGACGGAGTCTGAGTTTGTCGTTTTTAACCCCTGGATATCCTCTTGTAATCTCGCATTCACGGCGGGCGCCATTTTTGCGGCGGTTTCCAAGGCGGCTTTTTGGGCTTTAATCGTGTCTTCTATCTGCTTGTCCGTCATACCGCTGGCTTTCAGCGTCTGTCTTAACATCTCATAATAGGCATCGTTCATAAGCATCTCCTTTTATACATTATAAACTATTTTAGTCTTATATCAATAAAAATCCCCCGGCGTAAGGCCGGGGGATTTTTTATCTAAAATTTATTTTACAAGAATATCTACGCGGCGGTTTTTGGCGCGTCCGGCGGCGGTGGAGTTTGTCGCTATGGGGTATTGGGAGCCGTAGCCTTTATAAGTTATTTTTTCACGCGGGATATTGTTTGCCGCCAAGAAATCCGCCACGGCCTGCGCGCGGTTTTGTGAAAGAGTAAGATTATCCTGCTCGTCGCCGGAAGAATCCGTATTTCCGCCGATGTATATCATTTTGTACTTCTTATTTTTTAAACCCGCGACAAACGCCGTCAATTCTCTTTTCGCTGCGGGCGTCAGTTCCGCGGAGGCATATTTAAATGATGTTCCTTTCTGCCCGAGCGTAAAATTTTTGTAAGACTGTGTTTGTTTTGCCGTCGTCACGGTCTGCGTTGTACCGCTCTGCGGCGCTATGCGTATCGGCGGTACGACGGGACGGGAAACCGTTTCTTGGTCTTGCGCGTCCTGTAATTGATTAGTGCCTTCAACCTGTACGTCAATAGATGGCCCGGAGGAGGAATCCGTCGTCGGCGCAATATGTATAGGCGACACTGTTGGCCGCGGGCCGCTGGTGTCTCCCACAACTATTTCAGCTTGTGCGGCAGGGGCGGCAGCGGCTGGAGCCGGGGCGGTAGCTGCGATGGCTGGAGCGGGGGGAGCGGTTATGTCCAAATCTTCCACGTTAACCGGCGCGGTCTGGACCGGCGGCATTTCTGATATTACCGACGGCGTGCCCAATACAATTCTATCGTCTTTGTTTTGAGACGCGCACGCGGCCGTTAAAAAGCACGCCGCGCAAACGCTAAATATCTTAAATTCTTTCATATACCAATAATATACAATTTTTTACCGCGGTTTTTCCGCTTCTAATTGCATAACTATTTTAGCCGTGGCCGAACGGCCCAGGTCATCGACGGCCTTGACGGTGAATACGCCGCTCTGCGGCTTCATAAAGAGCGTCTGCCCGCGGCCGGACTTGCCTAAAAATTTATCGTCCAGAAACCAGAAAACGGTATTAGCGTCGCTGTCCGTATCCGCGCGGAGGGCTATGGTTTCTTTGTCCATATCGGCTTCCGTAAAAGAGTAAATGACGTTTACCGTCGGGGAAAGTATGACGGGCGGGTTGCCGGCGTTCGTTATGTCTTCAATCTGGCAGCCGGGGTTATAAAGCGGCACCGGGCGGCGCGGCAAACCCGCCTGGCGGAAGAGTGTCTCAATTTCAGACGGCCAAAACTCATAAACTTCGGCGCGGACTGTACCTGGCTCATATTTGCACGCGCGCAAACCGGTGCGTTTGTCAATATAAACCAACCGGTATACGTCCGAGACTTTTATGGGGGAAACGCCGGGGATAAAATAAACTTTCTCCGTCGCCGGGCAGTATTTGCCCGGCAGGTCGCCGGTACCTTTGCAGACGTCGACTTTAATCACGTTAAGTCCGTCCGGCTTAAAAGGTTCCGCCGGGAAATTATTTTTAATATCCGCAGTCGCGCGCGCCAGTTCGAACAGCAGCGGCGCGGCGGCCGTGCGGCCCCAGAAATAATTGTTGCCCTCGCCGTTAAAATTGCCAATCCACGTCACTAGCACGTAATCGCCGAACACCGCGGCGGACCACGCGTCTTTAAAAGAGGAGGACGTACCCGTCTTAAAATAAACGGGGAAATTTTTTTTGACCGCGCTTTTTATCATGGTTTCCGGCGGCGGGTTATAACGCAGCATATCAAGCGTTATAAACGCGGCCTCAGGCGAAATTAAGCGCGCGTTTTCGCCGTTCGGCGCGTTTTTTATAAATTTTAATTCTTTATAAACGCCGCGGTTGGCAAGCGCGGCGTAAAGCGCGGCCGTCTCAATCATTGTAACTTCATAACTGCCTATGGCCAGGCCTATGCCGTAGTAATCGCCGTTCTTTAATCCTCTGACGCCGCCGCGTTTTAACATATTTATAAAACTATCAAAGCCGATTTTTGTCATCAGTTCAATGGCCGGGATATTGCGGCTGGCGACGAGAGCGTCTCTGGCAAGCATGGGGCCTGAAAATCCTCTGTCGGAATTTTCCGGCGAGTAAATGCCGAATCTTTTCGGCGTGTCTTTGAGCAGAGTGCCGGGATGTATCAGGCCCTGCTCAATCGCCATAGCGTAAACTAAAGGTTTAAGCGTGGAGCCTATCAGACGTTTTGAATTAAAACCGTTGACCTGGCCTTCGATTTTGTCGTCCAAGAAATCTGCGGAGCCGACGGCGGCTTCAACTTCCATCGTTTTGTAATTGACGAGCAGCGCGGCCGCGTTGTTTATCCCCTTAATTTTCCCGCGCGCGATATAATTTTTTATTTCTTCCTCAAAGGCGTGCTGGAGGGGGAGGTTTATCGTCGTAAAAATTTCGCTTTCTCCGTTGCGCTGCGCGAGGTAGTTTATCAAGTGCGGCGCTTCGAACGGCAGGTTGGACGGATCCTTAACATCCATAGGCATATCAAAAAAATGCGCTAAGTTTTTATCCTGCGGATATTTTTTAAGCCACGCGGCCAGCAGCGTCTTGCGCGCGCGGGACATATTTTCAAAAGTTGTTTTGTTGGACGGGCGGCGCGCGTTAGGGTTCTGCGGCACGACGGCCAGCGTCAGCGCGGACAGCGGGTCCAAATCCTGCGCTCTTAAGTCAAAATATATCAGCGACGCCGCGCCTATGCCCTCAATATTATAAGCATAAGGCGCGGTATTAAGATAAATTTCCAAAATTTGTTTTTTTGTATAACGCAGCTCCAGCCACAGCGCGCACAAAATTTGTTCCATTTTGCCGGGCAGCGTTTTTGTGTCAATTTTATAGACGGCGCGCGCCGCCTGCATGGTTATGGTGGAGCCGCCCATGCGGCGGTTTTTTTTGACAAACGTCGTCCAAAATCCGCGCGCCAGCGCGGCGGGATTGACGCCGGGGTGGTAATAAAAATAACGGTCTTCATAAAGAAGCACGGCGTCCTGTAGCGCGGGAGAAATTTGGGACAGCGGGACGTAAAGACGGTACTTTTCATCATCTGAGATTGTCAGTTTTAGAAGTTTCCCGTCTCTGTCATAAAAAGCCTGCGAGAAAGAAATTTTATCAAGCGGCGTGGAGTGTGAGAATAGATTAAAAATCCTCGCGCTGAAACAAAACAGGCTTATTGCCGCAACCGCGGCAATAAGCCATATTTTGTTTTTGTTCAAAAACTTCATTTGTCGGACGTGACGGTAAACCTGCCGGCTTTTACCAAACCCGACGTGTCGGTATCATACAGCGAATACGCGTAGAGCATGGGCGCGGTAAAGTCGCCTGCTGCGGTAGCTTTAACTTTGTATGAAATCTCTTTAATATTTTTTGTCGCCGTCAGATAAATCAGCGCGCGGTCTTCCCTCAAATCATAGAAGTCTACCATGTAGCCGGTTACGCTCCCTGACACGGCCTCGAACGCGCCGGGCAGCAGGTCGATTATCGCGACGTTGGAGACGCCGTTTTTAGCCGTCGCGCGGAATTTGATTTTTACGGTCAGTTCGTCGCCGAGCTTGGCCGACGTTACCGCTTTGCCGTCTTTGTCAAGATATTCGCGAGTGACTTCCAGCCCTTTGGCTTGTGAAACGTCCGGCGGATTTTTGTCAAAACCCTGCGTGGATATTATATAGAACAGGCCGAGCGGGCCGGTCTCCTGCGCGTCGGCTTTAAACGCCGTCGTATCCGCGCCGAATTTGTAAGACGGGAAACCGGTTCTGTCCAAAGCGACTGGAGCGTAGGCGCCGCCTTTGGATTCGGACAGGTTAATCAAAATATCTTTATCCGACATCGCGCTCGCGTATGCCGTCAGAGCCAGGATAGTCTGAGAGCCTGACAGCGTATTGTAATTATTGTTAACAATCGCGTCTACAAGCCCGCGCACGATGCTTCCGTACTGCGCGACTTTTGACGGGAAATGTTTGCCCAGCAGATACATAAACCGCGCGTTTCTTATTGAAGTGCTGTCATAGTCGGAATAGAAAATAAATTTATTACCTTCCGGCTTGAACTGCGAGATTAAGACGTCCGCTTTAGCCTCGTCTTTAAGCAGCATATACGCGCTTGCGATATACGCGCCCGTCAGCGTGTTTTGCCAGTTTTTGACGTTCTTATCCAAATATTCAGTCGTTCTGGCTAGATAATTCGTAACCACTTTTCCGCTGCGCGCGAGTAGGTAAGCGGCGTAAGCCGCGTTGGCCGCTTCGTAGTCGGTAGACGGATATTTCGCCGCGAAATCGTCCATGAGGTTAAGCGCGTTTGACAGCATATCGGCGGGCACGGAATAGCCTTCTTCTTTGGCGTCAAGCAGGAAGTTGGTTACATACATGTCGACGTCCGGATTGTCATACGAGCCGCCGTCCCACATTGCAAAACGGCCGTTTGACATCTGGCGCCGTCTCAGTTTTTCGACGACGTTTTTGAAAGTTGTTTCCACCTGTGTTCTGTCCAAAACGCCTTTGCCGTCAACAGGCGCAAGGGCCAGGAACGGGAAAACCTGCGACGTCAGCTGCTCGCTGCACCCGTGCGGGAAAGCTTCAAAAAACTTTGCAAGGCCTTTTGCAACGACGAGCGGGCTGTTTGAAATATTTATTTCCCTGCTAGTCATGTAAGGGTACATGTCGCGCTGGAAATTTTTTATTTCAGTGCCGGCGGGGATTACCGCCGTCGTCAAAACCGTTGAGAATACCGTTGCCGGTCTGACGCTCAGCGTGTTTTGCGCCGTCATAATTTCGGACGGATTGGCGTTTTTGGCCGTGTAGGTTATCGTCGCGCCGCCAAGTTTGTCGAGCGCTTTGACTTTAAACTGCGCCGTCTTTTCGCTTCCGTAAGGAATATCCAGAGACGCCGTTTTCGGGCCGACGATTTCCAACTGTTCGCTGACGCTCATATCGACGGTAATTTTACCGTCTGAGCCGGGCAGGTTGTTTGACACGCGCGCGCTTGCGTCAAAAACGTCGCCTGGCGCGACCGCGAAAGGATTGCCGGACATAATTATTATCGGCGCGCGTACTTTTGTTTTCACGCTCGCGGAGCCGGCGGCGTCTTTATTTGCCGCGACGGCCATTACGCGTATCTCACCGTTAAAATATGACGGGACCGTGTATTTATAAGTTTTCTCAGAGGTTGACGCGTCGATGACGCCGGACCAGAAGACTACCGGCTTGTCGCGCTTTCTCGCGAAGGGATTAAGGTTCGCGGCTAGCATGTTGGCCGCCTCCTCTTCCATATCGCCGCCGGTACCGGCAAATTCGCGCACCACTTTAAAGTCCGGCAGTATCATATCAAGAATCTGGTATGTTTTAACTTCCAGCGCCATTTTACGCAGGAATGTGTCCAGCGGTTTGGGCAGAGAATATTTGGCAACCTGCAAAATACCCTCGCTTACGCCGTAGATTACTATTTTGCTGTCTTGCGAAGTTTTGTATTTTACTTCCAGCGTGTCGCCGGGTTTAACTGTCTCCGGCGTGTTTAAATCTATGTTGATGGTTCTCTTGTCGCGCTTGACGTAAAAAGGCAGCACCGCGTAACTGTGCGGAGACGTAAAAATTTCCCTGCTGTCCGCGCCGCGCACAAAGGAAACGTTGACGTAACCGTTGCCTTCAAAATCCGCCGGAACGGTGATTGTCTGCTGCGTGCTGGTGCTGGACGCGCGGAACCACTTTTGCGCGTAAACTTTATCGCGCTCAATGGTGATAAGGCCCGCGCCCGTGTAAGGCGCTATTATGTTTAACGTAAGGTCTTCGCCGGGCGCGACTTCTTTATTTTCCAAAGTCAGCGAAAGTTCGGCGTCTTTTTCCAGCGAATAATTTAAGTTCGCGCTGCCGGTTACAAAATATTCCGCGCGGGCGAGTTTCTTATTAAACTCGTCATAGACTTCCAGCGCGTAACGGCCCGGCGCGCTTGTGTCAAGCGGCATAGTCACGCCGGTTTTGCCGACGGAGAACGGCGCGGAGCTTTTTTCTTCTTCCTTCAGAACGGACTGGTATTTGTAAGTTCCGTCATACTGTTTTACCAGCGTGGAAACATACTGCATGGCTATGACTTTTATCGTCAGTTTATCAAGCGCGATTTGCTCAAGGTCTGGATTTACCGCGATAAAGTCAACGGCCGCGTCTGAGCCTCTCTTAATATAATTAAGGTTGTTTTTGCTCTTGAACCCGACGAGGTAGCGGTTAGGCGAAACCCACGTCGTGTCCGCCCCGTAAACGCTCGCGCCGCTTTCCTGTTCAAAACCCTCCGCGGTCAGACTTAAGCTGTAAGAGCCGTCCGCGAAAGCGCTTAAATCAATATCTTTTTGGACTGTGCCCTGCGCGTCCGTAACGTCGTCAATTAACGTCTGCGCGGACTGCTGGTAATTGGCTTTTTTAGGGTTCAGGTAAGGGTCCTGAAACGTAAAATCTTTGAATTTCGGGAACCTGAAAGTCAGCGGCGCGAGAGTGATGTCCGCGCGCACCCTGTTACCCTGCGCCGGCGTGCCGAACATATTTTCCAAAGTCACTTTCGCGGACAAACCTTCGAGCGGCTGCCAGCCTTTTTTGTTCGCGCCCAGAATATTGGCTTTAATTTTTAATTTATCCTCCTGGAATTCTTCCAGCCGCAGGCTTACGGAGCCGAGCTGCGACGGACGTTTTTCGTCGGAAATATCATATATATAAGCGTTATAAGTGCCGGTGGGGAAAACGGGTTCGGTACTTATGGTAAAGTCATTAAACCCGGCGGCGTCAAGGCTGAATTTTTTCTCAAAAATAGTTTTATTATTCGGGTTTTTCAAAACGAATCTTACCGGCACGCCCGCAACGAGACTCCATGTCTGCGTTTTGGTTATGGCCGCGATATTAATATCGTCGCCCGGCCTGTAAAGCCCGCGGTCCGTGAACAGAAAGGACGACAGCGCTTTGCTTTGCGTAGCGGCGGAATATGCGCCTTCTGTGTCAAACCTAGAATAATCCAGCTGCCTGTCATAAGAAGAAACGGGCATAAAAGACACGTCGGTCCCGTTCGTCGCGACGAAAGCCGTCGGATATTTTTCATTGTTAAAATCTTTAAGCGGCGGGAAAGAGGCGAGGCCCTGTCCGTCGGTAAATTTAGTAAACAGCGGTATGCCGTTGCGGCCCAGCACTTCCACTTTCACGCCCGAGACCGGCGCGCCGGAACTTACGGACATTACGTAAACCTTGTAATTGCCGCCGGCGTCTTTTTTGGCCAGCATGCCCATGTCGGTCACCAAAATAAAACGCGTATTCGTGCCGGTCTGAGAGTATTTATTTTTTATGTCCCAGCCGTAAACTTTTAGAAGGAAAAGACCTGTTTTCCCCGGCGTAAGATAGGTGCCCAGGTCAAGCGAACTGTAAGACGCTTTCTGGTTATTTTTTATAACGGGAATTATCTCCGAAAAGTTTTCTGAAATATCATTTTCGTTAAAATAATAGCTGTCTTTAAAATACGGTTCCTGAAAGTTTCCGCTGGTCTGAGAGACCAGGTTATTTATCCTGCCAGGCAGAATTCTTGAAATTTCCGTCTTAATCCCGTCCACGCCGCGGCTTACGAAGGACAATTTTTTGCTGCCGGCGAGCGACAGCAGGGCGCCGGTTCCTACTATTTTTACTTCTTTCGGGTACGACGGCACGGAAACGACAAAACCCTGGTCTTTTTTAATTTCAAAACCGCCGGACGACGTTAAACCGCCGTCAACCGCGGCGTAAATATATTCGTTTTTCGTCCTGTCAGCGTCAAATTGATATGTGTAAACTTTATTATATGTCTCGGCGCCCGGCAGCGGAGTGAGCGGAAGCGGCGTCAGTTTTGCCAAGACATCGGGCGTTATGTCCGCCGGTATCCATTGCACGGTGGAGTAATTATCCGAATTATCACAGTCTGAGTCGGGGCATTCGCAGTCTTCGTCGTCATCGGAGCAGTCGCACGGGGCGGGCTCGCAGGCCGGAGCGGCCTGTTTGGAGCGGTTTTTAAGACTAGGATTTTTCAAAGGCAGCAGGTACGCGTGTACTTTATTTTGCAGTTCTGTTTCGGCGACGCCGTCGGTAAATTCAACGGCTAAAATTTGCTGCGGCTCGTCCTGGTCATTACGCACGATTTGCGCTTTGACGTTCGATATACTGAAAAATTTTGACGCCGGCGGAATGTCCAGCGTTTTGCCTACTTTAGAACCGTTAAATTTGGAGATGTCAAGATTAACAAGGCGCGGATTATCCAAAATTTTTATCGGCTCTGATTTTATTGACGCGTTTCTCTTAAACTCGTCGTAACTTACGGCGTAGGGCAGCGCTTTTCCGTCAAGATTTAACGAAATATTTTTTTCAAATTCTGACGGTGTAACGGCGTGCGAAAAAGTTATTTGCGCCAGCGCGTGGTAATTGCGCGGGTTCTGCGGGTCCTGATAAATTTTGAAGGAATTTACGTCCATTGAAAACGGCGCGGTTTTAACTGTAATAGTATAAGCAGCCAACTCAATAGTTTTCTGGTCCGTATTCGCGCCGACTATGTCTTTTGGCAAAGTAATTTGATATGCTTTGTCCGCGTCCCAATCTTTTTCCGGCGTGAAAGCCAATGTGCTGGAACCTTCCCACGCCCATTTGCCTTTTAAGTCCGGCGATATAGTTATGTTTTTTAATTTTTCGTTTTCCTGCGCGGTGCCGAAAGAAACGTCAGAGTCAAATTCAAGTCTTAATTTTTGTATGGAACCGAGACGGGAAATTCCGTCCGAGTCTGTATAAAGTTCCTGCGGGCCTGGAGCATTTGCGGAAAAAGCTACTTTATTATTTTCAATCGGTTTGCGCAGATTGCCGTATTTTTGCGAGCCTATTTTTGCGGCGGCGTATACTATCAGCGCTACAACCAATATAATAACGGCGGCGGCGTAAACCCATTTTGGAATTTTTGAAAGGAATGTTTTGATTTTTGACATAGAATTCTCCGGTCAGTTAAATTACCTTTAAATTCTAGCAAAAAAGGCCCCGCGTTTGCGCGGGGCCTTTTATAACTTTTTTGTCTATTTACTTTTTAAATAAGTCTCAAGGTTAGGCTTGATGGTGCTTACCTGCGGGCCGTATATAACCTGTATGCCGTGGCCTTTCAGGATTACGCCGACGGCGCCGGATTTTTTTAGCACGGCCTCTTTTACAAGTTCCGGCTTTTTGACGTTGAGGCGCAGGCGCGTGGCGCAGCAGTCCAGATTTTCCATATTTTCTTTGCCGCCCAAACCTTCTATAATAAGTTCCAGCTGTTCGTCTCTGGCGGCGGCTTTATCAACGGGGCCGGAAGCGTGGGACGCTTTGGCGGCGTTATAATCAGCCTTGGTGTAAAGTTTTGATTCCTGGTCGTCCGGTTCGCGGCCGGGCGTCTGTATATTCCACTTCAAAATAGCCCATTTGAAGAAGAAGTAGTAGCCGACGAAGTAAATCAGGAACAGCGGCAGCAGCATTACCCAGTTTGTCTTGGCGTTGCCCTGTAAAATGCCGTACAAAGTTAAATCAATAAGCCCGCAGGAGAACGTCGTGCCGACCGCTATCTTTAATATATGCGCCAGCATGAAAGAGAGTCCGGCAAAGCCGCAGTGTATTATAAACATAAACGGCGCGACAAAGAGGAAAGTAAACTCAATAGGCTCCGTAATGCCAGTTATGATTGAAGTAAGCGCCGCTGAAAGCAAAAGGCCGCCGACGAGTTTTCTTTTTGCCGGTTTAGCCGTATGGTACATGGCCAAAGCCGCGCCCGGCAGACCGCCTATCATGAAAGCGTATTTGCCGGTCATGAACCGCGCCGCGTCAACTGAAAATTTAACCGTATCGGGCGAGGCCAGCTGCGCGAAGAAAATATTCTGCGCGCCGTAAACCGTTTTGCCGCCTATCACCATGCTGCCGCCCAGGCCGGACTGCCAGAACGGCATATAAAACACGTGGTGCAGGCCGAACGGTATCAAAATGCGTTCCATGAACCCGAAAATAAATGAGCCGAAATAACCCGCTTTCAGCACCAAATGCCCGCTTGCCAAAATTATCTGCTGTATAAAAGGCCATATAACGTAAGACAACGCGCCGACGAGGATAAACGCGAAAGTTGAAATAATCGGCACAAATCTTACTCCGCCGAAAAACGCAAACACCACCGGCAGCTGTATCTTATAATATCTGTTATGCAGCCACGCCACGCCGAGGCCGGTTATAATGCCGCCGAACACGCCCATTTGCAGCGTTTGTATGCCGAGTACGGAACCTATGGTTCCCTCAATAACTTTGGGCGCCAGGCTGCCGTCCGGCAAAATAAAACCGTTAAAAGTAAGCAGGCTGTTTATCGTTGTGTGCATTATGATAAAAGCGATTGCCGACGACAAAACCGCGACCGCCTTTTCCTCGTTCGCCATGCCCAGCGCGACCGCCATCGCGAACAGCAGCGGCAGGTTGGCGAAAACGGCTGTGCCCACCGCGCTCATTAAAAGGAAAATGTGGTTGAGCGCCGTTCCAGCCCCCATTATGTGCTGCAGGCCGTACAGCGCGACGGTGTTTTGGTTAGAAAAAGAGGCCCCTATTCCTAATAAAAGGCCCGCGACCGGCAGTACTGAAATTGGTAAGAAAAAGGAACGTCCTATTTTTTGCAGAATGGCAAAAGCCGCGTTACCGTGTTCTTTAACAGACATTTGTATCCTCCGTTTATAATAAAAAACCTACCCTATACTTTTACTAAATAAGAATATCATAGTCAATTATGTTCATATTATTCCTTAGGACTAAAGGCCTATGTATATATAGGCCTTTCGGCCCTTGTACGTTTTTTATTTTTTCCTATATTATAATCATTAGAGTATTAGGGAGATAGAAAGTATGAAAAAATTATTAATGCTGTTATGCGCGGTGTTATTTGCAAATGCCGCTTTTGCCGATATGGAGTTTTTAAAAGAGACATCGGTTAAAATAGATACTCTTAAAACTTCCGGCGTTCCGAATAACTTTATAAAATCTGTTCAATCCGGCGTAAACGATAGCCAGGCCGAAGCGCTTCCGCTTAAGAAAAACATATATCATATATTTGCTTTACTCGACAATACTGAAGGCAGCGGTTCCGGAAGCTTAGGCGCGGGCTGTTATGCGTTTAGAGTACACAAAGAGTGGCTTTTAACGGCGGCCCATTGCGTAAGCCATTTAAGAACACCAAGCGGGAGAGTGGCGGTTTGGTTTAGAAAAGTTGATGATTTTGCCCAAAAAGGTTTTCCCGAACAGGAAATTATATTAGGCCCGGCGTCTGATAAAATGTCGGATGTTTTAGAAGGAATGGTTTTTATTCCAAATAATTATGTGGATTCAATAGAACAAAAACATTGGGCCAATGATTACGCATTAATATATATAAAGGATAAGGGATATACGGACGCGCGGATAAAAGAGATGGGAAAAGATTCCACATTAAAAGACTTCGCGGCGCTTGTAAAAGACAGATATACTTTTACGAACAGAAAAGTTGAACCTTTTAAATTATTTTTAAACCTAAACGATTCTGACAAGCAATTAAAAGGCCGCAGTTTTTTAGTTTTTCCGGCCAAAGATGTTCCTGCCGGAACAATCAATCTGTTAGATTTTGACGGGCTTTATCAAAACGTTATCTTTTTACGCGGAGCTGTGGATACAGGGTATTCCGGCTCTCCTATTATTTTTAGAAATAAGATAATATCCGTTTGGTCAGGCGCCGTTAAGGGTAGTGTATTAGCGCCTTCTTTTACGGATGAGTTTTTTGAATTTTTAAATAAATCCGCGGGAGGCGCTATGGACAAAAAAGCCTGCGATGCATTTTTGGAAGATATTATAACGGATGAACTTGATTAAAAAAATATCAAAAACCATACAAAAAAACTGTACCCCGAAAGCTGATTTTATTTTCAACTTTCGGGGTACAGGTCATTTTTGGATAGATAAAAGTCCATTTTGTCATTATAAATAAAGTCTGTAATGTATGTTTATACAGATTTTGATAAAATAAATTTATTGGAAGTAATATAAAACAGGAATAAAATGGAAAATTCTTCGACTATCAAAAAGTTAGGTGTGCTGGGGCTTACGGCCGTCGTGGTGAGTTCTATGGTCGGCTCCGGCGTGTACTCTCTGCCGCAGAATATGGCGGCGGCGGCCGGCGTGGACGCTATGATTATAGCGTGGATAATCACGGGCCTCGGCATGTTTTTTATCGCGGATACTTTCCGGCTGCTGTCGTCGCTGAAGCCCAACGCGCGGGCCGGTTTTTTTTCTTACGCGCGGGAAGGGTTCGGCAAGCGGATAGGTTTCGGCGTTTTTTGGGGTTACTGGCTTTGCCAGGTTTTTGCCAACATCGGATTTTCCGTTATTATAATGGAGACGTTAAATTATTTTTTCCCGCATTATTTTGAGGGGGGGAATAATTTGCACGCTTTTATTTTGTCTTCAATGCTGATTTGGTTTTTCACGGCGCTCGTCTGGCGCGGCATTCAGACGGCGGCTCTTGTCAATCTTATAGGAACGATAGTTAAAATTATCCCGGTTTTTATATTCTTGGCCATAGCGCTTTTTGTATTTCACTGGCATAAATTTGATTTGCGTATATTCGGCAAAATTCCCATCGGACAGTGGAACTGGGGGGACATGCTTTCCCAGGTTAAAAATACCATGCTTGTAACGCTGTGGTCTTTTATAGGAATTGAGACGGCCGTAGCCATTACGCACCGCGCCAAAAGCCATAAGGATATAGCGCGCGCGACGTTGTTCAGTTTTGTGCTGTGCCTTGTTATTTATTCGATGATTTCACTGCTGCCCTTCGGCATTTTGCCGCGGGAAGAGATTGTGACTTTCCCAAATCCTTCCACCGCCGGAATTTTGGCGGCGATTATAGGCAGGCCGGGCGCGTGGCTGATGAATATCGGGCTGATAATTTCTACCCTGTTCGCGTTTTTATCGTGGACGATAATTTGTGTGGAAATTCCGTTTATAGCGGCGCGGGAAGGCTCGTTTCCGGCGCAATTTGCCGCGGAAAATAAACACGGCGCGCCGAAAGTTTCAATTATTACGACGGGCGTTGTCATGCAGGCCGCGTTGCTGCTGGCCTTCTTTTCCGCACACGCGTGGAACACTATGATAAGTATCACGGGCGTCATGTTGCTGCCGGTATATTTTATTACCGCGCTGTATATGTTCAAAATCAGAAATCAAAAGCAGGAACTTGTAAGCAAAACCCGCTTGACGATAACCGCCGTGCTCGCGCTGGTCTATTCCGTCTGGCTGATATACGCGGCCAATATTACATACTTACTGATGGCCTCATTCTTTTTCGCGCTGGGCATACCCGTTTTCCTCTGGGCCCGCCGCCAGAAAAAAATCCAAAATGTTTAATAAAAAAAGGGCCGGCTGAAAAGCCGGCCCTTTTTTTGTTTTTCTTATTTCTTATTTTTATATTCTTTCGCCGCTTTTACGAAATCTCTGAACAGCGGGTGCGGTTTCATCGGGCGGGAGCCGAATTCCGGGTGGTACAGCGCGCCGACGTAGAACGGGTGCCCTTTAAGCTCCGCTATTTCCGCGATATCGCCGCTCCAGCCGCTTACCGTCACGCCGGATTTTTCCAGCTCAGGCAGATATTTTTTGTTGAAAGTGTAGCGGTGGCTGTGGCGTTCCTCAATTTTGTCCGCGCCGTAAATTTTATGCGCCGCGGTGCCTTTTTTAATTTCCACGGGAAACGCGCCTGAACGCGGCCCGCTTTCCTCTGTCGCGAACTCTTCCATAAGGGTGAACACCGGGTGTTTGGCGCTTTTGTTAAACTCGGCCGAATCCGCGTCTTTAAGGCCGGCGCGCCGCACCGCTTCAATCATCATGCACTGCATTCCGGAGCAGAGACCTAGGAGCGGTTTTCCCGTGTCGCGCGCGTAGGCCGCGGCGTCAATTTTGCCCTGCATGGTCTTAGGGCCGAAGCCGCCGGACGGAATTAAAATGCCGTCCGCGTCCTTTAATTTTTCAACCGCGTTTTCTTTATCCGCGTTGACGTAAATTATACGCACGTTAATCTTGCCGCTCATGCCCGCCAGAAACAAACTTTCGTTGACCGATTTATAAGCGTCTTTAAGTTCCGAAACTTTGCCCACGACGGCAATGTTCAGCGTTTCTTTATGCTCAAGGTTTTCGTTAATAAATTTGAACCAGGAAGAGTCAAATTTCTTTTTCGGCTTAAGCCCGAGCAATTTCATAATCTGTTTATCCGTGCCCTGTTTATAAAAATTCTCGGGGATAAGGTAAACGGATTTTTCGTCCTTAGCTTCAATAACCGCTTCTTTGGGGACGGAGCAGAAAAGTGAAATTTTTGCCTTAGTATCTTCGTCCAGCGGGTGGTCCGTGCGGCAGATAAGTATGTCCGGGTTAATGCCCAGCTCGCGCAGTTTTATGACGGAGTGCTGCGTCGGTTTTGTCTTCAGCTCGTCTGAAGCTTTGACGTAAGGAAGCAGGGTTAAATGCACGCTTAACACGTCGCCAGCGCGTTCAAGTTTCATCTGGCGCACGGCCTCAAAAAACGGCAGGCTCTCTATGTCGCCGACGGTTCCGCCGATTTCCACTATCGTCACGTCAACGTCTTTGTCAAACGCGGTCATGCGTTTTTTAATTTCGTCCGTGACGTGCGGTATTACCTGCACCGTACCGCCTTTATACTGGCCGCGTATGTCGCGTTCCAAAACGGTCATATAAATGTTTCCGGCGGAATTTGTGTTTGAGCGTATGGTTTGGATATCTAAAAAACGCTCGTAGGAACCGAGGTCCAAATCACACTGCGCGCCGTCGCGCGTTATATAAACTTCGCCGTGCTGGAACGGGCTTATTTTGCCCGGGTAGACGTTAAGATACGGGTCGCACTTTATCATGTTGACCGTAAAACCGTTGAGCAGCAAGAGTCTGCCTATGCTTGCTCCGGCGGTTCCTTTACCGAGCGAGCTGACTACGCCGCCCGTTACGAATATGAATTTTGACATACTGACTTCTCCTTTTATTTAATAAAAAAATCTCCGGCGGGGTTTTCACGCCCCGTCTGTTTTACACAAAACCGTTTTTAAATATTTTTTATATATTCTCTTGCGGTTTTTAAATCATCCGCGGTGTCTATGGCCGGGCCTGCGGTTTCAATTAAAATTGACCTTATCGTCATACCGTCTTCCAAAGCGCGCAGCTGCTCAAGCTTTTCCAGTTTTTCCAGATTACTCTGCGGCAGTTTTACAAACCTGTCCAGCGCGTGGCGTTTATAGCCGTAAATGCCGCAGTGTATATAATAAGGAATATTTTTATTTTCCGCCGTGATTTCCCTTTTGTACGGCACTACTGAGCGGGAAAAATATAAAGCCCTGCGGTCCGCCGTAAGCACGGCTTTGACGGCGTTGGGATTATTGATTTTTTCAACGTCCAACGTCGGGTAGCAGGCGGTGGAAATATCCGTATCGTCGCTTGTTTTTACTAAATTTACGACGCTGCTGATTGTGGCGGGCAGTATAAAAGGTTCGTCGCCCTGAACGTTAATAATATAATCTTCAGTCCTGTTTTTTGCGGCTTCGTAAATGCGGTCCGTGCCGCTCTGGCAGGCGTCGCTGGTAAGCACCGCTTTTGCGCCGAATTTGGCGCAGTGGTCGACGATGATTTTTGATTCTGTCGCCACCAGCACGGTCCCGGCATCGGCCTTTACGGCCGCGCGCCAGACGTGTTCTATTATGCTTTTACCGTCAATGGTTTCCAGCATTTTTCCTTTAAGCCTTGTGGAGCCGTAACGGGCGGGGATAACAATCAAAGTATCGTTCATATTACCTCTAAAATTTCTTTCTGCGTCGCCGTGGCGGTGCCGAGTTTTCCCACCACTATTCCGGCCGCGTAGTTCGCAAGAACGGCGGCTTCTCTTAAAGACGCTTTGGCCGCCAGAGCGAGCGTAAGGACGGAAATTACCGTGTCGCCCGCGCCGGTGACGTCAAACACTTCTTTGGCCGTCGCGCGCGCGGTAAAAACTTTTACTTTTGCTCCGTCGCGCTCGAACAGGCTCATGCCTTCCGCGCCGCGCGTTATCAAAATTGATTTGGCGTTTAAAGTTTTTAATATTTTTTTGCCCAGGTTAAAAAGAGTTTCCACGTCTGAGACCTGCGGCACGCCCATGCCTTCGTACGCTTCTTTGGTGTTCGGCGTCATACAGGTTATATTTTTATATTTTCTGAAATTTTCCGTTTTCGGGTCCACGCATACCGGGATATTTTTCTTGTTGCAAATATCGATAATGGCTTTGATATTTGAGTCGGACAGCATGCCCTTTCCGTAATCTGAAAGGACGACGCCTTTCGCGCTCTTGGCCAAAAATTTAAAATTCTCAAGGCAGCTTTTGCCTATGGACGGCGGGATTGTTTTTTTACTTTCGCGGTCAAAGCGGACGACCTGCTGGTTCTCGGCCAAAATCCTGATTTTCTGCGTCGTGGGACGCGAAGAATCCAGCGCGATAAAAGACGTGTCCACGCATGACGCCGTAAGAAAATTGATTAAATCCTCTCCGCTTCTGTCCTGGCCTACCACGGACAGCACGACGGGCTTCGCGCCCAGCGCCGCCAGGTTTACGGCCACGTTGCCCGCGCCGCCGGCCACGTAATATTCTTTGGTAACGTTGACGACCGGGACCGGGGCCTCCGGCGAAATTCTGGTGACGGAACCGCGTATAAAATGGTCCAGCATAATATCGCCTACGACGACGACGGGCTGCCCGTTGAACGCTTTTAAAATTTCCGCCAGTCTCTCTTTTTTCACGATGTCCATTTTATCCGCCTTTTTTATATTGTTCAAGCGACGCGCTTACAGTGCCTATAAAAACTTCCGTTTCCATTTTCACCGGGAGGCGGCGCTCGTCGTCAGTCAGCCATACTTTTAAACTTTTTCCTTTCTGCACAAAAATTCCTTCTTTCCTAAACCCAGGCTCAACGACAATGCAGTCAAACTTGCCCGCCGGAACTTTTACGGTTTCTCTTTTAATAAATCTGACAATCAGCGGATAAGTGGTATCCCCGTCGTTAACGTCAAAAGTCACGCTTTTGCCGGCGGAAAGTTCCGGCGCGTGCAGACGGACGTAATACATGGACGTCAGCATATCCTGTACCGGCCCTTCAAGCGTGCCTTTAATCAGTTCCGCGTCCCCTTTTTTCTTCTTGGAGCCTATAAAAATTTTCTCCGGCGCGTTAAAAGAAACCCATTCGTCCCGCACGTAATTGCCTTCGCGTATGCTTTGGGAATATCCGTAAGAAGAATAATCTTTGACGGAAATCCATGAATAATTAATATCCCGCACTTTAAAAACGGAGTCAATAACCGCGGCGGAATTTGCCAGCGTTTCAATTTTGTACGCCGGGCCGAAACTTGTTTCCGTCACGCCGACCGTTTTAATATAAGCGGTGCCCGCGCGTATAAAGGAATAATGGACGCCGAACTGCATTTCCTCGTCTGACCACGGCGCGGGATAGAGTTTCTGTCCGCCCTCAATCACCGGGTTTTTAGCCCACGGGTGAAAGTATCGTCCGTCGCGGACATAAGAGGCCGGGACAGCTTCTTTTTTATTCTCAGTCGGCTGGGGTTGCGTTTTAGCGGCTTCGGCTATCACGGCGGAGGCTTGTACGCTTTTCGGCTGTGTGGTTTTCGGAAGAAATAGCGGTTCTTCCTGCTGCGGGGCCTGCGCGGGAGGTTCTGCCGCAATGCCTAAAGCGCTTTCTAAGGCGGAAGCAACCGGGGAGCCTTCCTTCGGCTCTTCGGGCTGAGTGTAAGTTTGAGTATTTTGTTGTATTTCTTGTTGTTTGGCAGGCGCGGCAATTTCAATTTTTGGGGGGGTAATGTCCTGCGGTATGCAGTTACAGCAACAGCAACCGTTTAATATTACGGCAAGCGGCAGTATTAGTGCCGTCAAACTTTGTTTCATGATAAACCTTTTATATACACCGCCGCACCTGACAGATTTCCGGTTATTTTCGCGGCTTTGATTCTATCTCCGTACTTTTTGATTTGCGCGTTTCCGTTGGCTGTGCGGACAATAATACTCTTTACGCCCAGCGCGTTGCCGAAGTCAATGTCGGATTTTTTGTCCCCTATCATAAAAGAACGGCCTATATCTATATTATATTTTTTTACGAGATTTTGCCCAAGTAATGTTTTCGGCTTCCTGCAAGCGCAGTTTTCAGACGGCGCGTGCGGGCAGTACGCTATTTCGTCTGCCCTGCACGGCCCGAGCATTTTTTGCAAGCGGCTATGCACTTTGTCCGTCTCTTCCGCCGTAAAATACCCGCGGCCTATGCCGGACTGGTTTGAAACTATAAAAATTTTATAGCCCAGTTTTTTTAAAATTTTGAGCGCCGCCGGCGCGGTTTTATAAAGTTTAACCTGGCGCGGATAACGCAGATAACGCCCGGGTTTTTCATAAATGAGCGTACCGTCGCGGTCTAAAAAAACCGCTTTATTCATGAGAACTCTCCTGCCTGTACTGCGGCGCGTTTTTTTCCCGTTTCCAGCGGTTATGGGCCCACAGCCAGTCGGCCGGACGCTCTTTAATCCAGTCTTCATAAAATTTGTTCAAAACGTCAATCATATTTTCCACCGCTTCCTGGGAATAGTCCTTGGAAGGGAAAACAGGCTCCAAGGCTTCACCTATAAATTTCCCGTTTTCACGGTAAAGTTTAGCCGGGATTACGGGGATTTGCAGTTTTATTGAAAGCAACGGGGTAAGCGGGCTGCACGCGCACCAGCGGCCGAAAAATTTGCTGTACACCTCGCTCTTATAAGCGTTTTGGTCGGACAAAATGCAAAGCGGCTTGCCGCTCTTTAACCATTTAACGCAGGAAAAAAACGGATTGTCGGTGCTGAGGACGCGGCCGTTGTAAAGGCTGCGCATGCGCTCTATTTCTTTATCTATAAAAGGATTTTTAAGGCCCTGCGCCACCACGGCTTTTTCCACCCCGCGCGCGCTTATCGCTATGCCGAAAACTTCCCAGTTCGGAAAATGTCCCACGTGCAGGATAAACGGTCTGTTGTTTTTTACGCATTCGTCAAAAAAAGCGCTGTTTCTTAACTCCGTTATTTCCAAAAGTTTTTCTTTTGACATGCGCGCGCATTTAATAAATTCCGCCGCCGTCCTGCCCATGTTGCGCCAGGAGTCCATGCAAATATGGTAAACTTCTTTCTCTGATTTTTCCGGCAGCGCCAGCGCGATATTCCGCATATTGTTTTTAAATCTTTTGCTCATCAGTTTTGCCGCCAGACCGGTGCAAAACATGCCGAATTTTAAGGAAGCGTTCCACGGAAGGAGTATAAAAACCGCTTTCATGGCCTGCAGGCCCAGAAAGGAAAATATGAACGAAACCGGTTTTATTATTTTCCGTTTAAGAAATTTACTCATTTAGATATTATATCAAAACGGCCTCCCGCGCGAGAGGCCGTTTCGGGTTATTTATTTTACGCTGAGCGTCATATTCGCGCTGTGCGCGGCGAACTCCGGCGCGTACATGCTTTGCAGTTGCGCGGCGCCTATTTTATAGGTTCCGGCCGTCGTCGGGCGTATTCTATATTTGAGAGTGTACGTCCCCTGCGGCAGCCAGTCTATGAAGAAGTTTGTCAGACTGTCGCGCGGTTCTTCGTAGCGGGACAATAAATCCCATTTCCAGCCGCTGAGCAGGTTTTCCGCCTCAAAACCTGCCGGGCGCTGGTCTTTGAGCATTACATATTCAAACTGCGAACTTGTGTTAATGGTCAGCTGTATTTCAATTTCGTCGCCGACATTCACGGTGTCTCCGTCGTTAAGCAGCTTGAGTTTATAGACGTCGCCGTCTTTGTAGCGGAGGAAATACTGGCGGCTTACGTTCATTAAACCTTTAGAAGATTCGTCCACTTTTCCGTCGGTGGAATACACGGCGCTCAGAGAGGCGAAATCTGTTGTTTTACCGGATTTAACCACTTGCGCGGAGATATCGTCCAGTGTAATCTTGCTGCCTTCTTTGACGTACTGCAGTGGTTTTTTAACAAAATCAAAAGGCTTGAAAGTCTGCTCGTCTTTAACGTCGCCCCACGTGATTTTATAGGTCGTATCCGTCGTAAACGCGCCGCGCGCTTTCATGACGTCCAGCAGCGCGTAAATAGCGCTGGCGGCCGCTTTTGTGGACGTCCACGTATTTCCTTTGCGGTTAAACAGCATCCATTTAACCATATCGTCAATGCGCTTGTCCGTCGGGCGCAGTTTGAGTAACGTACGCAGAGTTATG
Organism: Elusimicrobiota bacterium; assembly: GCA_009778915.1. Taxonomy (GTDB): domain Bacteria; phylum Elusimicrobiota; class Elusimicrobia; order Elusimicrobiales; family Elusimicrobiaceae; genus Elusimicrobium. The sequence goes on from WRFH01000007.1 coordinate 46,548, forward strand.
GCGTGTTTTTCAAGCGTGTCGCTGTACCAGAGCCATGATTTCGCCTCCGGCGTGAAATACGCGCCGGCGGTATCGTCGACGGTCATCATGTCGAGCACCGCGTCAAGATACCGGTCAGACTCCGTTTTATTGCCCAGGCGGTAGTAAACATTCGCGGCGTAAATTTTGCCTAACGGCGTCATAAACCGCTCATATTTCGCCGCGTATTCCAGCCAGTCCGCTGACTTTTTAAGCGCGTCCTGTGTTTCTTTCCACTCCGGCGGGAAAGAGGTTAAAACATAGGCCGCGTAAAGGCTCATCACAATCTGGTTTTCGCCGGTGTTTTTTGTGTCTTTTATAATGTCGTCAACTTTGCCGGTGACGTAGCGCATAGCGCGTTTTGTCAAATCCTGCGGTACTTTTACGTCCTGCGACGCGGCCAGCGCGAAATTTTCCAGCAGGTAAAGCGTGACGTAAGTATCGCTTTTCCCGCCGCAGAACCAGCCGAAACCGCCGTCGGAATTTTGATAACAGGCCAGCCTGTCTTCAGTCTTTTTTGCCAGCTCGGCCACATTTTTAGCGTCAAACATATCCACTATTTTTCCGTAATCAACTTTGCGGCCTTCGGCCTCGTAAAGCCACGGCGTTTCGGAAAGCACCGTCTGGCGGACGGGATTGTCGGCCTGCCACGGCGGAGTTACGGTATCGCGTTTAGGCAGCTGCGCTACGGCTTTTCTCAACTCCGGATATTTCTGGTAAAAATTATTTACTATCGCGAGCGGCACATATTTGCTTGTCAGCGAAAATAAATTTTCAAACGGATATTCGACGAGCATGGGCAGGCTGTTAAAGACCGGCAGTATTAAATTAACGTCAATTTGCAGCTGCATTACGTCGAAAATACGCGTATCGTCCGGCTTTTTAAGGTCCGCGATTTCAATTATGTTGGAACCCTCTTTAAGCGCGGCGACTTTGCTGTCCACCAGACGCTCGCGGCTTGGCAGTATCGGTATTTCTTTAACTTCCCCGTCGGATAACTGGCCCGCGCGGGCTATGGCGGAAAGCGTTAAAACGCGCACGCCGCTTTCAACTTTCGCGTCCCATGTGACGGTCGCCTGAGATTTTGCTTTCACTAAAGTCGTCGCCCGCGTGTCGGTAAAATTTAAAATATCATAAGCATTTTTACCGTTTTCTTTGACGAGGAGCACGGAGTTTACCGTCATATCGCGGTCCGTTTCATTGCTGATAATTCCTTTAAGCTGCGCTTTGTCGCCCTCGCGCAGAAAGCGCGGGATTTCAAGGCGTATCATAAGGTCTTTTTTCGTCGCAGTCTGGATGGTTGTCGTGCCGAGCAGCGCGTCTTTGGTGATGGCGTTTATTATTATGTTCCACGACGTTAAACGCTGCGGCATGGTTAAAGCTATGGAACCTTTGCCGTTAATCACTTTGGACTGCGGAGCAAAGTAGGCCGTTTCAGACATATCTGTCCTGGCTTCAACGCCGCCCGCGGCGGCTTCCATCTGCGCGCTTTTGTCCGCTGCTGCTTCTTGTTTCATGTCTCCGGCGGCGGACAGTGTAGCAGCTTTATTCATCATCGGCGCGGCCCCCGCGGCATTTGGCGCGCTTCGAGCTTCCATAACCATGTCGGCCTCGGCGTACATTGCGCTTCTTAATCCTCTGCCCATACCAAAATATCTGTAAGAATATTCCGCGTTAAAATGCGGCAGCGGCGTTTCCGAGATATATTCATACTTTTCGGAATTTTTGAAAAACTGGTTGAAGTTAACGTCGAACAAAGAATTTTCTATGCCTTGGCCATAATAAGCGTACCGGCTTCCGCCGTAAAGCGCGCCGACGGCAAGCGGGTTAACCGGCTTGCTGTAATAATCAAGCGAGCGGTCATAAATTTTGACGGTGGCCTCGGCGTTGACTGGCCGTTTCTGGTAATCTGACACGCCGAAAGTCCAGTTGACTTTTTCACCGGGCAGAACGGAAGACGGCGTTTTTATTTCCACTGTAAGTTCTTTGTCATTATGAGGTATGCTGACGGAAGTCCCGCCTGAATACGTTTTATAATCACTGACGCCGAACCAGTTTACTGTTACTCCGCCGCGGTGTTCCTGCGTCACGGGAAAAGAGTAAATACTCGCGCCGCTCTGTCGGATTGTGTCGTAGCGGAGCACAAAATTATCCTGTTTTACCTGAACGTATTTCGTGTTCTGAACGCCGCCGGCGCCCAGCAAAATCCGCGCGGTCTCACCGGGATAATAAGCGCTGTGCTCCGGGATAGTGACGGACGGCAGGTCAAGAGTTGAATTTTCCGACGCGAAAATCAGCAGCGCGTTTTGCTCCGCGTTGCCGTCTTTTTGTTTTAATTTAATTCTGTAAACACCTTCTTTCTGCGCCGGTATCGTGACGGAGGACGGTTTATCTTTATTAAAATTAACGGTTACGCTGTAAACTTCCGTAATTTCTTTTGTCTTCTCAAAAGCCTGTTCGAGCGTGGCCGCGTCTTTGTCATAATTATTCTCTAGAGAATAAAGTTCAAACGCCGCGCTGCCAGACTGTGGTTTATCGTTAATGTCAACCAGGGACACGTCTAATTTATAATACTTTCCCGCGTCGGCAAAGCCGGTTGGCAAATCAATTTTAAACATGACAGGATCTTTAGACGCGCGGTAAGTTTTCGTCGCGTTAATAGTGCGCCCGCCGGCGTCAAAAACGTTGACCTCGACGGTGTATGTGGACGGAAGATTATTTTTCTTGGCGTTGTCGCCGGATTCGGGTTTGAACGTAAAATTAAAATCTCCGTCTGAGTTTGCCGTGGTTTTGCCGTAAGCCACTTCCTCGCGGCCCGCGCCGCGGTACCAGCTCAGCCACCAGAAAAAATAGGGGATATAATCTTCCCTGTAAACTTTATATTCAACGTTAGCGTTAGCCGCGCCGCCGCCGTAATAATATTTCGCGCCGCCTTCAACTTTTACGTCGGCGCCATAATACCACGGCGCATCAGCGTCTTTCAAAGTTACTTCAAATTCCGGCCGTTTATATTCTTCAACCTTAAAATTGGCGTAGCCGCTGCCCGTCCAAACCGCGTCCTGCACCGTCGCGTTGATAGAGTAATTGCCCAGCAGTCCGGTTTGCGGCACGGTAAATTTATACGCGGCGGAACCGAAGTCGTTTAATTTTATAGTCTCCGCCGCCACCGTCTTATAATTTGCGTTGCGTATTTCAATTTTTACGGGATAAGGACGCGAATAAACTTTAAACCCGCGCGGCACGCGTTCCAGCGCGGTAACTTTAATTTGCGCGTCCTGACCAGGACGGTAAATGGCGCGGTCAGTTTCTACAAAAACAACTATCGGTTCCGGCGTTGAATATGAAAAGCTTGGCATATTTTGCAGATAAGCGTAAGAATTTTGATAAGCCGCCAGCGGCGAAATATTAATGTAATTAGAATTATTTCTTGAGACGGCGACATTATGGTTAAACGCCGCCGTGCCGTCTTTATCCGACGTAAAAGTTCTGTCCGGCTCTTCATAGACGTACGTATCTATTTTTGCGCCTTGGACCGGCGCGCCTGTTTTGGGGTTAAGTACAAAAAATTTAAAAATATCCGGCGTGAAAACGCGCGACGGATTTTGGAAATCATAAACATATTTATCCGGGTTATCTTCTATGCCCGTGCTTACGGCCAGCATAATATCCGTGATATTTAACGGCGCGCCATAGACGGGCGCGGCGTTAAAATCAAAGTTCTGGTTACTGCTCAGCAGCACGATATAAAGCCCGCGTTCGTTGACGGGCGGCACTTTTATTTCGGCTTTATCCAAAAAACCGTATTTTTTTTCATAAGTAAAATTCTGGCTGAAAGTCTGCACCGGCGTTTCGGCTAAAACTTTTTTCAAATTTTCGGCATTGGCGTTAAAGTAGGTTAAATATGAATACCCGTCGCGGCTGTATCTTTGCATGCTTTTAAGTTCTTCGACGGAAGTTTTGTAAACGCGGCCATAAAGAGTATTCACGTTCCGCAGCCGCGCGTTAAGCGTGATATTGTTAGGGTTCGGCGCGGCGGGGAAATTGCCGGAGTCCACAACTTCGCGGCGGATATCTTTTATAGTTCTGCCGCACAGTTTGGAAAAATTTTTGTCCGTCAGCCCTTCGCAATATAAGGCGGTATTTACCGCGCTTTCATATTCTGCCAGACTGTCGTTCAAAAGATTTGCGGCGTTGAAAGCGGCGAAACTTTTGGCGTACGGCGTAAAATCTTCTTCTTTAACAGATTCCTTAGCCGGTTCTTTTTTAAAGAGTTTTGAGAAGAAAGATTCTTTTACTTCCTCCTTTTTCTCTTCTTTTTTCACGCCGTAGCCGGCCCATTGTGAAAGCAGCGCGGCGGCTTGTTTTGCCGCCTCTTTTTTATCCGCCGGCTCAAACTGGTCTTCAAAATTAAACGGCAGCATAACGCGCTCCACGCGCCAAAAGCCGCGCGCGCTGTCTCTGCCAGTGCCTTTTAAATTGTATGCTTCTTCATAAATTTCGGCCAGTTTTTCCAAATTCCACACGCCGGCATTTTTGGAAGAATACACAGGCCCGGTAAAATCAAAAGCGCGGAAAAATATATCTTCTTTCTGCTGTTTTGATAAAATAAAATCGCGCAGTTTTACAACGGTAAAATCAAACAGAGTCGGAATGCGTTCCGTGTCGGTGTCTTTGGTGTTAATCAGCAAAGTTTCGTCAGCAATCGGCGCGTTGATAAGTTTTTCGCGCAGCGCCCACAGCGCGGTAAAATCGTCGTCCTGTTTTTGCTGCCACTGTTTTTTTGTCAGTTCTGCAGCGGCTTTCTCCTGCGTATTCGTTCCTTGCGAGGTAGATACATAAACAGGCACAGCCTCCGGCGTATCCATTTCGTCTGTATCCATAGCAAAGCCGTAGTTGTTGAGCATCTGCCCGGCGGTAAAAGTTCTGTAAAGCAAAAAGCGGGCGCGCCAGATACCGTCTTCGGGCAGAGCGTAAGAATAAATTTTTTGCGCGGCGGTATCATATTTAAAACCGGCAAGCATGCAGTCAACGGTTTTCAACTGCGCGGTATAAGCGGTATTTTTATCGTCGGAAGAAGAAAGTTGCTCATATGTTTTCTGCGCTTCGTTAAAGCGTCCGCTTTTAAAAGCCGCGTCCGCGTCCGCCAAAGTCTGGGCGGATAACGCGCCCGCGCATATTAAGGTAAAAAATAATATCAAGATTCTTTTCATCAGGCTCTCCCAAAGTCTAATATATTAAAAGGATAGTAAATTTAAAAGGACAAATCTAAAACGGATTTGTCCTTTTAAGAGTATTATAAAACTAATTATTTTACATCTCTTCCGGCGCGGAAACGCCTATCAGTTCAAGGCCTTTTTTAATCCTCTCTTTCGCGCGCTGGCAGATGAGCAGACGCGCGGCCGTCGTCTCCAAATCCGCTTCGTCAAGCACGCGGCAGTTATCATAAAAAGAGTGGAAAATACCTGCAAGCTCGACGAGGTATGTCGACAGATAATGGGGGGAAAAATCTCTGGCGCAGTTTTGCAGCACGGGCTTAAGCCAAAGCATTTTGGCAAGCAGCGCGCGTTCCTGCGGCGCGAATTTATAACCTATTAAATTCTGCGCCTGCGTCAGGCTTTTTTCCCGCGCGGTTCTTTCTATTTTCGCGGCGCGCGCGTGCACGTACTGCACGTAAAAAACCGGGTTTTCGGCAGTTTTCTTTTTTGCCAAATCAAGGTCAAAATTCATATGCGCGTCCGCGGTGCGGGAGGCGAAGAAAAAGCGCGCGGCGTCTTTTCCCACGTCTTCAATCAGCCCGCGCAGCGTGATAAATTTGCCGGAGCGTTTGGACATTTTTACTTTTTCGCCGCCTTCGATTAGGTGGACAAGCTGGTGGATGACGGGCACAAAACTGTCTTCTGTTTTGTCCAGCGCTTTTATGGCCGCTTTCATGCGCGGCACGTAACCGTGGTGGTCCGCGCCCAAAATGTCAACCAGCCGCGAATAGCCGCGGTCAAATTTATTTTTATGGTAAGCGATATCCGCCAGAAAATATGTAGGCCGCCCGTCGGTACGGACAAGCACGCGGTCTTTGTCGTCTGTATCTTTACTGGAGCCAAACCAGACGGCGCCATCTTTGTCATAAGCCAGATTTCTTGACTTCAAAAAATCCAGCGTTTTAGACGGCAAATCTTCTTTATAAAGTTCCGACTCTCGGAACCAGCGCGTGAAGTTTACGTTAAACGCCGCCATGTCTTCCTGATGAGTTTTGATTAAATATTCTATGGCGTAGGAAGAAAATTCTTTATCGGTCCAGCCGGCGCACTTGTCTTTAATTTCCGCCGCCATATCTATAAGATAATCGCCGTGATAACCGTTTTCCGGCGGTTCTTTGCCTTCGACGCGGGTTTTTAACGACACGCCCAAAAGTTCCGCCTGGTTGCCGGCGTCGTTGACGTAATATTCGGCGTCGCAGTTTATGCCGACGGCGTTTAAAATCCTTACCAGACTGTCGCCGAGGCTTGCGCCGCGGCCGCTGGCCACGTGCAGCGGGCCCGTCGGGTTGGCCGAGACAAATTCTATAAGCGTGCGCTCTTTGCTTACGCCGGCGTTTCTGTCTTTAAGGCGGCGGTCAAGAGAGGCGTTTGAAATAAATCCGTCGTCCAGAATAATGTTTACAAAACCCGGCGGCGCGGCCTGCGCGTCAGCCACGCTGTTTACGCCCTGTATGATTTTCGCGGCGGTTTTTGCTATTTCCAGCGGATTTTTCTTTAAAATTTTTGCGGCGGACAGCGGCCATGAAATTGAAATATCCGCGCCGGTATGCGCCGGAGCAGACGAGATTTCCACCGGCGGCAACAGCGCGCCGGCAAAATTTTCATTGCTTTTTAATTTTAACTCTATGTCCGCTTTTAATTTGTCCAGCATATCAGGTTCCGTAATAAGGCTAACCCTTTGCACGTTTGCCGAAAAACCGGCAAACCCTTCGGGCTTTGTAATTTTTGGAAAATTTTAATTTTTTTGCTCCTTACATAGGCTCCGCCTGTCGGCTATGCTCGTCGCAAAGAAAATTAAAATTTTCGAAAAATTACTTTGCATACAAAGGGTTAGCCTTATTACGGAACCTCTTATTTTTTCTTTTTTGCCGCCGGTTTTTTTGCCGTTTTCCTGACGGCGGTTTTCTTTTTAGGCGCGGCCTTTTTTACGGGCTTCTGCCATGAAATTATTTTGCCGAAACTAAAAATTTTCTCAAGAGCGTAAAACTCCCGCGCGTCGTTTGTCATTAAATGGAGCATGAAATTGCCGTAATCAGAGACGCGCCAGGAATTTGATTCCCCGCCGTCGCGGCTGGTTTTGAAAACGCCCAGCTGTTTAAGTTCGCGGCTGACGTTATCTTCCACCGCTTCCAGATGCGGGCGGGATGTTACGGTAGCAATAACGACGAAATCGCACAACGAAGACAGACCTTTAAGGTCAATGACTTTAACGTCTTCCGCCTTCTGTTCGTCGGCCAGCCGGGCGGCCAGTAAAACGGTTTCTTTCGTATTCATAAAAATCCTCTTTTATAGACTTTAACATTTTATTTAGGCATTTTGAAGTTTTTGCCTATTATGATTTGCGCGTCGCAGAAGGCGGACGGATTTTTTTCGCTGAACAGTTCGCTGTCCCGCAGTCCCAGGGCCAGGCTTAACTGTTTTAACTCTTTGCTGCGGCCGGTATTGTCTATAATTTTAGTATTGTCTTCCATTTTAGGATTGGTGTCATACTGAAGTACGTCGATATTTAACAATTTCTGCTCATTTAGTTTTCTTAAATACTGCGTAAGCTGCAGCGCGGCGCCTTTGCGGCCGGAGGCGTTGTAAATTTCAACTATAAGCGGGTGGTTTTCGACGGTTAGCGGAGAATTGCCCGCCTTATCGTCTGTCGGTTTCGCGCGGGAGTTTTTCGGCTGCGGCATATCAACCGTGACGGTAAAATCCGTCATTTCCAGATTAAGAGAACCTAAAGTCAGAAGCACAAATTCATACGGCGCTATATTCGTCCTGTGCCGCGCGTAAGCTTTGGCGTAATCGTAAACGTATTTTACGCCCAGCAGCGGATTGTAGCGCCACGAAGACATAGTGGTTTTGAAATCAGACCAAAAAGCGTCAGACTCCGTTTCCGGCACGAAATATTTGAAGTGCCTCGGCGCTATGTTTTTTGTTCCCAGCAGTTTTAACGCTTTCTCCTGCGGCGTTAATTCCGGCGGAGGATTTTTAGTTTTTTTTGGCGGCGGCAGGTAGGCGTTTGTGATATTTATAAATTTTGTCCCGGGCGTATAAGTCATTATTAGAGCAGGTTCGCTCAAAAACACGATATTAAGCGGCTCCGCGGTTTTGCCTATGTATAAATGCGTTATATAATTTCTCTGCTGCACAATAAACGCGCCCGCCAAAACCAGCAGGAAAACAAATAAAATCAGCGCGTTGATTATTTTTTTAAAAGATGATTCCATGTGATATTTCCCTGCGGGCAAAGCCATTTGCCTTCGTTAATAGTAAAAATAATTTTCATGCCGGCCGCGATAACGGCGGCGCGGTCCAAATCTTTTAAAGCAAGGTCGCGCAGCGTAAACGCGCCTTTGTATTTGCGGTCTTTGGAGGCTATGTCCGCGACGTATAAAACTTTGTCGTATTCCGTCATGCCGGCGGAACCGAGGGTGTGGCGTTCCACCGCGTTTAAAATAAGTTCGTCCGTTATGCCGAACTCCGTCCGCGCTATGTGCGACGACACGTAAGAATGCAGCAAATCCGGCGCATGGCGGCGGATTAAGTCATAAAACGGCGGTTTGATTTTATATTTTTTGGCGTATGCCAGAAGTCCTTTATCCGTCAGAGATTTGCCGGTGTCGTGTAAAAGCGCGGAAAGCGCGGCGCGTTCCGGGTAAACGTCATTAATAAGCGCCAGCTGCGCGGCCAGAGCGGAGACGGAACGCGTATGAAGATAACGGTTTTCCTTCAAATTTTCTTTAAGCCAGTCGTGCAGGTTAAGAAAATAGAGCCTGTATTTATTAATAATTTCCGCCGACGGGCCGGCGTTTTTGCCCGCTTCGCCGTTGACCAGAATTTCAAGGCGGATTTGTGAAGAAGAAATTTTCGGCAGGCGCGCTTTCAGCGCGCGGTATTTGAATGCTAGCTTTTCTTTTGCAGCCAGCCCGGCGCGCTTCCCCGCGACGACGGTCGCATTTTTAAAAATAAAATCCGGCCGCTTCCACGACGGAATTTCATTAAGAGCGTCCGTGCCGACAAGCATATAGAGTTTGGGCTTGTCATAAATCTTCTGCAAATACTCTATTATTTCAAAAGCGTAAGTTTTTTTCCGGCGTTTATATTCAAAATTGTCAAAAATAATACGGGCGGGAATATTTTTAAAAGCGTTTTTCGCCATTTCCATGCGCAGCGTAAAAGGCGTGTTGGAACGTTCTTTAAAAGGGGAGTGATAGGCGGGAATTACGTGAACCGCGTCAGGCTTGATTTCCCGCGCGGCGGCGGCAAGAAGGGCCGCGTGGCCTTTATGCGCAGGATCAAAACTTCCGCCGTAAAACAGTATTTTCACAAAAACTCCGTTGACATATTTATTTTACAATTTTTGCGCCAGGCATTTGGCGTCTAAAATGTTTTTTTCTATAAAAGAATATTCCCACGCGCCGTAACGGCCGGCGCAGTAAATATTTTTTTCTTTAAGCGCGGCAATGATTTGCGGGACCACGGTTTCCCGCGCCGCGTCGTAAGTGACGTAAGCCGGGTTAATTCCCAGCCAAAGCGCGGCCAGAATTTTATCTTCTTGTTTTAAGATGCGAGCGTCTTTCAGCGCGGTTATAATTTCTTTTTGCAGCTTGTTAAAATTTGGTTTTTTGGAATTGGCGGCGGCGGAAATTTCTATATACAGCGCGCCGCAGCCTTCCGGCGCTACGGCGGGGGAAAAACTGCTCTGCACGCCGGCGCGGTAGAATTTAAATTGAGCTTCGGGAAAATATACCCAGCTTATATTTTCAACCGCGCGGTTTATACCGAGGTTTAAGACGTAAACTTTATTATTTTTAAGTTTTTGCGCCAGCGCGTAAATATTTTTTTCAAGGCCGGCGCAGGCCGCCACAAAAGTTTTCAGCGGTGAAGTGTTTATTAAATTTTCATACTCAAAAATCCCGTTGTTTGTAAACGCGGTTTTTTTGACTGTATCAATTTTTTTTACTTCGGTGTCATAAAAAATATTTTCCGTTTCCGCGGCCAGCGCGCGCGTTAACGCGCCTATGCCGCCCGTCTTAGGATAAATAAAATGCGCGTTGTAGCCGTAACTGGCGCGCGTCTTAAAATACGCGCCTTTTACTATATCTTCCATATCAGTCTGCGGCACAAAATCAGCGCACCAGGCGCAGCTTAAATCCTCAACTTTGACGCGCCACAGTTTTTCATTATAAGGGCGCATGAAATATTTATAAATTCCTTCTCCGTACGATGACAAGGCGTAATCAGCGAAATTTTCAAAATTCTTTTTTCCGCGTTTTTTCGCGGCGACGAGGGCGGTCACGCACTCTTCCACAATCTCAGGTTTTAAGTAAGCAAGATTGGCCTGGAAAGGAAATGGAACAAAAGTATCCTGTAGATAAACCCACGCTTTTCTTTTGGCGATGGCCGCGTTTTTGCCAAGCAGTTTTTTAAGCAGTTCGCGCGTGTAAGAGTTGCGCGTATGTACGATGTGGCCGCCATAGTCAAAACAAAAATTTTTATACGCGACGGACGCGCATAATCCGCCCGGTCCCGCCGCGCGTTCCAGCACGGCAAAATCTTTTTTGCCAAGTTTTTGCAGGTGGTAAGCCGCGCTTAAGCCCGTCACGCCGGCGCCTATGATTAAATTTTTTACTTTCATATTTTCAGCCGGTAAATATAAATTCCGCAGGCCAGCGCGTCAAGGAGCGTCAGAGTAAAAATTACCGACGTCCAAAACGGATTTAAATGTATGACAAAAAGCGCCAGCGCGCCGTAAATTATTGACGCCGCCAACAGCATGAGCACGACGGTATTTGAGCTGACGCCGTATTTTTGCAGACGTATAACGGCATGGTCAGGCGAACCTTTGAACGGATTTTTACGCTGTAAAATTCTTGCGATAACCACAAACGCAGTATCCCACAAAGGAACTGCTAAAATCAAAAGCGGCGCGAGCACGGCCGCCGGGTTTTTAAAAGAGTACTGAGCGCCCATGGACACCGCGGCCAGCGTGAAACCCAGCAGCATGCTGCCGCTGTCGCCCATAAAACTTTTGCAGCGTTTGCTGATGTTATACGGCGCGAAACCTACGCCCGCGCCGAGCAGCGCCGCCGCCGTAAAATTGACGTAAATCTGCTCCGACGGCAGCGCTATGATTATGAAAAATAAAGCCGCGCAGCACGCCTGGCTTACGGCCAGCAGGTCCGCAATATCAAGCAGGTTAAAAGAGTTCGTCAATCCTATCACCCACAGCACGGTAACTATGTAAGACAAAATATTATTTCCGATGAAATTTATTTTTATGCCGTAGAAAATCAGAGCAATGGCAGCGGCCGTCTGCGCGGCAAACTTTGTCAGCGCGCTTATGCCGTCCGGTTTTTTGATATCGTCCGCAAGGCCGGCCGCGAAAATTATAAGGCCGCCGGCCAGAACGCCGCGCAGGCTGTGCAGCGTGCCCGTCGGGAAAGATATTGTAAAGCGCACTATCAGCAGGCTTAAAAATATGCCGGCCATAATCGCCGGCCCGCCCGCCAGCGGCACGGCGCCCGAGTGGGTTTTCAGGCCGGAAGGAACGTCCGCAAACCTGCCGCCCAGCGCGGTTATGACGAGAGGGACGGAAATTGAAGTAATTAAAAACGCGCTTAAAGCGCAAAAAAGATAGACAAGCAGATTTTGCATATATATAATAATAGTATATATGAAAGGTTCTATGTTTAAGAAAATTCTGGTTTTGGCTTTTGCCGCGCTGGTTATGAGCGCGTGTTCCAGCATGGGCACCAAAAACGGCGGCGCGATAACAAAAGACCGCGCCGTGCCTTCTTATTTTGCTAACGGCGAGACGGCGGCCGCGTTTAAGGTTGATTCCGTCATACGGGATATGCCGCTGCAAGGCGTGCTGATAGTTAAAAAGACGGATAACTCAGTTTACAGTATTAAAATAATGGGTCCGCTGGGCGCGAAACTGGTGGACGGCGTTATGGACGACGACGGCGTTACTTATGATTATGTTTTGCCGGACATTAATACCGGCCTTATAAAAAACAGGTTTGAAAAATTTATTTTCGCGCTGCTGAGACCAGCCGGCGACATTAAGAAAGCGCATTTTAATAAAGACGGCACGCTGGCGGTAAAGCGTAAAGTGGGGGATTCTACTTTTACTTATACTTACGACGAGAACGCGGCCTATCCGTCCAAAATGCAGGGCGGCGCGATAAGCATGGGTTTTGGGCAGTACCAGCCGTATTTTGACGGCTCCCTGCCGTACGCGCTGACGTATTATGACAGTCTGGCCAATGTAAGTCTGGGGCTGACGCTGATTTCTATCAGATAAAAAAATTAGTAGGACGGAGTATTAATCATGAGTCTTAATTTTATTTTAGCGGCTTGCGGGTTTGTGGTTACTTTTGTTTTGCTTTTTTATTTTACCGCCAAATACCGCGAGGCCGCGGCCGACGAAGGCAGTTTTGAGACGGCGCAGCCTTCCGCCGCGCCCGCGCCGGGCGCGGAAAAAACGCCGGCCGGCGTCGCGGCCACCATCAGGCGCGCGAGTCTGGGCGGGCCTTACGGCTCAATGTCTTTAGAGATTGAAGATATAAAAGAAAAGTTGAAAGAAGCCCATTACCGCAATGAAGAACTGCGGCTGGTAAGCGAAAACCGCACGACGGAGATGTTAAAAGCAATAGCCAAACTTGAAACGCGCCTTAACGCGTTTGAAGAAGAGTATGTAAAAAAACTGCAGCCTACGCTGATGAGCCTTATAGAAGACCTGGAAAAGATGAAAACGACGGATAATAAATAATCAATCTAAATTAAAACCGCCGCCGCGTAAATCACGCGGCGGCGGTTTTAATATACCGTTAAAAACCCCGCCCCGGCGTTTGGCGCCGGGGCGGGGTTAAAGTTTTAAGCCTTTATTGCAAAGGAAGCGGCTTATAGCTGTCTACATATGAAGCACACGCCTCGCACACAGTTCCCTGCAATGCGGGGTCCTTTGGATCATTAGGAGTTATATACTTGCAGCAGCCGGCGTTCGCAAAATCCATCGTTATAAACGGCGGCCCGCCGTACGCGGGTTTTATGCTAGGAGACGAACTGCCTAAACATTTGCACTGGGCTATTATATCCGACTGGCCGGCAAATGCCGTTTCGCAGGTTGCCGCAGGGCAGACGGTGGCTGTTATACACTGGTCGCCGCAGAGAATTTGGCCTTGCGCGCAGCAGACCGTACCCTGCTGTACAGGCTTATCCTCAGGGCAGAACTGGCACGCGGGCGGAGTTCCCCAATAATAATTCAAGTCCTGAGAGCAGCAGTTGCCGTTCACAATATGGTCAGTCCCGCTGCAGCCATTGGCGCATGCGCTGCCGTTAAAGACTGTACCGTCCGGGCACACGCAGGCGCCGGCGTTGGCGTCCCATGTTCTGCCGTACGAATCAGCACCGTATAAGCAACAATTATATGTTTCAGTATCACTCTTATATTTTTCGCACGTCGCGCCGTTGCCATTCCCGCCGCCCTGAACGCATGTATTATTCTGTCCGAAATATCCGTCCGGGCAGCATACTCCGTTTGTATAATTCGGACTATCCGTCGGACAGCAGTAACCGTTAGACAGGACGGGCTTATCCGGCGGGCAGCCGTTGCCGCCGGGCACGCAAGTACCGTTGACTAAAGTCTGGTCGCACGGGCAAGGCTGGCATGTGCCGTTACATAGAGTCTCGCCGGGCTGACAGCCGCCGCTGCCGCCGGGTACGCAGTTACCGGTGCTGTCCAAAACCTGTCCGCATGGGCAGGTTTGGCATACGCCGCTGCAGTAAAACTCGCCGGTCTGGCAGTTGCCTCCGCCGCCACCGCCGCCGGGCACGCAATTTCCATTACTGTCCAAAACCTGGTCGCAAGGACACGGCTGGGGCGTGCCATTGCATATATACATACATTTACCGTTAACCAAAGTCTGGTCGCACGGGCAAGCTTGGCATGTACCGTTACATGAAAACTGTCCGGCCTGGCAACCGCCGCCACCGCCGCCGATATCCACGCATGCGCCGTTGACCATCTGTTGTCCGCACGGACAAGGCTGTAATTTGCCGCCGCATATATACTCGCAGATACCGTTGCTGTCCAAACCCATTCCGTCCGGGCAGGCGCTGACGCATCCGTTACCGCCGGGCACATAACCCGGTATACAGTCACAAGTGTTAGTGGAAGAGTTCCACCATCTGCCGCCCGCCGCTCCGCCGTTTACGCAGCATTTATAAGTGTCTCCTTTGAAAGGGTCACAGGTGCTTTTACTTGACGGCGCGCACCAGCCGTTGGACGTCTCGTAACTGTCCGGGCACGGGCAGCTTTTGACAAGACCGGCTACCAGGCTGCAGTCGTCGCCTATGCAGCAAGTAGCGGAGTCCATATAATTCCCCGTCAGTTTTATTGTGTAAAAATAGGGGGGAGCTTTACCGCCTTCGCTTTTTCTGACGGCGGCTGCGTAATACAAGTTAGTATCGCTGGACGGCTGACCATTCCCGTAAAGAGTATAATCAAAATATTTTGTTGAAATCGTGTTCGTGTTGTTTGTCGGAGCGGGAACTCCGGCGATAACTTCGCCCAGGTCGCTGAAGCTTGTGGTGTAGTCTCTGTTTTTGCCTATGGCGAGATGTTTCAGTTCTTCCTGCCGGTTTCTTATGTTGGCCAGAATTTCAAAAGTTTCCGTGGCTTTGCTTTTTTCAACCGACTTTCTGTACGACGGTATGGCGATGGCGGCCAGTATTCCTATAATGAATACCACCACCAGCATTTCCAGAAGGGTGAAGCCTTTATTTTTTTTATTCATGGAACCCTCTTAATTAAAAGTATATACTTAATTATAGAAATTTTTTATAAGAAGTCAATAAAAAATAATCATATAAAAAGCGGAGGCTCGCATTTGAACCTCCGCTTAAAAAATGGTCGGGGAAGCGGGAATTGAACCCGCGGTCTCTCGCACCCCAAGCGAGCGCTCTACCACTGAGCCACTCCCCGAAAAATTATTTTTACTTTTTGGCATCGCCGAAAAATGGTCGGGGCGACTGGATTCGAACCAGCGGCCTCACGGTCCCGAACCGTGCGCGCTACCAACTGCGCTACGCCCCGTATTTTACATTTATCTATTTTATCATTCTTTTAAGATTTGCGAAAGAGTTTCGTAAATTTCCGTCAGAAGTTTTGCGTCGGCGGCGGGTTTCGCGCCGGCTTCTTTCGCGCGGCCGAGAAGGATTTTTTTTGCGCCTTCCAGCGTCATTTTCTGACGGTAAATTAAATCTTTTATTTTTAAAATGGTGTCCACGTCCGCGCGCGTGTAACGCCGGTGGCCGCTTGCTTTGCGGACGGGTTTTATAAGGCCGAACTCGGCCTCCCAGTAGCGCACGGAATACTCCGGCACGCCGCAGAGCCGCTTGATGTCGCCGATGGTAAAAAATTCTTTGCCGGCCAAATCTTCCAGTAACATAAAAATATTTTACTATAATATTTAAATGGCTAAAGAAAAACTTTCCGGCGCGCTTACCAAAAATAATTTTGTTACCGCTTACCGCCGCATATGGCCTTACGCCAAACCTTTCTGGTTCCGCGCGGCGCTGGCGCTCTTGATTGCCATTCCCGTCGGCGCGCTGGACGCGGTTATCGCGATGTTTCTGAAGCCTTACACGGATAACGTTCTCTTTGACCTCAACTCCACCTATATATATAAAATACCGCTGGCCGTCATAGCGTTTACCGTCGTGCAGGGCGTTTTGATTTACACTTCTTCTTATTTAAACACGTGGCTGGGCTCCAAAATTTCCACTAATATCGGGCGCGATTTGTATAAAAAACTGCTCACGCTGGAGCCGGGATATTTTGATAAAACCACGTCCGGTCATGTCGTGCAGCGGTTTTGCACGGACGCTTTTACGGCGAGCAACACGCTGATTACAAACCTCCGCATGTTTATATCAAAAGTATTTTCTTCGATAGCTTTGGTGGGCGTGCTTTTTTACAACTCCTGGCAGCTTGCTTTAATCGCCGTCGCGGCGCTGCTGATAGCTTTTGCGCCGATACGTTACGTCAGAAAGAGAATGAAAGGCGTGGTGGGCAAATCCGTCGTTGTAAACGCCAGCGCGGTTACCGCGAACAACGAAACTTTCGCCGGCAACAAAATTATAGCCGCCTATAATTTGCAGCATTACGAAAATAAAAAGTATGACAAAATTATGGACGACACTTTTAACCTCTCCGTCAAAATGGTGCAGTACACAAATTGGCTTACGCCGCTGATGTACGTCGTGCTGGCGGTTGGCATAGCGGGCGTCATCACTTACAGCAGTTACCTTATTATGCACGGGTATATAACGAGGGGTAATTTCGTTTCATTTTTAGCCGCCATGTTTATGCTTTACACGCCCATCAAAACCGTCGGCAATAATATAGTCGACATAGAAAAAGCGTTTCTGGCCATTGACAGAATTTTTGAAATTTTCGGCCTGTCCTCCGGCATTACCGACGCTAAAAACGCCAAAACAATTTCCACAATCAAAAGAAATATAAAGTTTGAAGACGTTACTTTTGAATATGTCCCCGGCAAACCCGTGCTTAAAGATATAAATCTGACGGTTCCCGTCGGACAGACGGTAGCGTTCGTCGGCAATTCCGGCGGCGGCAAGAGCACGCTGGTTAATCTTATCCCGCGTTTTTACGACGTGCAGCGCGGCGCGGTGCTGGTTGACGGCGTTAACGTTAAAGATATTTCACTCAAATCCCTGCGCTCGCAAATGGCCGTCGTGTTTCAGGACAATTTTTTATTTTCCGGCACAATCAGGGAAAATATTTTGCTTGGGAAGTTGGACGCAAAGGAGGAGGAAGTCCTCTCCGCCGTACAAAACGCGCACCTGTCTGATTTTATAGCAGGTCTGCCAGACGGGCTGGACACGTTTATCGGCGAGCGCGGCACAACTTTAAGCGGCGGGCAGAAGCAGCGCGTGGCCATCGCGCGCGCGTTTGTGCGTAACGCGCCCGTCATAATTTTGGACGAGGCCACCAGCGCGCTGGACAATAAATCCGAAGCCATTGTGCAGAAAGCCATAGACAATCTGATGAAAAACCGGACGGTTTTTGTAATAGCCCACCGCCTGAGCACCGTCCAAAACGCGGACAAAATAGTAGTAATCAACGAAGGCCGCATAGTAGAATCCGGCACGCATGAAGAGCTTCTGAAAAACGCCGGCGGCCCCTACAACATTCTCTACAACGCGCAGTTCAAAGACAAATAGATTTTTTCTCTCCTTATAAGGGGAGTACCGCCGCAGGCGGGGAGGGGTTTTAAACCTGGGGACAAGCTTTTGTCAATCGGTACTGTATAAAAACCCTTCCCCCGCTTCGCGGGTACTTCCCTTAAAAGGGAAGAAAATTTAATAACGACTCATAAAAATCCTTCCTTTTTGCAAACTTCTGTCAAATCCTAAGTGGAATCGTTTCAGACGTAAAAAAACATAGCCTTTTTAGTTATTATGGATTACCGAATATAGCGTATATAATATATTTATATACGCGCACCTTATATTATGTATTTTGGGACACCCATGATTAATAAAAAGAAAGGCTTTACGTTGTTAGAGATGTTAGTAGTAGTATTAGTGATAGGTATATTAGCGGCAATCGCGATACCGATGTACCAGAAGTCGGTAGAGCGGAGCCGGGCGACTGAGGCGTTTGAGATATTATCACAAATCCGTAACCGGCAGGAAGAGCGTAACTTGTTAGGCAGGACGAAAGAGGACCGAGCATACGCGACGACGTTCAGTGATTTGGGTGAAGTAGTGGCGAATTACCCGTCGCCGGTGGCGAACGCGTTATCGACGGATACATTTACATATTATTTAAACCAG
>WRFH01000008.1 GCA_009778915.1 Elusimicrobiota bacterium
ACGGCCGCGAATATTAAATTTTTTATTATTTTTTTCACAAAAGTCCTCCTTTATAAGCGTGAAATCACACTTATATTATAAACTGAGAAAAGCTTAATCCAAAATAACTAAAAAGGCTATGTTGTTCTCAGACGTGAAAATTTTAGGGAAAATAAGAGTAGTTTTTACTGAAAAATAACGTAAAATAAAGAACAGGCCGGCTTTCGCCGGCCTGTTCTTTCAATATTTTTTTATAGATTTAATACCTATATATAAGCAAACCGCTTCTGAGTTTTGGTTCAAACCAGGTACTCTTGGGCGGCATTACCAGGCCGGCGTCAGCAACGGCCATAAGGTCACTCATCGACGTGGGGAACATCGAGAACGAAACGGCGTAGCCGAGTTTGTCGACATATTTTTCCAGTTCCGCCATGCCGCGTATGCCGCCTATGAAATCAATTCTCTTGTCCGTACGCGGGTCCGCGATTCCCAGCAGCGGCGCGAGGACGTTGTCCTGCAAAATGCTTACATCTAAACTTTTAATAGGGTCCGCGCCGCCGCAAATCTCCGGCTTTGCGCGCATGCGGTACCATTGGCCCGCCAGATACATGCCGAACTCATGTTTTGCCGCCGGTTTTTTATCCGAGGTTTTTTCGACGGAAAATCCTGCGGCGGCAAGCCTTTTCAAAAATTCTTCCGCGCTTAAACCGTTTAAATCTTTGACGCTGCGGTTATAGTCCATAATATAAAGCTGGTTTGCCGGGAAAATTACCGAAAGGAAAAAGTTATAACTTTCAAACCCGGTATGCCGCGGGTTCGCCGCCGCCCTCTGCACCGCGACATTGGCGGCGGACGCCGCCCTGTGGTGCCCGTCGGCGATATAAAGCGCCGGCACTTTCATAAAACGCATTTCAATATTCCTTATTTCCCCCTCGTCGTCAATGCGCCAGACGGCGTGCCTTATGCCGTCTTCCGCCGTAAAATCATAAAGCGGCGCGCGTTTTGAGACGTCGGCCAAAATAGCGTCCAGTTTAGGATTATCTTTATAGGCCAAAAATATCGGGCCGGTCGTCGCGTTCAAAGCGTTGACGTGGCGCGTCCTGTCTTCCTCTTTATCTTTTCTGGTAAATTCGTGTTTTTTAATTTTGCCGGCGGCGTAATCGGCCGTGCTCGCGGCGGCCACAAAACCGTACTGCGTGCGGCCGTTCATTGTCTGCGCGTAGACGTAAAAACACGTCCGTTCTTCTTCCATAAAAATGCCGTCTTTAATAAAATGCTCAAAATTTTCTTTGGCTTTCGCATAAACTTCCGGCGCGTAAAGATTTGTGCCGGGCGGCAGGTCTATTTCCGGTTTATCAATATGCAAAAAAGAGGCGGGATTGCCTGAGGCCATTACCTTGGCCTCGTCGGAACTCATAACGTCATACGGCAGCGCGGCGGTTTTTTCCGGTTTTTGCGCCAGACGCAGCGCTTTAAAGGGTTTTACTGTTATCATAATTAGATTTTACCTTAATATTTTTGTAATATGTAAAAAACTGAGAGGTGCTATGAACAGAGTACTTTTAAAATTATCAGGCGAAGCTTTAGTTGAAAACGGCAAACGCGGCATAACGCCCGCCGCGTTAAAAGATATCGCGAAAGAAATAGCGTCCGGCGTAAAAGCGGCCAAAAACTGCCAGCTGGGAATAGTTATAGGCGGCGGCAATATTTGGCGCGGCGTGCGGGACGGAGGCGGCATAATCGACCGCGTCAACTCGGATAATATGGGCATGCTCGCGACCGTTATTAACGCGCTGGCCCTACAGTCCGCGCTGGAAGAAGAGGGCTTGCCGACAAGAGTTTTAACGTCGATAAATGTTTATGAACTGGCGGAGCCTTTTATCCGCCGCAAAGCCGTGCGCCACCTTGAAAAAGGCCGCGTAGTGATTTTTTCCGGCGGAACAGGCAACCCGTTTTTTACGACGGATTCCGCCGCCGCGCTGCGCGCCAGCGAAATTAACGCCGATATCCTTTTAAAAGCCACTCAGGTTGACGGCGTTTATGACTGTGACCCGCGCAAAAACAACAAGGCCAAGCTCATACACAAAATATCATACGCGGAAGCCATAGCAAAAGGCCTTCAGTTTATGGATACCGCCGCGCTGGCGCTGTGTATGGAAAATAATCTGCCGATACAAGTTTTTAATTTGCATAAAAAAGGAAATATCAAAGCGGCTTTACAAAACAAAACAGTCGGGACTGTTATTTACTAGGAGATATTTATGGAAGGCATTACGGCTTTAATAGCAAAATCTAAGACGGCGATGACAGAGCAGGTGGACAGATTAAAACGCGATTTGGGCACCATCAGAACCGGCCGCGCCAGCGCGCAGTTAATTGAAAATATCCGCGTGGATTATTACGGCACGCCGACGCCGTTAAAGCAAATGGCGATGATAAACGTCGTCGACGCGAAAACTCTGGAAGTCACGCCGTGGGATATGACCGCGCTGCAGGAAATTGACAAAACTCTGCAGAAGGCGGACCTTGGCGCCAGCCCGGTTAACGACGGCAAACTTATACGCATATCACTGCCCGGCATGACGGAAGACCGCAGAAAACTGCTGGTAAAAAATATAGCTAAAATGAGCGAAGATTTTAAAGTGGCCGTCCGCAACGAGCGCCGCGATATCATAGAGAAAGTTAAAAAAGCGCAAAAGGCGTCCGAAGTTTCGGAAGACGACGCCAAACGCCTTGAGGCCGACGTGCAGAAAGCTACGGACGCCGCGGTGCTGATGATAGATAAAGCCGTTTCGGAAAAAGAAAAAGAGGTAATGAAAATCTAGTTTTACGCCGGATAAACGGACAACAGGCGGCGCTGTACAGCGCCGCCTGTTGTCCGTTTATCCGGCAAACATAAGTCCAAAAACCTTTTACTTTCCTGTAACTTCTTTTAAAAGCATTCTCTGCGCCTCTTCCGGCGACACAGGAACAAGGGAGTAATAATGGTCCCCGGCATTAAAAACGAGTATTCCCGGCACACTGCCGTCCGCAATATATCCTCTTGTCCCCGGGCTTGTCGGGTTTAATGCTCTTGAAGACGTAACATACTCCCGCCCGCCGCCTATCATATCCCGCGTAATCTGGTTCCCGCGCGGAATACTTACTTTTGCAAAGTAACTGCCGGCTATTTTAGCGCTGTCAGTATATAAAATCGCGTCCGGTTCAGACACGGAAACTTTTCTATTTTCAAAATCTGCCGCCGCAAGTCTTTTCCCCTCGGGAATATCCCTGGCGGCCGCGATAACCGCGATATCTGTATGTTGGTCAGGGCCGTAATCTTTTTTCAAAATGCCGATAATTAACATTACTACTCCAGCGGCCAGCGCCAGCAAAGCAGCGCCAAAAATTATTTTTTCAATTTTCATAATTCTCCGTCCGCCGGCAAAACCTTTACGGGGCCGGTTTTCATATCATCCGGGCTGCGCAGCAAAATTTTAATTTTTTCGGCTTTCTTTTCCATAAAATATAAATACTGCGCGTCTTTCGGCGCGACTGACAAAAACAAATAATTTTTGCCGTCCTGCCGCTTAACATCCAAAACTCTCACTTTTTGCATCAGCGTTAAAACCATCGGTTTCGGCACGCGGGTAAAAACCAAAATGTCAATATTATCGTTCGGTTTAACAATTTCCGCCGTAGCGGCGTCAGTCTCCAAAAAATAACCGCGCCAGCCGCTCGTTATCCCGGCAGCCGCGCTGCCCCGTCCGCCCCCCAAAACGCTTACGGTGATTTGGGAATTTTGGGGTATGTCAACAAGCGCGTAAAGTCCCGCGAACTTATTTATATTTGCCTCTGAATATTCCGCCGCGCCTTTCTGCAAATCTCCTTCGTCCACGTTTCTTGACTTGAGCATATTGGCGGAGAGCCGTTCCCCCGCCTTAATATTTACCGCCGCCGCGACAACCGCCTTCGCGCCGCAAAACCCGGGCGCGGCAAACAAAGCGGAAATTAAAAATAAAACTATTTTATCTTTCATATTTACCTCAAAAAAGATTAGACAATACGGAAACCTGTATCGGGCCTGCCGCCGCATCGTCAGGCCGTCTGAAAACAACTTTAATATTTTCATTTTCCGCAAGCAGCAGATACTGCGCGTCATCTGGCGCGAGCATTAAAACAAGCCCGTTTTTCCCCTCCGCCCGCACGGTGTCAATCACAAGCACCCTCTGCAAAATGGTAGCGACGACGTAATTGGAGCCCCCTGTTTTTAAAACGGCGTCAAAACCCATCAAAATATCCACCCTGCCGCCTGGCGCGGCGTTCTGGGCGGTAACGGCGTCCGTTTCTAACGTGTAAGCGCGCCAGCCGGCGGGAATATCAAATGTCTTCTTCGCGGGTAAAAGCGAAGGCAGCATAAAACATAAAATTAAAGTCAGTATTATTTTTTTCATAAATTATCTGAACAAATTTGCAAGCGTGACATTATTCATATCGCGCGTAACCCCGTCCCCCGGGTTTCTTACTATAATTTTAGTTTTCAAAACTTCTCTTTCAACGGAAAGATATTTTGATTTATCGTCAAACTTCACGGTAATTTTCCCTCCGGAAACTTCTTGGACAACGGCGTTTTGCGCGGATGTCCGCGCGTAAACCATACCGTCAATTTTAACAAGCTGCAGCACGTCCACCCTGTCGCCGGGTTTTAAAACCGCGGCGTTAAGCGCGTCCACCTCATAATCATAAACCTGCAAACCCGGGACCTGAGTCATGGCCGCGTAAGCCAGCGCGAATATACAAAACGCGAATAATATTATTTTTTTCATATTCCTCTTATTATATGTTCCCGAATTTTCTTTTTCTCGCCGCGTAAACGGCAAGCGCTTTCTCAAGTTCCGCTTTGTCAAAATCCGGCCACAGAACGGGCGTAAAATAAAATTCGCTGTACGCGGCCTGCCAGAGCAGGAAATTTGACAGCCGTTCCTCACCTGACGTTCTTATAATCAAATCCGGGTCCGGCGCGGCGGGATTATAAAGCGCGGCGGAGATATCGTCTTCCGTCACATTTTTTTTGCCGGCGGACATAAGCGCGTTAACAGCGTCTGTAATCTCCTGCCGCGCGCCGTAGTTTAACGCCAGAATAACCGTCAGCCCTTTATTGCCGGCGGTTGCGGCGGTAATTTTATCGATTTTTTTAAGCACGTCCGGCGGCAGCCTGTCCCGCCGCCCGCTTACCAGAAACCGCGCGTTATTTTCACGGGATGTTTTATCAAACTCATCCAGACTTTTTGACAGCAGACGCATAAGGTCTTTAATTTCCCCCTCGGGCCGCTGCCAGTTTTCATTTGAAAAAGCGTAAAGCGTAATAAATTTTATGCCGGCCGCTTCGGCGTTTTTAATAAGCGCGCGGACGGCCTCCGCGCCGGCCTCATGCCCCGCTCTGCGCGCTTTCCCGCGCGCGGCGGCCCACCGCCCGTTTCCATCCATAATAAAAGCTACGTGCAAAGGAATATTGTTCATAAAAAACTATTTTTTAAGCCTGTCCATATGGCCGCTGAGTTCAGGAATATAGCGTTCATATTCGGCGTTAAACAACGGCGACGAAATCAGAAAATCCGCCGTAGCTCTGTCGCACGCGACGGGAATATTCCACAAAACCGCCAGCCGCAGCAAAGCCTTAATATCCGGGTCATGCGGCTGCTGCGTAAGCGGGTCCCAGAAAAAAATCAGCATATCAATTTCCCCGTCTGCAATTTTGCCGCCCACCTGCTGGTCCCCGCCGTAAGGGCCGCTTTTAAAACGGTTTACTTTCATATCCAGCGCGTCTTCAATAAGCGCGCCGGTTGTGCCCGTGGCGCAGAGTTTGTGCTTAGACAAGCTGCCTTTATTAAACATCGCCCATTCGATAAGGTCCTGCTTTTTATTATCATGCGCGACAAGCGCGATGGTTTTGCGCGCAGGAAGTTTTGATTTTATATCCATAATTTTTCCTATAATCTTTATATGAAGAAATATTTCTGTACTTTTATTATACTTACTTTTAGCCTGAGCGTCTGCGCCGCCGTTACGCCGCCGCTTGAAAACTCCGCGCTGCAAAATTCCTCATATTCTTTTTACGCCAAATATGTTGACGGGGATAACATCATAAGCGTTAACCCGGATTTGCGTTTAACGCCGGCCAGCACGGTAAAACTTTTTACTACCGCCGCCGCTCTGTCGCTCCTCGGGCCGGACAAAACTTTCAAAACGCGGCTGTACTATGACGGCAAAAAAAATATTTTCGGCACGCTTAAGGGGAATATTTATATAGCGGGCGGCGGGGACCCCGCGCTGGGCTCCTCCCGCATAAATAATAACGCCGGCGCGGACGCCGTTCTTTCCGCCTGGGCTGACGCGATAAAAAACGCCGGAATAAAAAAAATTGCCGGCGCGGTGTACGCGGACAATTCTTATTTTGAAGGCCTTAGTACGCCACGCAAATTCACATGGGAAGATATCGGTAACTACTACGGCGCGGCGGCGGACGCGCTTAATTTTAATGACAATTCTTTCAAAATTTATTTTAAACCCGCCGCCGCGCCGGGCGCGGCAACGGATATCGCGCGGACAGAGCCTGAAGTTCCCGGCCTGACGATAAAAAATCATGTTATGACGTCGGATAATCCGGCGGACAACGCATATATTTTCGGCGCGCCGGGAAAACAGGAAATTGAAATTTACGGCACAATCCCCGCCGTAAATTATGAATATGCCATAAACGCCGCGCTGCCTAATCCTCCGCTGTTCACCGCGCATAGCCTTGTCAAAGCGCTTGCCGCGCGCGGCGTAAAAACCGCGGGCGGAGCAAAAATTTCAGAGAATAATATCGATTATACGGATAAAAAACTGCTTTATGAATTAACGTCTCCTTCCATCTTAGAAATTATAAACATAATCAATAAAAAGAGCGTTAATTTGTATGCCGAAGTTCTGCTCAAACAGCTTGCCGCGACATTCGGCCGCCGGGCGGACACAGAAAGCGGCGTTGACGTGGTAATGAAGTTTCTTGAAGCGCACGGCATTGACACGCAGGACACCGCGCTTTATGACGGCAGCGGTCTGTCTCAGGCAAATTTCACAAATGCAAAAACAATAGTCGCGCTGTTGGAAATGATGACGAAAGAAGAGAATTTTGAACTTTTTTATAATTCACTGATAATCCCCGTCGAAGGTGAAAAAAAATATTTTGCCCGCGTCTTAGCCAATTCGCCCGCACTGCAGACCGCGCGTATAAAAACCGGCACAAATACCAACGCGCGCGCGTACGCCGGGTACGTCAAAGACAAACAGGGGCGCCTTATAGCTTTTTGTTTTATAGTAAACAATTATATTGTAAAAACGCCGGATATCAGCGCCATTTTTGACAAGCTGATAATTCAGATGAGTAATTTGGACGATGTCCGCGCGGCTTCTAAAAAATTCAAATAATCTTCAAATGTAAGTTCCTGAGCGCGCGCGTTGACGCTGATTCCGGCGCGTTGCAGAACGTCGGCAATCTCGGCCTTTTCAATTCCCAAACTTTCAGATAGAGAATTTAAAATATTTTTTCTCTTATACGCAAAAGCGGCGTTGACAATTTTTTTAAACGCGGCAAATTTTTCAGGCGGGATTTTATTCTCCGGCGTAAAAATCAGGGCCTCGCTTTCCACTTTCGGCGGAGGATTAAAACTGCCCGGACTCACGCGGCACAGGCTTTTAACTTCTGCCCGCGCCTGCGACAGCAGACTGAGCGGCCCGTAAAACTCACTGCCGCGCGACGCGGTGATACGCTGCGCCATTTCGCGCTGGAACATAAAAACCGCGCCGGAAAATTCCGAAAAACCCAAAACTTTATCCAAAATTTCCGCCGCCGCGATATACGGCAGGTTGCCGACAAAAAACTTCTCCCCGCTCGGCAGAATATTTAAATCAAAATCTAAAAAATCAGCCTCAAAAATATTTACCCCCGCGCCGCCAGGCAGAGAGGCGCGCAAAATTTTAACCATCTCGGCGTCAATTTCAATTAACTGTAACCCGCGCGCGCCGCGCTCCAAAAGCCCGACGGTAAGCGCGCCGCGCCCCGGCCCGATTTCAACCAAAATTTTCCCGCGCGATAAACCGGTGGCGGCGTCACAAATTTGAGCAATGACGCCGCGGTTAATAAGGAAATTCTGCCCGTATTTTTGTCTCATTTTTTCTTTTTGCCGCCAGATTTTATAAATTCTAAATTATTTTTGGCGATTTTATTTTTGGGGTTTATATCCAGCACTTTCTGGTAGACCGCCGCCGCGTCGTCTTCGCGTCCTAAAATTATATATGCGGTGCCTTTGCCGAGCAGCGCGATTTCATTGTTCGCGTCCTGCGCTAACGCGGCGTCAAAATTTTTAAGGCCGTCGTCGCCTTTACCCAGCGTCAGCGCGGCAAGACCTTGCAAAATATAATCAAACGTGTCGGCTTGTTTGCCGGCGTCGGTTTTATCTTCAATGCGCGTCTCTATATCCGGCGCGATTTCATAAACGAAACGCACCCAGTTACGGCCAGTCACCCAAAGCCCCATATCGTTCCCGACGGTGCGCGGATTGTACGCCGTATTTTGGTTCGTATCCCCCGCCGCCGTAACGGGTTCGCGCTGCACGACGTCGGTCTTAATGCTCATCTGCGTTTTTGTGCCCTGCGGCGCGGAAGACAGCGCGCTTTGTAACGCGGCGGCTATAGTCTCAATCTGCGCGGCACGGTCTTTCTCGTCCGACGGATTTAAAATAAAAACGCGGCTGAAAGATTTAGTATTTTGCGCGGCATCCTGCGCGCGGGCAAGCAGCATTTCGCGTTCAAGCGCGCTCTTTTCTCTGACGTCCTGCGGCTTATTTTCTTTGGGGAGATATGAAACTTCGGCCTCGATTCTTACTTCCGTACCCGGGCTGAAACGGGACAGAGCGTTTTTTAAATTTTGTATTTCCGGCGACGACGCGCTCTTGTTTTCAACGCCGCTGTAAGCGACGTTCAACGCAAGGCCTTTGCCCTCCGCGCTTGTAATAGCAAAGGCTTTTACCGCTGTGTCTTTGGCCTCCTGCACGGCACCGGTAACATAAAGCAAATTCGCGTAACGCAGCCGCGCGATAAAATCGCCCGGTTTTGTGCCGACGGATTTTTTATAGTACGTAAGCGCGTCTTTATTCTGCCCGCGTTTTTCGTAAGTGGCGGCAAGGGCCAGCATGGCATCTTCATTGCCGGGAAAAAGTTTTATGGCTCTTTTAAACGCGGTCTCCGCCGCTTCGTCGCGGCCTATGGCTTCGCTGATTACGCCAAGCTGGTTGAAATACAGCGCTTCGCGCGGAGCAAGCTCCGTCGCTTTGCGGGCGTAGTCCAGCGCGAGTTCCATTTTTTTCTGCGCGGCGTAAACGGAAGATAAGTTCATTTTAACGTCCGGCCGGTCGGGACCGATTTTATCCGCCGTCTCAAACTCCGTCTGAGCGGCATCAATATCGCCTTTCCACCCGTAAGCTATACCCAGCAGCAGGTGCGCGTCCTGGTTATTTTTATCAAGTGATAAAGCCTGTTTATATTCACTGACGGCGGAGTCAACCCTGCCGGTCCAGTATAACGCCGCGCCCAGTAATATATAAGGCTCCGGCGAGTTAGGATTTTTTACGGCGGCTTTTGCAAAAGCGTTTACCGCGCCCTCATACTTTCCTATAGACATGAAATAAAAACCTTTTTGGACGTCGTTCTGAGACTGCGTTTCCATGACGCTGTCCCAGACGCTTTTTGAATAATCCGGGTTAATTTCCTGCCGCGGCCTGCCCAAAAGCCCTGCGGCAAAAACCTGCGCGCCGGCCAAAATAAAAATTAAAAATAATTTAAATTTATCCATATAAAAATTTTATCAAAAAAAATGCCGCCGCTTTAACACAACAGGCGGAGGAGCGGCGGATAAAAGATTTATGGGCAGACAGCCTCACTGTTTGCAAGCGCTTCCTGATTAAGAACCCTTAAAACTTCCAGAGTATACGGCGAATCCGCAGGCGGCGGTCTTAAAGGATTCCTAAGGCCCGGATTGAACATATTTGAAGCGGTAGCATAATTGTTCACCGATTGTACCCAGCTACACCTGCTATCGAAATTACTGTTGTGAGCCGCATCTTGGTCAATTACCTTTTGGCAGCTGTTATTACTATTACTTCCCTGGGTTGAACACAAACCGCATTTTTGGTTAATTGTTTCCTGAATAGTATTATATTGCACGCATTTATCGCTGAGTTGTTTCACCAGGGCATTCCAATTAACATAATCCTGCGTTGCGCTTCTACAATCATTAAAAAAATTAATGCAACATTCCGGGGCTTTATCTATCACGCTTGTACCAATAGTTTGCATATCATCCCGCAAGGTTTGTAACGCTTGTTTATTATTATTCATCGCATCTTGGCAGACTTTTGTTTTGAGTTTGTCATTTTGAAATTGGCTGGCATCCTTGTCAACACTGGCCTGGTCGGAGACTGTGGCGGCGTTCTCGCTCCCTTTTAAAACTACTTCGTCCGGACGGACGCTGCCGTCGAAAGCGGCGCGGGCCAGCGTTTTTTTGCTCTCCTGTACTCTGGCTCTGTCGCCAGCGCGCGTAAAAAGCCATGACGTGCCGGCCTGGTTCAGCGGCTCCGCGCCGAACTCATTCAAGTTGCCCAGCGGCGCTCTTCCGCGTTTGGAACGGTCTTTTGGGTTTACCATCGCCTGCAGCTGGCCGCGCGCCGGTTTGCCCATATTTCTTGCCGCGTAGTCAAGAGTGCCGCTGTTTGTTTGCGGGTTAACTGTTTGTATATCGCTTGCTCCCGTCTGCCTGACAAGGGAGCTTTCCACCGGCGGGCCGTCGGACGGTTCTCTGGCAAGAGGCACGTCGCCCTGGAACAACCCCTGCTGCGCGGCGTTAAATTTAGACATGTCAACTTGTGTATCGGAGGATTCAGAATATCCGTCCGGATTGTTTTTCGCGACGCCGTAAACCTGAGGCACGGCTGAGCCGCTTCTTATAGCCGCTTCGCGCAGACGCTGCGCGTCAAGAAGATAAGTGTCTCCCAGCGGCCCTTGCTCAAAAGGCGAAACTGCGCTCATAGTATAAGACAAATCCGAACGGCTGGCGTCATATCCGCCGCCGGCGCCGCCATATCTGCCCGCCGCGCCAATCCCGGCGCCGCCTAAGGAATTGATTTTTAAATTCGACGAACCCGTTAAAATACTCAGCAGTGTAACTCCGCGGTTATCAATATCGTCAAACCCCTTACTTACAAGCAAGCTTCTTACGCCCGGCACTTTATCAAGCGGCACGACGGTGCCCAGCAGCAGAAAAAGGATAATAAGTATAATGAGCGCTAAAATCCACCTTCTATCTTTTTCTCTTTTGACGATAGGAGAGCTTTTTTTAAAACTGTTAACCATGATTTAATTATAATAAATTGATTATAGTCCGTCCTCCGATTTTTTCCCTCTCCCCTTATGGGGAGAGGGAAAAAACAAAGCGCCTGTTCCCTTGTTTTATTTTTTTAACGCCGTTATCCAGTTGTCAATTTCGGCCTGCAGAGCGGCGGCGGTAATTTTTTTAATATCGCCGGCATCGTCTAGTTCCTTTAAACTTTTCTCTACCGCCGTTGCCAGGCTGTCCGGGTCCGCAGGAATGGCGACAA
Organism: Elusimicrobiota bacterium; assembly: GCA_009778915.1. Lineage (GTDB taxonomy): Bacteria > Elusimicrobiota > Elusimicrobia > Elusimicrobiales > Elusimicrobiaceae > Elusimicrobium. Next base: position 11,649 of record WRFH01000008.1, read on the forward strand.
GGCTGATTTCATAAATATCCGCCAGCGTCAGGAAATTAGGATTTTTAGCGTCCTCATAATGGAAACGCCCGGCTATGCTTATTCCCTTCGCGTGTCCTTCCTTGTATATATGGCGCGCATGCGCCACCACCGGGTGGTTTGACGTCGAAAACAATGCCTTGAAATAAAGCCCTTTGTCATCTTCGCGTATATTGACGACGGAGCCGGCCAAATGGTCCAGCCGGTTGACGTGGTCAATTAACAAAACGGGATTTTTGGCAAAATTTTTAAGCTCATAAACATAATCCCTTTTTTTGTCATACACCACAGGAATATCGCCGTAGCGGTCCGGCTGGTTTTTTGTATTGGCGTAACCCTGCAGGTAAACCAGCCCGTCGTTCTCCGTGATTTTTATCTCGTTAATCGGCAGGATTTTTACGGCCGGCGCCTCTTTTGTCCCTTTAATAATTTTCATTAAAATCTCCTTTTATTTTTTCTGTTGCCGATGCTGAACGGAAGACCGAGCGCGGTAATAACTTCCTCTTTTTCAAACCCCATTTCAATGTAAAGTTTGGCGGCCTGCGCGCGGGTGACTTCGTCGTCTTTAAGCACCGATATCGCGGTAATGTCAGGCGTAAAATAAAGTTCGTTTTTCCTGTCAAAATCAGGCAGCAGAAACTCCGTCAGCGCTTCTAGGATTAACGTCAGTTTGGGCAGCACGCAGGTTTGGTAAAAAATACGCTGCTGTTCCCGCGTGTTATACTGCGGAGCGTGGTCAAAAATTCCCGCCAAAGCAGGCGGCACGTGGAAGATGGAAAGTATTGTCTCGCGGTTAACTTTAAGGCCGCTTATAAAATCCATATCCCTCTGGCTCATGCCCATAGACTGCCAGCGCAATCCGCCTTCCAGCAGCGCGACTTTATGCGCTTTGGCGGCGGAAGTATATTTTTCGCTCCACGCCTGCAGAATGCGGTTTCTGGACGCGTCGTCCAGTTTCCCGTCCGTAGAAATTATGCCGGACAGCGTGGCCGAATTTTCAAAAAACGCCCTGTTATAATTTTCCGCGCTTTCATAACTGTCCGCCGCGCCCCTTGCCGCGGCCAGCGGCGACAAGCCGTAAAAAAAGTCAAAAGGATTAAAATATTTTATATGGATAACGTCTTTTGACTTATAATACGCAGTCTTGCCGCTGACGCGGTATTTGTAACCCTGCACCGGTTCCGCCGCGGTGCTGCCGGGCACTATTTCAACAAGGTGGCTAAGCAGCGGGTAAAGTTCCCGCGGGCTGCCGTCGGCGCGCGGCGCGTCTTTTAATATATACGCGTTGCCGGTAAGCTCAAGGCTGGCGCAAATCCACTGCCGCAGCGCGCGGCCAGTCATAAACGGGTTCGGGCGGTATAACAGTTCAAGCGCCGGGTGTTTCTGCAAAATTTCCCCGGCGGCGTTTTTAAGCAGAAACTCCGTTGACGCCACGCTTTCCGATACTACGGACACGCAAGCGTACACCCACGGTTTGTCGGCGTAAGCCTCCACGTACGGCGTATAGTTGCGCGCGGCGGGCGCCGGCAGACGGTTTATGCCGCCGGAAAGTTCGATAACCGACGGCGCGGTAAAAGACTTCTCGTCTTTTACGAATGATTTTATTTTTTCAATTATATTCATTAATTTAAGTCAGGTTTGGCGTAAAAAAGAACCGCCCCGACCTGTACAGCGGTCTGGCGACGGTTCTCCCATATATTTAATAGCAATTTTGACAATAATAGTCAATTCTGTTTATAGGTCCAAAGACCTATTCGTCGGTAGGTCCTTTGGCCCCTGTACAGAACGCGAATATATACTATAATATTGTAGTAGTACAGTGGTACAGCAGAAAACAGTAAACCGCTGCTGCAAATATCAAAGGAGAAAAACTTATGAAAAAAATGTTAATAATTTCAGCCGTGCTTGTCCTCGCGACCGCGGCTTACTGCCAAACCGCCAACACCCAGGACGCCAACGCCGCAAAAAAGGTTTCCGCCAGGCCGTGCGTGCCTAACCCTAAGGAGGGCAAAGTATGCCCGGAGCCGCCGCCTTGTAATTCAGCGGCAAACAATAGAAAAGAATACAATGCGCAGGGATTGGCTATTTCGGCATTTGGAGACGGCGAATGCGTTAACTATGTGAATGCAAAAGATGAGGTCATTAAGGCGCATTCCGCGGAATTCAAGGATACCATAAATGCTTTTTATGAACAAGATAAAAAAGCAGGCTTGGTAGATAGTACGCGCATAGACACCCATCAAGCAGAAAGAATTTTAGCGGCCCAACAGTCACTCCTTAAAAAATATTCTCCGGAACTCACGGCTGACTGGGCGTCCCTCAGGAAAGATGACGAAGCGAAAGCAGACAGTATTGCCGCCGGCGTAAAAGCCAAGGGAAACAGTGTGGCTAAAGAGGAAAAACAAGGCAAGCAAGGCTTCTTTTCTAAAATATTCCAAGCTCTCACAGATTATGTGGCGTCTTCTCCGGGGGACCCAGAGAAAGCAAGAAAATGGGAACGCTCCGGTATCGGATACTAATAAAAATTATTTACCGTAAAAAGGACTGCCTGTTAAAAAGGCAGTCTTTTTTATTGTCTCAGGCATGTGAATTTAGTTTAATATATTTATATATTAATGCACGGAGACTCTAAATGTTTCATTACAAAGATAATATTTTACACGCGGAAGACGTCGCGATTGACAAAATAGCGGAGGCGGTGGGCACGCCTTTTTATGTGTATTCTAGTAAAACTCTGTCCGATAATTTTAAAGCCTTTGAAAACGCTTTAAAAAACGCGAAATTGAAACATACAATCTGCTATTCCATTAAAGCGAACAATAACCTCGGCATTACCGGCACACTTGCCGCGCTGGGCAGCGGGGCTGACGTTGTTTCCGCCGGCGAAATGCATGTGGCCCTTACCGCGGGAATACCGGCGGATAAAATAGTTTTCTCGGGCGTAGGCAAAACGCGTGCGGAACTAAAAAGCGCCATTGAAAACCGCATTTTGCAAATCAACGCGGAAAGCGAAGCGGAAATAAATAATATAAATGATATCGCGCTGAAACTAGGCATAAAAGCCAACGTCGCCCTCCGCGTAAACCCCGATGTAGACGCCAAAACCCATGTCAAAATCACTACCGGTAAAAAAGAAAATAAATTCGGCGTGGACTGGGACGAAGCCAAAGGCCTTTACCTGAAAACCGCAAAGATGAAAGGGATAAACCTCGTCGGCATAGCCATGCACATAGGCTCGCAGATTTTGGATTTGGACCCTTTCCGTCTGGCTTTTACCAAAATGGCGGCTATGGTTGAAGAACTGGAAAGCGCGGGCATAAAACTGCAAAATCTAGACCTTGGCGGCGGCCTCGGTATAAACTATAACGTTGAACTTCCGCCGTCTAAGGACGACTACGCGCAAGTCATAGCTCAGACGCTGGGCAAGTTTAACAAACACATTATAATAGAACCCGGCCGCGCGATGGTCGGCGACGCGGGCATTTTGGTAACCGAAGTTATTTACACCAAAAAAATGGGCGAAAGAAATTACATAATAGTAGACGCCGGCATGAACGACCTAGTGCGCCCGGCCATGTATGACGCGTGGCACACGATTATCCCGGCGCGTAAAACCGGCGCGGCGCCGATAACCGCAGATATCGTCGGCCCCATCTGCGAAACAAGCGACACTTTCGCCAAAGACCGTATTATAGAACCCGTAGCGCAGGGCGATTTACTGGCCATGATGTCGGCCGGCGCATACGGCTCTTCAATGTCATCAATTTATAATTTCCGCCCGCTTGTGCCGGAGGTTATGGCGCACGGCAAAAAATTTGAAGTAGTGCGAAAAAGAACAACCTACGAACAAATGCTCTCAGGCGAGAGCAAACCTTCCTGGATAAAATAAACTGGCACTTTGTTTCAGCAATAAAAAAAATATTCTGTTCAAACGAACAGAATATTTTTTTATAAATTCATGTCACCGGGTGGGCTCGAACCACCGACCTGGCGCTTATGAAACGCCCGCTCTAACCGGCTGAGCTACGGTGACGTAATAATACATTATATCAAATACAACCTACAGCCAACAATTCTCAGACGTAAAATCACTTTGCGGCTGCCTCTTTCATCTTGCCGGCTATCTCAACTAAGTTCCACCGCGCGGTGTCTTTGGACGTACGCGCTTTATATTCACATTCATTTTGTTCTAACGTTCTTGTGCTTACAACTATTCTGTGCGGTATGCCTATGAGGTCGGCGTCTTTAAATTTTATGCCCGGGCGTTCGGCGCGGTCATCGTACAAAACTTCAAAACCGGCGTCAGTCAGTTTTTTATAAACTTCTTCCGCCGTTTCTTTAACTTTCGGGTTAATGTCTGCGTCAATGGATGCAAGATATACGTCAAACGGCGCGAGCGGCGCGGGCCAGATTATGCCGTTTGCGTCGTGGCTTTGTTCAATGGCGGCGGCTACCACACGGCTTATGCCTATGCCGTAGCAGCCCATGATGAACGGTTTTGATTTTTGCTTCTCATCCAAAAATTCTGCTTTCATGGAAACGGAATATTTGGTGCCCAGTTTAAAAGTGTGCCCCACTTCAATGCCGCGCGTAAAGGTAAACCTGCCGCCGCATTTGCCGCAGGTGTCGCCGGGCGCGGCGATTTTTAAATCAGCGTAAATTTCCGGCTCAAAGTCGCGGCCGGGGTTGACGTTAATCGTATGCACGTCTTTTTCATTGCCGCCGGCCACGCCGTTGACAACTCCGCGCACGTGATAATCCGCCAGCAGTTTCACGCCCTTTTCTTTAAGCCCCATAGGTCCTGCAAAACCAACAGAAGAACCCGTCAGCTTCACATAAACTTCCTCATTAGCCTTCTCAAGTTCGGAAGCTTTGAGTAGAGCTTTTAATTTATGCTCATTAAGTTCATGGTCCCCGCGCATGAGAGCCGCGACGGGTTTACCGTCAGCTACAAAAACCAGCAGTTTAATTAAATCTTCCGGTTTGCGTCCCAGCATTTTTGCAACGTCCTCGACGCTGTGCGCGCCGGGGGTAGCGACTTTTTCCATCGGCTTCAAATCTTTCGCGGCGGGATAAACGGGCGGCTTAATTTCCGCTTTCTCGGTATTAGCCGCGTAACCACATAGCGGACAGTTGGCAATGGCGTTCTCGCCGGTGTCGGCAAGCACCATAAACTCGTGCGAAAAATTGCCGCCGATGGCGCCGGTGTCGGCCTCGACGGGTTTAAATTTAAAACCGCAGCGCGTGAAAATTCTGACATAAGCGTCATAAATTTCCTGATAGTGTTTGTTAATGCTTTCTTCGTCCGCGTGAAAGGAATATCCGTCTTTCATATAAAATTCCCGTGCGCGCATTACACCGAAACGCGGGCGTATTTCGTCGCGGAATTTGGACGCGAACTGGTATAAAGAAACCGGCAGCTGCTTATAAGACGTAACGTCGCGCCGGACTAAATTTGTAATGACTTCCTCGGCGGTAGGCGCAAAACAAAACTCCGCCCCTTTGCGGTCTTTTATGCGGAGCAGTTCTTTGCCGTAATACGCCCACCGGCCGCTTTCTTCCCAAAGTTCTTTAGGCTGGATTAAAGGCAGCCATACTTCGCTGCTGCCTGCGGCGTTCATTTCTTCGCGCACAATCTGCTCAACCTTTTTTAGAACCTTAAGGCCGAGCGGCAGCCATTCATAAATCCCGCTGGCCGTCTTGCGTATCAACCCCGCGCGCAGCATAAGTTTTGCGGAAACGGTATCCGCGTCCTTAGGCGCCTCTTTTAAAGTAGGTAAATAATATTTTGATAATCTCATATTTTCCGCTCTCTGATTTTATTTAAAATTGTTTCTATCCATTTTTTCTGCGGGATTTTGCCTGATTGCGCGCCGCGCTCAAACCAAATGCCCTCGCCTTTGCCGCCGGCTATGCCGAAATCAGCGTCTCTTGCTTCGCCGGGGCCGTTTACTATGCAGCCCATTACGGCTATTTTCATTCCCGTGGACTTTTTTAGAAGTTCAGCATCGCTGTAAATTTTTTCTTCCAGCTCTTTTACCGCCGCGCCCACGTCGACGTTGCAGCGGCCGCATGTCGGACAGGAAATAATGTCCGGGCCGAATTCGCGCAGGCCGAGAGCCTTTAAAATTTCATAAGCCGCGCGCACCTGCATGGCCGGGTATTCCGTCAGGGAAACTCTTATCGTCGCGCCTATGCCTTTTTGCAAAAGGGTGCCAAGCGCGATGGAACTTTTTACCGTGCCCGCTAAAAAGCTGCCGGCTTCCGTCAGGCCGATATGCAGCGGCACATCTGACATTTTTGCAAATTTTTCGTTGGCAGCAACCGTGCGCGCCGTATCGTCGGCTTTAAGCGAAACCAAAACGTTTTTAAAATTTAATTTTTCTAAAATATTTACCTGCTCAAACGCTTCGTCAACCATGATTTGCGCCCATTTTTCAGTCGTCAAATCCGGAGAGCCGGAAATATTTTTCAGATATTTAACAGAGCCGGCGTTTACGCCGATACGCATGGCAACGCCGTTGTCTTTGCACGCGCGGACCACCTCTTCCACATTTTTAATGTCGCCTATATTGCCCGGGTTAATGCGTACTTTGTCAACGCCCTGCTTAATTGCCTCAAGCGCGAGTTTGTAATCAAAATGAATGTCCACCACCAGCGGCGTATGAATTTGCTTTTTAATTTCGCCCAGTTTTTTCGCGGCGTCCATATCGGGCACCGCCACGCGGTTAATTTCACAGCCGGCGTTTTCCAGACGTAAAATTTGGGCGGCGGTGGCTTTGGCATCGCGCGTGTCGGTATTACACATGCTCTGCACGCGCACCGGGTTTTTGCCGCCTAAAATAAATTTGCCTACTTTGACTTCGCGTGTTTTCATTTTATTTTGCCAAAAAATAGTCTATCAAAAGTTTTATAACATACGCCATTCCGCCTACAACAGATGCAACCATATAAATCAGCACAATCCAAACCATTATTTTTTGTGTTTTTGTTCTTGCGGATATTCTTACATCGTACGGGAATTCTTTAACGGGCACTAAATTCTCGGCGCCTCCGTCCTCGTCAAACTTGGTTAAGGCGTTTCTTGTCTGATTGGATAACATTCCGATTATTTCTTTTTTTCTTTCTTCTGACATTAAAAACCTCCTATATAACCCATAAAATCATATAAAAAGTTATCGCTACTAAACAAAAAGTTACGCCAAAAGCGCGCCAGATTTTCTGCCCCGTCGTAAGTTCCACCGGATGGCCGAACCCGCGTTCGTCGCGTTCAAACCTCGCAATCGGGAACAGCGGCACGTAAAACGGCGCGAAATATAAACAGTCGCCAAGCGGCACGGACAGCAGCGGCATACTGCGGCGGAGCGGATTTCTCTCGTGCAGCGGAATATCCTGGCCGTCTTCCAGGCCCATTTTCCGCCTGAACTTACAGCCTATTTCCACGCGCTCAAGCAAAATTTTTTCTTCGGCGGAGAACGGGCGCGGCAGTTTTTTTAAATCTTCAAACGCGGCGCAGTATTCGAAATTTTTTATTTTATTTTTGATTTCGTCAAGCCGCATCATAAATTATTTTCCCGTCTGCGCCGGCTGTTCCGCCGCAGGGGGCGCTGCCGGTTTAACAATTCTCTTAACGTCACCCACCGTGGCATACAAAACAAGCAAAATCAGTAACACGAGGCCGATGTCAAGACTTCTTTTTACAAATTTCTCCGTCGGCGATTTGCCGGAAATTCCTTCCCACAAAAACATCAGCGCGTAACCGCCGTCAAGCACCGGAATGGGGAATAAATTAAACAGGCCGACGGCAAGACTCAAAAGCCCTATAAGCCATATAAAATCCATGACGCTTGTGCTTACAGCTTTATGAATGATGCTGACTATGCCGACGGGCCCAGCCAAATCCGGCGCTTTTTTGGCGGCGATACTTTTATAAATCGAGGTCAGCGAAAATTTTGTCCAGTACCAGCACTGGTAAGCTCCGGCGGCAACCGCCGAAAAAATAGTGACTCTGTTATAAACCGGTTTGGCCGTTATACCCAAAATACCGCCGGACGCGTGGAAATCCGCGTAAGCCACAGGCGCGTTAATAATCTCCGAACCGCTTCTGAAAGACAACACAAAATCAGCGTCGATTTTTTTAACACTGTCCAAAACGTCCTGCCAATTGTTCATTATTACGCCGTTCAGCGCTATTATTTGGTCGCCGCTTTTTACGCCGGATTTGTCCGCGCTCATGCCGGCAAGAACAGTGTCAACCACCGGCGGGATTTTGTTTAAATCACTTTCCGCAATCTGCCCCGCAGCCAGCGCAAGCCCGGTAAAAATTACAAAAGCCAGAACATAATTCATGCTCGCGCCAGATATAACCATCAAAAATTTCTGCCACCATTTTTTGGACGCGAATTCATGTTTTTTCGGCGCGTGTTTGCCGTCTTTATTATCGACAAACATTTCCCCCGCCGGGTTTACAAAACCGCCGAACGGGACGGCGCGCACGCAGTATTTTGTGTGGCCTCTCTTTTTAGACCACAGAATTTTGCCTAGTCCGAAAGAAAATTCCAGCACTCTTATTCCCGTCAGCCGGCACATAATATAGTGGCCGAATTCATGTATTAAAATTATCGGGCTTAACACGACCAGCACGGCGACCGCCGTCACAAAAAAGGAAAATATTTTTGATTCTAACATTTAGACAACCGCCTTTTTATATTTTTTATTTTTTAATAATTCCAAAGTTTTTTCTTTAGCCCACGCGTCAATTTCCACGGCTTCCGTCAGAGTAACCTTTCCCGCGCGGCCGGGAAAACCGTCAAGCGCCGTGTAAATAAGTTTGGGAATATCGGTAAATAAAATCTCTTCTTTCAAATACGCGTCGACGGCAATTTCATCCGCCGCGCTGAGCACCGCAGGGAAACCGCCGCCCTTTTGCGCCGCCCACAGCGCGAGTTCCAGGCACGGAAATTTTTTAAAGTCCGGCGTTAAAAATTCAAGTTTAGCGATATCCCGTATGCCCAGTTTTCTGACGGGGCTGGGCATGCGCTTCGGATAAGTAATCGCGTATTGTATGGGCACGCGCATATCCGGCAAAGACATTTGCGCCAGAACGCTGCCGTCGTTAAACTCAACCGCAGAATGTATAATTGACTGCGGGTGCACTACGATTTCAATTTTGGACAATGGCGTGTTGAACAGGTGCATTATCTCAATCGCTTCAAAACCTTTGTTCATCAAAGTGGCGGAATCTATCGTAATTTTTTTACCCATTACCCATTTGGGATGCGCGAGCGCGGCCTCAGGTTTAACGCGGCTCAACGCGCCTTTATAATGCAAAAATGGACCGCCGGACGCCGTTAACAGCAGCCTTGAAATATCTTCTTCCTTCCGCCCGGCCGGCGTGCCCTGCAACGCCTGGAAAATGGCGGACGGCTCGGAGTCAACGGGAAGGAGCGTCGCTTTCCATCTGTAACATTCTTCCATTATACTGCGCCCGGCCATGACTATGGGTTCTTTATTTGCAAGCGCTATTGTTTTTCCGCTTTTTATCGCGGACACCAGAGGCATAAACCCGACGGAGCCGACTAAACCGTTCACAATTAAATCCGCGCTCGGCACCGACGACAGAAATATCAGACTGTCAATATCCGGCGGCAGCAGTTTTGTCGTGGGCGGGACAAAGGGTTTTATTTTCTGGTAGCTGTTCTCGTTCAACACGGCGGCAAAGCGCGGCTTAAACTTTTGCATCTGTTTAATAAATAAATCCGCGTTGGCGTTTGCCGTTATCGCCAGCACGCTGAACTCCGGCCCCAGCCTTTCAATTACGTCTAAGGCGGATACACCTATCGAACCCGTCGAACCCAAAACTACAATATTTTTCATATAAAAAATAAAACCGCGTAATAAAATATCGGCGCGAGCAACAGGTAAGAATCAAACCTGTCCAAAAAGCCGCCGTGCCCCGGCAGCAGGTTTGAAGAATCTTTTACGCCGGTGCTGCGCTTGAGCACGCTTTCCGCCAAATCAGAAATTTGGCCGACGACGGCTATCAGTAAACCGAGAATTGCCGCTTCCCAGTGGGTAAGCAGCACGGGCAAAAGCAGCGCCCGCAGCCCTATGGCCGCGCCCACGGCAAACAACGTGCCGCCGATTGCGCCTTCCCATGTTTTTTTAGGGCTGACTTCTTTATTCATTTTATGTCTGCCGAAAAGCATGCCGGTAAAATAGGCCATAGTGTCGCACACCCAGACGGTTATAAGCATAAAAAGAGTCAGGTATTCGCCGTAATTTTCAATATCGCGTAAATTAATCAGGTGCGCCAGCGTCCACGGTATAAAAAATACGCCGAAAAACGTAAACGCCACGCGTTCCACGGACCGGCGCGGCGTGATTACCTCCACAAACATAATGCCGAAAATAACAAAACTGATTGTAAACGGATAAAGATTGTCCGGCATATTTGCAGCCGCCGCGCTGCGGCCCAAAATAGCCGCCGCCGCCATAATGAGGCCGAAAAACATAAGCGAAAACATGTGCACCGGCTTGCGCCCCGCCTTCATAATAAGGCCGTATTCATACAGGCACAACGCTATGACGCACGCGACAAAAGCCATATAAACAAGACCGCCAAAATGTATGGCGGCGATAATAAGCGGAATGCCTATTAAGGCGGTAATAATCCTGGGAAGCAACATAGATAAATTTTACTAAATTAATAGGAGTGCTTCGCACACCTTATAATGATGATGGGCTTTGGTCGTAAAATGGCGGCTTCCACATTTGGCAGATTTTTGATTTTTTGCTCCTCACCGTACCCTGCGGGTACTTGAATGTCGTCGCAAGAAAATCAAAACTCCGCTCAAATCTGAAAGCGGGGTAACGACGTTGGTTCGCCTCTTCGGTGCTGCTTGGCTCTGCGGCTAAATTTTGCGGGACAGGAATCAGATTTTTGGTTCGCTGGGACGGCCTAGTTCCGGGCGGAAGTAATAGACTATATTATTGCAGCTATGGTCCATGATTCTGTTTTTGGCTTCCAGCGTGTCGAAGGCTATGTGCGGCGTTACAATAACGTTTTTTACTTCTAAAAGTTTAGTATTAATTGACAAAATGACCAAATCTTCTTTGGAAACTTTTTCAATTTGCGCGACATTGTTTTTCTGTATAAGCAAACCTTCGTCTTCCAGCACGTCAAGCGCGGCGCCGGCCACTTTGCCGCTGTGTAACGCCTCATACAACGCTTTATTGTCAATCAAATCACCGCGCGCGGTGTTGATTATATAAACGCCGCGTTTCATATCCGCGAAAGCTTTGGCGTTAAGCAGATGGTAATTTTCTTTGGTCGACGGAGAGTGAAGAGAAATAATGTCCGCGTTTTTTATAAGATAATCTAGCGAAACGTATTTAAAACCCAAAAGTCCTTCATACGCCGCCGACGGATAAGGATCATACGCGATTACTTTCAAACCTAGCGCTATCGCCTTTTTCGCCACGCTTCTGCCTATCGCGCCCATGCCGACAACGCCCAGCGTCCACGCGCTCAAATCGCGGCCCGTGTAATTATTTATTTCAATTTTCAGGCCGTTTTTCATGTCATTATTGGCGCGGACTATAAAACGGGTGAGAGCGAGAATCATCGCGATGGTATATTCGGCCACCGTCGTCTCTCCGTAATTGGGCACGTTGAAAACGCGTATGCCGTGAGATTTGCAGTAAGCGGTGTCCAGATTATCAAAACCGGTGGAACGGCAGGCGACAAATTTCAGGTTTTTAAATTTGGCCAAATCCGCGGCGCCGAGTTTACTGTTCATGTCAAAAACCGCAATGCCCGCCGCGTCATAAAAGCCGTCCTCTGCCGTTATATCCAGCGGGCCTTTAGGCGTCTGAAAAAATTCTACGTTATCCCCCGCGTTTTTTAATATTTCCATATTCGGTTTAATATTATCAACGCTGAAAAACACTACCTTGCTCTCAGTCATAATCCCCCCTTACAGCTCAGACGCTTCGGCTTCCTCCCCGACGGCTCTCTGCGTAAGCGTCACGTAATCGGCTTTACCGGTGCCGATAAGCGGAATAGCCTCGATAATTTTTACTTTACGCGGCGCGTAAATTTCCGGCAGGCCTTTGGATTTTAAATATTCCAGAATTTTGGAATAAGCCGCGTCAGGCTGCGTCGTGTAAAGCACAAGTTTTTCGCCGCGTTTTTCATCGGGCACGGACACGACGGCGTGCGCGCTGTCCGGCCACAGCAGCGAAATCTCGGTTTCCACGGTAAGCATGGGAATCATCTCTCCGGCGATTTTTGCAAAACGTTTAGCGCGGCCTTTGATAAAAACAAAACCGTTTTCGTCCACTTCCACGATATCGCCGGTTTCATACCAGCCGTCCTGCGGCGGCTGTATTACGCCCGGATTATCCGCTTTAATGTAACCCAGCATAACATTGTCGCCTTTTATAACCAGTTCGCCGCCTTTTTCAATGCCCGGCACCGGCTTTATTTTATATTCCATGCCAGGCAACATGCGCCCGACGGAGCCGTACTGGTAATGCATGGGCGTGGAAGAAGTTATGGCGGGCGCGGCTTCCGTCGCTCCGTAAAGTTCCAGCACGCGCAGGCCGAATTTTCTGGCCCATAAATTCAAATTGCTCTCTTTAAGTTTTTCAGCGCCCACCGCGACGTAGCGCAGGCTGTAAAAATCATACGGGTGGGCCACTTTCGCGTAGCCGGCGAGAAAAGTATCCGTCGCGTAAAGTATTGTAGCGTTCGTCTCATAAACAAGCTGCGGTATCACGTGGTAATGCAGCGGCGACGGGTAGAAGAAAACCTTAAACCCGCAAATCGCGGGCAGTATAAAACCCGCGGTAAAACCGTAAGAGTGGAACAACGGCATAGCGCAAAAAGTAATCTCGTCATAATTAAAAGGTATCACGCTGCAAACCTGGTACACGTCGGAAATTACGTTCCTGTGGCTTAGCACCACGCCTTTTGGCGTCCCTTCGGAGCCGGACGTAAAAAGCAGAACCGCCGGGTCCGTCGGCGCGGGGACATTGCAGACCACGTGATAGGAAATACGCGGCGCCAGCGACATCGCCAGCCCGCGCAGTTTGTCAAAAAGCGTAATTTTAAGTTTATCCAAAAATATAACTTCCACGCCGGCTGCCGCCAGCGCATCCACCATCGGCTGCATGTCGGCCTTTTCTATAAAAGGCGTGGCAGTGTAAACCGTCGTTACACCGGCGGTTTTGCAGGAATCGCAGACGTTTTTTATGCCGGTTGAAAAATTTATCATGGCCGGCACGCGCCCGAAAGCGTGCAGAGCTAAAACAACTATCGAACAGACGCTCGACGTCGGCAGCAGCACGCCGGCATATCCGCCGGGCTTGATTTTTTCCTTAAACTTGCGCCCCAGCACAAAGGCCGCAGTCAGCGCGCTGCCGAACGAAATTTCTTTTTTTGTAATATCGTTCATCAGTTTAAAGCGGTAGCCCATGCGGTAGCGGGAATCTATGAAAGCGTTAAAAATGGTCTGGTCAATTTTGCTGCTTCTGTACTTCATGTACGCCATAATATCGTAAAGTTCGTTTTCGGCGGCGGCGCGGCGGTCCGAACTTTTTAAATTTTCATTAATTTTAAGTTTGCGCGCCGGAAGTATGTTGACGGTAATCTTGCTGTCCGGCCTGTCTTTAAATTTTTTGCCGAAACGCGAGAAAACTGAGTACTGCGAGCCTTCTATTGAGACGGGAATAATATCCGCGCCGCTGCGTTCCGCAATCATCGCGAGGCCGGGGTGTATTTTCATAATGCCGCCGGTGGTGCTGACGCGGCCCTCCGGGAACACTACCACTTTGTTGCCGCGCTTTACCTCTTCAATGACATTTCTGACGGCCAGCGGATTTTCCGGGTCCACCGTATAATAGCGTATAAGTTTTAAAAAAGGCTTAATCCAAAATTTTGCGGCCGTCGCGCTGTCCACGACGAAAAACGGCCTTCCCGGCAGATAAACGGCCAGTATAAGCGGGTCCAGAAGAGAGTTTTGGTTGGCCACTATGACGGCGTTATTTTTATTATTTTTAAAAGCGTCCAGCCCGGTAATTTCAATCCTGTAAAAAAAGTCCAACACGGCGGTTATGACGGAACGTATTATATGTTTGGGCAGCATTAAAACCACGGCGATGGAAAAAATAGTATTTGCCGCCGCCAGCATGCCCAGCATCGCGCCGCTGTGCGCGCCCGCGCTGTATAAAATAAAAGATATAAGCCCGCCGGTTAAAATAAACAGCGTTATGGCAAGGTAGCAGACAGCCACCATCCTTGAGCGCACCCTGTCCCGCGCGGCGGCCTGCAGCATGGCGTTAACCGGCAGTATAAAAATACCGCCGAAAAACGCCGTAAAGAAAATATCAATGCACACTCTTATACCGCCATGCGACCAGAAAAACGTTGCAAAATGCTTGACTTCGGGCAAGTGCGGTATATTTGACAAAGCCCACGCCAAATCTAAAATAAAAATTGTAAAAAACACAACGCTGAGCGGTGCAAACCGCGTGTTAACTTCCCCTTTAAGAAGGAAAACCGCCATAATCGCGCCGACGCCGACGCCGGCCGCGGCCACCAGCAGCAGATATGAAAAAATGTGGTTGCCGGCGGCGAAAGTTTCAAACGTAAACGCCTGTATCTGCGTCATAAACACGCTGGCGCACAGCCAGAACCACGCAATCCCCAGCGTGCACAAAAATAAATCGCGCGAGTGTAAAACCAGCCGCGCGTTCAAAATATTTATTTTTACAAAGTTAAAACTGATTTTATGTACTTTGTCCGCCACCGGCATGGCGGGAATAAGCATTGAAGATAAAAACGCCAGCGCCGTCAGAGCGCCCAAAATATAAATAAAAAATTTGCTTTGTATAAGCGCGGGCCCTATGGCAACGCCCAGAAAAATAGCCGCGCACGACGATATTATGAAATTGGCGTTTGCGGAAAGCAGATTTTCCCGCCCGGCCAAATCTTCCAAAATACCGTATTTGACTGGGCCGAAGAACGCCGTCTCCGTCCCTTTAAGAAAAAGCGTAAAAATAAGAATACCGAGGCTTAAATAATGCAGCCCCAGCAGCAGAATGCCGAAAATTATAATGTCAATAAATTTAGCGTATTTGATGACGGTATCTTTGCCGGTTTTATCGCTGACTTCGCCGGCGAAAACGGAGAACAGGAAAACCGGCGCGAGAAAGACAACTGCGGCGATAAACATCCAGAGCCACTGTCTGGAGTCCGTCAGAGAAAAAATTTTGTAAAGCGTAAAGGAAACAAAGGCCAGCCTGAATATATTGTCATTAAACACGCTGAGCGTATGCGCCAGAAACGCGCCGGTAAAGCCCCTGTTCTTAAATAAAAGCAGTAATTGTTTCATCCTCTAACTCCCATATTAATATTATATCAATTTGTAAAAACTATAGAGGTAAAAACATGTTTGAAAAAGTCAGTTTTTTAATTATCCAAATGAATAGATATCACCCGGACAACACACGCCTTCTGAGTTGTCTCCCCTCGTCACTTACGGGATAAAGGAAAATAAAAGAGCCCCCGGATTATTTAAAAACCGGGGGCTCTTATAAACCTGTTATTAATTTTATATTACCGCGGCCTGCGTCATTATAACCGGCTTAATACCGCCGCAACCACTACCGGAGCAGGAGCCTGAACTTAAATTGGTACCGGTTTAAGAACCAGAACCTGCGGGAGGAGTATTAGGTCTTGGGCCTGATTTACACTGTTGCGGTAGTGCCGCAAAATCAAAATAGCCGCCGGGACACCGCGCGTTAGCACAGCACCTTTTTATATAAACGCGGCCTGCTGAATGAACATAATTCCCGCTAAAAAATTCACCAAGCTGCGTACTGTGTTTACGGAAATTATCTCCGGCAATCACACTCGTTTCACCCTTAATACACGAATAAGTATATGATGTAGTTAAGCTTGTTTTTGATACTTCTTTGTACTGCGGTCTCTGGGTAGCAAATAGATTCCAAGCAAAACTTAAGGCTGCTGTCCAAGGACTCAAAGAATTCGTTACAATATCCTGCGGAGCGTGTTTGAGAATCTCGCCGGAATCCCGTATAACATCCTCTGTGCAGCCTATATTAAAGTCGCAGCTCCTAACGGCAAACCTCGGGTCAGCGGTTGTTAATTTAGCAGAATTTGGTACTATCAAACTGTCAACCTCCGGAGTACAGCCGTCTGCATTGGCAAACAGAGGACTGCCTGAAGATATGCCGAATTGACCAGTTCCAGGATCATTAGGCTCATTACTCAAATCATCAGCGGCAGGTTGGTTGGCGCTATTGTTGCTGTTATTGTTGCCCGTATTGCTTCCGGAGCCGCCCCCGGAGCCTGAGCCGCCTTTACCAAACCCAATGCTGGAACTACCTCTCTGCTGCTTGGCATCGGCGTTAGCCGCCGCTACGCCGGCCTCTTTTTTAGATTCGTCGGAATTTATGACTTTGGCAAAAACCGCGGCGGAAATAAGACATAATACCGCGAATAAAGCTATTTTTAGTTTGATATTCATATAATGTCTCCTTTTTATAAGTATAATAATGTTATTATATTATGTCAATAGACTTATATTGATAACGTGAAGAATATCTTTTTTATTGCAGAGAGGTTTTTCGT
Organism: Elusimicrobiota bacterium; assembly: GCA_009778915.1. Classification (GTDB taxonomy): domain Bacteria; phylum Elusimicrobiota; class Elusimicrobia; order Elusimicrobiales; family Elusimicrobiaceae; genus Elusimicrobium. Next base: position 28,327 of record WRFH01000008.1, read on the forward strand.
ATTTTCCCTTATCCTGAAGAGAAGGGGAAGAGGAATTTCTTATTTAATATCTCTTGTAACCCAGCTGTTGGCGCCTATTACGGCGCCGCTCTTTATATTTATGGCGCCGAGTATAGTGGCGTTTGCGTAGATTGTCACATTATTGCCTACGTTAGGGTGGCGTTTTACGCCTTTAATCGGATTGCCGTGTTTATCAAGAGGAAAACTTTTTGCGCCCAGCGTCACGCCCTGGTAAATTTTGACATTATGCCCTATCACAGCCGTCTCGCCTATCACCACTCCCGTGCCGTGGTCTATAAAAAAACTTTTGCCTATTTCCGCGCCCGGGTGTATGTCAATGCCCGTCCTGGAATGCGCGTATTCCGTAATAATACGCGGGATAATTTGCACTCCTTCTTTATAAAAAAAGTGCGCCATGCGCTGGTAGCATATCGCGCGCAGGCCCGGGTAACAAAGCAAAATCTGGTAAGGGTCCGACGCGGCGGGGTCCCCGTCGTAAGCGGCCTTTATGTCAGACAGTAAAACTTTTTGTATTTCCGGCAGAGTTGCTATAAATTTGTCCGCCGTTTTCTGCGCCGCGTTTTTGGTGCGGCCGCAAAATTTATTGTCTTTGCTGAAAAGGCACAGCGTGTTTTGTATTTCGGTTACCAGAAGCGCGCGGCATTTTTTTAGAAGGCGCGCGGTTTCTTTGCGCGCGGCGGAATCGTTTAATTTTTTATGGGCGAAAAGATTTACAAATAATGCGGTTTTGGCCGCGCGGAAAGCGTCAATAATATTTTTGTGAGACGGGAAAAAACATTCTTTGCCTTCCGGAATATAGACGGGGCTGTTTTTATCTATTAAATTAGCTCGCAGCGCGGCGGCCGTTTTTTCAATCATTTTATTTCCTGCCGAACGGGGAAATTTTACGCAGTTTTTCTATGATTGGCGGCAGTTTTTCTATTACAAAATCTATTTCGGCTTCCGTCGTTTTATCGCTTAAAGAAAACCTGACGGAACCGTGCGCGAAATTAAAATCAACGCACATAGCGCGCAGCACGTGGCTGGGCTCCAGGCTGCCGGACGTGCACGCCGAACCCGACGACGCGCAAATGCCGTATTCGTCCAAATGAAGTAGAATTGATTCCCCCTCCACATATCCGAAACTTATGTTTGAAGTATTGGGAAGTCTGTTCCGCTGGTCGCCGTTGACTTTAGCGTCCGGTATTTTTTCAACCAAAGCACGTTCCAGCTTGTCCCTCAGCGCTTCTATTTTAGAAGTGTCTTTAACGCGTTTCTCCGCCATTTCCGCCGCTTTGCCGAAACCGACTATCGACGGCACATTTTCGGTTCCAGCGCGTTTACCCTTTTCCTGATGGCCGCCTAAAACGAAAGGCAGAAACCGCGTACCGCGTTTGACGTATAACGCGCCGATACCCTTGGGCCCGTGTATTTTGTGGCCGGAAAAAGACATCATGTCAATGCCGCTGTCAGCTACGTTTACCGGGATTTTGCCGACGGCCTGTACCGCGTCCGTATGAAAAAGCGCGCCGTTTTGTTTGGCGATATCGGCAATTTCTTTTATCGGAAAAATCGTCCCCGTTTCGCTGTTCGCCCACATCACGGAAACAAGCGCCGTGTTTTTGGTTATGACTGAGCGGTACATTTCCATATCAAAAACGCCGAATTTATCCACCGCTATATAATCCACGCGCCAGCCTTTGCTTTGCAGGTGTTTAAAAACTTCAAGCACCGCCGGATGTTCAACCGCCGACGTGATTATATGCTTTTTGTTAGGGAAAGAATTTACGGCGGACATTATGGCCGTGTTGTCTGCCTCGGAGCCGCTGGCGGTGATTATAATTTCGTCGGCGTACTCCGCGCCGATAAGATTTGCTATTTTTTTGCGCGCCTCGGCAATAGCGTGCTGGCTTTCGCCGCCGAAAGCGTACATGCTGGACGGGTTGCCGTATTTTTCAGAGAAGTACGGCAGCATTTCCGCCACAACCTCGGGCGCGGTCTGCGTGGTGGCGTTATTGTCTAAATAAATTACTTTTTTCATAAAACCTGCTCAACTTTTATACTCTGCGAAACTTTTTCTTTAAGCGCGCGCTCGACAAGCATTTTTATTGTGCCGCCGGAAGCGGCGCAGCCGTGGCACGCGCCAAGCAGACGTACTTTGACTGTGTCGCCGTCAATGTCGACGAATTCCACGGAGCCGCCGTCCATATTAAGTTTGGGCCGCACGTCCTCTTCAAGCGCGGCTTCTACCGCTTTGATTTTGCCGACGACCGTCATTTTCTCAAACGGTATTTTTCCCGCCGCGGAGACCGGCGTTTCGCAGGAATAAACTTTGTCTATTATTTTTTGGATATCCGGCTTGCACCTGCCGCAGCCGCCGCCGGCTTTTGTGAAGTGGGTGACGTCTTCCACGGTTTTCAGATTGTTCGCGCGGATTGCTTTTACGATGGTTTCTTCGGAAACGTTAAAACATTTACAGACTATTTTTGAGCTTTCATCTTCTTCGAAAACGACCGGCTTTCCGCCGGCGCGGTAGGATTTTATCGCGGCTTCCAGCGCTTCCATGCCCATGACGGAGCAGTGCATTTTTTCTTCCGGCAGGGAACCAAGTTCATTGGCAATATCCGCGTTGGTTATTTTGGACGCGGCGGCCAGCGTTTTGCCTTTAATCATCTCCGTTAATATTGAAGACGAGGCAATGGCGCTCGCGCAGCCGAAAGTCTGGAATTTGGCGTCTAAAATCTTCTCCGTTTTTTTGTCGACTTTGATTGTCAGCCGCAGCGCGTCGCCGCAAACCAGGCTGCCTACCTGGCCGGTGCCGTCCGCGTTTTCAATTTCACCCACGTTTTTAGGGTTTTTAAAGTACTCTTTTACCTTATCTGTATAATCCCACATATGATACCCCCTTATTTCTATATATATTATAGCAATTTGGGAAGTCCTGATTGTAAGCCGCGCAAAATTAACCTATAATTTCAACATGAACATAGAAAAACCGATGGGCTTTGAAGAACTCTTTGCATACACTGCGGATATTTTTAAAAAAATATTCCCGCGCGTCTTTATAATATACGCGCTTTTGGGCGCTTTGCCCGGAGCGTTATATAACGCTTTTGTAAAGCCCGGAGCCGTATCGCAAGGTATCATTCTGCTGCTTGCCTTGGCATTAATGGTTCTTGCTTTTTTAGTGATGTTCATTATATTTTTTTATACGCTGGCCGGAATAAAAAATGAGCCGCTCAGCCTAAACCAATGCTTTGAAAAAATCGGCGAAGCGGTGTGGCCCGTGATAACGGTTGTTATTATGGGAATACTGCTTATCATCGCGGTCTCAGTTGCGCTTGCAATCATATTCGGAATTTTTACGGCTATCGGGACCGCTATGTTTTTACCAGGCCCCAAACCCGGCACGCCGAATCCGGCCGTGGGAGCTGTTGCCGTTTTAGTTCTCATCCCTTTTGCGCTTGGTATTATTTATCTGTCCATGCGCTGCTATTTTGTTATGAATTCCGCTTTAATGGATAAAACCGAATGGTTTACGCCGTTTAAACAAAGCTGGCGGCTGACTAAAGGGAATTTTGGCAAAGTTTTTGTATTTATGCTGATTTTTATGGCTTATGGTTATGGTATTGTGTTACTGAAATTCGGTACTACGCCGCTTGCCTCTTTTGTACTTATGCTCGTTTTAAGCCCGATACCGTTTTTCCTGTCCATACTTTTTAATATTTTGTTTTTTAACCTTTATTACAGTAAAAAATAATTATTTGCGGAACAGCGGGGCCGCGGCATATGCCGCGGCCCCGCTGTTTCTCCGTCTATAAATGCTATAATAATGTCCAGGATACGACCGCGCTATAAGCGGCGCATACCGGGAGACGTAAAATAATGAGTCCTCTTGCGGCCCTGTGGCTGTGTTTGGTTATTACCGCGTTTTCACCGATAATTGGTAAATACGCAATGCCGGTCATACATCCGGTAATTTTAGTATTGTTCGGCAGTATGCTGGCAGTTTTTTATTTTGCCCCGGCAATTACAAAGAAAAAACTCTGGGGTGCGTTATTTGACAAAAAAACTTTACCGCTTTATCTGGTAATGGGGACATTCGGCACGGCGCTGCCTTTTTCAATTTTACTGTTCTCATTAAATTATACGACGCCGGCAAACGCGGCCATTTTAAATCAGACGGAAATTATTTATTCTTTGCTCCTGACGTCGGTTTTGTTAAAGGAACGCCCGACTTTAGGGCAGCTGGGCGGCAGCGCGCTGGTCATTTTAGGCGTGGTAATAATTTTATTTAATGAACACATGACGCCGCGCTGGACAGGTGATTTGATTGTCGTTGGCTCAGTTTGGCTGTTCCAAATCAGTCACATAGCGGCAAAAAAACTGCCTGCGGGGCTTGATTACCATTTGATAGCGATGGCAAGAAATTTCTGGGCGCTGCCCGCGGTAATAATTTTAGTCATTATATTTTTGCCCGGCGGGAATTTGTTTTTTAAACCGAATTTGCAGGGCTGGCTTGTCGTGGCCGCGACGGGTTTTTTCAAATACGGCTGGGCCATGACGCTGTGGTATATCGCGATAAGAAACATAGATTTGAGCAAAGTCACGGCGATAATTTTGTCTTACCCTGCGCTGTCTTTTATACTGTCGGCCATGCTTGGTTTGGAACGGCCGCATTTATATCAGGCCGTCGGTTTAATATTAACTTTCGCCGGCGCGTACTGGGTAACAAGGCTTGTGAAAAAACAAAGTAAAGAACCCGCGGAAGAAGTTGCGTAAAATAAGGAGCAGTTGAATGTCCCCTCTCGTCGCGTTGTGGAGTAACTGGCTGTTTACCGGCATGTGGACCATCGCCGGCGGCTTCGGCGCGAAACAAATGTCGCCCGCGCTGATGGTTTTTCTGTCATGCTGCGCCGCGCAGTTGTTCTACGGGCCTATTTTCACATATAAAAAATACTGGGGCCTGCTGTTCAAGAAAGACCTTTTCCCGTATCTGCTGATGCTGGGTATGTTCGGCACCGCGCTGCCTTTTACCGTAATGTTTTTCGCGCTGAAATACACCACACCGTCCAACGCCGCCATTTTAAACCAGGTGGAAATTTTGTATTCGCTGATTTTATCTTTTATTTTTCTGAAGGAAAAACCCAATTTAGGCCAGCTTGGCGGCAGCGCGCTGGTCATAATCGGCGTGCTTTTCATTCTGGCTAACGAAAAATTTTCGCCGCGCTGGACCGGGGATTTGCTTGTTATAGCCACGCCGTGGATGTTCCAGGTCAGCCATATTTTTGCTAAAAAACTTCCGGCGCATTTGAGCCCGATTTTCATTTCCGGAGCGCGGGCGTTTTTCGCGGGCATAACGATAATCCCCGTCGTATTATTTTTCGCGTGGCGCGGAGAACTGTTTTTTTACAACGAATCTAAAAGCTTCATGTTTTTATTTTTCATGGGCGTAATTTATTACGGCCTGTCGCAGCCTCTCTGGTACATGGCCATACGCGGAATGTCTTTGGGCAAGGCGACGGGAGTAATTTTATCTTACCCTATACTGACTTTCATACTCTCGGTCGCTCTCGGCGTTGAAAAGGCGCAGTGGTACCAGGTTGTCGGTCTCGCGTTGGCGTTTTCCGGCGCGTACTGGATTTCAACTATTATAAAAAAGGAACACAAGAAAAATGCAAAAGCTAGTAATGTTTGATTTGGACGGCACGCTGCTGTCATCTGGAATGTCCGGCAAAAAGGCTTTGGATAAAGCGGTGCAAAATTTATACGGTAAAACGCCGAAGTATGATTTGGCGGTTATAAACGGAAATACGGACAGCAAAAATTTTGCGACCATTTTTGAAATTACCATAGGCCGCAAAATAAAACCGTCAGAATTGGCGGCGTTAAAAGCAGAATATCTAAAATGTTTGCCGGCGGAAGTTAAGGCATGCGTAAACGCGGGTTCGCACAAACTTATAAAAGGCGTGGTAAAATTTTTGGAGTTTTTGCAAAAGCAAAAAAACGTCTGTCTCGCGCTAGGCACCGGAAATTTTAAAGAAGCGGCTTTTATAAAATTAAAACCGTGCGGGCTGGAAAAATATTTTAAAACCGGCGGTTTCGGCGAAGACAGCGCGAACAGAACGCAAATGCTCGCGCGCGGCGTAAAACACGCGGAAAAATATTTTAAAACCAAATTCGCGCCGGAGCAGGTTTTTATTATAGGCGACACGCATAAAGACGTTATGGCCGCCAAAGAAAACGGCTTTCACAGCGGAGTCGTCGCGGGAAGCCATTATTCTGACCGCGCCCGTCTGACGAGAGCCGCGGCGGAGCTTGAAATGCCAGATTTCACGGACATACAAACCTGGTGCGTCTGGCTGGATATCAAAGCGGATCCGAAAGGCGTAAAGCGCGGCAGCTATATTCTGCCCGCCACCGCGATAGAGCACGTCTTTTTCAGCCGCACCGGCATAGACGAGGACAGACTAAAAATGTTCCGTATAAAAAAATACGAAAAGCTGCCCTCCGGCAAAATTTTTTAACTTTAAAAAGGCCGCCCAACCAGCGGCCTTTTTGATAGAATTTTATTATGCTTATATTTAAAAATATCGGTCTCTATTACAATAAAGAAAAACCGCACAACCGCGCGGTGGCGGAGACCGTCGCCAAATTTCTGCAGGAGCAGGACGCTAACACCGTCATATACGACGATTCCATGAACGATGCCATTACCAAAGAAAATACGGATTTGCTGGTCACTGTCGGCGGGGATGGCACGGTGCTTAACGCCGGGCGTAATATCGTAAACAAAAAAATAAAATTGTTCGGCCTCAACGCCGGCAATCTCGGTTTTCTGACGGGCGCGGACCTTTCCGATTATAAAGAAATTTTAAACCAGGTAATACACGGCCGTTACAGCGGCGAAGACATTTCGCTGTTGTCCGTCAGCATTTTTAAAGACGGCAAATACACCGTCAAAGAACAAGCCGCTTTTAACGACTGCGTTATCAAAACCGGCGGCGCGCGGGCTTTTACTTTGGAAGTATCTCTAAACGGGAAACAAGAACACAAATATTTCGGGGACGGGATTATAGCGTCCACGCCGACGGGCTCCACAGCGTATTCTCTGGCGGCCGGCGGGCCGGTTATCGCGCCGGAGGTTGACGTTATTCTGCTCACGCCCATTTGCCCGCACTCCCTCACCCAGCGGCCGCTTGTACTGCCCGGCGCCGCGCAGATTCTGCTTACGCCGCGTTTTAAACGGGAAGGGGATTACGCCACCGTCAATATCGACGGACAAATCACGTATATCGTCGAGTCCGGCGATTCCGTTTTAATTTCCACCGGCCGCCACAAATTAAAACTTTTGCAGGCGGAAGGGAACGATTTCCTTAAAACTTTAAACACCAAATTAAAATGGGGCAACCGCTGATGCTTAAAAACCTGCAAATTAAAAACTTTGCAATTTTAGACGACATCAATTTAGATTTGTCCGCCGGCCTAAACGTTTTCAGCGGGGAAACCGGCGCGGGGAAATCAATCATTATCGAAGCGCTGGGGTTTGTTCTGGGCGCGCGGGCGGGCCTGAGCATGCTTAAAGAAGGCGCGCAGGACATGTCCGTCACGGCGGTTTTTGAGACGGAAGATTTGCCGCAAAAACTTTTGCGGGAATATAAAATAACCGGGCCGGCGGTTACTTTAAAAAGAGAACTTGACTCAAAGGGCAAAACGCGCGGATTTATAGGAAACGCGCTTGTACCGGCGGGCGCGCTGGCCGCGCTCGGCGAAGTTTTGGTTGATTTTCACGGCCAGCATGACCACCACACGCTTCTCAAATCGTCGGAACATCTGGCGATGCTTGACAGATTCGCGAAAACGCAGAAAGACGTTTTGCACGTCGGCCAGCTTTACGCGCAAATGCAGGACATTTTGGCCAAAATAAACGCGCTGAGTTTAAGCAAAGCGGAAAAAGAAAGACTGCTTGATTTATACAATTTTCAGCACAAAGAAATAACCGACGCCGCCTTAAAACCCGGCGAGGATATTGAAATTGACAACGCGCTGCCCAAACTGAAACATTCCGGCAAATTAAAAGAATTAGCCGAAACCGCTTACCAATATTTGTATGAAGAAGAGGCCGCCGGCATTGACCTATTGTCCAAAGCCTTAAAAAATTTGCGCGACATGTGCGAACTGGACGAAACCCTGCGCCCGCTTCTGGCGGAACTCGAAAGCTCCATGCGTTCATTAGAAGACGGCGCGGCGACGATTTACAACTATAAAGAACATATAAACGTCGACCCGCAGACGCTGGACGATATGCTTTCCCGCCAGCAGAAAATAGCCAAATTAAAAAGCAAATACGGCCCGGAAATTTCGGATGTGCTGGCCAAAGCCGAAGAGCTGAAGAAACAAATTGACAGCCTGTCTTTCTCCGAAGAAAAAGAGGCCGAACTGCGCGCGCAGCTTGCCGTCGTAAAAGAAGAACTTTTAACCGGCGCTATGGTTTTGCATGAAAAGCGCGTCAACGCCGCACAAAAATTAGACGCGCGCGTAACGGCGGAAATTAAGCCGCTAGGTTTTGCCGAAGTCAAATTTAAAACGGATATTATTTTTGAAGAAGAGGCCGTGAACGCCACCGGCGCGGACAGTGTTGAGTTTTTATTTTCGCCAAATCCGGGCACCAGTTTAAAGCCTCTGAAAAACATAGCCTCCGGCGGGGAAATGAGCCGGGTTATGCTCGGTCTTAAAACCGTGCTTGCGGGCACCGTGCCCATCATGGTTTTCGACGAAATTGACGCCGGCATAGGCGGCACCACGGGTTTGCAAGTAGGAGAAAAGCTGCGCGCGGTTTCCGCCGGCAGGCAGACACTTTGCGTCACGCACCTGGCTCAGGTGGCGGCTTTCGGCGCGGCGCATTTTAACGTAAATAAAGTAAGCGCGAAAAATTCTACAAGAGTTATTTTGACCAGACTCGAAGGTGAGGCAAGAACGTCAGAAATTGCTAGAATGTTAGGTAGCACAAGCGGCAAAACCTCCGCGGGTTTCAAACACGCGCAGGAGTTGATGGACCACTGCCGCGGTTTATAAAGGAGAAATTTATGGCTGAAGAAAAAAAAGAAGAGAAAAAAGAGGAAAAATCCTGCTGCTGCTCGTCCGCGGACGGCAAATGCTGCAAACATAAAAAATTTTTCCCGCACAACTGGTTTAAACTCAAATGTTTAACGCATATATTTTACGTGTTTTTCTATTTGGGCATAGTGGCGTCTATTTACATGCTCGTGCAGCTCGGCCTGTTTTTTAAATACGCAAAAATGGGCATGATAGGCTATGATTCTTTGCCGCAGATGATTGCGCTTGTCTTATTCGTCATAGTTTCCACGTTCCTGATGCTGGCTGTCGCGAAAATCTGCAAAGCTCTGCGCAAAATCAAAAGACTTCTCAAAGAACAAAAAGAAGAAAATAAAAAATAACTCTTACGTTCGACGGGGCGCCCCGCGCCCCGTCTAAATTTCATGCTAAAGAAAACGCTGTTTATAACCGTCATTATGTGCTGCGCCGTAATAGCCGGCGCGGAAGCGCTGCGTCTTAAAAACGGCACTATACTGACGGGGCAAATAGTGGAACGCGGGGAATACACTTTAAATTTTAAAACGCAGTACGGCGTAGTCACCGTCGCGCAGCGCGATATCGCGGAAGAACTTCCGGACAAACAGCGCATAACTTTAAAAGGCGGCGGGGAAATTATAGGAGTCATAGAAGATATCACGCAGTTTAACGTCCGCGTAAAAACCGACGATGGCTACGTCAACATCGACATGCCGAAAATTGACTCTATCCAAGTATACGATTACGAATCCGCCGACAAACAGAAAAAATACGTTGAACAAACTCTTGCCGACACCGCTAAAAACGAAGACGACCGCACCAAAGAAACAGCGGCGACCGGCATTACTTTCGACACGGATTTAGACCGCGCCTTTGCCGCCAAAGCCCCTCCCGCGCAGGATACTGTCGAATATACCGTCGTGCGCGGCGCCGCTCCCGCGCAAACCGCGCCGGTAACGGCCTCGCCCGCGGCGCAGGAAGTTTACCGCGCTCCGACAACAGTACAGACCGCCGCGGTAAAACCTGAAGAAACAAAACCCGCAGAGAAAGAGAAAAAGTCTAAAGAAAAGAAAGCTGCTGCCGCAAGCGCGCCCGTGTCCGAACGGCGTTACCTGGCCGTAGAGGCCGGCGTGGTAAGCAATAAATTTAAAGTTAACAACGGACAGAATGACGTCGGCGGAATGGGAGTAGGCGCGGATATTAAATATTTGTGGCGGTTGTATAAAACAAATTTGTGGCTGGGCCCGGGCTTTATGCTCGCCTCGATACCTAAAAGCGAACTTGATTTTCCGGCGCAAAACACCGTCGTAGACACTGACGGGCAGCTGTTCCATTTAGATTTGATTGCCAATTATTATTTGACGCCGAACTCGGCTTTTCAGACGTATTTAACCGCGTCCGCCGGCTATGAAAGCGCAAGCATAAATTTACGTTCGACTGATTCCACGGACCCGAACCAGATAATTTATAACAGTATAAAAGCGTCGTCATCGGGTTTTGTCGGCTCGGTCGGGCTCGGCGTTGAAAGAAAATTCAGCGACACGTCTCTCGGCATTGAAGGCCGTTACTACAGCGCAACCCGCAACGGGGATTTGAAAGGTTCTCCGTCGGGCTATTTTTCCGCTATGCTTAAAGCCAGCTGGAAATTTTAATGAAAACCCTCATTTTAGCCAACGCTTTTAAAGGTTCTCTTTCCGCCGGCGCGGCGGGAAAAATAATACGAAAAAATTTAGGTTCGTCTTCCGAACTGCTGCTTATCTCAGACGGCGGAGACGGGGTTATTGACGTTTTTAAGTCCGCCGTACCGGCCGCGCAAATAATAAAAAAACCAGTTCAGGACGCTTACGGCGTTTATCATAACGCGCCGCTTCTGCTGCTGCCCGGCGGCAAAACCGCCGTCATAGAAACCGCGAAAATCTGCGGGCTGGGCGGCATAGAAAAATGCGATTTGAAACCGCTAATTTCCACTTCCTTCGGCGTGGGAGAGATGATTAGGCACGGGCTTAAACTCGGCGTAAAAAATTTTTATATCGGTCTCGGAGGCGTGGCGTGCAACGACGGCGGCGCAGGCTGCGCGGCCGCGCTCGGCGTAAAATTTTCTGATGGTAAAAAAAATATTCCGAATACCGTGAAAGGACTTCTGGAATTAAAAAATATCGATGTTTCCCCCCTCAAATTACACGGCGTAAAATTTTTTGCTTTGACTGACGTAAGTAACCCGCTGCTAGGCCCGCGCGGCTCCGCCGCTGTTTTCGGCCCGCAGAAATGCAGGACGGAACGCGAAGTAAAAGTTATCTCGGCCGCGCTTAAAAATTACGCGCGCGTAATCAAAAAATCTTTGGGCCGCGATATCAGCAGCGTGCCGGGCTTAGGCGCGGCGGGCGCGATTGCCGCCGGATTATATGTATTTTTAAATGCTGAAATCACTCCTGGAGCGCGGTTTATTTTTAATAAATTAAAAATTGAGCGTGAAATAAAAAAAGCCGGCCGCGTCATAATTACCGAAGGCTGCCTTGACGCGCAGACCTTTATGGGCAAAGCGCCGGGCGAAGCGGTAAAACTGGCAAAAAAATATAAAAAAGAAATAATTTTTATATGCGGCAAAAATAAATTAAAAGAACCCGCGCGGCGCGGCATAAAAAAAATTTTGGAACTTTCCGCGCTGGCGCGCGGCGGCGAAGACAGCGTACAAAACGCCGCAAAAATTCTCGCGTGCGTTTCAAAAATCTGAAAATATAAAAATCTAATCATTTTACATAAGAAAAAATTAAAAAGACTATACTCTTTCCCTCGTAAGCCAAATTTCGTATATTTTCCTTATATTTCTCAGAAAAGGATTTTTTTATGAAAAAAGGGTTTACGCTTATCGAACTTCTCATCGTAGTTCTTATAATCGGTATACTTGCGGCAATCGCCGTGCCGCAGTATCAAAAGTCTGTCACCAAATCAAAAATTGCCGCGCTTTTCCCTTCGTTAAGAGCATTTATGGACGCGCAGAACAGATATCTTTTGGAAAACGGAAGTTATGCGATGTCTGTGGATGACCTGGACATTACAATGCCAAACAACGGTAATTTTACCCTCGGACCAGTTTCGGGGAAGCCACAGTTCGGCACTTCAGTAGGCACTATTGCGGTTGGCGTCAGAATGGATGTCGGGCACATTGTCTGCGAAGCGTTAGCAAATATTCCCTCTGACCAGCAAATATGTATGTCCCTCGGCGGAGTGAAAGAAACTTGTTCCCCAAACGTATATCAGGGCACCGGCACAATATATTGCTACGGTATAAAATAATTCCATAAAACTGAAATTCCATACGAAACAAAAATCTTCCGCTCGTAAATAAAATATTTATGACTTAACTTTTCCCCGCCGTGCCCCTCGGTAAAATGCTATAATAATGTTGCGGGGTAGAGAAGCCCGGTATCTCGCAAGGCCCATAACCTTGAGAACACAGGTTCAAATCCTGTCCCCGCAATTTTTTTGTTTCCCGCCAGCCGTAAAAACCGTATAATATCTTTAACGCCGAGGTAGCTCAGTTGGCAGAGCAACGGTTTTGTAAACCGTAGGTCGTGGGTTCAACCCCCATCCTCGGCTTTTTTTCTTCGGAGCGTAATTTTTTCATAATATGTTTTTAGGTCTTGACAGTTTTTATTAAGCGATTATACTATAGACAAGAAGTTCGCCCTGTATGGGTGCGGCACAGCCGCCGCGAAGTAAACTGAGTTCTACTCTTTCCGGCTGCCGTAATTCTGGTGGATGCACCAGCCTATGGCTTAAGGCCCGAGAGGGAGAACAGTAAAACAAAAGCGGAGTCATGATGAGTACACCAGTGAACTAACGCCCCCGTCACAATACCGGGGGCGTTTTTTTATCGTCTGAAAACCAACTTTATTTGTCGTAATCTTTTATCGCGGCGGCGAGGCGTTTTATGCCTTCGTCAATTTCTTTGTGCGTCGCGTAAGAAAAATTAAGACGCATATTATTTTTGACGCTGCCGTCGTGGTAAAAAGCGGAACCAACGACGTAGGCTACTTTATTTTTTATCGCAGTCTCAAACATTTTCTCTGTGTCAATATGTTTCGGCAGCTCCACCCACAAAAATAAACCGCCGCTCGGCTCTGTCCATTTTACGCCGGCAGGCATATATTTTTTTAGCGCGTCAAGCATTAAATCACGTTTAACTTTATAAATAGATACGACGCGTTTTATATGCGGCGCAAGTAAACCTCTCCTCAGATACTCCATAGCGGCCAGCTGCAAAAGTTTCGACGTGCAGAGGTCTATGGACTGTTTAAGCACGACAAGTTTGCTGATAACATCCGCCGGGGCAGCGATATAACCAAGCCTGAAACCAGGCACAAAAACTTTTGAGAAAGTAAAGAGCGTTATAACGTTTCCCTGCCCGCCGTCCAGATGATAAAAAGTGTCCGGCGCTTCGCCTTCAAAACGCACGGCGCGGTAAGGCGAATCTTCAACCAGCACGGTATTATATTTTTTTATAATTTCCAAAATTTTCTTTCGGCGTTCCTGCGGAATGGTGATGCCCGAAGGATTTTGGAAATCAGGAATTAAATAAACAAATTTACACGTTTTTCCGGCGGACTTAATCTGCTTGAGACATTTTTCAAGGCTTTCCGGGATAACGCCGTCGTCGTCGCTGTCCGCGCCGACCATATCCGCGCCGCACGATTGGAACGCTTGCAGCGCGCCTAGATAAGACGGGTTGGTAACCACAATTTTATCACCCGGATTAACGAACAGCCGCGACACCATGTCCAGCGCCTGTTGCGAGGCGGAAGTTATTATTAAGTTTTCAGGCTTAACGTCAATTTTTTCCGTCTCTTTAAGCATTTTAATAAGTTCGATTTTTAATCTGGCCGAGCCTTCCGTCGCGCCGTACTGCAGCGCGGAAAACGGATATTTGTGAAGCACGGTATGAAATGTTTCGTTAATTTCCTCAGACGGAAAAGCCTCCGGGTCCGGCAGGCCGCCGGCGAAAGAAATTACGCCCGGGTTGCTGATTGTCTTTAAAAGTTCGCGTATGACGGACGCTTTCGCCCGCCCGGTTACGTCTGAATACAAATGAGAATAATCCTGCATAATAAAACTCCTATTTATATGAAATCTTTAAACTAAGGTCCTTGGCGGGGACGGAGTGGGTTAACGCTCCGACGGAAATCACGTCCGCCCCGGTTTTGCAATACTCCTCTAAATTTGTTTTGTTGACGCCGCCTGAAATTTCTACGACGGCTCTGTGGTTTATTATTTGTACAGCCTCACGGGCCTGCGCCGGTCTCATGTTGTCCAGCATTATTATGTCAACTTTACAGGACAACGCTTCTTTAAGCTGTTTAAGATTTGTGACTTCAACTTCTATTTTCGGCGTGTGGCCGACGGCGGCGCGGATTTTTTGCACCGCTTTTGTAATGCTTCCCGCGGCGGCGATGTGGTTGTCTTTAATCAGCACGCTGTCGGAAAGGCTCATGCGGTGGTTTTTCGCGCCGCCGCAGCGGACCGCGTATTTGTCAAATTTTCTCATGCCGGGCTGGGACTTTCTCGTGTCGACAAGCATAACGCCGTATTTTTTGGCGATGTCCGCGTATTCTTTTGAGACGGTGGCAATGCCGCTTAACCGCTGCATAAAATTTAGAGCGACGCGCTCCGCGCGTAAAATGCTCAGCGCCCGTCCTTCTAATTTTATGACGGGCTCGCCTTTCTTTACAATATCCCCGTCTTTTTTAACCGCGCGGAATTTGGTTTCCCGGTCAACGTAATTAAAAACTGTCTGCGCGACGCTTACTCCGCAGAGGACCATGTCTTCTTTGGCAAAAATTATAGCCGACGCCATGTCGCCGTCGGAAAAAATATTGTCTGACGTTATGTCGCCAAGCCCCAAATCTTCTTCCAAAGCAAGAACTATTATTTTATCAATCATGGTTTTACCTCGACATCTCAAACATCTTATTTATGCATTTTAAAGCGGCGCGCGCGGTTTTTTTCTCGACCGTTACTATTTGGCGCTCCGCAGGTTCCGTCAAAGCCTGAAGAGTGTTGAACAGCGTATTTTTTTTCATATACGCGCAGGTGCCGCGTTCCCAGATAAAAGTTTTGTCCGGGTTATCATGCTCAAGCCGGTTGACTAAGCCGATTTCCGTCAGAAGGCCGAAAGTTTTGTCTTTGCTCTCGGCGACATATTTTAACGTGCCCTCGGTTCCTCCGACGTAGTCGCATAACGCGCAGACGTCGGGCGAAGCTTCCGGATGTATCAAAATTTTTATGCCCGGATATTTGTCACGCATGCTTTTGACGTTATCCGTTATATATTTGTCATGCACGCAGCAGGAACCGCCGGTGTAAACAATTTCTTTTTTGACGCCCTGCGCGTGCAGCATGCCGGTTAAATTTTGCGCCATCAGCATGTCCGGCACAAAAATAATTTTATCACCGGGCATTTTTGCCGCTATCTTGACGACGTTCGCAGACGTTACGCAAACGTCTGACTGCGCTTTAACGTCCGCCGTGCTGTTGATGTAACACAGAACCGGCGCGCCGGGGTGCTTTTTTTTGAAATTTAAAAGGTCTTCGCCCGTCATAGAATCAGCCAGCGTGCAGCCGGCGCGGCCGCCGGGGATAAGCACGGTTTTAGACGGGTTAATGATTTTTGCCGTCTCAGCCATGAACCAGACGCCGGCGAAAATTATCGTTTTCTGTTTGACTTTTGACGCGGCAAGGCTTAAACCGTAAGAGTCCCCCACGGCGTCCGCCACGCCGTACATAATTTCGGGGTTAGTGTAAGAATGGGCTAAAATAAAAGCGTCTTTTTCTTTTTTCAGGCGGTTGATTTCGAGAGTATACGGAGCGACGACGCGGCAGTCGTCCGGCGTCCACTTGGCGCCGGGGCGCAGACTGACATTCTTTAACTGTGAAAATAAACGGGAACTTTCCCGTTCAATATCGACGGCGGAGGACATAACTATTGTCCCGCCGTATTAGATGAGTCTTTGCCTTTTATGCCTCTTATATAAGTGCCGGTGGCGCGAAGCTGGTCTTCATAACTTATATCGCTTGCGTAATTAAGTTTAGGGGCCTGGACGTTTGTAAGTTCGCGGTCCGTGAAGGCCGGTTTAGTCGTTGAAGCAACGGAGGAGGATGCCCCGCTTTTACTGCTTGAAGCGCAGGCGGCTAAAATTAATCCCGCCGCAATTAATATCAAAACTTTTTTCATAATATCCTCCTTTTTAAATTTCTTTTCTTGAACCGGGCTTTTCTACCGGAAGCCCTTGTTTGCAGTACGGGCAGTCTTTCTCTTCGTAGGTCGCTACTTCGACTTCCGCCATTTTGGCCAGAGGTACGCCGAAGTCAGCCTTGCCGCCGCTCCTGTCCATCAGGCAACTGCAGGCGGACAGAACGCCGCCGAGCTCTTTAATTAAATCTATAACTTCTTTGGTTGATTTGCCCGTCGTGACAACGTCTTCCGCCACTACGCAATTCTCCCCGGGTTTGATTTCAAAACCTCGGCGCAACTGGACTTTGCCGTCGACGCGCTCCGTAAAAATACCGCGCACGCCCAAAGCGCGGGCAAGTTCGTAAGCAACCGTCACGCCGCCCATCGCCGGGCCTATCACCACGTCAACTTTTACGTCTTTAAGCTGCTTGGCAAGGTCTTTGCAAAATTTTTCGGCGATATCCGGGTACTGCAGCACTTTGGCACACTGCAAATATTTGCCGCTGTGCAGGCCGCTGGAAAGTTTAAAATGACCTTCCAGAAGCGCGCTTTTATCTTTAAAAATTTCTAAAACTTTTTCTTTTTTCATAGTGATATAGTGTAATCCGTTCCGCTTTCTTCCAATTTTATTTTGCCTTCGGCAACCAGAACGCCCAAACTTAAATACAGAAGCGAACTTTTTATTCTTAGAGCCACTTTAATCTGCCACGCGGTAACGCTTTTGTTTGATTGGACATACGCCAATATTTGCGCGGCGGTTTCTTTAACGGTGTCGTTCATTATTTGGGCTCAATGGCAAAAAGTGCGTCGCCGGCTTTTATCGGTTTGCCGTTTTCTATTAAAACTTTTTTAATCACGCAGTCTTTGTCGGCCTTGACTTCGTTAAATACTTTCATGGCTTCGATTAAGCAGACCACGTCTCCCGCTTTTACGGCCTGGCCTTCTCTTATGAAAGGCGCCGCGCTCGGGCTCGCGCCGCGGAAAAAGATACCCATTAACGGGGAGCGTATCACGTGTTTATATTCCAGCGCCGGCACCGTGCACGCCTGCGCGCTGCCCATAGCCGCGCCGCCTACCGCCACCGGAACCGCCACTTGCGCCGGGGCCGCGCGCACTATTTTAACCTGCACGCCTTTTTGTTCATAGGAAACCGTGCCAAGGTTCTCGGACTGCATGAAAGCGTAAATCTGTTTTACTTCTTTAAGTATGGGGGAATCCGTCTGCGCCGCCGGCTTAACGGTTTTTGAAACTTTGTTCTTTTTCATACAAACCTCACATTAAAGTTATATACATATTCTACCTTTTTTGTAAAATATTGGTGAGGCCGAGTTTTACCAAAGCCTTAAAATAAAAAAGGGGTAATATGAAAAAAATATTGATATTTGCTTTTATGCTTGCCGCGGTATGCTTAAAAGCGCAGGACGTAACGGGGTTTTGGCAGACTTTTTACGACAGCAGACACCAGGACCCGAAAAGCGTCGTGGCGATATACAGATACAACGGCAAAATATACGGCCGCGCGGTGCTGATATATGAAGAAGGTTCCCGCGGACAGAAAATTATTGACACAATGTTTAACCCCGTCTTTGACGCGGCGCCCAACATTGTGCGCGTTGTAAACGGACAAGACGTGCGCGTAAAAGCAGCCGGCCTTGACGTTATTTTGGATATGACTCCGAACACGGGCCGCGGCAGATGGCTGTACGAAGACGGTTATATTATAAACCCGCAGAACGGCAACAAATACAGAGCGCAGATGAGATTTGACAACAACGGCAATCTGGTGGTAAGGGGACATTTAAGGGTATCGTCGCTGCTGGGAAGAAGCATAACGGCGGAGAGGTTTGACACGACACAATTCCCCGCCGGTTTAGATATACCGGATTATACAAGTTTTGTGCCTGACCCGCCGATAGTAAGATAAATATTAAGGAGCGCCGTGATGAAAAAAATACTGACTTTTGCGTTTATGCTTTCCGCCGTATGTTTAAGAGCGCAGGACGTGACGGGCTTTTGGCAGACGTTTGACGATAAAACCAAAGAAGCTAAAAGCGTCGTTGCCGTCTATAAATACAACGACATGATATACGGCCGCGTTATTATGACTTATGAACCCGGCTCCAACGGCGCAAAAGTGCGCGACACCACAGACAACCCGGCGCATGACGCCGCCAAAAACGTCGTGCGGATTATTGACGGAAAAGAAGTTACCGCCAAAATAGCCGGTCTTGATTTTATCAGGGAAATGAAACTCAGCAACGGCAAAGACTGGCTGTACGAAGACGGTTTTATTCTGGACCCGAAAAGCGGCGACGAATATAAAGCGAAAATGAAATTTGACAAAGACGGCAGCCTGCTGGTGAGAGGCCACCTGAAAATATCATCATGGCTGGGCAGAAGCCAGACATGGAAAAAGTTTGACGCCGCTAATTTCCCCGCCGGTTTTAAAGCGCCGGATTATAAAAACTTTACGCCTGATTTACCGGTGATAAAATAAATAAAGCCCGCCTTAATTCTGGCAGCCGCCAGGCGGCTGTTCAGGATAGTAGCATACCTGATGACACATCCCGCCCGGACATGCGCATAACTCAGGAGGAGGAGGGCAGGTACATGGCGGCGGCGGATCGCATACCATCGTGCAAGATGGTGTCGGACATTTCGGCAGAACAGGCGGCGGTAGAATGATGGACGGCCCTATACCTGAGCCAGCGCTGCAAATGTAAACGGAGGAAGTCCCGTTATTTCCTGAAAATGCACAGCCGGCGGCTTTACAGATTCCTTCCCCCTGGGCGCTGGAAGCCGTACAGGTAATACGCCCGTCATTCCATGCATCAATTGAATATCCTACGTCAGTTTTCCTGGTGCAGGATATTTCCGCATCCAAAAAGCGGCAGTTGTAATTTCCTATATCTTTTCCGGTTGTGGTTAAGTCCTGCGGAGAGTCTACCGTATAATTTATATTAAGTTCATCCCATGTCGCGGTCTGCGGGTCCGTACCGCTTTCTAATGTCCACATCTTTCCTGCCTTGGCAAGAGTAGAAACTATCAGCATTGCTTCCGCCGCGCGGGAGCGTTCTACGGTTTTTTGGTACTGCGGCACGGCGATAGCCGCCAGTATGCCGATTATTAAAACTACCACTAACAACTCTATCAGAGTAAAGCCTTTTTTCATAAAAATTTTATCCTTTTCCTGCGAATATAAGAAAAGTATAAAAAATCCGATGTATAGCGGCAAGATAGTAGGCTATTTACTTTTTTGTAATCCGAATATATGATGATAAATTAAGGCTTTTTTACTATTGATTGCGGACAGCGGGTGTTGAAGGCGCAGTTTTGGCAGTGATTTGTATTCGCGTCAAAAATCAGGTTTTCTATATTCTGGCCGACGTCTATATATGTTTTTAAAATTTCATCTTCATTAAAAGCATCAAAATCCGCGCTGATAGTTTTACCTAAAGCGAGGTACATTATCGACGCTTTGCCTTTTTGCATATTCCACGCGCGGCGCGCGCCGACGGCGTAAATGCCCATCTGCAGATTTTGTTTGATATCCGCCGTCTCGTCAAATTCAGGTCCGGTTTTGTAGTCGATTACTTCCCAGCCGCCGTCGGGCAATTTGTCCGTGCGGTCAATTTTGCCGCGGAAAGTCCATTTGCCGTATTCAAAAATAAATTCGCGCTCAGTACTGTCAACCGTCGTTTTCCTTTCATATTCGCGCTGCGCGTAATCTTCAAGCATTTTTTTGCCTTTCAAATAATATTCCATCTGCTCCGCCGCGCTTGAATAGCCGGCGCCAAGCCAGCAGTCGTTATAATAATTTATTATTTCCGACGCGTCATTTGAATTTTTATGGTATTCTTCCAGCGTGCGGTGAAGCGAAACGCCCAGAGAAGACGACGGCACAAGCCCGTCTTTTTTGCCCTCGATATATTTGTATTTGTACAACAGCGGACATTCGCGGTATGTTTTTATTTTAGAATAATTTAACTCGTAAACTTTATGTTCAAACATTAGTCGGCCTTAAAATCCGAACTTTTTGAGGGTTTTGGATTTTTGTCTTTATTCGGGTGCAGGAAATGCACAAGAGTGTCGCCGTATTTTTCTTCGCGGTAAATTTTGAAAGCGGCGGGCACGTCGAAAATCTCGTTTTTGTGGTGCTGCAAAACTATGAAACCCGTTTTGTTAAGCAAATTATATTTGGCGGCTTCCGCAAGCGCCGGTCCGGACAGGGAAAGCGGCTTTTCGTTAATATCCCTGTACGGCGGGCCCACAAAAATTATGTCATATCCTTCGGGCGCGTAGGCGTTTAAAAAATCTATTCCTTTAAGAACATCCGCCTTAACAACTTCGGCGCGTTCGGTAAAACCCAAATGTTCCAGATTGCGTTTTATATTTTTTACGCAGGCGACTTCTCTGTCCACCATGACGGCTTTTAACGCGCCGCGGGACAACGCCTCCAGCGCAACGTTGCCCGTGCCGGAAAACAGGTCCAGAAAATAACTGCCGGGCAGACGAGGGCGTATGATGTCAAAAACGGACTGCTTTATCCTGTCCGATATAGGCACCACCGGCATATTTTTTGAGACGGAAAATATTTTGCGGCCTCTGGCCGTGCCTGCTATTATGCGCATGTGTACATTTTATAATTTTTTAAGCTGCCGCCAGCCGTTGTTTTCAAAATAAAAAATCCGGCATAAACTTACGCCGGATTTTTTATTTTGAAAACAACGGCGCTCTATAAGTGCGCTATACCCTCTTTTATGGCATACCTGACAAGTTCAGCCTGTTTGTGAATATCAAGTTTGCGCATGATATTGTTCCTGTGAACGTGTATGGTATTAAGCGAAAGGTTGAACTCTTTGGCTATTTCTTTGCTGCTGTAACCTTCGGCGATAAGCTGGAGCACCTGCTTTTCCTTGGGCGTCAGGCCGCTGGGGTCCTTTTTGGAAGGCATTGCCTTGCCTAAAAAACCCTGGACGACGTATTTTGACACCTTTGAACACAGGTAAAATCTCCCCGCGTGGACCTCTTTAATAGCGTCGATAATCTCATCCGCGGTGGAAACTTTCACGACATAACCCCTGGCTCCCGCCTTAAAAGCTTTTTCCACGGACGCGCGGTCGTCATACATGCTTAAAACAATGACTTTGGCGTCGGGGTTAAGCTTTGTAAGTTTCTGCGTAGCCTCAATGCCGTTTAAGACCGGCATAGCAATGTCCGCCACAAACACGTCCACGTCTTTGTGTTTGGCGGCGTAATCAAGCATGTCCCTGCCGTTGCTTACTTCCGCGACGACTGAGATAAGCTTGCTCTTCCTCTCCAGCACCGACTTTATTCCTTCTCTTACCAGGGCGTGGTCATCCGCCAACAGTATTTTTATCATAGTTCCACCTTATATATAACCTTAGGGCAAGACACCGCAACTACGGTCCCTTTGCCTAAATTGGTCTTGATTTTGAACTGCCCGCCGAGGTAGCTGACGCTCTCCTTCATCCCCGGCAACCCTAAGTGGCTGAGGGTTGGCTTCTCAGCCTTTTTGAATCCCCTTCCGTCATCCTTTACTTCTATTTTTACTAAATTTTTAAGGTTTTGTAACGTAACATTAATATTTTTCGCCTGAGCGTGCTTCAAAGCGTTGTTCAAACTTTCCTGCACGACGCGGTAAAGCATTATCTTAACTTCGTCGTCAATCGCGCCGTTGTCTTCTTCTTCATAAACATATTTTATTTTAACCGGCGACACTTTATTCAAATTTTCCACCAGCTCTTTAACCGCGCCGTCTAAGCCGGCGGCGTCTATGCTGGGCGGACGCATCGTCACAATCAGACTTTTAATGCGCTCTACGCATTCTTTTATTCTGGCGTCCATCTCTTTCGCGCGGCGCAGAGCGTCCGCCTTTTTACCTTCTTTAATATCACTCTCGAGTATGGAAAGTATTGACGTTAAAATAACCGCCGTCGTTCCTATTTCATCATGCAGCGCGCTGGCAACCCTTTTCTTTTCCTCTTCACGCGTTTTCAGCAGAACCTGCGAAAACGTTTTTGCCCCGCCGTCCCGCACCATGTTGGACGGTCCGGAGGAAGCCGGCAGTTCCTTAACTATGCCAAGAACGTTTGTAACCTGCCCGCCGCCCAGCGGTATAAGCGCCGTCCGGTAATTTCTGCCGCCGGAACCCCATTCGTAAATCACGCCCTTGCCGGAAAGAGCCGCGTTATGATATTTTTCATGCAGAGGCTCGTTCAGTCCGGCGTTTTCCGGATGCCCGGCTTTCTCTCCGCCGAAAATAAAAGCGTATTTATGTTTGGCGTCCAGCATATAAACCAATTCATAGGAAGACAAACCCGCCGGTATACCGCGCGCGTCTATGGGTTTTACATCCCCTGAAACAGCCGGCATATCATAAATTACTTTCTTGTTCATATCTCTGTACCTTAGATATTAGCATTTAAATTAGCCAATGCGACACGCCTTATAAAACCGTCATTATCCTGCGCCGTTATTTTTTCAAGATATTTGCGCGCTTCTTTCTGTTTCCCCTGCCGCGCGTAAGCCATATATTTTATGTAAAGCGCCAGTCTGTCAGACGGGGAACCCGCCAGCGCGCCGTCCGCGATTTTTAAAGCGGACGCGTAATCCCCGTCCTGCACGGCCCACAGAGCCTTTGTCATAACCGCCTCATAATTATTTTCGGCGGCAAGCGCGGCGGCCAAAAATTTAGCGGCGTCTTCCTTATTACCCATGTCCCTGCTTATTTGCGCGGCCAGGAAATTATCCTTATATCTGTCCTTATACGCTTCTAACGACAAACCTATATGAAATAATGCCGCGTTAAAATTTCTTTGTTTATAATAACTGAGCGCGTATTCATAAAAATATGACTTCATATTTTTAGGTTTCAAATCAAAAAACATTTTATAATACTGCTGCGCTTTTGAGAAAAACCCTTCCTTCATATATCCGCGCGCCAGACCAAGCATTGCGTTTTCGTCATCTTTGTCAATGTCCAGAATGCGCCGGTAAGTCTCAATGCTGTTCTGCGTAAGGTCCGTCCTGTCATAAAGCTCGGCAAGGCGCTCAAGCAAATCTTTATTCTTGGGGTTAAGTTCCACGCCCTCAAGATAAGTGTTCAGCGCGCTGTCCAAACGGCCCAGCTTTTCATAACAATCGCCCAACAGCAGATACGCCCTTTTCTCGCGCCGTTTGACCGTGCCTTCAACAAGAAAATCTTTCAGCTTGGCTATCGCGCCTTCGTAATCCTTCTCAGAGTACAGCTGCCTTGCCTCGGTAAGTTTTACTTTTTCTTTTTTGGCAAAAGGCCATATGGCGCTGTGTCCGGCAACAGCACTTATAAAGAAAATAATTACTATAAGTACTGTTTTATTTCTCATGTTCTCTATACTTTATATTAAATATAATTAAATCTTCCTGTAGCATAGGCAACACTCTGTAAGTTTCCCTTATGCCCAGTTCCGCCGCTATGGGAAGTTTGTTAAAATCCAAAACTTCAATGTTCGGGACTTTTATCCTTATTACAAAATTCGCTTTCGCGACGGCCTCTTCCGTCAGTATCGCGCCGCGTATGTCGCCTATTCGCAGCAGATAAGCCGCGACCGTTTTCGGCACCACGCCGCTGTAATCCTGCAAAGGCAGAGACGCTATAACGTACTGCGCGCCGAGATTTCTGACGGCGTCCACCGGCAGATAATCTACCACGCCGCCGTCCACCAACTGGCGCTGGCGGTATTCGACGGGCTCAAATATGCCGGGCAAATTCATGCTGGCGCGCACGGCGAGCGCGGCCGGGCCGGACGTAAAAAGAATTTTCTCCCCCGTCTTAATATCCATTGCCGGGCACGCGAAAGGAATATTCAAATCTTCAATATTTTTACCCTGCAGAGTTTCTTCAAGAAAAGTTTCAAAATTTTTGGAAGACGGCAGTTTGCCGCCTATAACAAGTTTCAAAAGTCCGGTGCTGCCGAGGTCTTTAGACACGTTATCAGGCCGTATATTTTCGCCTATTTCCCACAGGCGGCTGACAGGCAGCCCGGCGGCGTAACCGCTGCCGATAACGGCGCCCATCGACGTGCCGGTCAGCATATCTACAGGCGTCCCCGCGTTTTCCAAAACTTCCAAAACGCCGACATGCGCGAACCCTCTGGTGCCGCCGGCGGAAAGAGCAAGCCCCGTTTTTACGCGCTGGTCTTTGGGCGTATTAATAAATTCTTTCCACAAAAAATCGCGCAGAAGCGCGTCCTGCTTATCCGTGTCATTTGCAAAAACGGGCAGCGCCGCAAACGCTAAAATTATTATAAGAAAAACTTTCTTCATATTTGATATAAAAACCTCAAGCGCGGAACGCTCAAGGCCGTAGAAAAGTAAAAGCTGAAATTATAAATCCTGCCCTACCGCCCATTCAAGCTGCGCTTTGGCCAGCAAATTTTCCTTTACGGCTTCCAAATAAGACGTCTGCGCTTTGTGGTAAGCCTCAAGCGCGTTAAGAGATTCTATGCCGAAAACGCCGCCAGCCTCGCTCTTTTTAATTTCTTTTGAAATCCCGTCGACGGCGGTTCCTCTTTCCTTTACTTCATCCTGCCAAAACATTAAACTGTCAAAATTAGTAAGCACCTGCTGGCGTATAGTGTCTTCCAAATCAGAGCGGCGCAGCGCGCTTTGTTTCTGCTGCGCTTTTTTCTGCTTGGGCTGCGTGAAATAACTGTATAAAAGCGGCAGGCGGACGGCAAGGCTTACCTGCTTATTTGTATTGCTCAAAGTGTCTTCCCCCACCTTCTCAAAACTGGCGCCCAGAATAACGTCCGGATATTTCTGGCCGAGCGAAATATTGGCGGCAAGGTTGTACATTTCAACTTCGTAAAGCGCCGTCTGCAGTTCCGGCCTGAACTGCATGGCCCACAAATTTAATTTGCTGATTTCCCCTTCGTAAATAAAAGGTTTAAAATCCCCTTTAATTTTAATCTCGGAGTCTAATTCTTTATTCAAACTTTCCAGCATGTTCTGGTAAGCGCGGCGGTATTCGTAACGGGCGGTATTAATTTCCGCGCGGAACCTTTCAAGAGACGCGGCAATGCTCACGCGGTCCCATGAGTTCCCGGACTTTTGCTTTTTGGCGTAATTTTGGGCGGTCGCAAAATCTTTTTCGGCCAAATCAAGATATTGCGTGGCGTATAAAAAATTATAAAAAGCCAGTTTTACTTTTAATATAACTTCATTTTTTGCCGTCTCATATTTACTTTGTTCTTCTTTTAAATTGGCCCGGGACATTTTTATGCTGCCCGATATTCTGCCGCCGGAATAAAGATACTGCACCGCCGAAACGCTGGTGCCGTAAAAATTGCTGCTGGAACCTTGCTGCGGGTATATTACGCGCAGGCCCAGCGCCTCCGGCAAAACGCTGACGGAATCCAAATCATACGCCGTAGCCGTTGCCAGCAGGTCAAACTGCGGAAGGCGCATCATAGACGTTTCGGTTACGCGGGACTGCGCTATCATTATGCTCTGCTGCGCGGCCAGGAGCTGCGTGTTATTTTCCAGCCCCAGGCGTATGGCGGTCTCAAGCGTAATCTCCGCCGACGGGTTAAAACGGGAAAAATATTCCTGCCCGCCAGCGCCGGCCGCGCATAAAATAAAAACCAGAACTAAAACTTTTTTCATTTGCGTCTCTTTATCCTCTTTTCCAAAACGTCCATCATATTATTAAATTTGTCCTGCAGCGTAATAAACTTGTCCCCTTTGCGCAGGCGGACGCGTTTTGAAATATCGCCTTCGGCGATTTCGTCGCACGTTTTTTCAAATCTGAAAATCGGGCCGGCCATTTTATTTGACAGAATGGCGGAAAATAAAATCACCAGCGCCAGATAGACCGCGATTTTAAGCCCGAACGTCACAAAAATAGGCGTGATTTTCCCGTAAAGCGGCTGCAAAACGGCCGGATAATCTTTATAAATGCTTTGAAAAGTAGACAGCACCTCAAAAACCGTTACGGCTATGCCGAGCAGTACGCTTAAAACTATCAAAATCATATACTCAAACTGCAAATCTTTCTTTATAAAAATTATACGCCGCTGGAACTGCTGCCGCGGCGCCGCTTGCGCGTCCGGATGCGGAGACTGCGCGGAATTATTTTTTTCTTCCGTCATAAATTGTACTCCGTCCTCCTAATTTTTTCCTCTCCCTTAAAGGGAGAGGACACAGGTGAGGGTTTTGAACACAAAATGTACACAAACATGCGCCGTTCCAATTGGAAAAACTCGGCGCAGGAACCCCCTAAAAGTTCGCTTTATATCTTAATTGCAAAGCGCGTTCGAACATGTCTTTATCGGTAAAATCACGCAGCATAAAATCAGCTTCAAACGAGTCCGTTAAATAAACCCTTACGCCGGCGTTCAAGCGAGAATCTTTTATATTATGCACATTGTCCCACTCAAACATTAAATTTACCTTGTCTTCGATATTGAAGTTGACACCGGTAAAGAAAAACACGTTTGAGCTGTCAAAATCAGAAACGTTTACGCCGGGGTGTATCTGAAGATTGGGTATAATAACTTCGCGGCTTAAAACGAGATACGCGCCTTTTTTATCCTGCAGATATTTGCCGGAGACGTGGTCATACATATAACCCCTGCCGTCATAACCTACGGCTATCGCCGGCAGATACAGGGAACCGTCGTAAATTTTAAATTTAGCCTGTAACTGCGGCGTCAGAACGCGCACCGGCGATTCATTGCCCAGCAGCTGCTGCGCCGCTATTGAAAACCCTAAATTAAGCTGCGGAAAAATGCCGAAATCCACGCTTGTCATAACGCTGTTCTGCGAATAAAACCTGGCGTTAAAATCAGCCGAATAATGGTCGAGCGTTTCCGCCGTGGGAACATCCATTAACATAATATCTTTACGCAAATCCTGCGCCTGCACAACCGCGGCGGAAATTATAAAAATGGTAAAAAGAAGTTTTTTCATATGCGCTCCTTACGGTAAAAATGTCCTGGGGTCATGAACCACCGGCTCCGTTATCAGGCGGATGTTAGACGGAAACGCCGCTTCCCTCGTGGCCATAAAGTCATTGGAATCATGCGGAAACTCAAGCATGACGCGGCCGTCCGCGGCCTGCCTTTCGTCATATACAATGGCTTTCTGCCACTGATTTAACGGACTGTCTTTAAAATTTTTCGGGTTAGTCGTGTCATACATAACGACCTGGCTTTTTTGTATATCCTGCGGGCGCATGCTTACCGTTCTGAGTATGACGTCTTTCATTTTTCTCACTTCGCCGGCGTAAGGCCCGTTTATGAATTTTATTTTGTAATATCCGTTGCTGTCCATGTCTTTAACAAGCGTGGCAAGCGCGTAAATAGCGTAAAATTTACCCTCGCCGCTGTATGCGGCAAAAACTTTATGCCTCAGAACGTTATCCGCTTCCTGCCGGCTGCCGGTGCGGTTATAAGACGTGTCGTCAGAAGAGGTTCCCGCGGATTTTGAGCACGCGGCCAGAATAAAAGCCGCCAGAGCAAAAACTAAAAATCTGTTAAATGTTCTCATTTATCTCTCCTATAAATATCGTTGCCTTCTAAATCCAGCGCGACGGTAAGCGGCATATTTTCAACTTCCAGTTCATAGACCGCCTCCGCGTCCAGTTCCGGGTACATTATACATTTAAATTTTTTAACCGTCTGCGCCAGCAACGCGCCCGCGCCGCCGGTAGCCGCAAAATATACGGCACGGCCGCGCATAGCGGTTTTTACCGCTTCGCTTCTGCCGCCTTTTCCTATAGTTGCAATTATACCGTTTTTTGACAGCATTTGCGGCGTAAATTTGTCCATACGCCCGCTGGTTGTAGGCCCGAGGCTGCCGGTTATTGCGCCGGGCGGAGGAGGAGTAGGCCCGCAATAATAAACCACCGCGCCTTTAAGCCAGTCCGGCGGAGTTTTTTCATTTAATAATTTAGCATGCGCCTTATCCCGAGCAGTATAAATTACGCCGGACAATAAAACATTGTCTCCGGTTTTTAATTTTTTTAAATCCGAAAGCGTCAAAGGCGTTTTAAGTTTTTTCATAAAACAACCTCCGCGCGGCGATGGGAGTGGCAGCCTATGTTGACCGCTACCGGCAGACTGGCCATATGGCACGGCGCATATTCAACGTGTACTGCCAGCGCCGTCGTCTTACCGCCGAAACCCTGCGGGCCTATGCCCAGTTTATTTATTAATTTTAAAAGTTCCGCTTCCAGCGCGGCGTATTTTTTATTCTTATTTTTACTGCCCAGCGGGCGCGTCAGCGCGTATTTGGCAAGTTCCGCGCAGCCGTCAAAACCGCCGCCGATGCCTACGCCGACCACGACGGGCGGGCACGGATTTGCGCCGGCAAGTTTTACCGTTTCAACTATAAAATCTTTGACGCCCTGCACGCCGTCCGCCGGAGTTAACATTTTAAGGCGGCTCATATTTTCCGCGCCGCCGCCTTTCGGCAGCAGAATAATTTTTAATTTATTTCCTTTTACGATTTTTACGTGGATTACGGCGGGCGTGTTATCGCCGGTGTTTTTGCGCTCGAAAACAGGCTCGTCCACTATCGACGCGCGCAGATAATTTTTTGTGTAGCCTTCTCTCACGCCTTTATTAACCGCCGCGTAAACGTCGCCGGCAATATGCGCGTCCCGGCCGATTTCCAAAAATATTACGGCGGTGCCTGTGTCCTGGCACAGAGGAATTTTTTTGCAGGCGGCCGCTTGCGCGTTCTGTTCGTAAATGTCAAAAATTTTTTTGGCGGACGCGGCCTCGCGCGCTTTGCATTCTTTAAGACAGCCAAGAGTGTCGGGCGGCAGATTTACCGCCGCGCGGGCGCACAGCGCGGCGACGGAGGCGGTTATTTTATCGGCAGAAATTTCTCTCAAATTTCCTCCAGCGTTTCTTTTAAAACCGACTGTAAAATTTCCCGCGGCGGCGTTTTTATAAAATCTTTCTGCTGCAGATAATTATATTTTTTCTGCGTGTCTTCAATGTCCTGTTTAGCCTGCTCATAAATTTCTTTTTCCGTTAGTTTCGCGCTTGCGATGCCCTCTTTAACCGCCTGCGCGGCGACGGCTGCGGCGACAGTCGGGAAAATTTCCGTCTCGCTCATAAGCGGCACAATGTTGGACGGCGTTATCCCGCGCTTTTCCGCGAAAGCGGCTATCGCGCGGGCGGCGGCGATGGCCATTGTGTCGGTTATGGTTCTCGCGCCGCACAGCAGCGTGCCTTTTAAAATGCCCGGGAAACAGACGGAGTTGTTAAGCTGGTTTTCAAAATCTCCGCGGCCCGTAGCCGTGATAAAAGCGCCGGCTTCTTTGGCCGCGTAAGGATAAATTTCCGGCACCGGATTGGCGCAGGTGAAAACGATGGCTTTGTTTGCCATGCCGCGCACCCATTCAGGTTTAATAGTATCCGGCCCGGGTTTGGATAAAGCTATTACCGCGTCGGCGTTTTGGAACGCGGACGGGATATCGGCGAGCATTTGCGCGTTCGTTTTTTGCGCGAGGCCCCATTGTTTATAGTAGTTAGGATTGGCTTCTAAATCTTTTCTGTTTTTATGGATAGGGCCTTTTGAGTCGGTCATAATTATATTGCCCGCGTTTGCGCCCATCTGAGTTAAAAAACTGCACATCGTCGTATTTGCCGCGCCGGAGCCGAATAAAACTATTTTTATATTTTCTATTTTTTTGCCGGCCAGTTTGAGCGCGTTGATTAAGCCGGCGGTTACTATCGTCGCCGTGCCCTGCGCGTCGTCGTGCCAGACCGGGATTTTTGCTTTTTCCCTCAGCGCGTCAAGCGCGCGGTAGCAGTTGGGCTGGCTTATGTCTTCCAGATTAATCGCGCCGAAACTGTGCTGGCACATAAGCACAAAATCTATAATTTTCTGCGGATTGTTTTTGCCGGTCTCGTCCTTGCTGTCAATGCAGAGCGCGACGGCGTCCACGCCGCCTAAATATTTCATTAAAAAATTTTTGCCTTCCATAACGCCAAGGCCGCCGGGCGGCGTGCAGTCCCCGTCGCCTAGGACGCGCGTGGAGTCGCTTACCACGGCTACTAAATTTTTGCGGTTGGTAAGTTCAAAAGACGTCCGGTTATTGTCCCGTATCGTCGTGGAAACAGCGGAAACACCCGGCGTGTACCATGCGTTAAGCCACGCGGCGGACGGCAGCGGGGATTTGGGAAAAGTTTCCATTTTCCCGCCGTAAAATTTGTGCATGGCTATGCTTAATTTCTTATAAAAAAGCGTCTTGGCTTTAGCCGCCGAAGCCGCGGGCAGAGAGTTAAAAAACACGTCAAGGTTAGATAAATCCGTTTTAAGTTTTTCCATATAGAAAGTCTAGCAAAAAAAACACGCCTTAAAAAAGCGCGTTTTTTAACGAAGGGAGATTTTATTTAAGCCTTTTGTCTATGGCGTCGCGTATAAGCTGCCCGGAAGGAGGTACGAAAATGTCCCTGTTATCCATGCTGCCGCTGAAAACGATAACCGCCGGAATAGTGTTGATGCCCAGCCGCGTCTGCACGCTTTTAGCGACGGCGGTTTCCGTCACGTCAAACACATAAAATTCAACGCGGTTTCCGTATTTTTCTTTGTAGGAATTTTCCATAGGCGTAAAAATATTTTCTTTAAACGTTTTGCACGGCGCACACCAGGCCGCGCTGAAAACCGCGACGATAACTTTATTTTGATTTGCCTTGCTTTGAAGCGTATCCAGACTGGTTATCGTATCCATTGCAAACGCGTTAAACGCAAAAATAACTAGTAAGGCACCACTTATAAATATCTTTTTGGTAGTCATAAATTATCCTTTATTATTCTGGTTAATTCCTTCCAACGCGCCGCGGACATTCTGGGAACGCATTTCATTATATATCTGATAGAACGTACCGACGTTTACGCCCACTTGTCCTATAGATTCTTCCGTCGTCCTCTGCATTGCGCCGGGCGCGGCATTTGTTAAATCTGTTACATAAACAATGGGAAAAGAACTGCCTGTATCCTCATATTTTTTTAAAGCATTGCCGGGATTTTGAACGACGACATAAACATACCCGCCTTTCTGCTCACTTTTATTTTGGTTTACCATAACGCCCTTTATAACGTTATTAAAATCTTCCGCCGTTACAGTTTGGAATACGGCGCTCGGGCTATCGCTCTTTATCTCTGAAAATTTATTGGTGTCAAACGCGCTGCCCCCGCTTCCTTTAGACAAGTCTTGAGTAACACTGTTATCAGACCTCAGAATATAATAACATTGTTGTCCGTCCGGGCAGCCGCCGTCTGTTTTTGTTTCCTGCCCGCTGTCCATGACGGGAATATTGAACATATTGTTAGTCTGTTGTTCATCCTTTGCCTTGTCTCCGGTTCCCTGAAAAAGCACATAAACATACTGCGGCCTCAGCGGGAAATTTTCCGGATGCGAATTATATTCCTCTGTCAAAGACTGAAGTTTTTCAGGCGGTAAATTATTGTTCGGGAACATGCTTTTTATAAATGTTGCAACGCTTTTCTGTCTTTGAGCCTCGATTACCGCGGGGTCCGCGGCGCTATAACAGTTGAGATTAAGTTTTTCCTCTTCATGGATAATACCGCATGAGCCGGAATCATTATAATAATTAATTCCCGCGCCTTCTCCCTCCTGTTTAAGACGGGCGGCGGTTGCAGCCTCCGCCTTAGCCATAACGTCGCTGAAATTAGGAGCCGTTGCAGTTCCGCCGGGTATGCCGCCGCCGGGACCGGGCCTGTTCTGGCCTGGTTGGTTTCCCAGTCCGGGGCCGGGATTACTTCCGGGCTTGTTATTGCCGCCGGGGGATTGGTTTATGCCGCCGCTGCCGGTAGAAGAACGGCTATTACCTCCGTTAATGCGCGCGCCCGCGCTGGCGGCTTTGGCCTGCGCGGCGGTGAAGATACTCTCTAAATCGTTTACGTTGTCCGTGTTATTAGCCTGCCTGTCGGCGCTGCCGAAACCGCCGCTGTTCCCGCCGCCGCGCGAGCCGGACGCGTAATAACCGCCGCCTGAGGTATAATATAAACCGCCGGGCGCGCGGAAAGAGTTGGCCGCGAATTCCACGCCGCGCTGTGCCGCGCCCGCGGCTGCGGGCGAAAGAGGCACAAACGGCGTAAACATATTTATGCCGGCGGAAACGGGCGTGTTATCCCGCGCGATAGCGTCTGAAATTCTTCTGCCTTCTATGACGGAAGCCGGATCTTCCTTAATATCAGCGTCATACATCCCGCGCGTGGACACCGCCGGCATAGACTGCTTTATAAGAACCCAGTTCCCTTCGTTGTCTTTAACTTCCGCCATTCCGTAATTCTGCGCCAAATCTTCAGGCAGCCGCACGTTGTCGTCATTATAATTGCCGCCGCCGGTTGTCGCGCGCGGGATATCGCCGCCGTTTTCGTTAACGCCGGGCGCGGCTTGTTTCCGCGGCGTTGAATTTACGTATTGTTCCGCGGTAACGGCGTCCCGCGCGGCACTATTATTAAGGCCGATGATTGACGCCAAAAACTGTACCGCCTTTGTAAGCGGGTTTGAACTGGCGATTTGCGGAACCGCTTTTTCTTTAGCCACTTTTTTTGAGCCGCCTTTAAAAACCGGAAGCAGTAAAAATAAAATTATAAAAACCGCAGCCAATGAAATTAATATTTTTTTCTTGTTCATAAATTTTACCTGAAAAACCCCGCAAATATGTCAAAACATTCTTTAAGATATCCCAAAACGCCGCCGCTTTTTTCTTCCCTCTCGGGAGGAGTGAGGCCGTTTTCTTCCATAAGCTTTTTTAAATAATTTGACGGTATGGAAAAATTTAAATTCTGATTACCTTCCCCGGCGTATATAGACGACACGACGGAAATTACGCTGCCGTCCCTGTCAAACACCGGGCTGCCGCTGGAACTGGGCGAAACGGGCGCACTGATTTGGTGCCAGATAATGCCGCCGCTCACCGGGCGAACCTGTGAAATTACGCCGGTAGTCACAGTGTTTTGCAGACGGCGCGGGCTGCCTATGACGGTTATTCCGGCGCCCGGAAGAGCGTAATCAGAATCGCCAAGATAAACAGCCGGCAGATTTTTCGCTTCAATCTGCAGCAGCGCCAAATCAGTTTCTTTTGAGACGGCGATTATCCGCGCTTCATCTGAAATCAGGCCGGTGTTGAAAGTTACGTTTATATATGCCATGCCTTCAACGACGTGCTTTGAAGTCGCTATCACGCCGTCCGGCGCGACGATAAAACCCGTGCCGCTGAATGTGCCGCCCTTCGCGTTAACCGTGTTGACGGTTACGACGGACGACGCAAACTCTTTAGCAATTTCCACATGCGTTTCTGCGTAAGCGGCGGCGCATAAAAATACAAAAATAAAAAGCGCCGGGGTTCTGAGTTTCATAAATCCATTATATTACTTATAAATGTTATTTTGAAATTAAATTTTTTTATAGTGCATATTGAGGATGTAATGCCGGAAGTTTTTTAAAGAAATATACGTACGCTCTTCTGAAACGGACCGCATTTTTGTAGACTGATTTTACTATGACACAAAAAACAGGTTTTACGCTGATTGAACTTTTAGTAGTGGTTTTGATTATCGGCATACTTGCCGCCATCGCCGTGCCGCAATACCAAAAAGCGGTTTTAAAATCGCGCTCTTCGGAAATGCTTATCGCTGGCAAAGCTTTTTGGACTGCGGAGCAGGCTTATTACTTGGCCACCGGCTCCTATACGACGAACCCGAACGATTTGGATATATCCATGTCCGACGGCACAATATCAGGTTCAAGCGTAATAATGCAAAACTTTGACGTCGCTCTAAGAAACGGCGCCCCTCAAAATATAGTAGCCGTACGCAGCGCAGGCGGCACAAAACCCCAGCCGATACAATATGAAATTATTTTTGCCCCGAACGGCGTTTACTGCCGCGTTATGACCTCGGACACAACCGCCCAAAATTTCTGCACAAAAACATTGGGAGCCGCCAACAATCCCCAGGTGATAGTAAGCGGCTGGTATGATTACAAACTCAATTACTAATTAATTTACATAATAAAAAAGTATTCAGACTATACTGTTTCCGACGTTACCAGAATTTTATATATTTTCTAAATGAGGAAGAAAATTAACAGCGGTTTTACTCTGATTGAACTTTTAGTAGTCGTTCTCATTATCGGCATTCTCGCCGCTATCGCAGTGCCGCAATATACAAAAACCGTCGACAAAAGCCGCGCGGCGGAAGTGCTGGCGTCAATAAGAACGCTTAAAGACGCGCTGGAAGTATATTACATGCAGACCGGCGCGTATCCGACGAGCCCGGACCAGCTGGACGTGACTATTCCTGATGTTAAAGATTATGATATAGTGATTGATAATACTACAACAAACATACGCGCGGTAAATAAGACAAAAGGGTATAATGCCTATCACCTGCGTTATTTCCCGCGTTACATAACTACTCCCAATGCTGCCGCCTTTGCAGGAAAACTGATATGCGTAGCCCAAGACAGCGACAAAACGGGCCAAAGCATATGTGTCTCCCTCGGCGGGAAAAACAAGAGAGCGTATACACCCATGAGTAACTCCGGTAGTTACACCGCGTATGATTTAAACTAAAAACATCTTCAAAAATTTCACGCCCGTGTTAGATTCGTACTGCACTTTTGTTATTCGGAAACCGCGTCCCGCAATAAAATAAAAAGAAAAATATTCTATAATATATAAATTAACCGCATACCACGCAGTAAGCCGGGCCACCTATTTACGGTGGCTGTAGCTCAGCTGGTTAGAGCATTGGTTTGTGGAGCCAAGGGTCGGGGGTTCGAATCCCCTCAGCCACCCGGATATTTTTTCCCGACGGTATACCGTCGGGAAAATTTA
>WRFH01000009.1 GCA_009778915.1 Elusimicrobiota bacterium
CAAAGACCGGTAATAACAAAAGAGCTGGCGTTCCCGACGCAGGAAGAAGCAAATAAGATAATAGAGAACCAGCAGAAGGAAGAAGAGAGCCAGAGAATAGCACAAGAAAAATGGACAGGAAAAGTTGCCGCTTTAAGTATACTACCCTTCGGAAGAAAATTTACTAACGCTTTGACAAGCAACATCTCACAGAGCGGACAGAGTTTTATACAAACAGTTAAGACCGGTGTCTCAAATATAGCGGGCGCGGTAAAACGCGGCGCGCTTAATGCAGAAGTATGGGCTCTGAGCACGGCGTTAGCGTTCTTGCCCAGCAGTCAGGCGGTAAGACGCATAGAGGAATTACAGGAAGCTCCAGAAACTATAGAAAGCCCAATTGTAGGCCAGCGCCGCCGCGCCGGCACTTCTACGGACGTCCAAGATGAATGGATTACCGAACAGGGGATACAAACAGACTTGAATATTCCGGCGGAAACCAGAACGCTTGGGAGTGAAGCTTTTACCGAAACCGCGGCGACGCCTGTTGTGCAGTCTCCCGCCGTTTTGCCGGAGTCTGCGCAAATTACCGCGCTCGGCGGCGACATGAAGCTTATAGACGCTGAAAAAGGAATTTACGCGAAAACCGTAACGCTGCAGGCGGTGCTTGAGAATTCCGACGGCACTTTTAACGTCAACGAACGCCACGCGGTGACCATGCAGATAAGCGGCACGCGCAAAGATATCGGCAGATTTGAAGACCATGTTAAAACTTATATACCGTTTATTAACGTCGACAACAACATGATTTTCTTAAAGCCCGGCGCAAAACCGAAAAGGGACGCGTCGCTTTTGGTGCGCGCGGTGAACGGCGTTTCTTTCCAGGACATAAGACAGGCGATTAAAGACGGCGTAACTCCGCCGGTAATTTCCACCGCCGTCAACAACGTCGGGCGGTGGAGCAACGCTATTTACGCCAGCGGCGTTTTGACCGGCTTTCACATTTTATTTATAGGCGGCAATATGGAAGCGGTGCGCAACGCGTTGAACCTGAGCGCTTTTGAGGTCGCGCTTTTTGCCGTCGTGTCATTTGCCTTTGCGGCTCTGTCTAACCCGCCGATAGCGGCAAAACTGAAAACAACTTTTGGCAAAAAAGCGACGATGTTTGCCGGCCTTGCCGCTTTGGCCGCCGGCGGCGCGATGTCAGTTTATTTCGGCCTGGGGCATTTTGCGCCGATGGGCTCCCGGGCTTTTCAGTACGGCGGCCTTCTGGCTTCCAACTTTGTGGCAAGCACGGGAGTATTTTTGCTGGATAATACTTTGTCGCAGTATCTTTCTAATTTCACCGGCGACGCGGCCCTGCGCCAGCAGAAAACCGGCATACTGCAGAAATTTATGGCCGGCGGCGTCGTGCTGACGTCTTATATATCTTCGCCGCTGTCCAGATACGGGTTTGACACGACGCTGGGCGTGCCTCTGCTTGCAATAGGCGGCGCGGCGGTAGGCGCGGCGTTCCTGCTGTCTTCCGGAATACCCAATTTTAAACACAGCGGTTTCTTCGGCCAGCCTGATCCGGAGAAGAAAAATATTTCTCTGGCCGAACAGTGGAAATTTTTAAGGACGGACCCGCAGGGCGCGGCCGGCCGCATACTGACTTCGTCGACGCTGATGAACGGCGCGGAAGTCGGTTTTATGGTTGCTACGCCTATGCTGATTGCGCCGTTTATCGGCAGCGGCAATGTGGGCACGGCTTCGGTTTTTTATTCCGCCATACCGTTCATTTTAGGCAGACTTACGACGGGATGGGCCGTAAAAACTTTCGGCGTAAACGGGTCCCGTCTGTTCGGAATAACGGTGGCGCTGGGCGGCATTTTGGGCGGTTTAAGTTTTGCGGCGGACAACGCGGCAATCGGAATAATCGGTTCTATAGGGCTCTTGGAATACGGCATTTCATCTTTCTTCAGCGCGAACAGGGTGGGCTTTTCAAGAGACGCGGCCAGGGAGCCTAAAATGGTTGCTCTCGTCAATGATTCTTTAATAGGCGCGGCGCTTTTCCCGCTGTTGTTCACCGCCGGCAGGGATTTTGCAACGAACAGCGGCATGTCTTTAATGGACGCCAGCAGATTATTCTTTTTCTACGCGCCGGTGCCGTTGTTTGCCGTAACCGCGGGACTGCTGTTCAGCAAAACGCCGTGGTTAAAAGAATTTTTAAAGGGGCCCGGCAAAATTTGGGACTCCGTTAAACGCGCGGGTTTCTTTAACAAAAATTCCGGCGGGATTACCGGCGGAACGGACGGGACTTTGCTGTTTTCGCTCATTCCCATAGTCAACAAAAAAGTTACCAAATCAATGACTTTGCCGGTGGACGTCGCCGACGAAAACGGCAATCCCACCGGAACAACAGTTAACCTGCCTGTCGAAGTATCTTCGTCGTCTAAAGACATGGAGAAAATAGTAGATATTCTTAAAAAAGTTGATAAGATTGTACTGACTCCGGACGGCCTTTCATACATTAAAGACAACAAAATAACCGGCGACCTCGCGCTTACTCCGTCCGACGGAACGACGCACCACGAAGCCGCGCAAAAAATACAGTCGGGCGCAGAAGTGGCCCCTGTCAAAACCAACGGCGCGCCGTCGATAAACTACACTTCTTTCCTGTACACGGCGCTCACCGTCGTCGGGTTTGAAACGATTATGCAGCCGCTTATAGGTGTTATACAACAGCAGATGCACCTTACGCCTTTTGAAACTTCGCTGATTACGGTTTTCTCTTTTATCCCGGTTGCGGTTATGCCTTTTATTTCCGGCGCGCTGTCTAATATCTGGGGGAAAAAGGTCGTCGTAAACTTGGGTTTGGCAAGCATGCTTGCGGGCGGACTGCTGGCTGATTACGCCGGTTTTGGCCACTTCGCGGCGTGGCAGGATACTCATAAACAGCTTATGGTTATTTTGTCCAGCGCTCTGCTGGTCAGCATGGGCGCGGACAGCATATATAACGCCTCTCACCTGCTGCTGTCGTCTTTTACCGGGCACTCAAAACCGCGCGAAAATAAAATTTATAAATTGCAGTTCGCGAGAGCCGCCGGAATATTTTTAAATTACTTTACGCCGGGTATTTTCGCGGTGCTCCCTTTTGTCAAGGACCCTACGGCGGCGGTGCCTTACATGCTTGTCCCGGCGGCGGCGGGCGCGCTGCTGTGGCTCAACGGTTTTACGAAAATGCCTAATTTTAAAAGCCACCCGTCGGCGCAGGAAAAAAGCTTCTTTGCGGATTTAAAAGATAAAGCCGCCTCTTTTATGAAAGATAAGGCCGCCAAAAAACTGGTCGGCAGCCTTGGTTTGATTAACGCGGTGGAGTTTGCGCTGGGCTCCGCCGGCCCGATGATTTTTGAACATTTTTACCCCGGTATGGGCGCGTGGTTTATGAACGTGCTCACGTATCCTATTCCGTTTGTGGCCGGCAGGGCGACGGCCAAAATGTTTATAAATAAATTCGGCCAGAACGGCGCGCTGCTTGCCGCGGGGAGTTTGCTGGCGGCCGGCGTAGGTCTCGGCGTTTTGGCGCCGGTGCACCCGACATACTTATATTTGGGCGCGGCTCTGGCTTTGGCGGAATACGCCATTTCTAGTATTTTCGGAATTTCGTTCATCAACGGTTCCAAAGACGTCAAACGGCAGGATTATTTGAACCCATTTTTGATTTTCAGCAATTTCGGCTGCGCGCTGGGGCCGTTGTTTTTCAGCAAAATAGCGACGGAGCTGTCCGCGCATTTCACCGCCGCCGGCGGTTACGCGAACCCGGAATTTTCCGGCTTATACTGGGGCATGTTAGTCGCGCCGATACCCATGACTTTAGCCGCCGTGGCGCTGCTTAACTACAAAGGCGGCTTCGGCGATATTTTCAAAAACTTATTTAAGAAAAAAGAAACGCCCGCCGGCGGCGCCGTAGCATTTGCCGGCGGCCCTGGCGTGCCCGTGGCCGCGCCGTATGACGAAATAGCCGGGGGGGGGGGTAGAATTAACTGAAAACGCGCCGGAGACGTTGTCCGTGGCTAAAACGCAGGAATCCGCCGCCTATGAATCCCCTTTGTCTCCTGATGAAAAAAAAGAACTACTTAGCATGTCCAATGAAGGCGCGAATTTTTCTATGACTAACGCGGCGGCGTCAAGAAAAGGCTGGGGAAGAGGGGAGTTAACTGAAAGCGCCGTAACTGCGGGACTAACCGGCTTAGAAACCGCCATCAACGCCGACGTATATTATTCCCCTCACGGCCAACCGGTGAATATTCCGAAAGAAATACGACTGCGGCAATTAAATACGCTGCAATCCGATATCCTGTTCGCAAATAATCTTTCCCCGGATTTTGTTGAAAATAGTTTGTCAAAGATAAAAAACCTCTTTTATGAATTATCGCCGGAATTAAAAGCGGCGGAGCTGTACAATCAAAAAACTCCGTCGGGCCGGCTGGATATGTATATGCAATTAGAAATTAAAAAAGTTTTTGCTACTCAGGGATTTACAGATGATATTGTGAGCCTTCAGAACAAATATTATCAAGACAAGAAGAATGAAAAAATTTTTGTGATTGTAAATGACAATGAAGAAGAAGCGAATAATATTTTAAATTTCAAAAGGTATAATGTCCGCTATTTTAAAGACGGGGGCGCCGCTTTAAAATTTATAAATAATTCGGAAAATAAAAAAGACATAATTGTGCTTACCGATTTGGTTATGTATCCTAAAGACGGCCTTACGCTGCTTAGAGAAATTAAAAAAATTGACGATAATATTTTGGTGCTTGCCGCCGGCAGCGGTATAACGAAAGATAATACACTTTCTTTCATACAAAACGGTTTTGACGGAGCTATTGGTAAATATGATAGCGTGACGTTTGCCATATTAGTCGGCAGCCTGAAAAATTTCAGGCCTGAAATTGAGCCGGAACTTTTAACCGAGAGCGTTAATTTTTTTAAGAACGCGGATTTTGAAAAAGAAGATATAGAGAAAGTTGTAAAATATTATGAATTGTTGTGGACCGCTGAGGATATATACTATCAAAACGGTGATAAAAAAGCGGAGGATTTTATTAACAGTTTGAGAAATAAAGCTGCATCCGTTGTCGCGGCTTATTATTATAAAAACACCTACAAAGCGTATAAGGAAATAATTGATTTGCCGGATGGAGCAGCCGCAGATAAAGAGCGGTTAATTAATAATTTTTCTGAAGAAGTACATATATTATATGGCCCTTATTGCAAAATTAGAGAGAAAAGCGGCGAAATAAACAAAGAACTCATAGGGAAAATAAAATTTATGATTAAAGAACACGCAAGATTGAAGGGTTGGACATTCGCCAAAGGTCAATAAAAACTATACGGAATCGCGCGCGGGGTTGACAATCGGCTCTTATGTGTGATATACTATATATAGATTTAACGCTGATAGTAAATAGCGGCTTGGGTTTCCAAGCCGCTATTTGTTTGAAAGGATAATTATGAAAGATATAAAGACGGTGGAGTCGATAGTCGGGTCCGCTTTGGTGGGGTCCGGTTTTGAGCTTATCGACCTTATCATACAGAACCAGGGGAGCAAAAAACTTTTACAGTTCTTCGTCGACAAAGACTGCGGCGGCATTAATCTGGACGAGTGCGAAAAAGCGTCCCGCTTAATAGACAGTATTTTGGAAATGGAAAATATTGTCGACGGGGCGTATATCTTGGAAGTTTCATCCCCCGGCGTAAAACGCGTGCTGAAAAAGCCGGCGCATTTCCAAAAGTATATCGGAGAGCGCGCCAAAATCACGCTGAAAATGCCGATAGAGAACCGCGCCAATTTCACCGGCGTAATAACCGCCGCGAACGACACGGAAATGACGCTTGAAGACGGCACGAACAAATTTGTTTTTAAATACGAAGATATCAAAAAAGCGCATCTGGACCCGGTGCTTGAATTTTAAAAGAGCGGTACGCTCACAACAGGAGAAAAAACATGGAAGGCAACGCTAAAGAATTAGTTATGGCTTTGGAAGGTCTTGAGAGAGAAAAAAATATCAAACGCGACGATATTTTGAGAACTATTGAAGACGCGCTCGTTTCCGCGCTCCGCAAAAATTTAGGCAAGACGGCGCAGATTACCGCGAAAATAGATTTGAACGACGGC
This sequence comes from Elusimicrobiota bacterium, assembly GCA_009778915.1. Lineage (GTDB taxonomy): Bacteria > Elusimicrobiota > Elusimicrobia > Elusimicrobiales > Elusimicrobiaceae > Elusimicrobium. Next base: position 6,140 of record WRFH01000009.1, read on the forward strand.
GCGGTCCGCGCTTTCCAGGTTTTAAATATCGTCGAGAACGTAGTAAATTCCGAAATGGAAATTTCTCTTGAAGACGCGAAGAAAATGGACAAACGCTCCGAAGTCGGCGGCACTATAACGAACGTTCTTGAAGTCGAAGATTTTTCCAGAATAGCGGCGCAAATCGCGAAGCAGGTTTTAATACAAAAAGTGCGCGGCATAGAGCGCGAAAATACTTATAAAGAATTTAAACCCAGAGAGAGAGAAGTGATTACCGGCTCCGTCCGCAGGTTTTCGGACAGGGACATTATCGTCGACTTGGGCAAAGTAGAAGCGATACTGCCGTACTCCGAACAAATTAAAAAAGAACGCTACTCAAACGGCTCCCGCATTAAAGCGATTATCACAAAAGTTTTGTCACAGCAGGATTTGCTTACCATAGGCGAGGACCCGGTGCTCAGCCGTTACAAAAGCGCGGCTTTCAAAATGGACAAAGGCCAGCGCGGGCCGTACGTCATACTGTCCCGCACAAGCCCGGAATTTCTGGAAGATTTATTTAAAGTGGAAGTGCCGGAAATCGGCGAGGGCGTCGTCGAGATTAAAGGCATTGTCAGGGACCCGGGTTTCCGCGCCAAAATTCTTGTCAGAAGTTATGACAATAAGGTGGACCCGATAGGGACCTGCGTCGGCATGCGCGGCATAAGAATCCGCGCGGTAATGAATGAACTTTCCGGCGAGAGAATTGATTTAATAGCTTACAGCGAAGACGTTACCACTCTGCTTATGAACTCCATTTCGCCGGCAAAAGCTAACTCCGTAAAAATCATCAGCGCCGAAGAAAAGAAGGCGCTAATCATCGTGCCCGACGACCAGCTGGCCATAGCCATAGGCAAAGACTGGCAGAATATAAAGCTTGCCGCCAAACTCACCGGCTGGGAAATTGAAGTAAAGAGCGAAACCCAGAAAGCGGAGGAAGGCCAGCAGACCGTGGATGCGCTGGAAAACTTGCTTTCGTCGGTAGAAGGCATAGGCCCGAAGACGGCGGAAACTCTTGTCAAAGCCGGTTTTTCGACGGTAGAAAAAATCGCGGAGCTTACGCCGGAGCATTTGTCCACAGTCCAGGGCATAGGCGAGAAAACGGCCGCCAAAATTATCGAAGGCGCGAAAAAATATTTAGAAGCGCAAACCGCCGCCGCCGAGCCGCAGCCGCAGCAGGAGGTCCAAAATGACAGCGAAAAAGAAAACAACTAAAGAAGAGGAAAAGGCCTCCAAGAAAAAACAGGTTTCCAAAAAAGCGGAAAAACCGTCGGCAAAAAAAGAAATAAAAAAGCCGGTCCACTCCGGCGCGGCTCACGCGGAAAAGAAACCCGCGCCGAAACCCGTTGTCAAAAAACCGGCGGTAAAAAAGCCCGCGCCGAAAAAAGTTGAAATTGAAGAAGAAGAAAAACCGAAACAAAAATCTTTTTTCACGCCGGCGGCGAAAGTAGTTCCGCAGCCCGCGCCGACACCGGTAACGCCGAAGCCTGTGCCGGTTACCGCTCCGATAACGCCAAAACCGGCGCCGCTGCCCGTCCAGCCAAAACCTGTAATTCCCGCGCCCGCGCCGAAGCCCGTGACGCCGCCGCCGGTACAGCAGCCGAAGCCTTTTATTCAGCCGCAGCCTAAACCCGCGCCGAAACCATTTGTCAGTCCCGCGCCGTCGCAGCCTAAACCGTTTACTCCGGCTCCCGCGCCGGTTAAAAAACCTTTTACACAGCCGCCGCAGCAACGCCCGCCGGTTCAGCCCGCGCCGCGTCCTGCGCCGCAGCCCTTCCAGCCGAAGCCGCAGCCAAAACCGGCTCCTAAGCCGGCTCCGATACCGCAGCCAAAACCTAAGCCGGAAGAAAAACCGGCAGTTCCGGCGGAAGAACTTAAAACGATAAACATCGTCGGCACGCCGACGGTAAAAGAACTGGCTGAGAAGATGGACATTAAAATAGGCGATTTTATTAAAAAGCTGATGGGCATGGGCATTTACGCCACCATCAACCAGCGTCTTGACAGCGGTATAATAGAGCTCGTCGTCGCGGAATGCGGTTTTAAAGCGGAAATAGCGCAGGAGTTTGTCAAAGACTCCATCACCGCGTCCGCCGAAGCGGCGGACAAGCCGGAAGATTTAAAACCGCGCGCGCCCGTCGTGACAATCATGGGCCACGTCGACCACGGCAAAACCAGCCTTTTGGACGCGATAAGAAAATCCAACGTCGTAGCCGGCGAAGCGGGCGCTATCACGCAGCATATCGGCGCGTACCGCGTCAAAACGCCGCGCGGCTGGATTACGTTTTTGGACACCCCGGGCCACGAGGCTTTTACGGCCATGCGCGCCCGCGGCGCTCAGGCTACCGATATCGTTATATTGGTGGTTTCCGCGACGGACGGCATAATGCCGCAGACGATTGAGGCTATGGACCACGCGAAAGCGGCGGGCGCGCCCATCATCGTCGCCGTAAATAAAATTGATTTGCCCGGCGCGAACCCGGACAAAGTCAAACAGGAACTTGCCAGCCGCGGCCTTATCCCGGAAGAATGGCAGGGGAAAACGATATACGTCGAAATCTCTGCCAAGAAACGCATTAATATAGATAAACTTCTTGAAATGGTTTCGCTGCAGGCGGAGATGATGGAACTGAAGGCGAACCCCGACCGTCCCGGCGTTGGCGTAATTTTGGAAAGTAAGAGGGACAATAAACGCGGCATCGTCGCTACTGTGCTTGTGCAGAAAGGGACCATGAAAGTGGGGGACCCGTTTATCGTCGGCACGGCGTTCGGCAGAGTGCGCGCGCTGATTGATGAAAATTCCGTAAGGCACCAGTCCGTCGGCCCGTCAATCCCGGCGGAAATTCTGGGTATTAACGGCGAGCCGCCGCAAGTCGGCGAAAGCTTTTTTATAGCCACGTCCGAGCGCGACGCAAAATATCTGGCCGAGAAGAGAAAACTGGCGCAGAAGGAAGACGTTTTCGCGCACAGAAAACATATTTCTCTGATGAGCCTTAAGAGCGAAGTAGACCAGAATAAAATCAAAAAACTGCAGATTGTGCTTAAAGCCGACGTGCAGGGTTCGCTGGAAGCGATTAAAGACGCGATGGGCCGCATACCGTCGGACGAAGTTGAAGTTTCAATTATTCTGTCCGCCCCAGGCAACGTCAATGAGAGCGACATTCTGCTCGCCAAAGCCAGCAACGCCGTGGTAATAGCTTTTAACGTTGATGTAGAGCCCGCGGCGCACGCGGAAGCGGAGCGCGAAGGCATTGAAATACGCCAGTACAAAATTATTTTTGAATTACTGGAAGATATAAAAGCCGCTATGGAAGGCTTGCTTGAGCCGGAAATCGTCGAGACGGTTACCGGCCGCGCGACTGTGCGCCAGGTGTTTAACCTGAGCTCCGGCGTCATCGCCGGTTCTATAGTCGACAGCGGCAAAATAACGCGCGGCTCCGAATGTAAAGTTTTCAGAGCGTCGGAGCAGGTGTTTAAAGGTAAAATAAGCGGTCTTAAACGCTTTAAGGACGACGTCAAAGAAGTCGAAAAAGGCTATGAATGCGGCATATTAATAGAAGGTTTCCGCCAGATAGCGCAGGACGACGTCGTGGAATGTTTCAAAAAAGAAAGCATAACCCGCCGCATAAAGATGTAGTTTGTCGGTTCTAAATAAAAAAGGCTGCGCCAGAAGCGCAGCCTTTTTTTATTCTCCCTCGCCCCTCCTGGGGAGAGGGATAGGGTGAGGGGGTGTGTACACATCATGTACACAACATATTGTTGTTTATCAACTTAGGTTTTTCACCTTATCGGCCCCGGAAGGGCGATGTCTTGAATAGATTTAGGGACTTACGGCGCATGTTGTGTAACTACCCCCTCACCTGTGTCCTCTCCCCCGGAGGGGAGAGGAAAAAAATTGGTGGACGGAGTCTTAATAATCGTCGCGCCGGTATTTTTATTTAATAAATATAATCAATAATTGTTATCTATTTTCTACCTCATTTTATTATTTACTTTTAATCACATATTTATAAAAATATAAAGGAGTTTGTTATTTCTGTAATCTTGGGAGTTTAAATGATAAAAAAATTGTCCGTGTTGTTATGCGCGTTTTCCGCGCTTGCTGTCAACTCCGGCGCCGCTTTCGCGCTCACGCTCGCCGCCGGCGACGTAAAAACTTACCTCTTCACCGGCACCGGTTTAACCACTAATTATGTTTATGACGATATTAAAGCCGCCGCCGGGGCAACGGTCAATTTTACCGACAATATTTCCCGCACAGGCGTAAACGTTACGCAGGAGTACATGGGTATTTTCGACGGCGCGGGAGCTAACGTAAACGTCAGCGGCGTATGGGAGTTCGGGCAGAACTATAACCCGAAAGCCATTAAAATAGGCACGCTTACAATCTCCCCTAATACAACCGGCAACAACAGCAGTCTTACATTGGACGACAGCGCAACAATCAAAAATTTAATTTACGGCGGCAACAGCGCGGTGACGGTCAGCACGTCGTGGTACCAGCAGTATACGACGCTTACCTCGGCGGTGGATTTCGGTTCCAACTCCGGCGCAACTCTTACTTTAAACAAAGGAACGGTTTTCAAAGGTTCCGCGACAGGCGACGGCACGGTAATATTCAACGCCAATTCCGTTCCGGCGGGTTACGTCGCGACGTTCTCCACGGACGCTGACATTTCGTCCAACATTCAGCTTTCAAAGCAGGCCAGCGTTACTTTCAAAAAAGAACTGAAAGGCAACACAAAATTCACCGGCGCGAACGCGGAACTTTATATAACCAAAGGCGCAAGCGCGCAGACAATTGATTTTAACAGCAACTCCGATATTGTGGTTATTAAAGGCGGTAACGTCAGTTCTTCTTTTATAAACGGTACTGCCAGCGGCATACTGGATATTGAAGGCAAGACTACAATCACCAGCCCGGCGCTCGATGTGCAGAGCATAATTTTTAACAAAGGCTCAAACGCCGTTTTGAACGGGGACCCGTCTTCGCCGACGTCGTCCGACGCTTTTATTATTCTCTCCAGCGGCGGGAAAGCGGCTTTCAACAATTTTAATCTGACAGGTTCTTCAGGTATAATTTTCAGCACGAAAGGCGGCACTCTTTCTCTGAATAATACCGACGTCGCGGGTAATATAATCGCGGCGGACGCGGTAACCGCCAACGCCGGCACCGTAAATATTTCCGGCTCGACCAATGTAAGCGGCGACGTTAACGCCAAAGCCATAAACGTCGCGGCCACAAAAATAGTAAAAGGCGTTCCGCAGAATCCCGTGACGGCGTACTTCGGCTGGGATATTAACTGGCTGTACAAAGACACTGATAAATTTGTTGGCAAATTCAACCTTGGCGCGGAAAGCTTTGCCATTGTTGAGGGAAATTTCTATAAGACAAACGTCACGCTGGGCAAAAATTCCCAGCTGTGGCTGGGCGGCAGCGTGGACGGGAACATAAGCGGCGCGTCCGGCGATTTGGTTTTTGTAAGCGACACCGCGGCGCAGACTTTCGTCTCCGGCAATGTGGCGGCGAGAAGTATTGTGCTGGGCTATCTGGGAGACGCCGACGTGCTTTTCCAGAAAGACGTAAAAGGTAATATTATTTTCGATAATGACAGCGGGACCTCCGCGGCCGCGACGGTTAACGGGAACCTTAACGGCAGCGTCTACTTCGGCACTTCGACGGCGACGTTCAACGCCGGCAAAACCGTAAACGGGCAAGTGTTTTATGACACAACCGCGGCGCCGGGCGATTTGGGCGTTTCGACGGTAAACGTTTCCGCGCAGACTAACGCAAAAGGCGCGGCGGTTGACACGGTGTTTAACAAAGACGTGCTGGTGACGGCGGTCAACGTCGGGGACAACGCCAGCGCTTTATTCAAATCGAACGTCGGCGCGGATATTAATCTCAACGGACAAAATTCCAAACTGACGCTGAGTAAAATTTTGTACGGCGACGTTAACGCCGCCGGTTCCGGCGCGCAGATTATTATGAACGCCAAATCCACAATTGCCGGGGACATCAACGGCGGAGCCGTAGTGACGAAAGGCGTTGCCACGGTGCTCGGCGACATTAACGCAGACACGCTGACGCTGGGCAAAGGCAAATTTACTTTCGGCGGCTCGTCGCTGGCAATCGGCGCGGACGCTTTGACGCTCGGCTCCGGCCAGACGTTTTTCCTGTCGGGGAATATGAACAATCTGGCTTCTTTCAATTTCGCCGACTTGTCCGTGCTGAAAGGCGGCCTGCTGGATTTGAATACGACAAAAGTTACGCTGAACGGTAATCTTACCGTCGATAAAGGCGCGACGGTTAACAGCGTTCTCGTCGACCAGAATATGTACGGCGGCCTCGTCGCCGATAATATTTTCAGCACCGGCCTCGGCGCGGCGGCGCTGAAAGTTGCTGTCGCGGCAAACTTTGACGAGACGACGAACGGAACGTTTGAAATTATTAAAGGAAACACTTCGCTTGACTCCGGCGCGTTCGCGGTTTCTCTTGCCAAGAACAGACTTTTTAATCTTACTCTTGACACGGGCTGCGGCGCAAATTCCATATGCGTTGACGTTACCCAGGCGAACGGTCTGCCTTTGAGCGGGCTTGTTGCCGCCGGCGCTCCGGCGGCTTCCGCCGTCATGGACAAGAGCGCGTTCGCCGCAAGTTTCACGAACCCTGTTTCCACGGCCATGCGCGGCGCGTTTACAAAAGCCGTTGAAAGCGGAACCTCAAACGCGATGGTAAATAATTTATTCGCGCTGGCGCAGTTTGACGACACGCTCGGCGATTTCAACAAAGCGTTAAACGCCTGGGCGCCGGACGCGCGCGGTGTGGCCTATTACGCGCAGGCGAACAGAAAAGAAATACAAAATTCAACTTATAGCAGAACCCAGGGCGAAGACGTTTCGGCTGACGCGGCGGACAGACAAGCCGTCTGGGTTACGGGTTTTTATAATGAGACGGACCAGAGTTCGCGCGGAAACGGGTTCGGTTTTAACGGCTACACCGGAGGCGCGGAAGTCGGCGTTGATAAATATTTCACCGACAAACTGCTGCTGGGTTTAGCTTACGCTTACACGGACGCGAGCTTGGTTTCCGGCGGAAAAACTACGGTAACCGGCAACACGGGCGTGCTCTACGGCGCGTATGATTTTACGCCTGAGTTTTTTGTAAACGTAATGGGTTCTTATACGGATTCCGATTATAAAAACTACGGCGTGACCGCCAAATACGGCGGCTACCAGCTGAGCGCGGACGCGCAGGCGGGTTACAGAATTGACAACGGCGATTTTGAGTTTACTCCCGTCGCCGGCGCGGGTTATAACCGCGCGCACGTCGACGGATATACGGACAGCGCGTCGCAGGAAGTGCTGGCCGCCAGTTCCGGCGCGTGGCAGTTGGAGGCCGGTTTGAAAGCCGGTTATAACGTAAAAAATACCGGCTCGGTTTCCGTCAAACCCAGAGTTTCACTGCTCGCCAGCTATGATTTGAATGACGGAAGTCTCATCAGAGGCGCGGTATTGCCCGGCGGCGGATTGTATTTTGTGGCGGATAATAACGCCGCGCCGTGGGGCCTTGACGGCGGTCTGGGCGTTGATTTCACGCTGAGAAAAAGCGGGCTGAAACTGTCGGCTGACGTCAGAGGGATTTACAAAGACGGATATACCAGCACGACGTACTCCGCGTCGGCCAGACTGCCGTTCTAAGCTGCTTTGAAATAAAAAAAGCGCCCGCCTAAAGCGGGCGCTTTTTTAATGCCGTTTATTTATGTTTTGTATCGTCGAAGAAAAAACTTATTTGCATATTTAAAGTTTCCGGCAGCGGTTTAACCGGCGGTATGCTTAAATCAATAGGTTTGTGCTCGTCAATTTTTTCATTTTTTGCGGCGTCGGCGATGCTGAACTTGCCGTCTTTTGAAACCGCACAGCGAAGCGTGTCCACTGACAGCAGCCCGCCGTTTTTGTCAAATTTCAGAAACTGATAATTTCTTTCAAAATCCTCGTTTTTATATTTAAGATTTAATTTAAACCAGACGACCTCGTCTTTTACAAACGGCTGCAACGTAAACGTAAAATCCGCCGCGTCTTCAAGTCCTTCGGGCAGAGGGGAAATATATAAGCCTTCTTTTTTGTCAAAGACAGCGGCTATTTTAATCTGGCCTTTTGCGTCAGGAATAAGTTCCTGCATGGGCAGCACATATTCGTTGCTGATAAGTTTTGCGTCACCGGCCACCGGATAAAGTTTAACCGCGGTCTGCGCGTTTAAAAACGCCGCCGAAAATAATAAAGCAAAAAAAGTAAGTTTTTTCATTTAGTCTCCGAAGTTTGGTTTATATATAAATTTTAAAATTTTATCTTCCGTCGCGCAAGAGCCAAAAGGCCCATTTTTTAATTAGGCCCTAAATGTTATAATATACTTTATGATAGACAGAATAAAACGTCTTGAAGCGCTTTTTTTGGAAGAACTGAGCGCGGTTATCAGCAAAATGATAAACACCGGCAGTTTTAAAGGTTTTATCACGCTCACCGGCGTAAAAATTTCCAAAGATTTAAAAAGCGCTAAAGTGCGTTACTCCGTTTTCGGCAGCGAAGCGGAAAGAGCGCAGGCGGCGCACACTCTGTCCGTGCTCCGCGCGGAAATCGGCGGGCTGCTGCGCGGCAGGTTACACCTTAAAAGAATACCGTCTTTCAGTTTTGAGTACGACGACACGCCGGAGCGCGCGTCAAAAGTAGAGTCCATATTTTCCGTCATAGAAAAAGAGAAAAAGCAAAATGACTAAAAAACAAAATACTCTGGCCGAAATTGCCGCCGCGATAAAAAGCGGTAAAAATTTTTTTGTCTCCGGCCACCAGAACCCGGATGGGGATTCGCTGGGCTCCACGTTGGCCGTCAGCTCCGTTCTGCGGCGGTTAGGCAAACACGTTTACAGTTACGCGGACAACGCGGCGGGCAAAGATTTGGATTTTCTGCCAATGCTTAACACCGTGCATATCGGCGTGAAACCGCCGGATGATTTTAATATTGACACCGTGATTATGCTTGAATGTTCGGACGCAAAACGCGGCGGCGACCTGGATAAAATTTTGGCCGGCGCGTCGGCGGTTATTAATATTGACCACCACCTGACCAGCGAAACTTACGGGCATTACAATTATATCAGCCCGACCGCGTCCTCGACGGCGGAAATCATATGGTCCCTTTTTGAAATCATGCAGGTTTACGTCAACCCCGACGAAGCCACCTGCCTTTATACCGGCCTGATAACGGACACTTCGCGTTTTCTTCACTCTAACACGACGGCGGAAGCGCTGCGCGTAGGCTCCTGCCTGCTCGCCGCTGGCGCGGATATTAAAACCATAAATAAAGTTTTATATTTTACTAAATCTTATACCGAAATGAAACTCCTCGGCCGCGCGCTTGAAAAACTGCAGCTTATAAGCCGCGGCAAAATCGCCGTCATAGTTTTGACTTTGCAGGATTTTAAACTTTATAACGCGGAGCCGTCTTACACGCAGGGCATAGTCAGCCAGCCGGCGATGATACCGGGCGTGGAGGTTTCTCTGCTTATTAAAGAAGAGACGGACAAAATTTCTGTCAATCTGCGTTCCCAGGGCCGTGTGGACGTGAGCAGCATTGCCGCGCAATTCGGCGGCGGCGGCCACGCGCGCGCCGCGGGTTTTAAAATGGCCGGCGCGAAACTTGACGAACTTACCAAAGATTTAATTACCAAAACAGAGGCCGTAATTAATAATGTCGACTGACGCGTGCCCCAGCGGTTTGCTGCTCGTCGACAAACCGAAAGACTGGTCTTCGCACGATATTATCAACGTCGCGCGCAAATTTTTGGGACTGCGTAAAATCGGCCACGCCGGCACGCTGGACCCTATGGCGACGGGGCTGTTAATCCTGCTCGTCGGCCGCGCGGCCACAAAACTGCAAAGCCGGTTTTTAAAACTTGACAAAGAATATTCCGGCGAAATTACTCTAGGCGTTGAAACAGATACGTGGGACGCCCAAGGCAATATTGTTTCGGAAGCTACGCCGCCGGTTTTTCAGACGGAAGACATTGTCCGCGCAATGCAAAAACTTACCGGAACTTTTGAACATCCGATTCCGTTTTACAGCGCGAAAAAAGTCGCCGGCCGCCCGATGCACCGTCGGATGAGGGAAGGGGAAACGCTTGAGCAGAAACACTGCTCCGTCACGGTGTATGAATGGCGCGATATAAAATATGAACACCCGCGCGTTGATTTTACCGTCAGAGTCTCCAGCGGAACATACGTGCGCTCGCTCGCTTTTATGACGGGGGAAATTCTTGGCGTTAAGGCGCATTTATCGGGACTCCGAAGAACAAAAACCGGGGAGTACGACGTAAAAAACGCGGTTACGGTTGATTTTCTGCGCGCGGCTACGAAGGCAGAAATTTTAAAACACATTCAATCTTTATGAAAAATTTTATAACTATCGGCGGTTTTGACGGCGTGCACACGGGGCACGTGAAACTTATTTCACGTCTTAAAAAACTGGCGCGCGCGGCTAAAATGAAAAGCGCGGTTCTTTATTTCCAGTTTCCGCCGAAAGCTTACATCACCGGCGGCGCGCGGCTGTCGATTCTGACGCTGCCGGGCGAAAAATTCGCGCTTTTGTCGTCTCAGGAGGCGGATATCACGCGGCCGCTTAATTTTAAAAGAATACGTTTTTTAAGCAGAGAAAATTTTTTTGATTTGCTTTTGAAAACCTATAAAATGGGCGGCCTGCTCGTCGGGCGGGATTTTGCTTTCGGGCGCGGCAGGAGGGGGCATATAGATTTTCTGCGCGCGGCATGCAGGCGCGCCGGCGTAAAACTGGAAGTGGAAGATTTTTTTAAAACCGGCGACGGGCATAAAGTTTCTTCGTCTTTAATCCGCAAACTGCTGGCCGACGGGGAAATTGAAAAAGCCGACAAACTGCTCGGCTATAAATACAGCGTGGGCGGAACGGTGATTGAGGGCAAAAAACTGGGCCGCAAGCTCGGCTTCCCGACGGCGAATATGGACACCGGTTTTTATAAAGTGCTGCCGCGCGGCATTTTTGCGACGGAGGTTCTTGTCGGCAAAGAAAAATTTAAAGGAGTAGTCAACGTCGGTTTCCGCCCGACGGTAAACCCCATTTACGGCGACGTGCCGCTTGTCGAAGTGCATATTCTTGATTTTAACCGCGATATTTACGGGCAGATAATAAGAATAAATTTCGTCTCAAAAATCCGCGGAGAAAAAAAATTTAAAAGCCTGCCCGCCCTCGTCCGCCAAATCCGCGAAGACGCCCGCGCCGCCAGAAGACTTGTAAAAATATAAAAGTTTTTCTTCCCTTTATAAGGGAAGTACCCGCGAAGCGGGGGAAGGGTTTTGAGCCAGTACCTACTAACAAGAGCTTGTCCCCCGGCTTAAAACCCCTCCCCGCCTGCGGCGGTACTCCCCTTATAAGGGGAGAAAATTAAATTTGCCTGAGAATTTCAACCATATAAAAAAGCCCCGCTGATTTTCGCGGGGCTTTTTTATATGTTGTTAAAGCATTTATCAATATTTTTTTCTCTCGAAAACCGCCGGATAGGCTATCAGGGTGGCGCCTAACAGGATTACGAAACAGTAACAAATCCACCATAATTCCACCTTCGGGTTATATTCATACATCAGCGCGCCGTAGATTGTCGTCACCACGAAAACCGCCGCGTAAATCCAAAACGCTATCGCGACAATTTTTACCGCCACGTCAAGCGCGCCGTATAATACTCCCTGCGTTGTAAACGGTTTTACAAACAAGCGGTTGAAAAAATTTATCATATTAAAATTCCTCTCAACAAAATATTAGCAAATTATTGCATTGTGCGTTGAGGCTTTTTTGTCGTCGTTGCGGACTGCGCGGCTTTTTTGGCGTTTATCGCTTTTAACGCCGCCACGCTGCCGTCGTCATACTGCATGCCGGGGTAAATGTATACGTCGCGCGGGGCTGATTGCGCGGGCGCGCCCGCGGCCGCCGCTGTTGTCGCCGCCGTTGACGGAGTAACTTCTCTTGCTCCGCTGGCCGCCGGCTCCACGTAATCCGGCAGGCCGGCGCCGGCGTAAACATTATGCACCTGGTTTTGCGGGGTGATATTGCCGGCGGACTGCGAGACTGCGTTTAAATTTGAAGAGTCCCCGTAAGTGCTGCCGGCGCCGTCGTAATAAGGATTCACCGCCGCCGCGGGGCCGATTATCGAATCCCCGCCTTTAAAGCCGAAAGGAATTACGTAGGATAATTTATAAGTTTTGTTGTAATCATAAGGCAGATACGCGGCGTCAATCCTGCCGTATTCGCCCAGACTTACGCCGACGCCCCACGTGAAATTTTGGGTAAGGTCGGTAATTTTAATATAGCCTCCGCGCAGCGCCAAAATCCAAAACCTGTATTCCGCGCCGAAAGAAGACCTTCCGTTCAAATTCTCTTTGCCGAAATCAACGCGCAGGTCAAGTGAGTTGCTGTCGTTAATCACCCACATATACGAACCGCCAATGGCCCACGTGTTATGCGTGTAAATATCTTTAAGCGCGCCGGCGATATTGTTATAAACAAAGCCTATTTTGAAAGGATTTAAATTTGCTATTACGCCGAGGTCCGCGGTAATCGCGGAGTCCGCTTTTGAATTGCCCCGGCTGGTAACGGTGCCGTATTTCGCGTTTAGGCCGACGCTGAGCGGCAGCTTCTCATATAATTTTCTGAGGTCAAAACCGAGGCCGGCCCTTGCCTCCCACATCTGCATGGTATTGGTATCGTTCTGGTCATATAAATAATTGCCGAAGGCTTGCAGCTGGAACCCGGCGGGCAGATTCTGTCCGTAGCCGAGGGAGAAAATATTTTCCGCGCTTTCTCTTTTATGCCACGCCGCTCCCAGCTGGCCGAGGCCGTCTATGGAAGACGCGGGGTTAAAAGACGCGGCGAAAATATCGTCCCCCGCGCCGGTTGTGTACGCGCCGCCCATTGCCGAACCTTTGACTGTCGGCTCCGCGACAAAAGCAAAACTGTTTGAGACTAGCAGCGCCGCCGCGGCGGACAAAAATATTTTCTTCATATGGCTCCGATAGATTTTAGAAATATAATTTAAAGATATAAAAAAATAGAGATATTGTAAAGGTATTTTGCGCGCAAAAAACAAAACCTCTGTTACAAATGTAAGAGTTCTTCCCTATAGATTATTAATCTATAGGGAAGAATTATAGAATTATCTTACTTTGTACAGTTGTAGCTAGGCCCTTGTTGGTTAGGGTAGGTTGACGGACAACAATATATGGTGCTTACCACGGCATACAGATGTCTGACCTCACCCGCATTACATGAGCATTGAGGATTTCCGATAACGGTTCCGGGGGAATAGGAATCAGCGGATGAATTGTATACCGGGTCACCGTTCCGCGTGCATGTAGTCGGATAACAGTAACCGCCAGTCCAATAACCATAACCGGCAAGACAGCATGCGTTTTGGCCGCCGTAGCTTACGGCGACTTCAGTTGATTTGCATACGCATTTGCCCTGTCCGGCGTCCCATACGGTAGGAACTCCGGACATATAACCGTACATCGGGTCATATTTGGCGACGGGAGAAGTGGGGCATGGCGACGTACACGTATTACTGGCGGCTGTCCATGTGCCGCTGCTGCACGTGCATCCCGTCTTAGCCGCGTTGGGAGTAGAGCCGCTTACACATGTTTTACAGGCGCCGTCGTAAAAATTTGTAGTTGACGGACAGCATGCGCTTGCATTGCCGCTTGGAACCCATGACGGGCTAGCGCACGGGGACACACAAGCTGTACCGTTCCAGATTTGTCCGGATGGACACGAGGATATACACTCCGGCGCGCCGCCGTCGGAGATTTTGAAGTAATTGTAACTATACTGTGTGGTTGCTAAAGTTCCGCCTATATCTTTACAAGTCTGCGTATTTGCCGCCGGAGGATTGGCGTCAAAGCAGACGAACGCATTTGTTATCATCGCCAGTGACGGATAATTCTGCCCGTTTACCACGTTATAAAAAGCCAGGCCGGTAGCCTGCTGGCCGGGAGTCGTTGCAATGTATACGTGCGGGAACAGATTGTAAATCCAGTTTGGCGTGGTTACCGCGTCGGAGCAGCCGCCGTAACCGCAGGTGCCGGAAGACGTCATCCCCGGTACGACAAACCCCGAATCCGCCGTTAACTGTGCGAAGTTGGAGGCAAATGTATTACCGTGATTGCAGTAATATTTATCCTGCGCGGCCTTAATCTGTTTGAGAATGTTTAAAGCCTCGTTATATTGCTGAGTACAGTCCGGCGGGCCGCCGATGTCTATTTTGTAGATGTCATAACCGCCAGAGGTATATACTTTGGTTCCTAAAGCGGCGCAAACTTGCCTATTAGCGGCTTCTTGGGTGGTGCCGAGTTGAACCTCGCAAGTATAAGCATTTGCGACCAGTGTAAGACTTGTTAGTGAGTTGTAATAAGCTATAACAAGACCGCTGGAAGAGCCAGTATAATACCATACGGAGCCGGTAATAATAAAGGTCCAGTTAGGCGTTGTGCAGGTGGTCGAGCTGCAAGTGCCTGCCGTCGCGCCTGGCAGTACTAAATTCATCTGCGCGAAGGTGGAAGCAAAACTGCCGTGATTGCAGTAATAATCGTTTTGTGCCGCTGTTACCTGTTTTACAAGTGCCAAAGCGTCGTTCTCCAGCGTAGTACTGCAAGATTGTGTCTGGGCATTCCAGACGGCACCTTGAGACGCACAGTTAACGCATTGAAGTTGAACCGTGTCCCATCCGTCATAAGCGCTTCCACATTGGCACGCCGGCGGCGTAACACTGTCATTACAATATTGTCCGCCCGTACACGCGGGAGAGCATGGCGATACGCCCGTGCTGCCGCCGTCGTTAATAGCTAAAAATGTAGCTTGCATAGGCTGAGACGTCGTATCATTCAAAGTTGTAAAGTATTTTATTGGTTTCCAAATCAAACCCGGCTGTGTGAGGTCCGAAGGAGTGAAGAAAGAGCCTTTAGCGGCGTTAGGTGAAGGAAAAAGTTGTTTGTTCCCGCTTGCGTCTGTCATAACAAGGCCGTCTATCAGATGTAATACTCCAGCAAGAGGTCCGCCTACTCCGGCCGCGTTGCCTACTGTCTGGTTCAGTCTCAGTACTCCGGTTCCGGTTGTATTGCGGACTGTCATTGTGCCACCCGTATTACCGGAGCCTACTGCCACCTGCTGGATATTTACCGGGACGGACTGTTGTAAGTCCAAATTCGCGTCCACCTGCATGTCGGCAATGTTATACGCCGCTGCTTTTATTGTCCCCGGGCCTTTGTCCGCAACCGTTACAACATTTGCGGTGATATTTTTATACGAGGCGTACGGCGTAGGATAGTAACTTATAAAGCGCATGCTATCCTGCGCAAGCGCGATTAAAGCGAAAACCGCCAAAGTAAGAAAGATAAAAATTTTTTTCATAAACCCTCTCAGAGCGTAAATATAAATAATGTTATAATTTTCACCGATACATTTATAGAGCCGCAATCGTTTTTCAGCAAAAAAAACGCTGTGTTTTTTATAAAATATCCGGCCGGTTTTACGCGCGGAAAAGAAACCGCGGCATCCGCCGCAGACAAACGCCGCCAAATTATTTTTATATATTCCTGCGACGTAAAAATTAAAATATTCCGCCCCGAAACCGCGCCGTTTTTTATCAGCCCCGGCCGGGAAAATATATGACAAAAGCTAATTCAAAAAAAAGGTTGTAAAACAGTTCAAAAAAAATTAGTATAATGTTACCATATCCACTAAAATCTACCCTGAGTAACTCAAAATAGTGAGGGGTCATGAAGAAGTTTGCGGCATTATTTATTTTTTTTATTTTAATTTTTCCTGTGTTAGCGCAGGAGAGTATGCGTTATATAAGTTACTATCCCACGCCGTACGCCTCGTATAAAAATATCACCGCAAATGTTGTAACTGTTGCCGACAAAGGCCCGGGGCAAATTACCGCCGCCGGTTTCAGCATTGCCGATATGCAGGTAGACGCGAATATAGATTTACAGCAGTCCATGCAGGTAAATACCCCGCAGTTGATAGTAGGCTCCGGCACCGGCGGAACAATGACTGTCCGAAATACTACCGGAACCGGAGTGCTGAGACTGAACCAGACAGTAGGCAGCGCGGCCGGAGTAGGAGGGCCGCTTGCTGGAGTATTACATCTGATAGACGGCCTTGTTATGACAGACGCAAGCGGGAACAAACAACTCTTTCCTACGCCCAACGCCGCTAAAGGCTCTTTCTTCACTCCTTCGGACCTGACACAGCCGGGCTTAATTTGGAAACCAATAAAATACTTTGTTAATTTGACTGATACGACATCTCAGCCGATGCAAGCCACTTTTCTAGCTATTAACGACGGAGGAGTGGCGGGGACATGTCCTTTAGACCAGCCGGTTTCTTCGTTCGGACACTGCTGCCCGGACAAGACGTTTTGGGATAACACCACCTGTGCCGCCTGCAATGGCGCGGTCGCTACAGCTACAGATTATACTGCCAGAAAAGGCCGCAACTGGGATGCCGCTACGCAAACCTGCCAATGCGGTTCCGAAGCCATACCCGTGGCCAACGGTATGTTTTGCTGCCATGCCAGCACTCCTCTTTATATCCCCGGTCTTGATTACGTGAAAGGGCATTGCTGTCCTACTAATTTGCCGGTCTGGACTGGCGGCACTTGCAATGCATGCAACGGAGCCGTCGCCAACGCCACTGACAATATTGCCAGAATAGGCCGTTTCTGGAACGCGGATACGCAAACCTGCGACTGCGGCCCGGAAGCTGTGTCCGTATACTACGGCAGGTATTGCTGTAATACGGCCACTCCTGCTTATACCCCGGGCGCAAACGACGCGAAGGGCAACTGCTGCCCCGCGGATAAGCCTGTTTGGAGCGGCACCGCCTGCCAGGTATGCCCGACAGGGCAGTTCCCGGCGGTTAACGCCACTGACGTCTCACAATGCTGCCCGTCCAACGGTATGAATTGGGACCCGTCGACCTCTACGTGTATGGCCAGCCCCTTATATAATGAAGCCGTGAACATTTTAAAATTACTCAAGGCTGCGCAGGATACCTATTATTGCTCACACGGCGGTTTTGCCACCACTTTTGCGCAGTTACAAGCAGACTCAGGTTTTACCGTTCCGGGCGGCACGCCGGGCCCCGCTTTGGGCAACAGCGGCGACACAATGGCTACGCCGAACTGGAGTTACACCATCCTCACTACTCCGTTTGCATATGAGGCCCGCAGGGCTGCAGATTTAAATATGGCTCTGGTCTTTTATAATTCAATGCTGGCGCAGATTTACCCGTCTCAGACGGCAATTGTAAATTCTTACGTCTGCTATGACGGCGATGGCACTCATGCGCAAATCTGCCAGTCTTTAGGCGGGGTTGTAGCATATACCGGATACTACAAAATCGGCGACGGCCCCGTCCCCGCGTGCGGTACGTGTACCTTCCGGTCCTGTGTTACGGGACAGCATTGGGATTCCACCGTATGCGACTGCGTGAATGACGTTATCAGTAACCCGGGTTATTAATAAACAATAATCGGAAACTTTTATTTCAAACCCCCGCGTGTTTTTCCGAGGGGGTTTGTTTTATATAATGTAAATGTGAAAAAGTATTTTATTTTTGTTTTTGTCTTGGCGGTTTGCGGTGCGGCGGGCTGCCGCGATGTGTCGCCGCCGGAGACTACGGCGGATAACGCTTCCGCCAGAACTGTGCAAAACTCCGGAACCCCGCCTGTTGAAAACAGCGGTATTCCCGATGTATCTGCTGCTGCAGCCGCACCGGAGAACCGCGCCGCCGCCGTTATCTTTCAGCAAAAATGCGCCGTTACACCGCCGGATGCTCCGGCGGCGGATAACGCTTCTGTCCAAATTGTGCAAATCCCCGGAATTCCTGCCGCGGAAAACAGCGGCGCCCCCGTCGTAACTGCCGCTGATACCGCGCCGGAAAACAGCGTGTCCGCGGAGACTCAGCAAAAACACGGCGCGGCGGACGTTATCGCGCGTTCCATAAAAAATTATAATTTCAAAAAACTTAAAAGCAAAAAAGTTTTGTACGGAGTTGCGGCGTTTTTGATTGTTGTAGTGCTGCTGCGCTTTGCGTTAAAAATAAAAATTTCCGTGGTTTTCAGGGCCGCGCTTTACGGCGTTGTTATATTTTTCTTCGCGCTTACCGGTTTAATTTTTTATTTTTATCTGTCGGGCAGCCCGCTGTATCTCAGATTTTTGCACCGCGCCGGGCCGTCGCTGTTTTTGTTCTGGAGCATATTTTTTCTGTGGGGCGGGAATAAGATTTTAAATTTTATCCGCGCCAAATATTTCCCGGCGCAGAAATATATTATTTATTTTACGCTTGCGAAAGCCGGCCTGTTAGGTTTTTACGCGCTTTGCGTTTTTCTTCTTCTTTTCACGCGCAGTATTAAGACGACGTCGGTGTCCGCGACAGTCATAATCGGCGGGCTGGCGGTAATGCTGCAAAATACTTTTTTGAATATGGCCGCCGTTTACCAGCTGCGCTCCGGCGGCATGCTGAAACTGGGCGACTGGATAGAAATCCCGAAGCGCGGCTTGGACGGTACCGTCATAGAATTTAAAATGACTTCGGTAAAAGTGCAGAACTGGAACGGCACGCTGATGTTTTTGAACGCTTATGATTTAATTTCAGATTCTTTTGTAAACTGGAGCAAAATTATAGAGCAAAAAAAGCGGCGCGTGAAACGAAGCCTGCGGCTTGATTTGTATTCGATACGCCAGCTGCCGCGCGGTTTTGAGGGCGGGCTGGCGGAAAAAGATTTTTTTAAAAACGCGGTTTCAAAAGAAGAATTTTCGTCGGCGCTGGGGCCGGGCGACAGTTTTACCAACCTGCATTTTTTTACGGCGTTTTGCAGAATTTATCTTAAAAAACTGGCCGCGGTTTCTAAAGACGACGTTTATATGCTGCGCCAAATGCCGCCGGACGGCGGAGGTCTGCCGCTTGAATTTTATTTTTTTATCGACGCCGACGGCTGGCAGCAGTACGAGACCGGCCAGGCGGAAGTTTTTGAATATCTGATTTCAATACTGCCGTATTTCGAGCTTAGAATGTACCAGAAAATAAGCGGAGCCGCGTTCCATAATTAATAATCTAAAATAGTTATATTAAAATTTTCCGGATTTAGTAATATATAGAAGTAGTCAAATATTATACAGCGAGGTTTCAAATGAATATTCTTGTGGAAAGCGTCAAGGACGCTTTCAGGAAATATTTTGTAATCGACGGAAGAGCTACAAGGCCGCAGTACTGGTATTACGTGCTGGCGTTATTTCTTATCGGCATAGCCGCCGGGATAGTTGCCGCGGTTTTTGGCAAGATAGCGGCTATACTGGGCGCTCTTGTATGGATAGTTTTTTTCCTGTGGGAACTTGCCGTTATTATACCAAGCATAACCGTAGCCGTGAGAAGGCTGCACGACGCGGGTTTCAGCGGCTGGTGGCTTCTTCTTTCGCTGACAGGCATAGGCGGTATTGTTGTTTTGGTAATGCTGTGCCTGCCGACCAAAAATTAAAAATATTGTTAGTGAAATTAAAAAGCCGCCAAAAAATTGGCGGCTTTTAAATTTGCCCCGTACGGGATTTGAACCCATATTTCCGGCTTCGGAGGCCGGCACTCTATCCAGTTGAGCTAACGGGACATATTTATATATTATATATATATTTCTGACGTAAATTTTAGATACTTTGTATTAAATGCGCTAATTATAATAATGTGAAAGTCCTATATAGAAAATAGGTCTTTTGGCCCTTGCGCAATCGTTGGAAATGAATAATACTTTTGGTAAACAGATATATTAATATATTGCCAAAATTATTTCTTATGAAACGTATAATAAGCGTTATTATTATTTTGAGTCTTCTTATGACCACCTTGCCGGGCGAAGTTTACGCCCAAATAGGCGACCGCGTTTTATCCAAAAATACCCAATCCCCGTCTCAAACTTCTAAAACCCCCTCAACAAAACCAGGGAATAATTCAGTTGCGCCAGTCTATAACCTACCGGATATTAACCTGGGCAGTTACGGATTAGGGGTGAAAGGAGAAGCGCCGGGGATAAGTCTCAAAGATGTAAAGATGGCGGTGAATGGAACAGTTGGCATAGGGCAGC
>WRFH01000010.1 GCA_009778915.1 Elusimicrobiota bacterium
TAAATTTAATTATACGACGGGGAAATAGAAATAATCAGACAAAAACCCGGAACAATTTTTAAGAGACGGGGCGGGAAAGACTGCAGAAAAAAAGTAATATAAATAAAATATTCAAAAATAATATAAACAAAAATTGTATTATGTTACGCTATTTATAATAGTCTATTTCCAGTAACTTAAATTGTGGAGCAAGAATAATTTTACCCTCCGCATTCTTTATTTGCACTCTCTAGTATATATTGCTAATTATAAAAAAAAATGATTTAATTATCAAAAGGGGAAAACACTATGTCAGATTATAAGGATTACTACAAAATTCTAGGGGTAACAAAAAACGCTTCCGACGCGGAAATTAAAAAGGCTTTCAAAGCCGCCGCGCGTAAGTATCACCCGGACATGCATAAAGACGCTGACAAAGCCGCGATGACGGAAAAATTTAAAGACGTCAACGAGGCATATGAGGTTCTGTCCGACAAGCAAAAACGCTCCGTCTATGACCAGGTGGGGCCGGATTACGCGAATTACGCCAAAGGCGGCGGGGCGCAGCAACAGCGGCAGTCACAGGGATTCGGCGGAAATCCTTATTCACAGTATTACGACGGCTCAGGCTTTTCCGGCGCAGGAGGCGGTTTCAACTTTAATAACACCGGCGGTTTTGAAGCGGGAGATTTTTCTGATTTTTTCCAAAGCATTTTCGGCGGCATGGGCGGAGGGGGATTTGGCGGTTTCAGCGGCTTTGGCAATGCGGGCGCGGCGCAAAGCGCCGGTCCCGGCGCGGATGAGGCGGGCCTTATTCTTTCATTGGAAGACGCGCACCGCGGCGGCAGAATGAATCTGACTTTACCGTCGGGCAAATCGGCAACCGTCAATATTCCACCCGGCATAAAAGACGGGCAGACACTCAAATTAAAAGGGCTAGGCGGACAGAGCCGGCGCGGGCCGAAAGATTTATATTTAAAAATTTCGTTGGCTCCGCACGCGGTTTTTACGCACAACCAGTCCGACCTTGACGCCGACGTCACGATAATGCCGTGGACGGCCGCGCTCGGCGGCCCGGTGCAGGTGCCGACGCTGGACGGTTATATCACAATCAAAGTTCCGCCGGGCACGCAGTCCGGCAAGCGCATGAAACTGAGCGGCAAAGGTTTGGGCGGCAAAGGCGACTTATACGTCAAACTGCTCATAGACATCCCGCCGCGCCTGACGGAAAAACAAACCGCGCTTTTTGAGAAGTTAAGAGATTTAAGTTAAAATTTTTTTCCTCTCCGCCTTTGGGGGAGAGGAGGCCAACGCCGAAGGCGGGCTTGGTGAGGTGGGAATGTCGGCTTTTACGGCAACAGCAATATTTTTGTGTTTCCTTACCACCTCACCCTGACGGAGCTTACGCTCCGTCGCCCTCTCCCCCAAAGGCGGAGAGGGGAAAAAACGGATAATTTTATGGACAGAAAAAACCACGTCAAGCAGGACGAATGGAGATATACGACGTCCAAAACCGCCGCGCGCAAACGCGTAAAACGCGCGCGCAGCAAAGCCAAACGCAACCTTGCCAAAAGATTACTGCAAGAGGGGGAAGAAAATTAAGGGAGCGAAGCCGTTTTTAAAATAAAAAATCCCCGCGCAAAAATTTTTGCGCGGGTATTTTTTATTTTAAAAACGGCATTGTCTTTGACGGCGCTCACGGCCTGATTTTATCCATCATCCTCGCGAACGGGATGGTTTCTCTGACGTGGTGCAGGCCGCATATCCACCTTACCATGCGTTCCACGCCCATGCCGAAACCGCTGTGCGGCACGCTGCCGTATTTGCGTAAATCAAGATACCAGTCAAAAGCTTCGACGGGCAAATCCTGTTCTTTAATGCGCGCAAGCAGCGCGTCGTAATCGTCCTCGCGCTGGGAGCCGCCTATAAGTTCGCCGGCGCCTTCCGGGCCGATGACATCCATCGCGAGCACTACTTTCGGGTCCTGCGGGTCGCGCTTCATATAAAACGCTTTGATATCCGTCGGATAGCGGTGGATTATGACGGGCCGGTCAAATTTGCTGGAAACCAAAGTTTCCTCGTCGCCGCCGATATCGCCGCCCCACTCCGTCGGGTTGCCCAAATCGTTTAAAATTTTAATGGCTTCCGTGTAAGAAATACGCGGGAAAGGTTTTTTTACCTTCTCAAGTTTGCTGATGTCGCGCTCCAAAAGCTGCAGTTCCGCGCGGCGGTTCCTGAGCACGCGGCCGATTATGTAGACGATAAAATCTTCGGCCAGTTCCATGTTATCGTTTAAATCGTTGAAAGCGACTTCCGGCTCCACCATCCAAAATTCCGTCAGGTGGCGGCGGGTTTTGGATTTTTCGGCGCGGAACGTCGGGCCGAAACAATAGACTTTGCCAAGCGCCATCGCGGCGGCCTCGGCGTACAGCTGCCCGCTTTGGCTCAGATACGCCTTCTCGTCAAAATAATCCGTCTCAAAAAGCGTTGATTTGCCTTCGCACGCGGCGGGGGTTAAGATGGGGGAATCGACAAGAGTAAATTCGCGCTCGCGGAAAAAATCGCGTATCGCGGTAATAATTTCATCGCGCACTTTTAATATGGCGGTCTGTTTGTTAGAGCGCAGCCACAAATGGCGGTTGAACATTAAAAACGCGTCGCCGTGTTCTTTGGGCGTGATAGGATAATCGACGGACGGGCCTATGATTTCAATATTTTTAACGTCGAGCTCAAAACCGAGGGGAGAGCGTTTATCCTCTTTCACCAAGCCGGTAACGGCGAGCGAAGTTTCCTGCGTCAAATTCCCCGCGCGCTCAAAAACTTCCGGCGTGACGTTGCCTTTAAAAACAACGCACTGTATAATCCCGCTGCCGTCGCGCAGTTGCAAAAAATGCAGTTTGCCGCTGGAACGCATATTGTAAAGCCACCCGCGCAAAGTAACTTCTTTCCCAAGATACTGCCCGACGTGGTTGATATAAATTTTTTCGCTCATAATCCGCCTCTTAACTAAGATAGATATATTCTACAAAAAAACACCTGCCGAAACATTAGCTCTGCCTGAATTTTATGAGAAAGTTTACGGTCTAATTATTTTAGATAAGAGAAAAGTATTCTGCGTATATACTTTCAGACGGAGCCAGAATTCTATATACTTTCTATATGAACAAAGAAAAAACAGGTTTTACGCTTATAGAACTACTGGTAGTCGTGCTGATAATAGGAATACTGACCGCCATTGCGGTACCGCAGTACACGAGGGCGGTTAACCGTTCCCGCCTGGCGGAAAGGCTGGCTATGACACGCGCTCTTATTGACGCGCAGCAGAGATATTTTTTGGAAAACGGTTCTTACGCCACATCCGCGGACGGGCTTGATATTATTATACCGCCAGATTTTACCGTCTGCACATCCACCAGTACTGTCACATATTATAAGAATAGTAAAACGGAAATAGTGGTTGGTTCGACGGTGGTGGGCATGGGAAATATAGGGACGGGCCCCCCGTGCGAGAACACCAATGACATTGCGGTCGGCGGGATTGTAGCTTATCCGCCGGGTTCTCCTATAGATTGTCCGACAGGCAACAAATGGTGTCTGGTATGTTTCGGCGATGATACATGTAAAGGGCTAGGCACAAAAAATGCCAGTCCGTTTAGTCATTATAATATTTTTTGAACGGAATATTTTTGACGGGCCCGTCTTTTACGACGGGCTTTTTTTATTTTATAAAACGGTTTTTCGCAATTTGATATAATATAAAAAGATTTATAGCGGGTTAATTGAATATAGGCAATTTATCTGCTATGATTTTTAGGGAAATTTTAATTTTTTTATGACGCGCATAGCGTTGACTATGTAAGGAATAAAAAAATTAAAATTTACCAAAAAGCAGAGATAGAGAAATTGTCTATATTCAATTAACCCGCTATTTGGGCGTGTAGCTCAGTTGATAGAGCGCTTCGTTCGCAACGAAGAGGCCGTGGGTTTGACTCCCATCACGTCCACCATTTAAAAAATCCCCGCGTAAAACGCGGGGATTTCTTTATTTTCCTCTCCGCCTTTGCGGGTAGGAGGCCAACGCCAAAGGCGGGCTTGGTGAGGTGGGAATGTCGGCTTTTACGGCAACAGCAATATTTTGTGTTTCATTACCACCTCACCCTGACGGAGCTTGCGCTCCGTCGCCCTCTCCCCCAAAGGCGGAGAGGGAGAAAACGTAAATTAAAAATCCTCGCCGTTTTTAACGGCGGGGATTTTTATTTGTTTATTGTAAGATTTATTTACCGGCGTTTTGTTCGTCGAATATTTCAAGATTGCTCTTGCCGTCTTCGCACGGGCATGAATGCGGGTCGCTTGTGTTCCAGTATTTGTTGACTTTAAGTTTTAAACTGTCGCAGTAGGAGGCTTGGTCCAAATTGACGCCCAGGTAGCCGCTTTGGAATTTATACGGCGGCATTTGTTCATTGGACACTTCCAGATTGGTCTTGCCGTCTACGCACCGGCATGAATGCGGGTCCCCCGCGTTCCAGAATATATTTGCTTTAAGGTTTAAAGTCTTGCAGTATTTTATACTTTCTTTATATTTGAAAACCGCGGCGATTAATTTGTCGTTGCCGCAAGCTTTAATTTCTTCATCAGTCTGCGCCGAAAGCCGTTCTACGTCCTCGTAACTAAACGTGTCGCTGACGGCCTTGTCCGTAACCGCCGGAACAACCGCTACAGCGGCATTGCGCGCTTTAGCCTGAAATTGGTCTTTGGCGGCTTTATTTTCCGTGCTGTCCTGCGCCAACACAGCTATAGATTTGTCAGCTTTTTCAATGTTTGTCGGGCTAACCTTCTGGGCGTTAGCCGCCGCGGCGACGCCGCAGATAAAAAGTACCGCTATCATTTTTTTCATAAAAACACCTCCTGTTTTTTATAGTATTCAAAAAACTGAGATTTTTTGCAAGGGCCAAAAGACCTATTTTTTGTCTGGGCCCTCCGTCTGCTTTCCTTTCGCACTTTGCGGTAGAAGGAAAAGATTTAAAAAAAATCCCCGCAGTTAGGCTGGGATTTTTTTATTTTCCTCTCCGCCTTTGGGGGAGAGGAGGCCAACGCCGAAGGCGGGCTTGGTGAGGTGGGAAAACTCGTCGTTACGGCAACGGCAATATTTTGTGTTCCTTACCACCTCACCCCGACGAAGCTTACGCTCCGTCGCCCTCTCCCCCAAAGGCGGAGAGGGGAAAATAAAATCCCCCCGCGTTCCGCCGGGGGGATTTTATTTTATATCGTTTTATTTCTTCAGATAAGCGATATCTCTTTGCAAATCCTCCAGGTCCTGCTCGTGCTCAAC
The DNA here is from genome assembly GCA_009778915.1 of Elusimicrobiota bacterium. GTDB lineage: Bacteria > Elusimicrobiota > Elusimicrobia > Elusimicrobiales > Elusimicrobiaceae > Elusimicrobium. The sequence continues at coordinate 5,309 of WRFH01000010.1, forward strand.
CTCGTCCCTCATAATGCTGTGGGCCAGGTGCACCGTGACGGAATCTTTTTTGTGGCAGAACGTCGCCAGGTTTTTGTAAACTTCTATCGCGCACTGTTCGCCTTTTATGTTTTGTTTAAGAAGTTCGACGGTGCTAGGGTTCGTCGGCGCGTCGTAGCCGCAGTTTGTAAATTTGTACCAGTCTTTAGGTTCGATGACCGGCACGCCGCCCAAAGAAATAATCCTGTCCGCCAGTTTGCCCGCGTGTTCAAGCTCCTCGTTCGCGTGTTCCATAAGTTCTTTCTGCACGTCGGGGCGCATTAAACCCTCGGCAATTTGGGAGCCTATCCAGTACTGGTAATAGGCCAGCCACTCGTCTGAAAACGCTTTGTTGAGTTCGTCAATAATGGCCTTTACGTCGCCACCGTGTTTTTTTACAACTTCAATATCTTGTGTCCCCATATTTACCCTCCGTAAGTAATATTTACTATATAATAATACTATATTTTTATTATAAATGTTTAATTTTTGCGGAGTATTTTTGTTCTATCACGGCGTTGGAGTCGTCGCCGCCGGCGTTGCTGCTGGAATAAACGTCCGGCTTAATTCCGCGCGCGAGCAATTTTTCCGCCGCGCGGAAATACACGGCGTTGATTAACGCCGCGCCGGTAATAGTGGACACCGGGCCGAATTTTTTACCGTCGAAAAGAGTGATGTTTGCCTCGTCCTTTCCGGCCAGATTGTCCAAAATCACGTCGGCAAAATCCGCCAGTTTTTTGCCGGAAGAATGACGCGACTTGCTGTCTTTCTGCGCGGCGTAAGCGGTGATGACTATTATTTTACAGCCATGCTCTTTGGCGTAAATCGCCGCGTCAATGCCCGCGGGATTGCGGCCCGAATTAGAAATGATTACCATACAATCGCCCGGCGTAAAAATATGTTTTTTTATAATCGGAAGAATATAACCTTCCCGCCGTTCGGCTTCCGTTCCCGCGCGCGCGCCGTTTTGGAACATCAGCGCCGCGTCAAGCACCGCGTCCACTGCGGCAAAAGCGCCGCTGCGGTGGAAACCTTCCAACGCCACGCTGCCGCTGTGCCCCGCGCCGAAAGTGTGTATTATGCCGCCGCGGGCCACGGTGCCGGCCACAATATCAGCCGCCGTTTCCACGGATTTTAAATCCAGTTTTTTTAAACTGCTTATCACGTCTTCAATATATTTATTCGTCATACCGAAATTTTATAAAATATAAGAGAAATATTCTTACCTTAGAGGAGACACACCATGAGCAATTGTGCAAACAAATGCGAATATGAATGTTCGCATGAAGTACAGCAAATGTGCTGCGTAGCCAAAGGCCCCAAACACGGCCCCGCGCCGATACCCGAAGAAGGCAAATGGGTTAAAGCCACGCAGATTCCGGATATCAGCGGTTTAACGCACGGCATAGGCTGGTGCGCGCCGCAGCAGGGCGCGTGTAAACTGACGCTTAACGTTAAAAAAGGCGTCATCGAAGAAGCTTTGGTTGAAACGATAGGTTGCAGCGGCATGACGCACTCCGCAGCCATGGCCGCAGAAGTTTTGAGCGGTAAAACAATTTTGGAAGCGTTGAACACGGACCTTGTTTGCGACGCCATTAACGTCGCCATGCGCGAACTTTTCCTGCAAATCGCCTACGGCAGAACGCAGACGGCGTTTTCCGACGGTGGCCTGCCGATAGGCGCGGGCTTGGAAGATTTGGGCAAAGGTTTGCGCTCCCAAATCGGCACCATGTACGGCACGAAAGCAAAAGGCGTGCGCTATCTTGAAATGGCGGAAGGATATATTTTGGAAATAGGGCTTGATAAAAATGACGAAGTTATAGGTTATAAATTTGTCAATCTCGGCAAAATGCTGGACGCGATTAAGAAAGGCGAAGACGCAAAAACCGCCTTTGAAAAAAATGTCAGCAAGTACGGCAGATACGACGAAGCCGTAAAAAAAATTGACCCGAGGAAGGAGTAAATTATGACAATAAGATTTGAGGGTTTTGAAAGAAGAATAAAACAAATTGACGCGTGTCTTGCCAAGTACGGCATGAAAACTTTGGAAGACGCGAAGAAAGTCTGCGACGATAAAGGAATTGACGTTGAGAAAATCGTCAAAGGCATACAGATGATAGCGTTTGACAACGCCGTCTGGGCTTACACGCTGGGCGCGGCGGTCGCTATTAAAAAAGGCTGCAAAAACGCGGCCGACGCGGCGGAAGCAATAGGCATTGGTTTGCAGGCTTTCTGCATTCCAGGTTCCGTGGCGGACCAGAGGCTCGTCGGACTGGGACACGGAAATCTGGCGGCCATGCTTTTAAGAGAACAGACAAAATGTTTCTGCTTCTTGGCCGGCCATGAATCTTTCGCCGCGGCAGAAGGGGCCATCGGCATAGCGCGCACCGCTAACAAAGTCCGCAAAGAACCGCTACAGGTTATTTTGAACGGACTTGGTAAAGACGCGGCTTATATCATCAGCCGCGTTAACGGTTTTACGTCGGTAGAAACCGAGTATGACTATTACAGCGGCAAACTGAATATCGTAAAAGAAACGGCGTTCTCGTCGGGCGATAAAGCCAAAGTGAGAGTTTACGGCGCGGACGACGTAAGCGAAGGCGTGGCGATTATGATTCACGAAGGCGTAGACGTGTCCATCACCGGCAACTCGACAAACCCGACACGCTTCCAGCACCCAGTCGCCGGCACTTATAAAAAATGGGCGGGGGAAAACGGCAAAAAATATTTCTCCGTCGCCTCCGGCGGCGGCACGGGCCGCACGCTGCACCCGGACAACATGGCCGCCGGCCCCGCCTCTTACGGCATGACCGACACGATGGGCCGCATGCACGGCGACGCGCAGTTCGCTGGCTCTTCGTCCGTCCCGGCGCACGTCGAGATGATGGGCTTAATCGGCATGGGAAACAACCCGATGGTCGGCGCGTCAGTCGCCGTGGCCGTCGCGGTGGAAGAAGCAAAATAAACCGGCTTAAGAATAAAAATAAAAACCCGCGTGAAATTTCACGCGGGTTTTTATTTGGAAATTTTTTGCCGTTACCACAAAATCGCGAATACTCCGTTCTTAACTCCGGACGAAGAATTAGGTCCGGCTAGAGATTTACATAAGGATGTCCATTCCGGATTCCCTCTCGGAAGACAATAAAATCCATCAGTTTGAAAATCCGCCCCTATCGTAAGCTTGGTATTGTCATAGCTTGGGCCGTCGGCGGCGTCAAAATATGCGCCGACGCCAGACGCCGCGCTGTCAAGATAATAAAGCCACCGGCCGGCCTTACACGTTGCTCCCGTGCAGTTATTCATCATAGTAACGTCCAAATCTTCAAACTTAAACGTCATGTTTCCCGCCGTCAGCACATACGCCTGCTGCGCGCGTGCTATGGCTTTTACATTTATTAAGGCTTCCGCCGCGCGTGAACGCAAAACCATTTTTTGGTACTGCGGCAAGACTATGGCGGCGAGTACGCCTATTATTAGGACCACGACCAGCAATTCTATAAGCGTAAAACCTTGTTTAATATTCATATAAGAAATAATAAGAAATTTTGCTTCCGGCTGAAAGATAATAGGCAAATTACTTTTTTGTAATTTAAAATAATTATATGAATAAAAAAATCCGGAGCTGGCTGCAACTCCGGATTTTTTATCGTAGAAATTTTAAAACGCAATATTTAAGTTCAGGCCGTAGGTGTTTTCGGCGTAGAGCGGCGTTATAGTATACTTCGACGCGGCGTATTTACTATCAGAATCGTGAAACCATTCTTTATCGGCCCAGTAGACCAGCGTCGGTACCGCCATGCCTATGCCCGCGCCGGCCAGCACGTCGCAAACCCAGTGGTCGTTGTTAATCACGCGGTCCGCGCCGACAAAAGCGGCTACGGGATATCCGGCGTACGCTATCCACTTATTCGTGTCTCTGTATTCCAAATATAAAATCTGCGCGCCCATAAAAGCCTGCGCCGTGTGGCCCGACGGGAAAGAATCCGGCGAGGCGTTCGGTCTTGTGTCGTCAAACAATTTTTTAGCGCCGTGCACTACGCCGAAACTCAAAACCTGCGACACCGCCGTCAGCATTAACAAACGCGGGTAAGAACTTCTGTGCGGAATATTCGTCAGCAGCGGCAGACCGACGACGCCGGCCAGCGGCGCGAACTGCAGATAGTCGTCAAGATTATTATGCCGCTCGCCGTTGGAAAAACGCCGCTGAAGCGTGTTCTTGCCGAAAAAGCTGTCTTTGCCAACGTCGCGCAAAACAACGCCGGCGGCAATCAAACCCGCCGGAACCCAGAAAAGGCCGAAGCCTATGTCCGTCTGCAAATTTGCAGGTTCTTCCGTCAGGTCTTTTGAAAAAACAAACACCGGAAGAATAAAAATTACGGTTACCGCAGCCAGAAACTTTTTTGTATTCATATAATATATTTTACTTAATTTTAGCTAAATAAAATATATTATTTTATTTTTCCGCAGAGAGGCTCTTTTTATTCTCCCTCGCCCCTCCGGGGGAGAGTGTCGGGGTGAGGGGGAATGTATACAAAATGGTGTTGTTATAAAATCAGTTATTCTGTTTTGGCTCTGCGGCGATATATTTGTGAGCATATTGTGTTCACACCCCCTCACCCTATCCCTCTCCCCCGGAGGGGAGAGGGAAAAAGATGGAAACTTTTTCAACAACACAAAAAAGCGGGCGCGCATTAAATATGCGCGCCCGTCTTAAAACAAACCTATATTACTTAATTCTTTTTTGCTTGCCCCGGAGGGACTTTCGGCTGGACGTTCTGGTTGCCCACGCCGTTGGAACCGTTGCCCTGCACTATGCCGTTGTGCACGCCGTTATTGCCGTTTCCATTGTTCCCGTTGTTGCCGCTGTTAGCATTACCGCCGCCTGAATTTCCGGCGTTGCCGTTACCCGTGTTCCCGGGCTTACCGGCATTACCGGTATTGCCTGAATTCCCCGGGTTACCCGGTTTGGCCGCGTTTCCAGAATTGCCGGGATTAGCGGGCGGGGCGGGCGGGCGGACCTGCGGGTTCTGTTGCGCGGGGCGCGGGGGATTAACGGAAGGGGGATTTTGAGGCGGAGGCTGTATGCCGGGCTTAACATTCATATCCGGTTTTGCGGGCATAGGGGGCGGCGGAGGCTGCATATTATTAGGAGGAGCCATCCATCCGTCGCGCTGCTCGTCATTTGTCACCGGGAAAGTCATTTGCCGGCTGCGGGAAGAGCCGCGGAAAGGTCTCTGCGTATTTGAATAAGAGTCGTAAGGCCGCGACGTATTATTATTTATTATAACCGGCGTAGTATAACCGGTATTGTAACTCGTGCTGGAATAAGAATAAACCGCCGGCTGCTGCGGGTAATAAGCGTCGTAAGAGTTTGTATATGTTACTACATCGCTCTGCCCCTGGTAAGACGGGTAAGCGACATAGCCGGTTCCCGCGCAGGCAAATAACCCGAAGGGGAGCAGCGCCGCCAATATATTTTTTACGTTCTTCATAAACGGCCTCCTTTAAAATTTACAACAGTAAAACGCGCGCAATAAAATTTTATTGCAAAATTCTACCGTTCGGTAGAATTTTTATAAAACAACCGGCGAATCAATATACGGCGCCGGCGGCTTATTATTAATCAGTATACCAAATTTACATAAGCCGGCAGCGCAATTACACAAAAAAGACGGACGCGCCGTAAATACGCGCGCCCGCCTTGAAAAACTCATCTTGCTTAATTCTTTTTTGCCTGACCGGGAGGGAGGCGCGTCTGGCCGCCCTGGTTGCCTACGCCGTTCGAGCCGTTGCCCTGCGTAATACCGTTATGCACGCCGTTATTGCCGTTGCCATTGTTCCCGCTGCTGCCGGGATTCACAACGGCGCCGGAATTACCGTTATTGCTGTAACCGCCGTTATTACCCTGCTGTCCGGCCGGGCGGTTTTGGTTCTGCCCGTTGCTGCCGCCGCCCTGGTACGGGTTAACTTGTCCATTGCGCTGGCCGTAATTTTGGCCCGGGCGCGGAGACTGGAAGCCGGGCTTCATATTAGAGTTCTGTTTTCCTTGATAGAACGGCTGTCCCGTCCTATTAGGATTCACCCATATATCGCGCTGGTTGTCGTTTGTCACCGGGAAATTCATGCCCGGCCCTCTGTAAGACGAGCGGTACGGTCTCTCGGTATTAGAATAAGAGTAGAAAGGCCGCTGCATGCGATTTCTTATGATAACAGGCGAGGGGTAACCGGTATTATAACTTGTGTTGGAATAGGAATAAACCGACGGTTGCGGGTAATAACCGCCGTAAGAGCCATAATAGCCGGTGGAATAGCTTATGTCGCTCTGTACCGGGTAAGACGGGTAAGCGACGTAGCCAGTTCCCGCGCAGGCAAATAACCCGCCGGAGAGCAATACTGCCAATATATTTTTTACGTTTTTCATAAACGGCCTCCTTTGAAACCGACAACAGTAAAACGCCGGCAAACGGAATTTTATTGCAAAAACCTACCGCGCGGTAGAATTTTTATAGAATATTTAAAAAAGCCGGCGCTGTCAATGAACAACGCCGGCGGTTTTAACCAGTATAACAAATTTACTTCATCAGTACAGCGAGAAAGACGAATAATCTCTATTAAAAGGCGCCCCGGCTTTTATCAGCTGTTCTTCAAGCGCGGCGTACGCGCCGTCATCATACTCGCCCGCGGTATTTGTGGACCAAAGCCCTAATTTCAGTACATCGTCAATCATTTTCTCGCCGTATTCCCACGTATGCACGTTTACGACATCTCCTGACCTTCTGGCGTGCCCTATAAAAGAAATGCTGACGGCGGGAAGGCCGTCCGTAAACATTATAAGCTGAACAAATTTTACGACGCTCGTGTCTGTCACGCCGTTTACTTTATGAAACGCGGGCTTAACGAACCAGCCTCTTGTATAAAAATCATACTGGTCTACGCCTTTATATTTTGCGGCGAACTGTTTGCCGTCCATAAAAGAAATATTGCCTTTGAATATACCCTTTTCTTTTGCTATTTTCTCCAGATAATTGGCCATTATTATATAGTAGTCGTAGCCATGCACTCTGTCGGTATCTAAGCAGAATTGTATAAAAGCGTCTCTGATGTCCAGGTTAATTATTCCCGGCACATCTTTGACGGAGTCGTTTTGCTGCTGAACGTACGCGGACAGATTTGATTTAAATTGTGGGAAAGTCTTATCCTTTTCCGCGCTTATATCTTTAATATTTGACTCCGCGTTGCTGAGAGTGTCGACGGCCTGCTTCGGCTGGGCAAAAGAAAAAACCGCGCAGAACAGAAACGCGGACATGAACAGACAAACCTTTTTCATACTGTTGTTCTCCTATATTTATAGCTATCTGCCATAATAATACAAGATTAGCGTTTGTCTACACAAGGGCCTTTGGACCTATTTTTGCGCTATACCATTTGAATTATTTTATTCCTTCTCCTCGGGGAGAGGATAGGAAAAAATCCGGGGTTTTAGAAAAACCCCGGATTTTTTTGTTTTTTATAAAACTTCGATTAAGCTTCTTTCTTCGGCGTGCAGTTGAATTTGGCTAACTGCTCATAGACGCAGCGCCTCCACTCGTACTCCGCTTCCGCCAGTTTGGCAAGTTTTGCCGCTACTTCCGGGTTCGATTTTGTAAGCGACTGGAAACGGTTCTCCGTGCTCTCAAAATCAGCAAGCGTCGCCGTCGGCGCGCCGGAGTCAAGCGTCAGCGGGTTTTTGCCCTGCGCTTTAAGCGCCGGGTTAAACCTGTAAAGCAGCCAGCGGCCGGCCTGCACAGCTTTTTTGCCTTCCAGCATGCCTTTGCTCATGTCTATGCCGTGCGCTATGCAGTTTGAATAAGCTATGATTATCGCCGGGCCGTCGTAAGCTTCCGCTTCGCTGAAAGCCTGGACCGCCTGGTTCATATTCGCGCCCATTGAAATCTGCGCGACGTAAATGTTGCCGTAAGTCATGGAAATCATGCCCAAATCTTTTTTAGGCATAACTTTGCCGGCCGCGGCAAACTGAGCGACGGCGCCCATCGGCGTGGCTTTGGACATCTGCCCGCCCGTGTTGGAATAAACTTCGGTATCCAGAACCAAAACTTTTACGTTTTTGCCGGATGCCAGCACGTGGTCAAGACCGCCGTAACCTATATCATAAGCCCAGCCGTCGCCGCCCAAAATCCAGACGGATTTTTTGACGAGATAATCAGCCATGCTCGAAAGCCTCTGCGCGTTGGCATCTTTAGACTTGGACAAACTTTCCTTGAGTTTCGCGACTCTGGCTCTCTGCGCGTCAATTTCTTCCGTTGAACCTTGTTTGGCTTCCAGAATTTCTTTGCCGCCTTCAATGTTCATCGAAGAAAGCAAAGCTTTGGCGTCGGACGACATCTGGTCATAAGCCAACCTCATGCCTAATCCGAACTCCGCGTTGTCTTCAAACAGAGAGTTGGACCACGCCGGGCCTTTGCCGTCGGCGCGTTTGCAGTAAGGCGTCGTCGGCAGGTTGCCGCCGTAAATGGACGAGCAGCCGGTGGCATTGGCTATGGTAATATGGTCGCCGTACAACTGCGTTAAAAGTTTGACGTACGGAGTTTCGCCGCAGCCCGCGCACGCGCCGGAAAATTCAAACAGCGGCGTTTGCAGCTGGGAGCCTTTTATGCTTTCTTTTTTCGTTTTAACTTCGGCGTTTTTGAGGCCGAGGAAGAAAGCGAAGTTGTCAATTTCCGTTTCGCGCAGCGGCAGTTGGTGCGTCATGTTAATGGCTTTGTGATTGGGATCCGTCTTGGATTTGCCGGGGCAGTTGGTAACGCAGGAACCGCAGCCGGTGCAGTCTTCCACGGCAACCTGGATTGTGACTTTGTTGCCGGCGAGGTCCATTTTACCGTCGGTAGATTTAAAAGTTTTCGGCGCGTTTTTAAGCTGGTCCGCGCTGTACGCTTTCATGCGGATTACACCGTGCGGGCAGACCAGAGAGCAAATGCCGCACTGTATGCATATTTCCGGGTCCCACGACGGACACATAACGGCGATATTGCGTTTTTCATACTGCGTGGTTGCCGTCGGATAAATGCCGCCTTCGGGCATTTTGGAAGTGGGGAGATTGTCGCCCCTGAAAGCTATCATCTCGCCCAGCACGTCTTTAACCATTTCGGGCGCGGAATCCGGAACGGGCTTCTGCATATGCAGCTTCGACGTAACCTGCGCCGGATATTTGACTTCTTTCAAACCTTCAAGCGCGGCGTCCACGGCGCCGTAGTTTTTCTTGACGACGTCCTCGCCTTTTTTGGAATAAGTTTTTTTAATAGCGTCTTTAATGGCATCGACGGCTTTTGAAGTTTCAATAATGCCGGCGATTTTGAAAAACGCCGTCTGCATGATTGTGTTCGTCCTCGCGCCCATGCCGGTTTTCAGCGCGATTTCGGACGCGTCGATAGTGTAGAATTTAAGTTTTTTATCGATAATCTGCTTCTGCACTTCGGCGGTAAGATGGTCCCATATCTGGTCCGCCGGGTAAGGCGCGTTCAGAAGGAAAGTCGCGCCCGTTTTAGCTTTGCCCAAAATATCATATTTCTCCATGAAAGAGAACATGTGGCACGCGATGAAATCCGCTTCTTCGATAAGATACGGCGCTTTGATTAATTTTTTGCCGAAGCGGATGTGCGACGTCGTCATAGAGCCCGCTTTTTTGGAGTCATAAACAAAGTAACCCTGCGAATAATTATCGGTCTTGTCGCTGATAATTTTCATCGTGTTCTTATTCGCGCCGACGGTGCCGTCCGAGCCTAAGCCGTAAAACATCGCGCCGAAAGTGTCGCCTGTGCCCAGCGAATTGCACGCTATTGAATCCGGCAGGTGCGAGTTTGAAATATCGTCAATTATGCCGACGACAAAATTTTTCTTCGGCGCGTCTTTGGCCAGATTGTCAAAAACCGCTTTAACCATGCCGGGCGTAAATTCTTTTGAGCCCAGCCCGTAACGGCCGCCGATGATGAGCGGCGTCTGCGGAAAAGCTTTGCGCCCTTCGTCAGTAAGAAACGCGGCGCAGACGTCTTCAAACAGCGGTTCGCCCAGCGCACCGGGTTCTTTTGTTCTGTCCATTACCGCGATTTTTTTGATTGTTTTAGGAATTTTGCTTATGAAAGATTCTATCGAGAACGGCCTGAAAAGTCTTATTTTTAAAACGCCCACTTTGCCGCCTTTAAGACATTCCACGGCGGTCTCCGCCACGTCGCAGCCGGAGGCCATGATGACAATCAGTTTATCCGCGTCCGCGTCGCCGGCGTATTCAAAAAGGTCATACTGTCGGCCGGTGATTTTCGCGAATTTGTCCATATATTTTTTGACTATGGACGGAACCGCGGTATAAAATTTGCTGACGGCTTCGCGGCTTTGGAAAAAAACGTCCGGGTTTTGCGATGTGCCGCGCAGCGTCGGATGTTCCGGGTCCAAAGCTTTCGCGCGGTGCTTCGCGACTAAATCCATATCTATCATCTGCGCCATTTGTTCTTTGGTCAGAGCGTCAACCATGTTAAGTTCGTGTGACGTTCTGAACCCGTCAAAGAAGTGGAGGAACGGCACGCGGGCTTCATAAGTTGCCGCCTGGGAAACCAGCGCGAAATCCATAGCTTCCTGCGGATTGGCGGACGCAAGCATCGCCCACCCTGTCTGGCGGACGGACATAACGTCGCTGTGGTCCCCGAAAATAGAAAGCGCGTGTGTCGCGACAGCGCGGGCCGAAACGTGGAAAACCGTCGGTGTAAGTTCGCCCGCTATTTTAAACATATTCGGAATCATCAGCAAAAGCCCCTGAGACGCGGTAAAAGTGGTTGTAAGCGCGCCCGCTGAAAGAGCGCCGTGAACGGCGCCCGCCGCGCCGCCTTCTGACTGAAGTTCGCTTACCACGGGAACGTTACCCCAGATATTCGTTTCGCCTTTAGCGGACTTCATGTCGGCTATTTCGCCCATCGTTGACGACGGGGTGATAGGATAAATCGCTATAACTTCGTTGACGGCGTGGGCAACGTGCGCGACCGCGCCGTTACCGTCCATCGCTGTTAATTTTGCCATTTTAAAACTCTCCTTTTATATTTTAAAGCGGACAGATATATAATATGTAGGACATTTATATTTTATAAATTTAAGGCGTGTAAATCAAACCCGCCGCGGCATAAAAAAAAGCGTCCGTGTTTCCGCGGACGCTTTTTGTAAAAATATACGAATTTATTTTTTAGACGGTTTGGAAGCGGGAGCAGAGTCAGAATCAACCTGGTTCCACATCCATCCGCCGAAAATGCCGCCGAGTATCGGGGCCACGATGAACAGCCACAGCTGGCTCAGCGCCGTGCCGTATCCGCCCAAAGCCAATATCAAAGCCGGGCCGAAAGAGCGCGCCGGGTTGACGGAAACGCCCGTCACCGGTATGCCGACTATGTGAATTAAAGTAAGAGCCAAGCCTATGGCGATGCCCGCGAAACCCGCCGGAGCTTTCTTGCTGGTCGCGCCGAAAATCACAAACAGGAAAAGCGCGGTAAGCACAAATTCAGCAATCGCGCCGGCGACTAAACCGTATTTGTCAGGCGAAGCGAGGCCGAAACCGTTCTGACCTAAACCTTGCACGCCCGCGTGATATCCGGGCAGCCCGTAAGCCACCGCGAGAAGTACCGCCGCGCCGATAACCGCGCCGACGCACTGGAAAACTATATACCAAGCGGCGTCCGTGCCGTCTATTTTTTTATTAACCCACATCGCAACCGTGATTGCGGGGTTGATATGACAGCCGGAAATAGGACCGATGGCGTAAACCATTACCATAACCGTTAAACCGAAAGCGAAAGCTATGCCTAAAAAACCGACATGGCCTCCGGCTAATACCGCACTGCCGCAGCCCATAAGCACAAGAAACATTGTGCCGACCGCTTCAGCAACATATTTTTTCATGTTCATTTTTTATTGACTCCTGAATTAAATAATAACTACCTTTATTATTATATAATTTTATATGGATTTTTGATTAAGGAGTTTCAATGAGAAAAAGCCCGCTGTTTTTTACGCTGTTGTTCTGCGCCGTTTTCTGCGCCGCGGAAGAATATATAAAAAGTTACGACGCGGCGCTCGTTTTAAATAAAGACGGAAGCGCGACTGTCGCGGAAATAATATCCGCCAACGCCGAGCATAAAAAAATAAACCGCGGGCTTTACAGGGATTTGCCGTACTCGTCCGGTCCGGGCGCGGGCTTGGATTACAAAGTTATTTCGCTTACCCGCAACGGAAAAACAGAACCTTATTTTACGGAAAATAAAAACGGAAGTCTGCGCGTAAATTTCGGCAGCGATGATTTTATACCGACGGGGATTAACACTTATACGCTGACATACACTGCGGCGCAGGCCGCCGCTTTTTTAAAAAATTACGACGAGGTTTACTGGAATGTTACCGGAAATTACTGGGATTTCCCGATACGCTCCGTCTCTTTCAGTCTTACTCTGCCTCCGGGCGCGGAAGTTATTTCGGACAAAATTTCCGCCTACTCCGGCCCGCAGGGTTCGACGGACGCGCCCGGTTACAGAATGACCGGGAACTCCGAAAATATCCGCTTCGTTTTCAAAAATTCTCTGGCCGCGCGGGAAGGGATTACCGTCATGGTGCCGCTTAAAAAAGGCCTTCTCACCCCGCCGTCAAAAATAGAACAGTTGAAAACCTATGTCCACTCCATTTCCAACACTTATTCCGATAAAGATTTTCTGCGGCGTTCGCTGTTTGTTCTGCTGGGAATTATATACTTTGTTATAAGAATGGTTTTCGGCGGTTTCCGCGGCGGCGGTTTTGGCGGGGGCGGATTTTCCGGCGGCGGTTTCGGAGGGGGAGGAGGCGGGGGGAGATAATTAAGACTCCGTCCACAAATTTTTTTCCTCTCCCTCACAGGGAGAGGACACAGGTGAGGGTTTTTGAACTCAAATATTCTGCCGTAAATTTGTCCAAGGCCCCGCCTTTCCGGGGCCGATAAGGTAAAAAACCTAAGTTGATGAACGACACATCAATATGTTGTGTACATTATGTGTTCAGAAACCCTCACCCTGCCCTCTCCCTGAGAGAGAGAGGGAAAAAAGATATACCGAATAATATATATATGAAACTTACCAAAGAAATTTTTATTCTCTCTTTTGCCAACGCCCTCGTCACCGGCGGCTACGCAATCTCCGTCCCGTTTTTCGCAATCTACCTGAACGTCGAGCGCGGCCTGCCGGCGAGCGCCGTCGGCATAGCGGCGGCAACGGCCATTCTGGGCGCTTCGGCGGCAAGCGGGCTGGCAGGCGAACTTTCAGACGCGTTCGGGCGCAAGAGAGTTATGTCCCTGTCCCTAGCGCTGCGCGGAATAAACGCGCTGTTGATGGCGTACGCTATTTACGTTCACGCGCATTACATGTGGACGATAATGTTTTATTTTATAGGAAGTTTTTTCGGCGCGTTTTTCCGCCCGTCGTCAAACGCCTGGGTGGCGGACAATATCGCGCCCAAAAACCGGCTGGAAGCATTCGGCTACATCAGAATAGGTTTGAACATAGGCTGGGCGCTGGGCCCGGTGCTGGGCGGCTTTATGGCGGGACACAGTTTTGCGCTGGCTTTCGCGGCCACCGGCGTATTTTTTCTGCTCACGTCGCTGTTTCTGCATATAAATATAAAGGATACGTTTTCGCGCACTATAGCCAGAAAAGCGCGGTTCGTGGAAATGGTTCTGGAACTCAGAAACAAGCGGCTGGCGTTAATCTGCCTGTTTATTTTTATGATATCTTTGGTTTCCGCGCAGATGGTTACCGGCTTATCTCTGCACGGCATAAAATATATAAAACTGACGGAGCGGCAGGTCGGCCTTTTGTTTTCAGTTAACGGCGCAATGGTTGTTCTGCTGCAATACCACCTCGGCAAAATTATGACGTATATGAGGATAACCACATCGCTAGTCATAGGCTGCGCCGCGTATGCCGCAGGCTATCTGCTCGTCGGCGCGGCGGGGGGATTTGTACTGGCAGCCGTCGGAGTGGCGTGGTTTTCGGTGGGGGAAATGGCGGTATCGCCGGGCTCAAACACTTTGGTTTCAAATATCGCGCCGGAGCGCGAACGCGGGCGCTACCTCGGCCTTCAGGAACTGTGCCGTAACGCCGGCACGGCGGCGGGCATGATAGCCGCCGGCGTAATGATACAACATTTAAGTCCTATCAATAAAATTCTGCCGTGGACGGTTATATGCTTCGTGGCGTTAACGGCGGGCTACGGTTTTTACCGTCTGCGCCCGATGCTTAACCATGAAGAAGACGGTCTGAACCAGCCGCCCATCCCGCCTGAAAACGAAGAAGAACCTAGATAAAATGCAGTGACCGTCGCCGTGGCCGTAACCACCGTTAGTAGTCTGATAAAAAAATTTCACAGGATTTTGAGATGATTTTCAATTTTCTCCGGCCTGAGCAAGTACTTAAAGCGGAGCGTACGGCGAAGGCCGGAAAAATTGAAAAGCGCTCAAAAGCCGAAGAAATTTTTCAACCCCCGGCCAAGCGACCAACGGGAGCGAAACGGCAAACGAACGCGAAGCGCGCCCTCCGCGCCAGCGGATGAAACAAATGTGATTTTTCAAGAAAATCACACCTTTTGTATCCTTCCTAGCAAAGCCCTGCATGCAATAATTCTCTCTCATGCCCGTTTTAAAATATAGGTCTAAAGACCTAGATGTCTATAGGTCTAAAGACCCTTGTCGCCCGCAGGGGTAACATCTATAATAATATTGTCAACAAATTAAATCTACAAAGGAGTTACAGATGAAAAAGATATATATTGCGCTTCTGGCCGTAATGGCTTTAAGCGTAGCGGCTTCGGCGGAAGTCGGCATCGGATTAAAAGGCGGCATATTCCAGCAGGATAATAACCTGCAGAACTTAGCCTTGAGTTCCAGCCCCAGTATCAGCAACGATAAATATTTCGGCGGCGCTGAGTTTATATTTCAGGACTGGATTGCCACAACCGGCATGCTCGGCTTTAAAATAGGCGCGGAATTCCGCGCGCCGCTTAAAATGACCGACGATATTTTAAACGACGAGTTTAAAAATGACTTCTATTCTTTCCCGGTGACGTTATATTATAAGTTTGTCCCGGAATGCTCTATGATTAACTTCTGGCTGGGCGGCGGCGTTACGGTGGCTTATTCAAGATGGGCCGTAGACATGAACAATTATCCGCCCGTTAATATGTCAGAAAGCGACATAGTCGTGTTCCCGCACCTTAAAGCCGGCATTGAGTTAAGGGCTACGCAGCATGTGGCTTTAGGCCTGGACGTAGGTTACAACTTCGCGGCAAAAGCCAACAGCAGTTTTGCGGGCTTAAGCCAGATGCAAAGGGACATTACGGGCTTTGAAGGCAACTTGGCGTTAAGATTTTATTTCTAATAAAATCAGACAAAAACCCCCGCTGTACGGCGGGGGTTTTTTTGTGCCTTTAGCTTTTCCCCGCCGCTTGCGATAGAAATGGTGAGATTAACTTTTTCTCCCTCGCCCCTTCGGGGGAGAGGGCCGGGGTGAGGGGGAAGGTACACTAAATGGCGTTGTTATAAAATTAGTTTTTCCGCTTTGGCTCTACGGCAAAATATTTGAGTGCATGATGTGAACACACCCCCTCACCCTATCCCTCTCCCCCGGAGGGGCGAGGGGAAAAACAATTTGTTATAATGTTTAACATGAAAACCATAGGAATACTCGGCGGCATGAGTTATGAGTCAACCGCTTTTTATTACAAAATAATAAATGAAGAAGTTAACCGCCGTCTGGGCGGCCTGCACAGCGCGAAAATTCTGTTGTCTTCCGTCGACTTTGACGAAATAAAAAAAATGCAGAACGACGGCAACTGGACGGAAGCCGCCGCCGTGTTGTCCGCCGAAGCAAAAAAGCTGCAAAACGCCGGCGCGGATTTTATTATAATTTCCACAAACACCATGCACAAAGTCGCGCCGGAAATCGCGCAAAATATTTCCGTGCCGCTACTGCATATAGCGGGGCCGACCGCGCGGAAAATCAAAGAGGACGGTCTTAAAAAAATCGGTCTGCTGGGCACAAAATTTACTATGGAACACAATTTTTATACGGATATTTTACGGCGCGAAGGTCTTGAAATTTTAACGCCGGACGCCGCGCAGCGGGAAACGGTGCACAACATTATTTTCGACGAACTTTGCAAAGGCGTAGTCAAAAACTCTTCGCGGAAAAAATATCTGGAAATAATTGATTCGTTAAAAGAGCGCGGCGCGGAAGGCGTGATTTTGGGCTGCACGGAAATTTGCATGCTGCTGAAAACCGCCTCTCTGCCGCTTTATGACACCACGGCAATCCACGCCAAAGAAGCGGCCCATGAGGCCCTGAAATAATTTGAAAATAAAAAAAAGAGCGGCGTTTATACGCCGCTCTTTTTTTGTTCAAACTTTTATATCCGTTTAAGAACTATAACTTCCACGCGTCTGTTCTGCGCGCGGCCTTCTTTAGTTTTGTTTGACGCCGCGGGTTCTGTTTTGCCAAAGCCTTCATAAGAGACATTCTTCGTCACGCCTTTCTGTTTAAAGATATTATAAACCGCTTTGGCGCGCCGTTCGGACAATTTCTGGTTGTACGCCTTTGTGCCGACGCTGTCCGTATGCCCCTGTATTCTCACTTCATAATAATCCGTCTGTTTCAGACGTTCGATTTCTTTGGTAATAGCCGCTTTGTCGCTGTCGCTGACGTTAGATTTATCAAAGCCGAACAAAACATTATTAGGGAACATATGAGGCGCCTCAGCCGCAGGGGCTGCAGGAGGGACAGTCTCAGGAGCAACAGCCGGGGCTGGAACCGGCGCCGTCTCAACCGCAACCGCGGGAGCGGGCGTTTCCGTCTGTACAGGTGCAACCGCCGCGGGCTGTTCTGCCGCCGCCGTTGTCGTCTGGCAGCCGTTCTTTTTGCCGCAGCAGAATTTGTAGTTAAATCCGATATTGCCGTAATACCCGTTGTAACCGCTGCCCAAGTCAGCCGACACGTAAGCGTAGACGCTTAAAGGTTTGGACAACTGATACTCCGCGCCCAGCCCCGCGCCGTAAGTCAGGCCGCCCTGTTTGGCGCTGTAAATATCCATGTTAACGTTTTTATCTTCGGAGAACGCGGCCGTGATAGTATTTTTGTCGCCGGCGGCTATCAGGTTGGCGTGTAAATCGCCGTACCAGCGGAGCTTATTTAATTTCTCCTCTATGCCGATACCGCCGAAAACGCTGGCGCCGAAATAATTGCCGCTGTCAACGGACAGCGACACGCTGTCCGCGCCGGTTTCGTCAAAACTGCTGTTCCTCACTAAGCCGCCCTGTAAGCCGATAAACGGTTTGAAGTTAACCCCGCCGGACGGTATTTTATATTCCGCCATAACGTCGGCGTTGACGCTTTGCGTGTCAAACGTCGCTTTCGCGGTTCTGCCGAAGACAGTCAAATTCCTCGTCGTGTCATAGTTTTCCATACCCGCGCTTAACGAAGATTTAACGTCCCATTTATCGCCGAACCACCCTCCGTATAAGCCTGCGGTATAAGCTTTCATGGTGCCGTTATCCATAGCTTGGCTCAGATTATTGTCGCCGTAGCCGAAGTAAACGCCGCCCGTAAACGTCTCCGTGTTCCAAATGTCTAAGCCGGCCTGCGCGCCCCAGCCTTTTGTTTTAAAATCGCCCGGCGAATCAGCCGTGGATTTCAAAATATTCTGCACGCCGTAAGCCTGCGCCCACGCGACCGGCGTTTTATCGCAGGTAATGCAGATATCTTTGTAAGCGCGCGGCGTTATGCGGCCGTATAAATTCTGCCTGCCCGTGTCAAACGCGGCTGACATAATAGCGTTGGCCAGGAATGAACCGTGCAGCTGGTTAAGCGCGCCTTTCTGGGCGGCTTCCGTCGGCTGGTTCTCTATAATATTAATGACGGACGTCATGTCCGCGCTGGGAGAGCCTTTTGAAATTGTGTCTATGGCGTTCGCCGCTTCGGTCTGGTTATGCGACATACCCGTCAAAGTGCCGAAATTTGAACTCAGCATATAAAGCACCAAATCTATTCCGGAACCGTTGTCAACCAGCTTCGCGCCGACGTTGGGGCCCAGCGCCGCCGCGCCGGCAATGTTCGCTATGCTGAACTGCGCCAAATCACCGGTGAACGAGCCCTCAAATAAATTACTAATAGTCACGCTGCTTGACGCGAGCGTGGTGGGGGAAATCAGCGTAATGTATAAATTTATCGGATTTATCGTCGACGGCCCTGCTGCGACAACCGAATCATGGCTAAGGTCATTAGTATTAACATCCATATTAAATACGCCTGTCTGGTTGAAAGTTGTCGTATTCATTACGTCCGTAGTGGAGCCGTTCTGCATGTTGTACGTTGCGGCGGA